>CAVPRY010000009.1:0-123237 GCA_963708005.1 uncultured Actinomycetes bacterium | reverse complement strand
CCTAAACCGCGTGCGCATGTTCGATTCATGCCGGGGGCATCGCTAGCTGGGGTTCAGTTCGCGGGCCAGAATCGTGCCGTTCTCTGCAGTTCTACGCGGCTCCGCCACGAGCCGACCACGACCCTCTATGGGAAGCTGATGCCGGGCTCGGAGTCGGAAGCCGCTGCCCTCGTCGACGCGTATCTCAATCGGACAGACACGGCGGCGAGACTGGCTCAGCTTGAGCGTTGATCCGCAAAGTTGGCTTTCGTGCCTCAACCGGTCTAAGCTCCTTTCATGCGGCGGGGGCGCCCAGCTCCTAGCAGCGCTTCCGGCATCGGCCGCGAACTGGGTCGTGGCCGAGAAACGACTGTCGAAGGAGGTCGAGATGGCCGCATCGGACCAATTGAGCAAGCTGGTCGCCCGGGCGAAGGAGGCGGAGGACCACGCCGCAAGTGCGCGCGGCAAGGCCAAGGCCGAGCTGGAAGAAGACGTCGAGGCAGCGCGCGCGTCGGCTAAGGCGCAGGCGGACAAGCTGCGGCAGTCCGTCGACGCGGGCAAGGGCAAGGTGTCGGTCTGGTGGCATGACGTCGAGCGCTCGTGGAACGAGCACATCGAAAAGATTCGCGACGACATCGATCGCAAGAGGGCTGAGCACAGCGCGGACAGGGCCGAGATCAATGCCGAGAACGCTGAGGATGACGCGATGTTCGCGGTCGACTTTGCGTATGCGGCGATCGAGGAGGCCGAGTCTGCGGTGCTTGACGCTGCCCTTGCGCGGATGGAGGCCGACGAAATGGCTGCGACGAAAGCAGGTGCCAGCGCCTGACCGGCCGGTTGGGTAGCGGGCATCCTGCCCGCGCAGGTCTCGAAATTCGGGGGTGAGCAGCAGCCGAGGGGTACGTGTGTCGGTGACGGCTAGGCGGACCGATGGTCGAGCAGGCGGGCCGTTCCACACCCTCGACCCGTGACGCATTTGCCGCTTCCCGACGCTGCACCGACGCCGGTTGTGTGAGGGTTGCGGGGCGTCTGTGCTTTGACAGGTACGGCGGAAAACGGCCGGACGCGCTCGAGCCGATAGCCCCTGCGAGTGGGCATAAGGGGTAAGTACTTGCGAGCAGTTGGGTTCAGCGGCGGCCCGGATGTGGATGAGCAGGTGTCGTGACAGTCCGCCGTGCAACCTCGCCGCCCGCTCCGGCTCCGTCGCTCGCGATGAGTACGGCCGCGCGAGCCACGGTGAGAAACTCCGCCTGTGCCCCGCTCTGAGAGGCGTTCCGGCTGGCGAGCGGCGGATCCGCCGCGGCGGCCGGTGCTGCTCGTCAACCCGAAGTCAGGTGGCGGCAAGGCCGCGCGCGCCGGCCTCGCGGGGCTCGCGCGTGACCGCGGCATCGACGTCGTCGTCGTGCGCCCGGACGACGACCTCGCAATGCTGGTCGCTGACGCCGTGGCGCGCGGCGCCGACGCGCTCGGCGTCGCCGGTGGCGACGGATCCCTCGCCGTCGTGGCGGCCGCCGCTCGAGCACACGAGCTTCCTTTCGTCTGCGTTCCCGCCGGCACCCGCAACCACTTCGCGCTCGACCTCGGCATCGATCGGCTTGATCTGGTCGGGTCGCTCGACGCGTTCACCGACGGCGTCGAACGCCGGATCGACGTGGCGGAGGTGAACGGCCGCCTGTTCCTCAACAACGTCTCGCTCGGGATCTACGGCGACGCGGTTCGACAGCCGACGTACCGCGACGCCAAGGCGCAGACGCTGCTGGAGACGGCAGCGGAAGTCCTCGGACCGAGCGCGTCTGCAACCGAACTGCAGCTCGTGGACAACCGGGGCCGCCCGCATCGCAACCCTGCGGTCGTGCTCGTGTCGAACAACCCCTACTCGCTCGAACCCCCGCATGCACCCGGCACCCGGCCGACGCTCGACAGCGGACAGCTCGGCGTCGTCGTCCTCGACACGCCACGCGCCGGCCGGAGCCCGGGACGGACCTGGACCGCCGTGCGACTCGAGCTGACCGCCCCCGCGCCGGTCCACGCCGGAGTGGATGGCGAGGCGGTCGACCTCACCCCGCCGCTCGAGTTCGTCATCCGGCCCGGCGCGCTCCGCGTCAGGATCTCTTCCAGCCACCCCGGCAGATCGCCCTCGGCACGGCTCCTGTAAGGAGCGTCCTCGCCGTTCTGACCATTCGACGTCGTCGAGCCAACCGGCGGGCTCGTGCTCCCAGAGACGACGAAACCCGCGGCGGCGCGTTGTCAGGAGACGTGCAGCTTCTCCTTCAGCTTTCCCACGCGCTCGTCTGCAGTCAGCTCGGCCTTGCGCTTTTCGCGCAGGAGATCCGCGACTGGCGCAAGCAGGTGTGGCTGGGTAGGAAACGAAGAGTTCGAAGCATGCTCGGAAACGTGCGGGAGCCAAATCCGTCAAGAGCTAATGGCCACCTCCGATAGCCAGTCTCGACAGGTTCAGCACGCGAAGTGGTTGCCGCTCGAACCGAACCCGGCGCTTATTGAGCACGCCCGCGAGCGCGCCGAGAGCGTGCAGAACCGGATCGCAGATCGGATCACGGCCTTCGCCGGCTCGATGCACTTTGTCTACCTCTCCGTCCTCTGGTTCGGCTGCTGGATCGCATTCGGCGTCGAGAAGTACCCGTACGCCCTGTTGACGATGATCGTCTCGCTCGAGGCGATCTTTCTCTCAACCTTCGTGATGATCAGCCAGAACCGAACAGACGCGAAGCGACAACTCATTGCCGATCAGGCGTGGAAGACCGTCCAGGTCGAGGACAAGCAGAACGAGGAGCTGCTCGAGCTCTCACACCAGATCCTCGAGCTGACAAAGCAAGTCCACGCCATCGCCCTCGCCTTACCGGAGGTCACGGCACCCGCGCGCACGCGCGACTCCGACCCGCCGGCCTAGCCCTGTGGCGGTGATCCGAGTAACGTCCGCTCGCGGACGAGGACTGTGCTCCAACCCGCTTCGTCCGCAACCCCGGCTGACAGCGGGGATCGGCAGACAGCGGGATCTGGATCGGCGACCGGCTCCTCGATCTCGTCGGTCTGCTCCTGTCAGTCGGCGAGTCAGCAAGCGCCGCGCTCTCCTTGCGCGACGGGCAGCGCTGGAGGACAGCGAGAACGTCAAGGTCGTTGTCGGGCTGCAGCCCCTCGCCGAGCACTGCCGATCCGAAGTGGCACTCGAACCGCCCGGCCGCCACGACATCCACAGCGCATTGGCGAATGTCGTGAGGACTCGACGCTGGCTCGATGAGATGAGTTTCAGCCGTCTCTAGAGTGTGTGCTCGTGATGGCGGCTCTCTCGGAGCTCCTCGAGCAGGCTCTCGGGCGCGGCGTCGTGCCGGGCGCCGCGGGGCTCGTTGCTCGCGGTGACGACGTCGAGATCGGGGCCGTCGGGGACGTCGGAGCGGACTCGATCGTGCGCATCGCGTCGATGACGAAGCCGATTACGGCCGCGGCGCTGATGCTCCTGGTCGACGAAGGGATCGTGGCGCTCGACGACCCGATCGCCCGCTGGCTGCCCGAGCTGGCGTCGCCCCCAGTGGTGCGTACGCCCGAGAGCCCGATCGATGACGTCGTGCGTGTTGTGCGCGCGATCACCGTCGAGGACGTCCTGACCTTCCGCGCCGGCTGGGGCTTCCCTTCCGACTTCTCCCTGCCTGCCGTGGTCGAGCTCTTCCAGAGGCTCCCGGTGTTCGGAGCGCTCGAGCCGCCGGACGAGTGGCTCGCGACGCTCGCCCAGGTTCCGATGCTCCGCCAGCCCGGCGAGGCGTGGCTCTACAACACCTGCTCAGACATCCAGGGCGTGCTGATCGCGCGCGTCTCGGGGACGTCGCTACCCGAGTTCCTCGCCGAGCGCATCTTCGATCCGCTGGGGATGACCGACACCGGCTTCCACGCCCCTGCGGAGAAGCTCGACCGGCTGCCGCCGTACCACGCCTCCGAGCTCGCGCCAATCGATGGCGACCTCTGGACGGAGCCGCCGATCTTCCCGTCGGGCGCCGGCGGCCTTGTCTCGACGCTCACCGACTGGCACCGCTTCGGACGGATGCTGCTCGCGGACGGAGGCGGGGTGCTCTCGCCGGCTTCGGTGGGCCTGATGACGGCCGACCACCTGACGCAGGAGCAGCGTGACGCGTCGACGGTGTTCCTCGAGGGGGCCGGTTGGGGCTTCGGAGGATCCGTCGGAGCAGACGGCCGCTACGGCTGGATCGGCGGCACCGGGACGAGCGCCCACATCGCACCCTCCAGCGGCACCATCGGCATCCTCCTCACCCAGGTGCAGATGACGGGGCCGACGCCGACACCGCTCATGCGCGAGTTCTGGCAGTACGCGTTCGGCGCCTCCTTGAAAACCGCGGCCTAACCTGTCAACACCAGGGGGGAGCAGGTCAGCATGGCAGGTGAGGGCAAGAAGAGCGCCGCCGAGGTCAGGAGAAAGGCACCTCGCACGACGTCCCTGCTCGAGCAGGCGCGACAGACGGTGCACGAGCGAAGCCGCGACCGGCGGGCCGAGGGCAAGGCCGCACGCAAGGCGACGCCGCTTGCGTCGCACGCGGCGTTCACGCCGGCCGCGGGCCGGCCCGACCCGGTGGCGTTGCTGCAGGGCCAGGACGACGTGCGGATCGCGAGCCTCGTCCCGATCCGCTTCGGCCGAATGGCCGCCTCGCCCTTCTCCTTCTACCGTGGCGCGGCGATCGTGATGGCGCACGACCTCGCGGAGAGCCCGACGACCGGCTGGCTCGCCCAGGCCTGCGGCGACGCGCACCTGGACAACTTCGGAGCATTCGGCACCGACCAGGGCAACCTCGTGTTCGACGTCAACGACTTCGACGAGACCTACCCCGCACCCTGGGAGTGGGACGTCAAGCGCCTGGTCGCAAGCGCCGTCCTGGCCGGCAGGGAGATCGGCGCCGGGAAGTCCTCCGAGCGCGCGGCCGCCACCGCCGGCGCAGCCGGATATCGCGAGACGATGCAGCTGCTGGCCGACGCGGGCGTGATGAACCGCTGGAGGTCTTCCGTCCCCGCACCGGAACTGATGAAATCCGCCGGCGTCTCGAACCGGCAGATCGACAAGGTCCTCGCGGCCGCGCTCACGCGCACGAGCGTCGGCGCGTTTCCCAAGCTGACCACCCTCGTCGACGGCAAGCGCCAGCTCAAAGAGAAACCCCCGCTCGTCGTCCGGGTCACCGACGACGCCGAGCTGGACGGAGTCCGGCGTGTGTGCGAGGCGTACAAGAGCGGGCTGCGCCGCGACCTCCAGCTGCTGCTCGGCCGCTACGAGCTCGTCGACTTCGCCCGCAAGGTCGTCGGCGTGGGGAGCGTCGGGATGCCCGCCTACGTCGGGCTCTTCCTCAGCGCCGACGGCGATCCATTGTTCCTGCAGGTGAAGGCGGCCGTCGCCTCGGTGCTCGAGCCGCACGTCTCGCTCGACGACCCTTTCTCCGAGCCGGGCGAGCGCGTGGTCGTCGGCCAGCGCCTCATGCAGGCGGCAGGCGACCCGCTGCTCGGCTGGGTCTCGCCGGATGACAGCCACCACTTCTACGTGCGCCAGCTGCGCGACATGAAGGTCTCCGCCGACCTGACGAAGACGGTCTCCAAGCGGCTGATCCGTTACGCCGACGCCTGCGGACGAGTGCTCGCCCATGCCCACGCACGCACGGGTGACCCGGCGCTGATCGCCGGGTACCTGGGGAAGTCGTCGACGTTCGACGGGGCCCTGGCGGAGTTCGCGGTCGCGTACGCCGGCCAGACCGAGCTCGACTACGCCGCGCTGCAGCAGGCAATCGCGGACGGCAGGGTCGACGCGCAGACCGGAGTCTAGCAGGTGGATTCCTTGCCGTGAGCGCCACGTCGGTTCGCGAGCTCGAGCGCGGCAAGCGCCGGCACCTCGTCGCGCTCACGGTCGGCAAAACCGCGGCCGGTCTCATCGTGCTGCTCGGCGTCTACGCCCTGCTGCCCGCCCACCTCCTGACCGACGTGGGCGCGATCGCCTGGCTCTCCGTGGGGCTCCTCGTCGTCGGCGGCGTGCTCGGCTGGCAGCTCAGAGCGATCGTGCGCGCGGACTACCCGGGGCTGCGCGCGGTCACGGCGCTCGTGTTGACCATCACGCTCTTCGTCGTCGTCTTCTCGCTCGCCTACCTCTCGCTCTCCAGCGCCGACCCAGCGAGCTTCAGCGAGCACGTCGACCGGAGCTCGGCCTTCTACTTCACCGTCAGCATCCTCTCCACCGTCGGATTCGGAGACATCAGCGCCAGGACCGACGAGGCACGGATCGTCGTGACGCTGCAGATGGTGCTCGATCTCACCCTCGTCGCCGTGATCGGAAAGGTCATCTACGGCAGCGCCCGCGCCAGCCTCAGGGACCGTAAGGACTCATAGCACCACCATCTCACTCAGGAGGGTCGGACCATGTCGGAAGAGCAAACGAGCACCGCCGTGCGATCAGGCCGGGCGCTCAACATCAACATCACGCTCACCACGATGCTCCTCGCGGCCCTCATCGTCGGTGTCGCCTGGGCGTTCGTCGCCGTGCGCGCAGCGTTCCTGACGCTGTTCATCGCATTGTTCCTGGCACTCGTCCTCGACCCGGTCGTGGCGCTCGCGCAGCGCAAGTTCGGGCTAGGCCGAGGGGCGGCAGCGACGATCATCGTGCTCGGGATCACGGTGCTGGCGGTGGTCTTCGTCGTGGTGCTCGTCGACCCCTTCGTCCAGCAATGCCGTGACCTGGTCGACCACCTGCCCTCGATCGTGCAGCAGATCCGAGACTCGTCGATCGGTTCCTGGATCGATCAGCACAGCCAGGCGCCCGAGCAGGCTCAGGGGCACGTGAAGCAGGCCGCCCAGGCGATCGGCAGCGCTGCAACCGGGGTGCTCGGCGCCACGCTCTCCGGGTTCGGCGCGATTCTCGCCGCCGTTACCGGGATCTTCATGACCCTGTTCCTGCTCATCGACCTTCCGCGTCTCTCCGGCGCGATCGACAGCCTTCTCGACCCGTCCGGATCGACTCGCTTCCAGCGGATCATGCCGTCCATCATCAGTGCCGTCTCGAGGACCATGCTGGGCAACATCGCGATCTCGATCATCTGCGGGACGATCTACGGCCTCTCGGCATGGGCGCTCGGGGCGCCGTTCCCCCTCGCACTCGGCCTGATCGCGGGCTTCCTCGACCTGATCCCGATGGTGGGCGCGACGATCGCGGGTGTGATCCTCGTGCTCGCCGCGCTGACGCAGGGCGTGACAGCGGCGGTGATCATGCTCGTGATCGTCCTCGTCTACCAGCAGTTCGAGAACTACGTGCTCCAGCCGACGATCCTGGGCAAGGCCGCGAACGTGTCGGGGTTCCTCGTCGTCGCGAGCGTGCTCGTCTTCGGCACGTTGCTGGGCGCCGTGGGCGCGATCATCGCCGTCCCGATCGTCGCGTCGATCCAGATCATCGTCGGCGAGCTGACCGCCGGCCGCCGAGCCGAGATGGCCGCCATGCGCAAGCAGACGGCGGGCGCGCAGGGACAACCGGCGGCTACGTGAAACTCATGGCCGTGGTGCGGTAGCACCGCCGTCAACCCGGAGGCCCCGGCTAGATGAGCCTCCAGATCATCCGGAGGCCGGCTCTCGCGCTCTTGCGAAACGTCACCAGCGCCACCACGGCGAGACCGGCTACGACCAACGCAGCGGCGGCCCTCAAGCTTCCCGAGCTGCTCGGGCCTGAGGGGAACGGCATCCGCGGCCAGGCGATCGTCGCGGCTCTCGCTGCCGCCCTCGCCGCGTACGTCTCGGTTCGGTTCCTGATGCGCTACTTCGAGACACGAACGCTGATCCCGTTCGCGATCTGGTCGCTTTTGTTCGGTCTCGCCTGCAGCATCTACTTCGCCGTGACGTGAAGTCTTACGGGCCCTCGATCCCCGCGATTGAATCGTCACCCCAGACGTCGGGTACCCAGATGGGGTGCCACCTTCGTGAAGTGGGGAGTCGCCTCGGTTCGGACGGAGGCGCCGAAACGCTTTCATGGTCAATTCATCCGCCGCTGCTTAGCTGTAGGTAATGCGTACTCCGCTTTCGTACCTCGATCCCGGTAGCGCCGCACTCATCCTCCAGATGATCGGTGGCGGGCTCGCGGCTGCCGCCGTGGCGCTCAAGCTCTTCTGGCGGCGGATCCTGAGGTTCCTCCACATCAGGCGAGACGAGCCGGAGCCGGGCGCCTCGGGCCGGTGAGACTGCGCGCTCCGGCGCGATGAACTCGCCCCGGCTCGAGCCTGGGTCGTTTCGCGATCCCGAGAGCCGGGTCTTCTACTCCGACGGCGGGGTCTACCGCGCGCTCTCGAAGGAAGGACTCGCCGACTTCGCGGCGCTCGCCGCGACCGGGCTCCTCGACGATCCGCGCATCGTGCCGACCGAACGGGTCGACGTCCCGGCCCCGGCGGGGCTGCTGCCCACGGACGCGGCGGCCGTCCTTCGGCACGAGCGGATCCCGTTCGTCTCCTACCCTTACGAGTGGACGTTCTCGATGCTGAAGGACGCCGCGCTGCTCCAGCTCGACCTCCTCCTCGCCGCGCTCGAGCACGACCTCGTCCTCAAGGACTCGACGCCCTACAACGTGCAGTTCGAGGGCAGTCGGGCGGTCTTCGTCGACATCGGTGCCTTCGAGCGGCTACGCAGCGACCGAGGAAGTCCGCGAACCGCTGACCGTCACGACGAGGGCGAGGGAAACGTCCAGGGAGGGCCTGGAATCAAAGTTGCTGAGCGGCTTGCGGCCCTCGGGTGACCCAACGTCCACGGCCTGTTCGACCGCGAGCGCGTCCAGCAGCGAGACGAGGGGATGTCCCGGTCGCGTGGAATTTCGTGACGGCGGTCCTGGGGCGATCGTTTACATCGCTGCGACGGTAGCGGCCTCCTTGGTCGCGGTGTGCGCGGTGTCGGGTGACGGCGAGCGGTGAGGTCGCGCTCGATCGCAAGGCGCAGCTGCTCGAGCGCGCGGGCGTGATCATCGAGCGCCCACGCCCGGCGCAGCCGCTGCTTGACGGAGGCCCGGTCGCGCTCGGGTAGGTGGTCGAGCACGTTGCGACATCGTCGAGGCGGTGGCTCATCAGCTCGGCGAGCGCCCTGGGAGAACACCGGCGAGATCGCTGACGCGCCCCCGTGGCTAGTCGCGGCGTTGACACGTACCGATCCTGCGTCGAGCCCCGCGCCTTCGCGCATGCTCGCGGCGAGCACGAGCGCTTGATTCCGAGACGGTCGACGAGCGATACCGTCTCGTCCCACGGCGGCGTCATCATGGAGGCTACGAATGAGTGAGCCGGCCACTGCGATCAGTGACAGAACACAGAACCTGCGCCCCTGGCCGAAGGGCCAGTCCGGCAACCCCTCCGGGCGACCCAAAGGCATCGCGTGCACGGTGCGCGAGCTGTGCGGCCAGGATGCCCGTCAGCTTGTGGGGCTGCTGTTGGAGATCGCGAGCGATCGGTCGGCGAGGAATCAGGACCGGATCGCCGCCGTGCGGGAGCTGTTGCACCGGGGCTGGGGAAAAGCTCCTGAGCAGGCGCCGCCCGAGGAGGCCGACCCGTTTGAGGACGATGCGCTCAACCGGCACATCGCCACGAGAATGAAGGAGCTCGATGAGATTCGTGCGCGTAAGCTGGCCAGCCTGGCGTTGAAACCGGGCGAGGTGGCTTGAGCAGGCGGGTCCGTGAACCAAGTCTCATGGGCGTCGTGCCGCGTAGGCGTCGGGGTTAGAACTCGTCGCTCGTAACCAAGCCGGTAGCGGCGGGTCGAGACACCGGCGAGCATCCGCTCGAGCACGACCCGCGAGAGCGGGTCCGCGGTCGGCGAAGTGCTCGTAGGTCTGCAGCCGCACCTCGTGCCGCCATCGGCGCTGCGTACGCGCGGCCGCTCGACCGGGACGCGGCGGCCGCCGAGCGTCACCTCGCCCGACTCGTGCCCGTGCCGCACCGCGACGCGCTCCGGGTTGTGCTTGCCCTTCGGCCCGACGACCTCGTCGACCTCCTCCTCCAGCAGCTCGGCCAGCACGCCGAGCCCGACGCCGACGCTGAGCGCGAGCAGCCCCTCCTTCGCCGAGCCCACCAGCTGCCCGAGCGCCTCCTGCACGCGCGTCGGCAGCACGACCTCGTCCGTGCTCGCCTGCGCGAGCGATACGTTGCTCTCCACGGCGGTTCCTCCTTCGATCTTTGGCGGATCGCCCCGAACGCTCCCAACGCGGAGCGGACGAGGCCGGAGGGACCGCCGTCTACGAAGTTCTACGAGCTACGGGACAACCTCGCGTACCGCCGTGCGCGGTCCTTGTATGCGGCTCACCTGAACGGACTACGCGTTCATCTGGTTGGGTCGCTCTGCTGCCCAGCCCTTCGCGGGAGCTCTACATCCGGGCTAGGAGTTCGGCTCGCTTCGCCTCGAACTCTTCGTTGCTGACCAGGCCCTCATCTCGCAGCTGAGCGAGTTTGCGAATCTGATCGGCAAAGTCCGATGGATCGACGGCTCCAGCCGAGGCAGGCGACTCATGGACTGCGTGTAGGCGCGTAGAAGCAGCGGCGAAGGATTTGGGGACTCCCTTCACGACCTCGCCCAGGTTCGCCTTGACGGCTGCTGGCTTCAGAACGCGGGCCATCAGGTTCGACTGCTTCACCCGTCCACGCGGTCGGAACGGGCGACAATCAGCGGCTTGTCTAGCCGGACTCGATCACGAACAGATACGGCGCGCATTTCGAGATCGGCGTCTTCGGTGGCACGCCCTCCGGCTCGCGGGCACGCCCCGCTGGCTCAGCGGTTGAGCAAGCGAGTCTTCGCTGCGCCGTACTCGTCGTCTGTGAGAACGCCACGGTCGTGGAGGTCGGCTAACTCCCCTATCTGGCTCACGGTGTTGCCACGCGGCTTTGACTCTCCTGCCTTCGCCGGGATTCCCTTGGGCTTTCGGCTCACCGCCGGAGCGGTGACCTGCTCTTCCGCGCGGGGAATAGTCCGAACTGCCATCGCCAGGGCAACGACCCATCCGATGAGAGTCCACCCCAGGAACAGGTTGATGACGGCGATGGATCCAGTGTTGGGCACCTTGCGCTGCCAGGCCACAATTGTCGGGAGAAAGTAGATCCCGAGGAGAACCGCCAATAGCAGCAGACCTTCCATTTGTATCGACGATCCAGTACTCGGTATCAGCCTCTAGTCCTGCGTCACTCGCGGGGGCTACCCCTTCCGGGGGGAGTTGTTGTGGCTCCTTGAGTCGATACACGGGGCGTGCATTCCGAGACAAGACTCAGGGTGTGGTCGGCTGTAGTCCGGCCCCGTCGGGCGATAGAGACGTGGTGCACGGACTGGTCTGTGCTACCCAGGCCGAGAGGTGGTCTGTAATGGCGATGGTCTTCAAACGATCCACCGAGGATGACAAGCTAGCTCGCGACCGAGCGAGAGCCGAGCGGCAGCAAGCTAAGGCAGCACAGAGACAGGCTCGTGACATGGCTGTAGCGGAGGAGGAGCGAATCAGGGCGAAGAAGCGTGCGGCCCGAGAGTTCCCTGCCAGCCCAGTCGGTAGAGCCCGTGCAGCCTTTGAGCGTGGAGACAAGCTCTTCCAGTACCACCTCGACGTCAAGGAAACGACGGCGGCTGTTGTGCCGATGGTCGGTGCAAAGACGTCGACCCAGACAACGGATCCCTCGGCGGTCCTCAACGCTGTCTGCGCCGAGGGATGGGATCTCGTGAACGGTTGCTTCGTCTTCCACGAGCTTGGATCCGAGAGCCGCGACAAGTTCCTCGCATCCGGACAGAACGTCGCTGTGAAGGGAACCGTCGTCGGCTACTACCTCTTCAAACGGAGTGAAGACAATCGCTCGACTGAATAGTTGGTCGGCCTCGACGCAGCCCGTTGTCGCAGGCGCAAGGGGCCACAATGACGAGTCACTTTGTTCCGTTGCCACTCGCGGAGCGAGCACCGATCTTAGGCCCGAGGTGCCGGTCGTTCGGCGCCTGACGCGGGGTGATCGGGATCGCGGGGTCCGCACTCGTTCATGAGTTCTTGGAGCGGGTGGGCGGGGTCATTCGCGAGTTCGTCGCACCTTGCCGTGGGTCGGTAGACGTTGGCGCGGCCGAGGTGGGTCTCGATCGTCACGAGCGATCGGTTGCTCGCGTCGCGCATTAGCTGCTGCACTCGCCTCGTCGAGTAGTCGTTCTTCTCGGCCGCCTCGTTGATGCCGAGCTTGACGACGTCTTGTGCCAGTTGGGAGAGCCGACAGTCGCACCAGCTGCTCGTGGAGCGTTTCTGGATGTTGCCTCTGAGACCGATGATGTCGAGCACTGGGCTGCCGCGGCGACCTGTAGCGGGGTCATCGCCGGCGAGAAGGCCGGCGAGCCGGTCGAGGGTTTCATTGACCACGCGCACCAGGTCGGCGTACCCGGCCGTGAGCGCCTCCGCGTTCAAGTTGCCGGTGACCGTGAACTCTCGCAGCGTGGGACGCCCGTCGGGATCAGCAACGACGGCCTGTTGGCGCACCCCGGGAGCGGGCTCGCGAGAGAACAGCAGCCCCGCAGAGTTCACCATTATCCAGCGCCACGAGGGGGAGTTCGAAACGTTGTCCCGAGGTGCATTTCCACCCGCCGGCGGGTGCAACGATTCGTCTCGTGATCGATCGTCGCGAAGCACGAGGGGAAGATTACGGCGAGGGCGTGACGACGCTCGACCGGCTCCTCACAGTGCGCGAAGCCGCCGCGGTGCTGGCCGTCTCAAGGCCAACGCTCGAACGCATCATCCGCCGCGGCGAACTCGTCCCCGTCCGCATTGGCTCCCGACGACGGTTCCTCCCCAACGATCTGCGCGACTACATCGAGCGGGGCCGCGAGGAGCGAGTCCCGCGCACGATCGCGAACCCGGGTTCGCACCGCGGAGAGGACGTCTGATGGCGTTGCGACGTCCAAGACGCTCGACGCAATGGTGACGTCCGGCCTCATCGTCGAGGTGCGCGAGGGTGAGTCAGTCGAGACCACAAGCCACCGCGACGCGGCTCTGGGGTACGGGGCCGCCGGGCATCCGGTGCTGCCGGTGGTCCCGGGTGGCAAGGAGCCATTGACCGCGCTGGTGCCGCACGGGTTGTCGGACGCGACGACGGACGCAGCCACGATTCGGGGGTGGTGGGCGCAACACCCTGACGCGAGCGTGGCGATACGCTGCGACGGCCTCGTTGTGATCGATGTAGACCCTGGCGGCGACCTTGCGGCGCTCGTCGCGGAGTTCGGGGATCTACCGGAGACGAGGTCGCAATCAACGCCGAGGGGCGGCAGGCACCTGCTGTTCCGCGTCCCGGCGTACGTGAGGATCGGGAACTCCACGAAGGGTATCGGCAGCCCCGTTGGGATCGACGTTCGGGCGGGGGAGCGGGGCTACATCGTCGTCGCCCCGTCAACGAACGGCACCGGCGCTTACCGGTGGGAGAACACCGGCGAGATCGCTGACGCGCCCCCGTGGCTAGTCGCGGCGTTGACACGTACCGATCCTGCGTCGAGCCCCGCGACTTCGCGCATGCTCGCGGCGAGCACGAGCGCTTACGGGCACGCCGCACTCGACGCTGAGGCGAACGCCGTGCGGGGTGCTGCCGAGGGCGGGCGCAACAACCGGCTGAACGAGGCAGCGTTCGCACTGGGCCAGTTGGCGGCGGGCGGCGAACTCGTCGAGGGTGACGCCGAGGAGGCGCTCGTGCAGGCGGCCCTCGCCTGCGGCTTGCCACAGGCGGAAGCGATCCGCACTATGCGGTCGGGCCTCGAAGCCGGGAGGAGTTGGCCCCGAAGCGCGCCTGAGAAGCCAAAGGCAGTCAAGGCCGTAACCCAGGCGGAACCTCACACGGGAGTGAACGGCTCCTCGAGCGCCGCTCATACAGATATGGCGAACGCCGCTCTGTTCGCCCAGATGCACGGCGACCAGCTTCGTCACATCAAGGAGCGCCGGAGCTGGTACGTGTGGGCAGAAGGCCGCTGGCGGCGCGACACCACCGGGCACGCGGAGCGGGCAGCAAAGGACACCGCCCGGGAACTCTGGCGGCGGGCGTTCGGTGACGACGACGCGACGAAGTGGGCGACCAGGAGCCAGCATGAGCCCCGGCTTCGAGCCATGCTCGATGTCGCCGCCAGCGAACCCGGGTTAGCTCTCGCGGCCGACGACCTCGACCGTAACCCGTTCCTGCTTGCCTGCGGCAACGGCACCCTCGACCTCCGCACCGGAACGCTCCGGCCGCACGAGCCGACCGACCTGATCTCGCTCGGCACCGCGATCGACTACGACCCGGACGCGACCTGCCCCCGCTGGGGGAGCTTTCTGCTCGAAGTCTTCGACGGCGACGCCGAACTCGTCGCCTACGTTCGTCGCGCCATCGGCTACATGCTCACGGGCGACAGCCGCGAGCACGTCGTGTTCGTCTTCCACGGTGCAGGCTGCAACGGCAAGAGCACCCTCGTCGAGACGGTCAAGCGGCTTCTCGGCGACCTGGCCGACACCGCCCCGTTCGAGAGTTTCACCCGAAGCCGCGCTAACAGAAGCCCCCGCAACGACATCGCGCGTCTGCACCGATCGCGTCTCGTCATCGCATCCGAATCGGGAGCAGGCCACAAACTCGACGAGGCCACCGTCAAGAACCTGTCGGGCAGCGACACCGTCGCCGCGCGGTTCCTCTACGGCGAGTTCTTCGAGTTCAAGCCGCAGTTCAAGATCGTGCTCGTCTCAAACCACAAGCCCCAGGTAGACGGCAACGACGACGCGATCTGGCGGCGCATCCGCCTGATCCCCTTTCACGTCTCGTTCGAAGGCTGCGAAGATCGCGACCTCGCTGAGAAGCTCGAAGCGGAACTCCCGGGCATCCTCACCTGGGCGGTCCACGGCTGCCTCGAATGGCAGCAGCGAGGACTCGACGACGTTGCCACCGTCATGGCTGCCACCCGCGAATACCGGGCCGAAGAAGACACCCTCGGAGCGTTCATCGAAGAACGCTGCGCCCTCCGCGGGTTTGTTGTCACGAAGGAGTTGTTCGCTGCCTACGAGGAGTTCTGCGAGGCCGTGGGCGAGAAGCCCCTAGCCAACAGCGTCCTCGGCCGACAGCTGAAGAAGCGCGGAATACAGCCGAAACCTGGCCGCAACCGCACCTACCAGGGCATCAGCCTCCGCGAACTGAGTGATGACAGCAACGAAGCAGATGACGGAAGAGGGGGTGTTTCGGTAACTCCCCTCACGCACGCGGGTGAAACGGAGGTTTCCGAACATGCCGTCAACATCCTTCATCCGTCATCACAGACGGACGATTCGCATGAGGGCACCGTTGAGTGTGCTGGCTGCAAGGCACGCTTCGAGATCGAGGCAGAGGGTTCATGGCACGATCACTTCCGCGACTGCATGGAGGACGCGCACAACCCGCCCGCCTCCTTCCGCGACGGTCACGCGTGAACGCGGCCCAACGAACCCAGCTTCGCAGCATGCCACTTCCAGACGGCTCCTGCTCACTACGGGTTGAGGTGCCCATGGATCAGCTCGTCGACATCGCGGTAGCCCGAGTGCTTGAGCGTCTCAGCACGCACGAGGTACCGTGCTCGCCCCTCATGACAGTGCGAGAGGCTGCCGACTGGCTGCGATGCAGTCGCCAAAGGATCTATGACCTCCTCAGCGCGGGACGACTCACACGGCACAAAGACGGATCGCGAGTCCTGCTCTCTCGTGCCGAACTTGAAGCGTTCGTCGGCCTCAATCGCGTCGCCCCAGGATTGCCCCGTCCCTCACGATCGCGCATGAAAGCTGGAGTTGCGACGTGACGCACGAATCCGTGATTCGCGATCGGATGAAGCGATCCCACTGGAGGAGCAGCTCGCTGCAGCGCTCGCTTCAGGGCCGAAGTCGGGGAATCAGCTGGCGCTACCGCTTAGGCGTCGTAAGTCCGTTGTGCTGGAGCGGCTACGTGAGGACGATCGATTCGAATCGCACGGACACGGCCTGCTGGAGCGGCTACGTGAGGACGATCGATTCGAATCGCACGGACACGGCCCATTCACGCGGTGGTCACCCGCGAAGGAGCCGTGTGCGGCGACGGGAACCGGTTCCCAGTCGTTCGGTCTTTGCGGTGGTACATCGGCGGAGGCCCAGCCCTTCAAGGGCGCAGAGAGGCTGTCATCGCTTCGAGCGGCGTCGACTAACCCAGTTGCCCCAGTGTTGCCCCACGGCCCGGAATAGCTGTAGGCATGCGGGATCCCGTAGGCGTGTCCAAGTTGCAGTCTGCGTGCGGTGGACCTACGATTGGAGCTAGATCCGTCGTCGAGCCGGGGATCATCCCGAGCCGACGGCGACCAAAAGCCCCCGCGAGGTTGGAGCCTCCGGGGGCACGGCAACAGGAGGTTGGTCCTGATGCGTGACGGAGGCTACTCCGAGTCCCCCGGCGGCACGAGCAAGCGCGACACGCGCAAGCTCGCCCGCACCAAGACGCCGGGCATCTTCACCCGCGGCGACGACTACGTGGTCGTCTACCGCGACCCGAACGGCAGGCAATGCAAGCGCGTCGTCCCCACGCTCGCCGCCGCCCGAGCCGTGAAGGCCACAGTCACCGCGGACGTCCACCGCGGCGAGTACCGCGAGACGTCCCGCGTGACGTTCGCCGAGTACGCGGCCGACTGGCTCGTGAGCTACCGGGGCCGCACGTCCCGCGGGATCCGGGAGGAGACGTTGGCGGAGTACCGGAGGCAGATCGAGCGGCGGGCGATCCCGTTCTTCGGGAAGCTGAGGCTCTCGGCGATCGAGCCGCGCGACGTGAAGCGGTACGTCGCGACGGTGGAGTCGGAGCGGTCGCCGAAGGGGAAGCCGCTGTCGGCGGACAGCGTCAGGCTGGCGCTCGCCCCGGTGAAGGCGCTGTTCGCGACGGCGGTCGAGGAGGGCGCGATCCGGTGGAATCCGGCGGCGGGGGTGCGGGTGGCGCGGCCGTCGGGGCTGGACGAGGATGGGGAGGAGCGGAAGGCGAAGGCGCTGACGCCGGTTGAGCTTGAGGCGTTGCTCGACGCGGTCGATTCGGAGCACGCGCTCGTCGTCGGGTTCCTGGCGGCGACGGGGTTCCGGATCTCGGAGGCGCTCGGGTTGCGCTGGCAGGACGTTGACTTGGCGGGTCGGCGGGTGTCGGTGCGGCGGCGGCGCTACAAGGGCTCGGTCGATACGCCGAAGTCGCGGCATGGCCGTCGTGACGTCCGGATCTCGGCGGCGATGGCGGAGCGGCTCGGCGGCCTGTGGCGGGAGGACCGGTCGGGCGAAGGGTTCGTGTTCCCGGTGAACGCCTCGACGGTGTACCGGGCGGTGAAGACGGCGGCCGAGGTCGCGGGGGTGCCGTGGGTGTCGCCGCATACGCTCAGGCACACGGCGGCGTCTCTGCTGTTCGCGCGTGGGGAGAATCCGAAGGCGATCCAGCGGTGGCTCGGTCATCATCGGGCGTCGTTCACGCTGGACACGTACGTGCATCTCCTCGATGACGAGCTTCCGGACGCAATCGAGATCAGCGCAGGAGAATCGCCGAGCGGCACTGAGCGTCGCTTGACGAGCGTGGCTTACTGAGGCGAGGTGGGTGGGCCGCACGGAGTGCGCTTCCGCTGAGTGCCATCGGGGACGGGGTCATCCTTGCTCTCGGCCTCGATGCGCTCGTCATGACCCTGGTGTGGGGCTGGCGCTGGGCTGGGATCGTGGCCGTCGCGCTTCCGGGCTTGCTCTGGGCGTACAGGTACTACCGAGGGGCTCCACCGGTCAGTGCAGGGGGGAAGACGGCGAACGAGGCTGAGAGGACGAATCTCCATGGCGAAGTGCCGGATCCGAGTTTGGAGTCGCGGCGATGGCTCTATGTTCTCTCGGCGCAACACAGGCGGATAGCGGCTTCGCCCTCGACGCACTCACGACCGTCGGTTGGGCCGCCACCACCGTGGTCGTCACCCTCCTTCTTGTGATTCGACCGCACGAGAAGAAGCTGCTTGGCAGCTACAGGATGCAGGCGAACTGGTTGGGACGAAATCGCCCGGCGCTCATTCAGCACGGCTACTTCTTGGTAGAGGCGAAGGATTCGGACCAGCGGTAGCGGTTCGACCGGTGTCGCCGTGAGCTTGGGCGACCGTCGGCTGCGGTGTGACCTCTCCGAGCGAGTGGGGCAACAGCTGGGGCAACGAGATGTGCCGAGACAGGGCGAGAACACCCAGGTTGGGCCAAGCGGCAGTCCGAGCATGAACGCCGCGATGGAGCGGATGAGCCGTAACCGGGCGAGATGGTCTCGCTCGACTTCGAATCTGCGTGCGGTGGTTCGACTCCACCCGGGGCCATTCGTCGTCGATTTCACAACGAAGTGCCTGCATGCGGACGCTTTTTCGTGTCCGGTCGCTCGGGCGGGCAAGTGATGTCGTTCAAACCCGGCGGCCTGTGAGGGCCGGCCTGAGGGTCGGTCGCCGCAGACAATGGTCACGCGCGCGTCGGCACCGCTCCACGGCAGGACGCCTCTCAGCAGGACGTGTCGTGTGCGAGATTGACGCGGGCGGCGGTCCGTGTCCGCTGCGGACGATGTCCGGTCAGCGAGATCTATCGTTGCTGATGTTTGCGCCGCGCCAAGAGATCAGTCGAGTCCGCGGGTTGCTTGCTTGTAGGCCGCCGACAGGCGCTCGAGCGGGCCGGGACCCTGTCGTTTCGCGGGAGCCTGGCCGAGGTGATGGCTGCGCAGTTCGTCCATGAATTCTTCGATGAAGTGCTGGCCTTCGTGGCGCATGAGTTCCTGGCGAATGCGGAGTTCTTGGGTGCCGTTGCGCCAGTCGAGGCCCCAGTTGCCGAGCGCGAAGATGATCGGCAGTGTCTGGATGCCGGCTTCGGTGAGGCTGTAGCGAGCCCGTGAGCCTCGTGCCGCGTCTTCGCGGCTCAGGATGCCGGCAGCGACAAGCTTCTTGAGCCGGTCGGCCAGGATGTTGGACGCTATGCCTTCGATCGAGCCGGCCTGCAGCTCACGAAAGTAGCGGCGGTCACCGAAGATCAGATCGCGCAGCACGAGCAGCGACCAGTGGTCACCGAGCGCCTCGACCGCGGCGTTGATCGGGCACCCCGAGCGTGGCTGTTTCACCGTTTGACTCCTTGACGATCTCGCGTCGCCAGCGTACCATAGTGCTTGCAAATAACAACCACTATGAAAGGAGGCTGGCATGGGCGTACGAGTCGACCTGAACGTCTCGCTGGACGGCTACGCCACGACCGAAGGCGGCACGCCGGACAATCCGCTCGGGGAGGACTGGAACAAGCTCACCGCGGCCTATGTCGCCACGCGCACGTTCCGCGAGCGGGTCCTCCACGACACGTCGGGCGAGGGCACGACCGGCGTCGACGACAAGTACGCAGCGGCCTACTTCGACGGCGTCGGCGCCGAGATCATGGGTGCCGGCATGTTCGGATTCCACACATTTCCTGACGACCCGAACTGGAAGGGCTGGTGGGGCGACGAGCCGCCATTTCGCGTGCCAGTGTTCGTACTCACCCATCGCAAGCTCGAGTCGATCGAAATGGCCGGTGGCACGACGTTCCACTTCGTCACGGCGACTCCGCCGGAGGTCCTCGCGCAGGCCACCGCTGCCGCCGGCGGAAAGGACGTGCGAGTCGGAGGCGGCGTCAGCACCGTGCGAGAGTTCCTGAAGGCCGGTCTCGTCGACCAGTTACATGTCGCGATCTCGCCCATTCTCCTCGGTCGCGGGATCAACCTGTGGGACGACCTCCGCGGCTTCGAGGACGGCTACCAGGTACACACCGAGACCGCCGAGAGCAGCACAGTGCACGTCACATTCGCTCGTACGCCGGTGAATGCCCGGAAGTGAGCGTGCAAGGAACGTCAGAGAAGGGAGCTTTCGTGAACCGGGACACCTATACCAAGATCAACATCAGCGAGGTGAAGGATTCAGCGGCGGCGCATGGGCTGATGACACAAGAGGCACGCTTCCCGCGCGAGGATCTCGGTGCCGTTCAAACAGGGATGAACTATCTCACCGTGAAAGCCGGCCAGCGAGAGGCATTTGCGCACAAGCACCTCAAGACAGAGGAGATCTGCTTCGTCGTCGAGGGCATCGGCCGGATCCGGCTCGATCACGAGATCATCGATCTCGCGCCGCATGATCTCGTCAGGATCGGCGCAGGAGTAACGAGACAGCTTGAGGCGGGCGCCGCCAACCTCACTGTCCTCATCTTCGGCCCACGAGTCGAAGGCGACACCGAGGTCATCAAGGACTTCTGGAACACCGCCGAGACGAGCAAGTCGACAGCCCCGAAGCCCCGAGAGGGTGGTGGTCGGTAGATAATGAACGGCCCCGCTTCGATCACCGTCACGCCGGTCTGCGTTGCCGACCTGCTCGCCGAGGGCGAGCGGATGCCGGTCTACGTGCACGTCATCGACCATCCCGATGCGCGCGTGCTGGTCGACACCGGCATGACGGAGCTGCACCCGGCGGTGGCCGACCTCGATCCCCGCCTCCGTCCACTGAGCAAGCAGGACTTCGACCTCGCCGGCATCGACATCGTCGTCAACACACACCTGCACTTCGACCACTGCGGCGGCAACCACCTCTTCGCCGGCAGGCCGATCTACGTCCAGCGTCGGGAGCTCGACGACGCGCGCAGCGAGGACGACTACACCATTCGCGAGTGGGTCGAGGCGCCCGGCGTGCGGTACGTGCCGGTCGACGGCGAGCTCGAGCTGCTTGCCGGGCTCCGGCTCGTCCCGGCGCCGGGCCACACACGCGGCATGCAGGTGGTCGTCGTCGAGACTGGCGGGCGTCCGGTCGTCGTCGGCGGTGATGTGGCGGTTTGGTTCGGCGAGCTCGACGAGCCGCACACCGAAGGCCAGCTGCGAGTGCGCGCGCTCGACCCCGAGCTTGTCTGGCTCGCACACGAGCACGAGCCGTGGCGAGCCCACACCGTCTGACGGTGATCCGACAGAGCCGGACGAGCGGAACGGCCCGTCCGGGGCCCCCAGGGCTCGGTATTCCCGGGAGGGTGCGGCTGCCGACAGCGACGGCGACAGGTCAGCCACGGGACGCCACGAGCGCGAACATGCCGTAACCCGTTCTGACGAACAGTGGCCGCTCGCCCCGCGATCTCACCCGGAGCATGTCGTTCACCGAGTGCCGAGACACCTGCCCACCGAGACGCCGCTCGACTGCAGCGTGCACCTCACAGGGCCGCATGCCCTCAGGAGCCTCCCTCAGCACCTCGATGATCGCGTCGCGCACTGTCCCGAACGCTCGACGCCCGTCAGACCACCCACCAGAAACGCCGATATGCAGGTCCTTTCTTGGACGAGCGCTCGTGAGAGAATGGAGGAGTCCTGGAAGGTCGTGGTTTGAAAGTCCTCCACTCAGGTCCATTCACTTTGAGGCGAGCGTTCATGCGGAACCGGACGCTCGCCTCGGATTGCGAGAGGCCGCTGTGGCGACGTATCGGGCTGCAGCACGAGTCGCGGTTGCCTGCCGCCCGAACCCGGGTTTCGAACCTGTATGGGCCTTCAGGCGGTACAAACTGGACACACCGCAAAGCCCGCGAGCGCGGGTTTTCCGCTCGAATAACTTGAAATAGGGCGTTTGCGGCACGTCGCGCCACTTGTGTCAGACGTGCCCGGTGTGCCGCCGGTGCCCGTCTTATGCATGCACCTGTGTGGTTCTATCCCGGCGACTTGCTGAGCGCCGCTCCACGCCCCTACGCGATGTGGGGCGCTTGCTCTATCAGCTCGTCGTGCACCGAGCCCTGCACAACGTGCTCGCTGAGCCGACGCACCTGCTTCATGACCTCAGCGTCTGAGTAGAACGCCTCGTTCTGTCGCTGGAACGTAGCCAGGTCGGGGTACTCGGTCTCCACGATGACCTCATTGGAAGCACCGACCGTGGGCGTCCACAACGTCGATTCAGTCCACCCGCGCTCGCGGGCAAGGCCGTTCAGCGCCTCCAGGATCTCGATGTACTCGCGGAAGTGTCCGTAGAGAATCTGCTGACGTAGCCGGTGCCGATACATCTCAAGCCTCCCTTCCTCGGATAGGCGACCCATAATCCGCCACCCGACAGTTCGAGGCAAGGATCGCTAAGCGGGGCTGCCGTCAGCCTTCCAAGCCAGCTCGTACCTGACGCTTCCGTGCTTCCCGATGCTTGGGTCGTCTGACCAACCCTCGAAGACCACGCGCAGGGGAGCATTCGGATTCATCCTCGGGAAGCTGACGTCTCCCGCCGTGTTGGTGCTGGCTGGAAGCTCGAACGGCAGACCAGTCTGCCCGTGTATGTACCCGCTACTACCCGAGAATGCCTTCACGTCGTCTCGAAAGATCGAAAGATCCGCGCCAAGCGGAATGAATGGCTTGAGCGCCTTGGGCGCGGCTGCCGTCGCAGCGAGGACTTCGACCGACCGCGCAGCTACCACCGGATACGTCCCGAAGAACTCCTCGAGGACGCGCAGGACTCGCTCGACGAGGAGGCCGACTCGATCGAGGGGTCGGTCGACCAGCTCGCGGGCGCCGCGCGCGCGATCGCGGCTGCTTTGACCAGCGGCGTACAGACGATCACCGAGATCGTTCGCGTCGATCCGGAGCTCGCGGACGCGCTGCAGGAGTCGAGCACCTGTCAGCAGCTGCGGGAGGAGACGACCTAGTGGTGGCTCCGGGAAGTACGGCACCGCGAGGCCGGCTGCAAACGCTTCGCATCGCGTCGTCCTCGGTCGCCCCCATACCTTCAGGTATGGGGGCTCCCTGCGTCCTAGCGCTGCTCGGTTTTTCGCTCGGCCAGGCAGCACCGAACTTCCCGGAGACACCACTAGGTGAGCACGACCGACTGAATCCTGGTTGCACTCGAGGGGCTCGTCGTCATCGGGTTCATCGCGCTCGGCGTGCGCTCGGGCGGCATCGGTCTCGAGCTCTGGGGCGGCGTCGGCACGCTCGTGCTCGTCTTCGTGTTCGGCCTCGATCCGGGAGAGCCGCCGGAGGAGGAAGAGCACACCGACGACCGCGGTCCACATCGCGATCATGTAGCCGGCGCCGACGCGGTGATCTCGGCCGCGGCGGCGATGGGGGCCGCGGGCGGCATCGATGGAACGACCAACCTCGGCAAGCGCGTCATCGACCACTCCTTCCAGTTCCCGCTGCAGATCTGCTGGATCGTAACCGCCCTCGTCGGCATCGTCATCGTGGCTGTTCTTCGGCGACCAGGTGCCCGCGCCGCCCGTACCGACGACGACCACGCCGTAACGTGAGCGTTCGCGGCGCCGCCTTCCTCGGCATCGGCGTCATGGTCGGCGCCGGGATCTTCGCGCTGCTCGGCGAGGCTGCGGTGGTCGCCGGAGCCGCCGTCTGGCTGTCGTTCCTGCTCGCCGGTGTCGTCGCCGCATTGCTGGGCTACACCGTGGTCAAGCTCGGCGTGCGCTACCCGTCCTCGGGAGGGCTGATCGCGTATCTGCTCGAGGGCTTCGGCAACGGTCGGCTGGTCGGCATTGCGTCCTGGCTCGGCTACTTCGCGGCGATCGTGATCGTGTGTTCGATGGTGGCCGTGGCCTTCGGGAGCTACGCGACATCGCTCTTCATCGGGGACAACGCGTCGGCGGGGTGGGACAACGTCTTCACGTCGGCGATCGTCCTCGCCATGGCGGCGATCAACGTGGTCGGGTCGCGCATCGTCGACAAGGCCCAGTCGCTGATCGTCATCGTGCTGCTCGCCGTGTTCGCCGTCTTCATCGCGGTGACGATCGTCGACATCGACTTCGATCTGCTCGCGTTCAGCGGCTACCCGTCCTTCGCGGACATCGTCGCCAGCGTGGCGCTCACCTTCTTCGCCTACCTCGGCTTCAGCGTGATTACGTTTGCCGTCGGGGACCTGCGTGACCCGGCTCGCGAGCTGCCGCGAGCCATGTACCTCGCGCTCGGCGTCACCACGGCGCTGTACATCCTGATCGCCCTCGGCGTCTTCGGGACGCTGACGGTCGACGAGGCCATCGGTTACGGTGAGACGGCGATCGCGGAGGCAGCCCGCCCGGCGCTGGGGGACGCGGGTTTCGTGATGATGGCGGTCGCGGCGCTGCTGGCGACGGCGTCGTCGGTGAACGCGACGCTCTACGCGTCCGGCGGCCTGACGGGGATGTTGGCCGAGGTGGGGCAGTTCCCGCCGTTCTTCGGCCGCGACTCGCGGCTCGGGCGGCATGCGGGGTTACTCATCACCGCCGCCCTCGTGCTCGTCGTCTCCAACGTCGTCGACCTGTCGGCGATCGCGTCGGTCGGCAGCGCCTGCTCGCTGATGATCTTCCTGCTCGTCGGCCTCGCCGCGTACCGGCTGCGCGCGGAGACCGGCGCTCTCACCCCGATCGTCCTCCTCGGCGTGGCCGCGACGGCGATCGTCCTCGTCTTCTTCACCGTCGACACGGTGCGCAACGCACCGGAAACGTTCGCGGCTATCGTGGGCATCCTCGTGCTCGCCGTGATCCTCGATTTCGTCTGGAAAAGCGCGAGAGGCCCGGGTGCGGCCACGCCCGGTCTCGGCACCGTGACCGACAGCTGATGTGCCGCTGGCTCGCGTACTCGGGGTCGCCGATCAAGCTGGAGCAGCTGCTCCTCAAGCGCGACCGCTCGCTGATCGACCAGAGCCTCCACTCCCGGCTCGGGGCGACGACGACGAACGGTGACGGCTTCGGGGTCGGCTGGTACGAGGAAGGCGAGCCGCCGAGGCTCTATCGCAGCACCCACCCGGCCTGGAACGACCGCAACCTCCGCGAGCTCGCCGCCGGCATCTCCTCGCCGCTCTTCCTCGCGCACATCCGCGCGTCGACGGGCACGGCGATCCAGGAGACGAACACACATCCGTTCCGCCACGGGTCGTGGCTGTGGATGCACAACGGCCTGATACGCGAGTTCGCGAGCGTGAAGCGGGAGCTCGTGCTCGCCGTCGACGACTCGCTGTACACGTCGATCGAAGGCACAACCGACTCCGAGGTGATGTTCTATCTCGCGCTCACGTTCGGGCTGGAGGACGACCCCGTCACCGCCGTCGAGCGAATGGTCGGTTTCGTCGAGGAGACCGGGCGTCGCCACGGCGTCGAGCACCCGATCCAGATGACCATCGGCACGAGCAACGGCAGCACCCTGTGGGCGTTCCGCTACTCGAGCGAGGGAGACTCGCGGTCGCTCTACTTCAGCACGCGCATGGACACCCTGAAGGCCCTCTACCCCGACAGCGAGCTCGCCGGCCTGTCGGACGAGAGCCGCGTCGTGGTCTCCGAGCCGCTCGGCGACCTCCCGGGAGTCTGGAACGAGGTCCCGGAGTCACACGTCGGGATCGTCCAGCCCGGCCAGGACGAGCTCCGACCCTTCACACCGCTCACCTGAACCAAGCCTCTAGGTCCACGTGGACGTCTGAACTTCGGCGGCGCCTGGCGTGCATCGACACCGATGCCATCTTCACCGGCGGGGCCGTGAGTCGGAGGAGATGTGGGGCGGCGCGAACCTCGCGCTCGTGCAGCGCATGGCGGGCGATGCGCGCGTTCGTCCGGTTCAAGCGGCGCGTCGGTGCGCAGGCCGATCGGCTAGTGCCAGGATCTCGCGTGTCAGGAGCTCGGCGTCTGCTCCGACTCCGCCGATGAAGTGCGAGCTGCGTCGCCGCTGGAACTTCAGGCCCAGGACGTAAAGGCCCCGTGTGGGGGTAACGCCACGTTGATGGACGAGCTCTCCTCCGGCGTCGAGCGCCGGGACGTCGAGCCACGGATAGCTGCGCCGGTAGCCCGTCGCCCAGAGCACGGTCCCGATGCCGCCCGCCTGGAGGTCGAGTGACGCGGGTGGTGCGATCGGCTCGATGGTCGGCACCTCCTCGATGGGCGGCGCATCGACCGCGCGGGCGTCGATGTGATCGTCGATCCGCCCGAGCACACGGCGCATGCGCCCCTCGGTCTCCGCCATGTCCCGTCCCAGGTTGTCGTCGAAGAGCGCGTGCCGGCCGGCGAACCCGCGCAGCCGACCTGTGACACGGACTCCTGCAGTCCCGAGAACGCCGAGGTCGAGCCGCTCGCCGCCTCGTGCTCCGCTGAGCGCGAGGCTGGGTGTTCGGCGCGCCGCCTCGGCGTTCGCGACGTCATCGAGTGTGGCATCGAGATCGCCGAGCGCGGCGAGCCACTCCCAGATGTCGCGACCGCGATAGCGGCGCGGCAGGCGCGCGTGGCGACCGACCGCGATCGTCACGTCGCGCCCGGCCTGGGTGAGCTCCAGCGCGAGTTGCTGGCCCGAAGGGCCGGCGCCGACGACGAGAACCCCTCCGTTCGGCAGCATGTGCGGTGCGCGGTACGACGAGGCATGGAGCGAGGCGACCCAGGCGGGCGTCCCGGCGGATGCGGTGGGGAGGTAGGGGACGTCGCAGTCCCCGGTGGCGATGACCACGCTGCCGCTCCTCCAGGCGCCGGCATCGGTCTCGACGAGGAATCCCCAGTCATCGTCAGCGACACGCAGGACGGTCGCGCCTTCGACCACGGGTGCTCCGAACGAGGAGGCGTATCGGTCGAGCCCGCTGGCGAACACGCGGCCGCCGGAGAAGCGATCGGGATCGGGGTCGGGCTCCTGTCCCGGTAGGCGGTTGGCCCAATTGGGGGTGAGCAGCGAGAGGGACTCCCAGCGCTCGGAGCGCCAGCGCTCCCCGATGCGGCCACGCTCGAGCACCACGTGCGCGTGACCAGCACGGGTGAGGTGCCAGCTCAGGGCGAGGCCCGCTTGCCCGGCCCCGACCACGACGGTCTCGGTACGGCGTGCGGGTCTCATCGCAGCGCAGGCGCCTCCCCGAGGGCGGCGCCCGCGAGGTAGTCGAAGGCCCGGTTGGCGCCGAGCGGATGCATAAAGGCTCCTGCGCGCACGTCGCGATACGCCCGTGCGAGCGGGCTGCCGTTGACGTAGCCGGCGCCGCCGGACACGGCCAGCGCGCGATCCACGACACGCGTGGAGGCCTCGTTGACGAACGTCTTCGCAGCCTGCGCCTCGGCGAAGAGGTCCGCGAGCTGCTGGTCCGTGCCGTCGTCCACGAGACAGGCTGCGTAGTGACCGTCGATCAGCTGTGCCGCGCGGGACAGTGATCCCCGGCTCGCGGACAGGTCGATCGCGTTCGCGGCGATCAGCATCCTCGAGCGGCCATCGGCGTTTCCGTTGCGCCGTGCGAGCCCAGCAGCGGCGACTCCGTGGGAGCTCTCGGCGATGCCGAGCGAGGCGGCAGCATGGAAGAGCCCCGCGGTGAGGTTGCGCTCGATGTAGGGGCTGGCCTCGCCGACCGGAAAGCCGCCACGGAGCGCAGACGGCGGCAGCTCCACGGCCTCGAAGGTGATCGAGTGGCTGCCGGACGCCCGCATGCCAAGGGCGTCCCAGTCGTCGTGCACGGTGACGCCGGGCGCGTCGACCGGCACCATTGCGTAGCCGTACCTCTCCACGCCGTGGTCGTCCAGGAAGGTGACCGCCGTGTACAGGACGGTCGCGGCGGGCGCCATCGTGCAGAAGACCTTGTGCCCGGTCACGATCCAGCCCGTGTCGGTACGTGCCGCCACGGTGGCCGGCCTGGTGATGTCCTGGCCAAGCTCGCTGATCGCCGCCGCCAGGATCGCCCTGTCGCGGACGAGGGTGCGGAGCGTGGCCTCGAACGCCTCTGCTCGCTTCGTGTTGCCGGCAGCGAGCGCGGTCCGGCGGCGCCGCACGAGGTTCAGCACCGCGACGAGGTGCATGTTGACGCCGATGGCGACCGAGGCGTCGCCGCGCGCCAGGCGGGCCGACGCGACGACGAGATCGTGGACGGACTCGACACCGAGCCCGCCGAGCTCGACGGCCACGGGTGCGGCGAAGTAGCCGTGTGCCTGGAGCCGGGCGATGCTGTCGAACGGGTACGAGCCATCGCGGTCGTGGCGGGCGGCACTGGCGCCGATCTCGTCGGCGAGCCGCTCGGCGAGCGCGACGAGGGCTGTTCCTCGCCCGGTGACTGCCTGGAGCTCGATCATTGTGGCCTCCTCTGGCGCTCGGGGTGGCGGGCGACAGCCGTACAGCTGCCGCCATCCCCTGGGCGTCCTACGGCGTGATTGCCTCCACCGACACAGGGACGCCGTTGGTCACCATGTCGAAGACCGCCGACCGCTTTTGCGCGCGCGCGACGAGCTCCTGCAGCTTCTCGGGTGACGCCTCGCCCTTGACGGTGAACGTGACGCGAATCCGCTCGAAGCCGTTCCGGACCTCGTCCGAGAGCCCGAGGGCGCCACGTACGTCCATGTCTCCTTCGAGCGTGGACTCGACTTCGGTCAGCGTCACCTTGCGTGCGGCGGCGATGTAGACGATCGACGTCGTGAGGCACGCGGCGAGGGCGGCGAGCAGGTACTCGGCCGGGTTGGGCCCGGTGTCCGCGCCGCAGAGGACGGCGGGCTCGCCGGCGTCGACCTCGAAAGCCGAGTCGCGGGACACGTCTTCCTGACCGGCACCGTAGAAGTCGCGGATCACGCCTTGGTTGTGAGCGCCGTTGATCCAGCGATTCGAGACCCGAAACTGGAAGCGGCCGAGGTCGGGCTGGTCGTTGACGGCGTCGAGCGTGGCGAAGAGCTGGCCGGTATCGACACCGTTGCGGATCGTCTCGGCGATCGCGCTCATGGAGGTCTCCTTCGTGTCTGCTCCGGCCCTTTGCCGGAACTGGTGCCCTGAGCAAACGCCGCAGCAGTTGGCACTCGGTAGCAGGCCCGGTAAAGCCCCGGTAACGCACGTGCCGTGCTCCAGCGGCCGCCTCCGCGCCCCGGCACGCGCGCTACCGGTCGTTTACCCGGCTCCGGGTGAGCAGCAACCGCGCCCCTGTGAACTGGCCTCCGTCACCACCTGCCTCGAAAGGAGCACGAAATGGATCTGTATGCGAGTCATCTGCACAGGTTCACTCGCGCCTACGGCGCCGGATCCCGCGAGGCGCAGATGCGCGCCGAGGTCCTGCGCGCCAGGGCGGAAGCGCGTCGGCGCCGCGCGAACAGGATCGCGAAAACGGCCTGGAACGCAGTCTCCGCCTTCCACCGTGACGTCACGAGCACGTGGGTCACCCGATTCGAAGCGCCCGCGGCGCGCTCCACCAGCGAGCGGTGAACGCGACTGTTCGACGCCGACGGATCAGCTCCGTCGGCGTCGAGCCCGGGGGTGCGGGCTGGCCCGCGTCCCGAATCGTCGTGAGCGACGACGAGCAGACATCCCGTGGACGGGAGCTGGACTCCGGTCCTCACCTCGGGCCGCAGGCGACCTCCAGAACGCCGGGTAAGCCGAACCGAACATCCGCGATCCCACCGATGGCGAGCGTCGTGCGCGTGGCGATAGTGGATCTGTAAGGCGCTTCGGCAACTGGCGATCAGGAGGTGGCTCATGGTTAGCATCACCGCACGCGTCGTCTTCCAACCGTGACCGCTCCGGAGGGGTGACTTGAAAGGAGAGACGTGATGACAACTATCGAGCAGAGATCGACCTACGCGGCTCCGGGCGAGGCGGGAAGCCCCGTCGGGCTCAAGCCGCGCTACGAGAACTTCGTCGGAGGCCACTGGGTCCCGCCGATCGAGGGACGGTACGCCGAGAACCTCACGCCCGCTACGGGCGCGCCGTTCACGGAGGTGCCGCTCTCCACCGCCGAGGACATCGAGCTGGCCCTGGATGCTGCTCACGCAGCCAAGGACCTGTGGGGCGAGACGTCGATCAGCGAGCGGTCGCGGATTCTGAACCTGGTCGCGGACGCGATCGAGGAGCACCGCGAGCTGCTCGCGGTCGCAGAGAGCTGGGACAACGGCAAGCCGGTGCGGGAGACGCTGAACGCGGACGTCCCGCTCGCTGCCGACCACTTCCGGTACTTCGCGTCGGTGATCAGGGCCGAAGAGGGCGGGATCTCCGAGATCGACAAGAACACGGTCGCCTACCACTTCCACGAGCCGCTCGGTGTCGTGGGCCAGATCATCCCGTTCAACTTCCCGCTGCTGATGGCCGCGTGGAAGATCGCCCCGGCGCTCGCCGCCGGCAACTGCACCGTGATCAAGCCGGCTAGCCCGACGCCGTGGTCGATCCTCAAGCTCGCCGAGCTGATCGAGGAGATCCTGCCGCCGGGGGTGCTCAACATCGTCAACGGCCCAGGAGCCGAGATCGGCAAGGCGCTGGCGACGAACAAGCGGATCGCCAAGATCGCCTTCACCGGCGAGACCGCGACCGGACGGCTGATCATGCAGTACGCCGCCCAGAACATCATCCCCTCGACGACGGAGCTGGGCGGCAAGTCGCCCAACATCTTCTTCGCCGACGTGATGGCCGTCGACGACGAGTTTCTCGACAAGGCGGTCGAAGGGCTCGTGCTCTACGCCTTCAACAAGGGCGAGGTCTGTACCTGCCCCTCCCGGGCATTGATCGAGGACTCGATCTACGACGAGTTCATGAGTCGAGCGCTCGAGCGGATCGCCGCGATCACGCAGGGTAGTCCGCTCGATCTGTCCACGCAGATCGGCGCCCAGGTCTCGACCGCGCAGCTCGAGAAGATCGAGAACTACGTTCAGATCGGCATCGACGAAGGCGCCGAGCTCCTACTCGGCGGCGAGCGGGCGCACCTCGGCGGCGAGCTGGAGGGCGGCTACTACTTCGAGCCGACCGTCTTCAAGGGCACGAATGACATGCGGATCTTCCAAGAGGAGATCTTCGGCCCGGTGCTCGCCGTGACGACGTTCCGCAACGAGGCGGAGGCGCTCGAGATCGCCAACGACACGATGTACGGACTCGGTGCAGGCGTCTGGACGCGCGATACGAGCAAGGCCTATCGGCTGGGCCGCGCGATCAAGGCGGGCCGAGTGTGGACGAACTGCTACCACCTCTACCCGGCGCACGCCGCCTTCGGCGGCTACAAGGTCTCCGGCGTGGGGCGCGAGACGCACAAGATGATGCTCGAGCACTACACGCAGACCAAGTGCCTGCTCGTCAGCTACGACCCGAAGCCGCTGGGGCTGTTCTGAGATGGATCCGCCGCCCGTGGAGGAAGCGATCAGAGCGACCGCTCCTGCGTTCGCCGAGCTCGCTTTCCTCCGCGAGCGGTACGGCCCGCTGATGCTCTTCCAGTCCGGCGGCTGCTGCGACGGCAGCTCGCCCTTGTGCCTCCACGAGGGCGAGCTGCTCGTCGGCCCCAACGACCTCCTGCTCGGAGAGGTCGCGGGCGTCCCCTTCTACATCGACGTCGAGCAGTACGAGCGCTGGAACCGGCCCACGTTCCTGCTCGACGTCGCCCCCGGCGCGGCCGAGGGCTTCTCGCTCGAAGGTCTCCACGGCGTCCACTTTCTCTCGCGTACGACGACCTGCGCCGTGTAGTAGCGCCTGCGGCCGTAGGTACGGTGACGCGGTGGTGAGCGACCCGATCCGCGCTCACGGCCTGACCAAGCGGTATGGCGGCACGCTTGCGGTCGACCAGCTCGACCTGGTTCTGCGGGCCGGCGAGGTCTACGGCTTCCTGGGCCCCAACGGGGCCGGGAAGACGACGACGATCCGGCTGGTGCTCGGCCTGCACCGACCGACCGCCGGCAGCGCGACGGTCTTTGGGATCGACGCCTGGCATGACGCCGTGGCGGCGCACAGGCGCCTCGCCTACGTCGCCGGTGAGCCGTTCCTGTGGCCGCAGCTCACTGCGGAGGAAACGCTCGAGTTCCTGGGCCGCATGCACGGCTCGGTCGACGCCGAGTATCGGCGGCTCCTCGTCGATCGCTTCGAGCTCGAGCAGCGGAAGAAGATACGCGCGCTCTCGAAGGGAAACCGGCAGAAGGTGCAGTTGATTGCGGCGTTGGCGACGCGTGCCGAACTGCTCGTTCTGGACGAGCCGACGAGCGGGCTCGACCCGCTGATGGAGGTCGTGTTCCGCGCGTCGGTACTCGAGGCGAAAGGTCGTGGCCAGACCGTGTTTCTCTCCTCGCACATCCTGAGCGAGGTGGAGGCGCTCTGTGACCGCGTCGGGATTCTCCGCCAGGGCCGGCTCGTGGATGAAGGCACACTCGAGGAGCTACGCCATCTGACGTCGCAGACAGTCGACGTGACGTTCGCCGGACCGGCGCCCGACCTCGCATCCGTGGACGGGATCACGGTCGAACGTGCCGGGCCGAACGCGCTCCGCTTCGAGGTCGCCGGCGGCATCGCGTCGCTGCTCGAGGCGCTTCACGGCCAGGCGGTCGTCGGGTTGACGAGCCGCGAGCCCTCGCTGGAAGAGATCTTCCTCCACCATTACGGGGCGGGCGAGGATGGGGCTGGGGCCGGCTAGGGCACTTGCGCTCCGCACGCTCGGCGACGCACGCGTGCGCACGCTCAGCTTCGCGCTCCTGTTCGCCGGCATCGCTCTCGCGAACACCGCCGGCTACCGCAACACCTACCCCACTCTCGCCGACCGCCTGCGTTTCGCGCAGAGCTTCGGCGAGAACAAGGCCGCGCGTCTGTTCTTCGGTACCCCACACGACCTCGAGACGGTCGGCGGGTACGCGAGCTGGCGCGTCTCCGGCCTGCTCTCCGTGTTTGCGGCGTTCTTCGGCATTCTCGCCGCCGTACGCGCGTTGCGTGGCGAGGAGGACGCAGGCAGGCAGGAGATCGTCGCCGCCGGGGCGATCACTCGGCAAGCGGGCTTCACGGCCCGCGTGGGGGCAGTCGGCGTCACCGTCGCCGTGCTCTGGCTGGGGTTGGTGATCGGTCTCGTCGGTGGGGGCCTTCCTGTCACCGGCTCGGCCTACCTGGCGTTGGCCACGGTGTCCGCCGCCGTTCTCTACGTCGGCATCGGCGCGCTTGCCAGCCAGCTGCTGCCGACCCGTCGTGGAGCGCTCGAGCTCGCCACCGGGTTCCTCGGTCTCGACCTCCTGCTACGTGTCGTGTCCGACACTGCTGACCTCCAAGGCCTGCACTGGGTGTCGCCACTCGGCTGGGTCCAGGAGCTGCGCCCCTTCGGCGACTCCCGACCGGCCGTGCTCCTGCTGCCGGCGGTGACGACCGCAGGGCTGCTCGCGCTCTCGCTCTCCCTCGAACGCCGCCGCGACATCGGCGGAGCGCTGCTGGAGCTCCGCGACGAGGAGCGCCGGCCGCGCCTGCGCCTGCTTCGTTCGCCGACCGCGCTCGTGGTCCGGTCGGAATGGATCGGCGTGATCGTGTGGACGGCGGCGACCGCCGGCTTTGGATTCGTCATCGGCACGGTGTCCAAGAGCGTCGCCTCCGGCCTCTCCGCCGAGGCGCGTGAACGGCTCGAGAAGCTCGGCATCGAGGTTGCGACGCCCTCCGGCTACATCGGGCTGACATTCCTCTTCTTCGTCCTCGCCGTTTCGTTGTTCTGCTGCGGCCAGCTCGCGGCTGCTCGGTCCGAGGAGGCGGAGGGCCGGCTGGAAACGCTCTTCGCGTTGCCACGGAGCCGGACCACGTGGCTGGCCGGCCGACTCGGGCTCGCCGTTGCCGGTGCCACACTGCTCGCGCTCTCAGCGGGGCTGGGCGCGGCGCTGGGGGCAACAGCGGTCGGCGCGGACGTTTCCTTCCCGCGCCTGCTCGGGGCAGGCCTCAACATTGTTCCAGCCAGCACCCTCTTCCTCGGTCTCGGCGCCCTGCTCGTCGCCGTCGTGCCGCGTTTCGGCGTCGGCGCCGCCTACGCGCTCGTCAGCGTGGCGTTCGTCTGGGAGCTCTTCGGCGCCCTGCTTGGAGCGCCGTCCTGGGTGCTCGGCCTCTCGCCCTTTCACCAGATCGGACTCGTCCCCGCCGCGCCCTTCCGCTTCGAGTCGGCAGCGATCATGGTCGCGATGGGCGCCGCCGCCGCGGCCGCGGCGCTCTGGCGCTTCCGCACCCGAGACCTCGTCGACGCGTAGAGGCTTGATGTGGGTTTAGAACGGAGACGGTCGAGCTCGAGGTCGTGCCCGCGTTGCCCCGGGCACGGTCGTCCGCGAGCCTTCGCCCTAGAGTCCTGCCGTGGACGTCGGACTCGTCATCGCCGTGGCTCTGGCGTTCGCCTTCGCGTTCACGAACGGCTTTCACGATGCCTCGAATGCAATCGCTGCGCTCGTCGCCACCAGGGCTGCGAAGCCGGCCCAGGCGGTCGCGCTCGCGTCCGTCTTCAACCTGCTGGGGCCGCTGCTCTTCGGCGCCGCGGTGGCGAACACGGTCGGCGGCATCGTCGACGTGCCGGCCGGCGAGACGGTGGAGGTCGTCGGCTCAGGACTTCTCGCCGCCACCGCCTGGAACCTGGTCACCTGGTCTCGCGGGCTCCCATCCAGCTCGGCTCACGCCCTCGTCGGCGGTCTCGTCGGCGCGGCGCTCGTCGAGGGCGGGCTCGACGCCGTCAACTGGGGCGGGTTCGACGGGTGGCATCCCGTCGGTGTCGTCGGCACGCTTGTTGCCCTCGCCATCTCGCCGCTGATCGGGGGAGTCGTGGCCTATGTGTTGATCAAGCTGCTGATGCGAGCGCTCCGGCGCGGGACGCGGCGCCTGCGGGCACCCGTCAACGCCGGGCAGTGGGTTGGCTCCGCAGCGCTGGCCTTCAGCCACGGGTCGAACGACGCCCAGAAGGCGGTCGGCACGGTCGCCGCGCTGCTGCTCGCGACCGGTCACGCGACAACGCTGTCCGCCCCTCACTGGGCCGAGGTGGGGACGGCGACCGCGCTCACGCTCGGCACCGCGCTCGGCGGCTGGAGGATCGTGAAGACGATCGGCCGCCGGATCTACAAGATCAGGCCGCTCGACGGCCTCGCGAGCGACACGGGCTCGTCCGCGGTCATTCTCGGCGCCTCGTTCCTCGGTGCGCCGGTGTCGACGACGCACGTCGTCGCCTCGTCGGTCATCGGGCTCGGGGTCGGGCGCGACAGGTGGCGCCATGTCCGCTGGGCGATCGTGAAGCAGATGCTGCTGGCGTGGGTCGTCACGATGCCCGCGTGCGCCGTGCTCGCAGGCGTCACGCTCGTCGTCTGGAGGTGGATGGCATGAAGGTTCAGCACTGGTTCCTACCCGAGACGCCCGATGTGCTGGGCATGCTGCGCAGTCAGCTCGCGGTCACGATCGAGGCCATGGACGCCCTCGTCGCCTGGGCAGGCGGCGACCGGGCGGCGGCCGATCGAGTACGCCAGCTCGAGCACGAGGCGGACGACCGCAAGCGAGAGCTGCAGAAAGCACTCGTGGCGGCCTTCACGACCCCGTATGACCCCGAGGACGTCTACTCGCTCGGGCGCGGGATCGACTCGATCCTCAACCTGGCGAAGGACGCCGTTCGCGAGTCGGAGGTGATGGACTGCCCACCCGACCGCGCCGTCGCGGAGATGGCCTTCCTCCTGCGCGAGGCCGTCGGACACCTCGACGACGCCGTCGCCGGTTTGCAGGCACATCGACAGGACGCCACCGCGCCGGCCGACGCGGCGATCAAGGCCGAGCGCCGCCTCGAGCATGTCTATCGCCAGGCGATGGCCGATCTGCTCGAGGTCGACGACCTGCGCGAGGTGACGGCTCGGCGTGAGCTCTACCGGCGCTTCTCGCGCATCGCCGACCTGGTCACCGACGTGGCGGAGCGTGTCTGGTACGCGGTGATCAAGGAGTCCTGAGCGTGCGGCCCGGAGGACCCCATCGCAGTGATCGACATCCCTCACGAACGGCGGGCAGCGTCGCGAGGGCTACTCCGCCAATGCCTCCGCGGTCACGCTGCCTGCGCGCAGCGCGCGCCCTTGACGTGGGTCACCTCGAGACGGGGACGGCCGTGCGCGAGGGTGCACGCCGCGGGCGGGCGGCCTCACCTCCGGCCGCCAGCTCGCGTTGGTCGAGAAGAATGAGTCCGCCCAGACGAGTCGGAACCGTTGGAGTTGGAGGAGCGATGGTGCGAACCGTGCTGCTTCCGGTGTCCGTGTTGGTCCCGTGCGGTTGGATCTGGCGTCGGGACCGTCTCGTCAGCGGCCGCCTTGAACACGTCGGGCTGCACCGTAGCGCCCGTGTTCTGCCGGATCAGCTCGGCGAGCGTGTGCCGGTAGCCGATGCCGTACTCTCGCTCGATCACACCGAGGACGGGGTCGTTGAGGTAGAAGAAGCGATCGCCGTCGCGGAGGGCCTCGAACTGCTTCCTCCAGATGGCGAGCTGCAGCTCGCCGAACTCCGTTCCCGCCACGTGGCGCTCTGACACCATGCCGACGAACGCGTCCAACCGGTCGACCTCACCGTAGATCGCCTTGAGGCGAGACGCGAGCGTCGTCCGGCGTGTGCCGGTCACCGCCTCTTCCTGTGCTTCCTCGCTCCCGAGCGCGACGGCCTGTTGCTGGTCGTCGCGGAGCTCGACGAAGTCGAGCGTGTCCGGATCGTCGATCGGCTTGCTCGAGTCGATCTCACGGTCGTTCGGGAAGCGGTCCGTGGACTCGCCGGTGATGTCGGTGAACGAGTGCTTTGGCCGCAGACCGTAGGCCTCCCGCAGCGCGTTGTAGGACGGCATGCCGTGGTCGCGACCACGCGCCACGTCGATGGCGCCGAGATCCTGAACCCCCGTGAAGGACTCCGGGTTCACGACCGGCTCCGCGCACACGGTGGGGTCCGGGATGCCGGGCTTCGGTACCTCGAAGAGCACGCTGCGAAGCGCGTTGTCGATCTGCTCGTCGTTGCGGTACTGCCGCTCGGCGCCGCGGCTCTGGAGGACCGGCCCCAGGCCGACCGCCGGCAGCAGATCCGGATTTCCGAACGCCACGTTCAGCGGGATCACTAGCGTCACCTCGCTTCCGGACTCCTCGACCTCGATCCCTGCAGCCTCGAACGTGTCCAGTTGCGCGTCAGGGTATGTGCCGGTCGGCTCGAGCTCCCCGTGGATCATGCTGTGCGCGCGGTAGCCGACCACGGCGAACTCGTTCGAGAGGCCGACGTCGACGGACGGCTTGTAACCGCGGTAGTCGCCAAGCCGCACACCCAGTGCCGGAAGGAACTCCTCGTAGGTGATGAACTGCTCCTCGGCGCCGACGACGCGGCGGGCGATCTCGAACTTCGCGTCGTCGGTGAGGACGACGGGCAGCTTGGACACGATCCGGTTGTGCTCGCGGGCGAACAGCGTGTGCGTCGCCGTCAGGGCGTGTTCTCGTTCGCGCGGACGTCGCCGGCGACGACTGCACGTCTCGGTGTCGCCAGCAGTCGGCCCATGAGATCCATCTGCGGCGCCGCCCCCGGGCCTCGAGCGTCGGCGCGCGGCAGATAGCCGTCACCCGTGAGCAGCAGCCGAGCGCTGTTGTTCGCGAGGTTGCCGTCGACGGGGCCGTCACGCAGCCACTCCAGCCTCGAGGTTGTCAGCCCGTAGACGTTTGAAGCGTCGAGGTAGCTGGAGACCGTGTTGATCTGCTGGCGCGGATTGCTTGCGCCCGTACCCGGGGCTGCCGGTGTGCGGTGGAAGCCAATCGCGCCGAGGTCGTTTCTGAACGCCTCCAGCGGGTCGTGCCCGTCGAAGGCGATCGGGACGGACTCGGCCGGGGTCTCGTCCCGCAGGCCGAAGTCGTGATCGAGGAACTGGCCCCACGTCCATGCCCACTGCGAGATGCCGTTCTCGGAGAACAGGTTCTGACCTACGTCGTTGAAGACGCGGTTGCTGACGTAGCGCGGCGAGGGGCCCGCCACGGGCTTCGCGACGCCGTCCGCGTAGGTCGGCTCGGCGACGCGGAGATACTGGGTGTTCGTGCGCCCCCAGTCCGGGTGCAGCTGGTTGTTCGCGCCTCCATCCAGCCCTCGCGTCTGTGCCGGCAACGTGGCCGACCCTGACGAGGCAAGGGTCAGCAGGAACAGCGCGCCGACGGCAACAAGCCTGAGCATGCGAGCCTCCTTCCTCCATGAGGACGGACGAGCCGCACGACCGAGCCTCCTACAGGTGTTCCCTCTCCGACGGGCATCGGCCCGACCCAACGGTCATCGTCCAAGAGCGGGAGGCGGATGAGTCACTCGATCTGTCGGCAGCGGTCAAGCCATCGCTGCGCCGGGTGTTGAGCCGAGTGGCGCAGGCGCCGATACAGAGTCCATGTCGGTGCGGCCCCGGCAGCTGATCCTCGGCGTCGAAGCGGTCGCGCTCGTCGCGCTGGCGGCGTTCGCACTGCACGGAGTGCTGCCGGATGCCGGCCGACTCGCGTGGTTCTTCGACTACCCCGTCTACTACGGGATCGTGTGCATCGCCGTGGTGCTCGCTGTCGCCCGCGCCGTCTTCGTCAGGCGCCACCGGGCGGGCTGGGCGGTGCTCGCGCTGGCCGTCGGCCTGTACGCCGCTGCGGAGTTCACGTGGCTCGGGCTCTACAACGACGATGCCCAGCCGCCGTATCCCTCGCTCGCGGACGCCCTCTACCTCGCCTTCTTCCCTGCGAGCTACGTCGCGCTGGTGCTCCTGTTTCGCTCGCGGCTGCGAAACGCGACGGCGGGCCTCTGGATCGACGGGCTGTGCGCGGCGCTCGCCGCCGCCGCCCTCGGCAGCGCGATCCTCGTCGAGGCCGTGCTCGACACCACGCATGGATCGCTCAGGGTCGTGGCCACGAACGTGGCCTACCCGCTCGGGGACGTCATCCTGCTCTCGCTCGTCGTCGCTGCCTTCGCGCTCACACGCTGGCGGCCGGGCAGGGGCTGGTTCCTGATCGGGCTCGCGTTGGGGCTCTTTGCAATCGGCGACTCGATCTATCTGTATGCGACCGCCACCGGCACGTACGCGGAGGGCGGATTGGTCGACGTCACCTGGCCCGCGGCGCTACTTCTGATCGGTGCCGCCGGCTGGCACGACGTCGGCCCGCGGAGGGCGGTCGACACGTCGGGCCGCCCGCTCCTCGCCGTACCCGCGGTGTGCGGCGCGATCTCCGTCGGGGTCCTCCTCGGCGACCACTGGAGCCGCGTGAACATTCTCGCCGTCGGGTTTGCCACGGCCGCCATGGTGGCCATCCTCTTACGTCTCGCGCTCGCCTTCCGGGAAAACCGCCGCCTGCTCCAGCACACACGTCTCGAATCGGTCACCGACCAGCTCACCGGCCTCGGCAACCGGCGACGGCTGATCCGCGACCTCGAGACGGCGTTCGCGGAGGAGAACACGGGAGCCAGCTGGTTGCTGGCGATCTTCGACCTGGACGGGTTCAAGGGCTACAACGATGCCTTCGGCCACCTGGCCGGCGACGCGCTCCTCTCCCGGCTCGGCGCCAAGCTCGGTGCTGCGGTGGGCGTTCCTGATGCCGCGTTCCGTCTCGGTGGCGACGAGTTCTGCCTCCTCGTGCCGATCTCGGACGGCGAGGCGGGGCAGGTGATCGACCGGACGGCGGACGCGCTCAGCGAGCAGGGTGAGGGATTCGAGGTCACGAGCTCCTTCGGCGCGGTCGTGATCCCGGACGACGCGTCCCAACCGCAGGACGCGCTTCGGCTCGCCGACGAGCGCCTCTACGCACAGAAGCACGGCAAGCGTGCGGAGCGGGACCGGCCACACGAGACCTTGCTGCAGGCGTTGTACGAGAAGGAGCCCGAGCTGCACGTCCACGTGGAGGACGTGGCCGAACTCGCCGTCGACGTCGGCCGCCTGTACGGGCTCGCCGGGCAGGAGCTCGACCAGCTGCAGCGCGCGGCCCAGCTCCACGACATCGGCAAGATCGCGATCCCCGACGACATCGTGCGCAAGCCTGGCGCGCTGACCGAGGAAGAGTGGGCCTTCGTGCGCCGCCACACGGTCGTCGGCGAGCGCATCCTCACCGCATCGCCCGCGCTGCGGCCCGTGGCCCGGATTGTCCGCTCCACGCACGAGCGCTGGGACGGGGACGGCTATCCCGACCGGCTCCGCGGTGAGCGCATCCCGCTCGCGGCGCGGATCATCGCCGTCTGCGACGCCTTCCACGCGATGACGACGACGCGTCCCTATCGCGGCGCGATGCCGGTCGCGACCGCCCTCGACGAGCTCGACCGCTGCGCGGGCTCCCAGTTCGACCCGGACGTCGTCAAACGCTTCGCTGCCGTGCTCCGCGCCCGCGCCGCGGCGGCCGCAGCCTGATCGTCAGCGCCCGGAGCTCGCGGCCACGGCAGCCACGAGCCGGTCGATCTCGTGGTCGGTGTTGTAGTAGTGCACCGAAGCGCGGACGAGCTCGTCGAGGCCGCGTCGCCCGAAGTCCAGTCGGCTGTAGGCGGCGGGCGAGACCGACACGTTGACGCCGGCCGCGGTGAGCGCGCGGCTGACCCCCGCGGCCGATGTCGCAGCGACGGCGAACGTGACGATCGCGCAGCGCTCACGGCCGAGGTCGTGGAGGGTGACGCCGGCGACGGCGCCGAGGCGCTCGCGCAAGTCCCCGGCAAGTGAGTAAACGTGTGTGCGAATCGCGTCGAGCCCCCACTCGAGCGCGTAGTCGGCGGCGACTCCGAGGCCGATCTTGGTCGCGTAGTTCGTCTCCCAGCTCTCGAACCGCCGGGCATCCGGTCTCACGCGGTAGCTCAAGTCAGGAAGCCACTCGGCCGCATGGAGGTCGAGGAACGGGGGCTCCAGCCGCTCCAGGAGCTCCCGCCGCACGTACAGGAACCCGGTGCCACGTGGGCCGCGCAGGAACTTGCGACCCGTGGCCGACAGGATGTCGCAACCGATCTCCTCGACGTCGACCGGCATCTGCCCGACGGACTGGCAGGCGTCGAGGAGCAGAGGGATGCCGGCGGCTCGGGTGAGCCGACCGACCTCGGCGGCCGGGTTGACGAGCCCGCCCTGCGTCGGCACGTGCACGAGCGAGACGAGCCGCACGCGGTCGTCGAGGAGGGAGGCCAGCGCTGCCGTGTCGATCTGACCGGACTCGTCGTCCGGCACCACTTCCACGGAGGCGCCCGTGCGCTCGGCGACCTGACGGAGAGCGATGTAGTTGCTCGCGTACTCCGCCTGCGTGGTGAGGATCCGGTCTCCGACGGAGAAGCGGAACGCATAGAACGCCAGGTCCCACGCCCGCGTCGCGTTTTCCACGACCGCGATCTCCTCGGGCGCGCAGCCGAGCAGGCGCGCGAGCGCGTCGTAGGTGTGCTCCACGCGATCGGCCTGCTCCGCTGCCGCCTCGTAGCCCCCGATCTCCGCCTCACGGCGCAGGTGCCCGATCGTCGCGTCCAGGACCGGGCTCGGGGTGAGAGAGGCGCCGGCGTTGTTGAAGTGTGCGACGTGCTCGCATCCCGGTGTCTCGGCGCGCGCGCGTGCGACGTCGATGCTGTCCGCCTCGGTCATCCTCGCCACGACTGTACGTGCAGCGAGTCGGTCGGTCCGCTCCGTCCGGCGGCGGTCCTACCCTCGCGGCATGACGCTCGGCATCGTGGTCTTCGGTGCGGCGTTCCTCGTCGGGCTCGGTCTCGGGACAGTCACGCGGCGGCCGCTGGCGATGGCCTCGATCGTCGTCGGTGCGTTCGCCGCTCTGCTCGTCGCGCAGGCCCATGAGCCCTTCGTGGCCTTCGCCGCCTTCGCCCTCATCGCTCTGTCCGGCCTAGTGGTCGACTCCGTCCGCGAGACGCTGGGCCTGCTCCTCAACCGCTAAGTCCGGGCTGCATGCGGTAGCGAGCCCTCGCGGTTGACGAGGCCGAAGGACACACCAACCCCTGCGGGCGGAGCCGGGCTTGGCCCGGCGGGAGCCCATTGGCGGCTTGGCATGACAAGGCCGAAGGAGGGGGGTCGTGGGGGAACCATGGGGTTCCCCCACGCAGTGCGGGCGAGAGGACTCGAACCTCTACGGGCTTGCGCCCAACGGGACCTAAACCCGTCGCGTCTGCCAGTTCCGCCACGCCCGCGCGTGGAGGAATGATGCACGTGTGGCGGAGCAGATCTACGAGCGAGATCCGCAGCGGGCGCCGGACTCGGGCTTCGAGCCCGGTGAGCTCGAGCACCTCGTCGCCGGCAACGAGGGGCGGTTGCTCGACCCGCGCCGCACACCGGTGCGCGTCGTCGGCGTCGACCTCGCGACCGGGCACTTCACCGTCGAGCTCTTGGCCTTCGAGGACGCCGGCGCCCGGTGGGACGTCGAGCTCGAGCGGGTGGCGACGTACCAGTTCGCCCGTGGCTGCGACCGGGCCGATGCAGGCACCGTCGAGGAGATGCGGCTCGCCGTCGCCCGCTTGGACGAGACGATCGCGATCGAGGCCGACCCGGCGGTGCGTGGGCAGACGATGGCCCGGCTCGACGCGGAGCGAGCCGCGGCGCGCGGCTGGCTGGAGCCGGTTGACGTGCGATTCGATCTCACCACTCGAGCCGCCGACCCGGCGACGTTCGGGCTTCTCCGCGGCTACCTCGCTGCGCGCGACGTCCTCGACGTCGAGGAAGCGTTCGCCGCGCGCTACGTCTCGAACCCGCATTCCGGCGAGCTCGTCAAAGGTCACCGCATCGTGCTCGCCGAGCTCGGGCTCGTCCCCTTTCGGGGCAAGGCGATCCGCGACCCGAGGCTGTTCGACGGCAGCTGGAACGTCGAGCGTCGGGCCACCCATCTCGTTGCGCGGCTCGGCTTCGTCGCGGAGCTCTATCGTCGGGCCGGCCACGAGCGGGTGGAGCTGTGGCGCGGCCTCGCCGCTGCCGGGCCGCTGCGCTCGCCGGCGCCCGCGACGTTCGTCTCCGCCACGTTCTCGCGCGAGGTGGCGGAGAGCCTGTTCGTAGGCGGCGAGGACACGACGGTTGCCGTCCTCATGCGCCAGCTCGTCCCCGTGGAGCGGCTGTTCATGACCTACGCGGAGACGGAGGCCATGAACCGCCGCTTCCGGGAAGCGGAGGCCGTCCTGCTCGCGGACCCGGCCAACCTCGCCTTCTAGAGGCTTGATGTGGGTTGGGGTGCGTTCGCGGAGGGTCTGCGCCGTGCGCAGACCCCCAGCCGGACGTGCTCCTAACCCACATCAAGCCTCTGGAGGCGCGCGGCTGGTTGAATGGGTCCATGGCGCAGGTCGAGCAGCTGACCGACAACCGCGTCCGCCTCACGGTGGACGTGTCACCGTTCGAGCTCGAGCACGCGCGCGAGCACGCGACCAACGACCTGGCCGAGAGCGTCAAGATTCCGGGCTTCCGCAAGGGCAAGGTGCCGACGGCGGTGCTCGTGTCCCGAATCGGCAAGGATCGGATCTGGACCGAGGCGATCGAGTCCCACATCGGCGGCTGGTTCTGGAGTGCGGCGGCGCGCACCCGCCTGCGCCCGGTGTCGCCACCCGACTACGCGTTCGACACCCTCCCCGCCGGCGACGGGGAGCCGTGGACGTTCACCGCCGAGGTCGACGTGCAGCCGACCCCCGAGATCGTCGATTGGACGACGCTCGAGGTGCCACGCGCCGAGGCCGATGTCCCCGAGGAGCTGATCGAGCAGGAGCTCGACGCCCTGCGGCGCTCGGTGGCCGGGATCCTGCCCGTCGACCGGCCGGCGGAGGAGGGCGACACACTCGTCGTCGACCTCGTCGGCCCGTCCGGCGAGACGCAATCAGACACGATCGTCCAGCTGGGATCGGCCAGGCTCGTCGAGGAGATCGAGCACTCGCTCGTCGGCGTCCGCGCCGGCGAGACGACGACGGTGGAGTACGAGCTCGCGGACGGCGCCACGACGAAGGTCGACGTGAGCGTGAAGCAGGTGAACGAGAGCGTCTGGCCCGAGGTCGGTGACGAGCTTGCGCGTACGGCGAGCGAGTTCGAGACCCTGGCCGACCTGCGGAAGGAGATCGACGGACGCATCGCGGCAGCGCTCGAGGAGGAGATCGACGCCGCCTTTCGCGGCGCGGCTGTCGACGAGCTCGTGCGCACCTCGAACGTGCAGGGAGCAGGCCCGCTCGTCGAGAGCCGGGCCCGTGAGCTGCTCGACGGCTTCCTCCGCTCCCTCGCGCGTCGCGGGATCGCGCCGGAGCAGTACTTCCAGATCACCGGCCAGACGCCCGAGCTGCTCGCCGCGCAGGTCCGTGCCGAGGCGGCTCAGTCAGTGGCGCGCGAGCTCGCGCTCGAGGCCCTCGCCGAGAAGGCCGCGATCGAGATCTCCGACGACGCTGTCAAGGAGCTGATCACGGAGCAGGCCGAGGCTGCGGGCGAGGACCCGGAAGCGCTGATCGAGGAGATCTGGGCGCACGGGCAGCAGGAGTCGCTCCGCGAGGACCTGCGCCTGCGTGCCGCGCTCGACCGGCTGGTGGCAGAGGTTAAGCGGATCTCACCCGAGCAGGCGTCGGCCCGCGACGCGATCTGGACGCCCGACAAGGAGAAGACCCCTTCGGAGACGAAACTCTGGACCCCAGGAAGCGAGGAGAGCGCATGAGACGCCCTGTGCCAACCCCACGACTCACGGCCATCGCTGCGGCCGGCCGCGGATGCGGCCGCTTCAGGGACGGTCGCGATCCCGGATCTGCTCCTGCAGATACGGGATCTGCGGAGCTGGCATGAGCCCCCTGATCCCGATGGTGATCGAGCAGACGTCGCGCGGCGAGCGGTCGTTCGACATCTACTCCCGTCTGCTCAACGAGCGGATCATCTTCCTGGGGACCCCGATCGACGACCAGATCGCCAACCTCACCGTCGCCCAGATGCTCCATCTCGAATCCGAGGACCCGGACAAGGACATCAACATCTACATCAACTCGCCCGGCGGCGACGTGTATGCAGGGCTCGCGATCTACGACACGATGCAGTTCGTGAAGCCCGATATCGCCACGATCTGCATCGGGATGGCGATGTCCATGGGAGCGATGCTTCTCTCGGGGGGAGCGGAGGGGAAGCGCATGGCGCTGCCGAACGCCAAGATCATGATCCACCAGGTCTGGACCGGGGGTCTCGGCGGACAGGCCACGGACATCGAGATCCGCGCCCGCGAGACGCTCGCGCTCAAGCGCCGCATCGAGGAGATCATCGCCGAGCACTCGAAGCAGGAGCTCGAGAAGGTGACGAAAGACATGGAGCGGGACTACTTCCTCACCTCCGAGGAGGCCAAGGAGTACGGGATCATCGACCAGGTGATCACGCACCGCTAGCCGCAGTTCGAGCTAGTCAGAGTCGTGGAAACGGAGTAAAAGGAGAATCGTGGCCCGAGCCAGCGACGGGAACGAGCAGCTGCTCTGCAGCTTCTGCGGGAAGAGCCAGCGCCAGGTGAAGAAGCTCATCGCCGGGCCGGGCGTCTACATCTGCGACGAGTGCATCGATCTCTGCAACGAGATCATCGACGAGGAGCTCACCGCTCCCGCGGCGCTCGACCTCGACAGCCTGCCACGCCCGTTGGACATCTACTCCGTCCTCAACGACTACGTCGTCTCCCAGGAGGAGGCGAAGCGGACGCTGGCCGTAGCGGTCTACAACCACTACAAGCGCGTGCGCATGGGCCAGGCGGACGAGGCCGAGGTCGAGTTGCAGAAGTCGAACATCCTCCTGCTCGGGCCGACCGGTTGCGGCAAGACGCTGCTCGCGCAGACGCTCGCGCGGATCCTCAACGTGCCGTTCGCGATCGCCGACGCGACGGCGCTCACCGAGGCGGGCTACGTCGGTGAGGACGTCGAGAACATCCTGTTGAAGCTGATCCAGGCCGCCGACTTCGACATCAAGAAGGCAGAGACCGGGATCATCTACATCGACGAGGTCGACAAGATCGCGCGCAAAGCCGACAACCCCTCGATCACGCGCGACGTGTCCGGTGAGGGCGTGCAGCAGGCGCTGCTCAAGATCCTGGAGGGGACGGTGGCCTCGGTGCCGCCGCAGGGCGGGCGCAAGCACCCGCACCAGGAGTTCCTCTCCATCGACACCACGAACGTCCTCTTCATCTGCGGCGGCGCCTTCGCCGGCCTCGACAAGCTGATCGCGCGCCGCATCGGCAAGAACGCCGTCGGGTTCGGTGCCGAGGTGCGCTCGCGGCACTCCGAGGAGGCCTCCGAGCTGCTCTCGCAGGTGATGCCCGAGGACCTGATGAACTTCGGGCTGATCCCAGAGTTCATCGGACGACTGCCGGTCGTATCCGCCGTGCACCAGTTGCAGCGCGACGACCTCGTGCGCATCCTCACCGAGCCGAAGAACGCGCTCACGCGGCAGTACCACCGCTTCTTCGGCTACGACTCGATCGAGCTCGTCTTCACGGACGACGCCCTGTGGCAGATCGCCGACAAGGCGCTCGAGCGCGAGACCGGCGCCCGCGGGCTGCGGTCGATCATCGAGGGCGCCCTGCTCGACGTGATGTTCGAGCTCCCGTCCCGCAAGGATGTCTCCAAGTGCGTGATCACGAAGGAGACGATCCTCAAGGGGCAGCGGCCCACGCTCGTGACCACGGGCGTCCCGGACGAGCTCGGCGCCGTCGCCGAAGCGTAGAAGGCTCTTCCCCGCCCAGCGCGGGACCCGCTGCGGGCCGCAGACGCTCCACTGCCGGGTGTGGTGGCTAGAGTCGTCAGGTGACCACGTCCGAGCGCACGTACTCGTGGGTGGACCCGTTCGCGTACCTGAACGCGGTGGCGGACCGCTCGCCGCTCGAGGTGATGCGAGCCATGGCAGCCGGAGAGCTGCCGCAGCCGCCGATCGCGGACACCCTCGGCTTCCGACTCGTCGAGGTCGAGCCCGGGGTCGTGGTGTTCGCATGCGAGCCACAGCTCTGGCATTACAACCCGCTCGGCATCGTCCACGCCGGACTGGCGCTCACGCTGCTCGACTCGGCCATGGGCTGTGCGCTCGTGACCACGCTCGAGGAGCCGCGGCCCTGGACGACGCTGGAGCTGAAGGCGAACTTCACGCGCGCGCTCAGCGCCGATATCGGCGAGGTGCGCTGCACGGGCGGCGTGGTTCATCCGGGCCGCACGGTGGTCACTGCCGAGGCTCGATTGGAGGACTGCGCGGGCCGTTTGTGCGCCCACGGCACGAGCACGATCCTGATGCTCGACCGGATCTCCGACAGCTCGTCGACGTCGTAGGCGGCGGGCGCCGATGGAGGACTGCAAGGCGAGAGGCGGCTCGGGCCGTTTCTCCAACATGGTCATCCGGTCGGAGCGGCCAACTCTTCGTTGGCGCCGAACTGCCGTCGTCCCAAGCTGACGGGCGGCTCGCTGCCGGGCGCTCCGTAAACTCAAATCGCCATGGATCCGCTCTATCAACCCGCCGGTATCGAGCAGCGCTGGCAGCGCGCCTGGGAGGAGGACGGCCTCTACCGGGCGGGCGCGGGCCAGCGGCGGGACGACGCATATGTGATCTGCGTGCCGCCGCCGAACGTCACCGGCGACCTGCACATCGGCCACGCGCTGAACGGGGCGCTGCAGGACGTGCTCATCCGCTGGCGTCGCATGCAGGGCTACGACACGCTGTGGCAGCCGGGGTACGACCACGCCGGCATCTCGACGCAGAACGTGGTCGAGAAGCAGCTGGCGCTCGAGGGCCTCACGCGGCACGACATCGGCCGCGAGGAGTTCGTCAGGCGCACCTGGGACTGGCTCGAGCAGACCGGCCGGACGATCTTCGGCCAGTTCCGCGCGCTCGGCGCTTCGCTCGACTACTCGCGGGAGCGTTTCACGATGGATCCCGACTACGTCCGCGCCGTGCTCACCTTCTTCGTGCATCTGTGGGACCGCGGCTGGATCTACCGCGCCAACCGGATCGTCAACTGGTGCCCGTTCCACCAGACCGCGATCTCGGATCTCGAAGTCGTGCACGAGGACCTGGACGACACGCTCTCCTTCATCCGCTACCCGTTCGCAGACAGCGACGGCTCCACGGGCATCACGGTGGCGACGGTACGACCGGCGACGATCCTCGCCGACGTCGCAGTCGCCGTGCATCCCGAGGACGAGCGGTACCGCGACGCGGTCGGCAGAGAGGTCGTGGTGCCGTACGTCGAGCGGCGCGTACCAGTGATCGCGGACGCTCGGGTCGAGCCCGAGTTCGGGTCGGGTGCTGTCAAGGTCACGCCGGGACACGACCCGATGGATTTCGAGATCGGGCGTGACCACGGGCTCGCCGAGCCGATGGTGATCGGGCCGGACGGCAGGATGACCGAGGAAGCCGGCGACCTCGCCGGGCGCTCGCAGGGCGAAGCCGACGAGGCGGTGCTCGCGTGGGCCAAGGAGCGCGGCCTCGTCGAGAAGCGCGAGCACTACCGGCACGCCGTTGGGACGTGTCAGCGCTGCCATTCGCGCATCGAGCCGCTCATCTCGCTTCAGTGGTGGTGTCGGATGAGCGAGCCCGCGGCTCCCGCGATCGACGCGTTGCGTGCGCGCCGCGTCCGCTACCACCCGGAGTCCCAGCATCGGTTTGCCATCCAGTCGCTCGAGGAGGCGCCCGACTGGTGTCTCTCCCGGCAGCTGTGGTGGGGCCACCAGCTGCCCATCTGGTACACGCCGGAGGGCGAGGCGATCTGCGCGGTGACGGAGGAGGACGCGCAGGCGCAGGCCGGTGCCGGAGTCCCGCTGGTGCGAGACCCCGACGTGCTCGACACGTGGTTTTCGTCGGCGCTCTGGCCATACGCCACGCTGGGCTGGCCCGACAAGACACCTGAGCTCGAGCGCTACTACCCGGGCAACGTCAACTCGACGGCGCGCGAGATCATCCGTCTGTGGGAGAACCGGATGATCTGGACCGGCCTCGTGGTGATGGGCGAGGTGCCGTTCACCGACGTGATCATCCACTCGACGGTGCTTGCGCCTGATGGGCGACGCATGTCGAAGAGCCTCGGCACCGGGATCGATCCGATGGACCCGATCCGCGAGTACGGGGCCGACGCGACGCGCTACGGCTTGCTCAAGAACTCCTCCACCCAGGACGTGCGCCTCTCCTTCGGCGCGATCGAAGAGGGGCGAAAGCTCGCGATCAAGCTGTGGAACGTGGCGCGGCTGATCCTCCAGCACGCCGGCCAGGAGGCACCGGATCTGCGCCCGGCCGCCCTGGAGGAGCGCTGGATCCTCGCTCGCCTGGACGCCGCCCGCGCCGAGGTCGAAGCGGCGTGGGGAGCCTTCGACTTCGCGACGGCGACGGGCGTGCTGTACCACCTCACCTTCGACGACTTCTGCGACTGGTTCGCGGAGGCGATCAAACCGCGTCTGTACGACGGCGATACGGACGCGGCCGCCACTGCCCTCGCGGCGCTCGAACGCTTGCTCGCGCTCCTCCATCCCACGCTGCCGCACGTCACCGAGGAGATCTGGTCGCACCTGCCAGCACGCGGCGCTCGTCTGATCGTGTCGCCCTGGCCCGAGCCGAACGACGCATTCGCGGCGGACAGGCACGCGCTCGACCGCGTGCAGGAGGCAGCTCAGACTTTCCGGCGGAGCGGCGTCCTCCTCGAGCTCAGCAGCGCCGACGAGCAGCGGATCTTTGCCGCCGTCGTGCGTCCGGAGCGACAGCGCGCGAACGGCAACGTCGACGCCGAGCGAGCGCGGCTGCGCAAGGAGATCGCGCGCGCGGAGGCGATGCTCGCGAACGACCGCTTCGTCGCCAAAGCGCCGACCCATGTCGTGGAAGCCGAGCGGGAGAAACTCGAGCGCTACCGGCGCGAGCTCGATGCGCTTGGCGACTGAGTCGGGTCCCAACGTCGCATGGCTCGAGGGGCGATCGCCGTGGCCGCCCGACGGCTTCGGGCTCGGACGCATGCACGCCTTGCTCGAGCGACTCGACGAACCGCAGCAGGCGTTCGAGGCGATCCACGTCGTGGGCACGAACGGAAAGACCACCGCGACGAGGACGATCGAGGCGCTCCTGCTCGCCGACGGGCTCTCGGTCGGGGCGACGGTGTCCCCGCACGTCACGGGGTGGAGCGAGCGGATCACGATCGACGGGGAGGAGGCCGACGTCGAGGCGGCGCTTGGACAGGTACGGCACGCGGCGGAGGCCGTCGACGCGACGCAGTTCGAGATCATCACCGCCGCAGCGCTCGCCGTCTTCGCCGAGGCAGGCGTCGAGGCGGCGATCGTCGAGGCCGGTCTCGGCGGCCGGCACGATGCGACGAACGTGCTGCGGACCCGGGTCGTGCTGCTCACGAGCGTGGGTTTCGACCACACGGACGTGCTCGGTGAGACGCTCGAGGAGATTGCGACCGAGAAGCTTGCTGTCGTCCATAGAGGCAACATAGCGGTGCTGCCGGACGACACGTGGGCCCAACTCCTACCCGCGGGCTGCGACGTGCGGATCGGGGGGGCGCGCGAGGCCGCCGAGGCATTCGCTGGTCATCGAATCGCTGCCGACGTCGAGGTCCTCGTACCGGGCCGGCTCGAGCGTCGCGAGGACGAGATCCGGGACGGCGCGCACAATCCGGACGGCGTGCGCTGGCTCCTCGACCGGCTTCCGAAAGGCGACTACACGCTCTGCGTGTCGATTCTACGCGACAAGGACATCGACGCGATGCTCCCCCTGCTCGCGCGCGCCGGCCGACGACTCGTGGCCACCCAATCCGGGAGCGAGCGCGTGTTGCCCGCCAGCGAGCTTGTGGCGAGGGCGCGTCCGCACTTCGATCTCGTGGAGGCTGTGCCCGAGCCGGCGGCAGCTCTCCGTCGCGCGCACGAGCTCGGGGACCCCGTGTTGGTGACGGGGTCGCTCTCCTTGCTGGCGAACCTCGCCGCCGCGGAGCGGGGTGGCGCGTGAGCGCCCGGGCGGGTGAGCGGCTGAGCGTGCTCGTCTTCGCGCTCTTCGTCCTGGCGGCCATCGTGGGGACGGCGTTCGCCCTCGGGTATATCCTCGGCAAGCTCTTGCTCTAGGGAGAACCGTGTTCCTCGCTGCGGCATCCGACGACAGCCTCACCGACTTCTTCGAGTCCTCCACGTGGAGCGTGAGCAGGAATCTCGCGCTCTTCTTCGTCCTCGTCTTCTGGCTCGCCACCGCTTATTGGGTGCTGAAGGACGCCCGTCGGCGGATCGAGGATCCGTGGCTCGTCGCGATGGCGACGGTGCTCGGCCTGGTGCCGCCGTTTCTCGGTCCCATCATCTACCTGTTCTTCCGTCCGCCCGAGTACCTCGAGGACCGGCGTGAGCGCGAGCTAGAGATCCGCGCGATCGAGGATCGCCTCGCGGAGGCCGACCTGCGGTGTCCCGTGTGCCGCGGGCGGGTGGATGCCTCCTACCTCGTCTGCCCTGTGTGCACAACACGCCTCAAGCAGGCCTGCGTGGAGTGCGGGGCGCCGCTGGAGTCGATCTGGCAAGCGTGCCCGCATTGCGCGACCCCCGTCGCTCCCGGGAGCCTCGGTGCAGAAGACGTCATGGAGCCGCTCCGCCCGCTCCGGCGCAAGACCTCCGACTAGGCTCCTTCCATGGCCACCGAAACAACGCTCGTCCTCGTCAAGCCGGACGGTGTCTCCCGGGGGCTCTGCGGCGAGATCCTCGCCCGCTTCGAGCGTCGCGGCTACGAGCTTCGCGGCGCGCGCTTCCTCAAGCCCAGCCGTGCCCTCGCGCAGCGGCACTACGCCGAGCACAAGGGCAAGCCGTTCTTCGGCGAGCTCGTCTCCTTCATCACGTCGGGACCGGTGCTCGCGCTGGCCGTCCGGGGCGAGAACGCGGTCGAGAACGTGCGGGCAATGATGGGCGCCACCAACCCCGCCGACTCCGCGCCCGGCACGATACGGGGCGACTACGCGACGCTTCTGAGCGAGAACGTCGTCCACGGGTCGGATTCGAGAGCGAGCGCGAGGCGCGAGCTGGCGCTCTTCTTCCCCGACGGTCTTGTCTGAGCTGCTGCCCGACTACGTGCTCGCCAACCGGGCGGACTGGACCGAGTCCAACGCCGAGTTCGCCGACGCGCACGGTCGCCGCGCCTGGACACAGACCGAGATCACGTGGGGGATCTTCGGCGTCCCGGACAAGCAGGTCGAGGTTCTCGGTGACGTGTCGGGACTGGACGTGATCGAGTTGGGCTGTGGCACAGCGTACTTCTCGGCTTGGCTCGCCCGCCGCGGCGCGCGGCCGGTAGGCGTGGACGTAACGCCTGCTCAGCTCGCGACTGCGCGGCGCTGCCAACAGGAGTTCGGGCTCGCGTTCCCGCTGATCGAGGCCAACGCCGAGAACGTGCCGCTGGGAGACGCGAGCTTCGATCTCGCCTTGTCCGAGTACGGCGCGAGCATCTGGTGCGACCCCTACAAATGGATTCCCGAGGCGTGGCGGTTGCTGCGGCCAGGCGGACGCCTCGTCTTCCTCTGTAACACCCCACTCGCGATGCTCTGCTCGCCCGACGCGGAGGAGTCGGCGGGCGATCGCCTCGTGCGGCCTCAGCGCGGGCTGCACCGGATCGACTGGTCAGACGGCTCGGTCGACTTCCATCTCGGGCACGGCGACATGTTGCGCCTACTACGAGAGACCGGTTTCACGGTCGAGGGACTCGTCGAGCTGTTCGCGGCGGAAGACGCCGAGACTCACCAGCACTCCGTGTACGTAACCGCAGACTGGGCCCGCCAGTGGCCCGCCGAGGAGCTGTGGGTCGCGCAGAAGCCCGGCTGACGCTGGCGTCCACGTCGCCGCAGCGGCGGGCGATCCTCGAGCAGCTCCGCATCCCGTTCGCCGTCGTCGCCCCCACGTACGAGGAGCACGACAGGCCCGATGCCGATCCGGTCTCGCTCGTGCAGGAGCACGCCCGCGGAAAGGCGCGCTCGGTGCATCGAGGCGGCTGGACGCTCGGTGTCGATACGACAGTCCATCTCGATGGGCGGGTGTACGGCAAGGCGGCCGAGGCGGCGGACGCGGAGCGGATGTTGAGCGAGCTGTCCGGCCGCCGGCACACGGTTGTCTCCGGCCTCTGCCTGCTCGGTCCCGGCGTCGAGCGCGTCGCGGACGCTCGCACGTCCGTCACGTTTCGAGCGCTCGCCGGAAGCCGAGGTCGCAGCGTATGTCGCGAGCGGGGAATGGAAGGGACGCGCCGGCGCGTACGCGATCCAGGGCCTCGGGGGGAGACTCGTGGACGCGATCGAGGGCGACTATCTGAACGTCGTGGGGCTCCCTGGCGCGCTCCTGGTCACCTTGCTCGCAGAGCATGCACCGGAGCTGTTGGAAATCCCCCGCTAGACTCGGGTTTCCGCATGGCGTTTTTCCGAACTCTCTCCGGCTTCGGCGGCCGTGACATGGCCGTCGACCTCGGCACCGCAAACACGCTCGTCTACGTGCGGGGACGCGGGATCGTGCTGTCGGAGCCCTCGGTCGTCGCCATCGACCAGCGGACGGGTGACGTCCACGCGGTCGGGGTGGAGGCCAAGCGAATGCTCGGCCGGACACCCGGCACGATCTCGGCCATCCGCCCGCTCAAGGACGGCGTGATCGCCGACTTCGACGTCACTGAGCAGATGCTGCGCCACTTCATCCAGAAGGTGCACCAGCATCGATTCGCGCATCCCCGCGTCGTCGTGTGCGTGCCGTCCGGCGTGACCGGTGTCGAGAAGCGCGCGGTAGAGGAGGCGACGCTGTCGGCCGGGCGCGCGTCAGGCGTACCTGATCGAGGAGCCGATGGCTGCCGCGATCGGCGCCGGGCTGCCGGTCGCAGAGCCGACCGGGAACATGATCGTGGACATCGGCGGCGGCACGACCGAGGTCGCCGTGATCTCACTCGGCGGCATCGTCGTCTCGCAGTCGCTCCGGGTCGGCGGCGACGAGATGGACGAGGCGATCGTCAACCACATCAAGAAGGAGTACAAGCTCCTCGTCGGGCAGCAGACGGCGGAGGAGATCAAGCTCGAAGTCGGCTCGGCGCACCGCATGCGTGAGGAACTGCAGGCCGAGGTGCGAGGCCGCGACATGCTGACTGGGTTGCCGAAGACCGTCGTGATCTCGTCCGAGGAAATCCGACGTGCCCTCGACGAGCCGGTCTCCCAGATCATCGACGCGATCAAGTCGACCCTCGACAAGACGCCGCCGGAGTTGGCGGCGGACATCATGGATCGCGGGATCGTGCTCGCCGGCGGCGGCGCGCTCCTGCAGGGTCTCGATGAGCGCCTGCGCCACGAGACGCAGATGCCCGTACACCTCGCGGAGAGCCCGCTGACCTGCGTCGCCGTGGGGTCGGGCCGGAGTCTCGAGGAATTCGAGGCGATTCACCGCTCGAACCGCTCGTCGCGTCAGCGGCGCAACGGGCGCGGGCGCTAGCCGCTCGGGGGCGACAGCTAGTAGGAGGGCCGCGACGACCGGGGCCGCTCGGAAGAGCAGGGACAGTCCCTCGGCCATGGCCCTTCGCGGCGTGGCGATCGTGCCAATTGTGTGACAGTCCGTCCACACTCGCGTTGGTGGAGGAGCTCGGACGTACGCTCGCGGTATGGCACGCCCTGCGCGCAGAGATGTCACGGCCGGGCACCGTCTGTTCCACGTCATCGCCCGAGGCGTCGAGCGTCGCCGGATCGTGGTCGACGACCATGACCGGCGCGCCCTTCTCGGCTTCCTCCTCACAGCGATGCTGCGCTACAGCTGGGACGTGTATGCGTTCTGCCTGATGGACAACCATCTGCATCTCGTCGTCGCGGCGAGCCCGGCGAACCTCTCGCGCGGCATGCACCTCGTCCTCTTCCGCCACGCACAGCGCTTCAACCAGAGACACGACCGTTGGGGACACCTCTTCGGCGACAGGTTCGCCGTCCGCATCGTCGCGTCTGAGCCTCAGCTCGTCGCTGTCTGCCGCTACGTCGTCGCCAACCCCGTCCGCGCGGGCCTCTGCGAGGCGGCCTCGGAATGGCCGTGGGGAGGACTCCACCCCCGCTTCCGTGGGGACGGCTGGACGGGAGAGACGTATGCAGGCGCCGCTACACTGGCCAGCTGTGCCCCGAAACCGCACCGCGCGCTCGGCGGTGCTGGGCGTGAGCGTCCGGCGTCCCGCCGCAGGCCAGCTCCCTTCACGATCCACCAGCGCGTTTCGGCGACGACTGCGTCGTGGGGGTGTTCGTCCTGCTCGCACTCGTCCTCGTGACGTTCTCGTTCCGCGCCGAGGACGAGGGCCCGCTCGCTCCGGCTCGGAACGGTGCAGCAAGCGTGCTCCGCCCCTTCCAGGTCACGGCCGACCGCATCGCGGAGCCTTTCCGAGACGGCTACGCGTGGCTCGACGGGCTTCTGAGCGCACGCTCCGAGGCCGAGCGCCTCCAGGCCGAGAACGAGCAGCTTCGTCAGCAACTCGCCCGCAGCGAGGTCAACACCGCCGAGAACGAAGCGCTCCGCGGGCTGCTCCACTATCACGAGGGCCCACGGTTCCCCGACGACTTCGACGGAGTCGCCGCGCAGGTCATCGGTCGTCCCTCCGGGGCGTTCGCGCAGGCGATCGTCGTCGCGGCCGGCGCGAAGGACGGTGTGCAGATCGATGACCCGGTCGTGAACGAGCGTGGGCTCGTCGGCTCCGTCACGCGCGTGAGCTCGCGCTCGGCACGAGTGACTCTGCTCACGGACGAGCAGAGCGCGGTGTCCGCGATCGACGTGCGCTCGAAGGCTGCAGGGATCGTGCGGCACGGCCGCGGGGCTCGGCACGACGCTGATCCTCGACCGTGTGCCGAAGGAGGAGTCCGTCGAGGAGGGAGACATGGTCGTGACCGCCGGCTGGCGCACGCCCCAGCTGGCGTCCCGCTTACCCCAAGGGCATCCAGATCGGCCGTGTCACGAGCGTCGGCCGAGCCGACACCGACCTCTACACGCAGGTGCAAGTGGAGCCCTTCGTCGACTTCGGCGACCTCGAGGCCGTCGTCGTGCTCGTCCGCCGCGAACCGGACGAGACGCCGTGACGCTCGCTCTCCGCGTCGCCGCGATCGTCTTCGTGACTGCGATCTTTCAGGTCTCCGCGTTGTGGCAGCTCACGATCCTGGGCGGCACACCTGACCTACTCCTCGTCTCGCTCGTTTCCGTGGCGATGCTCCGGGGCTCGATCGTCGGAGCGTGCGCGGGCTTCGGCGCGGGCCTGATCGTGGACGTCGCAATGCTCGACACTCTCGGCGTCACGTCCCTGTTGCTCACTCTGGCCGGGTACTGGGCTGGCCGTTACGGAGAGACGACGGGTCGCGGCCGGGCGTACGCGCCCTACCTGGCGGTCGCCGCGATCACCCTGGCGGTCGGCGTGGGGGCCGCTGTCGTCCACTACCTCCTCGGGGACGCCGTCGTCGCGCAGCGGGCGCTGCTCCCGATCATTCCGGCCATCGCCCTCAACGTGCTCCTCACGATCCCGGTCTCGCCGCTCTGTCGGCGGATTGTCGGCCAGGCACCGCGCGGCGAGCGCGCACGCGAGATGGAGGTCCAGGCTGTCTAGCTCTCCGTACGGAGAGCGTCGCTCTCCCTCGCCGCGCTTTCTGCCCCCGGACCCACGCATCTCCGCGCCGTACCGGCTGACCCCGGGTCTCGCGGTGCGCGTGGGCGTGCTCGGTGCGCTCGCGCTCGCCCTGTTCGCCGTCCTCTTCTTCCGCCTCTGGTCGCTGCAGGTGCTCTCGGGCGATCGGTATCTTGCGGCCGCGCAGGACAACCAGCTGCGTCTGATCCGGGTCGAGGCGCCCCGGGGGAAGATCCTCGACCGCAACGGGAAGACGATCGTCGACAACGTGCCCGGCACGGCCGTGAAGCTGTGGGTCGGCGATCTTCCGACACACGGCCGCGAGACAGTGATCAGGCGTCTCGCGGCCGTGCTCAACGTGCCGGCTGTGCGCCTCCTCGAGGCGGTGCAGGATCACCGGGGCGATCCCTTGACCCCCATCACGGTGAAGACGGCCGTCGACGAGACGAAGATCGCGTACCTGTTCGAGAACCAAGCCGACTTCCCCGGTGTCCAGATCCAGCAGACGTACCTTCGCCACTACCCGTACAAGTCCGTCGGCGCCCAGTTCCTGGGCTACGTCGGCGAGATCTCGCCCGAAGAGCTCAAATCGCGGGAGAAACGGGGCTACCGCGGCGGGGACAAGATCGGCAAGACCGGGGTCGAGGCCAAGCTGGACGGTTGGCTACGCGGTGAGGCGGGCCAGGCGCAGATCCGGGTGGACTCGATGGGCCGCCAGCAGAGCCCGATCGAGCTGCGCCGCGATGCGCGCCCCGGGGAGTCCGTGCGGCTGACGATCGACATCGGCCTGCAGCGTGCGGCGGAGCAGGCGCTCCGGTACGGCATCGCGACGGCGATCGCCAATGAGTCCTACCAGGCCGACGGTGGCGCGATCGTGGCCCTCGACCCGCGCGACGGCGCCGTGCTGGCCATGGCCTCCTCGCCGACCTACAAGCCGTCCGTCTACGTCGGGCGCGTCGACCCCAAGAAGGTCGCCCCGCTCCTCGACGCGGACGCCGCGAGGAAGGCGAACTACCCTGGGCTCAACCGGGCGACGCAGGTCGAGTATCCGCCCGGCTCCACGTGGAAGCCCGTGGTGGCGCTCGCCGCGATGCAGGAGCATCTCCTCGCCCCCTACGAGTCGATCCAGTGCACCCCCTATGCGGAGTACGGGCGCGACAAGCAGCGGTTCAAGAACTGGAACCCGTTCACGAACCAGCCCATGACGCTGACGGCCGCGCTCGCCGAGTCGTGCGACACGTACTTCTACGACGTCGGGAACCGCTTCTACGAGAAGAACCGCACGCGGTTGCAGGAGTGGGCGGAGCGCTTCGGCTTCGGCTCGCACGACCGGGCTGGATATCGGCGGCGAGGCCGACGGCCTGGTACCGACCCCGGCGTGGCGGAAGAAGACGTTCAAGGGCGACTGGGATCGGGCCTGGAACCCCGGCGACTCGATCCAGCTCGCGATCGGGCAGAAGGACGTGGCGGTGACGCCGCTCCAGATGGCGCGCTTCTACGCGATGCTCGCGAACGGCGGTAAGCTCGTCACCCCGTACGTCGCCGCCTCTGTCGAGGAGCCGGCCGCGGACGGCGAGCAGCCGATCGTCTTGAAGCGCTTCCCGCCCGACCTGCCGCGCCCGTCCGTCGTCGACCCACTCGCGCTTCAGGTTGTCAGGGACGGCCTCTACGCAGCCACCCACGCGCGTGACGGAACGTCGACGGCGACCTTCGGCTCGTATCCGATCCCGATCGCGGGCAAGACCGGCACGGCGGAGAAGGTCGTTCCGATCCCTGGTTACCCCTCCGATCACATCGAGGATCAGGCGTGGTGGTGCGGGTACGGGCCGGACGAGGACGCACGGATCGTGGTCTGCGCCGTGATCGAGAACGGCGGCCACGGCGGCACGAGCGCGGCGCCCGCCGCGCTCAAGGTGTTCGAGCACTTCTTCGGGGTGAAAGGCGACCCGGCCGTGGCCCACGTGACGGACTGATGGCAGTCGACGTCGGGCGTAGGCCGTTCCCTTCGAGCGCACGCGCGTCGCGCGTAGCGGACTTCGCGACCCTGCTGCGTCGGCTCGACTGGGTGCTCTTCGCGGCGGTCGCGACCCTCGTGGGCTACGGCCTGTGGGCGATCGGAGGGATCACGCGCTTCGACATCCCCGGCGACCCCGACTACTTCGTCAGGCGACAGACGATCGCCGTCGCCATCGGCTCGGTCGGCTTCGCGGTGGCGATTGCCGTGTCGCCTGATCTGTACCGGCGTCACTGGCGCCTCGTGTACGGCACGACGATCGGGCTGATGGTGTTCGTCTTCGTGTTCGCCGAGGCGATCCGAGGCTCGAAGCGGTGGATCGACATCGGCCCGTTCCAGTTCCAGCCTTCAGAGCTCGGCAAGCTGGCCTTCGTGCTGGCGATCGCCGGCTTCCTCGTCGAGCGTGCCGACCGCATCCGGGAGCTGGGCACCGTCCTCACGGCAGTCAGCCTCGGGGTGCTCCCCATGCTTCTCGTCTTCCTGCAGCCGGACCTGGGGACGGGAATGGTCTACGCCGCGGCGCTCGTGGCCGTCCTGTTCGTCGTCGGCGTCCGCTGGCTGCACCTGGTTCTCCTCGCGGGCCTCGGCCTCGTCGGTGTGGTGGCGGTGATCTGGCTGCTGCCCGCGGCGGGGATCAGGGTGCTCAAGCCGTACCAGTCGGCGCGCCTCACCGGGTTCACCAACCCCGACTCGGACCCGAGCGGTCTGACGTACAACATGCATCAGTCGATCACCGCCGTCGGCGCGGGCGGCCTCGACGGGCGGGGGGTCGAGGGAGCGACTCAGACGCGGTTGGACTACCTCCCGGAGCACGCGACGGACTTCGTGTTCGCCTCCTTCTCGGAGCAGCGCGGCTTCTTCGGCGCCGCCATCCTGCTGCTCCTGTACCTGCTCATCGTGTGGCGAGGGCTCAGGGTGATCACGGTCGCGGGAGATCTCTACGGGGCGGTGATCGCGGGCGGGCTCGTGTTCGCTTTCCTGTTCCAGGTGTTCGTGAACGTCGGCATGACGATGGGCGTTGCACCTGTGACGGGCATCCCGCTGCCCTTCGTGACCGTCGGCGGGTCGTCGATCGTGGCAAACCTCGTGGCGATCGGCGTGCTGCAGGCGATCCACGCCCGTGGCCACCCCGAGGCGCCAGGCCGCTGATGCCCTTCGGCGTCGGTCTGGGATCGATCGCTGCGCTTGCGCGAGACGTCCGCGCGGCGGACGAGGTGCCCCCCCCGATCCGCGTGTACGGGCACCGGGCAGCCGAGCTCGCAGGCGCCCTCGCGGAAGGCGGTGACCCGCAGCTCGTCCAGGTGGCGGGCGATCCCGGTCACGCCTGCGCCGTCGTCTGCACGGTCGACGGCCAGCTCGACCCGGGGGAGCTCGCGCCGCTCCGCGCCGCCAGCAGGGAGGGGACGTCGCTCGTCGCCGTGAGGCTCGACGGCACTGAGCAGCCCGTCCCCTATGTTCTGGCGATGGACGTCGTCGCCTGGACGCCGGGCGCGCCGCCTCCGATCGCCGAGCTCGTCACGCGGCTCGCTGCTCGACTCCAGCGCCCCGGACGCCTGCTCGCCGCGCGCTTGCCGTTGCTGCGACCGCCCGTCGAGCGCGCGCTCGCCTCGAACGCAGCCGTCAGCGGCGCTGCCTTCGTCGCGGTGCCGTGGGGGAGCAGTGTGCAGCTCCCGGTTCTGAGCTTCATGCAGGCGCGACTGCTCTGCGACCTCGAGACCGCCGACGGTGGTCCTGCTCCGCACGCACCCGACGAGGTCGCGCGCGTCCTCGCCCCGAGACTCGGTCTCGCGACCGCCGTCGGCGTTGCGGCGCGCACGACATACCGGCAGGTGCCGCAGCCCCTGCGCCGCGTCGCTGGCCCCCTGATCGCCTACGCGGGCACGCGCGGCCTCGCGGCGTTCGCCTCCCGCCTGCCGCTCCCGCGATAGCCCGTGTCTCCGGTCCGTCCGGTCCCGGTCCTAGGATCGGCGCCATCCGACCAGGAGGAGCGTAGGTGCCCGAGAACGAGCTCGCGCACGAGCTGCTGCAGATCGAGGAAGCGGACGCGTGGTTCGAGTACCTGGAGGCGACGCGAGGGCAGTCCGAGACGCGCTACCAAGAGCTCGAGCCGTGGGCCTGGGCACGTCTCAGCCAGCGTCTACGCGCGGTGCGCGCGCGGCGTGCACGGCTCCGGCCGGCAGCGGCCTGATCGGGCTCCCCGGACGCCGACTGGTAGCCTTCCCTGTAAGGCCCATGGCCACTGTTTTTGACATCCGACGCAGCGCCGACGCCGCGGCCTCGCCGCGGCACGCGTCCGCGGGCCCCGCGGCGTCCGGCGCGCGCGCACTGAGAAGAGAGGATTACCTCGTTGCCCTGGTTTCGCTGGTTGAAGAAGAAGGAACAAGAGGAGGCGCTCGCCGCCTCACTGGAGGAGGCGCCCGCTCCGGCTGAGCCGGACGAGGAGCCCGAGGAAGAGGCGCCGACACCGGACGACGGTGAGGCGTTGAAGAGGAAGCGCCGCCGCGGCAGTCGCGGCGGGCGTGGTAGGAAGAAAAAGACTCCCGCCATGGAGGGTTCGGGCGAGGCGGAGACACCGTCGGCCGATACCGAGCCTGACGCCAAGAGGGAGCGAGCCAAGCCCGCGCCGTCAGAGCGTCGCGGCGGACGCCAGCCGAACCGGCGCCGCCAGGCGCCGCGCAGGGCGCCGCTGCCGTCTGCGAAGCGCGAGCTCCTGATCACCGTCGACATCGGCGAGCAGCGCGTCGCGGTGCTCGAGGACGACCGGGTCGCGGAGGTCTACCTCGAGCGTCCCGAGCGCCGTTCGATCGCCGGGAACATCTATCTCGGCACCGTCGACAACGTGCTCCCGGGGATGGAGGCCGCATTCGTCGAGGTCGGGCTCGAGAAGAACGGGTTCCTCTACGTGGACGAGATCGTGGTGCCCGAGCTCGAGGGCAAGCGGCACGGGAAGAAGATCACCGACCTGATCCAGCGTGGGCAGACGATCCTCGTGCAAGCGGTGAAGGACCCGATGAAGACGAAGGGCGCCCGCCTGACGACGGAGATCTCGCTACCGGGCCGCTTCCTCGTCTACGTCCCGCTCGGCGAGGGTCTCGGCGTCTCGCGCCGCCTGGACGACGCCGAGCGCCAGCGCCTCAAGGACATCATCAAGGAGCTCGACCCCAAGGACGGCGGCATCATCGTGCGCACCGCCGCCGAGGGCGCCTCGGCCGAGGACGTCGAACGCGACCTCGTCTTCCTGCAGCGTCTCTGGAAGACGATCCAGGCGCGCGCGAAGGCCGCCACGGCGCCCGAGCTCGTGTACCAGGAGGCCGAGCTGCCCCTGCGCATCGTGCGCGACCTGTTCGCCGGGGACTTCGCCGGTGCGCACGTCGACCACGAACGCGCGTACAAGCGGATCGTCGGCTACCTGAAGAAGACATCGCCGCACATGCTCGAGCGAGTGCACCGCTACAAAGAGCGCGAGCCGCTGTTCGTGCGCTACGGCGTCGACGCCGAGATCCAGTCCACGCTGAGCCGGCGCGTCGACCTGCCGTCGGGCGGATACCTCATCTTCGACTACGCCGAGGCGTTCACGGTGATCGACGTCAACACGGGCCGGTTCGTCGGCTCGCGCTCGAAGAACACGACACAGCGGCTCGAGGACACGATCGTGAAGAACAACCTCGAGGCCGTGAAGGAGGTCGTGCGCCAGCTGCGCCTGCGGGACATCGGCGGGATCATCGTGATCGACTTCATCGACATGGCGAATCCGAAGAACCGGGCGTCGGTGGAGGAAGCGCTTCGCACCGAGCTCGAGCGCGACCGCACGAAGACCTACGTCGTCGAGATCTCACCGCTGGGGCTCGTCGAGATGACGCGCCAGAACGTGACGGACGGCCCGAGGGAGATCCTCACGCGCACGTGCCCCGTGTGCGACGGCGACGGGATCGTGGTCTCGGACCATACGCACGCGATGGTTGCGGAACGCAGGCTGCGCGAGCTCGCGCAGCCCGGAAACCGCGTACAGGCCTATCGGATCGCCCTCCACCCGAGAATCCTCCAGCTCGTCGCAGGACCCGGTGGCGCGAGACTGGCCGCGATCGAGGAGGCGACCCGGCGTCGTTTCTTCCTCGTCACGGCCGAGGGGCATGTGCACGGCGACGCCTTCGAGGTACTGGCGGAGGGCAAGCTCGACAGCCTTCGCCCCGCGTCTCCGGTGGAGGAGGGCGCCGAGCTCGAGGTGAAGCTCACCCAGGTCGACCTGTACGACCCGGCGTGGGCGGTTGCCAAGCTCGACGGCATCGAGGTCGTGGTCGCCGACGCCTCCAAGCTCGTCGGCAAGAAGGCGACGGTGCGGGTGGGCCGTGTGCTGGAAGGGCAGGCCCTGGCCACGGTGGTCGGTCCGCCGGCCGCGGCCGCGCCGATCACGTTCGAGAGCGAGGCCGAGAAGCCGACACGCGCGCCACGTCGCAAAGCGGCCGACGACACGACCCCGGAGCTGGTCGAGACGCTCCCCGACGTCGCGGACGAACCTGTCGTGGCCGAGGACGCTGCGGACGAGGCCAGTGCTGTCGAGGTCACGGAGGACGAGCTGGGCACCGAGCCGTCCGATGCGGCGGTCGATGACGACGCCGCCGTCGAGGACGACGCCGCGGTCGAGGGGGACGCCGAGGCCCCTGTGCCGAAGAAGCGAACCCGCCGTGGCTCACGCGGTGGCCGCCGCAAGAAGAAGCCAGCGGAGGGCCTTGCGGTCTCCCCCGACGGGGAAGCTCCCGCTGCGGCCGAAACGGCCGCCCAGAGCTCGAGCGATCTCGCCGCGGCAGACGCCTCCGCCCCCGAGCAGCCGGCGCGGAAGCGCCAGCCGAAGATCCACGTCCCGAGTCCCGAGCCCATCGCGTCGGTCTCGGCGGAGTCGCTGGGGCAGACGGCGACCGAGAACGGTGACGTTCTGCCGGGACCGGCTGTCGAGGATGAAAGTCAGCCGAAGAAGAGAACGCGCCGCGGTTCGCGTGGCGGCCGCGGCAGGAAGCCCAAGGCGAGCACGGCGCCCGCAGGCGAGGCGGGCGAGGCGGCAGACGATGTGGCGACGGTGGCCGTCGCCGGAGCCCCCGAAGCCGCCGGCGACGGCTACGTGCCGATGTCCGAGTGGATCGACGACCTCGATCGGTAGCTGAGGCGAGGGCGATGACGGCGTGCGGTTCGCTATGATTCTGCGGCTCGCGGGCGCAGGCCCGCGTTTTCTACGTCAGGGACTGACATGAGCTACGCGATCATCTCCGTCGGCGGCAAGCAGTACCGCGTCCGGGAAGGACAGCGACTGCTCGTCGATCGGCTCGCAGCAGCCGACGGCGACACGTTCACGCCCGCCGTCCTGCTCGTGGGCGGCGACGGGGAGACGCGTCTCGCGCCGGACGGTGCGATCGTGACGGCGCGCGTTGTCGGCCAGCAGCGCGGCCCGAAGATCCGGATTGGGAAGTACAAGCAGCGCGTCGGCTACAAGCGGCACACGGGCTTTCGCTCCGCCCTGACGCAGATCGAGATCGAGTCGATCGGCGCGGGCAAGGCTGGCCAGGCGAAGCCGAAGGCCGCAGTGCCGAAACAGGAGACCGTGCCGAGCCAACCGGAGACAGCGGCGACCCCGGCCGAGCTCCCCGACGGCTACGCGGAGATGACCGTGGCCGACTTGAAGGGCGCAGCCGCAGGCTGGGATCCTCCCGCGCTGCAAGAGGCGCTCAGGTACGAACAGGCCCACGGGCAGCGGAAGGGGGCGATCGCGGCGCTCGAGGCGGCGATCGCGACGAAGGAAGAGGAGGCGTAGATGGCACACAAGAAGGGTCTCGGCTCCTCGAAGAACGGGCGCGACTCGAACGCCAAGCGGCTCGGCGTCAAGATCTTCGCCGGCCAGCCGGTGAAGGCCGGGATGATCATCGTGCGGCAGCGCGGTACCCGCTTCCGTCCCGGCCCCGGCGCCGGCATCGGCCGTGACGACACGATCTTCGCCGTCCGCGAGGGCGTCGTCGAGTTCCGACGCTCGGGCGAGAGGCGCACGATCGCGGTCATCTCGGGCTGACGCCGAGTGACGAGCTAGTCTCCGTCACCGGAGGTGACGGAGACTGTTCCACGACCGCGCGCGCATCCACGTTCGAGCCGGCCGCGGCGGCGACGGCGGCCTCAGTTTCCGGCGCGAGAAGTACGTGCCGAAGGGAGGGCCGGACGGCGGCGACGGCGGCCGGGGCGGCGACGTCGTTCTCGTCGCCGATCCGGGGCTTCGCGACCTCGGTGCGTTTCGCTCGCAGCGCGTGTATGCGGCGCAACGCGGCGGGAACGGGCGTGGAGCGCGCAAACACGGCGCCGACGGCGAGGTGATCGAGCTCAGAGTGCCGGTCGGGACGCAGGCGTTCGATGCGGACGGGAGCCTCGTGGCCGACCTGGAGCGTGGAGGAACGCGCGTGGTGGTGGCGGGTGGCGGTCTTGGCGGGCGCGGCAACGCCCGCTTCGCGACGCCGACCCGCCAGACGCCGCGCTTCGCCGAGACCGGGCTGCCGGGCGAGGAGCGCGACCTCGAGCTGCGGCTGAAGCTGATGGCCGACGCGGCGCTCGCCGGTCTCCCGAACGCGGGCAAGTCGTCTCTGCTGCGGCGGATCTCGAACGCGAAGCCCAAGGTCGCCGACTACCCGTTCACGACGATCGAGCCGGTGCTCGGCACCGTCGACGGGCCCGACGGACGCCAGCTCACGGTCGCCGACGTTCCAGGCTTGCTCGAGGGCGCCAGCGCGGGGGCCGGCCTCGGCCACGAGTTCCTCGCCCACCTCGAGCGTGCGCGCCTGCTCGTGCACGTGATCGACGGCTCAGACGGCGACGCCGACGCGCGCTTTCAGGTCGTCGACCGCGAGCTCGCGCTCTACGGCGCCGGTCTCGATCAGCGCCCGCAGCTCGTCGTCCTCAACAAGTCCGATCTCACGCGCGAGCCGGCACCGTTCACGATCGCGGATCCGCGCCTGGTCGGCGTGCTCCGCGTCTCGTGCGCCACCGGCAGCGGGGTCGACGAGCTGGTCAGAGCGCTGTTCACGCACTGCCCCGAGGCGCCTGAGCCGCTCGAAGTGGCGTCCGAGCCACCCGACTTTCTCGACTATCGGCCGCGCCCCCGGACGCGGCCGGCGTTCCGCATCCTCCGCACCGATCGGGCTTTCGCGTCGTCGGAGAGGCACCGGCCGGCGACGAGCTCGAGCAGGCCCTGCGGGCTGCAGGCGTGCGCACGGGGGCCGAGGTCGAGATCGGCGACGAGGTCTTCGACTGGGAGTGAGCAGGTGAGCGTCGGCATCTTCGGCGGCGCATTCGACCCGCCCCACATCGGTCACGTCGCGCTCGCCCGCGCCGGCATCGAACGGTTCGGCCTGCGACCGTCTCCTCGTCCGGGTGGTAGCCGAGCCGGGGCACAAGGAGGTGACGACGGCGCCGCAGATCCGGCTCCACCTCGCCGAGCTGGCGTTCGCGCCGCTCGACGAGGCCGACGTGTCGCTCGACCCGTTCGGGCGCACCGTCGACTCGCTGGTGGCGCTCGCTCTGGACGATCCGGTGTTCCTCGTCGGCGCGGACGAGTTTTCGTCGTTCCTCGACTGGAAGGAGCCCGAGCGGGTGCTCGACCTCGCGCGCCTCGGCGTCGCCACGCGGCCCGGCGTCGAAAGCAAGAAGCTCGAAGCGGTCCGCAGCCGCCTCGCGCGGCCGGAGCGGATCACGTTCTTCCCCCTCGTGCGGCTGGCCGTCTCCTCGTCCGCCATTCGGTCTCTCGCTGCCCGCGGCGAGCCCATCGATGGTCTCGTCCCGCCGGCGGTGGCAGCCGAAGTCGCACGTCTCGGTCTCTACCGCCGAGGAGGGTGACGGCGGCGAATCGCGGGTACACTCAGGTGGAAGCGAGCAAAGGACGAAGGACCGACCTGACTTCTCTCGAGCAAGCCCGCCGTATCGCCGTTCTCTGCGAGGAGAAGCTGGCGACCGACGTCGCGATCCTCGACATGCGCTCGGTCTGCGACTACACGGACTTCTTCGTCCTCGCGACGGGGCGCAACGTCCGGCAGACGAAGGGGATCCACGACGATGTCGTGTACGCGCTGAAGCACGAGCAGCGGTTGCTGCCGCGCTCGAGCAGCGGTCTGCCGGAGGCGACGTGGATCGTGGACGACTACCTGGACGTCGTGATGCACGTCTTCACCCCGGAAACCCGCGACTACTACCGCCTCGAGGATCTCTGGAGCGACGTGCCGAAGCTCGAAGCGGCCGCTGCGTCGTGATGGGTCTCGTGGTGGACGGAACGGTCGTCGCCTGCCCGTCCTGCGGCAAGAAGGCGCGCGTCCGCCCCGACGCCCCCGGCGTGCCCAAGTGCCCGGGGTGCGGCACCCGCCTGCCGTGGATCGTCGAGGCGGACGAGGCGTCCTTCGACGCGGAGGTGCGCGGCCCGGTGGCTGCGCTCGTTGACTTCTGGGCGCCCTGGTGCGGCCCGTGTCACGCCGTTGCCCCGGTTCTGGAACGGCTGGCCACTCGCCATGCCGGCGGAGCTCAAGATCGTGAAGGTCAACGTCGACGAGAACCCGTCGCTCGCGACGCGTTACGGCGCCGCGAGCATCCCGCTGCTGGTGCTGCTGCGTGACGGCGAGGAGCTCGAGCGCATCGTCGGCGCGCAACCGCTGCCGGCGCTCGAGGCGTTCCTCGCGCCGCACCTCGCGTAGCTGTTCCATCCGCTTCGTTCTCTATTCTGAGAACGTGCTGACGACAGACCAAAAGGGCGCCATCGCCGAGTCGGCGATCACGCTTCGCGCGTTCGAACTCGGGATCGACGTCCTCAGGCCAGTCGGCGACGGTGCGCGATACGATCTGATCTTCGATGTGGGGAAGCTGTTGCGGGTCCAGTGCAAGTGGGCAACGCGGCATGGAGCCGTCGTGGTCGTCAGGTGCCGGCGCTGCGGCGCACGCGGGAAGGACTTCTGCATCGTGGCTACGAGGCGCACGAGATCGACGGGATCGCTGCCTACTGTGCCGAGATCCGCCGGTGTTTCTACCTTCCGTCGGAGTGGTCGCGGGGCGCCGGCGGTCCAGCTCCGGTTGACTCCTGCGAGGAACAACCAGGCTCGGCTGGTCAACTGGGCAGACGACTACGCCCTCGAGTCTTTACACTTCATCCCTCACCCGGGGCCGTAGCTCAGCTGGGAGAGCGTCGGCGTGGCACGCCGAAGGTCAGGGGTTCGATCCCCCTCGGCTCCAAAACCTCCACAGCCAGAGTGACTTGCAGCGTTCACCGTTCACCCGAGGCGACCCCGCACCGGGGATCTACCTGCCCGAGCTCGAGGACCCGTCCGGTGCCGATCCCCGCAGTGACTCGCGACCTCGGAGCGGGGGACGCGATGCTGCATGCCGCCGATGTGCGTCAGGGCGCTCGACACGCAGTGGATCGAGATCAAAGGCTCCGCCGCATCCGACCTGGCCCGCGCAAGGGCGGCCGGGCCGCCTGAGCGGCGATCCCTCGGCCGGCGACCCGGCATGACGCTCCTCGCCGATCGACGCCGGCATCAATGCCTCCCGCGTGTCTCCTCTGGTGCTGCTTGCCTCTGCTCGTCGGCGCGTCCTCGGCCGACGCGGGCGGTGCCGGCGTCACCTCCGAGCGGATGGTCGGTCAGCGGCTCGTGGTGGCGATGGCGGGGACGACGCCGAGCCCAGCCCTGCTCGCGCGGGTGAGGGCAGGGCACGTGGGCGGCGTGATCCTGTTCGGGTCCAACGTGCGGGACGCGTCGCAGGTGCGGGCGCTGACGGCTTCGCTCCACGCCGCGGCGCGCGACGGCGGCCAGCCGCCGTTGCTCGTGGCCGTGGATCAGGAGGGCGGCGGCACACGGCGCTTCTCGTGGCTTCCACCGACGCTCTCCGCCGCCGAGCTCGGCCGGCTTGCTCCTGCGCGTGTCCGCCGTGTAGGCGAGCAGACAGGGCACGCGCTCCGGCGACTCGGCGTCGACGTCGACCTCGCACCCGTGGCGGACGTCCCGCGCGTGCAGGGCGCCTTCATCGCCGAGCAGCGACGGGCGTTCGCGAGCGACCCCGCCCGTGTCGCGGTACGCGCGCAGGCCTTTGCGGCGGGGCTGGCGGCGGCACGTGTGGCGGGCACGGCGAAGCACTTCCCCGGGCTCGGCCGCTCCGCGATCAACACGGATCGCGCGGCTGCCACGATCGCCGGCGGCGACGCCGCGCTGGCTGCCGATCTCATCCCCTTTCGCCGGCTCGTCGGCGACGGAATCCCTCTCGTCATGGTGTCGAACGCGGTGTACTCCGCCCTGGGGCCCGCCCCCGCCGCGTGGTCGACGGCCGTGCAGCGTCTGTTGCGCGGAGACCTCGGCTTTGCCGGCGTCACGATCACGGACGCACTCGAGCCGGTCGCGGGTGCGACCGGCCTTTCGATCGAGTCGAGCGCCGTGCGCTCTGCGCAGGCGGGTGTCGATCTCCTGCTCTTTGCCGGCGACGAGAGAGCGACGGCGGCTGTGTACGAGCGGTTGCTCGCTGCCGTGCGCGAAGGCGCGATCTCTCGTTCGTCGCTCGAGCGCAGCTACGCGCGAATCCTGACCCTCAAGGAGCGGTTCGGCTAGCGCGCGAGCGTGACCTTGCTCAGACCCCGCGGCTGATCGGGTTCGGGCCCCTTCGCGCTCGCGAGCGCCCAGGCGAACAGCTGGCCCGGCACGACCGAGAGGAGCGGTGAGAGCAGCAGGGGCTCCGGCACGGGTGTCGGCAGGGCGTACGCCGCTCCGAGGATCTCCGCGGCGGCGGCTCCGCTCGCCACGACCGCCGCTCCGGCAGCGTGGATTCTCTCGACAGCCTCGATCACGGCCGCGAGCGTCTCGTCGGGAGACGCGATCGCCCACACCGGGAACAGGGGGTCGACGGCGGCGATGGGGCCGTGTGCGAGATCGGTCGCGGTGAGCGGCTCGGCGGCGATGCGGCACGTCTCGAGGAGCTTGAGCGCGATCTCCCGTGCCGTCGCGAACTCCGTCCCGCGCCCGATCACGAACATCCGGCCGATGAACGAGAACGACACTGCGAGCGGAGGAATGGCGCGCTCGAGGTCGGGGAGCCACGCGTCGAGGAGGGTGGCGACGCGGCGGAGCCCGTCCGAGAACCGCCGGCCCTCGGCCCGCGGCGTACCCTGCGAGCAGCGCCAGCGCTGCAAGCTGGTTGACATACGTCTTCGTCGCGGCAACCGCCCGCTCTGGCCCTGCCGCGAGGGGCAGGATCGCCTCGGCCTCGTGTGCCAGCTCCGAGTGCGGGTCGTTCGTGACGGCGACGGTGAAGGCGCCTGCCCGGCGAGCCCGCACGACGTACTCGACGACGTCCGGGGTGCGACCGGACTGCGACATCCCGATCACCGTCGAGCCGGACATGTCGAGCTCGGCACCGTAGTGCACCGTGAGGGTGATCGAGTCGCGTAGTGCTGTCCACCTGAACGCGAGCCCGAACGCGTACACGCCGAAGGACGCCGCATTGTCGGACGAGCCGTGCCCGACGAGGCGAACCGTGGTAGCGCCGCGCTTCACCGCCGTGCGGGCCACCTTGGCGTATTCCGGCTCGTGCTCCAGCAGCCGCTCGAGCGCACGCGGCTGCTCGCGAATCTCGGCGAAGAGCTCACCGAGTGGCCGGTTGGGTGCTGGGATGGGACGGGCCTCAGCAGGCGACAAGCGCGGTCCCCCCGACGAGGACGCGCTCGATCTCGAGCGCATCGCCGAGCACGACGATGTCGGCGCGCGCCCCCGGGTCCAGGCGTCCGATCTCCGTCATGCCGAGTACGCGCGCCGGGACGGCGGTCGCCGCGTGCAGGGTCTGTTCGAGAGGCACGCCGAGCGCGTGCAGGTTGCGAACGGCGTCGATCATCGTCAGTGCGCTGCCGGCGAGCACGCCGTCGGCGCGCCGCACTTCGCCGTCCCTCAGCTCGACGACGATCTCTCCGAGAGCGAACCGACCGTCACCCATCCCGGCCCCCGAGACCGCATCGGTGACGAGAGCGACGCGGCCACCGGCCACCTGCCAGATGAGGCGGACCGTCTCGTCTGCGAGATGGACACCGTCGACGATCACCTGGACGATGACGTCGGGTCGCGTCAGCGCGGCTCCCACGATGCCGGGGTCGCGGTGTGCGAGCGGCCGCATGGCGTTGAACAGGTGCGTCACCGTGCGCACGCCCCGGTCGAAGGCGGCGTGGGCCGCGGCGGCGGAGGCGTCGCTGTGACCGCACGAAACCGTGATCCCACGAGCGAGCATGGTGTCGATCAGGTCGAGCGCGCCCGGGAGCTCGGGCGCCAGGGTGACGAGGCGGACCGGCCCCGCCTCGAGCAGACGGTCGAGCAGCGCACGATCGGGGTCCCGCCGCGCCGAGCGCGGATGCGTGCCGAGCCGGTGCTCCGAGATGAACGGGCCCTCCAGATGGGCGCCGAGGATCCGCGGGCCGGGTGCAGCGAGCGGCAGCTCCCTCAGCGCGGACGTGAGCTGCTCCTCTGGGGCGGTGATGAACGTGGGGAGGTAGGCCGTGACGCCCGTCCCGAGAAGCGCCTCGCCGGCCCGCGTGTAATCGTCGGCGTCACAGTCGAGGAAGTCGACGCCGGCGAACCCGTTCACCTGGAGATCGACGAAGCCGGGCACGGCGATCCCGCGGCCGTTCCCGACTGCCTGCCCCACGCCGGCGACGTGCCCGTCGACGATCTCGACGTCCCCCGGGACGAGGCGTCCGTCGACGAGCGCCGCCTCGACCCCCAACCTCACTGCTCGAGCGCCCTTCGCACGACGCCGCCAGCGCCGGCAAGCCTGCCGCGCGCGGTGGCGGCGTCGACACCCGCGAGCAGCGAGACGATCGCGACCTTGGCGTCACCGCCCGCATCCACGAGCGCGGCCTCGACCGCCTCGGGCGAAGCGTCCGTCGCCTGCCGGACGATGCGCCGCACGCGCGCGTGCAGCTTCTCGTTCGTGGCATAGACGTCGACCATGAGATTGCCGTACGTCTTGCCGAGTCTGATCATCACGATCGTCGAGATCATGTTGAGGACGAGCTTCTGCGCCGTCTCAGCCTTCAGGCGCGTCGACCCGGCGAGGATCTCGGGGCCGACGACGACCGCCACCTCGTGATCCGCCACCTCGGCGAGCCTCGATTCAGGCGCCGAGACGACGCAGATCGTGAGCGTGCCGGCCCGGCGCGCCCGCCGCAGCGCGCCGAGGACGTACGGCGTCCGGCCGCTGGCGCTCACGCCCACGACGGCATCGAGGGAGGACACGCCGAGCGCCTCGAGCTCCCGCGCTCCTGCAGCCTCGTCGTCCTCTGCGGCTTCCTGCTCCGTCGGCGGGCTCGTCGCGCCGCCTGCGAGCAGTGCTGTCACCTGACCCACGCTGGCAGAGAACGTCGACTCGCACTCCGCCGCGTCGAGCGCCGCGAGCCGTCCTGACGTTCCGGCGCCGACGTAGATGAGCCGGCCACCGGACTGGACGCGCTCCGAGATCCGGTCGATCGCCTCGGCGATCGCCGGCGCAGCAGCTTCGACCGCGGCGGGTACGGTTGCATCCGCCGCGTTCATCAGCCCCACGAGCTCGACGGTCGAGCGGAGGTCGAGATCCGCGCCGTCTGCATCGCGCGCCTCCGTCACGAGCTCGTCGAGCTGGCTCTGCGCGCTGACGCTCGGCTGGGTCATCGCGCGCAGTCTAGACAGATCGTGACAAGGTGGTCAATACCAGTCGGAGTCGACCCGATGTTCGGTATCGACCTGCAACGCGGGAAGTCGACGTTCATGCTGGACGAGCGGCTCTCGAACCTCGCTCCTCGGCTCCGGGCCGGCAGGCGGGCGTCGCTCGAACAGCTCCACGCCCGACACGCAATTCGGCGTAGAGCCGCCGCAGTTCCACGCCTCACGCCTCTCACCGCTTCGACCGCCGCTCACCCCCGAGTCGGGCGGCCGACCGTCTTTGGTATTGACCACTAGAGAGTCAGACCTCTAGGATGGCGCTGAGATGACCGCGATCGGTACGCCGACCAAGCAGAGCGAGGCGCGCGAGCGGGTGCTCGACCTGATCGAGCAGCTCGCGGTGGGGGATGCCATCCCGTCGGAGCGCCAGCTCGGTGTGGATCTCGGCATGTCGCGGCTCACCGTCCGCGCCGCGCTCGACGAGCTCGTCCGTGCGGGACTACTCGTGCGGCGTCGCGGCAGTGGGACGTTCGTGAGTGAGCCGAAGATCGCGCAGGAGCTGACAATGACCTCGTTCACCGAGGACATGCGTCGGCGTGGCATGGAACCGAGCAGCCGGACGCTCGACCTGCGCGTCGCGCCCGCAGGCGCCCATCTCGGCCGGCTGCTCCACGTTTCGCCGTCTGAGCCAGTGATGATCATCGAGCGACTGCGGCTGGCAGACCGCGAGACGATGGCGATCGAGGCGCTGCACGTGCCGGAGCGGCTCGTTCCGAGCCTCGCCGCGCGGGACCTCGAGAAGCGCTCGTTCTACGAGCTCCTCACGGACACCTACGGCATCGTGATCGTCGGCGGTACGCAGACCATCGAGCCGACCGTGACCAATGAGGAGGAGTCGGCGGCACTCGGCGTGCCGCTGCACTCGCCCGCGTTTCTCTTCGAACGGAGCACGCGGACGGCATCAGGAGAGATCGTGGAGTACGTCCGGTCGATCTATCGCGGCGACCGCTACCGCATCGTGACGGAGCTCAGCCGGAACCCGGACGGGGTCGGCGCGGGCGAGATGCGCCGTCGCCGTAACAGCTGATCTGTACCACTTCATCTTCCGCCGCATGCTGGCGCGATCAGCTCCGACTCGCTGGATCGCCGTCTCTGAAGGCATAACGCCGTTGCGACGGCCGGGCTGATCCAATAATTGGTCTTGACAAGATGGGCACGATTGTGCCACCCTCCACCCGGTGACCAAGTGGTCTAAACCAATCTTCGGAGGCCCGACCGCCTCTCGGCAGGTCACCCTAGCGCCGGGACGCGCGGAGGCCGTTCCTCGACGCCTCTTGGGGGATCGTCCACGAGAGTACGCATCATCGCCGCTGTCGCAGCAGGCGCAGCCCTCGCGGTCCTCGCGTCCACCGCGTCCGGCGGCACGTCGAAACAGGCAGCCGAGACCATCACGGTCTGGCTGCAGACCGACGCCCAGCAGGCCTGGCCGGACGTCGTCACCGCCGCCACCGACGACTTCAAGTCCCGGCACCCGGGCGTCAACGTCAAGGTCGAGTTCCAGACGTGGGGCGAGCATCTGACGAAGCTCGATGCCGCGATCGCAGGTGGCAACGCGCCCGACGTCGTCGAGATGGGGAACACCGAGATGACGAAGTACATGGCGGCCGGTGCGTTCGCCCCCCTCACCGCGTCCACGTTCGAGAACTCGAGCACGTGGCTGAAGTCGCTCAAGGACGCGGGCACGTACAACGGCAAGCTGTACGGCGTGCCGTACTACGCCGGGGCGCGTGCAGTCATCTACCGCAGCGACTACTTCAAGAAGGCCGGCGTCACGAAAGTGCCGACGAGCCTGGCCGAGTACGTCGCCGACGGCAAGAAGGTGATGACCGCCTTCCAGAGCGACAAGCAGTTCTCGGCGCTCTACTTCCCCGGCAAGTACTGGTACGCAGCCCTCTCGTTCGTCTATGACTACGGCGGCAAGATCGCCACCACGAGCAAGGGCAAGCTCGACCTGTCGAGCGCCGGCTTCCCGGCCGCCCGTGCCGGCACGGGCGTCGCCGGCCCTGCGCCCGTCCGGCGGCGAGCGCTCCGCGTGCGGCTCGTCCGTGGGGCAGCGCCCTACCTTCTGCTCACGCCCGCGCTCGTCGTCATCGCGGCGGTGCTGGCGTATCCGCTGTACCTCGTTCGTGGAGTCGTTCCGGATCAGCGAGTACGGCTACGGCGCCGCGATCGCCCTCGTGATGGTGACGATCATGTTCGGCGCCACACTCGTCTGGATCAGACAGATGGTGAAGATGGGGGAGATTCGATGAGCACGGCCGACCCCGTGTTCCGCGTGCCCAAGCGGCGTCGCGGCCGTCGCCGGATCGCCCGGCGCGTGGCGATCAACGTCACCGGGCTGGCGGTGTTCCTCGTGATGGTCTTCCCCGTGTACTGGATGGTGGCGACCGCGTTCAAGCCCCCGCACGACGTGCTCCTCTACTCACCCAAGTGGATCCCCAGCCCGGCCACGCTGGCCAACTTCTCCGAGGCGATCCACCGCGACTACTTCTGGGACGTCGTCCGCAACAGCCTGATCGTCACGGGCGTCGTGGTCACCCTGGCGGTCGTGTGCGCGTTCCTCGCCGCGCTCGCCCTGGCGAACTTTCGCTTCTACGGCCGCACCGCGTTCATCGTCCTGATCATGGGCGTGCTGATGCTGCCGCTCAACGCGCTGATCATCCCCCTCTACATCCTCCTGGCCCGTACAGGGCAGATCGACAAGCTCTCGGGTGTGATCGTCACGTACCTGACCTTCGTGCTCCCGTTCACGGTCTGGTGCCTGCGCGGCTTCATGATGGGCGTGCCGAGGGAGCTCGAGGAAGCGGCGATGGTGGACGGCTCGAGCCGGTTCGGGGCTTTCGTCCGTATCCTGTTGCCGCTGATCGCGCCGGGGCTGGTGGCGACCTCGACCTTCGCCTTCATCCAGGCCTGGAACGAGTAGATCCTCGCCCACGTCCTCCTCTCCAGTCCGGAGAAGCAGACGCTCACCGTCTGGCTGGCGTCCTTCACGACGCAGCGCGGCACCGACTGGGGGCCGCTGATGGCTGGCGCCACCTTGACGGCCATCCCGGTCGTTGTGTTCTTCCTCCTCGTCCAGCGCCGGATCGCGTTCGGGCTCACCGCAGGTGCGGTGAAAGGAGGATGAGCCGGACGCTGGAGCGCCTGGCGACGGCCTGCATCTTTCCCGCTTTCCCCGGCCACACGGCGCCGGACTGGGTCCGCAGGGAGCTCGAGCGAGGGCTCGGCGGGCTCGTGCTCTTCGCGTGGAACGTCGGGGATCGTGAGCAGCTCGCAGCCCTCACCGGCAGCCTGCGCCGCCGAGCGCGCCGAGGTCCTCGTCGCGATCGACGAGGAGGGCGGTGACGTGACCAGGCTCGACGTGGAGCGCGGCAGCCCCTATCCGGGCAACCTCGCCCTCGGGGTGGTGGACGACGTCGAGCTGACGGAGCGGGTCGCAAGCGCGATCGCGGCCGACCTCCGCCAGGTCGGCGTCGACCTCGACCTGGCGCCGGTGGCCGACGTCAACACCAACCCGCTCATCCGATCGTGGGCGTGCGCGCGTTCGGGCCCGACGCGGATCTCGTGTCACGCCACGTCGCGGCTTTCGTGACAGGCCTGCAGGCAGGCGGCGTCGCCGCCTGTGCGAAGCACTTTCCCGGTCACGGGGACACGGCCGTGGACTCCCACCTGGGGCTGCCGGTGACCGATGCGACGCCCGAGTCGCTGCGTCGCACCGAGCTCGGCCCGTTCCGGGCGGCGATCGACGCGGGGGTCCGGGCGATCATGACGGCCCACATCCGCGTGCGGGCGTTCGACCGCGTCCCCGCCACGCTCAGCCGGGTCCTGCTGCACGATCTCCTGCGCGAGGAGCTCGGGTTCGAGGGCCTCGTCGTCACGGACGCACTGGAGATGCGGGCGATCAGCGACACCGTCGGTGTGGAGCAGGGAGCCGTGCTGTCGCTGGTGGCCGGAGCGGACGCGTTGTGCCTGGGTCACGATCTCGGCAGCGCCGCCCTGGCGGCTGTACGGGACGCGATCGTGGCGGCGGTCCTGGACGGGCGACTCGCGGAGGAGCGGCTCGAAGAGGCAGCCGGGCGCGTCCGGCGCGCCACCTATGGACTCGAGGCCGGCGGCTCCGCGGGTGCCGAGGCCGGCATCGGGATGGTGGCGGCGCGCCGCGCGATCCACACGGACGGCGAGGTCGAACTCGTCGCGCCGGCGTTCGTGGTGGAGCTCGCACCAGAACCGACGATCGCCGCCGGGAAGGCCGGGCGCGGGCTCGGTGAGCTGTTGCGCGAGCGCGCGCCGGAGACCGTCGCGCTCGTCGTCGAGGAGGACGCTGCTTCGACCGCGGCGTCGATCGCCGCGGGTGACCGCCAGGTCGTCCTCGTCCTCCGGGATGCGGATCGGCATCCCTGGGAGCAGGGCGCCGCGGGTGCGGTGCTCGCCGCGTCCCCGGACGCCGTCGTCGTCGACATCGGCATGCCGGCAGGGCGGCCCGCGGGCGTGCGCGGCTACCTGGCGACGTACGGCGCAAGAGAGGCCAACCTGCTCGCGGCCATCGAACGGCTCTTGCCCGACTCGACTAGTGGAGCCACCACTAGGCTCGTTCCAGCGCCAGGGCGTCGAGGTCCGCGGCGATGATCTGCCGGTCTTCCTCGTCCTCGACGACGGCGAGCACCTCGCGCGCCAGGCGCGCGTGGCGCACCGCCTGGTCGCGACAGCCTCCGACGAGGAGGGCCCGTGCCATCGCCTCGTGCGCGCCGGCGAGATCCCAGTCCTCGAACCCCTCGCCACCCATCTCGGCGAGCTCGAGGCAGCGCCGCGCGTGCCAGAGCGCGGGCTCGGGCCGCCCCAGCGTGGAGTAGACACGTGCGCACTGCCACTCGCCGCGCGCCGCGTGCGCCCTCGTGCCGACCCGGGCCCAGTGATAGCGCGACGCGTGGGCGGTGTGGATCATCTCGTCCACCTGCTCGGGCGTGCGCTCCTCGAGCTCGAGCAGGCGCCACGTGTGATTGAAGAGGTCGACTGCGAGCCGGCGGTGCGTAGCGGGGTCGACCGCCGCCTCGATGGCGTCTCCGGACATGAGCTTCTCCTTGCCTTCGAGCAACGATTGAAGTCGCTGGAGCGACGCCTAGCGCCCCGATCGAGAGCGACGCAGTCGTCTCGGTGTCCACGCCCGGGACGGTAGAGATTCCCCCAGGGGCAAGGTCAAGCGTCGCCCGGGCACCGCGCGGCGCCCGGGCGATTGCTCGTTCAGCTGCCGACGAGCGTGATCGTGCGCGTCGCGGCGTTGCCGGTGGCCGTGTTGGCGCCGATCCGGACGACGTACGTCTGCCCCTTGGCCACCGTCACCGGCGCTCGCAGCGACACGGTGCAGTCGACCGCGAGCGGTGCGGCCGGTTGCGAGCCGCCGACCACCTTACTGCCCTGGCTGACGACGATGTTCGTGCCCACGGTCGAGCCGATGCCATTGTTCGCGCAGAACTGGCGCAGGTGGACGGTGATCGCCGGGTTGCGCGTGCCGCCCTTGACCGTGACCCGTCCGTTCGTCATGTCCAGCGGTTTCGCGACGGAGCCGAACTTGGAGCGCGCCGGCTTGTCGGCACCGGTCGTGCGGTAGATCCCGCTCTGCCAGGGGCTCCCGCCCGAGTCGCGCAGGACGAACCAAATGAACATGCTCACCCGCGAGTCCTTCTTCGCCAGGTCGATCGCCTGTCGCAGGTACTGCGCCTGCTGTGCCTCGGTCACGCCCTTTGGCTCGCCGGGCTTCGTCTCGTTTCCGTACTCCGTCACCCAGATCGGGATGTTCTTGCGTCCGAAGGCGCTGTCGAGGTCCTGCTCGAACTGCGGGAACGACGTGAGCGTGACGTTCGGGTAGCGCACCTTCTGGGTCGGCTTCTGGTTCACAGGCAGCGGGTACGGATGCTGCGCCCAGGCGTCGAACTTGAGTCTCTTGTTCGCTTTGGCGATGCCCTTCATGAAGGTTGCGGGCGCGACGGCGTCCGTGCCCCTGCCCTTCTTGTCGCGACCGGTGGACGACGTCTCGCCGATCGCCACGAGTGCCTTCGGACTGCCGGCCTTGATCCCCGCGTACCCGGCAGCCGCGAGCTTCGCGTACGCCGCCGGGCTCACGATCGCGCCCTTCGCGTTGAACTGCGGGAGGAGGAAGAGGCCGAGGTTCGACTCGTTCCAGATGCCGAAGAAGCGCACGAAGGGGAAACCCGGCGTGCGGCCCGAGTAGCGCGAGGCGAGGGCGCGGGTGAAGTTCTGGAAATCCGCCATCTTGGTGGGCAGGTACTGAGGCTTCTTGCCCCCGTTGGCCCAGGAGGGCGTGCCCCAGATCGACATCAGCACTTCCATGTCGCGCACCTGCGCGTTGCGGACGAACTCATCGAGGTCGTCGAACTTGTAGGCGGGGTCGAAGGGGTTCGCCGCGTTCGCGGGCCGTTCCGGTGCGATCTGGTGCCAGCTGACAATGGTTCGCAGGATCCTCGCGTTGTTTGTCCTGGACGCCAGGTCCATCTCCGCCTGCCGCGTGCCGTCGTACCGGAGCACCGGGTCGTCCTGGAAGCCGACCCACATGCGGTCGGCGCCTGCGGCGGCGGGCACGAGCACTGCTGCGAGAGCACAGGCGAGAGCGAGCGGGCGAACGAGACGCATACGATCGATCCTCCTTCTCGGGGGCGCGAAGCGACCACCGTAGCGGTCACAGTGTGAGCGGCGTGTAAGGCCGGACCGGCGGCACATTCGACCTGAAAGCACGCTGTCCTGCCGCGGTACTCGCCGCGCCGTGTCGATGGCGTACACTCGAAGCACATGGTCTGGGAGGCGATCTTCATGCTCCTCGTGCTGAAGATTCCGGTCGTCTACCTCTGCCTGGTCGTCTGGTGGGCGATCAGGGCGGAGCCGGGCCAGAGCGAGCCGGCATCCCTCGTCCCGGTCACCGACACGCCGTCGCCGCTGCCCCGGTCGTGGTCGCCGCGTGGTCGCCAGGCCGTCCGGCGGTCCGGTCCTCCCCGGCGTCCGGCTCCGGAGCGGCATGCGCTTCTCCGCACGGAGGCCAGGCGGTGAGCTCGCTCGACGCACCGCAGTCGCGGTTCACGGCCACCGATGCCGTCGCGGGTGTGCTCGCGGCGGCGTCTCTGGCGATCTCGTTCGTCGCGCTGGCGGAGCGGCCGGCCCGCCTGGTGCCCGTCGCGGTCGTGCTCGCGCTCGTCGCAGGCCGGATGAGCCCGAAGCACTCCCGGCTCGCGTTGACCGCCATGTTCGTCGCGGCCGTCGCCTGGGTCGTCGGGCTCACGATCGCCGTGATCACGGACGGGCCCCTCCTCTGACGGGCGTCGGCCGCGGCGCGCGCTGCTCCCACGCCGGCGGATGAGCCCGGCCGATCTCAGCGGGCTGAACGCAGGCTACGTCGCGCAACTGCTCGAGGACTACCTCGAGGCCCCCGGCAGCGTTCCGCCCGAGTGGCAAGAGGTCTTCGAGTCCAACGGCGAGGCCGCGGTCGCGGTGCTGCCCGGACTGCAGCGGCTGCTGGCGCGCCCCGCGCCGGACGAGCCGGTCACTGCGCCCGTCACGGCGGCGGCTCCGGTTGTCGAGACTGGGCCCGTCCCGCCGGTGGCTCCGGCCGCCGAGCCGCCGCCCGTCCGGGCGGAGGCGGCGAGCCAGCCCGACGAGACGCTGCTCGGTGCGATCGCAGCGGCGATGGCGCTCGTGAAGGCCTACCGGATGCACGGGCACCTCGCCGCCCGTCTCGACCCGCTCGGCTCGGAGCCGACGGGCGACCCCGCGCTCGACGAGACGCGCCTCGTGCCCGCTCTGACGCCCGATCTGCTGGCGCGCATTCCCGCCAAGCTGCTCCGGCTGTACGTTCCCGGCGACACGCTGCTGGACGCGCTACCGCGCCTGCGCGAGGTCTACACCGGCTCGATCGCCTACGAGATCGAGCACATCTCCGATCACGCCGAGCGGGTCTGGCTGCGCAAGGCGATCGAGAGCGGCCGGTTCCGCCAGCCCCTCCCGCCCACGGAGCGTCGCGACCTCCTCGCGCGGCTGTCGCAGGTGGAGGGGTTCGAGCAGTACCTGCGGCGGTCGTTCCTGGGCCAGAAGCAGTTCTCGCTCGAGGGCCTCGACACCCTGGTGCCCCTCCTCGACGAGGCGATCGAGCTGGCCGCCGAGGCCGGAGCGCACGAGGTCGTGATCGGCATGGCGCACCGCGGCCGCCTCAACGCCCTCGCACACGTCGTCGGGAGGGCGTACGAGTCGATCCTGCGCGAGTTCGAGGGAGAGCGGTCGATCGACGCCCTCGTCGTCGACCCCGAAGGCGGCACGGGCGACGTCAAGTACCACCTCCCGGCCTCTGGCACCCGCGTCAGCGGGGCGGGGGAGATCGAGGTCACGATCGTCCCCAACCCGAGCCACCTCGAGGCAGTCGACCCGGTCGTCGAGGGCCGCGCGCGAGCCGAGCAGACCGATCGCTCCGTCGGCGGCGGCCTCCACGACCCGTCCGTCGCGCTACCGGTCCTGATCCACGGGGACGCCTCGTTCGCGGGGCAAGGGGTCGTCGCCGAGACGTTCAACCTGCAGTCGCTCGAGGGGTACTCCACCGGCGGCACGCTGCACGTGATCGCGAACAACCAGGTCGGCTTCACGACCGACCCCACCGAGGGCCGTTCCACCCGCTACTCGAGCGACCTCGCCAAGGGTTTCGACGTCCCGATCGTCCACGTCAACGCCGACGACCCGGAGGCGACGCTGAGCGCCGCGCGGCTGGCGATGGCCTACCGGGCGGAGTTCGGCCACGACTTCGTGATCGACCTCGTCGGCTACCGCCGTTTCGGCCACAACGAGCAGGACGAGGCGTCGTACACGCAGCCGCTGATGGTCGAGCGGATCGAGATACAGCCGACCGCGCGGGAGAAGTACGCGCAGCGGCTCGTCGACGAGGGCGTGCTCACGGTCGAGGAGGCCGCGGAGCTCGTGCAGGCCGTCACCACCTCGCTGCGCGAGGCCCACGAGCGACTGAAGAGCGCCATCGAGGCGAGCGCGTCGCCGGGTCGGGCGGCGCCACCGGAGCCGCCGCCTGGCGCTGCCCCGAGCCCGTCCGGGACCGGCGAGGCGGTCGTCACGGCCGTGGCCGCCGACCGGCTCCTGGCTCTCAACGAGCAGCTGCTCGCCGTCCCGGCCGGCTTCGTGGTCAACGCCAAGCTCGCCAGGCAGCTCGAGCGCCGCCGCGAGAGCGTGGTCGAGGGCGGGATCGACTGGGGTCAGGCCGAGGCGCTCGCGTTCGCGGCACTGCTCGAGGACGGGATCCCGACCCGGCTCTCGGGACAGGACACCGAGCGCGGCACCTTCTCGCACCGCCATCTCGTCTACCACGACCCGCGCACGGGCGAGACCTATGCACCGATCCAGCATCTCCCCGGGGGGAACGCGTCGTTCGAGGTCTACAACTCGCCGCTGTCGGAATTCGCGGCGCTCGGCTTCGAGTACGGCTACTCCGTCGCCGCTCCCGACGCGCTCGTGCTGTGGGAGGCGCAGTTCGGGGACTTCATCAACGGCGCGCAGATCGTCGTCGACCAGTTCATCGTCGCGGGGCGCTCGAAGTGGGGTCAGACGTCGCGGCTGACGCTGCTCTTGCCGCACGGCTACGAGGGCAACGGCCCGGAGCACTCGAGCGCCCGCCTCGAGCGCTTTCTCCAGCTCGGAGCACAGGAGAACATCCGCATCGTCAACTGCACGACCGCGGGCCAGCACTTCCACCTGCTCCGGCGCCAGGCGCTCGACGCGACGGCGCGCCCGCTCGTCGTGATGACGCCGAAAGGGCTGCTGCGCCTCCGCCAGGCGTCCTCGACGCTGGACGACCTGGCCGAGGGCTCCTTCCAGCCGGTGATCGACGACCCGGATGTGGATCCCGATGCGGTGCGCAGGCTCGTGCTCTGCTCCGGGAAGGTGTACTACGACATCGTCGGGCACGAGCTGCGCGAGGCGGCGCCGACGACCGCCGTGGGGCGCATCGAGCAGCTGTACCCGTTCCCGGTCGACGCCGTGGCAGAGCTCGTCGCCCGCTACGCGGGTTTGGAGAGATCGTCTGGGCCCAGGAGGAGCCGCAGAACATGGGGCCGTGGCGCTCGATCCGACACCGTCTCGACGAGGCCGCGCGGGCAGGCTCGAGGGTGCAGGGGGTGACCTACGTCGGTCGGCCGTGGCGGGCCAGCCCGAGCGAGGGGTACCCGACCGCGCATCAGCGCGAGCAGGACCGGATCGTGCGCGAAGCGCTGGCGCCGCCCACCTGAGGCGACGGCACGAGAGCTCGGAACGAGGGTGTGGTGGCCGCGGGCTGCCTCTTCGGGGATCGTCCGCGCACGGCATCCGCTCCGTGGGAGCGGATGCCAGGAGCCGCGTCAGCGGATCCAGCGCTTGCCGGAGAGTGCCTGCTTCGATGCGGCGGCGGCCTTTGACGCGACCGTCGGCCCGTGCTGCCGGGCGAGGTCGAGCACCTGCTGACGCTGCTTGGGAGGCAGCTGCTTCCAACCGCGGTAGAGCAACCAGGCGACGGCGACGGGACTCTTGGGAATCGGTGCCATGGAGGAATGGTACGCGCCGGTGCGAAGGTACCCGCGTGCAGGCCAATCGGCCCGGGGTACACTCTCCGCTGGCAGCAGGCGCCCGCGTACCCGATGCAGGAGAGTTCATGCCGGTCGAAACGGACACGATGTTCTCGCAGGTCATCCAGGATCATCTCGAGCTGAAGGCGAAGAACGCGGGGCTCGACGGCAAGATGCCGCTCAACCGCTACGCGGTCGAGGATCCGTTCGAGAACCACCCGCTGTTCAAGTCCGAGGAGCAGGCCCGCCTCGAGGAGACGCTCGAGGGCGTACAGGCTCCTGCCCTGCAGTCGGCCGCTCTCCCGTGGCCCGGCGAGGACACCGCGGCAGCGGTGGAGGGGCCTGCGCTCGACGAGAGCCTCTGGGGGCGCTCGCGCGACTTCGACTGGGGCGACTAGGCTCCAGGCGCATCTGGGGTCGCCGGCGACGAACATGGAGCCGGAGGAGCGGCTCAGCCGCTATGCGGAGCTCGCGATCCGGATCGGCGCGAACGTCCAGCCTGGCCAGGACGTCGCGGTGTTCGGGGCAGTCGAGCACGCGCCGGTGGCCAGGGCCGTCGTCCGCGAGGCATACCGTGCGGGCGCTGCGCACGTCACGCTCACGTATCGCGATCTCCACGTCAGACGCGCAGCCATCGAGCTCGGGCCGGAGGAGGAGCTCGGCTGGACGCCGCCGCACGAGCTCGAGCAGTTCCGCCGGTTCGCCGAGACGCATCCGGCGGTCGTCAGCCTCTCCGGCGATCCCGAGCCGGAGCTGCTCTCCGATCTCGACGGGACGCTCGTCGGTCGGGCCGAGCCTCAGGAGCTGCGGACGGCGTGGTCGCGCCTCGTCGCCGATAGAGCGGTGAACTGGACGATCCTCGCCGCTCCGAACGAAGGGTGGGCGCACGCCGTGCTCGGCGAGCCGGACGTCGAGCGGTTGTGGGCGGCCGTCGCGACGGCGACCCGGCTCGACGCCGCCGACCCGGTCGAGGCCTGGACCGAGCACATCGATCGACTGCGGACCCGCGTCGACCAGCTCGAACGGGAGGCGTTCGACGCGGTCCGGTTCCACGGGCCGGGCACCGATCTCACCGTTGGGCTCAATCCGGCGGTGCGCTGGACGTGCGCTGCCTTCACGACGGCGCAGGGCGTCGACCACATCCCCAACCTCCCGACCGAAGAGGTGTTCACGTCACCCGACTGGCGCCGCGCCGACGGGGTGGTGCGCTCGACCTATCCGCTGGTCGTCGGCGGTCTGACGGTGACCGACCTCGAGCTGCGCATCGCCGGTGGGCGCATCGTCGACGTCTCGGCCTCGACGGGGGAGGGCGTGATCCGGACGCAGCTCGAGCGGGACGTGCAGGCACCGTTCCTCGGCGAGATCGCGCTCGTCTCCGGTGATTCACCCGTGAGGCGCAGCGGGCTCGTGTTCCGCAACACACTGTTCGACGAGAACGCCGCCTGCCACATCGCGTACGGCAACGGCTTCCCGTTCCTGCTCCGCGACGGCGCAGCCGACGATCCGCTCGACCAGGGCGTCAACGTCTCCGGCATCCACACGGACTTCATGGTCGGGGGCCCCGACGTCGACGTCGACGGGCTGGACGCGGACGGGACGGCGACGCCGATCATCAACGAAGACGCCTGGGTGCTGGGCGCGGTCGGCTGAGCGGCACGCCGTCGACTTGGGCCACCGCCCCTCCTGTCGATCGGTATCGCGTCGAGAACTACGCGACGCGACGCACGGGGACGTGCATCGTCTCCGCGAGCCGCCGGAACGGGCCGTCGGCCACTAGCAGCTCCCTCTCCGTGCCCCGCTGGACGATCGTGCCGTGGTCGAGCACGAGGATCTCGTCGGCGCGGCGGACGGTGGCGAGCCGGTGGGCGATGATGATCGACGTCCTGCCGCTGAGCAGCATGTCGAAGGCCCGCTCGATCAGAATCTCGCTCGGCCGGTCGATGTTCGACGTCGCCTCGTCGAGGATCAGGATGCGCGGGTCGGCGAGGAGTGCGCGGGCGATCGAGATCAGCTGTCGCTCGCCTGCCGACAGACCTGCCCCGCCCTCGCGCACGACGTGGTGCAGCCCATCTTCGAAGCGGGAGGCGATGCGATCGACCCCGATCGCGGCCGCCGCGGCGACGACCTCCTCCTCTGTCGCCTCCGGGCGTCCGAAGCGGACGTTGTCGGCGATCGTGCCGCTGAACAGAAACGGATCCTGGAGCACGACGCCGAGCTGCCGCCGGTACGAGCGGAGCTGCACGTCGCGCAGGTCGACGCCGTCCACGCGGATCGCGCCCTCGCGCGGGTCGTAGAACCTCGCGACGAGCTTCGCGGTCGTCGACTTGCCGCCGCCGGACTCGCCCACCAGCGCGATGCAGCCGCCGGCCGGGACGTCGATCGAGACACCGTGGAGCACCTCGGTCGCGCCGTAGGCGAAGACGACCCGGTCGAGCTCGAGGTGCCCCTCGATCCGGCCGATCGGCGCCGCCCCGTCCCGGTCCGAGATGTCGCGCTCCTGGTCGAGCACGGTCGAGATCTTCCCCATCGCCGCGCTCGCCGCCTGCACCTGGCCGTACAGCTCGGACAGCTCCTGCAGCGGTTGGAACACGAGCTGCAGCATCCCCACGGCGGCGACGAGCGTGCCGATCTCGAGCGACCCGCCGTCGATCATCAGCGCCCCGGCGAACAGCACCAGCACCATCGCCACCGCGCCCAGGAACTCGATGGCGGGGAAGAAGAAGGACGAAAGCTTCTGCGCGTAGACGTTCGCGACGCGGTTCTGCTCGTTCAGCCCGCCGAACTCGCGCTGGAAGGCGCGCTCGCGGTTGAAGGCCTGGACGACCGCCATCCCCGACACGGACTCCGCGAGCTGGGCGGTGACGGCCGCGATCCGGGTCCGCACGTCGGCGAACGCGACGTGCGAGGTGCGCTGGAACCAGCGGGTGACGACGATCCCCGGCGGTAGCACGAGCAACGCCACGAGGCCGAGGCGCCAGTCGAGGATGAACAGGCCGCACACGGCGGCGATGAGCGTGAGCACGTTGACGACGAGCGTCGTCAGGCCCTGGTTGAGGACGTCCGAGAGGGCGTCGACGTCGCTCGTCAGGCGCGCGATGATCCAGCCCGCCTTCTGCTCGGAGAAGTAGCGCAGCGAGAGCGACGTGAGGTGGTCGAAGAGGTCGCGCCGGAGCTCGAGCACCATCTGCTGACCGACGCCCGCCAGCATCGTCCACATCGCCGAGCCCAGCAGCCACGCACCGGCCTGGACGGCGACATAGGCGATCACGATCCACGTCAGGTAGCCCTCGTTGTCCGCCTGGATGCCGTTGTCGATGGCATCGCCGACGAGGAACCAGCCGGCGACCGGCGCGGCGGCCGACAGCCCCGCGAGCGCCATCACGAAGGCCGCGCGTCCGCGCCGCCCCTCCGTGTAGCGCCATAGGCGCGTGAGCCCTGTGCGCCTGCTACGCGGCGACACGAGCCTCGTCTCCGAAGAGGGCGGCGAACGGCCCGTCGGCTGCGAGGAGATCCTCCGGTGCGCCGTCCTCGACGATGCACCCGTCGCGCAGGACGACTGCGCGGTCGGCGACGAAGATCGTCGACAGGCGCTGGCTCGCGAGCAAGACGGTGCGCCCTGCCACGGCCGGGCGGAGATTGGTGACGAGGAGCCGCTCGGTCTCCGTGTCCACCGCGGACATCGGGTCGTCGAGCACGAGCACCCGCGCGCCCGCGATGAGCGCGCGCGCAAGCGCCACGCGCTGCCGCTGCCCGCCTGACAGGTTGACGCCCCGCTCGCCGATCAGCGTGTCGTAGCCGTCGGGCAGCCCGTCCACGAACTGAGAGACGCCCGCCGCCTCGCACGCCTCGAGGACCTCGCTCCAGTCAGCCTCGGGGCGGGCGGCGAGCAGGTTCTCGCGGAGCGGGATGGAGAAGAGGACCGGACGCTGGGTGACGAGCGCGACTGCGCGCCGCAGGTCGGCGAGCGCCACGTCGCGCACGTCGACGCCCCCAAGGGTCACGCGGCCGGCCGTGGGGTCGTAGAACCGCGGCAGCAGGTTGAGGAGCGACGTCTTGCCCGCCCCGGTCGGCCCGCACACCGCCACGATCTCACCTGGGTCGACGAGGAGATCGACGCCGCGCAGCACCTCTGCTCCCGTCGCGTAGCGGAAGCGCACGTCTTCGAGGCGCACGGCGAGCGGGCCGTCGGCCAAGCGCCGCGGCTCCGCGGGCTCGGGCAGGGGCTCGATGTGCTCGAGCCAGGCGAAGCTGCGGCTCGCGGCCGCCGTCGCGCGCTGGCCGAGGTTGATGATCCAGCCGAGCGCCTCGAGCGGCCACACGAGCTGGAGCAGGAGCGTGACGAAGAGCGTGAACTCTCCGATCGTGAGCGTGCCCGCGATCGCGTCGCGCCCGCCGAAGAAGAGCACGGCGGCGATGCCCAGGCTGGGCAGGAAGACGAGCCCAGGGATGAAGCGCGCCTCGACGCGTGCTTGGCGCATCGTCTCCGCGCGCACGGCCTCAGCGCGCTGGCCGAAGCGGTCGCGCACGTCGTCCTCGCGGCCGAAGGCCTGCACCATCTCGATGCCGACCACTGCCTCGTCCGAGGCCTCGGTGAGGTTTCCCTTGCGAGCCTGCACCTGCCGGGAGATCGGGTGCACCTTGTGGGCGAACACCCACGCGAGCACCCCGATCGCCGGCATCGTGACGGCGGCGTACAGGGCAAGTCGGGCGTTGATGCTGAGCAGCACGATGCCGGCGCCGACGAGCATCAGCAGGCTCTGGATCGCCTGGACCACGCCCCAGCCGATGAAGTAGCGAACGGGGTAGATGTCGTTCGTCGCACGCGAGATCACCTCGCCGGTCGCGTGGCGGTCGTAGAACGCGCGCGGGTAGACGAGGTACGCGTCGTAGAGCTTGCTGCGGAGCCTGGCCTCGACGGCGATTCCCACCCGCGCGGTCGCGAAACGCCGGAAGAAGCCGGTGACGAAGCGGAGGCCCGAGACGACCAGGATGGCGCCGAGGTACGCCACGAGCACCGCGCGGTCGCCGTCCTCGATCGGGCCGTCGATCGTCCGCTGCAGCAGAATCGGGACCGCCAGCGAGAGCCCGGTCACGACGAAGGCGAGCGTCACGCCGAGCGCGACCAGCCGACGCTGCTCGAGCCAGAGCGGGAGCAGGTGGCGGAGCGTTCCGCCGAGGGGCAGGTCGGGTGGGTCGACGGTCTGTGGGGTCGGGGCGTGCATCGTCCGTCAGTGGAGGCCAGGCCCCCGGCCCGGCGTGGTCCTCACGCACGAGGCAGACCTGTCCCCAAGCGGGTTCACACTACCAGCCGACATCGCGGCGACATCATCTTGCACTTGACAGACATTAAAATGATGTCATAATGCTGTCCATGGAGCTGTCACGCCATGTCGCAGCGATTCAGTCCGATCTCGCCGGAGCCGCCGGGCTCGGCGACGACGCGACCGCCGAGGCCGGGCGCCGGTTGTCAGGCGCGCTCGAGGCCTCGCTGCAGCTGCGACTGCTCGACGTGCTCACCGAGGCGGCGCTGGACCTTGACCTGCAACTGTCCTCCGGGCGGGTCGAGGTCCGCCTCGCCGGCCGCGATCCGCAGCTCGTCCTCGTCGAGGACGCGGCCGCACCCGAGGAGCCGACGGCTCCAGGCGACGATCTCAGCGCCCGCATCACGCTCCGTCTGCCGGAGGCACTCAAGGCGGCCGTGGAGGCGGCCGCCGACCGGGAAAGCATCTCGACCAACGCGTGGATCGTGCGCGCGCTCAAGCGCGAATGCGACCAGAGGCCGACCCGCGCCCGCCAGTCCGCCAACCGCATCCAGGGATTCGCCCGTTCCTAGGGCACGGAAAGGAGACGACCATGTCCCTCTATCCCGCACTCCTTGCCTTCGGGCTCAACGGCGTGCCTGACACTCCCGAGCGCCGGCTCCCCTCGGGCACCGTCGTACGCGTCGACCGGAGGCCTGTTCGCCCCCGGCGGGGTCCGAGGGTCTAGCCGTGCCCAGCTTCGAGACACCCGGCTCGGTTGCGATTCGCGTCGCGATCGGGTCCGGCCAGGTCGACGTCACCGCGACCGACGTCGGCAGGACCGAGGTCGAGGTCGTCCCGCTTCGCGACGACGAGGGCACGCGGCGAGCCGCCGCCGAGGCGCGCGTCGAGCTCGTCGAGCGGGGCGGCGGACACGAGGTCGTGATCGAGTCGCCCGACCGCTCCGACTGGGGCGGGATCATCTTCCGCCGCGGCCCCAAGTTGGGGGTCACCGTCCGCTGCCCGAGCGGCGCCGATCTCAGTGTGAAGACCGCGTCGGCTCCGATCCGCTGCAATGGGACGCTCGGCGAGGTGGAGACGAAGACCGCCTCGGGCGACGTCACCGTGGAGAACGTTCGCTCGCTCTCGGTCTCGAGCGCCAGCGGCAACGTCAAGGCCGGCGCCGTCGACGAAGGCTGCACCGTCAAGACCGCTTCGGGTGACGCGCGTCTGCGGACGGTCGGTGGCCCTCTGAAAGTGAGCCTCGTCTCCGGCGACTTCGAGCTGGACGAGGCGTACGGCAGCGCGGCCGTCTCCACGGTCTCGGGCGACCAGCGCCTCGGCGCCGTGTCGGCCGGTCCGGTCAAGCTCAGCTCCGTCTCCGGCGACGTGCGGGTCGGGGTTCGGCCCGGGCTCCGCGTGTACCTCGACGTCGGCACCGTCAGCGGCGCGGCGCGCTCCGACCTCGACGCCGACGACGGAGCGCTTGGCGAGGGGGAAGGCGAGACGGTGGAGCTGCGCGTCCGCACGGTGAGCGGCGATGCGCGCATCGAACGCGCCGTCGCTGCCCCCCGTTAGCCCGTGTCCTCGACGCCTTCGGCGGCCAGCTCTTCTGCGAGGAGTGCGCAGGCGTAGCACTGCCAGGCGAGATCGCCGTCCCGGATCAGCAGGCGCAGCGCCTCTCCGGCGCCGCGCAGGCCGGAGGCGCTGGTCTCGAGCTCTCGCAGGGCGGCCGCGAGAGCCTCGCGCGCGGTGGGATCGTCGAGATCCGCGGCCAGCGAGGTGACGGCCCGGCCGAAGAGCTCGAGCTCGCGCCGCGGGTCACCTCCCGTCGCCAGGAGCAGCTCGGCACGACGTAGGGCGGAATTCAGGTCGTCCTCGTGGCGCGGGACGCGCTGCCCGGCGAGGAAGCAGAGCATGATCCACTGTTCCTGCTCGTCGGCGCGCTCGACGGAGCGGATCCAGTCGCGAACCGTCTGGCGTGCCACGCGCGAAGCGTACGTCCCACACGCGGGCGACCCGCGATGTGCCTAACGGAGCCGATCGCACCGGCACCTCGGGACCGGGGTAGGCGGGCTACCGGGCGCTGCCTTAAAGGCCAGAGCCTGGGATCCGATACAGGGATGGATGAAGCGCGCAGTCGTCATCGCCGCGCTGCTCGTCGCCTGCGGCGCCGGTGTCCAACACGCGTCGTCCGCGGTAGCGCAACCGTCCCCGCCGACGGAGCCACAGGTGTCGTGGGCGGAGCCGGAGATTCGTACCGTCACGGCTGCCGGTCTCCTCGGTGCCGACGCCGCGTTCTTCCGGCCCGACGATCCGCTGACCCGCGGCGAGCTGTACGACGCGCTCGCGGCGCTCGGCAAGCCGGTGCGTGCGCCTGTCGACCCGTCGCGTGTGGTGGAGATGCGCGAGCTCGACGCGCAGCTCGTCGCCGCGCTCCAGCTGCTTCCCTACTCCCGCCGAATCCGGCTGGCCGCGCGCGACGCGGGCCTGATGCCGACGCCGTACCTCGGTACGGAGGCGGTCGCCCGTCTACTGCGCCTGCGCGTCAACCACCCGCAGGCGGCGGAAGAGCTCGAGCGGCAGCCGTCCGAGCCGGCCACCCGCGCCGAGGCCGCGTACTCCCTCGCCCGTCTGCTGACGCTGCAGGAGTGGGAGGTAGAGAGCGTCCGCGACGCCGTCGCCGTCTTCGAGCTGCCGTCCCTGACCGAGTGGCAGCGGCAGGTGCTGGCCCGCGCGCTTCGCTTCGTCGGCTTCCCGTATGTCTTCGCGGGCGCGTCCGAGCGGCCGCAGGCGCTCTGGTCGGCGAAGGGGCTGCCCATCGCGGCGCCGGCCGGGTTCGATTGCTCGGGTCTCGTCTGGCGGGTCTACAAGCTGGAGCCGTTCGCGGGTGCTCCGCTGCTCCCGGGTCTGCTCAAGGGGCGCACGACGTACGCCATGAGCGCCGAGGTGAAGCGATCCGACCGCATCGGCCGAGATGACCTGCAACCGGGTGATCTGATCTTCTTCGGCCCTCGCGGGCCTCGCTCCAAGCCCGCCCAGATCGGCCACATGGGCATCTACCTCGGGAACGGCTGGTTCGTCCACTCTTCGGACGAGGGGGTCGCTCTCGAGCTCCTCACGGGCTGGTACGAGGAGCGGTTCGCGTGGGCGCGCCGACCGCTGGCCGAGGCGGGCCTGCCAGCCTGACCGCCGTCGTCTAGCGTTCGTCTCATGCGTCTGCCGCAACGAGGGTCGAGCGGAAACGTCCGCGACGTCCGCACCGGACGGGGCATGTCCGGTCGTGGCGGCGTCGCCGCAGGCGGCGGCCTGGTGGCGGTGATCGCGGTCGTCGTGGCTCTGCTCTTCGGCGTGGATCTCGGCGGTGGAGGCGGCGGGCTCGGCTCGCCCGACCTCGGCGCTGTCGCCCCCCCGCCCGCGACGGGTTCCGCACCCGACCCCGACGCCGCCACGGCGAAGTTCGCGTCCGGCGTCTTCGACGACACGCAGGTCTTCTGGGCCGACCTCTTCAAGCGCAGCGGGCGCAACTACGAGGATGCGCAGCTCGTCCTCTACGACCAGCCCATCTCCACCGGAGGCTGCGGCGCCGCGGACCCGCGCGTGGGGCCGTTCTACTGCCCCGCGGACGAGTCGGTCTACCTCGAGCTCGGCTTCTTCAGGCAGCTCGAGCGCCAGTTTGGCGCTCCCGGGGACTTCGCGCAGGCGTACGTGATCGCGCATGAGGTCGGGCACCACGTGCAAAAGCTCCTCGGCCTGGAGGAGCGCATGCGGGACGAGCAGCGGGACGATCCGAGCCGCGCCAATGAGCTCTCCGTCCGCTTCGAGCTGCAGGCGGACTGCCTCGCGGGCGTCTGGGGGCATTCCACGTACCAGCGAGGCCTCCTCGATCCGGGCGAGGTGAAGGAGGCGCTCGGCGCCGCCTCGGCCGTGGGCGACGACCGGCTCGGCGCCCGCAGCCCGGAGAGCTGGACGCACGGCTCGTCGGCGCTGCGGCAGAAGTGGTTCTCGACGGGCTTCGACACCGGCGACCCCGGTCGGTGCGACACGTTCTCGGGCGACCTCTGAACCGCTCGACCGCCGTACGGCGCTACACGGTGAAGGGGACGCGCAGCCGGGCAGCTCGGCCGGCGGCGTCGACCGCCACCAGCTCGAGCGCGTAGCGCCGCCCGTGCAGGAGCAACGCTCGTTCGAGCACGGCGGACGCGCGCACGGCGCCAGCGCGAGCGAGCCGCGTTTCGAGGAACGGCGCGCGCCCCGTCAGGGCCTTGACGCCGAGGCGTGAACCCTTGGCCAGCCGGACTCCACGCCCGGTCCTGAGGTCGACAACGCGGAGGCGCAGCCGGGCGGCTTTGTCGACCGAGAGCTCGGCCGCCATCGTCGCGAGCCTGCCGCGGACGACGGCCTTCAGCGCCCGTGCGGCGGCGGAGCGTCGCAGCACGATCTTCGGCGCCCGACTCTCGACGCCGTTGTTGGCAACCGACCGGCCGGTCACGGTGACGACGACGGTGACGGCGTTGTTCGCTCCGTCCGGGTCCGGCTCGTTCGCGCGGACGGAGAGCGCGAGCGCGGCCGCCCCGGCGCGGGTGAGCCGCACGCCGAGCTCGACGTCGCCGTCGACGTTCCCCGAGATGAACGAGAGCGGGCACACGACCGTGGCCTCCCCGTTGCAGCCGGGACCGCGGCTGGCCTTCGCCGACGTGAGCTCGGCTCCGGGCGGAAGCGTCGCAGTCAGGATCGCCTCCGAGGTGCCCGGGGACGCGGCTGCGTTCGCGAGCCGCACCCGGGCGTGGTAGAGCACGGCGTCGCCGGCCGGGACGGTGGCGCGGTCGACGCCGCCGGTGAGCTCGAGATCGGGCCCGCTGCCTCCGCCGCCTCCGCCTCCGCCTCCCGCGGGCGGCGCCGTCGTCGTCAGCACCTCATCGGCGCCCGTCGTCATGCCGAGCTCGTTCTGGGCCACGACGCGGAAGTGGTACGAGGCCGTCGGTGCGAGACCACTGACCGACATCGACACCGGCACCGGAGTGTTCCCGGCCGGGACGGTCACCGTCGCCGTCGTGGAGCCGTAGCCGGCCGTCGAGCCGAGCTCGAACGCGACGGAGGTGGGCTTGCCGTTGGGATTCACGGACGCGGTGAGACTCGCCCCGGACGAGCCGACGTTGGTCGCCGTGCCCGTCGTCGCCGTGGGCGGTCTGTACGCGAGGGTCGTGAAGGTCCCGTCGGGCGCCGCGCTCGTCCCGAACGGGTTGGTGGCGACAAGGCGGTAGTGGTAGGTCGTCTCTGGCTGGAGGCCTGTGAGGGGTGCGGACACGGACGCGGCGCCCGCCGGAGTCTCGACCGTCGACGAGCCGTAGGCTGCCGTCGTGCCGTACTCGAACCGGTACGTGGTGCGCACCGTCTGCGGACTGATCGCGCCCGCCGCGGTCGCCGTCGTCTGCTCCACGAGGCGTGCCGCTGCATCCGCCACGGCGGGAACATCGGGGGCGAGGAACAGCCGGCCCCGTCCGGTGTCATTGTCGAATCCGGTCGGCGGCAGGTCGATCGACTTGCCCTCGAGCACGGCCTGGAGGTCGGCCGGGGTGAGACCGGGGCGCTCCTCGAGGAGGAGGGCCGCGGCGCCGCCCACGTGCGGCGCAGCCGCGGAGGTGCCCGCGAACCCCGCCGTCCCGGTGCACGCTGTCGAGACACCGTACGTGCCGGTGGAGACGGCGTCGTACGAGACCAGGTCCGGCTTCGTCCGGCCGTCGATCGTCGGGCCGCGCGAGCTGTACGGCTGCAAAGCGCCCGTATGGGAGCAGATCGCGCCGACGGCTAGCACGTGCGGCGCAGTGCCGGGCTCGGCGACGCTGCCACCGGAGACCTGGAACTGGAGCTGTCCCGGCGCGATCCAGAAGAGGTCGAAGCGCGGCGTGCCGTTACCCGCGATGCGACGGATGCGAACCGCGAGCTGCGCGCCGCCGGGCAGCCCGCAGCTCGCCTCGGTGGGAGGGTCGTCGCCGTTCTGCCGGAACGTCGACGACGCGAAGACCGTTCCGTCGGGAAGGACGAGCTCGAGGTCGAAGTCGTCGTCCGTGACGGGCCACTCGTCCCACTTGAGGAAGGCGCAGACCTCGCCCGTGCTGGCGACGCTGATCCCGTTCGTGGTGTCGGCCCCGGCGAACTCGTGCAGACCGTCGGAGTTCGTGTCGGTGAACGTGCCGCTCCAGTGTTTCTGCGTCTCGTTGCCCGCCGCGTTGACCCAGAGAAGCCCGCTCGTGCGGGCGTCCGCGGTGATCGCGTCCGGCGTCCCGGGTCCACCCGTGCCGTCCCCCCGGCTCGTGTTGAGCCAGAGCACCGAGTGCACGATCACGCGCACCCCGCGCGCCTTCGCGTCTGCGAGCGCCTGGGCGAGATCGAGCTCCGTGGCGACGCAAACGAGGGTGAGCTCGGCGCCCGGCGCCACGTCGTGGACGATCTCTGAGACGCCGACGCCGTGGGTCGTCGATAGCAGCTTGCCCGGGCAGCGATCGATCGGCTGGAGCCCTGCAGGCAGCTCGCCGGCGGCGATGGCTGCGTCGAGTCCTCCGAAGCCGAGGTCGATGACGGCGATCTTGACGCCGGCGCCCGTGAAGCCGGGTGTCCCCGCCGCGTGCCAGGCGGTCGCGTTTAGCTTCGCCACGCCCTCGCCGACGACTGCCGGGACCGCCGTGTAGGGCGCACGCACGAGAGAGACTCCCGGCGCCTCGCTCAGGCGGCGCAGGTCGGCCGGCGCGACGAGTGCCTCGACGAGGCCGCCAACCCGCTGAACCACGTCGCCCCCGGCCGCCCGCACGGCCTCTGCGCCCTGTGCGGAGGAGCCCTCGACCACGACCCGCACGCGACCGTTCGCGGTCGGCAGCCCGCTCTCGCGTGCCGTGCGCAAGGCCGCCGCCTCCGCTCGCACGGCGACCGCGGCGACCTGCGCGAGCCTGCTGTCGAGCTCGCCGGGCTCGTGCGCGGCAGCCTCGACCCCTCCCGTCGACAGCGCGGCCACGAGTGCCGCCACGAGGGCGAACGCTGCCGCGCCTGGGCGAACGCCGGGCCTCATCGAGCCGAATGATGCCCACGCCGGTCGGCGTATCGCCGAAGACTCCCCACGGAAGGGTCGGGTAGCTCGTGCGGCAGCGCCCCCGATACTCCACGACGTCCGGCATGCGCAGCGTGGCGCCAGTTCCTCGCGACCGCGGGCGCGGTACCCTCCACCGAGACGACGAGGAGGAGAGATGACCGAGCTAGCCGAGGCTCCGGCACAGCCGCGGAGCGACGAGATCACCCGGATCCCGCACTGGATCGGAGGCCGCCGCGTCGACGGCGCGAGCGGGCGTCAGGGACCCGTGTTCAACCCCGCGCGTGGCGTGCAGACGGGTGCCGTCGACCTGGCCTCGGCGGAGGAGGTCGACACTGCGGTGCAGACCGCGAAGGCGGCGTTCCCCGCGTGGCGGTCGATGTCGCTCGCGAAGCGGGCGGAGCTGTTCTTCGCGATTCGCGAGCTCGTGCACGCGGAGCGCGAGGAGATCGCGAAGTTCCTCACCGCGGAGCATGGCAAGGTGCTCTCGGATGCGATGGGCGAGGTCGCACGCGGGCTGGAGGTGATCGAGTTCGCCTGCGGGATTCCGACCCTGGTCAAGGGCGACTTCTCGGAGCAGGCCTCATCCGGGATCGACGTGTACTCGATCCGCCAGCCGCTCGGCGTCGTGGCGGGGATCACGCCGTTCAACTTCCCGGCCATGGTGCCCATGTGGATGTGGGCTCCGGCGCTGGCCTGTGGCAACTGCTTCGTGCTCAAGCCGTCGGAGAAGGACCCGTCCGCCTCGCTCTACGTCGCCGAGCTGTTGCAGCGCGCGGGCCTGCCGGACGGAGTGTTCAATGTCGTGCACGGCGACAAGATCGCGGTCGACGCGCTGCTCGAGCACCCCCAGATCGCAGCGGTGAGCTTCGTCGGCTCGACGCCGATCGCGCGCTACATCTACGAGAACGGGACGAAGCACGGTAAGCGCGTGCAGGCGCTCGGCGGGGCGAAGAACCACATGATCGTGCTGCCCGACGCCGACATCGACATGGCCGCCGACGCGGCGGTGTCCGCGGCGTACGGCTCGGCCGGCGAGCGCTGCATGGCGATCTCGCAGGTCGTCGCCGTCGGTCACGCCGCCGACGAGCTGGTGGCGGCGATCAAGGAGCGGCTGCCGAAGATCAAGGTGGGGGACGGCATGGATCCTGCTTCGGAGATGGGCCCGCTCGTCACCCGCGAGCACCGCGACAAAGTGGCGTCGTACATCGAGGGCGCCCAGACGCAGGGCGCGACGGTGGTCGCCGACGGACGCCAGACGGCACCCGGCGGCGACGGCTTCTTCCTCGGCGTCTCGCTGCTCGACGACGTCACGCCGGAGATGGACGCCTACCGGGACGAGATCTTCGGCCCGGTGCTCGGCGTGACCCGGGTCGACACCTACGACGAGGCCGTGCGGCTGATCAACGAGAACCCGTACGGCAACGGCACCGCGATCTTCACGCGCGACGGCGGCGTCGCCCGACAGTTCCAGTTCGACGTGCAGGCCGGGATGGTCGGCATCAACGTGCCGATCCCGGTTCCGGTCGCCTACTACTCGTTCGGCGGCTGGAAGGCGTCGCTCTTCGGCGACTCCCATGCCTACGGGCCGGAGTCGATCCACTTCTACACGCGCGGCAAGGTCGTCACCTCGCGCTGGCCCGATCCGGCGACGAGCAAGGTCGACCTCGGCTTCCCGCAGACGCGTTGACGGTTTTTCTTGGCGCAGGCGCTGGGATCCGCTCTCGCGGTTCCCAGCGCGCGCGAAATCCCTGAAGGGGCCCGCCCGTTTTCCTGGCGCAGGCGCTGGGATCCGCTCTCGCGGTTCCCAGCGCGCGCGAAATCCCTGAAGGGGCCCGCCCGCGGGCCCAAGCCGGCCTTCTCTGGTGGCGCATTGCGCTGGAATCCGCTCTCGCCGCTCCCAGCGCGCGAAATCCCTGAAGGGGCACCGCCCGCGTGGCCTAAACAGCTGCTCATCAGCCTCGAGCGACGGCGCCGCCGCAAGGTCAGCTCTCGCTGCCCTACTAGAGGCTTGATGTGACGGGGCGCCGCGGCCGCGAAGCGGACGCCTTCAGGGATCTTCGCGCGACCGGAATCCGCGCGAGCGGATTCCGCGTCTTGCGCCAGCTACTAGTCGGAATCGCTCGATCGGGGTACGGTTCCCGCTGTGGCTCAAGAAGAGCGCCAGGGCGACGTCCACCTGCTCCGGCCGGAGGACGTCACGCCCGCCGATCTCCCCGTCGCCGTACGGGGCTACGACCGGCACGCCGTGCAGCGGCTCCTGGCCAGGGTGGCCGACTCGTACACGCGCCTCCTGCGACAGCGGGACGAGCTGCGTGGGCGGCTGGAGGCGGCCGAGGCCCGCGTCGACGCCGCCGAGGACGAGGCGAAAGTCTCGGCCCGGGAGGTCGCCACCCATACCCAACGCGCTGCTGCCGTGGACGGCGAGGTCACGGCCTTGCGCCGGCGTGTGAGCGAGCTCGAGCAGGCGCTCGAGGACGCACAGCGCGCCGCACGCGTTGTCGCGCCCTTGCCTCCGCCTCCGCCCTTGCCCGTGCCTCCGCCTCCGTCGACCATCCCCGAGGGCCAGGCGGCCGAGTTGCTCCTCGCGTCGAAGAACGCCGCCGAGCAAATCCGCCGAGCGGCGCGCGAGGGGGCTCGGCTCGCGCTGCGCAAGGCGCACGCGAAAGCCGAAGCAGTCGACCGGGAGCTCGATCGGCAGCGCCGGGCAGTCGAGGCGGAGACAGCGCGGATCGCCGCGCTCGTCCAGCAGGCCGAGGAGCAACGGCGCGCCGTCGAGGCCGCGAGCGCGACGGCCGCCGCGCTTGCCGCGCAGGCCGACCGCGAGCGACGTGCAGCCGACGAGGCCCGCGAGCGCCGCGCCCAGGCGGAGCGGGAGGCCGACGAGCTCGTCGAACGGGCGCGCGCCGATGCCGAGCGCGCGCTCGGCTTGCTCGCGGCAGAGCGGCGCCGTGTGCAGGAGATGCTCGGACACGCGCTCGAAGCGCTCGACGTCGACCTGGAGCCAGGAGACGTGCTGGCCGATCTCTCGTCGCGCTTGCCCGGCAGCGACCGCGACGCCGGGGAGAGCGGACCGCCGGGCTCCGACACGTAGCGCCGCGAGGCGGACATCATGCGGGCGTGACCGTCCTCGTCGAGGGGTTCGCACCCGACGCCGTTGCGCTCGCCGGGCTACTCGTCACCGAAGGCCGAGCCGTGCGGCTGGCGGGGCGGGGTGCGGCGCCCAGCGCAGCCGCTGCGCTCCGGCGCGACGGCGTCGCGGTCGAGGAGCACGTGGACCTGGACGCGGACCCCGGCCCGGCGGAGCTTGCGTACCTGGACGTCTGGACGCCTGAGGTGGCGCCGCGGGCGAGCCGGCTCCGCGCGAGGGGAACGAGGATCTCGTGTCTCTCGGAGCTCCTCCTCGAGCGCGCGCCCGTCAGGTCGCTCGGCGTCACGGGCACTGCCGGCAAGACCACGACGGCGACACTTGCCGTCCAGCTCCTCCGTGGTGTCGGGATCGACGTCGCCGCGGGCTCGACGGCGCGCGGCGGCAATCTCTGGGCCACGGAGGAGCTGGTCGAGCGACTGCCGAGCCTGCGCCCTCCGTCCGTGCTCGTGCTCGAGCTGACGAGCTCGCACCTCTGCTTCATGAAGTCGAGCCCGGACGTGGCCGTGGTCACGTCCTTCTGGGCCGACCACATCGAGCTGCACGGGTCGCTGGCCGCCTACCGCGCGGCCAAGGAGACGATCGTGCGAGGCCAGACGGCCGACGACTGGGTCGTCGTGAACGAGGACGATGCGGGCGCGTCGCCGTTCGCGTCGCTCACGCCGGCGCGTCGCGCCTCGTTCTCGCAGCGCCGGGCGGTCGAGCGCGGCACGTTCGTCGAGCGGGACCGAGTGGTCGCGCGCTGGGATGGGCACGAGCTCGAGCTCGCGCGTGCACCCGAGCTGTCGTTCGTCGGCGCCCAGCGCGGCAACGTGCTCGCCGCGGTCACGGCTGCGCTCGCGCTCGGCGCACCGCTCGAAGCCCTACCCGGCCTCCTCCCAAGCCTCGTACCGCCGCCGTACCGCGCCCGGACCCCTGCTTACACGGAGCAGGGGCTCGCGATCGTCGACGACGGCCTCGCCGCCACACCGACGAAGGCCGCCGCGACGCTCGAGGTACAGCCAGATGGCTCGGTGGTGCTCGTCGCCGGCGGGGATCCCGCGCCGTGTGGCGTCCGGGTGCACGCCTCGACGGAGGAGCAAGCGCTGCTCGAGCGAGCCTGCGATCAGGCGTCGCGCGCTGCGCGCGTAGCCGTCCTGTTCGGGCCGGCCGGCGCCGAGCTGGCGGAGCGGCTCGGCGGTCGGGGAGTGGAGCTCCGGCAGGCGGCCTCGTTCGACGACGCCGTGGCGCAGGCGTTCGGCGCGGCGGTCACCGGCGGCCTGACGCTGCTCTTCTCTCCCATGTACCCCGTCGCCCAGGCCGACCGTGAGCGCTTCGCCGCGCTCGCGCTGACGGCCGCAGGACGTGTGAGAGAGTGACGTTGTGAAGGTGACCATGCTCCTCGCCGACTACGCGCAGCTCGCCGACGGGAAGCTGACGATCGTCGGCGGCGGCTGGTCGCTGACCGGCCCCGCGCCCGTGCCGTTCGGGATCGCGGTGCTCGTCCATGTCCCGTGGGACCAGGCCAACCAGCGTCACGTGATGCGGCTCGAGCTGCTCGACGCCGACGGACAGCCCGTCGAGGTGGACGACGAGGACGGCCAGCACCTCGTCGTCTTCGTCGACGACCACTCGTTCGAGGTCGGTCGCCCGGCCGGTCTGAAGCCGGGCACCCCGCTCGACTATCCGCTGGCGCTGAACTTCGGCCCACTGCCGCTCGTACCGGGCCGCTACGAGTGGCGGCTCTCGATCGACGGGCGCACCCAGGACGACTGGCGTCTGCCGTTCACGGTGCGCGAGCTGGAAGAGCTTTAAGAGCTCCTAACGGACGCCGATCAGGCGATCGGCTCTGCGAGCCCGGCGAGCTGCTCCACACGGTCGCTCGCCTCCGCCACCTCGAGTTCCTCGTCCCAGCCGTAGTAGTCCTCGTAGCGATAGCGGCGCCCTCGTGTTGCCGCGGCGGTGACGACGCAGCCGAGCCGGTGAGCGGCGGCGGCCTCGAGCAGCTCGACCGTCTCGGCGAGGGCGGCGGCACTCGTCCCGATCCCGGCGACGACGACCGTCCGCGACACCAGCGCACCCAGCCGCTCAGCTTCCGGCACGTGCAGGAGCGGCGGTCCGTCGACGATCACGATCGAGAATGCCTGCTCGAGTGCCCGGATCAGGGCGCCGTCCGGCTCCGGTGCCACGTGGGGCTGCGCCGCACCGGAGGGAAGGACGTAGAGGAGCCGCTCGGCGCCGGCCTCGCTCGGCGCGAGCCGCCGCGCGCGCGTCCCGATCGCCAGGTCGATGGGCACGAGGCAGTCGTCGAGCCCGAGCTCACCGGCGGCGACCTCCGCCACCCCCGGTGTGCGGAACAACCTGAACAGCCGGTGGAGCCGGGGGCGGCGGTGGTCGAGGTCGACGATCGCCACCCGGCGTCCGGAGCGGGCGAGCTCGACGGCGAGGTTGGCGGCCGTGGTCGACTTCCCCTGGCCGGGATCAGGACTGGTGATCAGCACCGATCGCAAGTCCGCGAGCGCCGGGCCCAGCTCCTCCACGAGCCGGCGAAACCTTTGCGCCTGGACGCTCGACGGCTGGGCGAGCGTCACTAGCTCCTCCGCAGCCGACAGCTCCTTGGGCGGTGCCGGCAGCGCAGCCAGGAGCGGCGTTGCCAGCAGCTCGGAGATTTCCGCTGCGCTGGAGGCCCTTCGGGTGAGCGCGCGCGCGTAGGCCAGCCCCGCGACGAGCACGGCTCCGCTAGCGAGCCCGAGCGCTGCCGCCACGGCGACCGAGTCCTGCCCGAAGACGACGACCAGCATCACCCCGGCGGCCACCGTGGACCCGACGAGGACGGCGATGGCCTTGACCAGTCTGTGCGCGCCGCCCAGCGACGCAAGCGCCGGATCGTGACCGCTCATCACCCGCTGGGTTCAACGCGTGCCGGAGTCCTCCTTGCCCCGGACGGCACGTCGGCAGGACTCTCGCGTGGTTGCGCGCGGCCGGGCTCGGGGCCGTTCGCTCCCACGCAGGCGATCGCCAGCCCTTGCGCTCGCATCGCCCGTCGGTACGCGACGGCGACGGCGTCGAACCGGAGGTGCATCTCGTCGGCGAGGTCGAACGGCACGCGATCGGGCCGTTGCGACTCCACGACCCGCTGGTCCTGGCCGAAGATCACGTCCTCGAAGTCGATCAGCACCTGGTCGGGTTGGTCGAAGTTGTAGTTGCGCCCGATGACGAGGAACCCCTTGCACCGGTCGGCAGTCACCGGTTGCGAGGCGAAGAGGTAGACCATCCCCTCCTCGCCGCCCCAGCCCAGGCGGAGGAGCAGCGTGTAAGGCAGGTGTAGCTCGTAGCGGCTGCGACGCAGGGGTTTCTCCCGTTCGGGGTTGGAGAAGACGGGAAAGTCCTCGCTGTTCGGCGCCTCGGGTCGTACGACCTCGTAGTGCAGGACGTGTCCCTCGGTGGTGACGCTGTGGTCGGGAACCACGGGGCGGCTCGGGTCGCCGAGGAGGCCCGGGTGCACCCACGGGAAATGGCCGAAGTCGGTGAAGTTCTCGATCTGGCGCGAGGCGTCACAGGCCCATTCGTGCGGGCCAGAGGTGACGATCCGCCACTCGTCGAGCTCGAGCTCGACGGCGTCCGGCAGCTCCCAGCGAGGCTCCTCGAGCGCGACCCAGATCAGGCCGAAGCGCTCGACGCACCCGTAGGAGGCGACCCGCGCCTTCGCGGGTACGCGTGTCGGGTCCTCGAGCTGCGGGATCGCGGTACAGCGGCCGTCCACCGCGTACCGCCAGGCGTGGTACGGGCAGACGATCTCGTCGTCCTGCACCGAGCCGAGGGAGAGCGCGGTGCCGCGATGGATGCAAAGATCGGACACCGCGCGCGCCGTGCCCGTCGAGTCCCGCCACAGGGCGAGCGGCTCCTCGAGCAGCGTCACCGGCAGCGGCCGGTCGGCGAGCTCCGGGGAGAACGCCACTGGGTGCCAGCACGAGCGCAACGCCTGGCGCTCGCCGGTCGCCGAGGGCGACGCCATCCAGGCTCCTTCGACGGGGACCAGGCGACTCTAACCGGATCGGCTCGGTGGCGGCCGGTACGCTCGCCCGGTGCGCCTGCGCGATGACATCCGGAACGTGGCGATCGTGGCCCACGTCGACCACGGCAAGACGACGCTCGTCGACGCGATGCTCTGGCAGTCGGGCTCGTTCCGCGCCAACCAGGACGTCGCCGAGCGCGTCCTCGACTCGATGGACCTCGAGCGCGAGAAGGGGATCACGATCATGGCCAAGTCGGCCGCCGTCCGCTACGGCGGCGTGAAGGTGAACATCGTCGACACGCCCGGTCACGCTGACTTCGGCGGCGAGGTCGAGCGAGCGCTGACGATGGTCGACGGCGTGCTGCTGCTCGTCGACGCCAGCGAGGGCCCGCTGCCGCAGACGCGCTTCGTGTTGCGCAAGGCGCTCGAGGCGCAGCTGCCGCTGATCCTCGTCGTGAACAAGGTCGACCGGCCTGACGGGCGGCTCGAGGAGGTGGTGAACGAGGTCTACGAGCTGTTTCTCGATCTCGACGCCGACGAGAGCCAGATCGAGTTTCCGATCGTCTACTGCAACGCGCGTGCGGGGCAGGCAGGGCTCGATCCCGAGGCGCTCGCAGACGACCTTCGCCCGCTCTTCGAGTTGCTGCTCGAGCGCATTCCGCCCCCCGTCTACGACGAGAGCCATCCGCTGCAGGCCCACGTCACGAACCTCGACGTGTCGCCGTACGTCGGCCGGCTCGCGCTCTGCCGGGTGCGCGAGGGCACGCTCCGGAAGGGGCAGCAGATCGCCTGGTGCCGCGCGGACGGACAGATCGAGCGCGCGAAGGTGACGGAGCTGTACGTCACCGAGGCCCTCGATCGCGTCGAGGCCGACGAGGCGGGACCGGGCGAGCTGATCGCGGTCGCCGGCATCCCCGAGGTCACGATCGGCGAGACGCTCGCCGACCCCGACGACCCACGTCCGCTCCCGGTGATCGGCGTCGACGAGCCGAGCCTGGCAATGACGATCGGGATCAACGGCGCGCCGCTCGCGGGCGAGGACGGCGACAAGCTGACGGCGAGCATGGTGAAGGCGCGTCTCGAGCAGGAGCTGATCGGGAACGTGTCGTTGCGGGTGCTGGCGACGCAGCGACCCGACGCGTGGGAGGTGCAGGGCCGCGGCGAGCTGCAGCTGGCCGTGCTCGTGGAGCTGATGCGACGGGAGGGCTTCGAGCTCACGGTCGGCAAGCCGCAGGTCGTGACCCGCGAGCTCGACGGCAAGGTGCACGAGCCGGTGGAGCGGCTCGCGATCGACGCGCCGGAGGAGTATGTCGGCGTGATCACCCAGCTGCTCGCGCTCCGCAAGGGGCGGCTGGAGCAGATGGTCAACCACGGCACCGGCTGGGTGCGAATGGAGTACCTGGTGCCCGCGCGCGGCCTGATCGGCTTCCGTACCGAGTTCCTGACCGAGACGCGCGGCACCGGCATCATCCACCACGTCTTCGAGGGCTACGAGCCGTGGCACGGAGAGCTGCGCACACGTCCGACGGGGAGTCTCGTGGCGGATCGCCGCGGCCCTGCGACGTCGTTCGCGCTGCTCAACCTGCAGGAGCGTGGCCAGCTCTTCATCTCCCCCGGAGTCGAGGTGTACGAAGGGATGATCGTGGGCGAGAACGCGCGCGCGGAGGACCTCGATGTCAATGCGACCAAGGAGAAGAAGCTGACGAACATCCGCTCGTCGACCGCCGACGAGCTCGTCCGCTTGATCCCGCCACGGCCGCTGTCGCTCGAGCAAGCGCTGGAGCTGATCCGGGATGACGAGTGCGTCGAGGTGACCCCGTCGCACGTGCGCCTGCGCAAGGTGGAGCTCTCCGCGCAGCGGCGCCAGACCGCCGCATCGCGCAAGGCCCGCGGCGTGACGGTCGCGTAGGGGCCGTCGCGGTTGTCGTGACGGCGACGCGACCAGCGGGGGACGACGGCTACCGATGGGTGATCCTCGCCGTCGGCGTGGTCGGGCAGGGGAGCTTCGCGGCCGTGTTCTTCGGGCTTCCCGTGCTCGCGCCCGCGCTCCAGGCGTCGTTCGGCCTCAGCCTGGCGCAGGTCGGTGTCGTCCTGACGAGCCTCAACGTCGGCGCGCTCGGCACCACGCTCGCCTGGGGCCTGCTCGCCGACCACGCCGGCGAGCGCGCCGTGAGCGCGCTCGGGCTCGGCGTGGCAGCCGTCGCGCTCGCCGCAGCGGCGGAGGCGTCCGAGTTCTGGACCCTCGTCGCGGCGCTCTTCGTCGTAGGGGCATTCGGCGCCGCGGTCCTCGCTGCCAGCGGCAGGGCGGTGATGCGCTGGTTCCCTCCCGCCCAGCGCGGTCTCGCCCTGGGCATCCGCCAGACCGCGATTCCTGTCGGCGGCGCCTTCGCCGCGATCGCCCTGCCGCAGATCGTCGCTGCGAGCGGCGTCCGTGCGGCGCTGCTCGCGCTCGCCGGTGGCCTGCTGGCTGCTGCAGCCGTGACGCTCGTGTGGCTGCGTGGCACCCCGGACGGGCCGCAGCCCGAGACCCGGATCGCGGACGTCTTCCGCGACAGGCGGCTCTGGCGTCTCTCGTCCGGCAGCAGCCTGCTGCTCGCCGCCCAGATCTGCGTGCTGGGATTCGTGGTTCTCTTCCTGCACGAGGAGCGCGGGCTCTCGACGGCGCTCGCCGCGGCCGTCCTCGCGTTGATCCAGATTCTCGGCGCCGTGCTTCGCATCGCCGCCGGCCACTGGTCCGATCACGTACGTGACCGGATCGGCCCGCTGCTCCGGCTCGGGTCGTCGCTCACGGTGGCTCTGGCGCTTTCCGCGGCTCTCCTGCACGCGCCGACGGCGCTGCTCGTGCCGGTCCTCGTGACCGCAGGCGCGCTCTCGCTCAGCTGGAACGGGCTCTCCTTCACCGCCGCGGCCGAGCTCGGCGGCACGATGCGGGCGGGTGCGGCGCTGGGCTTCCAGCAGACGACGCTCGGCGTCGCCTCCGCGCTGACCCCCGTCGTGTTCGCGGTGACCGTCGACGCGACGTCCTGGACGGTCGGCTTCTCGCTCGCCGCTGCATGCGCCCTCGTCGGCACGGCGATCGTGCGTGGGCTGCGCTCGAGCGCGGGCTACGAGCGCGAGGTCCGTCCTGTCGACCTCTCCTGAGGCCCTGCCGGCGCGGGGCCGGGTCATCGGGGGAGGGGGACCCGACCCCGCAGCCGCAACTTGTACGCCTGCGGCCGGACGATCGCTGTGATCCGCCGCGCGCCGCGGCCGGCCGAATGATCGTGTGCCGGCCACTGCCGCCCAGTTCCGCGGGTTCCTCCCGCACTGCGTGGCGACGAGCAACAGCGGAAATCGGGAGCGATACACTGGGCCTGCTACGGAGACGACGGGCCAAGAGGACACGGCGATGATCGCCGCGCAGCTGGCGGACCTCACGCGGTCGGTGGGCCAGATGGCGAGCCAACTCCAGGCGCTTCGTGACCGCGCTGACAACCAGCAAGAGCGGGCGGAGATCCAGCAGGAGCGGATCGACCTCGCGGCGCGCGAGCTCGCCGAGGTCAGTGCCCGTCTGCAATCAGCTGCGAACGCGCTCCGGGCTCAAATCTGAGCTCCCGGTCGAGCAGGATCAGCGTCAGGTAGCGCGGTCTACGCGAGGATCTCGAGGCCCCGCGCTCGGCCGGTATCCCTCAGCTCTTGATCTCCGTCTCGATGAACGCGAACTCGTAGTCGTTGGCGTTGACGACGTCGTGTTCCACCCCGGCCTCCCTGAAGTAGGGCTCCCCGGTCTTCAGCTCGGCGTACCGGTCGCCGTCGGGCTCGAGGAGCTTGAGCCTGCCTTCGGTCAGGGGCACGATCACGTAGTCGTGCTCGTGGCGGTGCCAGCCAGTCGCCGCCCCCGGCGCGAAGTGCCAGCGGGTGACGCGCACACGCTCGTTGTCGATGAGCACTGTCGCGCTGCCCCTCTTGGCCATAATTGCCTCCCGTTCAGGACCGGGTCGTCGGCCCTCCGCATTCGGCGTTCACGTATCCGGATCGGAACGGTCGTGCTTCCCCGGTCTGCTCGTCGAAGGTGTGCCGAAACACGCAGCCCGTGTCGTTCGCGAGCAGATGGACGGAGACCGAGGTGACCGCGGAGGTCGTGCGTACCCGGTGTACGTCGTCCCGCGGAGGGAGGAGCGCGTAGTAGTCGCCCGGCTCGAGCGGGCGCTGCCGGACGAGCTCCAGCCGGCCGTCGCCGGGTTCGTAGAACTCCTCGTCCTGGTTGCCCTTGTACAACCCTACGAGTCCCCAGGCGAGGTGGTCGTGCACCGGCGTCATGGCTCCCGGCGGCACGACGAGGCTGAACAAGCAGAGAGAGCGGTCGGCAGCCCGGAAGAGAAGCCATTGGCCGATGCCGCCGCCCATCCCGCTCTGTGGCGCATCCTCCTGAAACCGGGCCGGCAGCCACCCCGGGTCGAGGAGGAGGTCCTTGAAGCGCGGCTCGACCAGGCGACACGCCCCCGCCGCAGAAGGCGACCTCTCGATCGCGCCCCGCACAGCGTCGATAAAGCCGTGGACGACCGGGGTGTCGAGAACCCACTCGTCGTGCTCGAGCGGCTCGAGGCCGTGATCGTGGAGAGCGTCACACATCGCTGTCAGCGGCGGACGATAGTCGCCGGCGGTCTACGGATCCAGCCGGAAGGCCAGCCGCGTCGCGAAGGCGATCGGTGGTTGGGGATCGGGACGCCTTAACCACGCCCCCGCCCGAGACGGCGTAGGATGTCTCGCACTGGCCCTGCGGCCAGAACTCCGGCCGAGACCCCGAAGGCCGTCAACGCGTGTCAGCGCGCGAGACGATGGAGCTTCGGCGAACAGCGTTCCAGTTGCAGGGCCAGACACTCTCACCGGCCACAGAGAGAAGGACCGTTGGAAACGTTGGCGGACACCTTGGTCGAGCGGGTGGACAAGCTGATCCAGGCCCGCAAGGAGCCGCTGCTCTCGACGACCTCGACCTCAATCGCGATCCAGGAGCTCGTCGCGCGGACCGAGGCGCTCGAGAACGCCGTGCGCGAGATCGCACTCGACGTGCAGAAGCTCGCGGCGCGCCAGCTCTAGACACGGTGAAGTCGACACGCTGGCAGGACGGCGAAGCGACCGTACGGTCGGCCGCCGCCCTCGTGCCGACCGCCGGACCGAGGCACCGCCGAGGTGAAGCGGCGTCTCGACCGGGGGTGTCAGACCTTCAGGCGGACCGCCCTTCAAGGAATCGCCCGTGGGTGTAGTAGGGTCGGCCGACCAGACCGCTACCTGCCGCAACGAGGGAGTCGACATGCCCAGAGTCGTCATCACCCATGCCGTCGAAGACATCGACCGTTGGCTGCAGGGCAAGTCGGATCGCGCTGCTGCCATCGAATCGGGTACCGGCAGCAACGTGACCGACTACGTTGCCCACGACGGGAGTAACAACATCGCGGTCACAGCTGACGTTTCCGATGTCGCGACCCTGCAGGGTATGTTGGCGTCGCCGTCGCCTGACCTCCTGGCCAAGATGCAAGCGCACGGCGTCGTCCCACCAATCTCAGCCTACGTCGAGGCTTAGTCACATCGGAACGTCTGAACTGCGGCGGCTTAAGACCCGCTGCTCTGTCAGCGCTCGAACGCCGCGCCGAGGTTTTGGGCACTAGTGGGCACAGCCAAACCGCCGAACGGCGCGATCGCGCCTGAAACCTAGTGGAGCGTACCGGGATCGAACCGCTGACCTCCGGCTTGCAAAGGAGGCGAGATAGGTCTCTGGGCGCTACGTGGAGTGACGCGATCGCAGGAAGTGGCGCACTGGCGTCACCGACAGACACTTCGCATGACAGGAGGAGTTGACCAGCGAGTTGACCAGTTCGTCGCCAGGGCTGGCTACGCACTACCCCGCGACCAGGCCCGCCGTTCGAATGAATCGCGAGGGGGAGGTGCTCGTGATCAGGGAGCAAGGAGGACAAGCAGGACGGACACGGCTCCCACCGCGATCCCGACCGCGGCGAGCGCCAGCACGAACCCCTCACCGGTGTGCGGTTCCCGGCCCTCCCGCAGCGCGGCCTGCAGCTCCCGGTAGTGCACGATGCCGTACACCATGGCCGCCAGCCCGGACGACGCCAGCGCGGTTCCCAGCGCGATATACGGCCAGTTCGTGCCGCCGACGACCTCGGGCAGGACACGCCCGATTGCGAATCCCGCCGCAATCCCGGCCAGACCAGTACGCCACCACGCGAGATAGGTGCGCTCGTGCGCGAGCTGCGTTCGGTGGACTTCGCCACTCGCCATCTCAGAGGACCGAGCTGAGCATCTCGCAGAGCCAGCTCTGGAGGCGCTCGCTCGTGCTCTCGTCGTGCATCGTCACGTGACGCTACCGATCGGCGAGGCTCAGCTGCTCCGCTTGGCCACGTCGTCGCGTTCGCCACGGCTCGCCGCTGACCAGGCCCCGACCGACCAACGAGCCGAGCGGAGTGCGAGAGGCCTTCGATGCTCGGGTTCTGCGACCAGCCGAGATCGAGCGGTTGATAGCCGCTTCAACATCGACCTACCGCAACGCCGTCATCGTCATGGGCTACTCGGGCCTGAGAGTCTCGGAGCTTGCCGGGTTGACCTGGGCGGACATCGATCTCGTTGACTGGGTCGTCCGCGTGGATCGTCAGCTGGCTCCACTCCGACGCGGCGTAGAGCCGCGGCGAGTGCGGCCGAAGTCGCGAGCGTCGGTGCGTGAGGTGCCGCTGCTCGACCGCGCCTATGAGGCGGGTCGTCGCCCAGCTGCGGGACGAACAGGCGAAGGGCTTGGGGAGCGAGTCGGACTACGTCTTCACGTCGCTCACCGGACGACCGCTCGGGCGCGACCGTCTTTCCAAGCGCGGAGTGCTGGGAGCGGCGACGAGGGCGGGCCTCGGGCATGTCACCGCACAGACGCTCCGCCGTTCGGTAGCAACGGCCACGGCGCATGCACGGGGCCGTTCGGTAGCAACGGCCACGGCGCATGCACGGGTTCCAGTCGTAGTGGCAGCGGCGATCACAGGGCACAGCCCAGCGGTCTACTCAGAGCACTACGCACGGCCGTTCAGGCATGCCGAAGAGCGCGAAAAGGTGCGGAGGTCGCTGGCTTCGATCGGGTTCGGTAACGCCCCCGTTGACCAACCCGTTGACCAGAAGCCGATCTGAGTGGTCTACGGTGCCTGGCTGGAGAACGAAAAGCGTAAGCGTTCAGGCCCTGGCCGTGATCAGGCGAGGGCGGGGATGGGGTCGCCGCGGATGTGGGCGGTGAGGACGTCGGTGAGGTAGGCGAAGAGCGAGCGTTTCTGGAGGCGGCAGGTGATCGAGGCGGAGAGGAGTCGTTCGATGGTGCGTTCGCCTTGGTCTGATTGGCTGCCGAGTGAGAGCTTGCGGTAGATGACGGCGCCGCGGAGGCCGCGTTCGGCGTGGTTGTTGGTCGGCTCGACGCCGTCGGTGTGGGTGAAGGTCCAGAGTGCGGGCCAGCGCTTGAGCAGGTTCTTGGCGAACTGGCGGTGGTACTTCGTCGTCGGGCTCTTGCGGGCGGCGTGCTCGAGCAGCGTGCGGAGCTCGTCTTGGAGCGGCGCGGTCTGCGCTTGCAGCCGGGCCCGGTCGCCGTCGTCCTGGTAGCTGTCCCAGGCGGCGAAGAGGTCGTGGGCGATCCGGAGGCCGTGTGTCGCCGAACGTCTTCTGTTCGGCCATGCCTTCGCTGTGGGCGGTGAAGTCTCGGAGCAGGTGGGCCCAGCAGAGCTGCCGGTGGGTGGGGTCGAGGTAGTCGTAGCCGCGCCAGCGGTCCGAGCAGACGATCCCGGCGAAGCGCTCGCCGAGCAGCGTCCTGGCCTCGAAGGCGTGGCGGCCGGCCGCGATCCGGAACACCGCGGTCCGGCCGGTCAGCGCGCCCCAGAGCGTCCGGCTGCCGCCGGCGGTCTTCCAGCCGGTCTCGTCGATGTTGACGACCGATGCCGACTTGATCTCGCTGCTCGAGCCGGGTGTGGGGCGCCGCGAGCGCCTCCCCGGCGCGCTGGACGATCGCGTCGACCGACCCGGTCGACAGCTCGACCCCGAACAGCTCCCGGGCGAGCTCGGTCGTGTCGCGGCGCGAGACACGGTTGCGGACCGCGAGCGTCACGACCGCGGCCTGCAGCCGCGGCCCGAACGCCGACCGCGGCAGCTCGCGGGGAAGCTCGGCGCGGGTCGGGCTGGCGCACTCCGGGGCAGCGCACACGCGTGCAGCCGATGCTCGGTCACGCGGACCGCGATCGGCGGCAGCTCGGCGACCTGGTGCCGCCACGGCTCCGCCGCGTCAACCAGCTCCCGCTCGGCGAACACGTGCGCGCACGACCGGCAGCGCTCGGGCCAATGCTCGACGACCTCGTCGACCTGCTCGGGCGGCAAGCAGCCGCCGGTGCCTGCCCTCGTGCCCGGGCTGGCCGCCCCGCTTCCGGCCCGACCCCGTCCGGCGCGGCCGCGGCGGCGCCGACGGCGGATCCTGCGACGGCGGCAGCGACGAGTTCCGCGAACTCCGGTTCAGCCGCCGCTCGAGCTCGGCCACCCGAGCCTCGAGCCGCCGATTCGCCTCGACCAGCTCGCCGACACGCATCAGCAGCGCGACCGCCGTCTCCCGATCACCATCGAGGATCGCCTCCGCCTCGGCCCGCTCCATCCCACCCAACTTCGGCGCGACACAGCGTCCGAGTGCTTCAAGCGTCATTCCCGCACACTCGCGCAGGCGAGCAGGAGGTCGCTAGGCCTGGGCTGAGGCGATCACTTCGCCGACGCTCCTGTCCGTTTCCCCAGCGAGCAGAGGGACGATGTTCTCGCGCATCCATGGACCTCCGACGTCGCGTGCAACACGTTCGGCGTCGTCCGCTCCGGCGAACGAGAGGATGAGGATGAGATGCAGGTCATCAACCTTGGCGACCTGGGCCGCGAGCGCGCCGGCGTCGACGACACGTTGCACCCCGTCGCGCGCCGCGTCGCGTCCGTCAGCGGCTCGCGCAGATGCAGATGGTTGACGACGATGTGCACCCGATCGAATCTACCTCGGCGGGGCTCCATCGTGCACGGGACATTCCCGCACGCTCGCCCAGGCGAGGGTTCTCTCTCCAACTACAGAGTTGTCTCTATCCGCGACTGCCCAGGCCTCTAGTTGCTTTGCTGGCGCGCCCAGGTGGCTGCCCAGCCGTCGCTGGCCGTCGGGGTGCCGCGGGTGAGGTTCCGCTGCCCGCTCCCGTCGGCGTTCATCACCCAGAGGTCTGCTGCCGCCTGCCAGGCGGCGGCGGCGGTGGCGGGCCGGCTCTTCTTTGGGTGGCGGAGGCGGACGAAGATGAGTTTCCGCCCGTCGGGCGACCAACTCTCGAACGCAGCGTTCTGCGCCAGGCGACGCAGTCCGCTTCCGTCGGCGTTGACGCCGTAGATGGCGTCGTCGTCGTCGAACGCGATCCTCCGTCCGTCAGGCGACCAGCCGATGGTGGCGCCGGTCAACAGCGCGTCGCCGAGCTTGTGCGTCACGGCAACGGCATGCTTCCCGCTTCCGTCCGCGTTCATGACGACGATCCTGACCCCCCACGGCGGTCGACCATTAGGGGGACTGTCCGACTAACGGTGTAAATGCAGTTGCCTGACTTGCTAGGGCTGGCGGAAGGGAGCTGTGGTGTCTGATGTGACTACACCGTCGGAGCTGGAGAGCGGTGGACGGACGGCGGATGAGGCGCTCGCGCAGGAGCTTGTTGAGCGGGCGCACCTGGACGCCCGAGTGCACTGAAGCGATGACTCTCCGGCAGCGTCCCGCGCCAGGCGCAGATCTCCTCGGAGCGCAGATCAACGAGCCGCACCTCACCGAACGCGAGGGTCGCCTTGGCGAGCAGCCAACGCAGCTTCTCGATCGTCGCCGGCGCCGCCTGATGCACCTCCTGATGCACCTCCAGGTACCCCTCGACCAACTCGGCGAGTGTCATCGACCCGCCCGGACGAAGGCGCTCGAGCGTCCGGCGAAGCGCGCGTTCCGCCTCGGCGCGCGTCGCAAACCCACCGACCTGCGGCCGCCTCGAGCAACGGCCGTTCACGCGGTAGCGGTACGCCCACATCGGCTTTCCATCTGCCCTCCGCGCTCGCAGCGTCAAGACCTGACGATGCTGTGCCATCACGACGCCTCCCTCGAATCGACTGCAATCGAGGTATCGATGCCAGCGCGCGCCGGCGCATGAACCCCTTCTCTCGCTAGAGCTTGCGGAGCCCTACGCGGCGCTGCACGAGCTTCGGCGTCGGCTCGACCCGGAGCTCCTCGTCGTCACCGGCGATCTGACGCACCGTGGGCGGCGGAACGAGCTCGAACGGGCTCGAACGCAGCTCGACGAGCTCGAGGTGCCGGTGGTCGCGGTCCCGGGGAATCACGACATCCCGTACACGCTGCCGGCACGGTTCACGACGACGTTCGCCGAGTGGGAGCGCGTGTTCGAGGTCACCGAGCCGGAGTACAACTCCGCGGAGCTCGTCGTCGCCGGCCTCAACTCGGTCCGCCCGTGGCGCCAGCAACAAGGTGCGCTTGAGGACTCGCAACTCGTGAGCGCCTCCGAGAAGTTCGCAAGCGCGCACCCGGGAGCACTCCGCGTCGCGGCGTTTCACCACCACCTCGCGGCCTCGCCGTGGCGGGCACCGCGGAAGCGACCCCTCCATCGCCGGGACGAGGTGCTCCAGCAGCTGGCGGACGCCGGCGTTGAGCTCGTGCTCGGAGGCCATGTACATCAGGCGTCGATCGCCGAGCGTCGAGAGTTCCAGGCGTTCGAAGGCGAACCGGGTCCCTCGCTCGTCCTGGTGACCGCGCCGGGGTTTAGCCGGGTGCGACCCGATCGCAAGGGCGAGGCCCTCGGACTCAACGTGATCGAAACCGACAGCCAGACGCTGGCGATAGTCACGTATGCATGGGCCGGAAAGCAGTTCGAGCAGACGGGCCGACGCTCGTTCGCCCGGCTCACGGCATTCCAGCCGGAACGCACACCCTAACCGCCTCGGGCTGAACGTCGACGCGGAACGTCCGCTTCTTCTCGCGGTCGCCGCCGTCGAGCTCGTACAGGACCTTTCGATTCAGCTTGACCACGACGGAGCGACCTTTCGTGACGTGGACGAAGGGGGACTTGCTCGCACTGCTGAACTTGCTGCGAGCGAACGTGCGGCCCCACTGCACGACCCCGTCGGCGCTCCCGACTCCGATGTCGAGCAGCCCGTCGTCGGGCTGTGCGTTGTCGAACGCTTTGACGCCCGCGAACGCCTCACCGACATTGCCGAACAGCACGAGGCTCGCCGGGCCCTCGTACCATTCCTTGCCGTCGACCTCAACCTGCGCCTTGAACGTGTTGACGCGGAGGTTCTTCGCCGCTGCCCAGACGTAGGCGTTGCGTCCCAGGGCGCGTTTCATCTTGATGGTTGCGTCGCGGATCACGCGTGCGTCGAAACCAACGCCGGCCATGACGGCGAATCGCTCGCCGTTCATTCGGCCCAGATCGAGTTTCCGGCGCGTTCCGTGAAGCCCGACGTCGACCGCGGCCTCGATGTGCTTCGGGATGCCGAGATTCGAGGCGAACAGGTTCGCAGTCCCGGCGGGCACGATCGCCATGCTTGCGTCTGAACCGGCCACGACGTCGACGCACCGCTGGACCATGCCGTCGCCGCCCCAGACGAAGATCAGGTCGGCCCCCTGCTTCAAGGCGGACTTCACCTGTTCCGGTGCCAGGCGACTCTTGGGAACTTCCAGCCAGAGCGGATCGTGGACGCCCTGTTGGTCGAGGGCCTTCCGTAGCGCCGGCAGGCCGCCGTCCAGGGTTTTACCCGAGTGTGCGATGACGGCGACGGTGCTCATGCCGCAGCCTCGGCCGCAGCCTCGACCTCGCGACGTTCTGCATGTCGCACGGTTCGCAGCTCCGCGACCCTCCGTGCGGTCCGTGCGGCGAAGAGTGCGACGAGCAAGGCGCCGGCGCCCATCAGCGCTCCGGCGATAACGTCGATCGGGTGGTGCTCGCCGCGGTAGATCCGCGACGACGCGACGACGAGCGGGATCGTCGCAGCGACGGTCCAGATCAGCACGCGCGCGCGGATGTCCTTGAAATGCGCCGCGAGCAGTAGGGCGAGGGCACCGTAGATAGCGACGGATGCGGCCACGTGGCCCGAGGGGAAGCTGTGCAGCAGGTTGAACTTGTCGAGCTGCTCGACAGGCTCGGGCCGAGGGCGCTCGATGAACCTGGTCACGAGCCCGTAGCAAAGAACCTCCGCCAGGGCAGCCTGTAGCACGAAGCTGCCCATCCGCCAGCGCCGCCCGAGGACGAGCAGCGCGATCACCGCCGCCAAGAGCGGAATCAGCACCGGGCGGTCGGACATCATCGAGCCGACGTACGACGCGTCCGTCCAGAACGGCGTGCGCCGGTCATCGAGCCACCGCGGAAGCCAGACGTCGGCGTCCGCGACGAAGCCGACGGACAGCACCAGCTTCGTCACGAGGAGTCCGAGCCCGACCATCACGGTCGCAAGCAGCACGGCACCGACGTTCGCCACGATCCAGGAGACGAGCAACGGGTGCAGCCGACGCATCCGATTGCCGAGCCTTTCCGCCGGACCACCCTCACCTGGCCTGATCCGTCGCGAGGCCCGCGAATCGAGTGGTACTCCGGACACCTTGATTGGGGGGGACACGTTGCTCACGGTTTCTCCTCTCTCGGAACGCAGGCCCCGGTGACAGGCGGCATGCGCGCGGTCGAAAACAGTCGTTGGGGCGACGCCTGCGGGCTACGCCGCGGTGCAGTAGGCCTTGTCGAGCAACTGGTAGAAGAGCTTGCGCGCAGCCGCTGGCTCTGCCATCGGATCGATGTTCACCATGAGCACGACCTGCCGCTTCCCGTCCGCGCTCGAGAGCGCGTAGTTCTTGTAGCCAGGGAAGCTGCCGCTATGGCCCCACGCGGCGCCGCAGGATGTCGGGAACCTCTCCAGCCCGTAGCCCTCGCGCTGTTTCAGGTCGCTGTTCGGGGCTCCGGGGATCGTCTTCATCATTGCCTGGAGCAGCTTGGGCTTGAGGAGGCGTCCCGCAAAGAGGCCCCGGTAGAAGCCGGCGACATCGTCGACGTTCGAGACGATCGCGCCTGCCGGGCCGGAGAGCGACGGGCTGAACGCCGAGAGATCGACCAACGGGGGCTTCCCGCCGATCAGGAAGTACCCGTGCGCGTACGGGCTCGGCAGCTGGGTCTGCGTCGTCGGATAGGTCGTCCGCGTGAGGCTTAGCGGCTGGAAGATTCGCCGCTTGAGCTCGACGCCGAGGGGATTGCCAGTCACACGTTCGACGATGAGACCGAGAACGAGATAGTTCGTGCTCGAGTAGGACGAGATCTTGCTGGCGCCGGGCGCGAATCGGGCCTTCCGCGTGACCGCCAGCTTGACCAGCCTGAGCGGCGACCAGTAGTACCCGAGGTTCCCGCTGAGGTACGGCTTGAGTACCTGAGGATCCGTCTCGTAGTCATAGAGGCCGCTCGTGTGGTTGAGCAGCTGGTGGACGGTCATCTTGTTACCCTTCGGTACGAGGCCGGGCAGCCAGCGCTCGACGGTGTCCGTCAACCCGAGCTTGCCCTCGCCGGCGAGTTGGAGGACGACGGTTGCTACGTAGGTCTTCGTCAGGCTCGCGATGCGGTAGCTGTCGCCCGCGGCCATAGCCTTCGTGGTGGCGATCTCGGCGACTCCACCCGTCAGATGTGTCACCCGGGTTCCGTCGCGAACGAGGAGGACGGCCCCTGGTGTGCCGGCGGCAACCATCGCGTCGACATCAGCTTGGAGCGCTGACGCAGGCGTGGCCGTATCGCGACCGAGCGAAGCCCCCGCGGAAGCTGCGACGACGAGCGCCGCTATCAACCACCAGCACCATGATGAAGCCGGAGCGTCCGGCCCTCTTCCGCCCGATCGGTCGCGGCCGCGCCGGGTGACGTGTAGCGGTCATCACATTCCTCCATCTGCCGGGTAAACGGGACATGTGGCCAGCGTGTCTCGTTGGACGGCACGCGACATCGGGCGACACCCTGAACCGGCACCCTGATCCGGCACCCCGAGCGTCCAAGCTCCGGCGTGCCGTGCCGGGAGCACATGCGGACGGGCATCCGAGAGAACGAGGACGTTGATGGTCGGCAGCGACCACGACTCGGACCGAAGCCGCGGCTACGCCATAAGGTCTTCAACAAGCGTTTCGGATCGAGAGGGAGTCGATCGGCTCCAGGCGGTGCGGACGCCGCAGACGGTGTCCCGACATCGGACAGCACCCTGATCGTCGGTCAACTGCGGCGCGACCAGGCATCCACAGCAACCGCGGCGAGGATGATCGCCCCCTGGATGATCTGCTGGTACGTGGGATCGACGTCGAGCAGGTTGAAGCCGTTCCCGATCATCGCCAGGAACAGAACGCCGAGAATTGTCCGCCAGATCGCCCCCTCTCCGCCGTAGATGCTCGTACCGCCGATCACGACCGCGGCAATCACCGCGAACTCGATCCCGATCCCCGCATCCGCCTGTCCTGTCGAGATGCGACTCGAGACGATGATCCCTGCCAATGCCGCAGACAGGCCGGAGAGGGCGAACGTGGCAACCCGCACGCTGTAGACCCGCACACCGGAGAGCCGTGCCGCGGCCGGATTGGCGCCCGCCGCGTAGACGTAGCGTCCGAACGTCGTATACGTGAGGAGGAACGCGGTCAGTAGGGCGAACGCGACGAAGATGTACACCGGGTACGTGACGCCGAGGAACTCACCCGAACCAAGCGTCTGGAAGCCGGGGTCGTCAACGGTGATGAGGAAACCGCCGGTGAGAACGAGCGCGAAGCCACGGATCATGAAGCTGGATGCGAGCGTGCCGACGAACGAGTTGACACGCCCGACCGTGGTCAGGAGGCCGTTGCCGACGCCGAGCGCCAGGCCCACGCCCAGGGCGGCGAGGAACGCAAGCGTGGGCGAGGTGGTGTTCGCAAGCTTGGCGGCGATGATCCCGGCGACAGCGAAGATCGCGCCGACGGAGAGATCGAAGCCGCCGGCGATGATGACCAGCGTCGCAGCGCAGGCCATGATCCCGACGGGCGCCCACTGATCGAGGATGTTGGTCAGGTTCGCCCACGTCAGGAAGACGTCGGACGCGATCGAGAGGGTGACGAACAGCGCGACGAAGCTGACGACGATGCCGTAGTCGCGGAGCCGGCCGAGGCGGAGCCCTGCCCGGACACCGTTAACCCCGCGCATGGCGCTCTCACGCGCCAGCTCGTCGTTCCTTCCCGGGGTCGGCGCCGAGTGCAGCTTGCATGACCTCGTCTTCCCTGGCTGCACGGGTGTCGAACTCGTCGACAACGCGGCCCCCGCGCATCACGAGGACGCGGTGCGCGAGCCCGAGAACCTCCCGCATCTCGGCCGAGACGAGGACGACGCACATTCCTGCGGCGGCGGACGACTGGATGAGCTCGTAGAGAAAGCGCTTGGCCCCTACGTCGACGCCGCGTGTCGGCTCGTTCGCGAGCAGCACCCGCGGTGGGCGGAAGAGCCACTTCGCGAACAGCACCTTCTGCTGGTTGCCGCCCGAGAGCGCCGCTAGGCGGGTCGTCATCGCCGGAGTACGCACGTCGAGGCGCGCGATCAGCTCGCCGACCCGCTTCGCCTCGTGCCTCCGCATGACCATTCCGTTGCGGCTGACCGCAGCGAGGTGCGGTAGCGCGACGTTCTCGACGACGGAGCGGCGCATCATGAGCCCCTCGTCCTCACGCGAGCCGGGCAGCAACACGATTCCGTGCCGTATGGCTTCGCGTGGTGAGCGAAGGGAGAGTGGCTTTCCGTCAAGCGAGAGCGCTCCGGCGTCGATGCGTTCCGCGCCGAAGAGGAGCCTCGCGAGCTCCGTTCGTCCGCTGCCAAGCGGACCTGTAAGCCCGACGATTTCGCCCGCTCGGACGTCGAGCGAGACGTCGTGCACTAGTCCGGCCCCTGCGAGGCCGCGTACCGACAGCACCACGGGAGCCTCGTCCGCGGGAAACACCTTGTCGGGGAAGGTGAGTTCGAGCGGGCGCCCCAGCATCGCTGTCACGAGTGAGCCGACGCTCTCGCCTGCTACCGGTGCAGTCCGGACGAGTTCGCCGTCCCTCAGGACGCTGACGGTGTCGGCCACCGTGACGACGTCTTCGAGTGAATGCGAGACGAGCACCACCGTCGCGCCGTCGGTCTTCAGTCCGCGGACGATGTCGAGCATCTTCGCCGCCTCGTCCCGTGTCAGCCCGGCGGTAGGCTCGTCCATCACGATCAGATCCGCATTTCGCGCGAGTGCCCGCATCACCTCGACCTTCTGCTGGTCGGCCGCCCCGAGGTCGCGAACGGCAATCCGCGCTGGGAGGTCGAAGCCGGTGCGGTCGTTCAGCTGGGCATAGCGAGCGTCGAGGCGACGTTGGCCGACGATGCTCCCCCAGCTGGGCTCGACGCCAAGGAAGACGTTCTCGATGACGGAGCGCGTCTGTACGAGCAGCCGCTCCTGGGCGAGCAGGGTGATGCCGTCTTCCAGCGCCTGCCGAGGGGAGCGGTATGACACTGCTCGACCGGCGACGACGAGCGTGCCCGCATCAGGCCGAAGCGCACCGGTGATCAGCTTGCCGAGCGTCGACTTGCCCGCCCCGTTCTCGCCGACCAGCGCGTGGACCTCGCGACGTCTGATCGCAAGCGAGACCCGGGTCAGTGCCTCGACGCGGCCGAAGCGCTTTCCAACCGCTCGCAGCTCGACATGGGGCTGCGAGCTCACCCGCCGCAGACCTATGCCGTTGCCACCGAGCGGCGCAGCCGCGGCTCTAGCCCCGCCACTCCGCCTTGAAGCGGCCGGCGTTGGCTTTCGTGACAACGGGGCCGATCGGTGAGAGCTTCTCGACATCCACGGATGCCGAGAGGCCTACCACACCGCGAGCGGCTTGCACGACGTGTTCCGTGGCGACCCGTCCCTCGGTGTATGGGAGCAGAACGAGCGTCGCGTACCAGCGTCCCTGTCTGACCGCCGACACGCCGAGCGCGCTCGCTCCGTTGCCGATGATCTTGACCTTCCCGTTGACACCGCCCGCCTTGATCGCCTGCTCGATCCCGAGGGCCATCTGGTCGCCCGTTGTCGCGACCACGTTCACGTCGCTGTGCGCCTGCAGAATGTTCTGCATCGCGACGCGGGCCGACTCGGCCGAGTACTTGCCCTCCTGCTCGGAAACGATCTCGATCGCCCGATAACGGTGGAGCGTTGCGTGGACCGCGTCGCGTCTGATCTTGTCTGCAGGGTAGGAATAGAGCCCGGGCACGAACACCACCTTGCAAGGGTCTCGGGTGCCGCAGGCGGCGACGATCTCCTTGCCCATGAGGCGGCCGCTCGCAGGGAAGGAGTGACCGACATGCACGGTCAACTTGGCCACTTGCGGCTTCAGGGATGTCAGATCCGGGCCGCATGGAGCTGAGATGCACGCCACATTGATGCCGGCCGCGATCGCCTTCTTGATCTGTGGGACAAGAGCGTTTCCATCGATCGCACTGATGACGAACGCGTCGAATTTCCCCGAAGTGATGGCGTCCTGGACCTGCGTCAGCTGCTTCGTTGCGTCGTAGACGGCATCGAAGACGGTGGTCGCTGCACCACTCTTACGAGCGGCCGCCTTTGCGCCCTGGACCTGCGCAGGCACGTACGTGTTCGCGAGGCTCGAGGCGAAGAATGCGACGCGAACGGGCTTCACTTCCGCCGACAACGTCCCGGCGCTCGAGCCGTTCCCGGCGAACGCCAGCGAGGCCACCAACAGCGCCCCCACCGTCAACAGAGACAGTGCCGGATGCGTCTTCGAAGTCATCGCGAACTTTCAGTCTTACAAATCGCGGCGAATGTCCGGATCTCCCCAGGTCGAAGGATCCCCTCATGCACGCCGCTCAGCGGGATACGCGAATCCCGAGCGGCGGCAAAGATGCGCCGTCCTCCGCATCCGCGCGCTCCACAGCTCGTGCGACCTGGACACGGGAGGTGACGGCGAGCTTCCGGAAGATGTTGCGTATATGGGACTCGACGGTCTTGGGGCTGAGGAAGAGCGCGGCGGCGATCTCGGGGTTCGTCTTGAGCTCGGCGATCAGGCGTGCGATCTCGAGCTCGCGCCCGGTTAGCGAGTCTAGATTCGTCACGTCGGTCCTGCCGGGACGCGTACGGCGATGGACGCGATGCCCGAGGTTCCGCAGCTCTCGTTCCGCGGCTGCGCGATACCCGAGCGCCCCGCAGTCATCGAGTTCGGTCGTCGCCCGAAGGAGCTCCGCGATCGCCTCCTGCTGCCGATCGGCTTGCGCGAGCGCGCGGCCGGCGAGGGTTCGAGAGAGAGCCGCCTCGATCCGTGCACCGACGCTCTCCGCGGCCGTTGCCGAGGCCAGCGCCAGCTCGGCGGCTCGGCTCGGGTCGGTGTCAAGCGCGACGGCCGCCGCGGCGCGATCTGCCAACGCCAGTGCCAAGCGGAGCTCGGAGGCGGCGGCGGCTTCACCTGCGAGCCGGGCTGAGCGCTCTGCTTCGTCGACGCGGCCGAGCGCCAGCCAGCAGCGGGTCAGCAGTTCGAGCCAGCTGGCTCTCCAGCCGCGCGGGATGAACGGCAACTCGTCGCCGCCGCTTGGCCCTACGAGAACATCCACGGCGCGCCGTGGATCGCCGGTCTCGACGAGCACCGCGGCGAGCGCCATCCCGATGGAGGCAGACACAAGGCTGCGGTCGAGCCGGCTGGCGAGAGCGACACCTTCCTCTGCGGTGCTGAGCGCTAACTCGACATCGCCCGCCGCCAGCGCGACGAGGGAGCGGTTGAGGAGGCTTCCGACGAGGCTTTGAGTGTTCCCGGAAACCCGCGCGCTTTCGATGGCCGTGTCAAGGAGCTCCGCCCCCTCGACGAGTTGGCCGCGCAGTCTCTTGGCCCAGCCCAGGCAATAGACGAGCGTAGGCACGAATTCGCTTTGTCCAGTCGTCCGTCCGATGACGAGCGCTCTCTCTGCGTGGACGATGGCATCGGTCAGGCGGCCGAGGTTGAGCTCGGCGGCGGCGAGATTCACGGCTGCGCCCAGCCGGAGCCCGAGCTCGAGGTCGGGTAGGGCGTCGATGAGCGCGGCAGCTTCGGCGCGATGCTTGTCGGCCTCGGTGACGGCGCGGGTGAGAGCGCATGAATAGGCAAGCGTTGCCAGCGCCGTTGCGATGAGCAGGGGGTCACCCAGCGGTTTGGCGGCGATCGCTGCTCGCTCGCCCCAGTGGCGCATCTGCTCGTACTCCATCCGGTAGAAGCCGTCGACGGCGAGCTCCAACATCAGCGCCACCGCATCGGCCGAGTCATGGTCGTCGAGAGCGTCGAGAGCGCTCACGAGCCGACGATGCGCCTGCTCGTGGTGGCCAAGCAGATGCTCGACTCCCGCACAGGTGGTCATCAACTGCACGCGCAGGGCGGTGGACTTCTCGGGTACGAGGCCGATGCTTGTGATCAGGGCTGAGCGGCTCTCTGCGAAGGAGCCGGATGCCGCAAGCACACGTGCCAATGCCAGCAGAAGCTCGACGCGCTCTTCAGCCGGTGCGTCGTCCGAGACGAGGCGGAGCGCGGCGGTGAACCACCGGGCGGCGCTCCCAGGCGCGAGGTGTGCCGCCGCCTCGCCTGCTTCCCGGAGGACCGCGACCGCCATCGCGTCGCCTTGGCGTGCCGAGCGCTCGACGTGATGGGCGCGTGACAGCGCGGACGCCCCCCGAGCGGCTAGGGCCTGGGCACTGCGCTCGTGCGCTCCGAGCCGCCAGCCGTCGGGTGCAGAGTCGTAGACTGCTCGTCGTAGAAGCGGATGGCGAAAGCGGTACCGGCGCGGCACGTCGGTCGTGCGGATGAGGTCGAGACCGAGGAGCACGTCGAGGGACTCGATTGCCGACTCCTCGGAGGTAGCGGCTGCGGCCGCCGCCAGCTCGGGCTCGAAAGGATCGCCGGCGACTGCTGCCCCTTCGAGAACGAGTCGCGCAGTCTCCGAGAGTAGTGCCAGCTCTTCGCTCAGCGCGGCGACGACCAGCGGTGGGACGTCGACGCCGAGGAGGGAGATCTCCGCAACCTCCCCGGGGGCCGTTGGCAGGCGATGGGTGGATCGCGCGAGCTGCTCGAGATAGAACGGATTACCCCCGCTTTCGGTGTGGAGCCGCTCGGCCAATCCGGCCCTCTCGTCTCCGAGCAGCTCTCGGGCCTCGGCGAGGGTCAGGGGCGTCAGCTCGGCGCGGGCGAGGATGCCTGCGCGTTGTGCGCGCGAGAGGGCCGCGAAGAGGCGCTCCGAGAGCTGGCGGGGACGGAACGCGAGCGCCATAAGCACGGGCGCCTCTGGTGGCCGCCGCAGCAGCGCTCCGACCAGCTCGACCGAGGCCGGGTCAGCCCAATGGAGGTCGTCGAGGACGAGTACAAGCGGCTTCCTCGCTGCAAGTAGCTCGAGCAGCTCGCGCACGGCCCTGTAGCTTCGGTAGCGCTCGTTGTGGGCGTCCTTGCCCCTGGGGGCGAGCAGAGAGAGCGACGGAAAGATGGCGGCGAGCTCCTTTCGGACGTCGTCGTCAAGCGAGACGAGACGACGCTCGTCGAGGCTATGGACGTAGTCGTCCAGGGCGTCGACGAAAACACCGAGCGGCAGGTCGCGTTCGAGCTCTGAGGCGGAGCCGGAGAGGACGAGCTGGCCGAGCGATTCAGCACGTCTCTCGAGCTCGCCGAGGATCCGGGTCTTCCCGATCCCCGGCTCACCTACGACCTCAAGTGCAGCAGGTCGGCCCTGCTCCAACTCCTGGCACGCCTGGTCGAAGATCTCAAGTTCAGCCTGTCGCCCGACGAGTCCCGCAACGTGCACCATCGCCACCTCCCGTCGCAACGAGGATACGTATCGGTCGGGTGCGGAACTCAGGGTGCAGATCAGGGTGTCGACCGATGTCGCCGGTTCGTCGGCGGAGCAGACTCGTTTCGTGTTCCGCTACGTGCTCCAGCATCGTCACGAGCCGGATGAATGCAGCGTCGTGTTCGCTGCCTTCAGAGGCCACGAGAGCCCGCTTCGTCACCGCGAGACGTTGGCTTCCTGCCTATCCGGAGGGCACGCGATCTGGTGGACGGTCGAGGCCGACTCCGAACACGGGGCACTCGCGTTCCTCCCGTTCTACGTGGCGGAGCGGACGACCGCAACGCGCGTCAGCGAGGTCACGATCCCGTAGCCATCCCCTCGCCCGTTGTCAAGTTCGACGACGATAGAACACGCACCACCACCCCGACCGCTAGGAGGCGAGCATGTCAACTTCCCCGTCGAGTCAATCCGCGATCCCCGCCGGGACCGCGCCCCCGGACGCCATGAACAACCAGGTGCAGA
>CAVPRY010000008.1:0-1510516 GCA_963708005.1 uncultured Actinomycetes bacterium | reverse complement strand
TCGCCCGAGGTCTTGATTTAGAGCACCTGAGTCGCTATGGAGTTTTGAAGGTTCGCGTGCAGCCTGCCTCGTGGCTCGCCTCCGGCGAAGGACGGGCGCCGTGCCTTTGACAGTTCGGCGGTCATAGCAGCGGGGAAACACCTCTTCCCATTCCGAACAGAGAAGTTAAGCCCGCCCGCGCCGATGGTACTTGGGGCGCAAGCCCCTGGGAGAGTAGGACGCCGCCGATTATCTTCCCGCAGGGCCGCGTGAGCGGCCCTGCGGCGTTCGTGGGGATCGACTTGGAGCTCGGCGACGGCTGCCGGCGGGGTCGAGCGGCTCGTGTTTGGCGATCCGTCCCGAGAACGTCATGTCACTACCGAGCGACCTGGAGTAACCGGGCCGCGCGGGCCTCCAGCGGCGGATGGGTGCGGAACATCCGAGCGAGACCTTCGGGGGCGAACGGATCGAACGGGTAGAGCGGCTCGGTGGCAGGTGAAGCCTGGAACGACACGAGCTCGCTGGCCCGATCGAGGCGAGTGAGCGCGGCCGCGAGCGCACCGCCGTCAGCCACGCCGGCCGCGATCGCGTCGGCACGCAGCTCTCGCTTCGCAGAGAGGAGCGCGTGCACGAAGGCCGACGCGATCGGTGCGAGGACGTACAGGAGGGTGCGGGAGAGCCAGCCTCCGATCCTGCTCGTCTCCATGAGCGTCGCCGCCAGCAGGACGGCGAACGTCTGGGTAAGCACATCGCGGGTGCGGATGTGTGCGAGCTCGTGGGCGACGAGTGCCTCGAGCTCGTCCGGTGGCAATGCCGCGAGCAAGCCGGTGCTGACGACGAGCGTAGCGCTACGGGGCCCGCGCCCCACGACGCAGGAGCGAGGGAAGCCGTCGTCGATCAACGACAGCTTCGGCGGCGGGAGACGAAGCCGAGTGGCAACCCGGTCCACAGTCGTCCGCAGGCGCGGATCCTCGGCGAGCGCGTACGATCTTGCTCCGAGCATTCCGAGCAGGGCACGATCCCCCGCGTAGGCGACACCGAGAGCTGCGAGGAGCGCCGCGAAGGCGAAGAGCGTGGCTCCTCGGAGGCCGGCCACCAGCCACCCCAGTCCCCCGGAGACGACCGCGAGAAACGCGATCAGGAGCAGCGCCTTCGCCACGTTGACCGCGGCCGCGCCGCGCACGGATCAGGCGTCGCCGTCGCGCTCGTCGTCGTCGAGCCCACGCGGCGGCCAGTCGGGCTCGGGGGCGTCGCAGCGGCTCGAGCAATGGAGCGACGCGACGTTCTGGAGCGGCACGAGGATGTGGCCGTTGAGCTCGACGTGGGGGACGTCCTCGATCGAGCAGTACGCGGTGAGCACGCCTTCCTGGTACTCGCCGCCGAACAGCGCGAGCTCCACCTGCTCACCCTTGTACTTGTTCGTGTAGTCCTCGATGGGGCGCAGGCTAGCCGTTTTGGCTCAACCATGCGGGTCATCCCGGCCGTACACGTCGTGAACACCGTGCTGGTGTGGTCCCGGTGTGGTCTGGACAGTGTCATTTCGCCGCCCGAGGACGAGCTTGTCTCGAGCTGCCTGGTGGCGGAATATGGGTCGCCCATCCGAGGAGGGGAGGCTTCGCATGAATCGGCACCGGCTGCGTCAGCAGATTCTCTACGGACACTTCCGCGAGTACATCGAGATCGTGGAGGCGCTGAACGTCCTTGCCCGCGAGCGCGGATGGACTGAATCGACATTGTGGACGCCCACGGTTGGCGCTTCCAATGAGGTCATCGTGGAGACCGAGTTCCCCGACCTGGCGACGTTCCAGCGACAGAACGAGGCGTTCTACTCAGACGCTGAGGTCATGGGCGGTCCTCCGACTGGATCAGGTGCGTCTTACAGAAGTCGGCGAAGTGACCGACCCCAGAACCGGCGGCGTACGCGCGCCAAGCATCGCTACGGCGAGCCACTAGGTGAGCCGCGCGTTGCTTGGAAAGAGAGATAGGGTTGGTCGTTCCCAAGCATGGAGGGTCGAAGGATGAGCATTCTTGTCCGCTTCACAGGCGCGCCAAGCATGACGCCCGAGAAATACGACGAGACGATGCCCCACATCGAGGCAGCGGGTGAGTTCCCGCCCGACGGGCTTGAGTACCACGTCGCCTTCAGCTCCGGCGGGAGCTTCCGCGTCAGCGAGATCTGGGACTCAAAGGAGCGGTTCGAGGCGTTTGGTGAACGTCTGATGCCGATCCTCGCCGAGGGCGGCGTTGAGCTCGCGGGCCCGCCAGAGGTCATCGAAGTCCACAACATCATCAAGCGCTAGCACTAGCGCGTTGGATCCTTCAAACGAGTCCGGTCGCCGGAAACTCAAGCGACCCGCAGCTTCGTGGCGGGCGACTCGCGCACGGCCGAAGGCTCGGGGCCGTCTCGGCCCGACGCGCCGCTCGAGGGTGGTTCGCTCAGCCGCTGGCTTCGGTTCGGTCGAGAACGCCGGCTGGTGAAACATCGCTCACCTCCGCTCGCTCGTGCTCTGGCCGTGCCCCGGGGTGCGTGCTCGGGCAACGGGAGCCAGGCGCTGGCCTCTGCGTCCTGCTCTCTCGCGCTCTCCTCGCGCATCAATAATCATTGTAGATGATCTGCAAGCTAACCATGTCTTGAAGGAAGATTCGAAAGAGCGAGCCTGGACAGTTAAGGCTTCCTAGAAGAACGCGATCCGTTTCAGCGCCCGCTGTCGTTCCTCTCGCGTCACGCGGGCGACTCTACGCCGCGTGCGAGCGGCGCTGAAGATGGCCGAAACGGACACGGGTGTGAGAACGTGCGTTCGTGACGTCGCAGGGCTCGCCACGAGGCGTCCACTCGGCTTCGAGGCACGGGTGTGCAGGGGACTTCCGTGGCTGCGAAATAGGGACTTTCCCGATATGAACCGGTGTCGACAGGGCGTAGGCTGGCCGCAATGGCCGAGATCAGTCGCATGAGCAAGTCCACGGACTCTCGTTCGGCTTCGTGTAGCGATCAGGCCCAGCTGACGCCGACGCGATGAAGTAGACCCAGAGGAGACACATGGCGGTCCGAGCGATCCATCACATCGACCTGGCGGTGCGCGACGTTCAGCGATCGCTGGACTTTTACCTCGCCATACTCGGACCGCTTGGCGTGCGCGAGGAGCTGCGCTACCCAACCTATCGCTGCACCAAGAACGTCGTCTACCTCAGGGCGGGAGACCAGTACCTCGGCCTTCGCCCCGTGGACGGAGGCGAGCACCACTACTACGACGTCGGCCTCGAGCACCTCGCCTTCTACGTGGATACCCGTGAGGAGGTGGACGCCGCTTACCAGAAGTGCCTCGAAATCGGTGCCCGTATCCACTTTCCCCCCGAGGAGGATCGGGACATCCCCGGCTACTACGAACTGTTCGTCTTCGACCCCGACGGCGTCCGCGTCAAGGTCGGCTACGTCCCACCGGACGACACCTAGCATCGGCACCACGAGAGGTGCGCCAGTTCGACGCCTCAGCCCTCGCGGCGCTTCAAGTCGGCACCGCACCAGCGAAAACCGATCCGGAGCGTGCGCTGCTCGCGAAAGACGCCGGAACGGCCCACTGCGTCCCAGTCGGCATGCCGATCTGGTCTCGAGTTGATCGCCAGCTGAGACAACGAGCTCGGTTTTCGCGCTTGACGCCGCGGCACCCCCGGCGATGACTCGACGTTCTCGCTCGTCCCTCCCTTCCGCAGCTTCGTCCCTCCCTTCCGCAGCGGCGGGGCGGACGCCCGCACGACGACGATCACACCGTTGAAGCGCTCTCGAGACGTCCGTACGCGAGGCTAGCCGTTCGTATAGGTGATTCCCGTACTCGGGTGGATGGCGTACGCCTCACCTGTTTCACATACTGAGCCTGGCACGAGGAGTCGCCGGCCGTCGGCGACGTAGGGGGTCAGAAAAATCGAGTTGCGGCGTTGGGGGTGTTCGGTCTGCGCACCATTGTCGTCGTGCTCGCTCTCGCGGTTGCGGGTCTGGTGGCCACGCCTGCGTGGGCGGCGCCTGGGCTGATCGGCGATTGGTCTCTCGACGAGACCGGCCAGGTTGTGGCTGACACCTCGGCCAGCGGCGTCTCAGGGACCCTTGGATCAACCCCCGGTGTCGACGCGCACGATCCCGTCTCGATCGAAGGCGTCGGCGGTCGGGCGCTGCGCTTCGATGGCGATGACTGGGTCCTGCTGCCCGACCTGCCTGCGCTCGAGCCCGCCCGCATCACGGTCGAGGCGTGGTTTCGCGGGTCGAGCTCCCCCGGGCAGTGGCGCTACATCGTGTCGAAGGGCGGCAACGCATGCCAGGCGAGCTCGTACGGCCTCTACTCCGCGGAGAATGGAGGCCTTGGCTTCTACGTGTACGACGGCGCGGGCTACACGCTCTCGCCGCTTGCCGGGCTGGGCGTTTGGGACGGCCGCTGGCACCACGCGGCCGGAACGTTCGACGGGTCAACCGTCCGCCTTTTCGTCGACGGCATCCAGATCGGCGATGGTACCGCCACATCCGGGCCGATTCGCTACGGCATTGCGAGCAAGGGGATCTACATCGGCGCCTATCGCGGTTCGTGCGACCTTCCCTTCGTGGGGGACATAGACCGCGTCCGGATCTGGAGCGACGCGCTCGGGGCGCCCGAGATCGCGGCCGCGGCAGCCATGGCCCGGCCGTCGACCAGCGTTGGCGGGGGTGGCGGAGGCCGGGAGCGGCCCGACCTCCAGTTGTCGTACGAGGTCAACAAGGCGACCGTCCGGGCCGGTGACACCGTCCTGCACCGGCTGGAGGTAAGGCTGAAAAACGCCGACCGTTCTGCGGGGACGTCGGCGGCAATCGTCACCCTCGCTCTCCCGGAGGGCACCGAGCTGGTCTCTGCGACGGCCAGCCGCGGCCCGGGCTGTACGGGCAGGCTGCTTGTCACGTGTCCCCTCGACTTCATCTCCGGCAACGTCGTGGGTGACGTCGAGGTTGCGGTCCGGATACTCAAGCGCAGGACTTTCGTCACCACCGCCGAGGTGTCGGCCAAGGAAGGCGATCTCGACCCCTCGGACAACCGTACGGCTGTAAGCGTTCGGGCGACCGGAGTCGCAGCGAAGATCCGAGCCCCCAAGATCTTCGCCCGCAGCAAGGCTCGGATGCACCTAGAAGGTCCAAACGCCGTCGTCACCGCGATCTTCCGTGTCGATGGCGCGACCCACGTCTCCGTGCACCTCCGGCGAGGCCACGCCAGCAGTGTGTTCAACCTGCCCGGAAGCAGACTTGGCCTGACGACGATCCGCAAGCGTTCTCGCACGATCACGACGGCGCCTGTTCGTCCGAACGCGGTGCCCGTGCAACTCCTAATTCGCCGGGCAGACCTCGAACGCGGCAATCGCTACACCGTGGTGGTGACCGCCCAGGGAAAGGGCGGTCGCGCGCAATTGCACCTGGCCCTGCTCGTCTGATCCCTGAGCCGTGCCGATACCCGGCGTACCAGAGCAATTGCCCGGACGGGCGGTGTTCTGTCGGCGAGGTGCGAACCGATGAAACTCACACATGATCCGTCACCCAGTAGTCGAGGTCTTCAAGCGATACGGGCCAGACGCTCGGCTGGTACCCGGAACCGATCGCCGAGCACGTCGCCGCCTCCACACGCCGCGACGTGGAGGCCGCGCTCGAGCGGTGGCGCCGGTCGGCGAGCACCACCATCCACGGATACCGACTGTTGGCAAGCTGGTGACGGCGCGCGTGTTGGATCACGGGATGCGGCTGGTGGCCACGTCAGCGGTCACGCCGTGGGAAACGAGGACGCAGAGCTGCGGGCTGTTCGTGTAGTCCTCCACGGGCGGGTCAGTTTACTCGCAGGCGTCCGGCCTCAACGACCACCCGGTGGACCGAGCAGTTCTGGAGCGGCGGCACGATTTTCCGGTGGTCGGCGACAGCCATCTCGGCTGCATGAGCGAGCGTGACTCGGAGCGGGCCGCCGTGGCCGACGATCAGCACCGACTCGCCGTCGTGGCGTCCCGCGATCTCGCGTAACGCCTCGAGGACGCGCACCGCGAGGTCGTCGTAGGTCTCGCCGTCCGCCCACCCGTGCTGAACCTCCTCACGCCAGCGACGCAACTCGATCGGGAACCGGCGCTCGATTTCGGCCATCGTGAGCCCGGTCCACGAGCCGACGTCGATCTCCATCAGTCGCGCGTCGGGTCGTGCCTCGAGCCCGAGTGGGCCGGAGAGAATCTCGGCGGTCTCGCGCGCGCGGGCGAGCGGGCTCGTGTAGACGGCAGTGACGCCGTCCCCCGCCAGCTCGTCGGCGAGCTCGCGTGCCTGCGCCCTTCCGGCCTCGTTGAGCATCGTGTCTGCGTGCCCCTGGAAACGTCTCTCGCGGTTCCAGTCGGTCTCGCCGTGCCGCACGAGCAGGAGCGTCGTCGCCACGCCGGATACGCTAGCCGCGCATGGATCTCGGCCTCGCCGGCACCCGTTGCCTCGTCACCGGCTCGACCTCCGGGATCGGCCTCGAGACGGTGAGGCTCCTGGTCGGCGAAGGCGCAGCGGTGGTCACGAGCGGGCGTCGCACGGCGCCCGAAGCCGGGCAGGCCGGTCATGTGCGCGCCGATCTCTCCTCACCCGGTGAGCCCGAACGGGTTGTGGGCGAGGCGGCAGCGTTGCTCGGAGGGCTCGACGTCCTCGTCAACAACGTCGGCGTCTCGCGGCAGGCGCGCTTCGAGGAGGTCGAGGACGCCGAGTGGAATGTGTACTGGCAGCTCAACGTCATGAGCTACGTGCGCTCGATCCGGGCGTCGCTCCCACACCTTCGTGCCTCGGTCGTGTCCGCGATCGTCAACGTCTCGTCGACGGCCGGCAAGCGCCCCTCGACCGGGATGCCCCACTACTCGGTGACCAAGGCTGCGGTGCTGTCGCTCTCGCGGCTCGTCGCCGACCTGTACGCGAGGGACGGCATTCGCTGCAACGCCGTCGCTCCAGGCCCGACAGCGACGGAGGCGTGGCTCGGCGAGGGTGGGCTCGCCGACCAGCTCGGAGAGCGCGACGAGGTGCTGGCGAAGGTCGGCGCCGGGCGGCCGCTCGGGCGCCTGGCGACACCCGAGGAGATCGCGGCCGTGATCGTGTTCCTCTGCTCGCCGCGGGCCTCGTACGTGACCGGCGCGGCGTGGTCGGCCGACGGCGGCACCGTTCCGATCATCATCTGACAGCGAGAACCGGAAAAGGGCCCCCTGGGCCCCTTCCCGGTGTCGGAGGACAGCGTTGCAAACTGGCGCTACTGGCAGCGCCCGCAGGGCCTGGCAACGGCGGTCTTCATGGTGGGTCGGCTCCCGATGGCGAGGCGGCGGTCGGTCGAGCGCGGGCGGATGCGGAGCGCGTCGAGGTAGGGATCGTACGTCGCCTGACCGCTGATCACGACGTGGGTCGCGCCGAAGGAGCTCACGACTGACGGTGTGAGCTTGGCCGACAGAGGCTGGACGCGGAGCGCATCGTGGTACGCGTCGTACCTCGGCTGCGCGTAGGCGGCGCCTGCCGCGACTGCCGCGGTGCAAAGAGCCGCAACCGTGAGCACCAGGGTGTGTCGAATCGTCCGGAACATCTCGTGTCTCCTCTCGTATGGGCCCTGCGGCGTCGCGCCGTGAGCGCCGGTGTACCCACCGCGCCGTGGCGCGCGCCGGGCCAGCGGATGAGGTGATCTGCATCCCGGCCGGGAATGCCGTGGTGACGGGCATTGGCGTTGCGCCTCCGCCTGCTCTGCGTCGTCGTCTCCATGGCAGCCACGGTACGACGATCGTCGTGCGGGTTCGTCGGGAGGAACCCCTAGGTTTGCGGGTCGCCGACCCCTATCTTCCGCGCGGTCGCTACGGCTTCGCTACGAGTGCTCACGCCGAGCTTGCGGAGGACGGCGGAGACGTGGTGCTCGGCGGTTTTCTCGGTGATGAAGAGCTCGCGGGCGATGTCGGCGTTGGTGCGGCCGACGCCGAGCAGGGTTAGCACTTCGAGTTGGCGGCGGGTGAGGCCGGCGGGCGCGGCGCGGGTGGCGGCGCGTGGGCGCGTGGGGACGTGTTTGACGCCCGCCTCCCGCATGCGAGCGCGGACGCGGTCGGCGGCGGGCTGGGCGCCGAGGCGAGTGAAGATCGCGAGTGCCTCCCGCATTCCGAGTTCGTCCCCGTCGGCGAGCGCGTCGGCCTGCTCGTAGGGGCAGCCGATCTGCTCCCAGGCGGCGGCCGCTTGCCGCCAGTTGCCGGCGATGTGCAGCAGGTAGGGATCCTCGGTGTGCTCGGGAGGGTCCTCGAGCGCTCCGGCACGCCACAGCCAGAACGCGAGCTCTCCCGTCGCCCAGACGGCTCCGCTGCGCAGCGCCTCTGCGAACGGGTCGGTGACGTGCGACGGGATCTCCTCGGGCCGACCGGCGAGCCAGGCTGCCTCTGCACGGCTCGCTGCGACGGCCCAGAGGAGTCGCGGATCGTCGGCTTCGAGACTGGCTCCGCAGTTTCTGCTCCAGGTTGTGTCGTCCGGACGCGGCCCGTGCGCACTCGGATTCTTTCCGGGACGACGTTGCCGAACCTCGCCTCCTGAGTCGGCGCGAGTGTGTCGATGAGTCGACCGGCCTCGTCCCACAACCCCTGCTCGAAGAGACATCGAGCGAGCAGGCCCCAAGCCTCGCGCTCACTGATTTCGATGCCGCGCGCGGTGGAGAAGGAGATCGTTTCGTTGGCGAGCGCGCGCGCCTGAGCGTACTGCCGAGCATCGGTGTGAACCTCGGTGAGGTGAACCAGACAGCCGGACGCCTGTCCATCGTCGCCCACCTCGACCGCGAGACGCCTGCTTCGTTCGAGGATCGCGGCTCCCTCGTCGACCTGGCCGCGTCGCGCTTGTGCGCCACCGACCGCCGCGAGGCCCTTGATCAAGGCCTTCGAAGCACCGTGACGCTCCGCCAGGTCGATCGCTTTCGTACCCCAGTCGTTGGCTTCTGCCAGGCGATAGGCGAACATGTCCGAAAAGCCTGCAAGGCGTACGCCCAGGCCAAGTCCGGCCCCGGCGGGACGCGTTCCAGCACTTCGACCGCCTGGTGCAGGATCCGCGCGGACTCCTGGAGCTGATTGCCGATCTGCATTGTCCGCCCGAGCGCGGCCAACGTCGCCCCCTCGCCAAGTGGATCCCCGGCACGGCGGTAGAGCTCGATCGCCTCCTGCTGAGTGCGTGTCACAACCTCGTAGTCGTCGAAGGTGAACCGTTCCTCGGCCCAGCACGCGAGTAGCTCGGCCCTCTCCTTCGGAGGCAGATGTCCGGCATATGCGACCGCGCGGCCGTAGTGGGCGGCGGCCTCGCGGTGTGCGCCACGCGCCGATGCCTCTCGCGCGGCTGGCGGCGCGAAGCGCAGCACGCGCTCGGTGTCGGCGGCGGCCTCGGCGTGGTGGACGAGACGTGCCGGATCGGCGCCCGGGAGCGCTTCGCGCTGCTCCAGCAGCCGTTGGTGCAGCCGCTGCCGCTTGCCGGCTGAGATGGAGCCCTCGACGGCGAGGCGCGCGAGCTCGTGGCGGAAGGTCATCCGCACACCGTCGAAGAGGAGGATCCCGTGGTCGGTGCACTCGTCGAGCGCGGCTTCCGCCCTCGTCAACCAGGGTGGCGGCCAGGGCGGGCTCCAGGCCGCCCGGCGCGAGCGAGGCGACGCCGAGCAGCCCGCGTGCCGTCGGGGAGAGGCGCCCAGCGCGCGCGAGCACAGCGTCTGAGACCGTGGCCGGGACGGTCGCGTCCCGGACGGCGAGAGCCTCGGTGACGAAGAACGGATTGCCGCCGGTGACGTCATGGAGCTGGTGGACGTCGATTCCGCTGTCGCCGACGAGGGCTGCGACGCCTTCTGGGGTGAGAAGCGGGATATCGAGGCGGCGGTGGCCGAGGGCAGTCGCAAGGTCGCCGAGCACGGCGCGGAGCCGATGATCCTGATCGAGCTCGTCGTCGCGGTAGGTGACCAGGACCAGGCCGCACGTCGTGTTCACGCGTCGGCCGAGGAAACGGAGCGCGTCGAGCGTTGCTTGGTCCGCCCAGTGAGCGTCCTCGACCACCATCACCGTGGTCAGCGCAAGCTCGTCGAGCAGCGCCGCGTGCCGCTCGTGCCTGTCCCCGCGCTCGAGCGCAGCTGCAATCGACGCCTGGCTCGACGCCATGTCGTGGAACGGCCCAAGCGGGCTGGGCGTCGCGAGCGGGTCACACGCCCCCCAGAGCACGCGCACGCCGCCGGGAAGATTGGCGCAGAAGGCGCGCACGAGGCTCGTCTTGCCCACGCCGGCCTCCCCGCCGACGAAGACGATCCGGCCCGAGCGGGTGCTCGCCTCGTCCAGCAAGGTGCGGAGCTCCGTCAGGAGTTCTTACGTTCCACCAGCTCCACGGGATCACGCTACGCCTGGGCGATCCGCACCGCCAACTACCCTTGCAGGGTGAAGGTCGCGAATCGCACCGGGGAGGAGTTCGAGGAGCGGATCCGGGCGCTCGAGACGAGCCTATCGCCGCGCGCCGTCCGGTCCTACGAGACGCGGGGGCGAGCCGTGCGCGAGGAGGAGTGCAGCGTGCGGACGCCGTTTCAGCGCGACCGTGACCGCCTCGTCCACTCCAAGCCGTTCCGACGGTTGAAGGGCAAGACGCAGGTCTTCATCGACCCCGAGGGAGACCACTACCGCACGCGGATGACCCACACGCTCGAGACGACGGCAATCTCACGTGTCGTCGCGCGAGCGCTGCGCCTGAACGAGGATCTCGTGGAGGCGATCGGGCTCGGGCACGACACCGGACATACGCCGTTCGGTCACGCCGGCGAGGACGCGCTCGACGCAGCGTTGCGCGAGCGCTTCGATCGCCGCTTCCGCCACAACGAGCAGTCGCTCCGCATCGCCCGCTCGCTCAATCTCACCCACGAGGTCTGCGAGGGAATCCTCACGCACACAGGGCCGGACGAGCCGGCGACGCTGGAGGGGAAGATCGTCCGCCTCGTCGACCGGGTGGCGTACATCAATCACGACATCGACGACGCGCTCCGCTACGGGCTGCTGCGGGAGTCGGACCTTCCACGCGAGGAGATCGCCGTCCTCGGTCGCACCGGCTCCGAGCGGATCGACACGTTGGTGCACGACATCGTCGAGGTCTCGGAAGGCGCCGGCGACATCCGCCAGAGCGACGACGTGGGGGAGGCGATGCTCTCGCTGCGCTCGTTCATGTTCGAGCGGGTGTACCTCGGCCCTCAGGCCCGGCCCGAGCACGTACGTGCCCATGAGACCGTCCGCCGAATCTTCGACAGGCTCGTCGAGGAGCCTGAGCGTCTTCCGCCCGGCGTGGACGACCTGCCGACCCGGATCACGGACTACGTCGCCGGCATGACCGATCGCTTCGCGCTCGCGTACGCTCGCGAGCGGTAATGGCGCGCATCAAGGACAGCTCGGTTCGCGACGTCATCGCTGCGGCGGAGATCGTGGAGGTCGTCTCGCAGCGCACCGCGCTGCGGCGCACGTCCGGCTCACGGTACATGGGCCGCTGTCCCTTCCACGAGGAGCGGACGCCGAGCTTCTCGGTCAATCCGGTGGAGAAGCTCTACTACTGCTTCGGGTGCGGGAAGGGCGGCGACGTCGTCCGCTTCGTGCAGGAGACCGACAACCTCGACTTCGTGGGCGCGATCGAATGGCTCGCCGAGCGCTTCCGCGTGCCGGTCGAGTACGAGGAGTCCTCGCCACGAGCCGAGGCGGCGCGGGCACGCCGTGAGCGGCTGCTGGAGCTGCTCGACACCACGGCGTCGTACTTCGAGCGGTTGCTCTGGGACGGCGAGGCGGCGGCGCCCGTGCGGGCGTATCTGGCGGAGCGCGGCCTCGGAGAGCAGGTGGCGAAGGAGTTCCGGCTCGGGCTGTCGCCGGGCAATGGTCTCGTGCGGAAGGCGCAGGAGCGCGGCTTCGCCGTCGAGGAGCTCAAGGCGGCCGGTCTGGCCAACGCCCGAGGGAACGACTACTTCCCCCAGCGGCTGATGTTCCCGCTCGCCGATGCCCGCGGGCGCGTGATCGGGTTCCAGGCGCGCAAGCTGCGCGAGGACGATCCGCTGCGCGGCAAGTACGTGAACACCCCCGAAAGCGAGCTGTTCAAGAAGGGCCACGTGCTCTACGGCCTCCACCTGGCACGCCAGGCGATCGCCAAGCAGGACCGCGTGCTCGTCGTGGAGGGGAACACGGACGCGATCGCGCTCCGTCAGGCGGGGGTCGAGCCGGTCGTGGCGTCGATGGGGACCGCGCTGACGGAGCAACAGGTGCGCGAGCTCGGCCGGCTGACCCGACGCCTCTTTCTCTGCTTCGACGCCGACGCCGCCGGGCAGGACGCCACGTTGCGCGGCATGGAGCTCGCGGCCGGGCAGGGCTTCGACGTGCGAGTGGTGACCCTGCCGCCAGGCCAGGATCCGGCCGATGCGCCGGACGGTTTCGAAGAGCGACTCGCTGGGGCGGAGAGCTACATCCACTACCGGGTGAGGCTCGAGCTCGACCGGACGCCCGATCGGCAGGAAGCCTTCGTGCGGGCCCGCGAGGTGCTCGCGAAGGCCGAGGACTCGCCCGAGCGCCAGGAGGCGCTGCGACTCCTTGCCGACCGCCTCGATCTCCCGCGCGAGACCCTGGCCGGCTTCGCGCCGGCGCGCGGCGGTGCGCTTGGCAGCGGAGGAGAACAGGCGCCACAACGGCTGCTCGACGCAGGCGCGCGGCTCGAACGCGACGTCCTCGCGGCGTGCCTGGCCCACTCGAACCTTCGTGCCGGACTGGCGGAGCTGGCGCCGGAGCACTTCGATCTCGAGCTCCACCGCCGCTTTCGCGAGACGCTCCTGGGCGCCGACGCCGATACGGATCCCGAGCTCGTCGCCTTACGGGCCGAGCTCGACGCGCGCGCAGACGTCGAGGCGCTCGACGAGCGCACCGGCACAGAGCTTCTGCTTCGTCTGCGGGAGCGGAGACTCCGCCGTGACCTGCTGGGAGCGAACCTCGTCCGCACCACCGAGCTGCAGGCGCATCTCGCCAAGGTACGGCAAGCGCTGACCGAGCTCGCGTAGCTGCGGCCCGCCCGCGCTACGCTGCGCGTCTGGACGGGATCCACGACATGGGTGGCATGCACGGGTTCGGCGCCGTGGTCGAGCCCGGCTGCGGAGATCCGTACGACGAGGGTTGGGAGCCGCGCGTCTTCGCGATCTCCCTCCTGATCGGGATCGAGCGGCTCGGCTCGGGCTCACGGCGCGCGATTCGCGAGGAGATGGCTCCCGAGAACTACCTGCGCGCCTCGTACTACGAGCGCTGGCTGTGGTCGGCGGAGCAGAGCCTGGAGCGCAAGGGCACGATCGCCGCCGGCGAGGTCGACGGCTGGGTCGACCGCCTCTCCGCCGGCGAGGCGCCGCCCTCGCGGATCGACCCGGCCCTGACCGAGCGCGCGCTCGCGACACTGCCGGCGAAGATCGCGTTGGGGGAGGCGACGTCGACGCGGTTCACGGTCGGGGACCGCGTTCGGGTTCGCCGCATGCGACCGGCCGGTCACACGCGTTGTCCGCGCTACGTGCGCGGCGCCGAGGGGATCGTCGAGGCCGTGAGGGGCACCGACGCCTTCCCGGACATCGGCCCTTACCAAGGCCCGGCGGAACCGGTCTACGCAGTCGCATTCCGTTCCGAGGATCTGTTCGGGGCCTCCGACGAGGGCGGGTGGACCGTCGCCTTCGACCTGTTCGACAGCTACCTGGAGCCGGCATGAGCGACGACCACCATCACGACCACGATCAGGACGGCGAGGACGTCGCGGTGCGCGCCGCTGCGCTCGAGGCACTCCTCGTGGAGAAGGGCCTCCTGTCCACCGACGCGATCGACGCCGTGGTCGACCTGTACGAGAACGACGTCGGGCCGCAGAACGGTGCGCGGGTGGTCGCACGGGCCTGGGTCGATCCCGGTTACCGCGAGCGTCTGCTCGCAGACGGCACAAAGGCGATCGCGGAGCTCGGCTACGGCGGGTTCGAGGGCGGCACGACGGTCGTCGTCGAGAACTCGCCGCAGCGTCACAACGTGATCGTGTGCACGCTCTGCTCCTGCTACCCCTGGCCAGTGCTGGGCCTGCCGCCCAAGTGGTACAAGAACCCGGCGTACAGGGCGCGCGTGGTCGCCGAGCCGCGCGCCGTGCTGGCCGAGTTCGGGGTCGATCTCCCCCGCGACGTCGAGATCCGCGTGTGGGACTCGACGGCCGAGGTGCGCTACCTCGTCCTCCCGATGCGTCCCGAAGGGTCAGCGAGGATGAGCGAGGAGGAGCTCGCGGCGCTCGTCACGCGTGACAGCATGGTGGGAACGGCTCTGGCGCAGACACCTGCTGTTGCATGACCGAGCGCAACAGCCGACACCGTGCTCGTCGACGCGACAGGGGCTGCCTCACCTCCCCGTCGCAACGGCGAGCTCGTCTTCGAGGCGCCCTGGGAAAGCCGTGCTTTCGGCGTGGCGATGGCGCTCCACGAGCGCGGGACGCTCGACTTCGAGGAGTTTCGCGCCCGCCTGATCGACGAGATCCAGGGCTGGCAGGCGGCGCACCCCGGTTCCGACGGCTGGGCCTACTACGAACGCTGGCTCGCGGCGCTCGAGCGAGCCGTCGTGGAGCGGGGCCTCCTGGCGCCGAAAGAGATCGAGGCGCGGGCTGCCGAGATCGCCCACGAGCGAGCGCACGACCACGATCACTGACGCCGCGGTGTGAGGCTGTACGCCGACGCGATTCGCGCCCTCGGGCGCACCACCGCCTTCGCGCGGGTCGCGGCGCGCATCCTGCCGCCGATCGACGCCCGGTTTCAACGCCGCCGCCGCTCGCTCACGAGCCTGGGCACCGACTTTCCACTCTGCTACCTGACGACAACGGGCCGACGCACCGGCACCGAGCGGACGGTGCCGCTCCTCTACGTCGCCGGCGATGAGGGCCGAATCGCTCTCGTCGGCTCGAACTGGGGAAAGCCGATGCCGCCTGCGTGGGCACTCAACCTCGCGGCGAGCGCCGACGTGACATTGACGATCGAGGGACGGCCTCGGCGCATGCGCGCTCGACACGCGACCGACGAGGAGAGCGCCCTGTACTGGGAGCGTGCCCTTGCGGTCTGGCCCGGCTACGACGACTATAGTCGGCGAGCACGGCGGGAGATCCCCGTGTTCGTTCTCGAGCCGCACATGTGACGGCTTGGGCTTGTTCGGCAGCCATGGAGTTGTCACGATGGGCGGACTCGGCCGGCGGTGGCGCTGGGTGCGGCGACTTGGGGGAGAGGGAGGGTCATGAGCTCGAAGGTTTGGCTGGAGGGCAGGAGGTTCCGTGTTCTGGTCGGTGCCGGTGTCGCGCTGGCGATACTGGTAGCGGCGGCGCTCGCCGGTACGGCAGCAGCTACGAGCGGAACCGTGACCGCGAGCAAGTCTCTCGGCACGGAGCAGATCCCGTGCAGCGGCGAGGTGACCGTGACGGTCAAGCTCGTTGGCGAGAGCTCGATCCAAGGTACGCCGCAGGATGTCGTGCTCGTGCTCGACCGTTCAGGCAGCATGGCGGGCGCCAGGCTCGTTGACCTGAAGGCTGCCGCGAACGGTCTCATCGACAAGCTCGACGAGGAGACGGACGGAGCGCTCAATGGGGTGATCGCGAACGGGAGCCGGGTCGGCGTCGTCAGCTTCGCGAGCACCGCCACGGTCGGCGCCGGCCTTACCGCGAACGCCGCGGCCGCGAAGGCAGCTGTCAGTGCCCTGGTGGCCGGTGGCGGAACGAACCACGGCGCCGCCATCACCCTCGCCCAGGGACAGCTTGCAGGACCCGAACCACGGCAACATGGTCATCGTCACCGACGGCGGCACAACCACAGGCCCGGATCCGAACGCCGCGTCCGCGGCCGCACGCGCCGCGGGCACCACGATCTTCTCCGTCGGGATCGGTGTCACCGATCCGAGTCCGGCGTGGACGGCGCTGCGGAACTGGGCCGACGATCCCGCGGGCGGCACGCGTGCGTTCCTGTCGCCGACGTCGGCCAATCTGCAGAGGATCCTCGACACGATCGGCGCCGCCATCACGGGCCCGGCGGCCACCGCTGTCTCCGTCACGGAGACGCTCGGAACCCATTTCACGGTCGTCGGCGTCCCAACCGCGACGAAGGGAACCGCGTCGGTCGCTGGGGGCGGAAAGGTCGTGACGTGGAGCGGCTTCGATCTCGGCAGCGAGACCGTGTCGCTGACGTACGCGGCCAAGCACGACGGGACCGCAGATCCGCTGGGTGGCACGGAAGTCGTGAGCACGTCGAGCGCCTCGTCGGCTGCAGGGCCGATCCCCGTCGCGGGCGGCGCTGCCACGGTCACCGTCGAGCCGTGCGAGGGGGAGCTCGTTCTCGACCAGACGTGTCAGCCCGGGAGCTCGTGCTCGGCAGCGAACGTCGATATTGGCGGCGTCGACTACTCGATCGACGCGGGCACTGCCGACGTGCAGACCCGGCTGCGGGCACTCAGCGGAGTGAGCATTCCGGCGGGCGTGTGCCAGGGCGCTGTGCCGTTCGGCGACTGGGCGCTGTGGGACATCCGTCCTCTCACAGACGGAGGCGTGGTGATCACGGGCACGATCGACAAGGACACGCTCAAGGCATCGGGGAAGAAGTGGTTCGACGTGCGGGGCTGCTGGGGGACGAACGAGACGTTCCCGCTCGAGCGCGGCGGCAACGCAGCCCGCGTCGACGGTGCGTACTGGGGCACGCCGAAGACGTTCAAGAACCAGCAGACGTGCTCCGTGACGACGGTCATCGGCGGCAAGAAGGTGCCGACCGTGTGCTCGACCGTCAAGAACGTTCAGGGCGGCGCGAGGTTGATGACGTTCTTCCCGTTCATCGGCAACGGGAAGTACGACCCCATCGGCGGGATGTACTAGCCATGAGGCTTTGAGCCCTCGGGGATCATTTCCCGAGGGCTCTTGCGCTCGCGCGCGGCAGCTCGACGATGCCGAGCGCGGCAACGAGCTCGTCGCGTCGACGGCGTACCGTCGCGTTCGAGCCACCCGCTTCCCCCAGATCCGCAATCAAGTCCAGCGTCAGCGCCACCTCGAACGCGTGGTTTGCCCCTTCCGCCGCCTCGAGCGCGTCGGCGAACAAGCGGGTCGCCTCGTCCACGCGACCGTCAAGCGTGCAGCTCTGGCCGAGTACCCGGAGCAGCACCGGGAGCGTCATCGTCCCGGCCTCAGAGCGTGCACGAGCGAGCACGTCCCCAGCCCTGTCCCTCGCCTGCTCGGCGTCACCCGCGAAGAGATATGCCTCGGCAATGCGTGCCTCGACCTCCAGCATGGCGCCGGTGGCTCCGGCTGCCTCCGATGCGGCGAAGCTCGTCTCGAGCTGGCGGATCGCGCTCTCGAGGTTTCCTCTTCTCGCCTCGATCTTGCCGAGCTCGAGCAGCACGTATGCAAGGTCGCTCTCGGTGCGTGTGCCGCGCGCGGCACGGAGCGCGTTGCGCAGGAGTATCTCGGCGTCCTCCAACTTCCCCTGGCCGCTGAGGATCTCGCCCATGTTGAAGTCGGCGAGGAAGACACTCAACCGGTCGCCGGTCTGCTCCCACGTCTCCTTGGCACGGCGATATCGCTCCAGCGCCGTGTCCCACTGACCCTCGTAGTACGCGATCAGGCCGAGGTTGTTCCAGACGAACGCTTTCTGATTGAGGTCTCCGAGACGGTCGAACACGGCGAGCGCCTGCTCACCGTGCGTCGCGTCCGCCAAACGTCCCTGGGCGACCAGGGCCAGGTCCAGCTGCATCAGGCCCCGTCCGAGCGCAGCCGGCGCGTTCGCTGCCCCGGCATCATCGATCGCGCGCTGCGCCCAGTCGGCGGCATCCCTCGGGCGGCCCTGTCGCAACGAGACCATGGCCCGCCAGGAGGCGATCTCTGCCCGCTCCGCGAGCGCTGGCAGGCTCGACACGCCCTCCAGCTCGGCCGCTGCGTGCACGAGCAGCCGACGCGCGTCGGTCAGCCGCCCGAACTGGACGGCTGCCGCGGCCTCCTTCTTGGTGAGTCGTGCCCGCTCGACCGGATCGCGCGTCACGCGGCGTCGGGCGATCCGGAGCGTCGCCGCAGCGGCATCGAAGTCACCGAGCGCGTAATGGACGTCCGCGAGCAGCTCGGAGACCTTGCCGGCGACCTCCGACCGGGTCGACCGCGAACGCCGGGTAGCGACCAGAGCCCTCTCGAGCAGCGCTGCGGCGTCGACGTTCGCGTAGACGTCCCTCGCCTGCTTGCCGGCGAGCCAGCCGTAGCTCGCCGTCTTCGACCAGTTGCCCGCCTCGTAGTAGTGATATGTCAACCGTCCGGCGAGCTCACCGGTCGACTCGCCCACCCGTGCCTCGAGCGTCGTGGCTACCCTGCGGTGCAGCTGTCGTCGCCGCCGGTACGGCAGACCCTCGTACGCCGTCTCCCGAACCAGCGCATTCCGGAAGCGGAGCACGCCATCCTTCTCTGAGTCGATCAGCCCGGCAAGCCGCGCCCAGACATCATCGTCTAGCGACACCTCCTTCCCCACGACAGCGAAGAGCAGCTCGTGCTCGAAGCTCGTACCGAGCACGGCCGCGTAGCGAAGGACCGTCCGGTCCTCGGGCGAGAGACGGTCGATCTCGCCGGCGAGCAGCGACTCCACCGAGTCCGGGAGGGCCTCGACGCTCCCGGTCCGGCGCACGGCGTCGAGCAGCTCGAAGAGAAACAGCGTGTTTCCGCCCGAACGCCGTGCGATCTCCTCGCACGTCGTGGCGGGGGAGCGGTGTCGTCCTCGGTTGCCTGCTCGGCGATCGCGATCAGCGGTGCCAGCGGCAGCGGCAGCAGGCACAGGGCGAGCGTGCGGAGCTCCTCGCGATCGGTCGGCGCCCACACCGAGCCCACGTCGCTGTGCGTGACGAGCACGATGTGGCGCAGTTCCAGGTTCGCAAGGGCGAGCCGGACGAGGAAGTCTCGGCTCGCCTCGTCCATGAAGTGGACGTCCTCGACGACGATCATCGTCGGCGTCCCGGCGAGCATCGTGAACAGGAACTGCATCGCCACCTCGACGAGCCGCTCGCGCAGGAAGCGCTCGTCGAGCGCCTTCGTCTCCGCCGTGTCGGGGAGGTCGAGGCCGAGCAGAAGGCCGAGCAGCGGGATCCAGCGGCACGAGGGTCGGGTCGACACGGTCGACGATCTCCCGCAGCCGGCTGCTCGACCTCGTCGGGGTCCTCGTCGCGCCCGAGTCCGAGCACGGCTCGCATCGGCGCGCGCAGCGCGAAGTAGGGTGTCGACGCCTCGTACTCCTCGCACCGCGCACGGAGGACGAACACGTCCGGCGACCGCGCGATCAGCTCCTCGACGAGCCGCGACTTGCCGAGCCCGGCGCCGCCCGCGACTCGATCACCCAGCCCCTGCCATGACGTGCCTCGTCGATGACGCCGAGCGCGGCGTCGAGCTCCGCCTCGCGCCCGAGCAGGGCCGTCTCGGCTCGGTGAGCTTCCCTCGTCCCCGTGACCGGGCCGACGACGGACGCACGCACCGGCTCCGCCTTCCCCTTCGCCGCGAAAGGCTCGATCGGCGTCGTCTCGAACGTCGTCCGGGAGCGTTCGAGCACGATCTCGGTCGCGAGGAGCTGCCCGGACTCGGCCCTGCTCATCACGCGTGCGGCGGTGTTGATCGGCGTCCCCGAAGACCCGGTACGAGCGCCGGTACGACGGACCGAAGTCGCCCGTGAACACCTTCCCCGTGTTGACGCCGACCCGCATGGGCACGACACCCGGGGTGTCGATGATCTCGCGCAGCGCACGCAGCATCCGCTCCTCGTCGTGACCGGTGCTGGACGGCGCCCCGGCAGTGAGCAGCACCTTGACGCTCCCTTTTCCCACGTCCGACTCGTAGAACGGCACCTCGTAGTGGAGAGCGACCTCCTGGATCCTGCGGAGCCTCTCGTCAAACGCCTCGGCCAGCCCGTCGAGACCGAGCCGGTCGAGCAGCAGGTCGGTGTCCATGAGGTCGATGAAGGCCGCCGTGATGGTGCGGTGCTCCGGCTCGCTCCGATCCAGCAGCACGTGTGCCCGCGAGGCGATGGGGATGCACGAGGGGATGTCGATCGTTCTTACGTCGCCCACCTCGGGTGGGCGTGCTCGTTCGACCTCCGGGGCGGCCGCGAGGAGGAGCGCGATCTCCTTGCTCACGCCGACGCACCTCGGGTCGAGCCGCGAGGACACCACGGGGCTGATCGCGATCTCACCGGCGTCGGCGATCGCCTCCATCGTCACCGTCTCCGTCACTGCGGGGCCGGCGATCAGGAGCTCCCGGTGGACGCTTCCCACCATGAAGAACTGGAACGTACCGCTGGTGATGCCGACCGAGATGCGCAGCGTCACCGTGCCGCCGCCCGCCTTGAGCCGCCCGACACGGTCGAGGGTGCGCTGCATCTCCCACGCCGCCCGACATGCTCGCTCCTCGTGGTGGTGGCCGTCGAAGAGCAGGAGCAGGGCGTCGCCGCCCCACTTGAGGAGGCCGGCGCCGTAGTCGTATGCCTCATCGAGCAGCGCCGTGAACACGCCGTTGAGCGTGTCGCGCATCAGCTCCGCGCCGATCTTGCCCTTGCGTGCGAGCCGCTCCGAGAGGGCCGTGAACCCCGAGATGTCGACGAACACCATCGACCCGTCGATCTCGCGATGTGACGCGTGAGGCGTGTCGCGGAGCCAGTCGACGACGAGCCGCGGGACGTACGGCGTCAGGACCTCGTTCGCGCGCGCCCTCGAGGCGGGCGGGCTCGCCGTCGCCATTCCAGACATGTCACGAGTCTACGTCGGCCGAGGGCCCGCGGCCAAAGGGCGCCCGCACGGGCCCCTGGCTACAATCACCCGCGCTGCGTTCCCCGGTAGCTCAATTGGCAGAGCATCCGGCTGTTAACCGGAGGGTTGTTGGTTCGAGTCCAACCCGGGGAGCTTCCAAGATCCATCGGAGTAGACGGGTTGCGGTCCATTCCGGGCGACCCGGGCCAAATATGGGCCAAACGCCGTTCCATCGTTTCCGATATCCGTAGCTAAAGGTCGGCAGCGGCGACCACCGCGGTTTTGACGAGGAGTCCGGGTGCGGGAAGCCGCATAGTTTGAGCGGTTTCTAACGACTATCGCCAGCCGTGGGTCAGTCGGCGGGGCAGTCAGCGGCCCGCGAATTGCTCAAAGGGACCTCGCGGTCGCGGCCTGACGAGAGCGAACGTATGCCGACTGTGACTCACCGCGTCGGGTGAGAGCACACTCGCGCAGGCCTCCTGCATGAAGAAGGATCGAAATGTGTCGCCGCCCAGCAATTCAATCGGGATCGGGGATCTTCGCGGAGACGAATGCCGGATTCGCTCCTTCGCCCTCGGCAGCGTCCATGAGGAGTTCGATGACGCGCAGGTCGGATCCGCGAACTCACGTTGCGCGCGATAAGGTTTCGCGCCCGAATGGATGCCCCCGCCTTCAAACGCGCGAGTCGCGCCGTATGGGAGGCGATGGCGCCGGGATGGGACGACCGCCACACCTATTTCGAAGAGACGGCGCGGCCCGTGACGGAACGGATGCTCGAGCGGCTTGCACCGGCCGAAGGGCAGACGATCCTCGACCTCGCGGCGGGCACCGGCGTAGTCGGCTTCGCCGCCGCCCCGCTGGTCGGACCGAGCGGCCGCGTCATCGTCAGCGACTTCGCGGAGGCGATGGTCGACGTCGCGCAGCGCCATGCGGCCAACCTAGGCTTCGGAAACGTCGAGTGCCGGGTGCTCGACGCCGAACGGCTCGACCTACCGGACGAAGCCGTCGACGGCGTGCTCTGCCGCTGGGGATACATGCTGATGCCGGAGCCCGCGGTGGCGCTCGCAGAGACTCGGCGCGTGCTACGCGGCGGAGGACGACTCGTCTGCTCCGTCTTCGCCGGGCCGGAGCAGAACCCGTGGGCGGCGCTGCCTTCACGCGTGCTCCAGGAGCGTGGTCACATGCCACCGCCCGAGGCAGGAGCGCCGGGGATTCTCGCGCTGGCGGACCGGGACCGCCTGCGCGCGCTGTTCGAGGACGCCGGGTTCCCAAGCCCGCGGATCGAGGAGAAAGAGTTCGTGTTTCCGTTCGCCGACGCACACGATTACTGGGATTTCCTGACGGGGGTCGCAGGCGCGATTGCGATGGTGCTCGACCGACTCGACGAAGATGACCGGGCGCGCGTTCGTCAGCAGCTCATCGCGCGAGTGGCGCCGTTCGACGCCCCCGGCGGGATCGAGCTACCGGCCTTGGCTCTCATCGTGTCGGCGTCGTAGCGCCCGCGCTGCTCGCCGAGGCGGACTGGTTTCTCGGCGAGTACCACCGCCTGCTCAAGGAGCCGGCCGCGACATTGAACGCCATGTCCGCTCTCGGTCGTCGAGCTCGTAGCGCCGCAGGAACGCCTCGAAGCTGCAGTCGCCGTCGTGATGGGAAGAGCTCGACGCCGCGCATGTCGAACGGTGTCGCGTCGTCCGGAACCTCGGCGGGGTCGTCGACGAAGACGAACAGCGGCTCTGTGTCGATGAAGCGGCGGATCAACCACGCACATGCTGCGCGGTCGACGTGGCAGTGCTTCCGGGTCGCCCATCTCATCGCACGGGCTCCTCGATCAGCGTGGAGAGCCGTTCGAGCGCCTGCTGGGCGGCCTCGCGCTCTGGCGGCGGGAAGTAGTCGCGAGCCCGGATCCGGCGGAGGTCGCGGCGGAGCCGCCCGAGCGTGCCCTTGCGCTGACCCGGCGGCTCAGCTTCGGCCGCGGCGGTGTCGGTATCACGCGCGTGTAATCGGCGGCGACCTGCGCGGACATGGCCGCGGCGAGCGCTCGGGAGCGCCGCCGGGTCGAACCTGGACGCCCTGCTCGATGTCGCCGCGGGCTGACCCCGCAGCGGCTGGGCCACATACGGGCCAAACGCAGAGTCGTCGCGAGTTGGCGATCGCGGCGGCGAGAAGACGAGCAAAGCCACTCTGCTCCTAGAAAGCGGCGAACAGTTGCCGACTGCCGGCGGCGGTCGATCGGCCCTAGAAGTGGTTCGAGTCCAACCCGGGGAGCTAGAAAACCCTGCAAATAGGCCAGAAACGTGAAGGGCGCCCGCGTAAGGCGCCCTTCTTGGTACCCGATTTGGTACCCCGGTCGACAGGAGCTTTCTCAGCGCGCCACTGCTGCACCCACTTCGGAAGCAGCCTTGACGATGAGCTCGGCTACGGCCGCCGGCTGTGAGACGTAGATGGCGTGGCTGCCCTCGACTTCGACGACGGTTGAGCCTGCCCGCTCGGACATCGCGCGTTGGGCAGGTGGGGGAATCATGCGATCGTCGGTCGCGACGAGATACCAGCTTGGCTTGGTCCGCCACGCCGGCTCGCTGATCGTGCCGCCCAGCGCGTCGACACCCCACGGGACCTGCGAGTCGGCCATGAAGGCGGCCAGCTCCGGATCGACGTCGGCGGCGAACGACGCAGCGAACTTCTCCTTGTCGAGAAACAGGAAGCCGTCCTGCGGCGGCAGGATCGGAGGCACGGGTGCGCCCGGCGGCGGATTGGCGATCAGGGTGTTCACCGACTCGCCCGTGTCCGGCGCAAAGGCCGCGATGTAGACGAGCGCCTCCACGTTTGGATGGTTCCCGGCCTCGGTGACCACGGCGCCGCCGTAGGAATGGCCGACGAGGATCACCCGATCGTCTTGCGCGTCGATGATCATGCGGGTCGCCGCGACGTCACCTGCAAGCGAAAGCGTTGGGTTCTGGACGATGCTGACCTGGTACCCGTCGGCTTTCAGGAGTTTGTAGACCCCCTGCCAGCCTGAGCCGTCCGCGAAGCCGCCGTGAACGAGAACGACGTTTCCCGCTGCTGAGCGATCACCCATGACGATCCTCCCGTCTCGTTAGTGATTCTTGACGCTAGTCCACCGGTGCGCCGTGGGTCAATCCTCGAAACGAGAAAGACACGACCACTCCACGAGAAGCCAACGAACCCGTCGCTAGTTTGAGGAAAGTCAATCAGCAAGTCGATCCGAAGACGCCCACGAGCGAAGACGAAGAGCGCCAACGGCGCGAGCTCGTGGTTGGCGGGCTCGGTTTAGAAGAGCTCGCTACTCGCACAGGCAGGGCAGAAGATCACGACGCACACCGTGTTGTCCTCCTCGTAACCGAGCACGCCGCGCCACCCCCGCGCGCGTCCCGCGCTCCACCGGTCGCACGCCTCGCAGCGGAGGCGAGCGTCGCGGCCGGAAGATGCGATCCGTGCGAGGGCCTGATGTCTCTCGTCAGGTGTCATCTCCGGACCCGCCGATCCGACAGCAAGCGCCCGGCGAGAGAGCTATCTCGCCTGTTCGAAGACGACCTCGAACGCCTCGACCGAAGTGCGGCGCCCCCGGATCTCCTCAGGGATCTCGTCGCCCATCTCCTCGAAGCGTTGTTCGGCCGCGTCGAGTGCCTCGCGGCTGTCGAAGAACGTCACGAACAGCCGGCGGCTGTCCCCCTGGAGCACGAGAGCCCTCGTCAAGCCCTCGGGCAGTGCCATCGTGCCGGACTCCATGCGCTCCTGGTTGACCTGCTTGAGCCGCTCCACATCCCCGCCCTCGAATGTCGCAACGCGTGCAAACATCAGGTGCCTCCCCTCGTAACTGCTTCCGTGAACGATCCGGTTCGCGAACGACCCTACTCGGCCTCGTCGAACCGCGCGTCACACATAGGATCGGAGCACAATCGCCGCCCGCGTTTGTCTCCCGCGAGCGAGAGATTGCTGGCCGAGCCCTCGCTTGAAGGCGGGTTGACTCGTCCGCCGTGGGCAGCCAGCAACGCATGGAGCGTGCCCACGAGCATCATCTGAGCCGTCCCTGGGCCCCTGCAACGGCTTGAAACAGCGGTGCTAGCCTGACGTGACCCTCGGTCTGGCGTGCTGCAAACGGAGGGCTTGGTTCCGGTCCAAGGGGAGTCTCGTGCCGCGTCTTCCGCGTGGTTTCGCCGTCCTTCAGTGCTCCACGACGGGGTGCGTCGCACTCGCAGCAGCCGCCGCCCTGATCGCGCCCGCATCGGGTACTGCGACCACGGACGCGCAGCTGCTCAACCGTCACTCGCCCATCGTCGTCCTTCACCCCGACGAGCCGTTCGTGCCGGTTCCGGTCGACGGATTCGTCGCCGACAGTGACCTCGTGCGCCGCGGCACTGACGGGACGTGGACCCCCGTTGCCGTCCAGCTCGCCGAGGCGGCGGCGACCGACCGCCTCGACCACCGGGGCTGCCGGGCGATCGACGGCCCCGCGGCTCTCGGCTGCTACGCGGCCGCCGAGGCGGCACACGGTGCGGTGTCGACGACGTACGGGGCGGTGTTCCACGGGGGAGGCCTCACTGCCTTGCAGTACTGGCTGTTCTACCCCGCCAACGTGTACCGCCCGCCGACCACGGCGGGTGAGTTCTGGCAGTCGCACGAGGGCGACTGGGAAGCGGTGACCGTGCTGCTCGGTCGGGACGGGCGCCCGACCACCGTCGGACTGAGCCGGCACTGCGGCGGTGTGACGCGAACCTGGAGCAGCGCACCGAAGCGGGGTCAACGTCCCGTCGCCTACGTCGCGCTCGGCTCACACGCGATGAGCTTCACGCCCGGGAACGCGAGACTGGACGAGCGCTGCTGGCCGAAGGAGGCGCTTGCGATCTACCGCGCCTACGGCGTGACGCTGCGCGACCGCACAGCCCCGGGTCGCGTGGTCACCCCCCGTGTCGTGCGGGTCACGGAGGCAAGGCCGGGCTGGATGCGCTTCCCCGGTGCCTGGGGTGAGGATCAGTACGTCGCGTTTCCGAATGTCGAGCCGCTTCGTTTCGGGCAGGGACCCGTCGGCCCCGCGTACCACGAGCTCTGGCGTCGACCCTTCGCGACACCTGCCGGCTGGGCGCGCGACGGAACCCACTGAGCCGGATCTCAGACCACCCGGGCGACGCACCACGCCTGTGCTGACCCGGACTGCACTGCGGACCGGATCACGGCCGCGCTCGGGAGGAGTCGCGATCGGCAGCTGGAAGCCAGGCACATGCGTCGCCTCGCCGTCTTCGGCGTGGCCGTTCTTCTCGCGCTCGGGCTGGCGGGAGAAGCGCGCCCCGCGAGCGCGCGCGTCGCCGCGCTCCAGGTCGCCCTGCGCGCGCAGGGCCTGTATCTCGGGACCATCGACGGCGTCCGCGGACCGCTGACGCGCGCTGCCGTCCTCCGCCTTCAGGACCGCCGCGGGCTCGTCGCCGACGGTGTCGTCGGCCCTGCGACGCGCCGCGCGCTCGGCTCGCTCGGCCGGCCGCTGCTCGGCCGGCGTGAGCTCGGCGTCGGCCGCGTCGGGTGGGACGTGTCGGCGCTCGAGTTCCGGCTCGTCGCGTGGGGCCTGCCGCGTAGGGCGATCGACGGCCGCTTCGACGTCCGGACGTCCGCTGCGTTGCGGCGCTTCCAGGCGCGGCGCGGCCTCGCCGCCGACGGGATCGCAGGGGTCCAGACCTTCCGTGCGCTCGCCCGTGCGCTCCCGTCGCCGCCCCGCGTCCGCCACACCGTCGCCCCCGGCGAGAGCTTCTTCTCGATCGCCGCCCGGTACCGCGTCAGTCCGTGGCTGCTCGCGAAGGAGAACGGGCTCCAGCTGGACACCGTGATCGCGCCCGGGCAGCGGCTCGTGCTCCCGCGCGGCGCAGCATCCGGGCCAGTCCTCGCCGCGCCGACGGACAAGGCGGCGGTGCGTACCGCGCTCGACCGCTGGTCGGCCGCGTACGGCGTCGACCCGAAGCTGGCCCGCGCGCTCGCCTGGATGGAGTCCGGGTTCCAGGAGGGAGTCGTCTCCTCGGTCGGCGCGATCGGCGTGATGCAGCTACTGCCGGAGACGTGGGAATGGGTCGACGTGGTGCTGCTCGGTACGCGCACGCCTCGCAATGCCGACGGCAACGTACAGGCCGGCGTTCGTTATCTGCGCTGGCAGCTCGATGAGTTCGGCGGCGACGTCCGCCTCGCGCTCGCGGGCTGGTACCAGGGCGCCCGGGCCGTCCGGGAGCGGGGCTTGTATGCCGAGACGGAACAGTTTGTCCGCATCGTGCGCGCCCTCTACGGCAACGTTTGACCTGCGAGCGCCGCGGCCGCCGCGTACGCGCGGCGGGCCGCGTCGTCGACCGGGAGCCCCCAGAACGCGTCCGGGGTGGAGAAGATCTCCACGTCGAGCGTCCCGTCCCACCCGGTCGAGCGCAGTGCCCTCACCTGGGCGGCCGCCTCGCCGAGGCCCTCGCCGGGCAGCACGCGGTCGGTGCGATCGCCGTCGACGGGCCACTCGGCGACGTGGAGACCGGTGATCCGAGCCGCCACCGCGGCGAGCGCCACGGGTTCTTCCGCGGCGAGGTTGAATGTGTCGGCCATGATCCCAACGTCGCCGAGGCCTGCCTCGTCGAGCAGGTCCAGGGAATCGGCGATCGTGTGCACGAATGCCGTCGACTCACGCTGCGCGACATGGATCGGCTCGAAGCCGAGCGTGACGCCGGCCGCGCGAGCCGATGCCGCTATCCGCCGCAGGCCGTCGACGAGGATCGCCCGGCCCTCGGCCTCGCTCCTGCCGCCGAGCGGGCCGCTGAGGCAGAGGACGCACTCGGGGCGATAGGCGGCGAAGCGGCGCATCGACGCGCAGATGGATTCGATCCGCTCCTGCGGGTCGGCCGGCCCTTCCATGCCCGGGATGCCGAGCTGCAGGATCGACGGCACCGCAGGCACGCAGTTCGCCACCGCGAGCCCGTGCTCGCGCAGCAGCGCAAGGTTCGCCTCGTCGTCGGGGGGTAGCTTGAACTCCCAGATCCCGATCGAGTCGAAACCCGCCGCCGCGTAGGCGGCGACATCCTCGGCGAACGAGGCGTTGACCGTCGAGATCTCCGAAAGGGCGAGTCTCACGAGCCGACGACGGGGAGCTTCGCCAGCAAACGCTTGGGCAGCGAGGGCTGGAGCAGGCTCTGGGCGACGAGGAAGCCGGAGCCGCCGCCGAGGCCCGGGCCGGGATGGGTGCTGGCGCCGATCTGAAAAAGAGCCTCCACCTCGGTCGCGTGACCCGGCGCCTGAGCGAACGGGCGCCAGAGCAGGTTCTGGTCGAGCGCGCACGAGCCGGCATAGATGTCGCCGCCGACGAGGTTGCAGTTGAGCGCTTCGATGTCGACGGGGGAGAGGACGACGCGCTTCAGCGTCGCTGCCGGCAGGTTCGGGATCGCCTCCGCGAGGCGCGCGACGATGCGATCGGCGTACGCCTCGCGAAGCTCCTCCGTCCAGACGCCGTCGCCCGTGTCGAGTTGGCCCGCCGCGTCGCCCCTCACGCGCCCGGCAGGAAGCTCCTGCAGCTGGATCCAGATGATGGACTTCCCCTCGGGTGCGCGCGAGGGATCGAGCGCGCACGGCTGCCCGCAGACGATCGTCGCCTCCGTCGGGAGGAGCCCGCGCTCGGCCTCGTTGACGGCGCGCGAGACGCCGTCGAGCCCCGGCGTGACGTGCACGATCGGCACGCGAGGCAGCCGTTCCGCCTCGGGTCCCCGCCAGGACGGCGGTTCGTCGAGTGCGAGGTGGATCTGCATCTCGGCCCGCCCGTAGCGGTAGCGGCGTGCTGCGTCGGCAACCTTGCTCGAGACGTCGCCCGGGCTCAGCAGCCGGTCGTAGAGCTGCGTGGGCGTGACGCTGGCGATCACCGCGCGCGTGGCCTGCACGACCTCTCCGTCGGCGATTCGCACACCTGTCGCGCGCCCGCTCGCGACGAGCACCTGCCGCACGTCAGTGCCGGTGCGGAGCTCGCCTCCTGCATCGCGGACGATGCCGGCCAGACCGTCGACGAGCACCTGGCCGCCGCCCCGCGGTACCGGCATCCCACCGAGCTGGATCGCCGCCGCGATCACCTGCGTCATGAAGCCCGAGGTCGCCTGGTCCGGACCCAGACCGGTGTGGAGCACCCACGGTGCGAGCAGGCCGCGGGTTCGATCGCCCGCGAACGTCCGGGTAACCCAGTCGCGGGAGCTGACGAGGGTACCACCCGCGTACTCGAGGACACCGCGACGCCCGAGCCTCCGGTAGGCGTTCCGCCCAAGCCCGAGCCCGGCACCCGACCACAGCTCGGTGCCGAGCAGGCCGAACGCGAGGTCCGCGTTGGCCATGAACCCGTTGAAGAACGCCTCCCAGGCCGCCCCGTCGCCTGCACCGTGCCGTTCCATCTCCGCCACGTTGCCCTCGAGCGACGTCGTGACGAACGCCGCGGACCCGTCGGGGAAAGCGGTCGCTGTCGGCAGATCTGTGTTCAGGTACTCGAGCCCTCGGCGCCCGAGATCGTCGGCGAGCTCGCCGTACGCTGCACCGCCCGTCCACAGCGGGTGCCATGCGGCGAGCACCTCATGCGTGAAGCCGGGCAGCGTCAGCCCGTCCGAGGTGTAGATGCAGCCGCCGAGGTGCTCCTCGCGCTCGAGCACGCAGACGCTCCAGCCGGCGCGAGAGAGGAGCGCGGCCCCGGCGAGCGCGTTGATCCCGGAGCCGATGAACACCGCGTCGTGAGTGGCCATGGACCGACCCTAACAGCCGAGTTGACACGATATGTCGCGTCACGACATGATCGTGCGGGGCGAGGCTCGGAGTCGCCGCGGGGTCGCAGGTCTGATAGGAGAGTGACGTCGTGCAGGCATCCAGACGACTCGAGAGCGGGGGGGAGCGCTGATGCTCCTCTCCGAGGTCGCGTACGCCCGGCCGGGGAGCCTCGAGGAGGCCGTCGGGCTGCTGGCCGAGCACGATGGGGCCCGGGCCCTGGCGGGGGGGCAGACGCTCGTCAACGTGCTCAAACAGCGTGCCGCTGACCTCGACCTGCTCGTCGACCTCGTCGCGCTCGACGAGCTGCGCACGATCGGATTCGGCTCGGACGGCTCGCTCGAGGTCGGTGCGATGGTCACGTCGACGCAGCTGATCGACTCCTCCGAGGCCGAGGTCTTTCGCGGGGGCATCCTCGCCGAGGTGGCGCGCACGATCGCGGACGTGCAGGTGCGGAACCGCGGCACGGTGGGCGGCAACGTGTGCGTCAACGACCCGACCAACCACTACCCCCCGCTGCTCGTTGCGCTCGACGCGAGCTTCACGGTGCGGGGAACGGCGGGTGAGCGCGTGGTGCCGTCGGACGAGTTCTTTCTCGGCGTGTACCTGACGGCCGTCGGCCCCGGCGAGCTGTTGACGAAGATCACCGTGCCGCCGCCAAACGGGAACGGCGACGGGTTCGCCGGCATCAGCCTCGGCCGGCACGGGACGTACATCGTCGACGCGGCGGCAACAGTCGGCCCGGCGGGCATCCGCGTCGCGCTGGGGTGCGTCGACGCCGTGCCGCTGCGCGCGACCGCGCTGGAGAGCGCGCTCGGCTCCGGAGATCTCTCGGAGAGCGCGGTGAAGGCCGCCGCGGAGGGCCTCGGCGCCTCGCTCGACCCGCCGTCCGACGTCCACGCCACGGCCGAGTACCGGCGGCACCTGGCCGAGGTCTCGGCCGTGCGCGCCGTCCTCGAGGCCGCCAAGCGAGCGAAAGGGTAGGAAGTGGCGACGACGCCGACGACGGACCTCGTGATCTCGGTCGAGGTCAACGGAGAGACGTACGAGCGCGAGGTCGCCGCGCGGCGTCTGCTCGTGCACTTCCTCCGGGACGACCTCGACCTCACCGGCACGCACGTCGGGTGCGACACGGGCAACTGCGGGGCGTGCACCGTGCACCTCGACGGCTTGGCCGTGAAGAGTTGCATGCTGCTCGCTGTCCAGGCCGACGGCACCCGCATCACGACCGTGGAGGGGCTTGCCGACGGGGAGGAGCTGACGACGCTGCAGCAGGCGTTCTCCGCCCGGCATGCGCTGCAGTGCGGCTATTGCACGCCGGGCATGCTCATGAGCGCGGCGGCGCTGCTCGCGGTCAACCCAAGCCCGAGCGAGGAGGACGTAAAGGTCGCGCTCCAGGGCAACATCTGCCGCTGTACCGGGTACTGGAATATTTTCGAGGCCGTGCAGGCGGCGGCGAAGGGCGCGTCGGCGTGAGCAGCTCGACGACGGTCACGACCGAGGCCCCGGTTCTCGAGAAAGGCGCGATCGGGCAGTCGCTTCCGCGCAAGGAGGACCGCCGGCTCGTCCAGGGTCAGGGCCTCTTCTTCGACGACGTCAAGCGGCACAACATGGGGTTCGTCCACTTCATCCGCTCGCCCTACGCACACGCGAAGATCGTCTCCATCGACGTCGCCGCCGCGCACGCGCTCCCAGGCGTCCTCGGGACCCTCACCGGCGACGAGGTTGCGATCCTCACCGATCCGTTCTTCCAGATCGCCCCGCCGCCTGGCGGCCACGTCAAGGACTACGCGCTCGCGGTCGGCAAAGTGCGTTTCGTCGGCGAGCCCGTGGCGGCGGTCGTCGCCGACTCCCGGGAGCGCGCGCGGGATGCGGCCGAGCTGATCGAGGTGGAGTATGAGCCGCTGCCGGTGCTCGTCGACGCCCGGCGCGCGCTCGACGACGGTGCGCCGCTCCTGCACGACGAGGTCGGCTCGAACGAGTCGTGGCGCGGCCTCTACGAGTGGGGAGACCTGGACGCCGCGTTCGCCGAGGCCGACCACGTGGTCACGATCAAGGAGCTCCACTTCGACCGCTTCAACTCCACGCCGCTCGAGTGCGACGGCGCGCTCGTGGAGTACAACCGCGGCACCGGTCAGTGGACGATGATCACCAACAACCAGTTCCCCGGGTTCGCCGTGATCATGATGGGGCCGGCGATGCGGGTCGGGCTCGACAAGCTCCGCATCGTCACCCAGGACATCGGCGGCGGCTTCGGCAACAAGATCACCTCGCATCCGCAGCTCGTCGCGTGCTGTCTGCTCGCTCGCAAGCTCAACCGCCCGATCCAGTGGACGGAGTGGCGCACCGAGTTCCACCAGTCGATGTCGCACGGCAACGAGCGCTGGTTCCAGGACGTGGAGGTGGCGGTCAAGGCCGACGGCACGCTCCTCGGGTTCCGCTGCAAGGCGCTCGACGACGCCGGTGCGTATCTGCGCTACGAGCCGCTCGGCGGCGTCATCTGGGCGCAGGTGGCGCCCGGGCTGTACACGTGGCGGAACATCCGGCTCGACTTCCAGCAGGTGATGACCAACAAGGCCCCCGTGTCGCCGAACCGCGGCTACTCGCGGATGCAACAGCTCTGGCTGACGGAGCGGATCATCGACATCGTGGCGCACGAGCTCGGGTTCGACCCGGTCGAGATCCGCAAGCAGAACTACGTGCAGCCCGAGCAGATGCCGTACGAGACGCCGAACGGCTGCGTCTACGACTCGGGCGACTATCCGCGCGCCCTCGACATCGCGCTCGAGCTGATCGGCCACGACCGACTCGCCGAGCGGCGGGCCGATGCGGAGTCGCGCGGGAAGCTCCTCGGCTTCGGCATCGGCTCCACGCTCGACTCCGGCACCAATAACTTCGGGCAGTCACAGCTGATCAACCCCGAGCTCCAGTTCTCGGGCAACAACGAGGTGGCGACCGTCAAGCTCGACATCTTCGGCGAGGTCGTCGTCACGCTCGGCACCACGCCGCAGGGTCAGGGCCACGAGACGACGGCCGCACAGGTGGTGGCGGACATCATCGGCTGCTCGCCCGACGACGTGACGGTGCGCGCCGGCCACGATTCGTACTGGAACTCGCACGCCGGCTTCTCGGGCACCTATGCGAGCCAGTTTGCGGTGACGGGCCTGGGCGCCGTGAAGGGCGCGGCGGACATGCTGGCCGCCGAGATGCGGAAGCTCGCCGGGATGGTCTTCCAGTGCCCGCCCGAGGCGATCGAGCTCGCGGACGGATTCGCCCGGATCAAGGACGGGCCACCGGAGGCAGCGCTGCCGTTCCTCGCGCTCGGCGCGATCGTGAACGCGAACAACGCCGGCTTTCCGGAGGACTTCGTCACGCTCAACTGCCGTTACGTCTACCGGCCGCCGTTCGAGGTGCCGGACAAGGAGCGCAAGTTCGGGAACCTCACGCTCACGTACGCGATGCAGATCCACGCGTGCGTGCTCGAGGTCGATCCCGAGACGGGCTACTACGAGATCGTCGACTACGCGGCCGTGGACGACTGCGGCTCCCGCATCAACCCGCAGATCGTCGAGGGTCAGGTGATGGGAGCCACGGCGCAGGCGATCGGCGCCGCGACGTGGGAGACGTTCACGTACGACGACGACGGCAACCTGCTCACGCCCAACTTCTACGACTACCACGTGCCTCACGCGCTCGACATGCCGCCCTTGAAGACGAGCGCGATCGAGTCGCCGTCGCCGTTCACACCGCTCGGCGCGAAAGGGATGGGCGAGGGCGGCGGCGCGGGGATCCACGCTGTCTGCGCGGCGCTGCAGGACGCGCTCAGCGGTGCGGGTCGGGCCGTCGTGCACGACAGCCACAACCCCTACCACCGCGTCTGGGAGATGTTGCGCGACCCTGCCAAGACGCGCGCCAACGTCGAGGTGAGATCGCAGTGAGAGTGGAAGGCGTGAAGGAGCTCGAGGCGCCGCGCGAGCGGGTCTGGGACGTGATCAACGATCCGGCGCAGATGGCGAAGCTGATGCCGGGCGTGGAGAGCTTCGAGGTCCAGGACGACAGGAACTGGACGGCGAGGGTGAAGGTGCCGCTCGGCCTGGGCGGGTTGAAGATGTCGATCAGCTTCGAAAAGCTCGAGGAACGCCCGCTCGAGTTCGCCAAGCTGCACGCCAAGGGCAAGGGGGTGGGGGCTCTGATGGACATGACGACCTCGTTCACGCTCTCCGGCGAGGGCAACCACACGTCGATGGCGTGGGAGGCGGACGTGCGGATCGCCGGCCCTGTGGGCTCGATGGGGCAGCGGGTGCTGCAGCCGATCGTCAACCAGCAGGTGTCGAGCGTGCTGGCCGCGCTCGAGCAGCAGGTCGGCGCCGCAGGCGGCTAGAGGGCCGGATGGGCGGCCAGGCCCGCCTCGACTACCCGAGTGGCGCGAGACTCCGCCGCGTGCTGCGGCAACTCGAAGTGCGAACCGAGGACGTCTGCCGTGCGCACGGCCTCTCGACCGACCAGTACCTCCTCCTGCTCGCGATCAAGGGGGCGCCGAGCGGTAACGAGTCGGCCTCGATCACGGAGCTCTCGGAGTGGCTCCTGCTGGCGCACAACGGCGTCGCAGAGCGCGTCCGGCGAGCCGAGCGGGCGGGGCTCGTGATCCGCGAGCGCTCGGATGCCGACCGGCGCGTGACCCGCGTGCGGCTCACGCCGGCCGCCGTGGTCCGCCTCGATGGCGCGTACCGTGCGCTCGCCGAGGAGATCGACCACCTCTACACGGACTTGCCGGCCCTTCCCGCGCTTGACGTTGCGTCGTGACACGACATAAACTGGCGCCGCGTTGACGGTTCCTTTCCGGATCGGCGTGATGCAGCTCACGATGGAGCCGCTGGAGGAGATGCTCGCGTCCGCTCGGGTGATGGACGAGGCCGGGATGGACACGGTGTGGCTCGCGGAGGCATACCCGTGGTGGCGCAAGCACCAGATGGAGGCTCGCTCGTCGACCGTCGTGTCCGCGCTGATGGCGCGCGAGACGGAGCGGCTCACGGTCGCGTGGGGGATCATCTCCCCCTACACGCGCCACCCCGTGCAGGTGGCGATGGACGCCCGCGTGGTGCAGGAGGCGGCCGGGCCGGGCCGGTTCGTCGTGGGCTTCGGCACCTCGAAGATCTTCCTGAACAACACGAAGCAGGGCGGGCCCCCGAAGGTGACGAAGCCGCTCGCGCACATGCGCGACTCCGTCGAGATCGTGCGCGGGATTCTCTCCGGCGAGCGGTTCGAGTACGACGGCAAGGTCTTCTCCGCGGACATTCCCGCGCTGTCCGCCGAAGCGCACGCGCCGGCCTGGGACGTGCCGGTCTACGTCGCCGGCACGGCACCGCTGATGCAGCAGCTGGGCGGCGAGATCGGGGACGGGCTGCTCACGCCGTCGATCACGACGCCGGCCTACGTCCGCTACACGCGCGGCAACATCGAGGAGGGGGCGGCGAAGGCCGGCCGGGATCCCGACGACGTCGACCTCGGCTGCACGATCGTCGCCTCGATCCACGCCACCGACCGCGACGCCGGGCGCGACGGTGCGCGCGAGATCGCCGGCATGTATCTCGCGAACAAGGTGCAGAACATCCAGGGCTCCGCCGACGTGCTCCTCGACCTGGCGCGGATCGAGCAGGACGAGATCCGGCCAGTGGCCGACGCGATGGAGCGTGGTGGGAGGCTCGCGGCGAAGGAGCTCGTCACCGATGCGCTCCTCGACAAGTGCAAGCCGATCGCCGGTACGCCCGCCGACTGCATCGCGGCGATCGAGGAGTACCGCGATGCCGGCTGCACCCACATCATGCTCGAGCTCTGGGGTGCGAACCGGCACGAGCAGATCCGGCTCTTCGGCGAGCACGTGCTGCCGCAGTTCCGCGCCTGATGGCGACGCTGACTGTCGTCGGTCGCGCGCAGGTGTCGGTGCCGCCCGACGAGGCCTCGCTCGGGCTGACCGTGGAGGCGGTACGGCCATCCGCCCCGGAGGCGCTGGCGGACGTCGCCGAGCGCGCACGCGCGCTGATCGGGCTCTTCGGCGAGCTCGGCGTCGAGCCGGCTGCGCGGACGACCACCGGCGTGTCCGTCTCGGAGGCGGGAGAGCACCGCGACGGCACGTGGCAGCATCGCGGCTACCGCGCGAGCGAGCGGCTGACGGTCACGGTCGGGGCCGCCGAGACGATCGGACGGCTCCTCGCCGAGGGCGTCGAGCGTGCCGGCGCCCGGGTCGATGGACCGTGGTGGACGGTATCGGTCTCCAACCCCGCGCGCGGAGAGGCGCTCCAGGCGGCGGCGGGCGACGCACGGGCGCGGGCAGAAGCCCTCGCCGCAGGTCTCGGCGTCCGGCTCGGCGCGCTCGTGGAGGCGGTCGAGGGCGGCGCCCGCGCCCAGCCCCCCGAGCCGCGTGGTGCCGCGGTGACGGACGATGGCTGCCGACGTCCCGATCGAGGCCGGCGAGGCGACCGTCGCCGCCAGTCTCACGGTCACCTACCAGGTCGAGCCGACGTGAGCACAGGGATCGCGATCGACCGCTCCAGGCTCGTGGGGACGGCGGGCCGGATGATCGGCACGCCGAGCTTCACGGGCTCCGAACAGGCAATGGCGGAGCTGATGCGCGACACCTTTCTCGAGCTGGGGCTGCGCGTGCAATGGCAGCAGGTGGAGGAGGGCCGCGCGAACGTGGTCGGCACGTGGGAGGGCACGGGCGGTGGGCCGAGCCTGATGTTCAACGGGCACCTGGACACGTCGTACTCGGGGCGCGAGCCGTGGCTCCGCCACGTGCCGGGCTTCCAGCCGGAGCCGTTCGTGAAAGAAGGCCGGCTGTACGGGCTCGGCATCTCGAACATGAAGGGTGCGCTCGCGTGCTATGTGGAGGCCGTGCGCGCGCTGCGGGGGGCGGGTGTGCGACTCCGTGGCGACGTGCTCGTCGCCGCCGTGTGCGGGGAGATCGAGAAGACGCAGTACGGGGAGGCGACGGGAGCCGAATACCGCGGTTACGCGGCCGGCACGCGCTACCTCGTCTCGCACGGCGGCGTCGCGGACATGTGCCTGCTCGGAGAGCCGACCGAGGGGAGGGTCGTGCTCGGGCACTTCGGAGCGCTCTGGCTGCGCATCCGTGTCCACGGCAACTTCATCCACACGGCGTTCAGCGAGGGGAAGCGCGGCGAGAACTCGATCCTGCGCATGCACGAGGTGCTGACGGCGATCCAGGAGTGGATCCCGACGTGGGAAGACGATCGGGAGAACGCGTATCGCGGCGCGAGGGCGATCGTCAACGTCGGAGCGATCGCTGGCGGCTTCGGCTGGCGCGTCTCGCGGACACCGCACCACACGGATGTCTTCCTCGACGTGCGCGTGCCGCCGACGAAGCCGATGCCGATGGCACGGCGCCAGGTGCTCGACTGGGTGCGCTCCCTCGCGGAGCGGTTTCCCGGCTACGGGATCGAGGGCGAGGTCTACGTGACCGCGCCGGGGGCCGAGATCGACGAGCAGCATCCGCTCGTCGCCGCGATCGACGCATCGCACGAGGAGGTCTTCGGCGCGCCGCCCGAGCGCGATGTCACGCGCTGGTTCTCCGACGCCTCGGCGCTCACGCGCTACGGGGTCCCCACGGTCAACTACGGCACCTCGACCGGCCTGCAGGACGTCGAGCTCGGCGAGAACCTCGACATCGAAGGGCTGGTGCAGATGGCGCGCACGTATGCGCTCGTCGCGACCCGGGTCTGCGGGGTGGCGGCGTGAGGCTCGTCACGTTCGGAGAGGGCGCCGGACGCGTCGGCCTGCTCGAGGGCGAGGAGATCGCCGTCCTCGACGTGCCGACGATGAGGGCGTACTTCGAGCGTGGCGGCGCGGACGGGACGGGCGAGCGCGTGGCGGTGGCCGAGACGCGGCTGCGCGCGCCGATCGTGCCGAAGAAGTTCTTCCACACCGCGGGCAACTTCCGCGAGCACGAGGAGGAGTCGAAGCGGGTCGACTGGGACCACGAGATCGCACCCTGGATCGTCTTCTTCCAGAACGTGGACGCGATCGTCGGGCCCGAGGAGCCGGTGATCTACCCGGAGCACCTCACCGAGGAGCTCGACTACGAGCTCGAGTTGGCGGTCGTGCTGAGGAAGGCGGGCAAGTGGTTCTCACCGGACGAGGCGATGGACTACGTCGGCGGCTACGTGATCTTCAACGACATCACCGCGCGCGACATCCAGCGGCGGGAGATGCGCTCGGGCGTCTTCTCGTTCTGCAAGGCGATCGACACGTTCTGCCCGCTCGGGCCGTGGATCGTGACGCCCGACGAGGTGCCCGACCCGCACGACCTGCGCATGGAGCTGCGCGTGAACGGCGAGCCGCGTCAGGTGTCGCACTCAGGGAACATGTCGGTCACGATCCCGGAGATCCTGTCGCACTACTCGGCGCTCGGGTACTCCGCGGGCGACGTGCTCTCGACGGGGACGGTGTCCGGAGTGGCCGGCTTCTCCGACGACGCCGCCTCCCTCTACCTGCACCCTGGGGACGTGATGGAGTGCGAGATCGAGCGGATCGGCGTCCTCCGCAATCCCGTCATCTCCTGGCAGGAAGGCCACGGCGAGCCGGCCCCGGCGCGGGTGCGGTGGTGATCAGTGCCGACATCGTGCCAATCGCTCCCCAACCGGCGGCTTCGGACGTGACTCGGGGACAGTCCCCTGGACGCGCCCGCGGCGGACACGTCGAGTGCGCTGAATCCGTGCCGAAGATTCCCCAGGATCTCAAGCCGTGAGCTGGGTTCGGGACGACGCCAAGCTCGACCGCGTGCGGACGCTGATGGGCGAGCGCGGGCTCGACGCGCTCGTCGCGCGTGCGCCCGACAACGTCCTCTACCTGACGAGTTTCTGGGGGATGAAGGGATACGACGCGGTCGTCTTTCCCGCGGGAGGGCGAGCCGATCCTGCTCTGTCTCGAGGCTTCGGCCGACGACGCGACACGCACGGCCTGGACGGACGACGTGCGGCTCGTCGCCGGGTACGACCCATCCGATCCACGCCCGCCGACGGCGCGCACGCTCGACGCCGCGGTCGACGCCGCGCTGCCGTTCGAGACGGTCGGGCTCGAGCTGACCCTCGGTACGCAGGCCTCCGACCGCATGGTGGGCGAGCCGACGACCTTCACGAAGGCCTGGTTCGACGCCTTCCCGGGCGCCCAGGACGCGACGCCCCTCCTCGCCGAGGCCCGCGCCGTCAAGACCGCGCAGGAGCTCGAGCGGATGCGGCTGGCCAACGAGATCGCCGCAGCCGCGATGGAGCACGTCCAGGGGGTGATCCGGCCCGGCCAGACCGATGCCAGCATCGCGGCGGAGTGGGAGGGCTTCGTCCACGGCGAGGGCACCGGCTGGAAGGGCCAGGTGGAGCTTGCGCTCGGCTTCTCGCTCGTCTGGTCGGGGCTCGGGATCAGGACGTTCACGGCCACGACGAGCCGGCCGGTCGTAGAGGGTGAGCCCACGCTGTTCGAGATCTGGGTCTGCGCCGACGGCTACTGGTGCGATCACACGAAGAACGTCGTCTACGGGGAGCTGGCGGAGCCTTACCGGGAGCTGGAGGCAGGCCTGACCGGTGTCTATGACGCCGCGGTTGCGTTCTGCACGCCGGGGGCGAGCCTGGCCGAGCTCGACCGGCGTGTCCGGACGGGCATCGAGGCGATCGGGTTCCCCGGCCAGCCGTCGCATCCGATTGTCCACGGAGTGGGGGCACGGGCCCACGAGCCGCCCTACGCGCACCAGGCGGGCGGCGGCGAGATCGGCGAGGGCATGGTGCTGGCGATCGAGCCGGGCTGCTACTGGGAGGGCGGGGGCGGCCTCCGCCTCGAGGACAACTTCCTGATCACGAGCGACGGCGCGGAGAAGCTGAGTTCGTATCCCGGACGGGATCGTGAGGACCGCGTGACAACGCTTGCAACAGTCTGTTGCAAGGCGGGTGGGGGATGACGCTCGATCGGACCATGGTCTGGACGGGCGACGTGAACGAGCGCGCGCTCGGCCCGCAGCCGGACGTCACCGTCGGCCTGTACGACACGACGCTCCGCGACGGGGAGCAGACCGTCGGGGTAGTGCTCCCGCCGGAGACGAAGCTCGAGATCGCGCGCGCGCTCGACGCCGCGGGCGTCGATCGCATCGAGGCCGGCTTCCCGCGCGTCTCCGCCGACGACTGGCGGGCGGTCGAGCTGATCGCGTCCGCGGGGCTGCGCGCCCAGGTGTGGGGCTTCTCGCGCGCCGTGCAGGCGGACGTCGACGCGCTCGTCGAGCTCGGCGTCCCGGCGTCCGTGATCGAGAGCCCGATCTCCGACGGCAAGCTCGCTGCGCTCGGCGTCTCGCGTGAGGCGATGCTCGAACGGATCCGCACCGCGGTGGCCGGTGCGACGCACGCAGGTATCCACGTCGCCTTCTTCGGCGTCGACTCGTCCCGCGCCGACCCTGAGTTCTTCCGGCAGGCATACGCCGCGGCGGTCGAGGCCGGAGCGCAGGAGGTCGTCGTCGTCGACACGCTGGGAGTCGCGACGCCGGAAGCGGCGGCGATGCTCGTGAGCGGGGCCGTCGAGCTCGTCGGGCCCGGCACACCCGTCCACTGGCACGGTCACAACGACTTCGGCCTCGCCACCGCAGCGGCGGTCGCCGCCGTCCAGGCGGGGGCGACCTGGGTGCAGGGGACGGTGAACGGGATGGGGGAGCGCGCCGGGAACGCCGACCTCGTCGAGGTCGCGCTCGCGCTCGAGGCGCTGTACGGCATCCCCACGCGGCTCCGCCTCGATCGGGTTCGCGAGCTGGCACGTCTCGTGCAGGAGCGCTCAGGCTACGCGCTCGCGCCGTGGAAGCCCGCCACGGGCGACAACCTCTTCACGCGCGAGTCGGGGGCCGTGGCGGCGCAGTTTCACGACCCGCCGGCGATCGAGCCGTACTCCTCCGAGCTCGTCGGCGCACCGCGCGGGATCGTGCTCGGCAAGAAGAGCGGGATCGACTCGATCCGGATCAAGGTGGCGGAGCTCGGCCTGGACGTCGGCGAGGATCGCCGTGCAGATCTCCTCTCGGCCGTGAAGCAGCTCGGCACTGACAAGGGCGGCCTCGTCACCGACGACGAGCTACGCCGCCTCGCGTCCAGCGAGGTGAAGGGGGCCCCACATGACCCGTGAGCTCGTCAACCCTCCCGGCCTGCACCCGGCCCCCGGCTTCAGCCACGTGGCGATCGCGGAGGGTACGCGGGTCGTCCACTTCGCGGGACAGCTCGGGCTCAACCCGGACTTCTCGCTCGTCGCAGAGGACCTCCACGGCCAGACCATGGGCGCGATGCGGAACGTGAAAGAGGCCATGGACAACGTCGGCGTCGGCTGGGACGACGTCGTCCGGCGCACGATCTACACGCTCCGGCCGACCGAGTACGAGACCATCACGGCGGCGATCGACGAGGTCACTGGCGGCGCCGCTCACCCGGCCCAGACCATCGTCGGGGTCACCGGGCTCGCGGTGCCGGGTTGCCTGATCGAGATCGAGTGCACGGCCGTGATGGGGTCGGATTGACCCTCGGGACAGGAGAGCGAAATACTCGTGCGCAGACGAATTTGACCGGTCAAGAAAGGCGGTGACGGAGCGAATGCGGTTCAGCCTCTACTCCGAGGTCCAGCTCCATCCGGGCAAGACCCCCGAGCAGTTGTACGACGAGGTGCTCGAGCAGGTGCAGAACGCGGACCGGCTCGGCTACGACATCTACTCGGTGATCGAGCACTTCTTCTTCCCCAAGTTCTCGATCTCCTCGAACCCGACCGCGCTGTTCGCGGCGGCGGCGCAGCGGACGAAGCGGATCCGCTTCCGCACGATGCTCCACGCGCTGCCGTTCCACAACCCGCTAGTGCTGGCGAGCGCGATCGCCGCCACCGACATCCTCACGGGCGGGCGCTACGAGTTCGGAGTCGGTCGCGGGCACGGCTGGATCCCGCCCAAGGCTGGCGTGCCGCTCGACGAGCACGCGCGGCCTCGCTACGAGGAGGCCGTCGACCTCCTGTTCGAGGCGCTCGGCAGCGAGCGGTTCTCGCATCACGGCACGTACTTCGATGTCGACGACTCCGCGGTGATTCCGTTCCCGAGCAGGCCGTTCCGCGTCACGCTCGGGGGCACCTCGGACCGGACCTACGAGCTCGCCGCGGAGCACGGCTGGAGCGTCGCCGTGCCGCCGCTCCTGCCCTACGTCGCCCTCGAGAAGCAGCTCGACCTGTACCGGGCGAAATGCGCCGAGTTCGGCACCGAGCCCGACATCGTCTGGATCCACGCGTGCCACGTCGACGAGGACCGCGAAGTGGCGCTGCGCGAGGCGCGCGAGTGGATGGTCGGGTTCATCAAGGGCAACTGCTCGCCGCTGATCGAGTACGACAAGCCGCCGGCCGAGGATCTGATCAAGGCGGACTACGGCTTCTACACGGCCGGGATCATGGAGCAGCTCAACGACGTCCCCTACGAGCAGCTCGTCGAGGAGGACTACATCTGGGTGGGCACGCCCGCCGACGTGGTCGAGCGCATCGAGCAGACGCTCGGAGTATGCCCGGGGATCAAGGAGATCGGGATCACCGTCAACGCCGGCGGCATCGAGCACTGGAAGGCGATCAAGAACCAGGAGCTCTTCGCCCATCGGGTGATGCCGCACTTCGGCCGCACCGTCGGGGCCACTGCGGAGCACGCTCTGGCGTGATCGAGCGGGTCTGCGTGATCGGAGGTGGCGTGATCGGGAGCCTGTTCGCCGGGCATCTCGCCCAGGTGGCGGAGGTCAGCGTGCTCACGCGGCGGCAAGAGCACGCCGACGCGCTCAACGCCGAAGGGCTGCGGGTGACCGGCCGGAGCGACGTCCAGGCGCGTGTGGCGGCGGCGGCCGACCCGCGCGAGCTGGAGCCGTTCGACCTCGGCATCGTGGCGACGAAGGCCACCGGGCTCGAAGCGGCCGCGGCGTCGCTCGAAGGACACTTCGCGGACGCGACGATGATGACGACCTTGAACGGCCTCGGCGCCGAGGAGGTCGTCCGCGCGCACGGCGACTGGCCGATCGTCTCCGCCGTCACGTTCATGAGCGGCACGAAGCACTCGGACACGGAGGTGGAGTACATCCTCGACACGGAGACGTGGCTCGGTCCCTACGAGGAGACGCCGTTCGCCCGCGTGCAGGAGGTGGCCGAGCTGATCGTCTCGGCCGGCCTCAAGGCGGATGCCCTGCCCGACCTGCGGCCGGCGCAGTGGTCGAAGCTGATCTTCAACGCGACCGTCAACTCCGTCGCGGCGCTGACGGGGCTGCGCCACGACACGCACTTCGCCGCCGAGGAGGAGCCCACCGACCTCGGGCATCTCGTGCACGACCTCGTCGACGAGGGCAAGGTCGTCGCCACGGCGGCGGGCATCGAGCTGCACGACGACCCGTGGGAGATGAACGTCCTCGCCACGCGGCGTGGCTCGGCGCACTATCCGTCGATGCTGGAGGACGTCGAAGCAAGGAGACCGACCGAGATCGACCTCATCACCGGGGCGCTCGTCCGCGAGGCCGAGCGTCACGGGGTCCCGGCCCCGCTGCACACGGCGATGTACCGGCTCGTGAAGGCGAAGGAGGAGTCGTGGTGAGCCGATCGCGGGCAGTGCAAGTCCCTAACCGTCTAGCCCAGGAGGGCGTGATGACCAAGAGCACCACAGGGGCGCTGCTGGCGCTCCTCGCCGCAGTCGCAGCGATCGCGGTCGCTGCGACGACGGCATCTGCGGCAACGAGGCCGATCGTGATCGGCTGGGCGTACGACAGCAAGGGGTCGATGTCGCCGTTCGACACATCGGCCGTCGCCTCGGCGCAGCTCCACCTCAAGACCGTCAACGCGCGCGGCGGCGCGCTCGGTCGCAAGATCGTCCTCACCACGTGCGACACACAGGGCAACAAGCCGGCGATCGCAAAGGCCTGCGCTGCCAAGCTGCTCGGTCAGGGCGCGGACGTGATCTTCACCACCTGCGACGTGGAGCTCGCCGCGCCGGTCGTGCAGGAGGCGATCAACCGCGGGCATCTGGCCGTCGCCGCGTGCATCGGCACCGACCAGATGGGCCCAAAGCGCTTCGGCACGAAGGGTCGTTTGGCGTTCACCTTCGGCAACGTCGCCCAGGACGAGGGATCGGCGATGGCGGAGTACGCGTGGCAGAAGGGCTGGCGGAACGCCGCCCTCGCCACGGACACCGTGATCGTCTACTTCAAGAACGTCGTGCAGGCGTTCGAGGCCCGCTGGACGCAGCTCGGCGGCAAGATCGTCGCCAAGGAGAGCTACCAGTCGTCTCCGGCCGGGAATCCCGACCCGCATCGGCGCAGAACGTCGTCAACAGGCTGAAGGACGTCGACGCCGACGTGATCGTGACCGCGACCGCTCCACCGTGGGGCGCGATGGTGCCGATCCTCACGGGCCTGCGCACGCTCGGGAACAACACGCCGATGATCAACTCGTGGGCCGGCGACGGCAACTACTGGCTGCCGAAGGACTCGCCGGTGAACGAGTACTACTTCGTCACGTACGCGTCGGTCTTCGGCGACGATCCGCTCCCGGTCGCGAACCAGTGGGCCAAGTCGTCGAAGGCCCTCGTCGGCAGCTTCATCACGGGCCCGGCAGCGATCGACGGCGTGGTCACCGCGATCAAGCGGGCGAAGTCGACGCAGGGTGTCGCCCTCGCTGCCCAGTTGGAGAAGTTCAAGAAGGTCCCGACGGCTGTCGGGGCTGGTCACGCTTCTCGCCGCAGCTGCACGCCGTCTTCGGCCGCGCGTACCGCGTGATCAAGATCCAGAACAACCAGCCGAAGGTGGTCGGCTCCATCACGGCGAAGGTCGTTCCGAAGATCTAATTGGACGAGTCGGAAGGCCAGCCGCAGGAAGGCCGGTGGCCCGGAGCGCTCCGGGCCACCGGCGTCTCCCGCGCGTTCGCCGGGGTGCGGGCGCTGCAGGACGTCACGATCGAGCTCGAACGGCACGAAGTGATCGGGCTGATCGGGCCGAACGGGGCCGGCAAGTCGACGCTCGTGAACGTGATCTCCGGCTTCGACTTCCCCGACACCGGCACCGTGGAGCTCGACGATCGGGACGTGACGCGCTGGCGACCTGACCGCCGCGGTCGTGCGGGCCTCGCGCGCACGTTCCAGCACAGCCGCTCGTTCCGGAATCTCTCCGTGCGCGAGAACGTCGAGGTGGCCGCGCTGGGCGTCGGCGTGTCCGGCCGCGGAGGCGCGGCGCCGCGCAGGCGAGCTGCTCGGTCTCTTGCGGCTCGCTCCACAGGCCGAGAGCCCTGCGCTCGCGCTCGCGCACGGGGACGAGCGGCGGCTCGGAGTTGCCCGCGCGCTGGCGACCGAGCCGAAGTTCGTGCTCCTGGACGAGCCGGCTGCGGGTCTGCCGGAGGCGGAAGTACCGGAGTTCGCGGCGGTCGTGCGCTCGGTGCGTGACGACCACGGGGCGGGCGTGCTCCTGATCGACCACAACATGGCGCTGATCATGGACGTCTGCGACCGCATACACGTCCTCGACCAGGGCCGCACGCTCGCCGAGGGAGAACCCGGCGAGATCCGAGGCAATCTCGACGTCGCGGCCGCCTACCTCGGCGAGAGCGCCGTCCACGAGGACGAGGCGTGACGGCGCCCGATGCTCGAGCTCGAGGCGCTCGACGTCCGCTACGGCGGCGTGGCCGCCGTCCGCGGACTCGGCCTCGAGGTGGGGAGCGGCGAGATCGTCGGGCTGATCGGGCCAAACGGCGCCGGCAAGTCCACGACGCTGCACGCGATCATGGGAGCCGTCCCGCTGGCGGCAGGCGACGTCCGGCTGGCCGGGCGCTCGATCCGCGGCCTCGCGCCGGAGGACATCGCGCGCGCGGGCGTCGCGCTCGTCCCCGAGGGTCGCCGCATCTACGCCGAGCTCACCGTCGAGGAGAACCTCCGGCTCGGACTCGCCGGCCGACGCTCAGGCGACCGCGCAGCCGCCGACTTCAGGGTCGTCTACGACCTCTTCCCGGTCATCGAGGAGTTCCGCCAGCGACAGGCGGGCGCACTGTCCGGCGGCCAGCAGCAGCAGCTCGCGATCGCGCGGGCGCTCGTCGCCCGCCCGGACGTGCTCCTGCTCGACGAGCCGTCCCTCGGGCTCGCGCCGAAGGTCGTGGACGTCGTCTTCGAAGCGCTGGCAGCGATCCGCGAGCGCGGTATCACCGTCCTGCTCGTGGAGCAGCGCGCACAGCGCACGGTCGCGTTCGCCGACCGGACGTACCTGCTCGCGAACGGCGAGCTTCGCCTGACGCTGACGCCGGAGGACGCGGAGGACACGGAGCGGATGGTGGCCGCCTACCTGTCGTGAGCGGAGTCGTCGCGGCGCTGAACGTGCAGACCGTCGTCGACGCGATCGGTCTCGGCGCCGTCTACGCGCTGATGGCCGTCGGCATCGGCCTCGTCTTCGGCGTGCTCCGGCTCGTCAACTTCGCCTACGGGCAGCTGATCATGGCCGGGGCCTTCGCGCTCGCGCTCGCGTCGGAGTGGGACTGGCCGGTGTGGGCGGGCATCGTGCTCTGCTTCGCGGTCGTGGTCGCGCTCTCGATGCTGATGGAGCTGCTCGTCTTCCGGCCGCTGCGGACACAGTCGCCGGCCGTCATGCTCGTCGCGACCTTCGCCGTCGCGTTCCTGCTGCAGAGCGTGGCGCTGCTGTCGGTTCGGGCCACTCGGCAAGCCGGCGACGTCGCTCGCTATCCTCAACCGGCCGGTCTCGATCGGGGACGTCGACGTGCGCAAGATCACGATCGTCGCGATCGTCGTCGCGGTCGTGTGCCTCCTGCTGCTGCTGGTGCTGCTCGAGCGGACGAACGTCGGGCTCCACATGCGAGCAGCGGCGACTCGACTTCCGGCACGGCGCGGCTCCTCGGCGTGCGCGCGAACCGCGTGATCGGCTCGGCGGTGCTGGTCTCCGGGCTGCTCGCTGCGGTCGTCGCCGTGATGCTCACCGTGCAGAACCCGCTCGTCACGCCGGGCTTCGCGCTCCACGAAACGATCGTCGTGCTCGCCGGCGTCGTCGTCGGCGGCATGAACCGACTGCTCTCGGCGACGCTCGGAGGCTTCGCGATCGGCTTCGCGTCAGGCCTGCTCGGCGGCGCGCTGCCGACCGACCAGAGCCAGTACCTGCCGTCGTTCCTGTTCGGCCTCGTGATCCTCGTGCTCCTGATCGTCGGCCCGTCGGGGCTGTTCACCCGGGGCCGAGGACCGGTGGAGCGCGTATGACGGCCGTGCGCAGGTGGCGTGCCAGCTCGGCGGCGCCGGCTGTGCTCGTCGTCGCCGCGGTGGCTGCTCGGCTCGACCTTGCATCGCGCGAGACCGAGATCTACTTCATCAACGCGCTCGTCGCGGTCTCCGTCGTCGTCGCGCTCTACGTCTTCGTCGGCAACTCCGGCGTCCTCTCGTTCGGCCACATCAGCTTCGTCGCCGTCGGTGCGTGGGCGGCCGGAGTGCTCTCGGTCCCGGTCGACGAGAAGCCGGCGATCGATGCCGTACCTGTTCCCGTTCCTCGGAGACGACGACGTCGGCAACGTCGCGCTCGCTGCTCGATCGCAGCCGCGGTCGGGCGGCGTCTACGCGCTCGCTCGTCGGCGCTGCCGCTGATGCGGCTCTCGGGGCTCGCAGCCGGCATCGCGACCTTCGCGGTGCTCGAGATCACGCACAACGTCCTGCGCTACTACGAGAAGATCGGGCCCGGGCTCGAACGTCCTTCTCGTCGGTGCCCGAGACGACCGACCTCCTGCAGGCGACCGTCGGAGCCGTGATCGTCGTCGCTGATCGCCTTCGGCTACCAGCGCAGCCGGCTCGGGCGCCAGCTGCGCGCGACGCGCGAGGACGCTGCCGCCGCGCGTGCGGTCGGCATCTCGGTCGTACCGGCAGCGGCTCTCGCCTTCGCGCTCTCCGGGGCGCTCGCAGGGTCTCGCGGGCGGCCTCTACGTCCATCTCCTGCCGCTGACCACGCGACGTCGGTCTACCTCGATCTCACGTTCATCACGCTCGCGATGCTCGTGATCGGCGGCATGACGAGCCTCTGGGGCGCGGTCGTCGGAGCGCTCGCCGTGAGCGGCGCTCGACTCGTTGCTCGCCGAGGCGGAGAACGGGCTTCGCGTCGCTCGGACGGACGATCGACCTGCCCGCGCGGCACGCGCATCGTCGTCGTCGGGCTTGCTGATGGCGCTCGTGCTCATCGCTGCGACCGTCGGGTCTCACCGGGTGGACGCGAGCTTCGCTCGCTGGGCCGCGCTGACCGCGACGGAAGGAGCGGCTCGTGAGGATCTGCATCGTCGGTTGCGGCGCCGTCGGCTCGCTGTTCGCCGCCAACCTCGCCACGCTCGACGACGTCGAGGTGTGGGCCTTCGACCTCTACCAGGCGCACGTCGACGCGATCAACGCGCGACGGCCTGCGCCTCTCGGGTGCCGGCGAGGTGCATCGCGCACCTGCACGCCACGAGCGACGCCGCCGACGCTGCCGCCGCTGCGACCTCGGCATCGTCGCGACCAAGGCGATGCACGCCGACGCCGGCGATCGCACGCGACCGCGCACGCGTTCGCCGACGGTGCCGTGGCGTCCGTCATGAACGGCGTCGGCAACGAGGAGACGCTCGCGCGCCACGTGGAGCCGCGTGATCCGCGGCACGACCTTCCCGGCCGGGCAAGCTGCTCGAGCCGGGTCGCGTGCAGTGGGACGTGAAGGGCGACACGACGCTGCTCCCCGTTCGAGCCCGCCCGGCCCCGATGGACGCAGGTCGAGCGCCTCGCGGACGCCTGCACGCGCGGCGGGATGCCGGCGCACGCCGTCGCGGACGCGCGGCCCGCGCAGTGGCGCAAGGTGATCTTCAACGCCGCCACGCAACCCGATCGGCGCGCTCACCGGCCTCACGCACGGCCGCGTGTGCGAGCGCCCCGACCTGCGCGCGCTCGTCAGCGGGCCTCGTCGACGAGGGCAAGGCGGTGGCCGCCGCGCAGGGGATCATCGCTCGACGCCGACCCGGAGGAGCTGATCGACCACGCGGCCAGGCCCGAGGTGGCCTACGGCCACAAGGCGTCGATGCTGCAGGACGTCGAGGCGCGCCGCGCCACCGAGATCGACTTCCTGAACGGCGGCATCGCGCGCTTCGGCCGCGAGCTCGGCGTACCGACCCCGCTCAACGACACCATCACCGCACTGATCAAAGGAGTTGAAGCCTCGTGGACCTCGCAGCAGAGCTGAACCGTCGCCATTCGAACGTCCGGAGCAGCGATGGCCGAGCACGATCTCGACGCGCTGATCGTCTCCGGCAGCGAGTACACCGGGTTCGAGGGGGCGGTCACCTACATGTCCGGGTTCCAGATCGTGCACCGGTACGCGTACGTCGTGCTCCCGGCCGACGGCGACCCGCTCGTCGTCTTCCCGACCGAGGCGCGGTACGTCGGCGAGCACGGCACGACGCCGCTCGAGCAGGTGTTCGCCCCCCTGCCCGGGCGAGGAGATCGCGCAGCAGGCGCGCGCGACCGGCTGGAAGCGGCTCGGCGTCTACGGGCTCGACTACGTGATGACCGTGCGCGACTACCGCGCGCTGGAGGGCTTCGAGATCGTCCCGTTCGACGTCGAGTTCGACCTCGCGCGGGCGGTCAAGAGCGAGGCCGAGCTGGAGAGCGTGCGCGACTCGGTGCGCATCAACCAGCGCGGCTTCGAGATCTGGCACGAGCACTACGCGCCGGGGCGGACGGCAGCCGCGGTGATGGCGGCGGCGGAGGAGTACTTCCTCGCCGAAGGCTGCGGCCGGCTGACGATGAACATGGTGCTCACCGCGCCTGGCCGCTCCGGTCTCGCCTACCCGGAGTTCAAGATCGCGCGCAAGGAGGAGGTGCTGGGCGACTTCGTGCTCCCCTCACTCGAGGTCGCCGGCCCGGGCATGCACTGGGTCGAGGTGTCGCGCGCGGTTGCCGCGGCCGGCACGCAGCTCTCCGACGAGACGAAGCGGATGGCGGAGGCCTACGACGAGTACTTCGCGGCGGCCCGTCCGGCGATGCGGGCGGGCGCGACGTGCCACGACGTGCACCGCGCGGTCTCCAAGGGCTTCTCCGATCGCGGCTACCACCTGGGTCACGTCACCGGCCACTCGATCGGAATGACGATGATCGAGTTCCCGAAGGTGGGCGAGGGCGTCGAGACGGAGCTGGCCGAGAACATGGTGCTCTCGATGCACCCGCACGCGATCGCGGCGAACGGTGACGACTGTCTCTACATGCAGGACACGTGGCTCGTCACGGCCGACGGCGGCGTGCCGCTCGCGACGCTGCCGATGCAGATCTACGAGCGCTAGGCACGCGGCCGCGGAGCCGATGCGCTCCTGCGCCTACGAGCGAGCGAGACGAAGCGGTGTTCGCGGCCGCGAATGCGGACGCCTTCAGGGATCTCGCGCGATCGAGAATCCGCTCCTGCGGATTCTCGATCGATCTTGCGCTAACTACCGGTCGAGAGGTCGAAGCTCGAGGAGACGCGCGACCACACCTTGTTCGCGTCGGCCGGCTTGCGCACCACGACCGTGACTCGCTTCTGGTTGCGGCCGGTGACGCTGCCCGCTCCCTGGGTTGCCTCCCAGGTGATGTACACGTCGACGCGGTAGGTGATGCCGTCGGCGGCGGTGAGTGTCCGCGTCGGCACGAACGTCGAGGCCCCGAGCGTGACGGCCTGGTTGACGAGGTTCGATCCGGGCGCCTTGTAGGCGCCGTCGGACTTGTACAGGGCGTCCGTGCCCGTCACCGCCGCGGAGGTGAGCCCGAGGACGCCGTACGTCGCGGCACGGAACTTCTCGATCTCGGTGTCTGCGAGGGCGCTGGTCGTCGACACCGTGCTCGCGCGCGTGATCGCCAGGATCGACGACGAGAACATGGTGAACACGGCGAAGATGCCGATCTCCAGGATGACCATCGCGATCAGGAGCTCGATCAGAGTCGAGCCGTCCTGGCGGACGAGCGCCCCGCGACGTATCGACGTCAGTCGCGCCCGCATCGGCTAGCCGGAGTAGTTGTAGGGGACGAAGCGGTCGCGGACGTCGGGGAAGAGGGCCTGGTAGTTGCCGGAGGGCGAGATCAAGAGCTCGCCGGAGCCGTCCCCGTTGACGAGGTACATCTTGTCGTCGTCCGAGCCGTCGACGTCGCCGCCCGAGAGGCCGCAGCCGCCGCCGTCGCTGTTGATGCAGCGGTCGAAGACGATCTTCCCGGCCGGCGTCCAGCCGGCATTCGCATCGTTGTAGGCGTTCGTGGTCAGGCGCGTGCGGCCGCTCCCGTCGGCGTTCATCACGAACACGTCGCGATCGCCGCACGGGTTGAACGGCGTCGGGTTGGCCGTCGGGCTGCCCGAGCAGCCGGCGCGGTTCTCGTTCGAGTCGAAGACGATCTTCGTGCCGTCGGGCGACCAGTCGCACTCCTGGTCGTTGACGGTGTTGTTCGTGAGCGCGGTCTTGCCGCTCCCGTCGGGGTTCATCAGCCAGAGCTCGGCGTCGGAGCCGGTCGTGCCGTCGGCGTTGCGCGCACTCTGGAAGCACACTTTTCCGCTAGGGCCGTAGGCGGCTTCCTCGGCGGCCATGTTCCACGACGCCTCGGGGGTGAGGTTCGTCTGGCTCGACCCGTCCGCCTTCATCTTGTAGACGTCGAAGTGGCCGTTGCGATCCGTATCGAAGACGATCCAGCCCGACGGGCCCCACTGCGGGTCCTCATCGATGCTCGAATTGGCGACACCGGCGGTGCCGGCGTTGTTGGACAGGTTGACGACGCCGGAGCCGTCGACGTTCATGCGGTAGACCTCGCGGTTGACGTTCGAGGGGCAGAACGGGTAGACCGGGCTCGCGAAGGAGAACCCTGCGCCAGTCGCGGCGTTGCAGTCCCGCTCGGTCTCGAACACGAAGCTGCCGATGTCGGGGGCCCAGAACGCGTCGGAGTCGATCACGTCGTTCGTCGTGACCGGGTACGAAGCCGAGCCGTCGAGGTTCGAGACCCAGATCTCGTATTCCGTCGAGCCGTCGAGCGGGTGCGGGTAGTTGGAGGTGAAGACCGTCGTCGACACCCAGACCTTCGTCGTCACGCGACGCGTCACGTCGGCGGCCCCGGTTGGATTCTTCACGGTTCCGGTCGAGGTGATCGTCCACACTGCTTTCGTCGGGTCGAGCGCGCCGCTCCACGTGGCGGTGCCGCCCTCGTACGTCGTCGTCTTCGCCAGGAGGAGGTTGGGGTCGACGACGTTGACGGAGGGGTTGTGCATCACGGCCAGCGCGTTGTTGACGCCTGCCTCGGCAATGGAGAACGCCTTTGCGTTCGCCGCGCTCAGGGACGAGTTGCGCTGGCCGGCGCTCGACAGCTGAATAGCGACAGCGCCGAGCGCCATGAGCACGGCGAGCACGCCGATCGCCATGATCAGCGAGATGCCGTCTTCTTGGGCCAGATGGGCGAGCATGCGCCGCACGATGGTCTCCTCTCTTCGCAACTCAGATCCGTTGTGTGTTGCGGAGGGCGATGTCGCTGACGAGCTGCCAATCCCCCGGCGGCTCGTCCGGCTTGACGTTGACTCTGAGGTCGACGGTCAGGCGACCGAGCGACGTCGCACCCGGCGCGGAGTAGCTGAAGGCATTGCTCTGGAGCAGGTAGTCGGCAACGGTGCGGGTGCTCGTGCTCATCGTTCGCTGGAGCCGGTAGCGGCTCGGCGCGACGGCTGTTGCCGCGTACGTCACCGTCGCCGTCGACGCGCCGCTCGTGGGGCATTGCGGAGGCAGGGTCATGCTCAGGATCGAGCCCCCGCCGCTGATCGTCAGCGAGCTGGCGCAGTGGGCCTCACGCCTGATCTGGTCGAGCGCGAGTCGCGCCTCCTGCTGCGTCTCGAAGCGGCGCTGGACACGCTCCTCGGAGTTCATCCCGGAGACGAAGACGATCATCAGCGAGCCGATCACGATCGTGAGGATCGACAACGTCGTCAGCAGCTCGGACAGGGTGAAGCCGTCCTCCCGGGCGAGAGGCTCGAGGCGCGCGACGGCACGATGGCGAAGCGATGCCATATACGGTCCTTACGGCCAGATCGAGGGACGCGCGCTCCCCCGTTGTCGGGATCAAGGCCAGCCTCGATCGAGGGATCCTGCGCGGCGTGGCGTTCGTGGCTGCGCTCTCTCGGCCGGCACCGCGGCGGCGCTAAGATACGGGCGTGAGCTGGCCGTGGATCGCCCTGCTCGCCGCAGCGTTCGCGCTCGTCGTGGCCGCAGAAGCGCCTCGGCTGCGTGACCGCTTCGGCGCTGACGCCCGCCGTCTCCGCGAGCGCGAGAAGCGAAAGGGGCAGCTGCGGGTCGTGTCCACCGACGACGAGGACTTCGTTGCCAGCGTGCAGGCCGACCTCGACTCGCTGCCGACGGTGGACGAGCCGCGAACGCGGCGTTAGCCGCTAACCGGCGGGCTTCCGCACGAGGAACGTCGTCTCGAGCACACCCGTGTTCGGCAAGGTCGCGGGCACGCTCTCGTTGTTTCGCGACTCCTGGTAGTCGGAGACCTGGAGACGCAGCCGGTGGCGGCCGGAGTCGAGGCTCGTGGTGGCGATGCGGATGACGCCGGCGCGCAGGCTGGCGTCTGCGGGCACGCCGTCGATCGTGGCTACGAGCGCGCTGGGGTCGACGCCGGAGCCCGCGTCCGCCACGCGCAACCGCAGTTGCGCGCCCGGCGCGATCGCGCGCGCGAGCAGACGGGTGCGCGGCGGCGTGCGGTCGTTCACCCAGAAGCGGAACGTGAATGCTCCGGCTCCGTCCACGGTCGGGCTGTCGAAGACGACGTCGTACGCTCCGGGGACGGGTCTGATTGCGCCGGCCGCGAGATCGACGCTCCCGTACGTGTCGAGGTACGGGTTGAGCGCCACCGGGAGTGCTGGCCAGCCGGTGAGGCGGTTCTCGTCACCCGCGGCGACCACCCGAGGCTCGCACCGTCACCCCGGGGCTGCGCCGCACGATGACAACGCCGAAGTTCGACACCGGCCGCATGAGCTCGACGCGGTAGACCCGCTCCGGCCCGGCCAGCGTCGTACGAAGACCCGGTGCTCGCTCCGGGTAGCGGTACGTGCGGACGAGCGCGGCCCGGCCTCGTGTGGTGGACGCGTACACGCCCGGGCGAACGAGGCGCGTGGACGGGGCGGAGCCGAGCGCGGGCCGCGTGACCCGGGCCCAGAACGGCACGCGCCGGGTCACGGTGCCGCGGCTGAGCACCAGCACTCCGGCGAGGTCGCCCACCTTCGCGTCTTGCGCCGCAGTGGCCGTCACGTCGTAGGCGCCCGGCACGTCGACCGTGGTCGGGGCCGCGACGGTCGCACCGACCGGCTTCGAGACGATGTCCAGCCGAAGTGACCAGGGCCCGGCACCGTCGCCGAGGTCGGAGAGCACGAGCTGCCGGGTCGCATCGGAGCCGACGGTGACGAGCCCGAACGACAGCGATGTGGGCGTGGCGCCGACAAACGGCTCGTCTGCAGCCGTGGCGTTCACGAGCCCGGTACCGACACGGGTCGGCGCCCGCGCCGCGCGCACCGGTGTGGCGCTGCCGACTATGGCCTCCTTGACCTGCTGCGGCGTCCAGTCCGGATGGCGCTGCACGAGCAGGGCGGCGATGCCGGCCACGTGGGGCCCGGCCATGCTGGAGCCGGAAGAGGTCGTCCAGCCGTCACCGGGCGAGGCGGAAAGGACGCCGACTCCTGGCGCGGCGACGTCCGGCTTGAGGCGGAGCGAGAGCGGTGAAGGGCCGACGGAGGAGAAATCGGCGGCGGTGGGCGGGCCGGTCTTGGGCAGGTCGAGCGCGCCGACGGTGATCGCGCGCTCGGACGTGCCCGGGGAGAAGATCGAACCGCGGCCGTACGAGCCCACCTCGTTACCCGCCACGACCACGGGGACGACGCCGGCGGCCGCCGCCGCGTCGAGCGCGAGCGCCACGATGTCACGGCTGGGCTCGATCTCCGCCTCCCCGAGCGAAAGGTTGATGACGTCCATCCCGTCGGCGACCGCGGCCTCGATTGCGGCCACGAGCTCGGCCGCCGTGCCGTTACTGCCGCTCACCGCGTCCTCCACGGCCAGCGCACGGTAGTTGCCGAGGTACGCGCGCGGCGCGACGCCGGAGACTCGTTCTGTGGTGTCGGTGGCCGTGTCGGCGTTGCCGGCGGCGATCCCGGCGACGTGCGTGCCGTGGCCGTCCTCGTCGACGGGTAGCCGGGATCTCGTGTGCTCGTAGCCGGGGGCAGGAAACGCTCGCGCCACGATCACCTTCGCCGTCGTGTACCGCCGGTCTGCCCTTCGGGAAGCCCGGTGGCATCGAGTAACCGGCGGGTGAGAAGTACGGGTGCGTCTGGTCGATCCCGGTGTCGATGATCCCGATCTTCACCCCCTGCCCGGCACTCTCGAGGGCGGCGCCCCAGAGCGCCTGCGCGCCGACTCGCGACGGCCCGGCGTTGGCCTGCGTGCTGGCGACGTCGTACGTCGCGGAGGAGAGGACGTCGCGTACGCCTGGGAGCTGCCTCAGCTCGTCGGTCTCCCGCGTCGGCAGCACGACGGCGACGCCGTTCAGCACCAGCCGGTAGCGCCAGCGGACCGTGGCCGCGGGTACCCGCTCGCGCAGCGCGGCGAGGAACTGCTTCTGCTCGACGTCGATGCGCGTCGACGCCCGCGTGCGATCCCCGCCGGCCCGCGCGAGCGGAGGTGCCGCGAGCGTGACGACGACCTGCGTCTGGGCCATGCGCGGCGCGGAGTCGTGCGCGCGTGCGGCGGCGCCCAGGCAGAGAGCCGCTGCCAGGGCGAGCGACAGCGTCGAGAACGTCCTCGGAGCCGCGATCACGTGCAGGAAGGATGCCTGCTCGGTGTGAGGGAACTGTGGAGGCTCGGGAGGGCCGGCTAGAATGACCGCCCGCGCGGATGTGGCGGAATTGGTAGACGCGCACGGTTCAGGTCCGTGTGCCCGTAAGGGCGTGGAGGTTCAAGTCCTCTCATCCGCATGGGCTGGGGGAACCACACGGTTCCCCCAGCAAGCCCCTCCGTCCTCGGCCAAGTAACAGTCTGTTACTTGGCGCCCAGCGCCTCGAGCACCTGCTCCGCGTGCGTCTCCGGATTCACCTTACGCAAGACCCCGGCCACGCTGCCGTCGGCATCGATCACGAAGGTGGAGCGCTCCACGCCCATGTACGTCTTGCCGTAGTTCTTCTTCTCCACCCAGACGCCGTACTCCTCGGCCACCGCGTGGTCGGGGTCGGCGAGGAGCGTGAACGGCAGCTCGTACTTCTCCTTGAACTTGACGTGCGAGGACTCGTCGTCGGGGCTGACGCCGAGAACGGTCGCGCCGGCGCGCTCGAAATCGCCCCACGTGTCGCGGATCCCGCAGGCCTGCGTGGTGCAGCCGGGCGTGTCGTCCTTGGGATAGAAGTAGAGGACGACTGGTGTCCCCTTGAGTGAGGAAAGCGTGACCATCTCGCCTGCATCTGAGACGAGAGTGAAGTCAGGGGCGGGGCGGCTTTCTTCGACTGGCAAGCGTTCCTCCATTCGTCGAGCCGTCGGCGTGTGCCGCGTCGGCGACCGTGACGGCGAGCGGTTCGTGTCACCACGGGAGCAGGCCGAGCGTATCCGCTCGGTCATCGAGCGCGACGGGCTCTGGCTCGACACCTGAGATCCCAGAGCTCGAGAACGTATCCGGGATCGGCAGCGTGTCCGTGGCTGCCCGGGTTTCGGCGGTGCGCTCTCCGACGAGCCTAGTGCGCGGGTATCGTCGCGCCGTGCTAGAGCTGCACCGCATCGTCGGGCCCTCTGCGATCGGTGTCTGCGCGGTTGCGGCGGCGGTGGGCGGCTACCAATACTGGCGCCGCCGCGGCGCAGGGCAGATCACGAGCCACCTGCTCGCACTGGCGCAGACGCTCCTCGTCGCCCAGCTCGGCATCGGTCTGCTGCTGCTCGCCGACGACCGGCGCGCCGGGGAGCAGCTGCACTACGCGTACGGCACGCTCGCCGTCGGCGCCGCGCTGGTGCCTTGGTTCTATGCGCCCGGCGAAGGGCCTAAGCGACTGCTCTGGTTCGCCGGCACGACCGCGGTCGCGGGCGCCCTCGCGATCCGCGCCTGGACGACGGGGTCGTAGGTGCGAGGCCTTTGGAACCCGCTCACGCGCGGACTCCTGATCGTGGCGGCGATCGCGCTCGTCGTCGTGGTCCTGTCGCTGGAGGAGACTCTGCACGTCGTCGGCGGCCTGCTCTCGATCGCCTTCTTCCTCGCCGTCGCCTTCTTCCTCTTCCTCCTCTGGCGCGAGCGTCGGGGCGATCTCGAGGCGTGGTCGGACTGGAATCGCAAGCTCTTCTACGCGGCGATCATCCTCGCCGTCGTCGATATCGGCGCCGTGATCGGCCTGCGCCCGACCGGCCTCGACCTGCTCGTCTTCTTCATCGTGCTGTTCGTGTGTGCGCTGACGATCTGGCGCATCTGGCGCACAGAGCACCGCTACGTCTGAGGAGGCCTCCTGTGGACGAACGCCTGGAGCGCAACAAGCAGACCGTGACTGCCTTCTACGACCTGATGTTCAATCAGTCGCGGCCCGCCGAGGCGATCGAGCTCTACGCCGGAATCGACATCTTCCGGCTGGACGAGAACGGCAAGGTCGTCGAGCACTGGGACGTGCTCCAAGCCGTGCCGGGGACGTCGGCCAACGGCAACTCGATGTTCTGAGCAGCCCGGCGACGTGTCGGGGGCGAGGCGAGCCCGACTACGTCATGTAGTTGTACACCGGCCAGAACTGGGGCTCCGGCCGACCTGAGAGGCCCGCGGCCGCCAGGGCCGGGCCCAGGCGCTCCTTATGGAACCGGCGCGCGTCCTCTTCCGATTCCCACACCTCGACCACCCGCCAGCCGCCGTTCGGGCTCGGCCCCGCGACGTGCAGAACGCCTCCTGCGGGCGCCTCCAGTCCGAGTTGCTCCCGCACCTTGTCGTAGATCTCCTGCGAACCCTGCGGGTTGTCCACCAGCATCGCGATCGGCATGCCTGCCTCCTCCATCGAGTTCTCTCGCTGGATCGTAGGTCTTTACGCTTCGACGCGCGCGCTCGCGCCGTCGAGCGCGTCCAGTGCGGCCCGGATGTCGACGAGGCGGCCGACGAAGATCGGCGTGTCGCGCTCCGTCCAGCGCGAGGCCTCGGTTTCACGCAGGGTCAGCATCAGGTGCATGAAGTCGGCGGGCTCGTCGCACTCGAAGGCTGGCATGAACTCCTGGTCGTCGAGCCCGAACGAATACGTCGTGTGGTTCGTGACGGTGACGAATTTGCCGCCCACCTCGGCGTGCTCGCGCATCGCGGCGCCGCGTTCCTCGAACGTGAGGAAGTACCAGGGCCGCACCTTCACGAATGGGTAGACGACGAGGTACGGCGCATTGCGCGGGAGCACCTTGCCGGCGCGCACGCGCTTCTTGTCCGTGTAGACCGACGGCTTGGTGGTGGCGACATACGAGTGCGGCGTCTCCAGCCAGCCCGAGAGCGGCGTGCCGTTCAGGGCGGCGCCGAGCTCGAGCAGGTCGTCCCAGCGCTCGGTGATCTGCCAGAGAAAGAAGTCGGCCTCCGGGCGGATACCGACCGTCGAGTATGCACGGAGCCCTTCCATCCGGCCCGCGAAGTCCTCTACCACCTCCGCGAAAGCGTCCTTTCCCGCCAGCCGGTCCTCGACCGGCAGCCGCCGCCAGGCGGGGTCGACGCGGAAGAAGCGGTAGGAGACGTACTGGCCGACCTCGACGCCCTCGATCCGCTCGTACGCCGGTTTCGGCTGCTCGCTCACCCGGCGAATGGTAGATCGGCGGCCGCGCCCCGGCGGGCGAGCACGCGCTCGGCGAGCGACCGCATGCCCAGCTCGTCCGCGATCTCGAGGGCTTCGCCCTGGAGCGCCACCGCCTGCGCCTCGTCGTCCGCGGCTGCGCGCCGCAAGAGCGTGTCGGCGTAGGCGAGGGCAGTCCAGGCCTGCTCGGGCCGGTAGCCGCCCCGGGCGCAGAACTCGATTCCCTCGGCGAAGTGCGCGAGGCTGGCGTCCAGGTCGCCGAAGGTCGCGGCGAGCAAGCCGAGCAGGCGATCGCTCGTCAGCGGCACGAAGAAGTTCGCGGTGCCCCTCTGCCCCTCGAGCGCGGCGTAGAGCCTCTCGGCGGCGTCGGCGTCGCGCCTCTGCACGGCGATCAGCGCCAGCCCGCTCATCGCGTACGTGGCCAGGACGGGAGCGAGCCGGGGCAGGGCGAGGACATGCTCGGCGGCCGCCTCGGCGACGTCGAGCCCCTCGTCGGAGCCTGCGATGCGGCCCACGAGCGGGATCGTCGTCGCGAGCAGGACGTGGTCGGCGATCGGTCCAGGCGGCGGCGCGCGTTCGGCCACCTCCCGCAGCTGCGCGATGTAGGCTGCGCCCGCGTCGAGCTCGCCGAGCTCGTGGTGGAGCACCGCGCGCAGCGCGAGATGGCGAGGGTCCCGCGGCTGCTTCGCCAGGCCGAGCTCGCTCCGCTCGAAGGCGCCACGCCAGTCCCCCTCGTAGAGGCACAAGAGCTCGTCGCTGAAGGCGGTCGACGTGAGCCACCAGCTCTCGCGCAGCTTCTGCCCGTGCGCCAGCGCCGCAGCCGTGTGCACCCGCGCTCGCTGCAGATGGCCCGTTGCACACAGGGCCCAGGCCACGGCTCGACGGGCGGCCATCTCGGTACGCAGGTCGCCGGTGTCCTGGGCCAGCTCGCATGCGCGTAGCCCGTTGCCGAGGCACTCCTGCAGCCGTAGGTGGAAGGCGTCGACGAAGGCCGCGTTGGCGAGCATGATCCGCAGGAGAGCGAGGTCGTGCTCCCGCTCCGCGATCGACCCCACCCGCGCGAACGCCCGCTGCGCGGCCTCGTAGTCGGCGTCGATCAGGCCGGAGAACCAGCCGCGCCAGACGAGCAGCCGTCCCTCCTCGGGCGAGTCACGGGTCACGAGCACCAGACCTCGGGCGTTCAGCTCCCCCATCCTCGTCTGCGCCAACCCGAGGGACAGCGGGAGCGGGGACGCCGCGACGCCCACCGCCCGCTCGAGGTCGCCGGCCTCGGCGTAGTGCTCGAACGCGCGCCGCAAGCTCGTCACCGCGGGCTCCAGCTCGTGTGGTGCGAGCGTGGCCAGCTGGGCGCGGCCGAGACCGAAAAGCAGCGTGGCGGCCTCGTCGTCCAGCGCCTCGTCGCCCTTGGCGACGAGCGCGCGCTGGAAGTGCGCGAGCGCCTGCTCGGGGGCATGTGCGGCGAGCGCCGACTCGCCGGCGAGTCCGGAGTAGTGGACGAGCTTCCCGGGCCCGAGGAGCGCCTGCGCCTCGGCGAAGTGATGGGCCAGCTCGGCCGCGTGGCGCCCCGCGTCATCGCCGTACAGCCCCTCCAGTGCCTCAGCGATGCGGCCGTGCAGGCGCGTGCGCCGGGTGCGGGAGATCTCGTCGGCGAGCGTCCGCTGGATCAGGGCGTGCGTGAACTGGTAGCGACCCGCGTCTGCGAGCTCGTCGACGAGGTGGGCGGCAAGCGCTTCCTCGAGCGCCTCCAGCAGCTGATCCTCGGACAGCTCGGCGATCAGCGCGGTGAGCTGGAACAGGTCGAACTCCCTCCCGATCACCGAGGCGACCGTCAGGGTCTCGTTGCAGGGGCCGGAAAGGCGCTCGAGGCGCCTCCCGATCGCTTCGCGCACCCCCTCGGGAACACGCGCGGTCCAGCGTTCGGGGGGCTCCAGCGCGCCGGGCTGCAGCGCTCCCTCGTCGGTCAGGAGCCTGACGACCTCGCCGACGAAGAACGGGTTTCCCTCGGTCTGCGCGCGCAGGGCGTGGACGAGCGCCTGGTCGGGCGCGATCGACCAGGTGGCCTCGATGAAGCGTGCGACGTCCGCGTCGGAGAGGCCTCGTAGCACGAGGCGCTCGAACGAGAGCTCGCGAGCGAGCTCGCTCAGCGTCTTCGAGAGAGGGTGGACCCGCGACAGCTCGATGTCGCGGTAGGTGCCAATCACGAGCACGCGGGCGTCGGCCAGCTCGCGGGCGACGAACTCCAGCAGGAGGAGCGAGCCCTCGTCCGCCCAGTGCAGATCGTCCACCACGAGCACGAGCGGCCTGGAGCGGCTCGCGCGCTGCAGGAAGCCCGCCACGGAGTCGAACAGGCGGAAGCGCGCCTGTTGCGGATCGGCGCTCGCAGACGGCGCACGGACGTCCGGAAGACGCAGGCTCACCTCCGGGACGAGCGCAGCGATCTCGGCCGCGCCCGGCCCCAGCGCCGCCTGCAGCTGCTCGTCGCCGAGGTCGTCGACACACGACCGCAGGGCCTGCACCCACGGCCAGTAGGGAGGAGCGCCGCCTTCCTCCCAGCAACGGCCCCAGAGCACCTCGGCACCGCGTTCGGGAGCCAGTGCCGCCAGCTCCGCGGCCAGCCGGCTCTTGCCGATGCCGGGCTCTCCTCCGACGACCAAGAGGCGACCCCGGCCCGACACGGCGTCCTCCAGCGCGCTCCGCAGCGCCGCGAGCTCGCGCTCCCGGCCGACGAAGACGCTGCCGCGCAGGTCCGCCCGCGCCGGGTCGGCCGCTGGCGGGGCGGCCGGAGGCGGCTGGAGCTCGAGCGCGGGATCCTGGCGCAGGATCGCCTGCTCGAGCTGCTGCAGTGCCCGGCCGGGCTCGAGGCCAAGCTCCTGCACGAGCACCCGCCTTGCCTCCTGGTAGACCTGCAGAGCCTCGGTCTGCCGACCGCAGCGGTAGAGGGCGAGCATCAGCTGCCCTCGCAGACGCTCCCGCAGCGGGTGGCGGGCAACGAGCGTCTCCAGCTCGGCGACGAGCCCGGCTTCGCGACCGAGCTCGAGGTCGGCGTCGATCCGCTCCTCCAGCGCCGCGACGTGCAGCTCCTCCAGCCGGGCGATCTCCTCCTGGGCGAACGCGTCGAAGGCGAAGTCGCCGAGCGGCGGCCCGCGCCAGAGAGCGAGCGCGTCGTGGAGCAGGGCCGAGGCGTCCAGCGGGTCGTGAGCCTCCAGCGCGGCCCGCGCTCTCGCGAGGAGCGCGGCGAAGCGGTCTGCGTCGAGCTGCCCGTCCTCCAGCCGGAGCACGTAGCCGGGCCGTCGCGTCACGAGGACGCTGCCGCCGCTGCCGGTCTCCCCTGCAAGCGCCTTGCGCAGCCCAGAGACGTACCCCTGGACGATCTTCGGCGCGGTCGCCGGCGCCCGCTCGCCCCAGAGCTCGTCGATCAGGCGATCGGTCGAGACGACCTCGTTCGCGTGCAGGACGAGCACCGCCAGGAGGGCACGTTGCTTGCCGCTCCCGATCTCCAGCAAGCGGCCCTGCCGCACGACCTCCAGCGGACCGAGGATCCGAACCTCGATCAACTCGACGAAGCGCCCAACCGAGCACGAACGATGCCGGCGTCACGCCACCGGACGGCGTCCACCGAACCCTTACCGGCCTGCACCGTCGCTGCACCGCCTGCCGAGATTCTCGCAGCGAGTAACGCGAAGCAGTCGGAACGAAAGGGGAAGACGTGACACGCAAGACCACGCATCTGAGGCTGACGCAAGCAAGCGTCGTGCTTGCCTTCGCGTTGGTCGCTCCGGCGGCAGCACAGGGAACGTCCACCGGCGGTCCGGGCCCGGAGCGGGCCGTTCCGTACCCACCGTCCTCTGGAGCAACCTTCGCAGCGCCATCGCCACGTCCGGTGGCTCTCAGCCAGGTTCGAAGCACCGGGCGGCAGGCGTTGGAGCAGCGGTCCGCCGCGGCAACCGGTCAGGGCGGCCTCGGCTGGAACGACGCAGCTATGGGGTTTGGGATCCTGGTCGGCGTTCTTCTCTTCGGTCTCTGGGGCGACGTTGTCGTCGGCACCATGATCGTGGGCGTCGCGGCACTGGCCGGCGCCGGAGCGTCGCTCTTCGCCCCGAAGCCGCGAGGCGGCCGCACGCGGTCTGCGTCGCGCCGGCAATCGAGGGGGTTGTGGCCCGCTCCCGGACAGGAGCGGCGGTGAGCGGAGTCCCTCAGACATGGCGCGCGCGCGCGAACGACCTCTCCACTGCTGGTTCCGGGCGTCGAGCAGGTTGTTACAAGCGAACTCTACTCTGCCCTGTACCGGAACTAGGCGCTTTCCCGTGGGCTCAGCGCAGCGTCAGCGTTCCGGTCTCCTTGATCGCCGGCTCCCCCGGATTGACCGGATGCGCGACCGTGAGACGGAATCGCACCTGACCGGTGCCGAGCCTGGCGCCGAGGAACGACGCCACCAGCGGCTCCTCGGCCCGGCCGAAGCCGCGGCGGCGCGCGAGCGTCGTCCCGTTCGCCTGCAGCGCCTGCACGGTCCACGCGCAGTCGAGGTCGCAGGCGAAGCGAACGTCCCGCACGCCCCGCCGGAGGGCCGCCGCCGTCGGGAATGCGACGCGGAGAGGGCTGACGGTCAGCGCGAGCCCGTCGCAGCGCGCGATCGACCCGCCGCGGGCACGCCGCAACGCGTCCCGCACAGGGAAGAGGCTCGACTTCGGCGTGCGGTCGGCGAAGAACAGCCCTGCCTGCGACCCCTCCAGCTCCGCGTCGTCGCTCACCCGCGCGAATGCAACCCCCGCGACGCTCGGCTGGCAGAACGCGAGCTGGAGCACCGTGCCGTAGTCGGCACCCTGGCGCGTCTCGCCGAGGAGGCCCGCGGAGGGCTCCGCACCCGTGTACCGCGCCCTCCTGCCGGCGGGCGGGCTCGTCTCCACGGCAAAGGAGTCGTAGAGGATCGGCAGGTCGGTGCCGAGCTGGAGCGTGCCGTCGAACGCGCGGGCGAGCGCGGCGACGAGGCGGTCGTAGTCCGCCACGCCGATCGTCGTCGAGCGGGGGCGAGCAACGCCGGGGCCTGCAGCCGGCCCCGGATCGGGGTGGAATGCGAGACCGTCCATCACCGGCGCCTGCCGGCCGCTCGCCCGGTAGGCGGTGCCGAGGTCGCGGACGAATGCGGCCGGGGCGATCCCTTCGGCGCCAGCCGGCGGCGCAGCGCCGCGCGGCGCCAGTGCGCCGCCCCACACGCGTACGCTCGGATCGACGAGCTTCACGGCGTCGTACGTGCGTGCGAGCAGCTGCAGGTAGGCGGGAGCGGCGGCGTCCGTCCCGTCGGGATTGAGCTGCGGCAGCCAGGAGGAAGCGGAGTTCGGCTCGTTCCCGACGATCAGGTCGTCGAAGCCCGGAAAGAGCGAAACGAGCGTCGCCGCATAGCCTGCGAACTGGGCCTGCAGCTCCGGCGCCAGGGGGGCCGATGCCGCCCCCTCCGGGGCGAGCGCCAGAACCACGCGCAGCCCGGCGAGCCCGGCCGCGGTCTCGGCGTTCCGCAGCGAGGCGACCTCGGCGGCGGACGGTACGACGTCTCCCGGACGCCAGGGCGCGTTCACCCGGACGGACGTGAAGCCCGCCAGCCGCGTGAGCGTGGCGGCCGCCTTCGCCTGCATCAGAATGGGCGAGCGCACGCTCTCGTCGTAGGCGCCGAGCGCCATCGCGGGCCCGCCGGCGTGCGCGACGGGGGTCAGAACGAGCACAGAAAGCGCGAAGAGCAGGCAGATCGCCCGGTGCGGCATCGGAGATACGCTAGCTCGGATGGACGACGAGCTACGGGAGCAGCTGCAGACGCTCCCGCGCGGCCCCGGCGTCTACCTCTTCCGCGACGCGGGCGACGAGGTGCTCTACGTCGGCAAGGCGAAGTCGCTGCGGTCGCGCGTGCGGAGCTACTTCAACCGCAGCGGTGACGCGCGCACCGGCATCTTCCGGCTGGTCGAGCGCGTGCGCCGTGTGGAGGTGATCGTGACCCAGACCGAGGCGGAGGCGCTCCACCTCGAGCAGAACCTCGTCAAGCGCCACCGGCCCCCGTTCAACGTGCGGCTGCGCGACGACAAGTCGTTCCCCTACATCGCAGTCACCGTCGCCGACGAGTATCCGCGGGTCATCTTCACGCGCGAGCGCCACCGCAAGGGGAACGTCTACTTCGGCCCTTACGCGAACGCGAAGAAGGTGCGCGAGACGCTCGACGTGCTCAACCGCGTGTTTCAGTTCCGGCCGTGCGAAGGGCCGAAGCCGGGTCGCCACTCGGGCATCCCGTGCCTCGACTTCCACATCGAGCGCTGCACCGCCCCCTGCATCAACGCCATCTCGGTCGAGGACTACGGCGCGATCATCGACGGGGTGATCGCCTTCCTCTCCGGCGACACGAAGCCGATCAGGCGTGAGCTCGAGGCGCGCATGCAGGCGGCTGCGGCCGAGGAGCGCTTCGAAGAGGCGGCGCGGTACCGCAACCGCCTGTTCGCGATCGAGAGCCTCGCCGCGCGGCAGGCGGCCGATCGCCGCGACGTCGGCGACGTCGACGTGATCGGGCTCGCCGTCGAGGGCGAGGCGGCCGCGGTGCAGGTGTTCCCACTCCGGGGCGGGCGGCTGATCGACCGTTATGCGTTCCACCTCGACAATGCCGCCGGCCAGGATCGCGGCACGATCCTCGAGTCCTTTTGCCTCGAGTACTATTCCGCCGCGCCCACGGTACCTCCGGAGGTGCTCGTGCCGGCCGAGCTCGAGGACACGGCGCCGCTCGCGCGGTTCCTCTCCGATCTCCGTGGCACGCGAGTCGAGGTGCGGGTGCCGCAGCGCGGCGAGAAGCGCCGGCTCGCCGCGCTGGCGGCCGATAACGCGGCGCTCGCGCTCGAGCACCGGGCGACGGCTGCCGAGCAGCAACGCCAGCGGAGGATCGAAGCGCTCGAGCAGCTCCGCGAGACGCTCAACCTCGAGAGCCTGCCCGTACGGATCGAGTGCTTCGACGTGTCGAACATCCAGGGCAGCGAGATCGTGGCCTCGCTGGCAGTGTTCGAGGATGCGCAGCCGCGGCGCTCGCACTACCGCTCGTTCGGCATGCACGACCTGGACGGGCAGGACGACTTCGCGTCGATGGCGCAGGCCGTCTCGCGGCGCTTCGCGCGCCTGCGTGACGCGACGTCGCCGGAGCGCTGGGACGAGAGCTTCGCCTCGGTGCCCAACCTCGTCGTGATCGACGGCGGCCGAGGGCAGCTGGCGGCGGCGTTGGAGGCGATCTCGCAGACCTACGAGCTCCCGCGGACCGCCGTGGTGGCGCTGGCGAAGCGCGAGGAGGAGGTGTTCGTGCCCGGCAACCCGTACCCGATCAGGCTCGAGCGGCACGATCCGGGGCTGCAGCTCCTGCAGCGGATCCGCGACGAGGCACACCGGTTCGCCCTCACCCACCACCGCAAGCGCCGCGACACGCGCGCGTTCGAGTCGATCTTCGACGGGCTGGAGGGGATCGGGCCGGCGCGACGACGTGCGATCCTGCGGCACTTCGGCTCCGCCGACCGGTTCCTCGACGCGACGCAGGAGGAGCTCGAGGGGGTGCCGGGGCTGCCGGCGCGTACCGCGCGTGCGGTCTACGCGCAGCTGCACAAGGCAGGGCCCGCCGGACCGCAGCCCGGCTCTGCGGGGCCCGCCGGGCCTCAGCCCGGCTCTGCTGGTTCGGCCGGGCCTCAGCCCGGCTCTGCGCCGTCGGCGGCGGGCGGGCGGGCGTCGTCCACGACGCGCCGGTAGCGCACCGTCCCCAGCGTGAGCAGGAGCGCTGCGAAGCCGAGCGCCACGTTGACGACGGTCAGCGTTACCTTCATGCCGACGCTGAAGGCGAGCACAGCCGTTTTCGCGGCGATGTCGCGGAAGACGACGACGATGAACGCCTGCTCGGTGCCGACTCCCCCCGGGCTGATCGGGAGCAGTGTTGCCAGGCTCTGCGTCACCTGCACGAGGAGCACGTTCCGCACGGTCTGATCGATGCCGAACGCACCCAGGAAGAACCAGATCGTGGCGAGGCGGCAGGCCCAGTCGGCGAGTTGCCAGGGTACGACCGTGTGGAGGTAGCGGGACGGCGGCGAGAAGACAGTGAAGGCGCGTCCGACCCGGTCGCGGAACTCGTCCCAGCGCTCCCGCACGATCACGACGAGCACGATGAGCGCCAGCACGAGCGCGACGATCACGAGCTCCGCGGTCAGGCGCTGCCGGAACAGCCACGCGAAGTCGAAGGCGGGCAGATCGGGCAGCGAGTCGAGGCTGGGCAGCAGTCCTTGCGTGAGCGCGAACGCGAACAGAAGAATGGCGAGCGCCGAGTCCACGAGGACGAGCACGACCGTCGAGCTCACGATCGTCGTGTAGGACGCGCCGGGAATCGCGCGATGGGCGAGGACGACGCGGACAACGTCCCCGGCCCGGGCTGGGATGATCGCGTTCACGCCCACGCCCGCCAGGTACGCCGCCCAGATCGAGCGCCAGCGCACACGGGCCTCCGGATAGGCGGCACTGAGGACGTTGCGCCAGGCGCGCGAGGTACAGAGCGTCTTGACCACGTGGCAGCCGATGCCGAGCGCGAGCGGCAGCAGCTCGACCGAGGCGAGGTAGCGCCAGAACGCCTCAACGGCGTGAAGCACGGTCTGCATGCGCGCACGGTACTGAGCGCCCTCGATCTGCGTGCACGGATTTCTGCGACGCCGGGGGAGGAAGCTCCTGGCCCGCGGGCGGGCCTGTTTCGGGATGCTCAGGCGCGCCCGTGAATCGTGCGGTAGAAGACGGCATGACCGAGATGCGTCTCTACGACCTGCGCGTGACCGTCGAGCGGATCGAGGGCCGCTCGGTGTGCGGGCTCGAGGTGGGCGACCACTTCGAGGTCACAGAGTCGAGCCGGGTGCGCATCCCCGAGGGAAAACACTTCTGCCTTTTCGCCCTCTCGGCGGTGCTGCCGCTGCTCCCCGCGAAGATGCGGCGCCTGCCCGACGGGGACTGGCTCGAGCACGACGCCCTCGTCTGCTGCCCCGACCCCGACGAGCGGGTCGTGATGCGCATCGAGCGGCTCGGCGAGCGGGCACTGCGCACGGAGGATCTGACGTAAAGCGGCCTGTGGCACAGAAACACAAGCGCCAGCAGGAGCTCGGGCTCGGGCTGCAATCGGACCTCGGACCTGAGGAGGCGGCCGCGATCGGTCGCGTTGCCGAGGCAGCCGGGTTCGACGTGCTGTCCGTCTACCACGACCTGCTCTACCCGCCGGCAATCGCGCCACTGCTCTGGCTCGCTGCGGCGACCCAGCGCGTGCGCCTCGGCCCGGCCGCGCTGAACCCGTTCACGCTGCACCCGGTGGAGATCGCCGGGCAGATCGCCGCGCTCGATCGGGCGTCGGACGGGCGGGCCTACCTCGGACTCGTCAAGGGTGCCTGGCTCGACCGGCTCGGGCTCGACGAGAAGCGGCCCTTGGCCGGCCTGCAGGAGGCCGTCGAGGTCGTGCGGCGGCTGCTGGCGGGTGATCGCGCGGGCTTTGCGGGCAAGCGGTTCATGCTTGCGCCCGGTGCCGGACTGGAGACCGCGCCGGTGCGAGCCGCGGTTCCGCTCACGATCGGGACCTGGGGGCGGCGCACCGCTGCCTGGGCAGGCACGGTCGCTGACGAGCTGAAGGTCGGCGGGACGGCCAACCCCGAGCTGATCCCGGTCGTGCGCGAGTGGCTGGGCACTCAGGCGACGAGGATCGTCGTCGGGTGCGTATCCGCCGTCGATGAGGACGGCGCGTGGGCGCGCCGGCGGGCACGGGCAGCCGTGACGCCGTACCTCGGGGTCGTGGCCGGCCTCGATCCGACGATCGAGCTCGAGCCCGGCCAGGAAACGCCGCTCGATCGCTTCGCGATTGCGGGCACGCCCGAGGAGGTAGCCGTCCACGTGGAGCGGCTCTGGGACGCGGGTGCCGATCGTGTGGAGCTCGGCACGCCGCAGGGGCGAACGGTGCTCGCAGGGATCGAGCTCCTGGGTCGGCGGGTCGTGCCGCTGCTGCGAGCCTGACGACGCTCGAGTTACGGCCAGACAAGCGGGTCACATCCAGGCGATGCGGACGCCGGCGTAGGCGATCACGGCGATCAGCACCCAGGAGCCGAGGCCGAGCGCCAACGGCCGACCGCCGAGCTGAACGAGCCGCGTCAGGCGGACACGTGTCCCGATGGCGAAGAGCGCGGCACAGAAGAGCGCGGTCCGGGCGGCGTCGATCGTGTCGATCGCGTCCTCCCCCAGGACGCCGAGGCTCGCGATCGCAATCGCGCCGATGAAGAGGAGCAGGAACGGAGGCACGACGGCGCCTCCGCGCATCCGCATGCTGCGCCCCCGCACGAGCGCGAGCCCGGCGACGAGCGGCGCAAGCAGGAGCACCCGTGTCAGCTTGACGACGATCGCGGTCGCCAGGCTCACGGCACCGGCGGTCGAGGACGTGGCCACGACCTGACCGACGTCGTGCACGCTGGCGCCCACCCACGCGCCGTAGGCTTCCGCGTCGAGCCCGAGCGGTTCGCGTAGCAGCGGCAGCGTGACGATCGCGAGCGTGCCGCACAGCGTCACGAGCGCGACCGCATACGCGACCTCGTCCTCGTCCGCCTCGACCACGCCGTTCGCGGCGGCGATCGCCGAGACGCCGCAGATGGAGAAGCCGCACGCGACGAGAAGCGGGAGATCGCCGGGGATCCCGAGCCGCCGGCCCGCCCACAACGTGCCGGCGAACGTAATCGTCACCACCCCGATGACCACCGCGAGCGCCTTCGCGCCGAGCTGGAGCACGTCGGGGAACGCGAGGTCGAAGCCGAGCAGGATGACACCCGCCCGGAGCAGCGTCCCGGACGCGAACGCCAGGCCGGCTCGGGCACTAGCCGGGACGAGCCCGACGTTCGCGAGCAGAATGCCGAGGGCGACGCAGAGGACGAACGGCGGCAGCCACTCGAGGAGCTCGGCGAGCCCGAGCGCGACGGCCGCCGCGGCCCCGGCCAGCACGAGGCCGGGTAGCAGCGGGACTATGCGTCCGGCTGCAGGAACGGGTAGCGGTAGTCCGTCGCGGGCACGAGTGTCTCCTTGATCGTGCGAGGGCTGACCCAGCGGATCAGGTTCCACATCGAGCCGGCCTTGTCGTTCGTGCCCGAGGCGCGCGCGCCGCCGAACGGTTGCTGGCCGACGACGGCGCCGGTCGGCTTGTCGTTGACGTAGAAGTTCCCGGCCGCGTAACGCAGGGCCGCCTGCGCCTGGTCGATCGCGTAGCGATCGCCCGAGAAGACGGCGCCGGTCAGCGCGTAGGGCGCGGTCTCGTCGACCAGCTCGAGCGTGTCGTCCCAGCGCTTCTCGTCGTACACGTAGGCGGTCACGACAGGCCCGAACAACTCGTCGCGCATCAGCCGGAAGCCCGGGTCCTCGGTCTTGATCACGGTGGGCTGCACGAACCAGCCCTCGCTGTCGTCGGTCTCGCCGCCGGCGACGATCTCGGCGCCCGCTCGCTTCGCCTCTGCGATGGCCTCGGTCTGCGTGCGATAGCTCGAGCCGTCGATCACGGCCCCCATGAAGTTCGAGAAGTCGCGCACATCGCCCATGCGGATCGACGCGATGTCCTCCTGCAGGCGCCCCTCCACCTCAGGCCAGAGGTTGGACGGGATGTAGAGCCGAGACGACGCGGAGCACTTCTGACCCTGATACTCGAACGAGCCGCGCACGATCGCGGTCGCCACCTCCTCGGCGTTCGCCGACGGGTGGGCGAGGATGAAGTCCTTGCCGCCGGTCTCGCCGACGATGCGGGGGTAGTTGCGGTAGCTGCCGGCCTTGCCGCCGATCGTGCTCCAGATGTGGTTGAAGACGCCGGTCGAGCCGGTGAAGTGCACACCGGCGAGCTCGGGGCTCGTGAGGGCGGCGTCGCCGATCTCGGCACCGGGGCCGAAGACGAGGTTGATCACCCCGGGCGGCAGCCCCGCCTCCTCGAGCAGCCGCAGCGTGTACCAGGCGGAGAGCGCGGCGGACGACGCGGGCTTCCAGACGACGGTGTTCCCCATCAGCGCCGGCGAGGACGTCAGATTGGCGCCGATCGCGGTGAAGTTGAACGGGCTGATCGCGAACACGAAACCCTCGAGCGGCCGGTACTCGAGCCTGTTCCACACGCCCGGTGAGGACACCGGCTGCTCCTCGTAGACGCGGACGAGGTAGTCGACGTTGAAGCGCCAGAAGTCGCAGATCTCGCAGGCGGCGTCGATCTCCGCCTGGTGGACGGTCTTCGACTGGTTCAGCATCGTGGCCGCATTCAGGGTCGAGCGCCACGGGCCGGAGAGCAGCTCGGCGGCCCGGAGGAAGATCGAGACGCGCTCGTGCCACGGCAGGCGCGACCAGACCCTGTGCGCGTCTCGCGCGGCCGCGATCGCACGTTCGACGTGCTCCGCGCTACCTCTCTCCACGTCGGCGAGCACGTGCGCACGGCGGTGCGGCATCACGGCCTCGAACGTCGTGCCCGACTCGACGCGCTCGCCGCCGATCACGAGCGGCACGTGCAACCGCTCGCCCGCCAGCTGCTCGAGCCGTTGCTGGAGCTCGGCGCGTTCGGGGCTGCCGGGCGCATACTCCCTGACGGGCTCGTTGACAGCGGGTGGCGGCCGGAAGAGGCCGGGAGCGCTCACGGCGCGATTGTAAAGTCGGAACGGTGCGCGTGACGCGGCACCGCTACACGGTCGAAGGTTGGGGCGTGGGCGAGGTGTGGCTCGGAGACGGCGTGCTCGTAGCGCACGACCTGCCGGGGAGCATCGGCGTGTCCGGTGGGGACGTGGCCGAATGGCAGTCGGGACCAGCGCCCCCCATGGGGGACGCGAGTCCCCTTGCAGTCAGGCTACCGGCGAACCAGTCACGAGAGGGAAACGGATTCGTGCCGGATCTGTGCCGCCGCGTGGAGCGCCACCTCGGCGGCAACGTGACCGCGTACGACCACGTGCCGGTCGACGAGTCGTGGTGCACCGACTTCGAGCACGCGCTGCTCCGGGCGTTGCGCTCCGTCCCGTGGGGGGAGGTCGTGTCGTACGGGGAGCTCGCGGCGCTCGCGGATCGACCACGGGCCGCACGCGCCGCGGGATCCTTCTGTGCACGGAACCGCTTCGCGCTCGTCGTGCCGTGTCATCGGGTTGTCGCCGCCGACGGCATCGGCGGCTACGGCCCATCGGGCGTCGGGGTCAAGCGGAGGCTGCTCGCCCTCGAGGGCGTGACGCTGTGAGCGCCGGCACGCTCGGCGGCGACGCGCGCGACGAGCTCGCGGCCATCGCCCCCGGACGGCGCTGCGATCGTCTCGCCGAGCTCGCCGCGTTCTTCCACGCGGCCGGCACGCTCCACCTGCGCGGTCGAGGCGCTCTCGCGCTGCACCTCGACTTCGCCAGCTCCGCAGTCGCGCGGCGGTCGCGGTCGCTGCTCGACGAGCTCCGCGTGCCTTCCGAGATCCGGACGTACCGCCGGCAGGCGTTCGGGCGCGAGACGAGGTATCAGCTGCACGTCGCGGGCGACGAACGCGCGCTCGCGGTGGTCGCGGAGGCCGGGATCCTCGATCGCGAGGGACGGCCGCTCGAACGTCCGCCGGGTCGCATCGTCGCACGGAGCTGCTGCCGCGGTGCCTACCTGCGTGGCGCGTTCCTCGGCGGAGGCACGCTCTCGCTCGGTCGCGGCCCGCATCTCGAGCTCCGCACCGCGACGCCGTCCGCCGCCGCGTTCCTGCGGGTCGTCGCCTCCATGGAAGGCATCCGGCTCCGCGTCCTCGAGCGGTCGAGCCACGCGGTCGCCTACGCGAAGAGCTGGGATGTCGTGGAGGCCTTCCTCGCTGCCGCGGGTGCCGTCGACGCGGTCCTGGCCCTGGAGGAGCGCGCCGTCGTCGCCGAGCTCCGTGCGCAGGCGAACCGCCTCGCCAACGCGGACCACGCGAATCTCGTGCGGGCTGGACGAGCCGCGCAACGGCAACTCGAGGCCGCACGGCGGCTGCGGGCAGACGGCGCCTTGCCACGTCTCCCAGGGCCGGTGCGGGAGGCCGCTGAGCTCCGGCTGCGCCACCCGACCCTGTCCCTGCGGGAGTTGGCGGAGCGCGCGGAGCCGCCGGCGACCAAGGCGGGGATGCAGCGCCGGCTGACCAGAGTCGTGCGACTCGGGGAGGAGTAGGGGAGGAGTAGTTGAGGAATCGTGCGCTGGGACTCATACTCCCTCCACGGGTGGGTTCGCGCTCCCGGGCGGTGGATCCAGACCCCGTCCGCCGTCTGGTGCCGGAGCGCGCAAGTGGGGGAGGAGATCAGTCCTCGGAGCTCCTCTCCCTACCCACCCTCCTTTGGGGCGCAAGGTCGAGAATCCGCTCTCGCGGATTCTCGACCGCGCTGAAAATCCCTGAAGGGGCCCGCCCGCGGGCCCGAGACCGCCTCCTCTCGACCGCGCGAAATCCCTGAAGGGGCCCGCCCGCGGGCCCGAGAAGCGCCTCCTCTCGACCGCGCGGAGATGCCTGAAGGGGGCCGCCCGCCGTGCCCAACCAATCTCCTCGACGGAAACGAGCGACGTGTCCGCCGCGGCTGCTGCGAGATTGGGGGTCTTGCTGACGGGGATAGACTCGCCCTCAACGGCAGCGAGGAGAGAGCGAGGATCGGATGGCAGTACGGGTCGGCATCAACGGCTTCGGCCGGATCGGTCGGAACTTCTTTCGCGCCCAGCAGCAGCTCGACGCGCCAATCGAGATCGTCGCCCTCAACGACCTCGGCGACGCCAGGACGATGGCGCACCTCCTCAAGTACGACAGCGTCCTCGGCCGGTTCCCCGGTGACGTCTCGCTCGGCGACGGCGTGATCCGCGCCGGCGGCGAGGAGATGAAGATGCTGAGCGAGCGGGAGCCCGGCGCGCTGCCGTGGGGTGAGCTCGGCGTCGACGTCGTGCTCGAGTCGACGGGGTTCTTCACCGATCGCGCGAGCGCTCAGAAGCACCTCGATGCCGGAGCGCAGAAGGTGGTCATCTCGGCGCCGGCGACCGAGCCCGACATCACGATCGTGCTCGGCGTCAACGACGACGCGTACGACCCGGCCCAGCACGACGTCGTCTCCAACGCGTCCTGCACGACGAACTGCGTCGCGCCACTGGCGAAGGTGCTCGACGACCTGGCCGGTATCGAGAGCGGGTTCATGACCACGATCCACGCGTACACGAACGACCAGCAGATCCTCGACCTGCCCCACAAGGACCTGCGGCGCGCACGCGCCGCCGCGATCAACCTGATTCCCACCTCCACCGGTGCCGCGAAGGCGATCGGCGTCGTGCTGCCGCATCTGCAGGGGAAGATCGACGGGATCTCCGTCCGCGCCCCCGTGGCGACGGGTTCGATCACCGACCTCGTCGTCCGGCTCGGGCGCGATGTCACGGCCGAGGAGGTGAATGCCGCGTACCGCGCAGCCGCCGACGGTCCGCTGCACGGAATCATGCTCTACAGCGAGGATCCGCTCGTCTCCACCGACATCGTCCACGACCCGCACTCGTGCATCGTCGACTCGCAGCTGACGATGGTCCACGGCTCGATGGCGAAGGTCTTCGGCTGGTACGACAACGAGTGGGGGTACTCGTGCCGGCTCGTGGATCTCGTGCAGAGGTTGCTCCCGTGAGCCCCAAGGAGGGGGCTCGTGGGGGAACCATGGGTTCCCCCGCGTGGAACGAGTGGGGGTACTCGTGCCGGCTCGTGGATCTCGTGCAGCGCCCGTTGCCTTGAGGCTGCCCCGGTCCGTGGAGACCGCCGACGTCGCGGGGCGGCGCGTGCTCGTCCGAGCCGATCTCAACGTGCCGCTCGAGCACGGGCACGTGGCGGACGACACTCGGATCCGCGCCGCGTTGCCCACCCTGAACCGGCTCCTCGAGCGCGGCGCCGCTGCCGTCACGCTGTGCTCGCACCTCGGTCGTCCCAAGGGCCCCGATCCCGCGTTGGCGATCGAGCCCGTGGAGTCGAGATTGCGTTCGCTGCTGCCCGACGAACGCCTCCACGTGCTCGAGAACACGCGCTTCGACCCGGGCGAGACGGCCAACGACCCGGAGACCGCCCGCCGGCTCGCTGAGGGCCAGGAGCTCTTCGTGCAGGACGCCTTCGGCTCCGTGCACCGCGCGCACGCCTCCACGGTCGGCGTCGCCGAGCTCCTTCCGGCCTACGCGGGCTTGCTGCTCCTGCAGGAGCTCGAGCACCTCGGCCGGCTGCTCGGCGAGGTCGAGCGGCCGTTCCTGCTCGTCGCGGGAGGCGCGAAGGTCGAGGACAAGCTCGGCGTCCTGGAGCACCTCGGTGGGCGCGCCGACAGTGTGATCGTGGGCGGCAAGATGGCGGAGGAGCTCCGCGCTGCCAATCCGCTGCCCTTTCCGGTCGTGCTCCCCACCGACGTGATCGCGGCCGACGCGTTCGAGGAGGACGCCGACGCCGAGGTCGCTCCCTACGACGGGCTGCGGGAGGGCTGGCTGGGGCTCGACATCGGGCCTGAGAGCAGCCAGCGCTTCGGGGATCTGATCCGCGACGCTAAGACCGTCTTCTGGAACGGCCCGATGGGCGTCTTCGAATGGCCGCGCTTCGCCGGGGGCACGAAAGCCGTGGCTGAGGCCGTGGCGGCCGTCGACGGCTACACGGTCGTCGGCGGCGGAGACTCCGTTCGGGCGATCCAGGAGCTTGGGCTGGCGGACCGCATCTCGTGGGTCTCCACCGGTGGCGGCGCCTCGCTCGAGCTGCTCGAAGGGAAGGAGCTCCCCGGCGTGGCCGTGATCCCGTCGTGAAGCTCGTGGCTGCCAACTGGAAGATGTTCAACGGGCCGGCAGCTACCTCTGCGTTCCTCGACGCCTTCGAGCCTCCCGGCGCGGTCGAGGTCGTCGATCGCACCGCCGTTCGTCTCCTTCGGCGCCGCCGTCGGGCGTGGAGTGCCCGTCTATGCGCAGAACGTGCACTGGGCCGAAGAGGGGGCCTTCACCGGCGAGGTGTCGGCCGCGCTGCTGCTCGAAGCCGGCGTCGTCGGTGCGATCGTCGGCCACTCCGAGCGCCGCCTCTACTTCGGCGAGACCGACGAGACGACGCGGCTGCGGGCCGAGGCGGCGCTCGACGCTGGGCTCGGCGTGATCGCGTGTGTCGGCGAGACCGAGGCCGAGCGCGAGACGGGTGAGACCGAGGCAGTACTGCGCCGGCAGGTCTCCGTTCTGCCGCGGCACCAGGGCCTCGTGATCGCGTATGAGCCCGTCTGGGCGATCGGCACCGGGAAGACAGCCACGCCGGAGCTGGCAGGTGAGGCGCACGCCCTGATCAAGGAGCTACACCCGACCCGCGTGCTCTACGGCGGCTCGGTCAAGCCCGACAACGCCGCCGAGCTGCTCGCCCAGCCCGGCGTCGACGGCGCGCTCGTCGGCGGCGCGTCCCTCGATCCCGACTCGTTCGCCGCCATTTGCCGCGCCGCCACGTAACGCTGGTCACGCTCGTGATCCTCGACGGCTGGGGTCTGGCGCCTCCCGGCCCGGGCAACGCCGTCGAGCTGGCGGAGACGCCCGTCTTCGACGCGTTGTGGAAGCGCTACCCGCACACGCAGCTCGCAGCTTCCGGCGGTGCCGTCGGCCTGCCCGACGGCCAGATGGGGAACTCCGAGGTCGGGCACCTCACGATCGGCTCGGGACGGATCCTCCTCCAGGATCTCGTGCGCGTAAGCGCGGCCGTCGCCGACGGCACGTTCTTCGACAACGAGGCGCTGCTCGGCGTGTTCCGTCGCGCCCGCGAGAGCGACGGCGACGTGCACCTGCTCGGGCTCGTCTCCTACGGCGGCGTCCACTCCCACATCGATCATCTCCGCGCCCTGCTCGAGCTCGCCCGGCGCGAGGGGATGACCGACCGCACGTGGATCCACGCCTTCACCGACGGTCGCGACGTGTCGCCGCACTCGTCCGTCTCCGATCTGGCCGAGCTTCCCGGCAGAGCGGATCGCGACCGTCGTCGGCCGCTACTACGCGATGGATCGCGACCAGCGCTGGGAGCGCACCGAGCTGGCGCTCGATGCGATCTGTCTCGGCGCGGGCACGGTCGCCGACGACCCGGTCGACGCCGTGCAGGCGAGCTACGACGCCGGCCTGACCGACGAGTTCATCGAGCCGATCGTGCTCGCCGGCCGGCCGCGGCTCGAGCCGGCTCGCGACGCCTCCATCTTCTTCAACTTCCGCCCGGACCGCGCCCGGCAGCTCTCGCGGCGGCTCCGCGACCTCCTCGTCGACCTGACGACCATGACCCGGTACGCCGACGACCTCGACTGCGCCGTCGCCTTCGACGAGCAGGAGGTGCGCGACACGCTCGCCGACGCGCTCGCCGCCGCGGGCTGCGCCAGCTGCACATGGCAGAGACCGAGAAGTACGCCCACGTGACGTACTTCTTCAACGGCGGCGAGGAGGAGCCGCGCCGGGGCGAGACGCGGATCCTCGTTCCCTCGCCGCGCGACGTCCCGAGCTACGACCACCAGCCCCAGATGTCCGCCCTCGACGTCACCGAGCAGTTCGCAGCGGCGATCGGCGACGGCTACGGCTTCGCGGTGATCAACTTCGCCAATCCGGACATGGTCGGGCACACGGGCTCGATCCCGGCGACGATCGCCGCGGTGGAGACAGTCGACCGTTGCCTGGCCACGGTTCTCGAGGCGACGGAGGAGGCAGGCGGCGTCTGCCTTGTGACGGCCGACCACGGCAACGCCGAGCAGATGCTCGAGGAGGATGGCGTCAGCCCGCACACGGCGCACACGACGAACCCCGTGCCGCTCGTGCTCACGCTCGAGGGCGTCGAGCTGCGCGAGGGCGGCGCGCTCGCCGATCTCGCGCCTACCGTGCTCGACCTGCTCGACCTCCCGGAGCCTGCGGCGATGACGGGACGCTCGCTCGTTGTCCAACCGGACGATCAGCTGAGTAATCGCTGACATTTCAGCGACTCGTAAATTTCCTGTGTCTATGCCGGTTTCGGCTGTACACTCGCCAGCGGATTGGCTCTGCCGCAGCCTGACCTCGGAGTACTTCGCAAAGCCCAGCGTGGGGACGAGCGAGCCTTTTCGATCATCCTTCGCACGTACGAGCAGCCGGTCTTCAACTACGTGCTGCGCCTCGTCGGCGACCGCTCGCTGGCCGAGGACCTGACGCAGGAGGTCTTCCTGCGGGTCTACCAGGGGCTGCCGGGCTTCTCGCTCCGCTCGCGCTTCACGACCTGGCTCTTCCAGGTGACGAAGAACCGCGTTCTCGACGAGCTGCGGGCGCTCGAGCGCCGCCCGCGGTCGGTCGTCACGCTCGACGACATCGCGCCGCTCGAGGTCGTGGACGCGCCGTACGAGCGCTCCGAGGCGATCGACGCGGTCTGGCGCGCCGTGGAGAACCTCAACGTCGACCTGAAGATGGCGCTGCTCCTCCGCGACGTCGTCGGGCTGTCGTACGTGGAGATCGCGGACTCCCTGGAGATCACGCTCGCGACCGTGAAGTGGCGGATCTACAAGGCGCGCGAGGAAGTCGCCGCGTCGCTGCAGCGCGAGGGCATCCAGGTCGGCCCGGTGACGAAGCCCAAGCGGGCCGCCGTCGCGGCCCTCGACTGACGTCGGCCGTCCCGCGCGGCGCTCTCCGGCTCGCATCTCGGGGGCGGGAAGCAGACGACCGAGCCGTCGTAGGATGGCGGCCTGCCCGACTTCAGCTTCCGTCGCTTCTTCCACGCGCTCGGCGCGTTCGCGCTCGTCCTCGCCGTCGGCACCGTCGTCTTCCGGTTCCTCCTCGACGAGGGGTGGTCGAGCTCGCTTCTACCGGGCCGTCGTCACCACGACGCTCACCGGGCTCGACACGAAGCCGGAGCGGTACCGCCGCCGAGCTCTTCTCCGTCGCCCTGCTGCTCGCGGGCGTGGCAATCTTCCTCTACCTCGCGGGGGCGGTGGTCGAGCTGATCGCCCAGGGTGTGCTGTCCGACCGGTTCGGGGAGCGAAGGAGGCGGAGGACGATCGAGCAGCTGCGCGACCATACGATCATCTGCGGCTACGGCCGCGTCGGCCGCCGGATCGCCGAGGAGTTCGACGTCCCAGGGGAGCCCGCACGTCGTTCTCGACGTGACGCCGGAGTCGGTCGAGCTCGCCGATCCGAGGGGCGGCTCGTCGTCCAAGGGGACGGGACGCGGGACGACGACCTCGAGCGCGCCGGCCTCTCGCGCGCGCGGGCGCTCGTCGCCTCCGCCGACTCCGACGAGAGCAACCTCTTCATCACCCTCTCGGCTCGGGCCAGCCGACCGGACCTGTTCATCGTCGCCCGGGCCTCCGACGAGCCCGCGGCGCGCAAGCTCCGTCTGGCGGGCGCCGATCGGACTGTCGAGCCGTACTCGCGTGCGGGTCTGCAGATCGCCAACCTCGTGCTCAAGCCGCAAGTCGCTGACTTTCTCGACATCGTGTCCACGCACGGAGGTCCAGAGCTGCGCTTCGAGGAGATCGAGATCGACGCCACCTGCGAGGCGGCCGGCAGGACGATCAGCGAGCTGCGCGTGCGCGATGCGACGGGAGCGATGATCGTCGCCATCCGGAAGACCGACGGCTCGCTCGACGTGACGCCCTCACCCGACGCGGCGCTCGAGGCCGGCGACGTGGTGATCGGTGTCGGCACGCACGTCGAGATCGCCCGCCTCGAGGCCCTGCTCGCACCTGCGCACATCCCCGCCCGCCGCTAGGAGCCGGGCGCCGTCCCGTAGGCGGCTATCGTCCGTTGCTCCATGGACCCCGTCGCCCAGCTCACCGAGGAGATCTCCGCGCTCGCGGAGTCGCCCGTCCGGCTCGAGCGACCGGGTGATCCGGCTCACGGCGACTACGCGACGAACGTCGCGTTGCAGCTGGCCGGCGCGGGCCGGCAGTCGCCGCGGGACGTCGCTGCGAAGCTCGCGACGGCCGCGGCCACTCTGCCGATGGTCGAGCGTGCCGAGGTCGCCGGCCCGGGCTTCCTCAACCTGTTCCTCGCCGACGAGTGGTTCACCGGTGCGCTAGCGCGGATACTCGCCGTCGGGGACGCGTTCGGGAGCGGCTCGGCGTCGGCTCCCGAGCGGATCCAGGTCGAGATGGTCTCGGCGAACCCGACCGGGCCGATCACCGTCGCCTCGGCGCGGAACGGCGCGTACGGCGACTCCGTCGCGCGTCTGCTGTCCTTCGCGGGCCACCGGATCGAGCGCGAGTACTACTACAACGACGCCGGCGCGCAAATGGATCGGTTCCGCGAGTCGGTCGACGCGGTCCGCCGGGGCGAGGAGCCGCCCGAGGACGGGTATCGCGGCGACTACCTCGTCGAGCTCGCCGCCGAGGACGGTGACCCGGTGCCCAGGATGCTGGCCAGGATCGAAGCATCGCTCGGCCGCTTCCGTATCCATTTCGACACGTGCGAACGGCAGAGTGAGTTCGAGACCGAGATCCCCGCAGCCTTACCGCTGCTCGAGACCTACGAGTCCGAGGGCGCCGTGTGGGCGCGCACCAGCGCCTACGGCGACGAGAAGGATCGCGTGCTCATCCGCTCGGACGGCACGCCCACCTACTTCGGCGCCGACGCCGCGTACATCCGCCGCAAGCTGGCCGGGGGCTTCGACCGCCTCGTCTACGTGCTCGGCGCGGATCATCACGGCTACGTCGCGCGTCTCCAGGCTCTCGCCGAGATGCTCGGACACCCACGCGACGCGGTCGAGGTGCTGATCTACCAGCTCGTTCACCTGACGCGCCACGGCTAGGCGACGAAGATGTCGAAGCGGCGCGGCGACGTCGTCTTCCTCGACGACTTCATGGACGAGATCGGCGTCGACGCCGCCCGCTGGTACCTCGTCGCCCGCGGACACGACCAGACGATCGAGATCGACGTCGACCTCGCCGCGGAGAAGACGCAGAAGAACCCCGTCTACTACGTGCAGTACGCCCACGCCCGCATCGCGGGCATCCTGCGCAACGCCTCCGGCGCCGAGCCGGCGGCGGAGACACCCGTCGCCCTCGCGACGGAGGAGCGTGACCTCGTCAAGCGGCTCGCGGAGTTCCCGCAGGTCGTCGCCGAGGCTACCGAGCGCCGCGCGCCCCATGCGATCCCGAACTACGCGATCCGCGTCGCCGACGACTTCCACCGCTTCTACCACCACCACAAGGTGCTCGGCTCGGCGAACGAGGCCTTCCGCCTCGGTCTCTGCGTGGCCACGAAGACGGTCGTCGCGCGCTCCCTCGACCTGATCGGCGTCGAGGCCCCCGACCGCATGTAGGCGCCTGACCTTGCAACAGACTGTTGCAAGGTCAGGGCGCTCATAGGATCGGGCGGTGCGGTGGAATCTCGCGCTCGCCGGGCTCGCCGCCTCATGGGGCTTTATCGCCGTCCTCGCCGCCGCAGTCGACCTCGGCGCCGAGGCGCTCGCGTTCCTGCGCCTCGCGCTCGCCGCTGCCACGCTGGCGCTGGTGGCGCTGCTCGCGCGCCGCTCGCTCCGCCCCGGCCGCGAGTTGCCGGGCCTCGTGCTGCTCGGCATCGTGCAGGGAGCGCACTGGCTCCTCTTCTTCGAGGCCGTGAAGCTCGGCTCGGTCGCCCTCGCCGTGCTCACCTTCTTCACCGCGCCGATCCTGCTCGCCGTCGTCGCGCCGCTGTTCCTGCCGGAGCGGTTGAGCTACGTCGCGCTCGGCGGCGTGCTCGTGGGCGGTGCGGGGATCGCCCTCGTCGTGCTCGGCGGCAACGGTGGCGGGGGTGGGTTCTCGCCCCTCGCGGTCGCGGCAGGTTTCGGCTCTGCAGCCACCTACGCCGCGCTCGTCGTGATCTCGAAGCGGCTCCTGCTCGACGACGTCCCTCCGCTGACCGTCGCCTTCTGGGACTGCCTCGTGGGCGCGCTCGCGATCGCCCCGATCCTGCTTTTCGCCGGCCGGGTGCTGCCGAGCGGTGCCGGGGAGTGGTGGGCGGTGTTCGCGCTCGGGGTCGTGTTCACCGGGCTCTCTACGCTCGCGTACGCGGCGCTGCTTCGCCACGTGACCGCCCAGGCGGCCGGCATCCTCACGTTCCTCGAACCCGTGGCCGCCGTCCTCCTCGCCGCGACGCTTCTCGACGAGCCGCTCTCGGCCGGGACGCTCGCGGGCGGTGGGCTCGTCCTCGCCGCCGGGCTCGCCGTGGTCGCGCTAGAGCCCGCCGGCCCCTTCACCGAGGCCGTGGCCCGAGTAGGATCGGGCGAGTCGTGAGCACCGCTGCACCAGACCGCAACCTCGCACTGGAGCTCGTCCGGGTGACGGAGGCCGCGGCCATGGGCGCCGCACGCTGGATCGGCCGCGGCGAGAAGAACGCTGCCGACAAAGCGGCCGTCGACCTGATGCGCCTGATGATCAACACCGTCTCCATGCGCGGTGTCGTCGTCATCGGCGAGGGCGAGAAGGACGAGGCACCGATGCTCTACAACGGCGAGGAGGTGGGCGCCGGCGACGGTCCTGAGGTCGACGTCGCAGTCGACCCGTTGGAAGGCACGCGGCTGACCGCACTCGGGATGCCGAACGCGATCTCCGTGATCGCCGTCGCCGAACGGGGCACGATGTTCTTCCCCGGCGCAGCCATGTACATGGACAAGATCGCCGTCGGGCCCGAGGCGGCGGACGTGATCGACCTCGACGCCTCCCCGACCGAGAACGTGAACCGCGTCGCCGCCGCCAAGGGGATGGACGTCAACGACGTCACGGTCGTCGTGCTCGAGCGCGATCGCCACGACGACCTCATCGCCGAGCTCCGCGAGGCCGGCGCGCGCGTCAACCTGATCCGCGACGGCGACGTTGCCCCGTCGATTGCCGCCGCTCAGGGGTTCACCGGGGTCGACCTGCTGATGGGCATCGGCGGCACGCCGGAGGGGGTGATCTCGGCCGCGGCGATCAAGTGCCTCGGCGGCGCGCTGCGCGGCAGGCTCTGGCCACGAGACGCGGCCGAGCGCGAGGCTTTGGTGGAGGCGGGCTTCGACGTCGACCGCGTGCTCACCGAGGACGACCTCGTCGCAGGGGACGACCTGTTCGTCGCGGCGACGGGCGTGACCAGCGGGGCGCTCCTGCGGGGTGTGCGCGCGAGCGCGGCCGGGATCGAGACCGAGTCGGTCGTGATGCGCTCGCGCTCCGGCACCGTGCGGCGCATCGCCGCCTACCATCCATCCGAGAAGGTGCTGAGACTGCGAAGAGAAGGAGAGCGCCGATGACAGCGCCCGAGTTGAATGCGATCGCCCGCGCGATCGTCGCCGATCACAAGGGGATCCTTGCCGCCGACGAGTCGACCGGAACGATCACCAAGCGCTTCGACTCGATCGGTGTCGAGTCGACGGAGGAGAAGCGGCGCGCCTACCGCCAGCTGCTCTTCACAGCCCCGGGGCTCGAGGACTTCATCGGGGGAGTGATCCTCTACGACGAGACGATCCGCCAGTCGGCCGACGACGGGACGCCCTTCGCGAAACTGTTGGCGGCCAAGGGCGTCGTGCCCGGGATCAAGGTCGACACCGGCGCCAAGGCTCTCGCGCTGCACCCCGGGGAGACGGTGACCGAGGGTCTCGACGGCCTCCGCGAGCGCCTCGCGGAGTACCACGCCCTCGGTGCCCGGTTCACGAAGTGGCGCGCCGTGATCACCATCGGGGACGGGCTTCCTTCGTCGGCGTGTATCCACGCCAACGCACACGCCCTCGCACGCTACGCAGCGCTCTCCCACGAGGCGGGGTTGGTGCCGATCGTCGAGCCCGAGGTGCTGATGGACGGCGACAACACGATCGAGCGGTGCTACGGCGTGACGGCCCGCACGCTTCATTCCGTCTACGACGAGCTCGACCGGCAGGGCATCGAGCTCCAGGAGACGCTACTGAAGCCGAACATGGTCATCTCCGGCAAGGGTTGCCCGACCCAGGCCCCGGCCGAGCGGATCGCCGAGCTAACGGTCGACTGCTTGCTGCGCCACGCTCCCGCCGCCGTGCCGGGCATCGTGTTCCTCTCCGGCGGTCAGTCGGAGGTCGAGGCGACGGCGAACCTGAACGCGATCAACCGGGTCGGCGGCCCGTGGCCGCTCTCGTTCTCCTACGGCCGCGCGCTGCAGGCGTCCGCGCTCCAGGCGTGGGGCGGCGAGCCGGCGAACGTCGATGCGGCGCAGGCGGCGTTCCTGCATCGCGCTCGCATGAACGTCCTCGCGAGCGCCGGTGAGTGGAGCGCGGAGCTGGAGCAGCAGGTTGCCGCGTAGCCGGATGGCCGGGGTATGAGCCTGGGCCCGGTTCAGCTCGTCGTCCTCGGCTTCGAGGGCGACGAGCTCGGCGAGGACCTCCGGGCCGAGCTCGACCGGCTGCGCGACGGCGACGTGATCCGCCTCGTCGATCTCCTCGTCGTGCGACGGCTCGAAGACGGGGAGATCGTGGCCGTGCAGCGCTCCGATCTGTCGCGCGACGAGGCGCTCGCGTTCGGTGCGGCGGTGGGCGCGCTGATCGGGCTGGGTGCGGCAGGTGCCGACGGGATGGAGGCAGGCGCCGTGTGGGGAGCGCGGGAGCTCGCCGACGGGCACGTGTTCGATGACGGCGACGTGAAGGCGGTCGCCGGTTCCATCGAGCCGGGCACGGCGGCGGCGCTCGCGCTCATCGAGCACCGCTGGGCCGTTCCCCTCCGGAACGCCGTCCGCCGCTCGGGCGGCCGCCAGGTCGGTACGGCGTGGGTGCGCGACGAGGATCTCGTCGCTCTCGGTACGCTCGCCGGCCTCGAGCCAGGCGATTCGCTGGATCTCTCGCACGCGTAGCGTCCCCATTTACCGGACGACGGCCAGTTTTTTGCCGCGGTCGAGTCTCATCTGACGCACGACATCGTGCGAAGGAGGAAGACATGACGACCATCGAATACCCGCGAGAGCTGAACCGCGCTCCGGTCGCGAAGCCCGCGCCGCGGACGCTCACCCGCGCGGCGTGGAGGCGTCGGCGCCGCGCGAGGCCGATGCCGGCTTCGATCGCCCGGGCCATCCGCGGACGGAACACGATCGCGATCCGCCGTGGCAACGCCGGTGACGAGGAAGCTCTTACACGGCTAGCGGAGCTGTCGGAGAGACCGCAGCCGACGTGGCCGCTCCTTGTGGCCGAGGTCGACGGGGAGATTGTCGCGGCGATCTCGGTCGACTGCGAGGCCGAGATGCGGAGCCCGTTCCAGGTGACGGCCGACGTCGTCGCGTTGCTCCGGCTTCGCGCTGAGCAGCTCCGTGAGACGGGCCCTCGCTAGGTCGCCGGCCAGCGTCAGAGCCGGGCGCCGCCCGCGGGCGGCACCCGGCTATTGAGGGCCATTTACCAGCTCGCAGGCGGACCTTTGCCGTGTCGCGGTCTGCTGCTGGCAACGGAACACGAGAACGAAGGAGACCGACGTGAACACCATGCATCCCGAAACGTTCCTGTTGACACACCGCCTGCGCAACGAGGCACTCGAGCGCGACCTCCTGCATCTCGCCGAGGCTCGCGCCGGGCGGCGCGGCCCGGGGGGCATCCGCGCCGCCGTGGCGTCCGCGCTCCGGGCGCTCGGCCTGCGCTCCCGGACGATCGTCCCCGGGACGGGCACCCTCTGGGACGAGAGGAGGCTGCGTCCTGGCCCTGAGGCGCCCGCCCCGACGTCCGCATTCGCCTCCCCGCCGACGTTGGCGGGGAGGACGTGATCACGAAATGGAGACAACGGTGAAGGTTCAACCCAACGCCACGCGCGGCTCGCGCCGCTGGCTCGGCCTCGCACTCCTCTGCGCGGCGTTCTTCATGGTCATCTTGGACGTGGCGATCGTGAACGTCGCCTTGCCGTCGATCCAGCTCGATCTCGACTTCTCGCAGAAGGACCTGCAGTGGGTCGTGAGTGCCTACGCGCTCACCTATGGCGGCCTGCTCCTGCTCGGCGGCCGGGCCGCCGACCTCGTCGGCCGCCGACGCACGTTCGTCTGCGGCGTCGCGGTGTTCACGCTCGCGTCCGTTCTCGGCGGTCTCGCCTGGTCCGACGCATCCCTCGTGCTGGCGCGCGCGCTGCAGGGCGTCGGAGCGGCGGCGATGACTCCGGCCGCGCTGTCCATCCTGATGACGACGTTTGCCGAGGGCCGCGAGCGGAACACGGCGCTCGGTGTCTGGGGCGCCGTCGGCGCCTCCGGTGCGACGATCGGGCTTCTCACCGGCGGCGTGCTCGCCGACACCGTCGGGTGGGAGTGGATCTTCTTTCTCAACGCACCGGTCGGAGCCGTGGTGATCGCTCTGGCGCCCGTGCTGCTCGCCGAAAGCCGCGCCGCCGGGGCGACGCGTGGCTTCGACCTGGCAGGCGCCCTGTCCGTCACGGCCGGCATCTCGGCGCTCGTCTGGGCCCTCGTGGACGCGGACGACGCGGGTTGGTTGTCGGCGCGGACGCTCGGGCTGTTCGGCGCCTCGGCGCTCCTGCTCGCCGTGTTCGTCCTCGCCGAGCTGCGCTCGCGCTCGCCGCTCCTGCCGTTCCGCCTCTTCCGGCTGCCGGCGATGCTCGGGGCGAACGTCGGCGGGTTGCTCCTGGGCAGCGCCGCGTACGGGACGTTCTTCGTTGTCACGCTGTACCTCCAGCAGGTGCTCGGCTACTCGCCGCTCGAGGCCGGCCTGGCGTGGCTCGCCCTCTCGATCGCAGCGTTCGCCACCTCGGTCGCCGGGTCCCAGATCGTGACACGGGTCGGACCGCGTGGGCCGCTCACCGTTGGGCTCGCTGTGCTCGCGGTCGGCGCCTGGCTCCTCTCTCGCGCACCGGCAGATGGCAGCTACCTGTCGGATCTGCTGCCGGCGATGGTGGTGACCGGCCTCGGCCTTGGCACCGCGTTCGTCTCCACGTCGATTGGAGCGCTTGCAGGAGTGGAGGAGCGCGACGCCGGGCTGGCCTCCGGCCTCATCAACACGTCCCAACAGGTGGGTGGGGCGCTCGGCGTCGCCGTCCTTTCCACCGTCGCCATCTCCCGGACGGGCGACGTCCTCGCCTCAGATCCGGGCGCGACACCGGCAGCGGCGCTCACCGCCGGCTTCGAGGTGGCGCTCCTCACCGCCGCGGGCTTCGCAGCCATGGGTGCGGTCGCCGCCTTTGCACTCGTCCGCCGGCGTTCCACGGAGACGGCCCGCGCCGGTGGCACCGTCCCGGTGCCCGAACCCGGTAGGGCCGCCTAGCGGCCGGTCGTCCTGGGAGCGCGGAGCAGACGGCCACCCGCTCCGCGCGAACCTTCCGTTCGATGCGTGTTTGCCGAACATCAGCCCGCCGTTTGCCACCCACCGCTTTGCTGCCCGCATGCAACAGAACCCCTACTACGGTTTCCCCGGCCTCCCACTAAAACCCGCGACGCCGCCGAGCCCACCCGTCTCGCCGCGACAGCCGCGCGAGGGCGACGAGCGTCTGTTCACCCAGCTCGACGGCGATGCGCGACTGCAGGAGTGGGCGGGTCTGCCGCTCGGACGCCACGGCCGCGCGCTACTCGCGGAGATCGAGAGCTATCTCTACTTCTTCGCGATCGCACGCGGTGGGAAGTCTCAGCCGAGCGCCGCGTAGACGCGTCGGGGCTCCTGCGCGCCCTCCAGCGTCGTCGCACCGCGGTCGTCGAAGGCCAGCCCGGAGCCGGCGACGATGTCCCGGGTGGTGTCGGTCACGAGTATGTCGCGATCTCCCGCGAGCCGCGCGATGCCGCTCGCGACGTCGACCGCCGCGCCGCGGACGTCGGACGCCCCTCGCTCGACCTCTCCTGTGTGGACGCCGACCCGGATCGGCGCACCGGCGGCGTCGAGGCGACGACGCAGCTCCAGCGCCGCTCGGATCGCGCGGGCGGGGCCGTCGAAAAGCGCCAGCCGGGTCTCGCCCGCCAGCTGGGCCAGCTCGCCCTCGAAGCGGTTGAGCACCTGCTGCAGGACGTCTTCGTGTCCGACGTCGGCATGCGCGACGACGATGGTCTTGAGCACGCGGTCTGTGGCACCGGCTGGCGCCACGCCCGCGAGGAAGCGCTCGACCTCGTCCACGATCTGATCCGGATCGATCGCCACGAAGTGGTCGGTGCCGTCGAGCTCGACGAATTGCGCGTCCGGTATGCGCTCTGCGATATAGCGGCTCTCCTCGACGAAGACGTCGTTGTCGTCCGTGCGGTGGAGCACGAGCGTCGGGACGTGCACCGCCGAGAGCGCGTCGCGAACATCGATCAGCGAGTTCATCTCGATCAGCGTCCGCGCGGCCCCGGGGCTCGCCGCCGCACGCGCTCGCTCGCCCCACCAACGAGCCATCGCCTCGTCCGCGCTCGGGCACATGCGTTTCATGTCGGCTTCCCAGCCCCACTCGCGCTCGATCTGCTCCGCATACACACGCCGCTCCTCCGGTGTCGCGGCCCACGGGTAGTCGTCGGCCCGGGTGCGTTTGGCGTACGCGCCGTACAGGACGAGGGCCCGAACCCGCTCGGGATAGGTCGCCGCGAAGAGAATCGACATCGGCCCGCCCTCCGAGTAGCCGAACACCACCGGCCGCTCGGTGCCCACGGCTTCCATCACCGCCCGCACGTCGTCCATGCGGGTCTCGGTGTCCGGCAGTCCCTGCGGCCGGTCGGACAGGCCGGTGCCGCGCTTGTCGAAGCGGATCAGACGCGCGAACGAGCCGAGACGGTCCAGGAAGCGCGCGTGGCGCGGGTCGTCCCAGTCGATCTCCAAGTGGGAGACGAAGCCCGGCACCAGCACGAGGTCGATCTCGCCGGCGCCGCTGACCTGGTACGCGATGCTCAACCCGTCGCTCTTCGCATAGCGGATCGGCGGCCGGACGGGCCGTGGCCCGGCGGCTCGCGGCGGGCCCGCGTCCTCCCGCAGCTCGTCGAGGAGCTCCGCGGCTCCCACGAGGTCGGGTGTGTCGAATCCCTGGTCGAACGTGAGGTAGACGTCCTGGAGGATCTGGCGCGTTCGCGGCTCCCGCGCCGTCCCACGTGAGATCTCCGCGAGCGTGAGCGCTGCTCGGAGCTCGAGCGCCCGTGTCTGCTGCGTGCGCGCGAGGTCGAGAGCGTCGCGCAGCAACGCCTCGGCCTCGTCTGGATCGCCGGCTGCGGCGACCGTGATCCGGGCGCGCAGCCGGAGCAGCTCCGCCACGTAGAACAACGAGCGCTCGCGTCGGGCGATCTCCAGTGCCTCGTCGACGGCGCCGAAAGCCTCATCGAGCCGGCCTGCGCCGAGGTAGGCATCGCCGAGCAGTCCGAGGAAGTAGGGGTCGTCCATGTGCGCCCCCGTCGCGCGCGCGGCGGAGATCCCTCGCTCGACCTCGGCGACGCCTTCGAAGCGCGAGCCGAGCGCCCCGAGGGCCCAGCCGCGCACGACTCGCGCCATGGCGGCGCGGTAGGCGTAGCCGCGATCCGTCGCGAGCGCCATCGTCGCCTCCGCCCACTCGCGCGCACCGTCGCAGTCGCGGCGGAGCTGCAGGAGGACGGTCATCTGCGCCTGCGCCGTCGCCAAGCCGTACGCGCGTCCCGGCTCCTCCGCGAGCCGCACGGCGTGCTCGGCACGAGCGAGCGCCTCGTCGGGCCGCCCCAGGAACCAGAGCGCGAGCGCAGCCCAGTCATGACAAGAGACACCGGCGTTGTCGCCCAGCGTGGCAGGGAAGGTGTCGTAGTGGCTCGGCGAGCCTTCGGCGTCGACGACGATTCCGCGGCCGGCCTCCTCGAGCGCCCGCGTGAAAGAGCCCTGGTGGAAGAAGCTGCAGGCGAGGATCTCGTGCGACTCGAGCCGTTGCTGCGGCGACCCGAGCGCCGCGAGCGGCCCGGACGCCTCCACGAGCGCCTGCGCCTTCGCCACCTCGCCGCGGACCTCGTAGATCGTCGCGAGCGCGAGCAGGACGGGGACGAGCGGCTCGTTGTCGCTCAGCTGTTCCGCGAGCTCGCGCGCGCGCAGGAACGATGTCTCGACCTCGGGAGCCGACCAGCCGTCGATCGCCACGAGCGCCTGGCCGAGAAGCGAGCGCAGCTCGAGCTCGTCCCGCAGTCGCGGTGCTCCTTCGGGCAGGCGGCCGACGAAGTCGATCGCCATGCGGAGCTGGCCGATCGCCTCCCGATAGGCATTGCGACCGAAGGCTTTGTGCGCCGCGAGCGTCAGGAAGCGCACGGCCCGCTCCACGTCCCGCGCGCCGACGAAATGGTAGGCAAGTCGTGCGGCCATCCGCGGCGCTTCGTCGCCGTAGGCCTCCTCGAGGAGCGCTCCGACACGCTGGTGCAGCTGCGTGCGAGCGCCGTCGGGGAGACGTTCGTAGAGCAGCTGGCGATAGAGGTCGTGGACGAAGCGGTAGAGAGGCTCGGTCGTGCCGCCGGGCCACTCGTACTCGCCGGCCTCCTCGACGATTCGCCCGTCGAGCGCAAGCGCCGCGCAGCGGTCGCTGACCACCGACGGCGCCGACGCGTCGACGCTCGCAAACGACACGGCGCTGGCGGTGAACTCCGGCCCCACGACTGTCGCCGCCTCCAGCAGCGACAGATCGGGGGGGTCGAGCGCGGCCAGCTGATCCTCGATGAGGGCGCGGAGGTTCGTCGGCACGCTCCGTTTCAGCTCGCGCGGGGCGACCGTGAGCCGATGGCCGGCACCGTCGTCGGCGATCGCGCCTCGTTCCTCCCAGGCATCGACGAGGCTGCGGACGAAGAGCGGGTTGCCACCGGTTCGCTCCTCGAGCACGGCCGCCACCGTCGCGGCGGAGTCGAGCCCCGGGAAACGCCCCTCGACGTACCTCGTCAGCGCTGCGGCGTCGAGCGGGTCGAGGGCGACCTGCTTGCAGTGCCCGCGGGCGCAGAGATCGTTGACGAGAGTCTGTAGTCGTCGACCCGCCGCCCGGTCCTCGGCGCCGCGGTACGTGCCGATCACCAGCAGCCATGCCGCCTCGGCGCGCCGTCCGATCGCGGCCAAGAGGTCGAGGGTGGACGGATCGCCCCAATGCAGATCTTCGAGCGCCAGGACGAGGGGCTGCTGGGCGGTGAGCGCCTCGAGGCAGACGAGCAACTCGCGCAGCATGCGCTCGCGCGTCGCGCCGACTGCTCGCTGACGCAGCGTGCCGAGCTCGTCTTCCTCGACGAGCCACGGCATCTGCACGAGCCAGGTCGGCGCACGGTCCGCGAGGTGAGCGACAATCGCGTCGCCTTCGGGCTCGCGACAGAGACGGTCGATCGCCTCCAACACCGGCATGTACGCCTCGCCGCCTCCGTGCTGCTCCACGCACTGACCCCGCCCGACGAGGACGCCGGGAACCTCGGCTACCTCGGAGAGGAACGCATCGACGAACGCCGTCTTGCCGGCACCGTTCTCACCGGAGACGAAGACGATGCGCCGTCCCCCCGTGAGCGCCTGCTCGAAGCACGTCCGCAGCTGCTCGAGGAGCGCCTCGCGACCGACGATCGATTGAGACCGGCGCACCAGGCGAGGGCCTGACGGGAGCACCCCGAGCGGCGACGCCGCTGCCTCGGATAGGTTCAGCGCGGCATCCTGGTTCAGGATCTGGCGCTCGAGCTCTCGCAGTGCGGAGGAGGGGTCGATTCCCAGCGTCTCGCTCAGTGTGTTCCTCGCGTCCTGATAGGCGGCCAGCGCGTCGGCCTGCCGGCCAGAGCGGTAGAGCGCGAGCATGTGCTGCCGGCGGAGGCGCTCCCGCAGCGGATGGCGCGCGACGTGCGCTTCGAGCTCGCCCACGAGGTCGGCGTGTCGACCGAGCGCGAGGTCGGCGTCGATGCGCTCCTCGACCGCCGCGAGGTGCAGCTCCTCGAGCCGCGCCGCCTCCGCTTGGCCGAACGGTTCCGACCTGAACTCGGCGAGCGCCGGTCCCCGCCAGAGACCGAGCGCCTCGCGCAGTCGGGCGGAAGCCTCCGCGGGGTGGCCGTTCTCGAGAGCGTGGCGGGCCCCGGCAACGAAGCGCTCGAAACGGACCAGGTCGACGCGCTCCGGTTCGACCTCCAGCACGTAGCCGGGCGCGCGCGTACGCAGTACGCCCTCGGGCAGCACCTTGCGGAGCTGTGACACGTAGATCTGCACCATCTTCACGGCCGTCTCGGGGACCTGATCCCCCCACAGCTCGTCGACGATGCGCTCGGTCGACAACGTCCGCATCGGGCTCAGCGCGAGCAGCGCCAGCACGGCTCGCTGTTTTCGTCCGCCGAGCGGCAGCGCCCGTTCGTCGGCGCGCACCTCGAAGGGCCCTAGGAGCCGGACCTCCATGACCGCGATCGAACGTACCACAGCGTTTACCGCGCCCCTGCCCACTCTTTCCCGCCGCGTAAGGGCTATGCCTCGGCCGGAGAGAGCACCTTGCCCGGGTTCATGATCCCGTGCGGGTCGAAGAGCGCCTTGATCCCGCGCATCAGCGGCACGAGATCGGGATGCTCCAGCTGGAGCGCTTCCAGCTTGCCGAGCCCGACGCCGTGCTCACCGGTGGACGTTCCGCCCCGAGCCAGCGCGTCGGCGACGAGGACGCTGGAGAGCTCCTCGAACGAAGCGAGGTCCGCGGGATCGTCGGGGTCGAGCATCGCCCCGACGTGGAAGTTGCCGTCCCCGACGTGCCCGAGAATGCCGGCCTTCAAGCCGAGCCGCGCGATCTCCGCGTGCGCGACGGCGACCGCGGCGGGGAGCTCGGACAGCGGCACGCAGACGTCGGTGGAGCAATGCTTGCGCCCGGGGAAGAGCTGCCCCCAGCTGTACGCGGCGTTGTGGCGTGCGGCCCAGAGGCGTGACCGCGCGTCGGGCTCGCGCTCGAACGCGAGCGCGGACGCCCCCTCGGATTCCGCGATCGAGCGGACGAGCTCCAGATCGCCCTCCACCGATTCCGCCGTCCCGGCCGCCTCCACGAACAGGCACGGCGACTCTGGGTACGTGGTGCCGGAGTAGGCGTTGATCGCGCGCACGTTGAGCTCATCGAGCAGCTCGAGGCGCGTCACACCGACACCCGCCGCCACCGCGGCGACCGCCGTTCGTGACGCCGCCTCCAGGCTCGGGAACGAGATCCGAAGCGCGACGGCATGCTCGGGAATGCCGTGCAGGCGCAGCGTCAGCTCGGTGATCACGCCGAGCGTGCCCTCGCAGCCGACGAGGAGCCCCGTGAGGTCGTAGCCCGCTGAGGTCTTTGCCGCCCGGCTGCCGGTGCGGATCACGCGACCCCCGGGAAGCACGGCCTCGAGCGCGAGCACGTTCGGCCGCATCTTTCCGTAGCGCGGGGTGGTGGTCCCCGCCGCGTTCGTGGCTGCCATCCCGCCGAGCGTCGCGTCGGCGCCGGGGTCGACCGGGAACATCAGGCCGTGCTGGCCCGCAGCGCGCTCGAGCGCCGAGCGTGTGACCCCTGGCTGCACCACGGCGAGCAGGTCATCGGGCCGGACCTCGACGATGCGGTCCATCCGCGTCAGGTCGAGGCTGATCCCCCCATGTACGGGTATCACGTGCCCTTCGAGGCTGGAGCCCGCCGCGTACGGGGTGACGGGGATCCGGTGCTGGTCGGCGAGCTCGAGCACGCGCGCGACGTCGGCCGTCGTCTCCGCGTAGACGACGAGGTCGGGGCGGACGGGCGCGTGGAATGTGAGGTCGGCCGCATGCAGGTCGCGCTCGGAGTCGCCGTCGGAGACGCGCCGCGCATCGAGCTCCTGCACGAGCGCGTCACGAATCGCGACGATCGGCGAGGGTGCCATGGGCACAACTCTGCCCGAGTTCGCCTGCCCACGGCGCGCGCGACGTTGGTCCGACAGGATCGGGACGTGGGCCAGGCGATCGGACAGATCCTCGCGTTGGCCGTCGGGGTGGCGCTGAGCCCGATCCCGATCATCGGAGTCGTGCTGATGCTCGTGACGCCGCGCGCACGGGCGAACGGGCCTGCGTTCGTGGTCGGGTGGCTGATCGGGCTGACCGTCGTCGGAGCGATCGTCCTGCTCGTCGCGCCGGACGCCACGAGCGACAGCGGAGCGCCGGCGACGTAGGTCAGCGTGCTCGAGCTCGTTCTGGGAGTGGCCCTCGTGCTCCTCGCGCTGAAGCAATGGCGCGGGCGTCCGCACGACGGTGAGCAGGCGCCGACGCCGAAGTGGATGGGCGCGATCGACGGCTTCACCGCCCCGAAGGCGCTCGGGGCTGGCATCGTGCTCTCGGGCGCGAACCCCAAGAACCTCTTGCTCTCTGTGGCTGCGGCCGCCGCGATCGCGCAGACGGGAATCTCCGGCGGCGAGCAGGCGGTTGCTATGCGGTCTTCGTCGTAATCGGCACCGTCGGGGTGGCGGTGCCAGTCATCATCTTCTTCGCGCTCGGCGACCGCGCCGGCCCGATCCTAGAGCGGCTGACGACCTGGATGGCCCAGAACAACGGCGTGATCATGGCCGTGCTGCTGCTGATCATCGGCGCCAAGCTCATCGGCGACGCGATCAGCGGCTTCTCCTCGTGACCGCTGGTGCGGTCTCGACGCCGATTGCTCGTCACACAGGCGACTCCTTGGTGCGAGTGAGCGCAGGAGGCGACTCGTCCATGTAGCCGATCCGGATGGACGACATGTCGACGCTCGCGCGAGCATCGTCTCCTAATCCCTCTGGACCGGGACGGCGCTAGCATCCGCACGTGATCCCAGAGGCCCCGCTCAAGGAGACCGAGCACGGGCTCGTTCCGACCGGCGAGGGATGGTACGTCCTGAACGCTCGTGACACGCGATGCGGTTACGCGGAAGGTCGGGGAGGCTTCATCGACTTCGAAGGTGAACAGGACTTCGCGGAGGTCGGCTTCAACCTCTTCGTCCTCGGTCCGGGCGAGCCGATCGGGATGTACCACTGGGAGGCCGACCAGGAGGACTTCCTTGTGCTCGCCGGCGAGGCGCTGCTGATCGTCGAAGGCGAGGAGCGTCCGCTTCGGCAATGGGACTTCGTGCACTGCCCCGTCGGGACGAAGCACATCATTCTCGGGGCGGGGGAAGGCTCGTGCGCCGTGCTCGCAGTCGGAGCTCGCGCGCACCAGGACAAGCCCGGCTGGGGCGGATACGTCGTCGACGACCTGGCGCTTGCCCACAACGCCGGTGTCACCGAGGAGACGGAGGACCCGCACGTCGCCTACGCCCACGTGCCCAAACGCCAGTACACGTCGTACCGCGACGGCTGGCTGCCGAATTGACACCTCACAGATCGCCGCAGGCGACGACCGTCCGGGCTCCGCGCATGAGTTCGCCGGAGATCGTCAAGGGACACGCCCCGCTCTACGCCGTGGCTGCCGGCGCTTCGACGGCGGCCTCGGCTGCGCGACGGCGGAGCAGAGCGACGCCCAGGCTTGCCATGAAGATAAAGAAGGCGAAGAAGCCGATCGTGCTGAGGCCCTCGATGACGCTTGACACCGGTGACAGGAGGCCGAGCCACCCGGCGAAGAAAGCAGAGACAAGACCCACCCAGCCGATCCAACGCGGCGCCGCCGAGGTCTTCAGCACCGCGATCGCGAACAGCGGCGTCGTGACGCCCCAGATCAGGATGTCTCCGAAGTAGTTCATCAACAGGCAGAACTGCGCGAACGTGTCGGCGGTGATGACGAGTGAAGCCCGCGTCGCCTCGTTCGCCGCCGTATAGCCTGGCGCCAGCTCGAGAGCGAGCGCGATCGGCGTGGCATGCGAGATGGTCACGAGCACCATGCCGGCTGCACCGGCGACCGGGGCGATGATCATCAACGGCCCGGCATGTCGGAGCGCGTCGTAGAAGCCGACGAACGCCACCAGGCCGCAGAGGCCGGCGAACACCACGATCGTCGCGCCCGCGATGAAGAGGTCGCCCGCGTCCTGGACGTCCGCGATCCACTCGAGGCCATCCTTGCCGGTCTCCGGAATCAGTACCTGCACACCGCTCGATGCCATCAACGCGATGCCGATGACGAATCCGCAACCGTGATCGGCGCACACTGCCCCGCCGCCGACGATCTCAGCCCAGATCTCGGTCAGGCGCCGCCGGGAGGCGGTGGAGTAGCTTCGCGCCGGTAGCTGCGGCGAGAACCGGGTTGTCGGCGGTGTTCGCCGAGGACGCAGCGAGCCCTCTGGGTGAGCTTGCGCGTCACACCACAGAGGGCTCGCCGAGGGCTGAGCCTCCGCCGCGTTTCCGGCCTCGCTACGCCTTGGTCAGCGCGCTCTGCACGGTTCCAGCGTGATCCGACCCGACGTCGACGAGATTGGCGATCTCGTAGAAGTCGGGCCGACGCTCGTCGTAGCTGGCTCCGATCGTCTCGCGTACCGCGGGTCCGAGCCGCTGCTCGCCGAACCGGTTGAACTTGTCCTTCGTCTCCCAGATGTCGTACACGTACCAGCCGTCAGCGGCGGGGCCTGCACTGTGTACGAGCAACCCGTCCGGCGCGTCGCCGGCATGGAATGGGTAGTGGCCGAACAGCTTCTTGTTGATCTGCTCGTACTGCTTCTGCTTGACGCCTGGCATCGTCATGAACACTCCGACAGCCATGAACTACCTCCTTCGATCGTTGGGTGTTCGTGAGCTACGAACCACACCGACCGTATGCTCCGGCTCGCCCCGCCGAAATCGACCGATCGGTGGATCCCCAGGACGGGACGCGTCCCCCCGGGCGGCCGAGCGACCACCCGAACTGCTCGACGAGCGCGAGCTCCCAAGGCGTCGCGTTACCGGGTGAAGTGCGCCCAGCGCTCGCTCGACAGCCGCTCGAACCCGCTCGCTCAGTCGCTCGCGTCGGCGTGTCCCGTCACCGCCAGGTGAACGTCCGCCCCCTCCGGCGGCGCGTGACACGGCTTGGGAAGCCATCCCGGCGGTGGCGACCAGCCACGACGGTCGACTACTAACGCCAGCATTCATGCGGGGTAACGGCCGGTTCGGCGACTTTGCACCGCATGCCTGCTAGGCGGCGTTTCCAGACTTTTTGGGCATGAGTTGGGCACGGCGACCGCGGCGCCGATCGTACGCGCGTCCGCTCTAGCCTGACCGCCGTGACAGGCAGCACCGGCCGAAGAGGAGTGCCCGGTAGCTGTGGCCAGAGCCACGTGACGGATCGTCGATGTCGTCTACCGCACGTAGAAGTCCGCGAATTGGCCGGTCTTGTAATGCCCCGGCAGATTGCAGATCAGGGAGTAATGCCCCGGCTGGAGGGTCAGGTTCAGCGTCTTCGCCTGCCCCGCCGGCACCCCATCGATCTCACCAACGGCCCCGCTCTCGTTCGCCTCCTTGCCCTTGAGCAGGTTACCCGCTGGCTTCGCCGTCTTGAGGACGACGAACTCGTGCTCAACCGTGCCGATGTTCGTGACCACGAACCTGACCTTGCCCCTCGGTGCCCCCTGCGTCCCCGGGAAGACGCTGAACTCGTCCACCTGGACCGCCACTAAGGGCTTCGAGGTCACGGCCCCACCGGTCGAGACCGAGAAGAAAACGACTGCCACTGCCACGACCGCTATCCCAAGCGCGAACTTTCGCATTCGTCGACTCCCTCTCCTACTGGATCTGGAGTTGCGAGTTGAACATCAGTAGCTTCGGGCGCCGTGGCGCGCGACGCGTCGGCGAGAACGCTTATTCCGGCTGCCTCGATCTACTGACCGCGTTTCGAACCGCGCGATCAGCGCGCGTGCAGTTGGCGCACGACCGCATGCCCACCCTCGCATGAACTGGGCGAGCCGTTCGGGGCTCGGTGCCGTACCTCGACGGGGTCGTCAACGAGGGAGCGCTACGAGCCGGTGTCTACCGCGAGCTTCCCAGCCTTGGACTCCGCGATCCCGCATGAATCCTGAAGCGGGCGATGGGACTCGAACCCACGACACACGGCTTGGGAAGCCGATGCTCTACCACTGAGCTACGCCCGCGAGACCACGAATTCTATCCCTGCAGCTCACAGCGCCTTCACAACCGATCGCTAGCCTCACCGTCGTGCGTACGCTCCTCTCCGTCGCCGCGGCGCTGATCCTGCTCACCGCGTCGGCCGCCATCGCGGCCACGACAGCGCCCGCTGCACGGGAAGCCGATCCGGGGGTGTTCGGCGGGCTCGGCACCTGGGTCGACATCTACGACGGCGGCGTGTACGCGGCGCCGGAGCGGACCGCAGCCCGGATTGCCGCTCGCGGCGTGACCACCGTGTGGGCCGAGACCTCGAACTACAAGGCCGCGACCGATGTCGTCGAGCCGGTCAAGCTCGGTCGCCTCGTCGACGCGCTCCACGCCAGCGGGGTAAAGGTCGTCGCCTGGTACCTGCCGGGTCACGTGAACCAGGCGCGGGATCTCCGTCGCGCCCGTGCGATGCTCAGCTTTCGCTCGCCCACCGGAGACACCTTCGACGGCATCGGGCTCGACGTCGAGGCGACGGCGCTCAAGAACGTCGCGCTGCGCTCGACGCGAGCAGTCGCCCTCGCGCAGCAGGTGCGCGCCGAGGCCGCGGAGACACCGCTGGCGATCATCCCGTTCAATGCACGCGGGCTCGAGCGGCACCAGACGGTGTGGCCGGGCTTCCCGTGGCCCGAGCTGGCGCAGATCGCGGACGCCTTTGCGCCGATGATCTATACCGGCGGCGGGATGAAGGGCTTCGATGCCACGTACGGTTACGTCACCCGCTCTCTCCGCCTGCTGCGTGCCGCGACCGGGAACCCCGACGTGCCGATCCACGTCGCCGGCGGCGTGGCCGACAGGCTCGGGCCCGACGAGCTCGCCGGGTTTGCCGCGGCCGTCGCGGACGACGGGAACACGATCGGTGTCAGCCTCTACGACTGGCCGACGACCAAGCCCGCGGCCTGGCGCATGCTCGCCTCACTCGTCGCGACACAGCCGTAACGCGCGCCGCTAGTCTTGGCCCCATGCGCCGCGGCCGCTCTCGCAGGAGCGATCGGATCCTGCCGCTGTACGGCGAGGATCACGAGCGCGACGACCTGCGCGACTGAACGCCGGCTCCGCCCGCGTTCCGTCGATCGAAAAGGAGTCCAGTGATCACCGTTCTCGCCTTCGCCGCTGCTACCTGGGGGATCGCCATGGCCGTCTCGCCGCTCCTCCAGATCCGGGCCATCCGCGCGCAGGGCTCGTCCGCGGGTGTCTCCGTCGGCTATCAGCAGGTGTTGCTCGTGGGATTCGTCCTCTGGCTGGCCTACGGCATCGCGCTCGGGAATCCCGCGCTCATCGTGCCCAACACCGTTGCCGCGGTCGTGTCGATCGCGACGATCGTGGTTGCGCTGCGGTTCCGTGCCCGCTGAGGCTTGATGTAACAAGGTTGCCCGGCGGCCGCGAAGCTGACGCCTTGACGGGTCTTACGCCAGCTACGAGTTCGGCCAGGCCTCGGTCAGCCGCTGCCTCGTCTCGAGCAGGTGCTCGGGCAGCACTTTTACGTCGGCGAGGACCGGCATGAAGTTCGTGTCTCCCGACCAGCGGGGGACGACGTGCTCGTGGAGGTGGGCGGAGATGGAGCCTCCGGCGACGGTGCCGAGATTCCAGCCCGCGTTGAAGGCCTCCGGGCGATGGACGGCGCGAAGCGCGGCGATGGCCTGCGCGGCCAGGTGATGCAGCTCGAGTGCTTCCGCGTCGTCGAGCTCGGCCAGCTCGCCCACGTGCCGGAACGGCGCCACCATCACGTGGCCCGAGGCGTACGGGAACCGGTTCAGGAGGACGAGCGCCCGCTCGCCGCGATACACGACGAGGCTCTCCTCGCCGAGCTCGCCCGCCACCTCGCGGCAGAAGATGCAGCCGTCCTGCTCCCCCGCCTGCGAGATGTACGCGAGTCGCCATGGCGCCCAGAGCTGTCTGGTCACGGAGACCTTCTACCACCGCGGCCAAGTGCCCGGAGCACGTCGTGCTGGCAAGCATTGGATCCGCGCAGATTCCTGAAGACAACCGCTTGGCGTCTGCGGACGCGCCGGCGTCTCACGGTGGTGGTTACACGCCGATCGGCTGCTTGGCGGTCGAGAGCTCCTGCACGAGCGCCTGGCGCCGCGAGTGGCGCTCCTTGCCGCTACGGAACTCCGTCACGTACGCGTCGAAGTCCCACGTGGCGAGGAACTTCTCCGCCGCCTCTCGGCCGGCCCCGTACAGCTCCAGCTTGCGTTCGCGCGTGAGCTCGAAGTCGGTCGTCGAGACGCCGAGCGTCGGTATCGGGATCGTGCGCGCGTACGTCGCCTGCGCGACGTAGATGCGGTCGTGCGCCTCCATCATCGTCTGGGCGAGCGACTTGACGTAGCCGACGATCGCGCTGACCCCGCGATCCTGCCGCGCCGCCTCCTTCACCCGCACCGCGACCGGGATCTCCGGCTTGGGCTCCACGAGCAACAGGCCGAAGGTCGGCCAGTCGGGGGCCCCGTCCGAGTCGAAGATCCAGACGGGAAAGTTGGAGAGCATGCCCCCGTCGACGAGCACATGGGTCTCACCTGTGGTCGGGTTCTCGAACCGGACCGGCTCGAAGAAGATCGGGATGCTCATGCTCATCCGCACCGCTTGAGCGACGTCCAGGTCGTCGGGCTCGACGCCGAGCTTGGCCGCGTCGCGGGGGAGCACGAGCAGCTCGTGCTTCGTGACGTCGGACACGATCACCGACAGAGACCACCGCCAGCGGGGATCCTCCTCTCCCTCGCGCACGAGGTCACCGAACGTGGCGACGTTCTTCGCGGCGAGCATCTCGCGAATCCAGTCCTCGAACACCTTGCCCTCGTAGATGCCCATGTCGAGCAGGAGCGAGAGGGACTTCTCGATCAACGGCACCTTGTCTTCCCAGGCCTTGTCCTGGAACTGACGGAAGTCGAGATCGACGATGGCGTCGCGCAACTCGCTCCCGGAGTAGCCGGCTGCGAGCAGCGCCGCGCTGATCGCCCCTGCCGACGTGCCGGCCACGTTCTCCGGCGTGAACCCGTGCTCCTCCAGGACGGAGAGCGCGCCGGCCAGACCGACGCCCTTCACGCCGCCGCCTTCGAACACGAGGTCGACCTGGTTGCGGTTCACGTTCATGCACCCTCCCTCGGGTGAGTGGGCGTGCCGCAACCGCCGGATCGCTTGTATTGTCCGCGCTCCCGCGGGATCATGCAATGACCCGAGCGAAGCTGCGGCGCTCAGTGGAGGTGGTGCCGTGGCGTATCCGTTTCCCGAGGCCCGCACTCGACGCGGTGCCCGACGCGGTGCGTCGCCGCTCGGCGGAGGGCGCGCGATTGCAGCGCCTCCGGACGGCATCGTCGACTCGGTCGCACGGCAGACGTTGCTCGCGGTGACGACGCGATGGCGCCGCCGCGGCGCGGGCCCGTTGGGACTACGTCGTGCTCTGGATTCGGGGGAGAAGGGGAGGGGGCGGTGACGGGGACCGCCGAGCGCGGGCCCCGTCACCGGGAAAGCTCAGGCGACCGCGTCGAGGCCGTCGCGGAGACCGGCGGCCAGCTCCGCTGTGTCGGCCGGCGTGAGCACGAGCGGCGGCGACACCTGTAACCCGCCTCCGACCAGTACGCGCGTGAGCACCCCGTGCTCGCGGCACGCGATCGCGGCACGGTCCGACAGGGTGGGGTCGGCGGCGAGCAGCTCGGGGTCGATCTGAACGGCGGCCACGACGCCGAGGCCGGAGCGCACCTCGCTCACGAGCTCGTGCTCCGCGAGCGGGTCGAGCGCGGCGGCGAGCTCACGTTCGAGCTCGAGCGCCCGCCCGAGAAGGTTCTCGCTCTCGAAGATGTCGAGGTTCGCGTGCGCGGCCGCGGTGGCCGTCGCGTGACCCGAGTACGTGTACCCGTGTCGCCAGACGCCTGCCGCGGAGGAGCCCCAGAACGCCTCGCGCACACGCGGGCCGACGATCACGCCGCCGAGGGGCACGTAGCCCGAGGTGATTCCCTTGGCGAACGTGACGAGGTCCGGCTCGAGGCCGAAACGGTTGCTCGCGAACCAGTCGCCGACGCGGCCGTAGCCGCAGATCACCTCGTCCACGACGAAGAGCACTCCACGCTCGCGGCAGACGCGCTCCGTCTCTCGCAGATAGCCGTCCGGCGGGAGCAAGACGCCGCCTGCCCCAACGATCGGCTCGCAGAAGAAGGCGGCGACGCGCTCGGGCCCGACCTCGTCGATGGCAGCGGCGAGGGCGTCGGCGTCGTCCCAGGGCACACGCAGTGTGTCGCCGGCCAGCGGCCCGTGGCCGGCCTTGAAGACGTCGGCGCCGACGATGCTCGTCCCGTAGCCCGCGAGACCGTGGTAGGCGCGCTCGCGGGAGATCAGGATCGTGCGCTCCGGTTGGCCGGTCAGGCTCCAGTAGCGGCGCGCAAGCTTCACCGCCGTCTCCACCGACTCGCCGCCGCCGGAGGTGAAGAAGACGACTGAATCGGGCGTGGGGGCGACGGCGGCGATCCGTTCAGCGAGCTCGGTCGTCGGCCTGCTACTGACGTCGCCGTAGTGCGAGTAGGCGTGGAGCTTCCGCATCTGCGCGGCAGCGGCGGACGCGATCTCCTCCCGCCCGTAGCCGACGTTGCAGTACCAGAGGCCGGCCGTGCCGTCGAGGTAGCGGCGGCCCTGCTCGTCCCAGATGTGGACGCCCTCGGCGCGATCGAGCACGAGCTCCCCGTCGCGAGCGACCGCGTGCATGTCGGAGACCGGGTGCCAGAAGCGCGTCTTCACCAGGGCGCCAGCGTAGCTTCGCTCACGCGGGTCCCGTGAGGGAGCCGAGCCCCGGGTTCAGCTCGGCGCCCGGGCAGGCGGCCCAGAAGCCACGGCGCTCGTGCCGCGCCTCTTCGGCGGTGTCGAGCAGCTCCTCCGCGTGAGCGGCCGCGGTCGTTGCGGAAGAAGTACGGGGAGGCGGCTCCGATGTCGACAAGGCGGATGTTGACGTTCTGACCGGCGACCTCGACGTAGCGCAGGAGGCGGCCACCACCGTCGGCGTCGTCGAGCTCAGGGTCGCGCACGAGCTCGATCTCGGTGCCTGGCGGCGCCAGCGCGATCAGGGCCCGCGTCGCCTCGCGTCCGTAGCATTCGGTCCGTTCCTCGGGTGCGTCGATCTGCACGAGGCGGATCCGGCGGCCGTCCGTGAGCCGCAACGTGTCCCCATCCGTGACCGTCTCCACGGTGCCGCTCTCCACCGGTTCTAGCGCGTCGGGCTCGTCGCCCGCGCAGCCGGCAGCCAACACGATCGCCGCCAGGCCGCCAGCCGCCAGGTGACCGATCGTCACCAGGCGTCGGCGGCTCACGCGGTGGGGATCCAGAGCAGCGTCGTGCTCGTCACCTTCGCGTCGGACGATTCGAGGCGGATCGGGACGGTCTCCACATCGGCTGCGACCGCATCCCACTTCGCGGTGATCGCCGTGATCTCGGCCGCCAGCTCACGCTCGAGCTCGGCGAGGTCCCCGGTGACGTCCTGCGCCTTCGCGGCCGCCGCGTGCGCTCGCTGCTGCGCCTTTACAGTCTGGGCCGAGCCGCCGCCCAGCATCTTCCCGAGTGCAGACAGCCCGCGCGAGCGGCTCCGGCCGCCCAGAAGCGAACCGAGCAGTTGTCCGGCGCCGGCCATCAGCTCCTGGTGCTGACGAGCCTCCGCCTCCGCATCGGCCCCTGCCATCCGGTCCCGGGCGGCCTGAAAAGCGGCGGTGAGCCGGTCCTTGCGCGCCTCGAGCCGATCGCGGATCTTTGCTACCTCCGCATCTGCCTGCAGCTGCGCCGCGCCGTCGCAGCGGGTCGCGAACAGCTCCTTCGTCTCGCCCGGCCGCGACCACAGCTTCAGCGCAGCGTTGCGGTAGACCTCGAGCGTCCGACGCTCCACGAGACGCTGCTGGAGCCCCTTGGCCGCGTTCGTGAAGAAGGACTTCTCCCCGATCGGCACGCCGGGCAGTACGTAGACCGCGCCGGGCGGCGGCTCGGGACGGAAGTCGCGCTCGTCGTAGTCGACCTCCTGCGCGGCGTCGAGATCCAGTGCCCCGTCGAGCGGGACGATCGCCTCCCACTCCTGGAGCTCGTCGATGCCGGCCTTGGCCTCGTCGTAGCGGAGCGAGCAGCGGAAGGCGAGCGCCGCCCGCATCCTCGTGCCGCCGGCAACGCCTCCGAGGGCACCTGCGTAGGCGGCCGCCGGGTCGAGGTGTGCCACGGCGACCCCGGTTGCGGTTGCGGGCGGCACCGGCGTCTCGTCCGCACCAGTAGGGGGCGCCACGGCCGCGGCCGGTGTCGTCGCGGTTTGCGTCGCCGCGGCCACCGGAGGGCTCGGCGCCGTCTCAGTCAGCTGCTCGATCTGCTCCTTCGTCAGCGGGCCTCGCAGATAGGACATCGCCCACCGCGTCGCGAACAGCCGCGGCTCGCTCGCCTTCGCCGAAACGAGCAGGAACTGCCGTTTCTCGAGGCCGCCGATCGCCTTGTCCAACGTCGTGACGTCGGTCTCGCCGGCGGCCGAGCGCAGCGCCTCGAGCACGCGCGCCTTGTCGTTCTCGGTCTGGAGCCGACCCACGAACCACGTGCCCGCGTTCGACATCGCCTTGTAATCGAGGTCGACGGGATTCTGCGTGGAGAGCACGAGACCGACGCCGAACGCGCGCCCCTGCTTGAGGATCGTGAGGATCGGCTTCTTCGCCGGGGGCGCCGCCGTCGGCGGCACGTAGCCGAACACCTCGTCCATGTAGGCGAGCGCGCGGAGGTCGGAGGTGCCGCTCTGGCCGCGCATCCACGTCACCAGCTTCGCGTAGACGAGGGTGACGACGAACTGGCGCTCTTCCTCGGACAGGTGAGCGAGGTAGATCACGGCGCAGCGAGGCCGCCCGTCGGCGGTGAAGAGAAGCTGCTGCACGTCGAGCGGCACGCCTTCCCCCCAAGCTGCGAACGCGGGGGAGGCGACGAGCGCGTTCAGCTTGAAGGCGAGCTCGGTCCGCTCCTTCGGCGGGAAGAAGGCGTCCACCTCGAACACGCCGAGCTTGCGCAGCGGCGGGGCCTGGATCTGCGCGATCAGCGAGCCGAGGTCGAGGTCCTGTCCCGCGCGCCAGGCGTGCTCGACGAGGTTCGCGAGCAGCACGTGCTCACGCGAGGAAAGCGGGTCGGCGTCGACGCCCACGAGCCGCAGCAGGCCGGTGACCGTTCCCTCGATCTCGTCGCGCAAGGCCTCCGCGTCGTCATCCCAGGCCAGGGCCGGGTGCCGCAGCGACCCGATCACGTTGAGTGGCACGCCCGCGGTCGAGCCCGGCGTGTAGATGGTCACGTCGGCCGCGTCGCGCAGCGCCTGCAACCGCTCGGGGCCGAGGCCCGCGCGCTGGAGCCCTTCGCGCCAGACGGTCGCCGTCTTCGCGGCGTACTCGTCGGCGGAGACGCCCTCAGCAGCAGCCTCCGTCTCGTTCACCCAGGGCCGGAAGCTGGCGGGCGCGAGATCGGGGAAGACGAGCGCGAGGTTGCCCATGTCCCCCTTGGGATCGAGAACCAGGGCCGGGATCCCGGCAAGCAGCGTCTCCTCGAGCAGGCAGACCGCGAGACCGGTCTTGCCCGAGCCCGTCATCCCGACCACGACCCCGTGCGTCGTGAGGTCGGAGGAGCCGATCGTGACGCGCTCGGCTCCGGTCTCTCCGGTCCTGAGGTCGATCGCGGTGCCGAGGTAGAACGAGCCCCTGTCGGCCATCGCCGCACTCTAGAACGGCGCGTAGAGTCCGCAGCATGCTCGAGCAGCTCCGCGTGCAGCCCGGCGACCCGGCGCGTCTCACCGAGCGCGACACGCGCGACACCCTCGGGCTCGACAAGGACGAGGCGAAGCGCCGGACGACGGAGTTGCGCGAGCGGATCGACGAGCTGCAGTACCGGCTCCACGCAGAGGGGACGCGGAGCGTGCTGCTCGTGCTGCAGGGGCTCGATGCCTCCGGCAAGGACGGGGTGATCCGCGCGGTCTTCGACGGCGTCAACCCGCAGGGCGTCCGCGTCACGTCCTTCAAGGCGCCGGTCGGCCGGGAGCTCCACCACGACTATCTCTGGCGGATCCATGCCGTGCTCCCGCCGCGCGGCACGATCGGCGTCTTCAACCGCTCCCACTACGAGGACGTCGTCACCGTGGGGGTGCTCGGGCTCGCGCCGGAGGAGGTGTGGACCCGGCGCACCGGCCACATCTGCGAGTTCGAGCGGCTGCTCGTGGACGAGGGGACGACGATCCTCAAGGTGTTCCTGCACGTTTCGAAGGAGGAGCAGCGCGTCCGGCTGCAGGAGCGGATCGACAATCCGCGCAAGCGCTGGAAGTTCAACGCCGGCGACCTCGAGATGCGCAAGCGCTTCGACGACTTCCTCGCCGCCTATGACGCCGCGATCACGGAGACGTCGACCGCCTGGGCGCCGTGGCACGTCGTGCCTGCGGATCGCAACTGGGTCAAGGCCTACGCCGCGGCGGCCATCGTGTGCGATGCGCTCGAGCGCCTCGACCCGCAGTTGCCGGAGCCCGAGTCCGGCCTCGACGGCCTGAAGGTGGAGTAGCGGCCGCGGGGGCCTCGCCGCACCGGGCCCCCGCGGGTGGACCCGCCGTTGTTACAGCAGGATCGGTAGAACCAGATGGGCCGGGCAGCCCTGCCGGAGGAGACCGACCGCCGACTCGAGCTCAACCTCGACGTGGCTGGCGATCACGAGCGCGTTGCCGGGTGGGCAGCCGTTGATTGTCAGCGACTCGAAGCGCCAGCGGAGCAGGGTCTCGGCTTCTGTTGCCTCGAGGACCTCGAACTGTGCCGCAGTCATGAAAATTCTTGCCTCCTGGGTGGACAGTCCCGCACTACTGCTTAGGTGCAGAGTTTTCTCACTCACGGTGGGTGAGTGGCATCACCTTGTGGGGGGTTCCGCGCTCACTCGAAGGAGTGATTTCTGCAGGAGTCCGTCGGCCCCTTTCGACGGTTTCAGGGGATTTGCGGGGCATTCCCCAGGGGACGACCCCCTCCCTCGGCGCAGGTGATCACGTCCTCCACACGCACGCCGAAGCGGTCGGCGAGGAGAAGCGACGGCTCGTCCGTGAACGTCATTCCCGCCTCGAGCGGGGTCGTGTCCTCGGGCGAGAGGAACGGCGGCTCGTGGACGTCGAGCCCGATCCCGTGGCCCATGCGGTGGCGAAACGCGTGTCCCAGGCCGGCCTCCTCGATCGGCGCTCGGCAGGCCGCGTTCACCTCCGCTGCGGTGGCTCCCGGCACGAGCGCCACCCGGCCCGCCTCCTGTGCGGCGACCATCAGTGCGATCGCGTCGTCGTAGCCGGGCGGCGGCTCGCCCGCGGGGAAGGTGCGACCGTAGTCCGAGCAGTAACCGGCGAGCACGCCACCCACGTCGAACATCACCACCTCGCCCTCGGTGAGGAGATCACGCGCGGTCCCGTCGCCGGAGTCCTTCGCGCGGGGCCCGTACGTGAACAGGTGCGTCGGGAACGACGGGCAGCGGGAACCGTGCACACGGAGCCGATGCTCGACCTCCTCGAGCAGGTCGAGCATGCTGGCTCCCGGCGTGACCAGCGGTGCGGTGTCCGCGACCGCACGCTCGACCATCCGACAGGCTTCGCCCATCAGCTCCAGCTCGAGCGCGGATTTGACGCGTCGCAACCGCCCGACGAGCGCGCTCGCGTCGAGCAACTCGACGCCGGGGAGCGCGGCTTGCAGCTCGAGCACCGTGCGCGCCCACGTGCGGGCGCCGACGCCAAGCCTGCGCACCGGACCGAGCGAGGCTGCAGCGTCATAGAACAGCCGCTCCCCGTGGTCGGTCTCCCGCACGACGACGGCGCCGTCCGGGGGCACGCCGCCGAGGTAGTAGTCGACCACCATCCGCGGCAGTACGAAGAGCGGCTCGCGCCCCGCGGCGAGGAAGGCCCCTGCGACCCACCCGTGCGCGTAGGAGATCTCGCCGAACGGCGGGATGTCACGCTGGAGTCCGGTGAGGTATTCGAGATCCGACGACGGAGGCAGGAAGACGGCGTCGACGCTCGCCCCTTCGAGCACGGCAGCGAGCCGGTCACGACGCCCGGGCAGCTCGGCGGCGAGGCGCTCGTCCATCGCGGCGACCCTATTCTGTTTGGCGCCAGCACCGGAATCTGCAGGAGCAGATTCCGGTGCGCGCGAAGATCCCTGAAGAGGGCCGCCCGCGGCCCAACACCCGCCCATATTCTGTTTGGCGCAGGCAGCGGCAATCTGCAGAAGCAGATTCCCGCTGCGCGCAAGATCCCTGAAGAGGGCCGCCCGCGGCCCAAACAACCCGTCCACAGATTGTCCGCGTACGAACGAGTAGACCGAAGGTGCATCCGCCGGTACCGCCCAGAAGCCCTCAGCCCCGAGCCGCCGCAGACGAGGGCTCCGCCCGACCGCCCAGAAGCCCTCACCCAGGAGGCGACATGGAATTGCCGCAGAGCGCACGCGAGCTGATTCTCTCGGGTCAGCTGGCGCACCTGGTCACGCTCAACCCGGACGGCTCGCCGCAGGTGAGCTGCGTGTGGGTGGGGCTGGACGAGGGCGAGATCGTCAGCGCCCATCTGCACAGCGGGCAGCAGAAGCTCCGCAACATCCGGCGCGACCCGCGCGTTGCACTCTCGATCGAGGGGCCGATCGTGAACGCGATGGGCCTGAAGGAGTACCTCGTCGTGCACGGCGAGGCGAGGCTCACCGAGGGCGGAGGGCCCCAGCTGCTGCAGGAGCTGGCGCACGTCTATCTCGGCCTCGACGTGAAGTTCCCACCGATGGACGACCCGCCGGAGGGGTTCGTGATGCATGTTGCGCCGCGACGTCTCGGCGGCATCGGCCCGTGGGCAGAAGGCGCCTAGCGGATCAGCGGCTCGGCTCCGTTCCGTGGCGCTCCGCGCTGGCGGCCAGCCAGCATCGCAGCGTCGACGAACTCACCACCGGTCACTCGAACAACTTCTCGACCAGCCGCTCGCCTTCTTCAACGGCCGGTGCTCCTACGGCCGGTACTGCTGATCCAGTGAGCACGCGGTGTCCACGTGGACGCGGATCCAGACTCCGGAGTCCAACGGCTCCCACAGCTGACGGTGCTTCCCGCCATTGACGATCCTGGACAGCTCGGAGACCGTGATCGGCGTCGCGCCGAGCTTCGCCGGGTTGCCCGCCCTGGTGAGGACGGTGACGTGCGCGCTCTCGGGGACGAGATACAGCAGCGTGCGGTGACCCTCCTCGAGGACGTAATTGTCGTTCGGAACCGGCTCGCCCGGCTCGACGACCCCGTCTTCGGCGGCGGCGGTGTTGGCCGTCACGCCGCTGAGAAACCAAGCGGGGTCGAACCGCATCACGAAGTGATCGCCGCGCGGCGTGAGGGACTCGATGTGGCCGAAGATCCTGTCGCCGCACGGCTTCTCGACCAGCGTCTTCGTCGCCGGCTCCCGCGAGAAGTACAGAGACGCGAACACCGCTGCTGCGACGGTCGCGACGACGGCCACACCGGCGAGGGCCACAAGCCTCATCAGGCCCAAGGATCGTACCCGGAGGGGCGAGATTCTCTCGCTCTCCTACCTCGGCGCCCAATTCATCGACAAATGTCATAGCGAGGCGCATGGTCGCTCCGCACCGCTTCCGGCGTGCGCCATTCCTCTCCGGACCTGCGCCGGGAGCGGTGTGCAGCGGGGCGCGCTTGATCTCGAGCGAACTCCGTTGCACACTGCAGATGGGTGGAGGGGTGGTCGGCGCGCGATGGCGCTCGATGCGACGGAGCGCGATTCGGCCGGTAACCCCCTTGGTCGGGTGGGTGAACCCCCTCTACCCCTCTGTGACCTCCGGCCTTTCGGCTGTCTGAGCCGTCATCCCTGCGCGTGCATGGCGTCCTCGACGCCGGGCTGAGCCGACGGCCTTCCTACACCCACTTCTTCCAGCGGAAGAAGCCGAGCATTCCCAGCAGGACGACGACGAGCGCGCCCATGATCGCCCAGAACGCCCCGGGCGTCCCCTCGCCCGGGAAGAGGACGTTCATGCCGAAGACGCTCGTGATCAGCGTCAGCGGCAGCATCGTCACGCTGATGATCGTGAGCACCCGCAGGACGTCGTTCTGGCGGTGCGAGATGACCGACTCGTTGGTCGACTCGAGCCCGTCCACGACCTCCTTGTAGTTGTCGAGGTGGTCCCAGATCCGCTCGGCGGCGTCCACGATGTCGTCGAAGTAGAGGTCGAGCTCCTCGGGCAGGAACTGCTCGATCCGCCGCTCGAGCGCCCGCAGCGTCGGCCGCTCGGGCTTGATCACCTTGCGGTAGGAGATGATCTCCTGCTTCACGTTCGAGATGTCGCGGACGATCTCCTCGGAGCGCCCCTCAAACATCTCGTCCTCGATGCGGTCGAGCTTGAAGCCGATCTTGTCCAGGATCGGGAAGCAGTAGTCGAACAGGTCGTCGAGCACCTCGTACAGCATCCGGCCGGAGCCCTTGGCGAACAGCTGCTCGCGCAGCGCCTCGTCCTGGTCGCAGCGGTCGAACAGTCGCGTGACCGGCAGCAGCTCCCGGTTGGGGATCGTGACGAGGTAGTCGTGGCCGAGGAAGACGTCGAGCTCGGCGGCGTTGAGGCGCTGCACCGCCTTGTCGTAGACGGGGAAGTGAAGCACGACGAAGAGGTACCCCTCGTCCTCGTAGTCGTCGATCTTCGGGCGCTGACGGCGGGAGACGATGTCCTCGACGTCGAGCGGGTGCCAGCCGAAGCGCTCGGCGAGAGCGGTGGCCGTCTCCACCTCGGGGTTGACGGCGTTGACCCAGGTGAGGCCGGCGGCCTGAAGCTCGTCAGGCGGCGGCGCGGTCCGCGCGTCGACCTCGCCGGCGATACGGCGGCGGGAACGCCGTGTGATCCGCGGCAAGGCGGGCATCGGTACTGAGCGGGTCGTCCATCGCGTGCGTCATCTCATTCGGGATTCTACCGTCCACGCCTGCATCGGCGACATCTGTCCTGGCGATGAGCCGGGGCCGACCCGGTGAGGCGGCAGCGTTAGTGTTGAGGCGTGGCCTCGCAGCGGGTGTTCGGCATCGTCCTGGCAGGCGGAGAGGGCAAGCGCCTGCTGCCGCTGACGGCCGACCGCGCGAAGCCGGCCGTTCCGTTCGGCGGCACACTACCGGCTGATCGACTTCGCGCTCTCGAACCTCGTCAACGCGGGCTACCTGCAGCATCGTCGTGCTCACGCAGTACAAGAGCCACAGCCTCGACCGGCACATCACCACGACCTGGCGCCTGTCGCCGCTGCTCGGCAACTACGTGACGCCGGTGCCCGCGCAGATGCGGCGCGGGCCGCACTGGTTCGCGGGCTCGGCCGACGCGATCTACCAGAACCTCAACCTGATCTACGACGAGCGGCCCGACACTCGTCTGCGTGTTCGGCGCCGACCACATCTACCGCATGGACCCGCGCCAGATGGTCGAGCAGCACGTCGACGCGGGGCGCGGGCGTCACGGTCGCGGGCATCCGCGTGCCGCGCGAGCAGGCGAGCGAGTTCGGCGTGATCGAGCCGGCGGCCGACGGCCACACGATCGCGGCGTTCCGCGAGAAGCCGCCCGACGGCGACAGGGCTGCCCGACGCGCCCGACCAGGTGCTACGCGTCGATGGGCAACTACGTCTTCACGCGCCGAGACGCTGATCGACGCTGTCACCGCCGACGCGGCCGACGAGCGACTCGAGCCACGACCTCGGCGGCAGACATCATCCCGATGCTCGTCGAGCGGGGCGAGGCGCACGTCTACGACTTCTCGCGAACGACGTCCCGGGCGCGAGCGAGCGCGAGCGCGGCTACTGGCGCGACGTCGGGACGCTCGACGCCTACTACGACGCGCACATGGACCTGATCTCGACGGTGCCCGTCTTCAACCTCTACAACGAGTCGTGGCCGATCCTCACCTGGCCGAGCCGCTGCCGCCGGCGAAGTTCGTGTTCGAGGAGGAGGGCCGCACCGGGACAGGCGATCAACTCGATGGTCTGCGCCGGCGTGATCGTCTCGGGCGGCCGCGTGCGCCGCTCGATCCTCTCGCCGGGCGTCCACGTGCACTCGTACGCGGAGGTCGAGGGCTCGGTGCTGCATGCACGGCGTCGACGTCGGCCGCAGCGCCGTGGTGCGGAGAGCGATCCTCGACAAGAACGTGCTCGTGGCGGCGGGTGCGCAGATCGGCGTCGACCCGAGGCCGACCGCGAGCGCTTCGTCGTCTCCGAGGGCGGCGTCGTCGTGATCGGCAAGGGCGAGGTGGTCGACGCGCTGAGGGTCGCGCTGCTCACGCGGGAGTACCCGCCCGACGTGTACGGCGGCGCGGGCGTCCACGTCGAGTACCTCGCGCGCGAGCTGGCGCGGCTCGTCGAGCTCACGGTGCACTGCTGGGGCGCCGACCGGCCCGGCGACCTCGTGCCGCGCGCCGTCGCCCACCGCGCCTGGGACGCGCTCGCGGGTGACGCGCCGTACGCGCCGGCGCTCGCAGACGCTCTCGATCGACCTGGCGATGGCCGCCGCCGTCGGCGACGCGGACCTCGTCCACAGCCACACCTGGTACGCGAACCTCGGCGGCCACCTCGCCAAGCTCATCCACGGGGTCCCGCACGTCGCGACCGTGCACAGCCTCGAGCCGATGCGGCCGTGGAAGGCGGAGCAGCTGGGCGGCGGCTACGCGCGTCTCCAGCTTCTGCGAGCGGACCGCGCTCGAGGCCGCCGACGCCGTGATCGCCGTCTCGGCCGAGCATCGCCGCGACCTGCTCGCGCTGCTATCCGGCGTCGACCCGGCGCGGGTGAGGGTGATCGACAACGGCATCGACACCGACGAGTACCGGCCCGACCCTGGCACCGACGTGCTCGAGCGCTACGGCGATCGACCCTGGACGTCCGTCGGTCGTCTTCGTCGGGCGGATCACGCGCCAGAAGGGGCTGGCGCACCTGCTCGACGGCTGCACCGCTGCTCGACCCGCAGGCGCAGCTCGTGCTCTGCGCCGGCGCGCCCGACACGCCGCGAGCTCGGCGCCGAGATCGCGGTCGCGTGGAGCGAGCTGCGCGCCGACGCGCGGCAGCGTCGTCTGGCTCGAGCAGATGCTGCCCCAAGCGCGAGGTGATCCAGATCCTCAGCCACGCGACCGTGTTCGTCTGCCCGTCGATCTACGAGCCGCTCGGGATCGTCAACCTCGAGGCGATGGCGTGCGAGGCGGCGGTCGTGGCCACGGCGACGGGCGGCATCCCCGAGGTGGTCGAGGACGGCGTGACGGGCCTGCTCGTCCCGTTCGACCCGGTCGACGACCCGTCGCGCGAGCCGCGCGACCCCGCCGCGCTTCGCGCAGCGACCTCGCCGAGCGCGTGAACGCGCTGCTCGCCGACCCGGCGCCGCGCGCGGCAGCTGGGCGAGGCCGGTCGCGCGGCGGGCGGTCGAGCGGACTTCGGCTGGGCGGCGATCGCGGAGCGCGTGGTCGAGGTGTACCGCGGGCTGCGCTGGGGCTCGAGGTGAAAAGGTGGCGCTGCGGCCGCGATGCGGATCTTTGCGCGATCGAAATCTGCGGAGCGCGATTCCGATCTGCGCCGCCGTAGGTACGTCGCGTCTCTACGAGGCCAGGCGGCGAGCCGCCGCCGTCTCGGCGCGGAGCCGTGCCGCGAGCTCGGACGTCAGCTGACCCGGCTCGAGCCGCCACGACCAGTTCCCCGACGACGTGCCAGGCGTGTTCATCCGGGCCTCGCTCCCCAGCCCGAGCACGTCCTGTGCCGGCACGACCGCGAGGCGCGCCTGCGAGGAGAACGCGAGCCGGATCAGGCCCCAGGCGGGGTCGGACGGGTCGATCCCCGTCAGCGCCCGTGCGCTCGGCGCCGAGCGACGCCCACCACCCGGCAGCGGTGTCGTTGTCGTGCGTCCCGGTGTAGACGACGCACCCTCCGGGTGGTTCTCGAGCCGATGCCGGCTCTCGGGGCTGCGGCCGTAGCCGAACTGGATGACGCGCATCCCGGGCAGGCCCAGCGAGTTGCGCAGCCGCTCCACCGCGGGCGTGATCACGCCGAGGTCCTCGGCGATCAGCGGCAGCGAGTCGAGCTGGGCCGCCGCCGCGCGGAACGGCGCGGCGCCCGGCCCGCGGCGCCAGCGGCCGTGCCGAGCGGTGCGGTGGTCGTCCGGGACGGTCCAGGAGGCGACGAAGCCGCGGAAGTGGTCGACTCGGGCCAGGTCGACGAGCTCCAACGTGCGCCTGAAGCGCTCCACCCACCAGCGGTAACCCCTCCGGCGCAGGGCGGGCCAGTTGTAGACCGCGGTGCCCCACAGCTGGCCGTGTGCCGTGAAGTAGTCGGGTGGCACCCCGCCGACGAGGCCGTCGAGGAAGAGCTCGGGGCGCGCCCGCACGTCGATGCTCTCGCGCGCCACGAAGATCGGCACGTCGCCGATCAGGCGCACGCCGCGACTTCGGGCGTAGGTGCGCAGCGCGCTCCACTCGCGGGCGAAGCGCACCTGGTCGACGATTGCTTCTTCGCCCGCGTCGCGCAGGAAGTCGTCGAGCCAGAAGCCGTGACGCGCCCGAAACGAGGCGAGCTCCGTCTCACCGACGTGTGCATCCGGCTCGGCCAGCAACGCCGGCGAGGCGGCGAAGGCCGATCCGAGTTGTACGGCGACCCATGCGGATCCGGAGGGCCGAGCGGCAGCACCTGCCACCAGGACTGTCCCGCCTCGGCGAGCCAGTCGACGAAGCGGTACGCGTCCACGCCGAGCCGCCGGCCGGGCAGCGAGGTCGGGTGGAGCAGCACACCGCTCGAGCGGAGGAGGCGCATGGCCGACCTTCCTACCTGATATGGAGTACGAGCCGATGCCCCTGCCGAAGACAACGGCGGCACCGCCGCGGATCCAGATCGAGGAGGTCTGGCCGCTGCTCGACTGCGGCCGGCACCCGGTCAAGCGCACCTCGGCCGCCCCGTCGACGTGTGGGCAGACGTCTTCCGCGACGGGCACGAGATCCTCCGCGCCGACGTCAAGTACCGGCGCGCCGGTGCTCGGCGCTGGTCGCAGGCTGTCGATGGAGCACCTGCAGAGCGACCGCTGGCACGGCACGTTCGTCCCGGACGAGCTCGGCCGTTGGCAGTACACGATCGAGGCCTGGGTCGACCGGGCCGCCTCGTGGCGTCACGAGCTCGAGCGGAAGGTCGAGGCCGGGCAGGAGGACCTCGCCAGCGAGCTGGCCGAGGGGCGGCGCTGCTCGGCGTGGATTCGCTCACCGTCGAGGAGGGGCTCGCGGACGCGACCGAGGACCGCTCCGAGACGACGTCGCTCAAGCCGATGCTCGAGGTCGACGTCGACCGCGAGCGCGCCGTCTTCGGCGCCTGGTACGAGCTCTTCCCGCGCTCGTGGGGCGGCTTCGCAGGAGTCGAGCGGGTGCTGCCCGAACTGGCCGCGCTCGGCTTCGACGTCGTCTACCTGCCGCCGATCCACCCGATCGGACGCACGAACCGCAAGGGCCGCAACAACGCGCTCGTCGCCGAGCCCGGACGACCCGGGCAGCCCGTGGGCGATCGGCTCGGAGGAGGGCGGGCACACCGCGGTCGCACCCGACGCTCGGGACGCTTCGCCGACTTCGAGCGGCTCGTCGCACGCGGCGCCGAGCTCGGCGTCGAGATCGCGCTCGACTTCGCGATCCAGTGCTCCCCCGACCATCCGTGGCTGCGCGAGCACCCGGAGTGGTTCCACCGCCGGCCCGACGGCACGCTCAAGTACGCGGAGAACCCGCCGAAGCGCTACCAGGACATCTACAACCTCAACTTCGGCAGCGAGGACTGGCGCGCGCCTCTGGAAGGCGCTGCGCGAGCGTCGTGCTCTTCTGGGTGGAGCGCGGCGTGCGCATCTTCCGGGTCGACAACCCGCACACGAAGCCGCTCGCCTTCTGGGACTGGCTGATCCGCAGACGTGCGCGAGCGCGCACCCGGACGTCGTCTTCCTCGCGGAGGCCTTCACGCGCCCCGTGCGGATGGCCGACGCTCGCGAAGGCGGGCTTCTCGCAGTCCTACACCTACTTCACGTGGAAGAACACGAAGTGGGAGCTCGACGGAGTACCTGACGGAGCTGACCCGCTCGACCTGGCCGGAGTTCTTCCGGCCGAACTTCTTCGCCAACACGCCGGACATCCTCCACGAGTACCTGCAGCAGGGAGGCCGGCCGGCGTTCGAGGCGCGGCTCGTGCTCGCCGCGACGCTCTCGCCGCAGCTACGGCATCTACTCCGGCTTCGAGCGCTGCGAGAACGTGCCCGCTGCGAGCGGGCAGCGAGGAGTACCTCGACTCGGAGAAGTACGAGCGTGAAGCAGCGGACGCTCGACGGTCCGCTGCTGCCGCTGGTCGAAGCGGCTGAACGAGGTGCGCCGCACCCATCCTGCGCTGCAGCGGCTCGAGAACCTCATCTTCCTCGAGACGCAGAACGACGAGCTGATCGCCTACGTGAAACAGGAGGCGACCGACACGGTCATCGTGGTCGTCAACCTCGATCCGCACGGCTCGCGCGAGGGCCTCGTGTCGGTCCCGTCCGAGGTCGAGCTCCCCGAGAGGTTTGCCGTGCGAGACGTCCTCAGGCAGCGCACCTTCGCCTGGACGAGGTCCGGCAACTACGTCGGGCTCCCACCGGGGAAGTCGCACGTCCTGGTCGTGGAGTGAGCGCCGCAGGTGACATCGAGCGGATCGTCGCCCGCGATCACCACGACCCGCACTCGTTCCTCGGTGCGCATCCGGTGGAGGGCGGGGTCGTCGTGCGCGCGTACCGTCCCGGCGCCGCGCAGGTGCGCGTGCGCCCGGACGGGGCCGCGTCGACGCGGTTGCGTCGGATCAACGTCGCTGGTCTGTACGAGGGTGTGGTGCGGGGCGCGGAGCTGCCGCTCGCGTACCCGATCGAGGCCACGTACCCGGACGGCTCCCGTTTCGCCCTGCGCGACCCGTACGCCTTTCCCCCGACGCTCGGTCGAGCTCGACCTGCACCTCGCCGGCGAGGGTCGCCACGAGGAGCTCCACGAGCGCCTCGGCGCGCACCCGCTCACGCTGGACGGCGCGGGCGGTACCGCGTTCGCGGTCTGGGCGCCGTCGGCGCGCTCCGTCTCGCGTCGTCGGCGACTTCAACGGCTGGGACGGGCGCCTGCACCCGATGCGCTCGCTCGGCGCGGCGGGGATCTGGGAGCTCTTCGTGCCCGACGTCGCCGCGGAGACGTCTACAAGTACGAGATCCGGGCGCCGGACGGGTCTCTCCGGCTGAAGGCCGACCCGGTTGCCTTCGCCGCGGAGAAGCCGCCGCAGACGGCGTCGGTCGTCTTCGAGCCGCGCCACGTGTGGGCGGACGAGGTCTGGCTCGCGCGCCGCGCCGCTGCCGCGCCCCACGCGGAGCCGATGTCCGTCTACGAGGTGCACCTCGGCTCGTGGCGCTGGAACCCGCTCGAGGGCAACCGCTCGCTGACGTACCTCGAGCTCGGCGGACGAGCTCGCGGACGTACGTCGCCGACCTCGGCTTCACCCACGTCGAGCTCCTGCCGGTGATGCAGCACCCGTTCGCCGGGCTCGTGGGGCTACCAGGTGACGGGCTTCTTCGCGCCGCAGCCCCGTCTTCGGCTCGCCGGACGACCTGCGCGCCTTCGTCGACCGGCTCCACGGCGCCGGTGTCGGCGTGATCCTCGACTGGGTTCCGGCGCACTTCCCGCGCGACGAGTTGGCGCTCGCCCGCTTCGACGGCACCGCCCTCTACGAGCACGAGGATCCGCGCCGCGGGGCGCACCCCGACTGGGGGACGCTGATCTTCAACTACGGCCGCACCGAGGTGCGGAACTTCCTGCTCGCGAGCGCGCTCCTCTGGCTCGAGGGCTACCACGCCGACGGCCTGCGCGTCGACGCCGTCGCGTCGATGCTCTACCTCGACTACTCGCGCGACGAGGGGGAGTGGCTGCCGAACGTCCACGGCGGCCGCGAGAACCTCGAGGCGGTCGACTTCCTGCGCGAGCTGAACGAGGTCGCGCACCGGCGCGTGCCCGGCGTGGTCATGGCCGCCGAGGAGTCGACCGCGTGGCCCGGCGTGTCCCGCGCCCGTCGACCAGGGCGGGCTCGGCTTCGGCTTCAAGTGGAACATGGGGTGGATGCACGACACCCTCGAGTACTTCCGTCGCGACCCGGTGCACCGCCGCTACCACCACGACGAGCTGACCTTCAGCCTCGTCTACGCCTTCACGGAGAACTTCGTCCTGCCGCTCTCGCACGACGAGGTCGTGCACGGGAAGGGATCGCTCCTCGCCAAGATGCCCGGCGACCGCTGGCAGCAGCTCGCGAACCTGCGAGCGCTGTACGGGTACATGTGGGCCCATCCCGGCAAGAAGCTGCTCTTCATGGGCGGCGAGCTCGCCCAGGAGCGGGAGTGGAGCCACGAGACGAGCCTCGACTGGCACCTGCTCGAACGACCCGAGCACGCCGGCGTGCAGGCGCTCGTGCGCGACCTCAACCGCGCCTACCGGGCGGAGCCCGCGCTCTGGGAGCTCGACATCGAGCCGCTGGGCTTCCGCTGGCTCGAGGTGGACGACGCGGACGGCGAACGTGATCGTCTTCGCACGTCTCTCGCGCGCAGGCCGGGTCGCTCGTCTGCGCGTGCAACCTCTCGCCCGTGCCGCGGCCGGGCTACCGCGTCGGGCTGCCGCGCGACGGGCGCTGGCGCGAGGTCCTGAACACCGACGACGCTGCGCTACGGCGGCGCGGGCGCGGTCAACGCAGAGGTCGTCGGCCGAGGAGGTGCCGTGGCACGACCAGCGACACTCGGCCGAGGTCACCCTGCCGCCGCTCGGCGTCGTCTGGCTCGCGCCGGAGGGCGGATGACAGGCGGCGTAGGCTCGACGGAGCCGCCAGCAGCGGACGGGCCGGCTTGGCCGGCGCCGAGCGGTCGAGATCTGGCCGGGCCGTCCGTTCCCGCTCGGCGCCACCTGGGACGGCCAGGGGAACGAACTTCTCGCTCTTCTCCGAGCACGCGGAGCGCGTCGAGCTCTGCCTCTTCGACGAGCGCCGACACGGAGACGCGGGTCGAGCTGCCCGAGCGCACGGCCTTCAACTGGCACGGCTACCTGCCGGGCGTCGGCGCCGGCCAGCGCTACGGCTACCGGGTCCACGGCCCGTACGAGCCGCGGACGCGGCCACCGCTTCAACCCGACGAAGCTGCTGATCGACCCGTACGCGAAGGCGATCGAGGGCCCGATTCGGCTGCGACGCCGCCAGCGTGCTCCCCTACGTGCCGGGCGGCGACGGCGCCGACCTCGTGCCCGACGACGAGCGACGACGCGGCGGCGATCCCCAAGTGCGTCGTCGTCGACGCAGCGCTTCGACTGGGAGGGCGACCGCCGGCTGCGAGATCCCGTGGCACGAGACGGTGATCTACGAGACGCACGTACGCGGCTTCACGAAGCGCCATCCCGCGCGTGCGCGAGGACCTCCGCGGCACCTACGCCGGTCTCGCCTCCGACGGAGGCGATCGCCTACCTGAAGCTCGCTCGGCGTGACCGCCGTCGAGCTGCTGCCCGGTGCATCACATCGCCGACGAGCATTTCCTGCACGAGCGCGGCCTGACGAACTACTGGGGCTACTCCACGATCGGCTTCCTCGCCCCGCACGCGCTCTACGCGGCGACGGGCACGCACGGCGAGCAGGTGCGCGAGTTCAAGGGCATGGTGAAGGCCCTCCACCGGGCGGGCATCGAGGTGATCCTCGACGTCGTCTACAACCACACCGCCGAGGGCAACCACCTCGGCCCGATGCTCTCCTTCCGCGGCGTCGACAACACGTCGTACTACCGCCTCGTCCCCGGCGACCCCCGCCACTACATCGACTTCACGGGGACGGGCAACAGCTTCAACCCGGTGCACCCGAGCGTGCTGCGCCTGATCATGGACTCGCTGCGCTACTTCGTGATCGAGTGCCACGTCGACGGCTTCCGCTTCGACCTCGCCTCGGCGCTCGCGCGCGAGTTCTACGACGTCGACCGGCTGTGCGCGTTCTTCGACATGATCCACCAGGACCCGGTGCTCTCGCAGCGTGAAGCTGATCGCCGAGCCGTGGGACGTCGGGGCCGGGCGGCTACCAGGTCGGGAACTTCCCCGTCCTGTGGGCGGAGTGGAACGGCAAGTACCGCGACTGCATCCGCGACTTCTGGCGCGGCCATGCGAACCTCGGCGAGTTCGCCTCGCGCTTCACCGGCTCGAGCGACCTGTACGAGAGCGACGGGCGCACGCCGTTCGCCTCGATCAACTTCGTCACGTGCCACGACGGCTTCACGCTCGCCGACCTCGTCTCGTACAACGAGAAGCACAACGAGGCGAACGGCGAGGGGAACCGCGACGGCTCCGACGACAACCGCAGCTGGAACTGCGGTGTCGAGGGCCCGACCGACGACCCGGCGGTGGTCGCGCTGCGCGAGCGCCAGCAACGGAACTTCCTCGCCACGCTGTTCCTCTCCCAGGGCGTGCCGATGCTGCTCGGCGGCGACGAGCTCGTCGCGCACGCAGCGCGGGAACAACAACGCCTGGTGCCAGGACAACGAGCTCAGCTGGCTCGACTGGGAGCTCGACGACCACGGCCTGCGGCTGCAGGAGTTCACGCGGCGCGCTGATCGGGCTGCGGCGCGAGCAACCCGGTCTTCCGCCGCTCGCGCTTCCTCCTCGGCAAGGAGGTCAACGGCTCGGGCCTCCCGGACGTCTGGTGGTTCCGCCGCGACGGCCGCCGCATGACACGCACCGACTGGGAGTCCGGTGGCGGTTTGCTCGGCGTCTTCCTCAACGGCCGGGAGATCGTCGACCGCACCCCCGAGGGCGGGCCGGTAGCCGACGACTCCTTCCTCGTGCTCTTCAATGCCTCCCCGGATCCGGTGGAGTTCGTCCTCCCACCACGACGGTTCGGCGCACGATGGGCGCTGGACCTCTCGACGGCCGCGCCTGACGTGGCCGGGATCGAGCTCGCCGCACGCAGCACGCTGACGGTGGAAGCGCGCTCGCTCGTCGTCCTGCGACGCCCCTAGGAAGCTTCGGCGCCAGGATCCGTGAAGCGCCGGTCAGGTGTCCCCCACAAGCGCCGGGGTGCCATCTCGGCCACCGGCCGAGAGGGCTCGCCTACCGAACCGGGTACATGCGCGCGACGTAGTCGTCGAGCATGCGGGTGGCCGTGAATCTCGGCCCGCACGTGACGAGCGCCCTCTTGACCTTTTCGCACCACCGCTGCGGCACGCCGTTTGCGTCGCGCTCGTAGAAGAGCGGGATCACCTCGTGCTCGAGCAGGTCGTAGAACTGGGCCGCGTCGCGGGCGTCCGCCGTCGCCGGGTCGGGGTCGCCGTCCCCGGGGATCGCCCAGCCGTTCTCGCCGTCGTAGGCCTCGGCCCACCAGCCGTCGAGCACGCTCAGCTGCAGGACCCCGTTGAACGTGGCCTTCATGCCGCTCGTGCCGCTGGCCTCCATCGGCCGGCGCGGCAAGTTGACCCAGACGTCGCAGCCCGAGACGAGCGTGCGGGCGATGTCGAGGTCGTAGTCCTCGACGAAGACGATGCGCTCGGCCACGCTCCCGTTGTCCTGGTCGAGGCGGTACACGCGCTGGAGCGTGTCCTTGCCCTCCTCGTCGTCGGGGTGGGCCTTGCCCGCGATCAGGAGCTGCACGGGCGGCTCGCCGCTGAGAATCCGGCGCGCGCGCTGCTCGTCGTACGCGAGGAGGTGGAGACGCTTGTACGTGGCGAGCCGGCGAGCGAATCCGAGCGTCAGGACGTCGGGGCCCAGCCAGCGCTCGATCGCGCGCACCGCGTCGATCTGGTCGCCGCGCAGCAGCATGTCCTGCTCGCTCTTCTCGCGCACGAACTGGACGAGCCGCGCGCGTGCGTCGCAACGCGCGGCCCAGAGGTCGTCGTTGGGGATCTCCCGGACGGCTTCCCAGGTGGTCGATTTGGCGGCGCGACGGCGCCAGTCGGTCCCGAAGTGGCCGGAGAGGAGTCGTTCGAACGGCTCGGACAGGAAGGTCGGAAGGTGGGCGCCGTTCGTCACGTGACCGATTGGGACCTCGTCGGCCGACGCGCACCCGTAGAGCGGCCGCCACATCGCCCGCGCCACCTCGCCGTGCAGCCGGCTGACGCCGTTGCGCCGATCGCTGACGCGAAGCGCGAGTGCCGTCATCCCGGGGCGCTCGGCGGTGTCTGCAGGGTCGATCCTCGCGAGGCCCAGGAACGACTCCTCGTCGAGGCCCAGCCGGCGAGGCAGATCGCCGAACGCGCCCAGGAACTCCTCGCGCGAGTAGCGCTCGTTGCCGGCCGGCACCGGCGTGTGCGTGGTGAACGCGACCCGCTGCCGTACCTGCTCCAGCGCGTCCGCGAACGGCGCGCCCGACTCCACCAGCGCGGCGGCTAGCTCGAGCGGCGCCAGCGCGGGATGCCCTTCGTTCAGGTGCACGACGCCAGGGGCGAGGCCCAGGGCGCGGAGCGCGCGCACGCCGCCGATGCCGAGCAGTCCGTACTGCGCCAGCCGGACGGCTCGGTTGCCCTCGTAGAGCCGTGCGGTCGTCCACCGCTGCACCGGGTCGTTCTGCGGCAGCTCGGTGTCGAGGAGCAGCAGCGGGACACAGCCGACGTCGACACGCCAGACCTGGACGGCCGTCGGCGCGTCGTAGAGCGTGACCTCGAGGAGCAGCGGAGTCCCGTTGGCTTCAGTGACGCGAGCCATGGGCAGCTGCTTCGGATCGGCGACGAGCCAGTACTCCTGCTGGCGTCCGTGCTTGTCGATGCGTTGCCGGAAGTAGCCGCGGCGGTAGAACAGGCCGACGCCGACCATCGGCAGGGCCTGGTCGCTCGCCTCCTTGAGGATGTCGCCGGCGAGCACGCCGAGGCCCCCCGAGTAGATGGGCAGCGAGGCGTGCACGCCGAACTCCGCGCAGAAGAAGGCGACCGGCCCGTCGATGCCGCTGCGCGGCGCCTCCGGCCGCTCCAGGTACGTCCGCACGGACTCTCGGCGAGCGCCTCGATCCGACCCAGGAGCCGCGGGTCGCGTTCGACCGTCTCCTGCGTCGAGGGCCACAGGTCGTTGAGGAAGCGAACGGGGTTGCCGCCCGACAGCGCCCAGCGGTGCGGGTTGATGTCGCGAAAGACGGCGTGGCCGTCGGGCAGCCAGCTCCAGACGTAGTTGTAGGCGACCGGCGCCAGCGGCTTGAGGCCGTCGGAGAGCCGCTCGGCGAGCAGCGCTGCGCGGGACTGCGAGATCCGCCGCACCGGGCGCGAACGTGGAAAAGGTGGACATCGCGGTGTGAGCTCGTTCGTCGCGTCGCTCGTCGCCGTCACGCGCGCTCGGGAGCCCGCGCACTCTATCCCGCGGGGCCGGTCCGGGCCGCGACAAGGCGGTCTGCCTCCGCTGCGCTGCCGGGATGGCCGAGAGCGCGATTCAGCGGCCTGGTCGTCGTGCCGTCTGCCCGGGCCGCAGGAGGCGGCCCGGTGACCGGCGCGACGAGCACTGCAGAAGCGAGCGCGACCGCCGCCATCAGCGCGAACACCCAGCCGGGACTGGAAACCGCGTGAGCCCGGTGAGGACGGGGGCGGCGAGCACCATGAGGCTCTCGATCCAGCCGGACACGACGTTCGCGGCGGTGAGCTCGTCCGGCGTGCGGGCGAGCGCCGGCACGAGAGCCGACTGCGTGGGCCGGGTCACGGTAACGGCCGTCGCAGCGACGGCTGCACAGGCGTACGCGAGCCACGCCGGGCTCTGACTCAGCAGCACGACGGCCGTGAGGCCCATGCCGGCGGCCTGCGCGAGATAGCCGGCGAACAGCACGCGTCCGGCGCGGTACCGGTCGCCGAACGAGGAGGCGAACGGCGCGAACAGTGCCGAGGGCGCGAGCTGTACCAGCGCCACCAGGCCGGCCTCCGTCGCCCCGCCGCGCCCGTAGGCGTACACGATCATCGCGATCCAGACGCCCCACTCGGCGGCGTAGAAACCGGCGAAGGCGAGCTCGACCCGGCGCAGCTGGGGGTTGCCGAATACCGTGCCGAACACCCGCGGGATCTGGCGCAGGTATGACCTGGGCGCGAAGCGAACTGCCACTACGCAGGCAGCCGGCAGGCCACCGCGGCGTGAACCGCAGACGCGAGACGCGTCGACAGCCGCATCAGCGTCTCGAATGAGAGCGGATCATCCAAGGCCCGCCGATGATGTCGCACCTCGGCGGCTGCAGGAAGGTGCCATGCGCCCGGCAGGATTCGAACCTGCGACCTCACGCTCCGGAGGCGCGCGCTCTATCCCCTGAGCTACGGGCGCGGGGAAGGAAGCCAGTGTACTGGTGCGCTTGAACGGGCGGGCACGGCTGGAGACGATGCGCTGGTGCCGCTGCTGGACGTCAACCAGGCCTACACCGACGCGGTTACGACCGTGTTCTCGTCCACGATCGCGGCGAAGTCATGGCTCGCCACCGCCGCCGTCGTCCTCGTCGTCGTCCAGCTGCTGACGGCCTCGCGCATGTGGGGGCGGATCGGTCGGCTCGTGCCTCTGCCCGTGCCGGTCGTGGCGCGGATCCACCGCTGGTCGGGGCGGCTCGCCTTCGTGTGCACGCTCCCGGTCTTCTTCCATTGCGTCTTCATCCTCGGCTGGCGAACCTCCGACCTCCGGGTCGCCGTGCACGCCGTCGCCGGCTCGTTCGTCTACGGGGTGTTCGCTGCCAAGGTGCTGATCGTGCGCTCGCGCGCCTACCCGCACTGGGTGCCGCCCGTCGCCGGAGGGACCCTGGCCGCGCTCCTCGTCACGCTCTGGCTCACATCCGGCCTGTGGTACTTCACGAACGTGCGGTTCGGGCTGTGAGCCGCGGTGTCCAGCTCGCCCTCTGGCCGGTCGTCCTCGGCGCCTACGTAGTCGCGATGGTCGTGGGCCTCGCCCATGTGCACCCCTTCGCGCCGCAGGCTCCCGCAGTCGTGCCGGGACGGGTCACGGGGGACGTCTACCGCGGTCAAACCGTGTACGAGCGAGCCTGCGCGGGCTGTCACGGCGACTCAGGCCAGGGCGGTGTCGGGCCGGCCCTCGCGGGCTCCGGCCTCACCGTCACAGCCGTCCGGGCGCAGGTCGAGTCGGGTGGGGGCGTGATGCCGGCGGCGCTCGTGACGGGTCAGGACGAGGCCGACGTCGCCGTCTTCGTCGCACAGCTCGCCGGGCCGTAGCTCTCCGTCGCGATGCCGACCGTGCGGGCTGCTCGGGCGAGCGGCCGCCCCCCTCCCCAGTACGCTGCGCCCGATGGTCGTTACGGCCCGCATCGAGCGCCTGCGCCTCGCGGAGACGTTCACGATCGCGCGCGAGTCGCAGGACGAGGCGGACGTCGTCCAGGTCGAGATCAGCCACGACGGCGTCACGGGCCGCGGCGAAGGAGCGCCGATCGCGCGCTACGCGGAGAGCGCCGAGTCGGCCCGTGCATTCGCCGTGGAGCACGCGGCGCTTCTCGGCGACGATCCGTTCGCGCTCGAGGAGATCGGCGCGCGCTGGCGTCGGTCCCCGGGCGAGCAGGCTGCCAAAGCGGCGCTCGACGGCGCCCTCCACGACCTCGTCGGGAAGCTGCTCGGCGTGCCCGTCTGGCGTCTGCTCGGTCTGCCGCGCATCGGACCGCCGACGTCGTGGACGATCTGGCTCGGCGACCCGGACGACATGGCGCGGCGCGCCGAGCGGGTGGCGGGCGCGGTTTCGGCGGCTGAAGCTGAAGCTCGGCGGCGGTGACGGGCTCGACGTGGAGCGTGTGCGGGCCGTACGCTGCGCGTCACGGCGCTGCCGCTCCAGGTCGACGTCAACGAGTGGTGGTCGCTCGACGAGGCGCTCGAAGCGATCCCGCGGCTCGGCGACGCTGGGCGTCGCAGTACGTCGAGCAGCCGCTGCCCGCGGGCGATCCGGGCGGGCCGAGCTGAGGCGCAGCGCTCGCCCGTGCCGATCTACGTCGACGAGGACTGCCACACGCTCGCCGACGTCGCTGCCTGCGCCGAGATCGCGCACGGCATCAACATCAAGCTCGCCAAGTCGGGCGGCATCCGCGAGGGATCCGCATGGCCCACGCCGCCCGGGCGCTCGGCCTCGGCGTGATGCTCGGCTGCATGGTCGAGTCGGGGCTCGGCATCGCGGCCGGCTGTGTCGTCGCGCCGCTGTGCGACCACGTCGACCTCGACGGCAACCTCCTGCTCGCGCCGGATCCCTGCCCCGGCGTCGCGTTCGTCGACGGCGTGCAGGTGCCGTCGGAGGAGCCCGGTCTCGGTGTCGGCTAGGCGACTGCTCCTCCTGGCCGAGGGCTTCTCGGCCGATCCGCACTACGGCAAGACGATGCGCGGCGTGCTGCGCTACCGGCGCGAGCGACGTCGTCGCGATCCTCGACTCGACGCGGGCCGGGCGAGACGATGGACGGCGTGCCGATCGTCGGCGGCGTCGAACGAGTCGCTCGTGTTCGCGCCCACGGTCGCGCTCGTCGGCGTCGCGACGCAGGGAGGCACGCTTCCCGCCCGCCGTGGCGCGAGCTCCTGCGCGCCTGCATCCGGCAGGGCATGTCGATCGAGAACGGACTGCACGAGTTCGTCGCCGACGACCCCGAGCTCGTCGGGGCTCGCAGGCAGCTTCGGAGTCGAGCTGCGCGACCTTCGTCGACCGCCGGTCGGCCTCAACGTGCCGAGCGGCGCGAACCTCGAGCCTGGACGCGCGGATCGTGCTCACCGTCGGCTCCGACTGCGCGATCGGCAAGATGACGGTCGCGCTCGAGCTCGAGCGGGCCGCGCGCGAGCGCGGCGTCGAGGCCCTGTTCGTTCCGACGGGCCAGACCGGCATCGCGATCGCCGGCTGGGGCTCTCGCGGTCGACGCCGTCGTCGCCGACTTCATCGCCGGCGCGGCCGAGCGGCTCGTCGTCGAAGCGACGGGAGCGCGGCGGAGAGCTGCTGATCGTCGAGGGGCAGGGCGCGATCTCCCACCCGGCCTACTCGGGAGTCACGCTCGGCCTGCTGCACGGCTCGGCGCCGCACGTGCTCGTGCTGTGCCACAAGGCGGGAGCCGTCGAGGTGGAGGGGTATCCGGGGCACCCGCTGCTGCCGCTGGCCGAGCTCGTCGACCTGTACCCGCTCGTGGCGCTGCCCGGGCGGCGGCCCGTCGTCGCGTGTGTCGCGCTCAACACCGCGCATCTGGACGAGGCCGCGGCTCGCATCGCCGTCGAGGCAGCGGAGCGCGAGACGGGTCTCCCGACGCACGATCCGGTGCGGTTCGGCACGAACTTGTCTGCTCGACGCAATCCTCGCCGTCCAGTAGCCTGTCGCGCTGCCCCGTTCGGGGGAGGCCGCCCATCCAGATCAGGACGAACACGCGTACGCTCTTCTCTCTTCGTCGCCGCCGTCACGGCCCTGGCCGTCGCGGCGCTCGCCGGAACCGCCGGCGCGGCCGACATCGGCGCGAACGACGACACCGGCAAGTACGCCGAGGACGGAGGCGGCACCTTCTTCGAGCGCATGTCCAAGCTGGGCCTGAGGCAGACGGTGATGACCGTCCGCTACCTGCCCGGCGAGCCGGACACGATCCAGGGCAAGGCGTTCCTGGACAAGGCCGTCCCCGAGGCCAGCCGGCAGGGCCTCAAGGTGGTGTTCGCCGTGTATCCGTACCCACCGCGGTCGCTCGCGCGGACGCGTGCGGAGGCAAGGGCCTTCGCCGGGTACGCCGCGCGCCTCGCCCGCGAGTACCCAGACGTGCGTCAGTTCGTGATCGGCAACGAGCCGAATCAGCCGGCGTTCTGGAGGCCCCAGCTCTCCGCCAAGGGCAAAGCACTCTCCGCACCGGCCTTCGGGCGCTACCTCGCGGCCGCGTACGACGCGCTCAAGGCCGTCGACCCGGCGATCACGGTCGTCGGCGTCGGACTCTCGCCACGCGGCAACGACCTGCCGACCGCGAAGAGCAACGTCTCCACCTCGCCCGTGCGGTTCCTCGCTGCGCTCGGCGCCTGGTACCGCAGGAGCGGCCGCCTCGAGCCGCTGATGGACGGCTTCAGCTTCCATCCCTACCCGCGCGTCGCGTCGCATCCCCTCACGCGCCTGTACGACTGGCCGAACGCGGGCTACGCGAACCTGGGGCGCATCAAGCAGGCGTTCTGGGACGCCTTCCACGACACCCCGCAGCCGACGACGGTCGACGGCCTCCGGCTCTATCTGAACGAGGTCGGCTGGCAGGTCGACACGACCGGGCTCGAGGGTTACACGGGCCTCGAGAACGTCACCGTCACGACTGAGGCGAAGCAGGCCGCGATCTACGCCGACCTCGTCCGCCGCGCCGCGTGCGATCCGGACATCGCGGAGGTCAACTTCTTCGGCTTCTACGACGACGACAGGCGAGATCTCGGGTTCCAGGCCGCCCTGAATCGCCGCGACGGCTCCGCGCGGCCGTCCGCGAAGTCCGTCGCCACGGCGATCAAGCGCACGGCAGCCCGGCCTTGTGCGAAGCCGGTACGGTGGCGACCCTCGACCGCGGTGGCCGGCGCCAGGCTCCGCGCTCCCCGCGTGCAGCGCTCCGGCTCGGTGCGGACCCTCGTCGGCGCGAAGGAGAACGCGAGCGCCGTCGTCTGCCTCGTGGCCGCCGAGCCCGGCGCGAGGCGGATCGCCTCCGTCGCCTCCCTCAAGCGTCTGGCGGTCGCGCCCTGCTGGCGCGGGAACCTGACACCGCGCTTCGGCCGCTCGGTCAAGCTCGATGTCCCCCTCCGCCTGCAGGGACAGGTCGTCGTCGCCGCCCGCATCAGCGCACAGGTGAACCCGCAGCGGTTCGCGGTCCTGTTCGGGACGCCCAGCGGCCCTTGACACCGAACACGTGTTCGCGCTACAGTCGAACACGTGTTCGCACGAATTGCCGTCCTCGCCGCTGCGTCGCTCCTCCTCTGGGCGCTCTTCGCCCGTGACTCCGGCGCCGGGCCGCCGACAAGCGCGTACCGCGTCCAGGCCGGAGACAGCCTGTGGTCGATCGCCGTCGCGCACCACGCGGGCGATCCGCGGGAGGGCGTGTGGGAGCTGCAGCGGCTGAACAGGCTGCAGGGCACCACGATCCGGCCGGGCCAGGTGCTCGTCCTGCCGTAGCCCGCTCTGCTAAGAAGGTCCGCGGCAGCTACCGCGAAAGGACCCTCTCTTGGCGAGCGAACGCATCCTGGAGCTCCTCCGACGGCCCGTCGACCCGGACGAGTACCACGAGATCCGCGAGCTGTGGAAGGTGCACTCGATCGCCGAGGACAACCGCGATCTCCCCGGTCTCATCTCCACGCTCACCGAGGACTGCGTGTACGAGGTGATGGGGACCGGTGCCCGCTGGGAGGGGCACGAGGGTGCGACCCGCTTCTACACCGAGCTCCTCACCGCGTTCCCCGACATCCACTTCGACCTGGATTACATCGTCATCGGCCCTCAGGGCGTGTGCGAGGAGGCGCGCGTGACCGCCACCCACGAGGCACCGTGGCTCGAGCACGAGCCGACGGGGGAGCGGCTCGAGTGGCGGAACGCGATCTTCTTCCCCTGGGACCCCGAGGCGAAGAAGTTCAAGGGCGAGATGGTGTACACGGACCTCACGTTCTAGGCGCTCTCCCGGTGGACCTCGATGTCGTCTTCCTCGGCACGTCCGGGTCCGCCCCGACCGCCCAGCGCGCGCCGGCGGCCACCCTCGTCCGGCACGGTGGGGATCGCCTGCTCGTCGACTGCGGCGAGGGCACCCAGCGCCAGCTGCTCCGCTCCGATCTGGGGCTGCCGGAGCTGGAGGAGGTGTTCATCACGCACCTCCATGCCGACCACTACCTCGGGCTTCCCGGGATGATGAAGACGTTCGCGCTGCGCGGGCGCGAGACGCCCCTGACCGTGTACGGGCCGTCCGGCCTGCGCGAGCTCTTCGGCGTGCTCCGCCGCGTCTTCGGCCGCCTCACCTACCCGCTCTCCCTCGTCGAGCTGGCTCCCGGCGATGTCCTCGAGCACGGCAGCTACCGCCTCATGGTCTTCCGTACGCACCACGGGGTCGAGTCGATCGGGTACGCGCTGCTGGAGGACGATCGGCCGGGCCGCTTCGACGTGGACGCCGCCGACCGGCTCGGCGTTCCGCACGGGCCCGAACGGGGGAGCCTGCAGCAGGGTCAGCCCGTGACGCTGCCCGACGGCACCGTCATCACGCCCGAGCAGGTGCTCGGTGAGGGCCGCCGCGGCAGGAAGATCGTGCTCACCGGCGACACGGCTCCAGTGGCATCCGTCGTGGAGGCTGCCGCCGCCGCCGACGTGCTCGTGCACGAGGCGACGTTTCTCGCCGACGAGCGCGATCGCGCCCGCGAGACGCTCCACTCCACCGCCGGCGAGGCCGCGCTCGTGGCGCGGGAAGCGGGGGTGACGCCTGCTCGCGCTGACGCACGTCTCGGTGCGGTACGCGGGTGCGGCGGTGGCGGACGAGGCTCGACAGCTCTTCCCCGACACGATCGTGCCGCGCGACTTCGACGTCGTCGAGGTGCCGTTCCCAGAGCGCGGCGGACCGACACTCGTGCCGAGAGGTGCACGGCGCGGCCGTGCGGGTGTAGGCTCGGAGCCGTGACGCGGATGGTGCAGGTCGCGGTCGCAGGCGACGTGACGGAGGCGGAGGAGCTGGAGAGCATCCTGCTCGCGGCCGGGATCACTGCGTCCCTGGAGAGCGCCGTCGAGCACGATCCGGAGGCGCACGACGATCCGCCGCTGAAGATCCTCGTCCCCGAGGACGCCGTCGACGCCGCGCGTGACGCGATCGAGGCCCTGACCGAGCCCGATCAGCTGAGCGAGGACTAGCCGCGGACGTACTCGATCCGCGTCGAGCCGGTGAGGCCGGGGCTCTCGAGCTCGAACACGCATCGCTCCTCATCGGCCGAGCCCGGCACTGAACCGCGCCACACCGTGCCCGGGCGCGGGGCGATCTCGCCGGCGGGGACGCCGTCGACACGGAACCTCACCGGGGTGCCCTGCTTGCCGAGCAGCGTCAGCGCGAGCCTGCCGCCCGCGCAGTCATACACGCTCACGCGCGCGGTGCCGAGCAGGTCGCCGTTCGGCTTGATCCCCGTCGCCCAGCTCGACAGCCGCGCGGGCGGGTCGACGCGCCACAGCGTCAGGCCCTGCAGGTCGGCTGAGGGCCCGTACCCCGCGAGACGCTCACCGACGAGCGCCATCCCGCTGGGGGCGACGATCAGCTCGCGGTCGACGCGCTCGCCGCTGACGTCGAGCAGCAGGCCGTCGAAGCGGGGTGCGACGACCCTCGCCTCGATGGGGCCCTCGACGCTGCCGCCGGGCACCTTGGCGACCTCGTCGATGCGCTCGTTCCAGAAGGCCTGCTTCCAGACGCCGCCCCAGAGAGGTGACTCGGCCTGGACGTACAGCACAGGGGCGGTCGCTGCGTCGTCCACCCAGGTCGGCGATGCGGCCGCGAACCACCAGCGCTCGTCGGCCGCAGACAGCGCCCGCACCTCGCTCGAAACGACGACGGAGAAGATCACGAGCACCGCGCCCGCGATCGCCACGAGCCACGCGCGCAGTCGTGTCGGGATGAGCACCGCCAGCGCGATGGCGAGCGCCGCCCCGATCGCCCACACCGCGTCCAGCACGGCCGTCGAGCTCGCCTCGCCGAGCAGACGGAGGGGGATGGTCGAGAACGAGTCGAGCGCAGCTTCCTGGCTCGCCACGCGGTGTACGGGGAGGAGGAGCACAGGTGCTGCGATCGCGAGGGCTGCGACGGTGGTGAACGGCTGCGGGCGCGGCGCCCCGCGAGCCAGCCAGACGGCGAGCACGACGAACAGCGGCGGCGCGGCGGTGAGCAGGTCCCGTTCCGCCAGGTGCTCGACGAACCTCGACGCGAAGACTCCGACCTGGACGACGAGGAGCGCACACCAGGCGAGCGTCGTCGCGAGGAGCGCCACGAGCTCGGGCGGCGTGTCGCGCCGTCGCCGGACGTCGGCCGTGAGTGCCGCCAGGGCGACGAGAGGCACACCTGCGACCACGAGGAAGACCGCCCCCACGTGCTCGGCGACGCGCGCCAGGGCGTCGCCCGCGTCATAACGGGCCTCGAGCGCCCCCGTGTAGGCGCCGAGCACCTGGTGGTCGGCTGCGGCGGCGGCCACTCCGGCCGCGAGGAGGACGGCGCCGAGGCCGAGCGTGGGAGCCGTGGCGCGGAGGAGCCCACGCCGCCGAGGGCCGCGGCGAGGAGGATGGCGAGGACCGCGGTCGGGACAAGCAACGTCGCCTGGAGCCGGGTGCCGACCGCGAGTGCTGCGGCGCCCCAGAACGCGATCTGCCGACCGAGGCTCGGGTGCACCAGCATGCGGCTGAGCAGCCAGAGCGCCAGCGTGGCGATCGGGTAGAACGCCGCCTCGGTCATCAGGAGACCCGAGTACGCGAGCCCGGGGATGGCGACGGTCAGCCCGGCCGCGGCGAGCGCCCACCCGGTCGAGGCGAGCCTGCGGGCCCAGGCGTAGGCGACGGCGGCCGTCAGCGACATCCCGACGGCCTGTAGGGCCTGCACCACCGTCACGCCCGTGGGGGCGTCAAGAAACGCGAGCGGCGCGCCGATCAGCGCCGGGTAGACGAACGAGAAGAACGGGGTGTCGGCACCGAGGATCGAGAGCGTGCCGTGCTCGTACAGCGACCGTCCGAGCAGTCCGTAGATCGCCTCGTCCGGGGCGATCCAGGGCGCCGCCACGCCGGTGGACACGGCGAAGCGCGCCGCGGCGGAGGCGAGCACGATGCCGGCGACGGCGACCCAGCCGATGGCGCGGGGAGAGCGCCTCATCCGTCCATCATTGCCCCGTTTCGGGTGCGAGCGCTGCGGTTGCGAGGATTCCGTACGCGTTCGGGCCGTCGGCACTGCTCGCTAGACTCGCAGCTGACCTTTAACCCGGTCCAGCGAGGCCGGAAAGGAGCCGTGTGACCGCCCACCAGTCCAGCCGCTCGGCGCCCGCGACGCTGCTCGACGCCGACGCCGTGTCGCGGACGCTGGCGCGGATGGCGCACGAGGTGATCGAGCGAAACGAGGACCTCGACCGCGTGGCGCTCGTCGGCATCCACACCCGCGGGGTACCCCTCGCCCGGCGCCTGCGCGGTCTCGTGGCGGAGCGAAGCGGGGTCGACGTGGACCTCGGCGCGGTCGACATCACGTTCCACCGCGACGACGTCGTCGTGCGCCACGGCGCCGCGCCGCTGCACGCGCAGCCGATCGTGCGAGGCACCCAGCTCGGCTTTGCGCTCGGCGGCAAGACGGTCGTTCTGGTCGATGACGTGCTCTATACGGGTCGAACGATCCGGGCCGCGATCGACGCGCTGCTCGACTTCGGCCGGCCCGCGCGCGTGCAACTCGCCGTGCTCGTCGATCGCGGCCACCGCGAGCTGCCGATCCGGCCCGACTACGTCGGGAAGAACCTGCCGACGGCGCGCGGCGACCACATCCAGGTCGAGCTCGTCGAGGTCGACGAGATCGACAGAGTCCTGCTCGTCGCCGCCGAGGAGGAAGGTGACGATGCCTGACATCCACCTCGTCGACGACCTGCAGCCGCCGCGCGACGCGGGCCGCCGGCACCTGATCGCCGTCGGGGACCTGATGCGCCCGGACGTCGAGCGGATCCTCGACATCGCGCGCGCTTTGTCACGCTCGCTCGAGCGGGAGGTGAAGAAGCTGCCGACGCTCCGCGGGCGCACGGTGGTCAACCTGTTCTACGAGTCGTCGACGCGGACACTGTCGAGCTTCGACCTGGCCGCGAAGCGGCTCTCGGCGGACACGATGGCGGTGCGCTCGAGCGGCTCGTCCGTCGACAAGGGTGAGTCGCTCAAGGACACGGCACTCACGCTTGCCGCCTACGACCCCGACGTGATCGTGGTGCGGCATCCGTCGATCGGGGCGCCACACCTCGTCGCCGCCGTGACGGACGCCCACGTCGTCAACGCCGGAGACGGGAAGCACCAGCACCCGACCCAGGCGCTGCTCGACCTCTACACGATGCGCGATGCGCTCGGTCGGCTCGACGGGCTCCACGTCGCGATCGTGGGCGACGTCCTGCACTCGCGAGTCGCACGCTCGCTCATCGAGGCGCTTCGCCTCGTCGGAGCCAGAGCCACGCTCGTCGGCCCGCCGACCCTGATCCCCCGCGGCATCGAGGCCATGGGCTGCAACGTCGCGTCGGGCATCGACGCGATCGCCGCCGCCGACGTGATCTACGTCCTGCGCATGCAGAGCGAGCGCATGCAGCCCGGCGCCGCGTTCGTGCCTTCGCTCCGCGAGTACACCATGCTCTACGGGATCACGCCCGAACGCGTGCGGCCGGGTCAGGTGGTCATGCACCCCGGACCGATGAACCGGGGCGTCGAGATCGATCCACGCGTCGCCGACTCGGAGGCGGCGCTCGTCACCGATCAGGTGCGCGCCGGCCTGGTCGTGCGCATGGCGGTGCTCTACGACCTGCTCACGAGCTCGCCGGTCGCCGTCGTCGCGCAGCCGCTGGAGGTCGCGTAGTGGAGAAGGCGCCCGGGGAACACGGCCTGCTGGCCTGCCGGAACGGGCGCCGCGACTCGCTCGTGGTCGAGGGGCGTGTCGTCGACCCGGTGGAGGGCAGCGACGAGTGCCTCAAGCTGACCATCGAGGACGGGTTGATAGTCCGCATCGAGCCGTCTGGCGCGAGTCGCACGATTGTCGCGCCCGCGTTCGTGGACCCGCACGTGCACCTGCGCACGCCGGGGCGCGAGGACGAGGAGACGATCGCGTCCGGGACGGCCGCGGCGGCGGCGGGCGGGTACTGCGCGATCCTCGCCATGCCGAACACCGACCCCGTCGTCGACTCCGCAGCCGTGCTCGGCTCGCTCGTCGAGCGGGCGCACGAGGAAGCGCTGATCCCGACCGGCTTCATGGCCGCCATCTCCAGGGGGCAGCACGGGGAGGTGCTGACCGAGATGGCCGAGCTCGCAGACGCCGGAGCCGTGGCGTTCACCGACGACGGCCGGCCGGTCGCCTCGGCAGGGCTCATGCGCCGGGCGCTCCAGTACAGCGCCGTGGCCGGCCGACTGCTCGCGCTCCACGAGGAGGAGCCGACGCTGTCGCGCGACGGGCAGATGCACGAAGGGGCGGTCGCAGCGGAGCTCGGCTTCACGGGCTGGCCCTCGGTGGCGGAGTCGACGATGGTGGAGCGAGACCTCGGGCTCGCCAGGTACGAGACCCGGCCTCTGCACCTCATGCACCTGTCCGCGCGAGAGTCCGTCGACGCGCTGCGTCAGGCGTGCGCGGCGGGCGTGCGCGCCACCGGAGAAGTCACCCCGCATCACCTCTGCCTCACCGACGAGGCGGTGCGAACGCTCGACGCCAACCTCAAGATGAATCCGCCGCTGCGCACCGACGACGATCGCCACGCCCTCGTCGAGGCACTCCGCGAGGGCACGATCGCGTGCGTGGCGACCGACCATGCTCCTCACGCACGCCAGGAGAAGGAAATGCCCTTCGAGGAGGCCCCCTTCGGCGTCACGGGTCTCGAGACGGCGTTCGCGGCGCTCCATACGCACCTGGTCGTCCCGGGCGTGCTGCCGCTCGCCACGCTGCTCGAGCGGCTGTCCGCCGGGCCCGCACGCGTGTTCGGGCTTCCGGTGCCGCGTATCGCGGTGGGGGAGACGGCGAACGTCGTCACGCTCGACCTCGACCGGGAGTGGACCGTGACGGAGAACGGCTTCCGCTCCCGTTCCGTCAACTCGTGGCTACTCGGGCACACGCTGCGCGGCGCCGTTCTCCAGACCGTCGCCGACGGACGCGTGGTGCACGCCCCGTGAAGGGTTTCCTGCTGCTGGAAGACGGCACTGTGTTCCGCGGCCGGTCCGTCGCCGCCGCCGCCGTCGCGTTCGGCGAGGCGGTCTTCACCACGGGGATGACCGGGTATCAGGAGACCGTCACCGACCCGAGCTACGCGGAGCAGCTCGTGTGCTTCACGGCCCCGATGGTCGGCAACTACGGCGTCGACCAGGCGCGGATGGAGTCGGCCGAGCCGCACGCGAGAGCCGTGCTCATGCGCCGCCTCGGCGGCGAGGAATGGGCGCTGTGGCTGGCAGAGCGAGGCGTCGTAGCGCTCGATGACGTCGACACGCGGGCGCTGACGTTGCGGCTGCGCGAGGCGGGCGCGATGCGGGCGGTCGCGGTGGGCGACGACAGGGGATTGGCCGTCGACGACGCGCTCGAGCAGGTGCGCGCGCAGCCCTCGATGAAGGGAGCGGCGCTCGTCGCGCAGGTCTCGACGGCCGAGCCGTACACCCCGCACGGCGAGGGCCGCGTGCACGTGGCGCTCGTCGACTACGGCGCGAAGCGCTCGATCGTGCGGCGCCTCGCCGCCGCCGGCGCGGCGGTGACGGTGTTCCCGCACGTCGGCGATCCGGACGAGCTCGCCGGCTACGACGGCGTGCTGCTCTCGAACGGACCAGGTGACCCGGAGCCACTCGTGGAGGAGACGGAGGTCGTGCGTGCGATCCTCGGCCGTGTGCCCGTCCTCGGCATCTGCCTCGGTCACCAGCTGCTCGGGCTCGCCGCCGGGCACGCGACGTACAAGCTGCCCTTCGGCCACCGCGGCGCGAATCATCCGGTGCTCGACCGGCGCACCGGACGCGTGCTGGTGACCAGCCAGAACCACGGCTTCGCGGTCGATGCCTCGGAGGCCGGCGAGGCCACGCATGTGTCGCTCTACGACGGCACGGTGGAGGGGTTCGACTTCCCGGACCTGCGTGCGCAGTCGGTGCAGTTCCACCCGGAGGCAGGGCCCGGGCCGCACGATGCCTGGCCGATCCTCGAGACCTGGGTCGAGCAGCTCTAGTGGCCCGGAGACGCCACTAATGCCAGCCCGCCGCGACCTCGAGAGCATCTGCGTCATCGGCTCCGGCCCGATCGTGATCGGGCAGGCCTGCGAGTTCGACTACGCGGGTTGCCAGGCGCTCAAGGTGCTGCGCGAGGACGGCTACCGCACGATCGTCGTCAACTCGAACCCGGCCACGATCATGACCGACCCGGGCTTCGCCGACCGGACGTACATCGAGCCGCTCGACCTCGAGGGCGTGGCCGACGTGCTTCGGCGCGAGCGCCCCGACGCGGTGCTGCCCACGCTGGGCGGGCAGACGGCGCTGAACCTGGCCGTCCAGCTACGCGACGCTGGTGTGCTCGACGAGCTCGGGGTCGAGCTGATCGGCGCCTCAGTCGACACCATCCACCGGGCCGAGGACCGCCAGCTCTTTCGCGACGCGGTGCAGAGCTGCGGGCTCCTGGTTCCCGCGTCGCGGATCGTGACGTCGCTCGACGAGATCGAGGGAATCCAGCCGCCGGCTGTGGTCCGGCCCGCATTCACGCTCGGCGGCCACGGCGGCGGGTTCGCCGACGATGCGGCGTCCCTGCGGCGGCAGATCGAGCGCGGCCTCGCGGAGAGCCCGATCCGCCAGGTGCTCGTGGAGGAGTCCCTGCGCGGCTGGGACGAGTTCGAGCTCGAGGTGATCCGCGATCGCCTCGACAACGTGGTTGTCGTCTGCTCGATCGAGAACCTCGATCCGATGGGCGTGCACACCGGCGACTCGGTCACGGTTGCGCCGCAGATGACCCTCTCGGACGAGGCGTACCAGGAGCTGCGAGACGGCGCCGCGGCCGTGATCCGGGCGGTGGGGGTCGAGACGGGCGGCTCCAACATCCAGTTCGCCCGCAGCCGCGAGACGGGGGAGCTGCGCGTGATCGAGATGAACCCGCGCGTCTCGCGCTCGTCGGCGCTCGCGTCGAAGGCGACGGGGTACCCGATCGCCAAGGTGGCGGCCAAGCTGGCCGTGGGGTACACGCTGGACGAGATCCCGAACGACCTGACGAAGACGACCCCCGCGAGCTTCGAGCCCACCCTCGACTACGTCGTGGTCAAGTTCCCGCGCTTCGCCTTCGAGAAGTTCCCGGGCGCGGACGACGCGCTCGGCACGCAGATGAAGTCCGTGGGCGAGGCGATGGGCATCGGGCGGACGTTCACCGAGGCGTTCCTGAAGGCATTCGGCTCGAGAGAGCTCGAGCCCGGCTCGCCGACGCCATGGGCGACCCACGACGACATCCCGGAGGGCGTGCACCCGTGGTTCCGGGAGCAGCTCGCCCAGGCCAGGCGGGAGCTCGCCTCGCGCGACATCTGGCGTGCCAAGCGGGCCGGCTGGGGCGACGACTCGATCGGCGCGGCGTGGGGGACATCGGGTGAGGACGTGCGGCGTGCCCGCTACGCACGCGGGATCCGGCCCTCGTACAGGCGTGTGGACTCCTGCGGCGGCGAGGTCGCCGCGGCATCGAACTACTACTACTCGACCTGGGGCGAGCAGGATGAGGCGATGCCGGCGTCCGAGAAGCCGCGCGTCGTGATCATCGGCTCCGGGCCGAACCGGATCGGGCAGGGAATCGAGTTCGACTACTGCTGCGTGCACGCCGTGCAGACGTTTCGCACGCTCGGCTACGAGGCGGTGATGGTCAACTGCAATCCCGAGACCGTCTCCACCGACTACGACACGTCCGACCGGCTGTACTTCGAGCCGCTGTCGCCGGAAGAGGTGCTGGCCGTGCTCGACCGGGAGCGGCCCGTCGGCGTGGTGACCCAGTTCGGCGGCCAGACACCGCTGCGCCTCGCGCGCGCCGTCGAGACCGCCGGGTACACGATCATGGGCACGCCGCACGCCGCCATCGACCTCGCGGAGGACCGCGAGCGGTTCGGCGCGCTGGCCCGGGAGCTCGGGGTGCGCTGCCCGCCGTGGGCCACCGTGGAGGGCCCCGATGAGGCACTCGCGGCGGCCGGCGAGATCGGCTATCCGGTGCTCGTCCGCCCCTCGTACGTGCTCGGGGGTCGTGCCATGCGGGTCTGCTACGACGACGCGCAGCTGCGCACCGCGATGGACGCCGTGTCGGGACCCGTGCTCGTCGACCGGTTCGTGGAGAACGCGATCGAGATCGACGTCGACGCGCTCTGCGACGGCGAGGACGTCTACATCGGCGCGGTGATGCAGCACGTCGAGGAGGCCGGGGTCCACTCGGGAGACTCGGCCTGCGTGCTGCCCGCGCAGTCGCTCACGCTCGCCAACGCGCTCGAGGTGGAGCACGTCGTGAAGCGGCTCGGCCCGGGCCTCGGCGTGATCGGGCTGCTAAACGTCCAGCTCGCGATCGCCGACTCGACCGTGTACGTGCTCGAGGCGAACCCCCGTGCGTCGAGAACCGTGCCGTTCGCGTCGAAGGCGATCGGGATCAACCTCGTGGAGGCCGCCTGTCGACTCGCGGCCGGCGCGACCCTCGAGGAGCTGGCGCTGCCGCAGCCGCGGCCGGCGGAGATCAGCGTCAAGGCCGCCGTGCTGCCCTTTGCCCGCTTCCCGGGCGCCGACCCCGTGCTGGGCCCGGAGATGCGCTCCACGGGCGAGGTGATGGCCAGCGCCTCCGACCTGCCGACCGCGTTCGCCAAGGCCGAGCGGGCCGCCGGCCGGCCGCTGCCGTCGTCCGGGGCCGCGTTCCTCTCCGTCCGGGACGCCGACAAATCCGGCATCGCGCCGATCGCGGCCGCGCTAGCGGGTCTCGGCTTCGAGCTGGTGGCGACCGAGGGAACGGCGCGGACGCTCCGCGCCGCGGGCCTCGAGGTGGAGGAGGTCGCGAAGGTGGCGGACGCGACCGAGGGGGAGGAGACGGTCGTCGACCGGATCCACTCCGGCCGCTGCGACCTGGTGATCAACACGCCGCAGGGCTCCGGCGCCCGCGCGGACGGGTACCTGATCCGCGAGGCCGCCTTGATTGCGCGCGTCCCGTGCATCACGACTGTCTCGGGCGCGGCCGCGGTGGTGCACGCGATCGCGAACGCGAGGGCGGAAAGCGCACTGTCGCTGCAAGAGCGCATCGGCACGATGGCGTGAGCGCCGAGACTCGCGCAGCGATGTTGCCTTGCAACAGTCTGTTGCAAGGTGAGGTGACGGTGCGGGGAGGGCGACGCGAACGCCTCGTCGTGCGAGGGACGCGCGAGATTGGCCCGTACACCCTGCTGCGGCTCGAGCGCGGAGGACTCGCGCCCGGGATCCCTGGCCAGTTCTTCATGCTCGAGGCACCCGGACGGGTGCTGCCGCGGCCGATGTCGCTGTGCCTCGCCCCGCCCGGCGAGCTCGGCTTCCTGATCGACCCGATCGGTCCCGGCACGAGAGCGCTCTGCTCGCTGCGCCGGGGAGACGCGATCAGCGTGCTGGGACCGCTCGGCAACGGCTTCGATCTCGACGTCGCGCGGCCGCTGCTCGTCGGCGGCGGCATCGGGATCGCGCCGCTGCCGTACCTGTCCGAGATGCTGGGCGGTCCAGCCACGCTGATCGGCTTCCGCACCAGCCGCCAGGCCGAAGCCGCAGCGCTCGTGCCGCATGCCGAGGTGGTGGTCGAGCCGACACTCGTCACCGCCTTGCTGCCTGCCGATCCGGGCGACGTCCTCGCCTGCGGGCCCGAGCCGATGCTCGAGGCGCTGCGCGCCCTCGTCCCACGGGCGCAGCTCGCGTGGGAGGCGCCGATGGCCTGCGGATACGGGGCGTGCTACGGCTGCGTCGTGGAGCGAGATGGCCGCCACCGGCGGCTGTGCATCGACGGGCCGGTTCTGCGGGCGGCATGAGCGTCCCCATCCTCAACGGCTCCGGCTGCCTCGACGCGCTCGTGGCGCCCGACGTCGCCCGGCAGCTCGACGCCTATGTGACGAAGACCGTGACGCCGCTCCCTCGCGAGGGCAATCCCCCGCCGCGGATGGCGGAGACGGACGCCGGCATGCTCAACTCGATCGGCTTGCAGGGCCCCGGCGTCGACGCGTTGGTGGCGGAGACGCTGCCGCGCCTGGCAGAGCTCGGCGTACCGGTCTGGGTCTCGGTCGGCGGCTTCTCCGCCCAGGACTACGCGTCCACCTGCGAGCGGCTGGACGAGCGCGCCGACGTGGCGGTGATCGAGCTCAACCTCTCCTGCCCGAATGTCGAGGAGGCCCCGGAGACTGCCGCCCAGCTCGTCGCCGCAGCACGGGAGGCAACGTCGAAGCCGCTCTATGCGAAGCTGTCTCCCGCTACCTGGGAGATCGCCGAGTCGGCGCGCGCCGTGGCGGCCGCCGGCGCCGATGGTCTCTCGCTCGTCAACACCATCCGGGGCCTCGCACTCGACCCCACGACTCTCCAGCCACGCCTCGCTCGCGGCGTCGGCGGGTACTCCGGTCCGGCGCTGAAGCCGATCGCGCTGGCCTGCGTCTGGGCCTGCGGGCAAGCGGTCTCACTGCCCATTGTCGGCATGGGCGGAGTGACCTCCGGCCTCGACGCGTTGGAGCTCGTCGCGGCAGGTGCGAGTGCCGTCGCAGTGGGCACGATCCTCTTCGCGGACCCCGACGCGCCGTCGCGTGTTCGGGCCGAGCTGGAGGCCGAAGCGTCGGCGCGTGGGTTCACCGAATCGGCACATGTACAAAGTGTCGCCAATAGGCAATCAAGGAAATCCCTGGAATTGGGGGGAAAACCTCCTGCTTGACCGACGGCTGCGGATTGCTAGACTCGACCGCTCTATGGTCACGTCGAAGACGCAGGCCCAGGCGCCGCTCCGTTCGCTCGACCAACGGATGGAGGCGCTGAAGAGGGCCAACGACATCCGCGTCCGCCGGGCCAAGCTAAAGAAGGATCTGAAAGACGGACGCGTGAGGATCGAGGCGATCGTGCTCAACCCGCCGGATTACGTCTCGACGGCCAAGGTCTTCGACATGCTGATGGCGGTGCCAAAGCTCGGTCGCGTCAAGGCCGCGCGCATGCTCAATCAGTGCCGGATCAGCCAGTCGAAGACGGTCGGCGGGCTTTCGGAACGGCAGCGGGCAGAGCTCGTCTCCCTCTTCAACCGCTGAGCGTTTGTCGGCGACGCCGACAAACGCTGCGATGAGAGCGCCTGACGCAGACGTGGCGTGCGCTCCGGTGTCTTCTTAGGGTTCCCCGACGTATGTCGGGGAACCCTGTTTTCGTCGTCACCGGCCCATCGGGGGCGGGGAAGGGGACGTTGATCAAGGCGCTCGTCGACCGCCTTCCGGTGCTCGAGGTGGCGGTATCGGCGACCACGCGCCCGCTGCGCCCCGGGGAGGAGGACGGGCGGGAGTACTGGTTCCTGACCGAGGCGGACTTCGTCTCGGGCATCGAGGCGGGTGCCTTCCTGGAGCACGTGCAGTACGTATCGAGCAAGCGCTACGGCACGCTGCGCAGCGAGATGGCTCGCATCGCCGCGCACCGCAGGGTGTGCGTCCTCGAGCTCGAGCTCGAGGGTGCGCTGCAGGTGCAGGACGAAGTGGAGGGCAGCGTCACGATCTTCATCGCCGCCGACGTGCCGGAGCTCGAGCGGCGCCTGCGCGAGCGGGCGACCGAATCGACGGGAGAGATCGAGGACCGGATCGCGCTCGCGCGCCACCAGCTCGAGCAGGCGTATCGGTTTCGCTACATGGTGCGCAACGACGATGTCGAGCGCGCGACCGAGATCCTGACGGCGATCGTGGAACGGGAGCTCGCGCTCAGCGGTTGCAGGTAGCATGAGCGCTCGATGATCGAACCACGCATCGACGACCTGCTCCCGAACACCGGTCATGGCACCGAGCCCGGCTCTCGCTATGCCCTGGTGATCATCGCGGCCAAGCGGGCTCGTCAGATCAACAACTACCACCATCAGCTGGGCGAGGGCATCGGCTTCGAAGAGGCCCCGCCGCCGCTCGTCGAGTCGCGCTCGAAGAACTACCTGACGATGGCCATGGAGGAGATCGCGCAGGGCAAGCTGCGGTACTCCTACACGGGCGTCTGACGGGGTTCTCGCCCCTTCTTCGCCGCACCGGCACAATCTGACCGTGGCCAGGGTGGTCCTGGGAGTCACGGGTGGGATCGCCGCCTACAAGGCGTGCGAGGTGCTGCGCCTGCTCGTACAGGCAGGTCACGACGTCTTCCCGGTGCCCACCCGCGGTGCCGAGCGCTTCGTCGGCGCCGAGACGCTCTTCGCGCTCGCCCGCCGCGAGCGCACGGACGACCCCTACCCGCACCTCCTGCGCGCCGATCTCCTGCTGGTGGCACCGCTCACGGCCCACACGATGGCGCGGCTCGCGCACGGGCTCGCAGACGACGTGCTCACAGAGGCAGCACTGGCTCATCGCGGGCCCGTGCTCGTGGCGCCCGCCATGAACACCGGCATGTGGGAGCACCCGGCCACGCAGGCGAACCTCGCCACGCTGCGCGCGCGCGGCGTCGAGGTCGTCGGGCCCGTATCCGGCGAGCTCGCCGAAGGCGAGGTCGGGATGGGGCGCATGGCCGAGCCGGAGGAGATCGTCGCAGCCGCGGCCTCGCTGCTCGCACCACCCAGCGGCCCTCTCGTCGGCCGTCGCGTGGTCGTTACCGCGGGCGGTACGCGCGAGCCCTTGGACACGGTGCGCTTCCTCGGCAATCGCTCCTCCGGTCGGATGGGAGTGGCGCTCGCGGCGGAGGCGCGGCGCCGGGGTGCTGAGGTGACGCTGCTCGCCGCCAACCTCGCCGTCCCTGCGCCGGCGGGGGTACAGGTAGTGCAGACGCCGACCGCCGCCGATCTCGAGCGCGAGGCACTCGCCGGCCGCGACGCGGACGTCGTCGTGATGGCGGCGGCGGTCGCGGACTACCGGCCCGCGGTGAGCATCGAGGGGAAGCGGCCCAAGGACGATGAGGGTTGGACGGTCGAGCTCGAGCCGACGGCCGACGTCGCACGGGCGCTCGGGGAAGTGCGCACGAACGGCCAGGTGCTGGTGGCCTTCGGGGCGGAGATCGGCGCCGAGGGCCTCGAGCGCAAGCGCCGCATGCTGGACGAGAAGCACGTCGACCTTGTCGTCGTGAACGACATCGGCCGTGCCGACATCGGCTTCGACAGCGATGACAACGAGGTCGTGATCGTCGGCCGATCGGGCGACCTGCACGTGCCCAGGGCGTCCAAGGACGCCGTCGCCGCCGCCATCTTCGACGAGATCGAGCGCCTCCTGGAGCGTGTGTGACGGAGCGCTCGGTCGCGCCGGTGCCGTCCTCGGTGGCTGGGGCCAGCGACCTCGCCGCGCGCGTCGTCGCGAATCTCGGTACCGCGATCCACGCCCCCGCCGAGACCTTGCGCCTGCCGCTCCTGTGCCTGCTCGCCGAGGGGCACGTGCTCGTCGAGGACGTTCCCGGTGTCGGCAAGACGGCGCTCGCGAAGGCGTTGGCACGCTCGCTCGACCTCTCCTTCACACGTATCCAGTTCACCCCGGACCTGCTCCCCTCCGACGTCACAGGCGTCAACGTCTTCGACCAGTTGACAGGGACGTTCCGCTTCCGGCCCGGGCCCCTGTTCGCCCACATCGTCCTCGTCGACGAGATCAACCGCGCCACGCCGAAGACCCAGTCGGCGCTCTTGGAGGCGATGCAGGAGTCCCAGGTCACAGTCGACGGAGAGACACACGAGCTGGTGCGGCCGTTCCTCGTCGTGGCCACCCAGAATCCCATCGAGTACGAGGGCACGTTCCCACTGCCAGAGGCGCAGCTCGACCGCTTCACGGTGCGCATGACGGTCGGGTACCCGCCGTTGCAAGAGGAGGCTCGCATGCTCGCCGAGCAGACGACAGCGCCTCCCTTCGATCGTCTCCAGGCCGTCGCGACCGCCGGTGAGGTGCTCGGGGCGATCGACGTCGCGCGGAGCGTCCACGTGGAGGAGAGCGTGGCCCGGTACGTCGTGGCCCTGCTCCGGCACACGCGCGCCAGCGCGAGCCTGGCGCTGGGCGCGAGCCCCCGCGCCGGGATCTCGCTCCTCCGGCTGGCCAAGGCGCGAGCGGCCGCGGAGGGACGCGACTACGCGCTGCCCGACGACGTCAAGGCTCTCGCCGAGCCTGTGCTCGCGCACCGCCTGCTCCTCTCCCCGGAGGCACGTACGGTGGCGGTGTCACCCGAGGAAGCGGTGCGCGAAGCGCTCGCGCACACGCCCGTCCCGGTGTGAGAGCCCGGGACCTGCGCGGCTGGACGGCGGTTGTGCTCGGCGTTGTCGCCTACGGCGCGGCATGGGCGTTCGGGTCGAGGGCGCTCGCGGTCGTCGGGATCGGGCTCGCTCTCGCCGGCGGCGCGGCGCTCGTGTGGAGGCGCCTGGCGCGCGGACCGCTGACCCTGACAGTCCGCGCCGCCCCCGCGCCCGCGAGCGAGGGCGACGACGTCCGGCTCGAGGTGGTGCTGCGACGGGGGCAGGCGCTGCCGCTGGCGGCGACGTCGGTCGAGCTGCGCTGGCCGCATCTCGAGCCCCGCTGCGTGGCGCTCCGCGGGTCGGGGCGGACGCTCCGCGGCGAGGCGCTCCTCGTCGACGTGCCCCGCGGGATCCATCGGGCGGAGCGGGTCGTGGCCGTGCACGAGGATCCGCTGGGGCTCGAGCGAGTCTCCGTCGATCTGCCGGTACCGCCGCCGCTCCTCGTGCGGCCTCGGGTTGTGGCGCTCGACTGGCTGTTCGCCGACGGACCGCTGTACGGCGCGGCGACACGGGCGCGCCGTCCCCGCGCCGGCGCTGCCGACATCCGCTCTGTGCGCCCGTATCGGGAGGGCGAACCGCTGCGCGGGGTGCATTGGCCGACCACCGCCCGCCGAGGGGCGCTGACGATGAAGGAGCTGGAGGATACGAGTGACGGCGAGCCCGTGGTCCTTCTCGACTGCGACCCGCTGGCTGCAGTGGGCCGACCGCCGGACACGCCGTTCGAGGCCGCAGTCCGCGCGGCAGGCTCGATCGCCCTCGCCATGGCACGGCGCGGGCGCTCGGCCCTCTTGCTCACGACCGGGCAGCGGACCGAGGTCGTGCGCATCGGCCCGCGCGCGCCCGACGACGCGCTCGACGCGCTCGCCGGGGTCGAGGCGGATGCCCGGGCGCCGCTCGCCGCCGTCCTCGCACAGACGCAGGGTCCGCTCGCAGGCGCGCGCGAGGTGATCGTGGTCACGGCCCGCGCCGACGCAGCCGCCACCGCGCTGCTTCGGTCGCGGGCGAGCGCGCTCGTCTGGGTCGACGCCGCCTCGTGGGCCGGGCGCCGAGGTCCGCCCGCCGCCGGGCTCGCGGCGCTGGCGGCGGCCGGCATGCCGGTGGCCACCGTGCGGCGCGGCGACGATCTCGCCGCAGCGCTGGGCGGCACTCGTTGGGAAGGGAGTCAGAGCCCACGGCTAGGCGGTTTGTACTCGCCCTCTTCCCCGGGCTCGCGATCGCGATCGCGTGGCTGCACGCCGAGCGCTCGGGCGAGTGGGGCCCCGCCGCGGCGATCGTGATGCTCGCGGCGGCGAGCGTGCTTCCGCGCCGCGGCTGGGAGCGGGCGGGAGCAGGCGCCGCCGCCGGCCTCCTGGGACTGGCGATTGCAGTCGATGCGTCTCTGACCCATCCCGTCGCGGCCTTCGAGGAGCTGTGGCGCGGTCTGGTCACGTTCTACGAGGTAACGCTGCCGTTCGACCCGTCCCGCGACCCGGAGATGGCCGCGCTCGTGCTCGTCGCGGTCCTGTGCTCGGCGCTCGTCGTCGCCCAGCTCGCCGCGGCCGGTTGGACGCTTCCGGCAGCCGCCGTCGCCGCGATGTCCACCGCGTGGCCAGCAACGCTCGTCGGCAGACGCGACGATCTCCTCTACGGCGCGCTCGCACTCGCGGCGGCGCTCTGGCTGGTCGTCATGAGCGGCCGCCGCCCCGCCAGGACAGCTCTCGTGGCCTGCTGCGCCGTCGTCGTCGTCGCCGCCGCCGCCGTGGCAGCGGCCGGCACGAGCGCCGGACCGACCGAGGCCGGGCTCGACTGGAAGCGCTGGGACCTGTTCGCCGACCGCACGGCGCGCGTCGCCGTCTCGTACGTCTGGAACGCCAACTACGAGGGGATCAGCTTCCCCAGCGTGGCGACATCCGTCCTGTACGTCCGTGCCGACCGTCGTCCACGGTACTGGCGCGCCTCGTCGCTCGACGTGTTCTCCGCTGACCGCTGGCTCGAAGACCTACGGCCACGCGGGACAGCCCGGGGGCGGGCTTTCGTACCCCCGGATCCCCTGCGGCCGCCGGCGGCCGCCGGGCGCGACGGGTGGCTCGAGCAGCACGTGGAAATCGGCAGCCTGCGCGACACGCGGCTCGTGGCGGCCGGGACGCTCGTCGCGTACGACCTGCGCACCCACGGCACGACGCTCCTGGGAGCGGACGGCACGCTGCGCGTGCCGGTGGGGCTGCGCCGGGGCGACCGCTACACGGCCTGGAGCTACGTGCCCGATCCTGTGCCGCGGACTCTGGCCGCCCTACGGCCGGTCTACCCCGGGGCGGTGGGGCCGTACCTGGAGGCCTTCGGGGACGAGCTGCCGCCGTTCGGGGCCACGGGCCGTGCGGCAGCGATGCGACAACTGTTCGACAACAGTCCTCGCGGCGCTCTCATGTACGCACCTCTGTACGAGCGAGCTCGACGGCTCGCCGGGGACGAGCGCTCGCCGTACCGCGTCGTGCTCGCCCTCGAGTCCTGGCTCCGGTCACGCGGTGGGTTCCGCTACGACGAGCAACCGCCGCACGGGCCCGGGCCGCCTCTGGTCGACTTCGTCACGAACACGAAAGCCGGTTACTGCCAGCACTTCGCCGGCGCGATGGCCCTGATGCTGCGCCTCCTCGGCATCCCGTCGCGGGTGGCCGTCGGCTTTACGAGCGGCTCCTTCCGTGGCGGAGAGTGGGTCGTGACCGATCACGATGCGCACGCCTGGGTCGAGGTGTGGTTCCCGCGGTACGGCTGGCTCCCGTTCGACCCCACACCCGGCCGCGGGCGGCTCACCGGTGCGTACTCGTTCGCGTCGGAGAGCGCGCGGGCGGTCGCGGAGCTCGGTGCGGGGAGGCTGCCGGGCGAGGACGAGGTGGCTCGGCTGGCCGACCTGCCGGCTCCCACGCTGCGCGATGCCGGTGGGTCGGGGATACCCATCTTGGCGATCGCGCTCGCGCTCCCGCTCTGCGCCCTGGCCGTACTGGTGCTCGCCAAGTTTCTGCGGACGCGCGCGAGGTACCTGTCGGGAGGGCCGCGGCCTCGAGGCGCCGCCGCGACCGCGGAGCTCGTAGGCTTCCTGCGAGACCAAGGGCTCGACGTCGGCCGCACGTCCACGGTCTCCGATCTGCGCGCGGCCGTGGCGACGGCGTACGGTGTCCGGCTCGACGCCTTCGCACTGGCGGTGGGACGAGCACGCTTCGCCCGCGCGCCTGGGCCCCGTGACGGGGAGCGCGCGCGGGAGGAGTTGCGGCGGAGCCTCCGGGCGCTGCGGCTGAGGCTGGGGCCGTGGCGGCGCCTGCGCGGCGCCGTCTCCGTGCGCTCCCTCCGCGACGGTTGACGCCCCAGGCATGCTGAGCAGGTGAGCGAGGCGTACGACCTCTACCAGCAGGGCAAGCAGCATCTCGCCGCTGGGATGGCGGCACAGGCTACCGTCGCGCTCGAGAAGGCGAAGCGGCTCGAGCCGGAGAAGGCCTCCATCCGGGAGGCGCTCGGTATCGCCTATTTTCGCATCACGCGCTGGGCCGAGGCCGAAGCCGAGTTCCGCAAGGTGCTCGAGCTCTCGCCCGCGGACGCGTACGCGCACTATGCGCTCGGCCGCGCGCTCAAGAACCAGGGCCGGATCGACGAGGCAACCACGTATCTCAAGCTCGCGCGCTCGCTGCGGCCGCGGCTCGACTCGCCGCCCGAGCTGCCCGATTAAGTCTCGTCGAGATCGGCGAGGAGCGAGGTGTACCGGCGGAAGCGCTTGCCGGCGGCTCGGTTGAACGCCGCCCGGTAGTCGGCCGCCGTCACCTCGTCGAGCGTCGCCGCGAACGACTCGCGCACGTCGAGGAGCCTGTCCGCGATCGCGTCGACCACGAGCTGGTAGTCGCCGTAGGCCTCTTCGGCCTCTTCGCGGCCAGCCTGGTTCCAGGCCTCCTCGGCCTCGGTTGCCTCGGCGAGGAGCTCGTGCTCGTCGGAGGCGAGGAGATCGAGCTGCCGCTCCACGAGCTCGTCGAAGCGACCGCGCCGCCGAAAGCTCACCGCAGGACCTCTCGGTACAGCTCGAGGTGGGCGGTCGCCGCGCGGTCCCAGGTCAGCTCGTGGCGGGCACGTTCGGCGCCGGCACGCGCGGCCGAGAGCGCCGCGCCATCGTGGAGGAGCATGCCCAGGGCGGCCGTGAGTGCGTCCACGTCCCCGGCCGGCACGACCCGACCGGCGCCGTACGCACGCACGACCTCGCCGAGGCCGCCGACGTCGTACACGACTGCGGGCACGCCCGCTCCGAGCGCGCTCAGAAGCGCACCGGACTGGTCGAGTTCGGCGCGGTACGGGAAGAGGGCGACGGTGGCCTCGCCGAGCGCCCGCTCGAGCTCGACGGCAGGCAGGTATCCGAGGCGCCACTCAGCCTGCTGCCCCGCCTCCGCACGCAGCTCCCCGAGTGGGATGCGCGGGTCACCGGCGACGAGCAGACGCGCGTCCGGGAGCGCGCGCACGGCCCGAACGGCGTCCGGGACGCCCTTGTACTCGCGCAGGGTGCCGAGGACGAGGACGGTCGAGCCGTTGTCGGAGCGCGCCGGATCGCTCCGGAACACGGGGTGGGGGATGACGCGCAGCTTCGTCTCCTCGACTCCGAAGTCGACGAGCGTCCGGCGCCCGTTCTCGGAGTGCGTGACGACGGCGTCGAAGCGCCCGAAGAGCCGCCGCCAGGCGCGCGTCTTCGGAGCGGTGCGGCGCGGCAGCAGGTCGTGGGCCGTGAAGACGAGCGGCGCGCGCGTGTGCAGAAGCCACGTGTCCACCTCCGGTGCAGCGAGCCATTGCGCGTGGAGCACGTCCGGCTTCGTCGCCGCGAGCCAGGCGAGCGTGACGGGATGCTCGAGCGCCTTCGCCGCCAGGCGCGCACTCGACCCGTGCAGGCGCGACGAGACCGGATAGAGCACGTCGCGGACGGCGTAGCCGTCGGCAGCAGGCGCCGCGCCGAAGCGGAAGGGTGAGGTAAGGAGCTCGACGTGAGCGCCCGCCCGGGCGAGGGCGGCGGCGAGCGCGTGGTCGTAGGGCGGCGTGTAGGCGGGCGGGTCGGCGATCGTGACGCGCATCTAGATCCCTTCAGGTCGTGCTGCCTAGCGAAGCGTAGAGTCGAGGCCGGGCTGCTCGTCCGGAGCTGGAACCTCTTCCACGGCAACGCCGACCCTCCGCGGCGGCGGAGCTACCTGCGCGCGATGGTCGAGCTCGCGGTTGCCGACGACCCGGACGTGCTGTGCCTGCAGGAGCTCCCCGTCTGGGCACTTCCCCGGATCGACAACTGGGCCGGGATGCAGCCGTTCCGCGTGGTGACGCGTCCACCCTGGCGACCGGGGCGGTTGGCCGCTGGCGTGACTCGCCTGCATCAAGGTTTCTTCCGCTCGGCCTTCACGGGGCAGGCGAACGCGATCCTCGTCGCGCGGCGGCTCCACGCCGAGGGCGTCGGGCACGTGCGGATCAGCGTCGAAGGGCTCGAGCGGCGCCTTGTGCAGGCCGTGCGGATCGCCGGCTTGGGCATCGTCGCCAACCTGCACGCGACGAACGATTTCGAGCGACCGCAGGTGCCGCTGACCGAGCTCGCACGCGCCCGCGTGTTCGCCGAGAGCCACGCGGCGCCGGGGGAGGCAGTCGTGCTCGCAGGCGACCTCAACGTCCACCCGCCGCAGTGGGAGGGCTGGTCGGAGCCCGGGGAGGGCATCGACCAGGTGCTCGTGCGCGGCGCGGCTGCAGGCCGGCTCGCGGTGTGGCCGCCGGAGCGCCGCGTGCACAATGGCGTCGTCCTGTCCGACCATGCCCCCGTCGAGCTGGTGATCGGTTGACGTTCGCGGAGGCGCGGGCCCAGTTCCCCGTGCTCGAGCACACTGCGTACCTCAATGCGGGGACGTTCGGCCCGCTCGCCCGCGCAACGGTCGACGCCGTGGCGGCGCAAGTGCGCCGCGAGCTGGAGCAGGGGCGTCGCGGCCATGCGTACTTCGCCGACGAGGTGCTCCCGGCACGGGAGGAGGTGCGCGCGCGCCTGGCTGCCCTCGTCGGAGTGCCGCAGGAGTCGGTCGCGCTCGCCAACTCGACCACCGACGCCTGCGCTGTGGTCCTCGCCGGGCTCGGCCTCGACCCCGAGGACGAGATCGTGACGACGGCGGCCGAGCACTTCGGCCTCCTGGGCGCCCTTCATGCCTCGCCTGCACGCGTCGTCGTCGCGCCTGCCGAGCCCGAGCGCATTCTCGCGGCCGTGACCCCGCGCACTCGGCTCATCGCCGTCTCGCACGTGCTCTGGACGACCGGGCGCATCCTGCCCGTGCGCGAGTTGCGCGAGACGAGCGGCCTGCCGGTGCTCGTTGACGGGGCGCAGTCCGTCGGAGCCATCGGTGTCGACGCGTCCGGTGTCGACTTCCTCACGATCTCCGGGCAGAAGTGGCTCTGCGGGCCCGACGGGACCGGCGGGCTCGTCGTGTCCGACCCCGACCGGCTGCGCCCGGCGCGGCCCACCATGTACGGCCGCACAGCCCACGAGCCGGACGGCTCCTTCACGCCGAGGGACGGTGCAGCCCGGTTCGACACGGGCACCATCCCGCTCCCGGCGTTGCGCGGGTTGCTCGCCGCGCTCGACTCCATCCCGGGGTGGCGCCTCGAGCGTGCGGCGGAGATCACTCAGCGCTGCCGGGAGCTGCTGGCGACGCGCCACCCGGTCGAGCCCGGCGGCGCGACGCTCGTGGCGTTCCGACCGGACGGGGAGGATCCCGCCGAGATCGCGAGAGGGCTCGACGAGGCGGGCATCGTCGTCCGCGACATCCCCGGCACCGGCCTCGTGCGGGCCTCGTGCGGCTGGTGGACGAGCGAGGGCGACCTCGAGCGGTTGCTGGAGGCGCTGAAGCGGTGACGCACGAGGGCGGCTGCATGTGCGGCGCGGTGCGCTACGCCGCGCACGGGCCGCTGCGCGAGATCCTCGTCTGTCATTGCGTCAACTGTCGACGGCAGACCGGGCGCGCTTGGGCGGCGACGGCGGCCCGTCGCGGCGATCTGGCTGTGACCGGTGAGGTCGCGTGGGCCCAGAGTCCCGGCTCGCCGTACGGCGCGCGCCGCGGCTTCTGTGCGGCCTGCGGCAGCGCCCTGTTCTGGGAGGCGCCGGGGCGGGACACGGTGAGCATCGGCGCGGGCACGCTCGACGACCCGAGCGGGCTCCACGTCGCAGCCCACGTCCACGCTACGGACGCCGTCGCGTGGGATTCTCCCCCGGCCGGCAGGCGCGTGTTCCGCGGCGGCTACCCCAACGACGTTCCGCCCCCGGAGTGGCGCTGAACGCGTTACGGTGCCGCGCATGTGCTTCGAGCTCGACTCCTTGCCGCCCGTCCCCGTCCTGTCGGGTGCCTCCGTGTCGCACGAGGATCTGGAGCTGGAAGCGGCGGACGGCAACCGGCTCGCGGCGTTCGCTGCCTCCCCCGACGAATCGGGCGGCACCGGCGTCGTCGTGCTCCCCGACGTCCGCGGCCTGTATCGGTTCTACGAGGAGCTCACGCTTCGCTTCGCCGAGCGGGGATACCCGGCGGTCGCAGTGGACTACTTCGGCCGCACGGCCGGCGTCGCAAAGCGCGACGACGAGTTTCCGTACATGGATCATGTGGTGCAGACGACACCGGCGGGCATCCAGTCCGACCTCGCCGCCGCCGCCGCCCACCTCCGCTCCCCCGCAGGCGGCTCCTGCAGGGCGATCGTCACCGTCGGCTTCTGCTTCGGCGGGCGGCACTCGTGGCTCGCAGCGGCCGCCGGGCACGAGCTCGTGGGGGCCATCGGCTTCTACGGCCGCCCAGGACTGGGTGCGGACGGCTCGCCGGGACCCATGCAGCGGGCCGACGAGATGCAAGCGCCGATCCTGGCTCTCATGGGTGGAGACGACCCAGCGATCCCGCAGCCGGACGTCGACGCCTTCGAGCAGGCGCTGGCCGCGGCAGGTGTCGAGCACGAGGTCGTGACGTATCCAGGAGCGCCGCACAGCTTCTTCGACCGCAAGCAGGAGGAGTTCGCCGGCGCGTCGGAGGACGCCTGGGGACGGGTGCTCGCCTTCCTCGAGCGCGTCGGCGCCTGAGGCGCCTGACGCGTCGCGCGGACGAGCGGCTCACCTGTCGACGACGCGCCTCGCCGAGCTCTACGCAGCGTCCGCCGCGGTGCGCAGGCCGAGCTCCCGTGCGAGCGGCCGGAGCGCCGCGATCACGTTCGCGATGTGCTCGTCCAGCTCCAGGCCGAGCAGCTCGGCACCCGCGTACACCTCGTCCCGATGCACGCCCGCGGCGAACGAGGGCTGCTTGAGCTTCTTCGTCACCGACTTCGGCTCCAGCGCGTCGAGGCCGGTCGGCCGCACGAGCCCGCAGGCGTGCACGAAGCCGGAGAGCTCGTCGCAGGCGAACAGCGTCTTCCGGAGCGGCGTGTCGCGGGGCAGCGCGAGATGCTCGGCATGTGAGAGGACGCCCTCGATCAGCACTTCCGGATAACCCTCCGCACGCAGGATCGGCGCGCCGTCCTGCGGGTGCTGGTCGAGCGTGGGGTGAATCTCGTAGTCGAAGTCGTGTAGCAGCGCCGTGCAGCCCCACAACTCCTCGTCCTCGCCCCACAACCGGGCGTACCAGCGCACGGAGGCCTCGACCGCGAGCGCGTGCCGCCGCAGCGCCTCGCTCTGCGTGTAGCGCGTAAGCGTCTCCCAGGCCCTGTCGCGTGTGACCTCCATGCCGGGCGCTACGATACCGCGCTGTTGCGACCTCGACTCGGCACGAAGCGCTATCTCGCCGGCCCACGCCCTACGGCGCGAGCACCTCGTCCTGAGTCGCGCCCAGATCCTCCGATCTGGGCGCTCCCTGCGTCCTCGCCTCGCACTCGCACGGCGAGCGCCGTCGACGAGCGTTCGCACTGAGCCGAGGTCTGATCGGAGTCCGATGCAGTCCTTTGTGATCGAAGGTGGCCGGCCGCTCTCGGGCACGGTCCGGGCCGCCGGGAACAAGAACGGGGCGCTGCCGATCCTCGCCGCCACTGTGCTCGCCTCGGAACCGGTGACGCTCTCGAACGTGCCGCGCATCCGGGACGTGGAGACGATGGTCGCCCTGCTCGCCGACATCGGCGCCGACGCCGCCTGGACGGGTCCGAACGAGGTGTCGGTCGATGCGGCGGGCGTGAGCAAGACCGCGCTCGATCCCGACCTCTGCCGCGAGATCCGTGCCTCGTTCCTGCTCGCGGGCCCTCTGCTCGCGCGGTTCGGCACGTGCACGGTGCCGCCGCCCGGCGGCGACGTGATCGGCCGCCGGCGGCTCGACACGCACATCCACGCGTTCGCCGAGCTCGGCGTCGAGGTGGAGCTGAACGGCGGCTACGACATGCGCGTCGACCGACTCGTCGGGACGCGCATGTACCTGGACGAGGCCTCGGTGATGGGCACCGAAAACGCGATCATGGCCGCCGTCACGGCCGAGGGAGGGACGGTCGTGGGGCATGCGGCCTGCGAGCCGCACATCCAGGATCTCTGCCGCTTCCTCGTCTCGCTCGGCGCGCGCATCGAGGGCGTCGGCTCGAACGTGCTGCACATCGCTGGCGTCGACCGGCTCGGCGGTTGCACGTTCCGTATCAGCTCCGACCACATCGAGGTGGCGAGCTTCGCCGCGCTGGCGGCGCTCACCGGCGGCGACGTCACGATCGAGGACGTCGAGCCGGACGACCTGATCTCGATCGTGCCCGCCTTCCGCAAGCTCGGCATCCGCATGGAGGTGGGGGAGACCACGGTGCGCGTCCCGGCGGGCCAGGATCTCCGCGTCGAGGACGACCTCGGCGGTCAGATCCCGAAGATCGAGAGCGGAATCTGGCCAGCGTTTCCCGCCGACCTCACGTCCATCGCCGTCACCGCCGCGACCCAGGCGCGGGGCACGGTGCTGATCTTCGAGAAGATGTTCGAGAGCCGGCTGTTCTTCGTCGACAAGCTGGTCTCGATGGGTGCGCGGATCATCCTCTGCGACCCGCACCGGGCCGTCGTCACCGGGCCGGCAAGACTCTACGGCGAACGGCTCGAGAGCCCCGACATCCGCGCGGGCATGGCCATGGTGATCGCTGCGCTCTGTGCCGAGGGCCGCTCCTCGATCGGGAACATCCGCCAGATCGACCGCGGGTACGAGCGCATCGACGACCGGCTACGGGCGCTCGGCGCTCAGATCGAGCGGGCCGACCTGTGACCGGCGCCCGCGTCGCTCCGGGCAGTGGCGAGGCGAACGTCGCCACGGGCGTCCCGGTGCTCGACCACCTGCTCGAGGAGCTGGCGCGCTCCGGCGGCTTCGACCTCACGCTCGAGGTCGATCCCGACGACCCGGAGGCTGAGGTCGACGCCGCCGGGGCGACGCTGGGGCTGGCGCTCGTGCCACTCGTCGCCGACGGCGCGCACGGCGCCGGCACGATGCCGGCCGACGAGGCGCTGGCCACTGTCGTCGTGGAGCGCTCCGGCCGGCCTCTCGTGGCGTCGAACGCAGATCTCACGGGCGTCGGCGGGCTCGGCAGTGACCTCGCCGCGCGCTTCCTGCGAGGCCTCGCCGACGCGGCCGGCCTGACGTTGCACGTGCGCCTGATCGAGGGCGAGGACACCGATCACGTGCTGGAAGCGATCTTCAAGGCGCTCGGCGTCGCGCTCGCGCAGGCCGCGCGCCCCCGCTGACGACGGAAGGAGCAAAGCGAAATGAGCAAGGACGTCATCCGCACGGAAGCCGCGCCCGCGCCGTTCCAGGGTGCCCCGTACAGCCAAGCGATCCGCGCCGGCGGCTTCGTCTTCGTCGCCGGCCAGATCGGCCTGCAACCGGGCGACGCCGCGCCGGCAGGGGACGTCGCCGCCCAGACCGAGCAGGCGCTGCGCAACGTTGCGGCGATCCTCGAGGCGGCGGGAAGCTCGATCGAGAAGCTCGTCAAGACGAGCGTCTTCCTGCAAAGCCTGGACGACTTCCCGGCCATGAACGAGGTCTACGCTCGGCACGTCGGCGACCGTCCGCCGGCCCGCTCGACCTTCGAGGTCGCCAGGCTCCCGGCCGGCGCGCTCGTGGAGATCGAAGCCATCGCCTACGTCTGACGACAGGCGCGGCGATCAGAATGGCGCCGTGCCCACCGTTGTCCGCCGCTACATCCGCTCGCTCGGCCTGGACGCGTACGTCGTCGGCGGCGCCGTCCGCGACGAGCTGCTGGGGCTGCCGCACTCCGACGAGGACTTCCTCGTCCCCGGGGTCGACCACGCGGGCCTGCGTGCGCTGCTGGAGCCGCACGGCCACATCGAGGACCTCGAGGTGCACGGTCAGCTCGTCGGCATCCGGCTGCACCCGCGTGACCCAGCTGTGCGCGGGCTCGTTCCGGCCGGCATCGAGCTGACGCCGCCGCGCGGCGAGCGCTCGACGGGACCCGGCCACCGGGACTTCGCGATCGTCAGCGACCGTACGATCACAGTCGCCGAGGACATGGGTCGACGCGACTTCACGATCAACGCGATCGCCCGGCGGCTCTCGACCGGCGAGCTCGTCGACCCGTTCGGCGGCCTCGGCGATCTCGCACGTCGGGAGCTCCGCACCGTGTCGGCGCGAAGCTTCGGCGAAGATCCCGCTGCGCCTGTTGCGCGGTCTCCGTCTCGTCTCGCAACTCGGCTTCGCTCTCACCGGCGAGACGCTGGCGCAGATGCGCCTCGAGGCTCGAGGGTTGCGGCACGTGTCGGCCGAGCGCATCGGCGGCGGGCTCGCGGCGGACGGGCACGGTGAGCTGTCGAAGCTCCTGCTCGGTGCGCGACCCGCCGCGGCACTCCAACTGGCGCGCGACACGGGTCTCCTCGCCGAGCTGCTCCCGGAGCTCACGCCGTCGATCGGCTACCGCCTCGCAAGTAGGCGGCAACCCTATCCGCTCGACCGGCACCTGTACGCCGTCGTCCAGCACTCAGCGGACCGCGGGGCGCCACTGGCCGTGCGCCTTGCGGCCTTGCTCCACGACATCGGCAAGCCAGGAGCCGACGCGACCGGCGAGGATCATGCCGTGGTCGGCGCGCGTGTCGCCGCACGCGTCCTGGAGCGGTTGCGCTACCCGGTGCGGATGCAGCAGCAGGTCGTCCGGATCGTGCTGAACCACGGCTTCCGGCTCGACGTGGACCTCGACGGCCGTTTCGCGCGCCGCTTGCTCGCCGCCCACGGAGACGTCCTGGCGTTCGAGCTCGTCTCGCTCAAGGAGGCGGATCTCGCCGCGAAATCGGTTCCCGAGGCCGAGCTTGCCGCGGTGGCGACGTTGCGGCGACTGCTCGAGAACGAGCGGGACAGCCCGCACCGCCTGGCCGATCTCGCCGTCGACGGTGACGATCTGCGCACGCTCGGCTTTGCGGAAGGGCCGGAGCTGGGACGTGTCCTCCGCGACCTGCTCGCCGCAGTCGTCGAGGAGCCGGCACTGAACGAGCGGGACGTGCTGCTCGCACGGGCCCGCGCGGAGCTGTCGTGACCGCCGCGGGGGTGCGCGCGGCCTACGAGCGGATCTGCATCGAGGCGGGGCCGGCCGTCACGGTGGTGGCGGCGACGAAGTACGTCCCGCTGGAGCAGATGGCCGTGTTGGCCGAGGCCGGGGTCGAGGTCGTGGGCGAGAACAGGGCGCAAGACCTGGAACGCAAGTACGCGACGTTCGGCGACGCCTTCCGCTGGCACTTCATCGGGCACCTGCAGTCCAACAAGGTCAAGGTCGTGAACCGCATCTGCGAGCTCGTGCACTCGCTCGACTCGGACACCGCAGGCCGCCGCCTCGAGGTGCCGGCGCTTCTCGAGGTGAACCTCTCCGGCGAGAGTTCGAAGTCGGGGGTCGCGCCGGACGAGGTCGCCGCCTACGTGGAGCGCTTCTCGCTCATCCGGGGGTTGATGACCATGCCGCCGCTGGCGGCCGACCCGGAGGCGTCGCGTCCCGCGTTTCGGCGGCTACGCGAGCTGGCGCGTGAGCACGGACTCGAGCAGCTGTCGATGGGCACGTCGCAGGACTGGCGCGTGGCCGTCGAGGAGGGCGCGACGCTGCTCCGCGTCGGCTCGATCCTCTTCGAGCCAGCGGTCCGCTAGACGGGTGAAGACCAAGCCTGCATCAAGCCTGCCGCTGCGGCCGACGGCGAGCAGCTCGGCGACGGCGACGTAGTCCAGCCCGGGGAAGCGGTGGTACGTGGACCCGTGGACCGCCCACGCCAGTGGCGTCCCGCCGACCGCTCCGGAGTGGCCCAGCGGGGCCGTGCCCAGCCGCAGCAGCTCGGTCACGGTCTTGGGGCCGGCCGACCCACGCGGCGTGATGGAGGAGCGCCCCCTCGGGCGAGCCGCCGACGACACCGCGGAAGTCGGGACCAACGAGATCAGCGACCAGCTCGAGCTTGCCGCCGAGCGCAGCGAGGATCAGGATCCCGCTTGGGCGGAGATGGGTTCTTGGGCCGCGGGCGGCCCTCTTCAGGGATGTTGGCGCGCACAGGATCCGCGGGAGCGGATCCTAGGATGCGCGCTGCTCGGATCCAGCGCTTGGGCGGAGATGGGTTTTTGGGCCGCGGGCGGCCCTCTTCAGGGATGTTGGCGCGCACAGGATCCGCGGGAGCGGATCCTAGGATGCGCGCTGCGGATCCAGCGCTTGGGCGGAGATGGGTTTTTGGGCCGCGGGCGGCCCTCTTCAGGGATGTTGGCGCGCACAGGATCCGCGGGAGCGGATCCTCAGGATGCGCGCTGCGGATCCAGCGCTTGGGCGGAGATGGGTTTTTGGGCCGCGGGCGGCCCTCTTCAGGGATTTTGGCGCGCACAGGATCCGCGGGAGCGGATCCTGTGCTTGCGCAGAACAACAGGGCTACGATACGCGCCGTCATGGGTTTCTCCGACGTCTGGAACCGTACGCTCGTGTACTTCGGCATCGCCGAGGACGAGGACTGGGACCAGGATGGTCTCGCCACCCAGGAGGAGCTCGAGCAGAGCTACCGGTCGCGGTCCAGCCGTCAGAACGTGCGGCGGTTGCCCCGGCGGCGCGAGCCGGATGCGTGGACCGAGCCCGAGAGCGCGAGCGCCGAGGAGCCCCCACGAGCATCGCCGTCGTCTTCCTCCTCGTCACGGTCGCGCTCGAACCGGCTCAAGGGCGTCGACTCGAGCTCGGGCCAGGTGAGCGTCCACCTCGTCCTGCCACGCAGCTTCAACGACGCGCAGCAGATCGCGGACAAGTTCAAGGACCACGTGCCCGTGATCCTCAACCTGCAGAGCTCGGACAACGAGCTCTCGAAGCGGCTGATCGACTTCGCGAGCGGGCTCACCTACGCGCTCGACGGCAGCATGCAGCGCGTCGCGGACAAGGTCTTTCTGCTGACGCCGAAGAACGTCGAGCTCTCTGCCGAGGAGCGCGCGCGCGCCCTCGACCGCGGCGGCTTCTTCAATCAGGCTTGACTTGGTGGCGCAAGCTCAGAATTCGCTCCCGCGAATTCTGAGCGCGCGAAGATCCCTGAAGGGGGCCGCCCGCGGCCCCAGATCTTGTTTGCGCAAGGTCGAGAATCCGCAGGAGCGGATTCTCGCCCGCGCGAAGATCGCGCAAGGTCGAGAATCCGCAGGAGCAGATTCTCGCCCGCGCGAAGATCCCTGAAGGGGGCCGCCCGCGGCCCCAACATCCTGTTCCTTGGGCGCAAGGTCGAGAATCCGCAGGAGCAGATTCTCGCCCGCGCGAAGATCCCTGAAGGGGGCCGCCCGCGGCCCCAACATCCTGTTCCTTGTTGGCGCAAGGTCGAGAATCCACAGGAGCAGATTCTCGCCCGCGCGAAGATCCCTGAAGGGGGCCGCCCGCGGCCCCAACACCGCCTCACAAGACTGGGCAGCGAACTTCTCAGATGCGTCTTGTCGTAGGAAGCTCCACGGCCATGCCGAACGGTTGAGGCGTGGGCGCCCCGCACGCCGATCTCGGCTTGCTCGCCGACACGGCCACCGCCGTGCAGCGGTTTGTGTCCGTCTTCGTCTACGTCTACATCCTCTTGATCTTCGCCTACGTGCTGCTGTCGTGGATCCGCCCGCCGGCATCCCTGCTCCCGGTCGTACGCTTCCTCGACGAGACCTGCGGACCGTACATCAGGCTCTTCCGGCGGTTCATCCCGCCGCTCGGGCCGATCGACCTTTCGCCAATCGTCGCTATCTTCTCACTGGTCATTCTCGAGCAACTCGTGAATGCTCTCGTTGGAGGCATTCTGTAGGGCGAGGGAAAGGAGCCACCAATGCCACTGACACCTGTCGAAGTCCGTCACGTCGAGTTACGCCGCGGCCTGTTCGGGTACAAGCGCGCCGCCGTGCAAAGGCTGATGGAGGACATCGCCGACAGCTTCGAGGCCGTCTGGCGTGAGCGCGCCGACCTCGCCGAGCGCTGCGAGGCGCTCGAGGGGGAGGTGAACCGGCACACGGAGCTCGAGTCGCTACTGCGCTCGACCCTCGTGAGCGCCGAGCACGCCTCACAGGAGATGAAGGATCAGGCACGCCGAGAGTCCGACGTGATCGTCATCGAGGCGAACGGCGAGGCACGCAAGATCATGCGGGATGCGATCACCGAGAAGGAGCGGCTGCTGGGTGAGATCCGGCGCATCCGGTCGATCCTCCAGTCGGCGCTGGCCGTCGTCGACGAAAGCGAGACGGCTGCGGGCGACGAGGCGACGAGGCAGCGGGGGAACGAGGCCACGCGTCCGTCCGCTCCCCTGCCCGGTACCGGCCTGGCGCCGGAGCTACGCGCGGCGGAGCAGACACCGCCCGCGCCCCAGCGGCCGGGCGCCGAGTCCTCCCCGACCGCCGCAGCACGGGACGAACCAGGAGAGGAGACCGAGGCGGGGTTGCAGAAGCTCGCCGGGTAGCGCCGACTATCCTTGGGGCCAATGAAGCCCCGCACCACACGCCTGCGTCTGCGCGTCGCGCCCGGCGCCCGCCGCTCCGCGGTCGTCGGTCGGTACGGCGACGCCTGGAAGATCCGCGTCAGCGCCGCGCCCGAGCGCGGCCGGGCGAACGACGAGGTCGTCGAGCTGCTCGCGCGCTCGCTGCGCGTCCCGGCGCCCGATGTGCGCGTCGTCGCCGGTGCGACCAGCCGCGACAAGGTCGTCGAGCTGTCCGGGCTGACACTCGACGAGGCGGAGCGGCGTCTCGCCGCAGCCGGAGAGGAGGGTGCGTGACCGTCGACCTCGATGCCCGGCGTGCCGAGCTGCAGGCCTTGCGCGCCCGGCTCGTGCAGGCCGCGGAGTTCGTCGACCTGGCGAACGACACCGGTGCCGAGCTCACCACCTCCGGGGGCGATCAGCATCTTGCCGATCACGCATCCGACACCTTCGAGCGCGAGCTCGACGAGTCGCTCGAGGAGAACGCGGAGGAGATCATCCGTGAGGTCGACGACGCGCTGCGCGCGATCGCCGAGGGGACGTACGGAACATGCGCTGTCTGCGGCGAGACGATTCCGGAGGAGCGGCTGGCAGCCGTCCCGTACGCGACGCTCTGCGTTGCCGACCGGCGCAAGCTGGAGCAGGGATGAGCCAGGCGCTGCCTGAACGCGAGCCCCGTCGGCAGCCGGACGTGCGGGTCGGCTCGGCAACAAACGCGCTGCAGCCGATCTCGGTCGCCGAGCGCTCGCTGCGGCCTGGCGCGGCCCAGTGGCTCGCGCTCGGCATCGTCGCCGTGGCGGCATTCGCCGCCGACCAGCTGACGAAGTGGGTCGTGTCGAGCGAGCTCGCGCTGCGCGGCTCGGTGGACATCGTGGGCCCGTTCCGGATCCATCACGTGCGGAACTCGGGCATCGCCTTCGGTCTCTTCTCGGACGCCACCTTGATCGTGATCCTGCTCACCGGGGTCGCGGTTACCGCGATGCTCGTCTACTTCGCGCGCTCGGGCCTCCGGCACCCGATCCTCCCGGTCGCACTCGGCCTGGTACTCGGCGGCAGCGTCTCCAACCTCTTCGACCGGCTCCGCCTCGGGTACGTGACGGACTTCCTCGACCTCGACTACTGGCCGGCGTTCAACCTCGCCGACACCTTCATCGTGCTCGGCGTGGCGCTCCTGTTCGCCTCCTTCGTCGCCGCAGACCGGGCCAGCGCACGGGTTGGCACGGTTCCGCTTTCGCGTCTCTGACGCCGAGGCAGGTGAGCGGCTCGACCGCGTCCTCGCCGCACGGCCCGAGCTTGCCTCGCGCTCACTCGCCGAACGGCTGATCGCGGACGGTGCCGCCACCGTCGACGGCGAGCGGCGGTCGAAGAGCCACAGGTTGGGCGCCGGCGAGGAAGTGCAGGTCGAGCTCATCGACGAGGGTTCGCTGCAGGCTGAGCAGATCGCCGTGACGATCATGTACGAGGACGAGCAGCTGCTCGTGGTCGACAAGCCCGCCGGGCTGATCGTCCACCCGTCCGGCTCGATTCGCACGGGAACCCTCGCCCATGGGTTGCTCGCCCACGGCGCCCGCGGCGGCGAGTCGGATCGTCCCGGCATCGTGCACCGGCTCGACCGCGACACGTCCGGCCTCCTGCTCGTCGCACGGTCGGAGGACGTGCACCGGCGGCTGCAGGCGGCGATCAGGCGGCGCGACGTCGAGCGTCGCTACCTCGCGCTCGTTTTCGGCGAGCCGCGCTCGCGCACGGGGCGCATCGAAGCGCCGATCGGTCGCGACCGTCGTGACCGCACACGGCACTCACTCCAGACCCCGACGCCGCGGAACGCCGTGACGTGGTTCGAGACGGTCGAACGGCTCCGCGGGAGGGCGCTCCTGGAAGTGCGGCTCGAGACCGGGCGAACGCACCAGATCCGCGTCCACCTGGAGGCGATCGGACTGCCCGTGTCCGGCGATCCGGTCTACGGCGCTCGCGCCGACCTCGGGCTCACGCGCCAGTTCCTGCACGCCCACCGCCTCCGCTTCCCACACCCCGTGACCGGGGCCGAGCTCGACCTCACGTCGCCGCTGCCGCCGGAGCTTGCCGCCGCGCTCGCGCGCGCCCGGCAGTAGAGAAGCGAGAGAGATCTCGCCCCTATCGCTACCATTCAGCGTTCCAGGTCCACCAACCCGGCGGGAGCCCCGGACGGTGGGTGCCGCGGCCGTCTACTCGCGAGACATGGGCCCGGTTCCGTCCGTACCCGCCGGCGCACGACGTCCAACCAACCGAGAAAGGGGCTGAACCCCGTGTCAGTCGTCTCCATGAAGGAGCTGCTGGAGGCTGGAGTCCACTTCGGCCACCAGACGCGCCGCTGGAACCCGAAGATGCGCCGCTACATCTTCGCCGAGCGCGGCGGCATCTACATCATCGACCTGCAGCAGACGCAGAGACTGCTCGACGAGGCGTACGACTTCGTGCGCAACCTCTCCGAGCGAGGAGGCGTCGTGCTCTTCGTCGGCACGAAGAAGCAGGCGCAAGACGCCGTCGCCGACGAGGCGAAGCGCGTCGGCATGCCCTACGTGAACCACCGCTGGCTCGGCGGCCTGCTCACCAACTGGCGCACCATCGCCGACCGCATCTCCTACCTGCACGAGCTGCGACGCCTGCAGGCGGAGGGTCAGCTCGACCTGCTCCCGGCCAAGGAGCGGATCGCGATGGTCAACGAGCTCGAGAAGCTCGAGGCCAACCTCGGGGGTGTGGCCGACATGCGCCGTCAGCCCGATGCGATCTTCATCGTCGACCTGCGCAAGGAGCAGCTTGCCGTGCGGGAGGCGCAACGGCTCGGGCTCGCGGTGATCTCCCTCGTCGACACGAACTGCGATCCGGACGAGGCGAACTTCGTGATCCCCGGCAACGACGACGCGATCCGGTCGTGCGCGCTGATCGTACGAGCCATCGCCGACGGAGTCGCAGCCGGTCGACAGAAGGCGTCGCCGGCCGATTTCGTCGCTCCCACCGACTCCGAGCCCGAGCCGGAGCCTCAGGCCGAGGCGAGCGAGGAAGCCGTCGCAGACGAGGCCGAGGCACCCGTCGAGGCGGCTGCGGTGGCCGCCGGCGCAGACAACGGTGAAGGCGAATGACGGAGATCAGCGCGAGCCTCGTCAAGGAGCTGCGCGAGGCGACGGGTGCCGGGATGATGGACTGCAAGCGCGCCCTGCAGGAGACCGGCGGCGACCTCGACGCCGCGCGCACGCTCCTGCGCGAGAAGGGGATGGCCTCGGCGAGCAAGCGCGCCGACCGCGCGACGTCCGAGGGCCTCGTGGGGACGATCGTCACAGATGGCATCGGCTCGATCGTGGGCGTCGGCTGCGAGACCGAGCCGGTCTCGAAGAGCGACGACTTCCAGGCCTTCGGGGAGAAGGTCCTGCGCGCCGTGCACGCGGAGGGCGAGAACGCCGTCGCGAGTCTCGAGCAGGAGCGGCTCGAGCTGATCGGGCGCCTGGGCGAGAACATCGTCGTCGTCGGCGCCCGACGATTCGACGACGCGGAGGGCACGATCGGTGGGTACGTGCACCCGCCGGCCCACAAGATCGGGGTGCTCGTGGACCTGAGCGGCGGCACAGCGGAGCTGGCCCGTCAGCTGGCGATGCACGTCGCGTTCGCAGCTCCCGAGTACGCGACGCGCGTCGAGGTCCCAGTCGACGTGGTCGACGCCGAGCGTCAGGTCTATCTCAACTCCGACGAGGTGCAGTCGAAGCCTGACGCCGCGCGTGAGAAGATCGTCGACGGAATGTTGGCCAAGCGCTTCTACGCGTCCGCGCCGGGTGGTGTCCTCGTCGACCAGACCTGGATCCACGATGCCGGCAAGACGGTCGACCAGGCACTGGCTGAGGCGGGCGCGAGCGTCAAGGACTTCGCGCGGATTTCGGTCGCCGGCTCGTGAGCGTGCGACCGGAGGAGACGGTGGAGCGCGGGCCTGCCGGCTCCGCCTTCAGCCGCGTGCTGCTGAAGCTGTCGGGCGAGAGCCTGATGGGCGAACGCGAGTATGGCGTGGACCCGCACACGGTGGCTTCACTCGCCCGTGAGGTTGTCGCCGTCCACCGCGGCGGCACCGAGCTGGCGATCGTCGTCGGCGGCGGGAACTTCTACCGCGGCATGCGCGCGGCCGCGGAGGGCATGGACCGTGCCACGGCCGACTACGCGGGGATGCTCGCCACGCTCCTCAACGCACTTGCGCTGCAGGATGCGATGGAGCGCCTGGGCGTGCAGACGAGGCTGCAGTCGGCGATCGGCGTGTCCGAAGTGGCCGAGCCGTATATCCGCCGCCGCGCCATGCGCCACCTCGAGAAGGGGCGGATCGTGCTGTTCGCCGCGGGCACCGGCAATCCGTTCTTCACGACGGACACGGCGGCTGCCCTGCGTGCGCTCGAGATCGGCGCCGAGGCGATCCTGATGGGGAAGAACGGCGTCGAGGGGGTGTACGACGGCGATCCGCACGAGGACCCGACGGCGCGCTTCCTGCCGGAGATCACGCACCTCGAGGCGATCGAGCGCGGCCTGAAGGTGATGGACACCACCGCGCTCTCCCTCTGCATGGACAACGGCCTGCCGATTCACGTGTTCGAGCTCGCGGAGGGCAATATCGAGCGCGTCGCCTCGGGCGAGCGCATCGGGACGATCGTGGCGACCCCGAAGGAGGGATGAATGGCAGCGATCGAGGATTTCCTCGCCGACTGCGTGCGGCGCATGGACCGGTCGATCGAGGCGACCCGGACAGAGTTCAACAGCGTCCGCACTGGTCGCGCCTCGACCGCGCTGCTCGACCGCATCACGCTCGACTACTACGGCACGCCCACGCCGCTCAACAACATGGCCACGATCGGTGCCCCGGAGGCGCGGCTCCTCACGGTGCAGCCCTACGACCCGACGCAGATCAAGGCGATCGAGAAGGCGATCATGGAGTCCGATCTCGGGCTCACCCCGTCGAACGACGGCAAGATCGTGAGACTGCCGATCCCGCAGCTGACCGAGGAGCGCCGCAAGGAGCTCGTCAAGCTCGTGCGCAAGTACGCCGAGGAGGGCAAGGTCGCCGTCCGCAACGTCCGACGTGACGTGATGCGACACCTCGAGGAGCTCGTCCGCAACGGCGACGTGGGTGACGACGAGGAGCGGCGAGCGGAGGCGCAGGTGCAGAAGCTGACCGACGACCACGTGAAGCGAATCGACGAGCTCCTGAAGCACAAGGAAGCAGAGATTCTCGAAGTGTGAGCAGAGGCTCACACTCGAGCATCTCGAGGAAGGGAAGGAGAGATTCCTGGCTCGTCTGATGCTTCTCGGAACGGGGTTCCGAGAAGCATTGCGATCATCATGGACGGCAACGGGCGTTGGGCGGAGGCTCGCGGGTTGTCCGTCGAGGCGGGCCACCGAGAGGGCACTCGGGCGTTGCGACGTGCCGTCGAGGCCGCGATCGACCTCGGTATCGGCTCACTCGCCGTCTACGCCTTCTCGACCGAGAACTGGGCGCGGCCGGCAGGTGAGGTCGAGACCCTTCTGACGCTCCTCGACGAGACGATCGACCGGGAGTTCTCCGATCTCGCCGAGGAAGGGGTGCGCACGCGCTTCATCGGTCGTCGCGACCGCGTCCCGGAGTCGCTGCGCGAGAAGATGGAGGCGCTCGAGGCACGTACGGCGGCCAAGGACAGGCTCGATCTGTGGGTCGCCTTCGACTACGGCGGCCGCGCGGAGATCGTGGCGGCTGCCCGGCGCCTCGTCGCCGAGGGCGTCCAGGCCGAAGACGTCGACGAGCACGCACTCGCCTCCCGGCTGTACGCGCCCGAGCTCCCCGACGTCGATCTCCTTGTGCGGACGTCCGGGGAGCAGCGCATCTCGAACTTCATGCTGTGGGAGGCGGCGTATGCCGAGCTCGTGTTCGTCGAGACCTTGTGGCCCGATTTCCAGGAGGACGACCTCCGCTCGGCGGTCGACGAGTTCGCGCGCCGCCAGCGCCGTTTCGGTGCGCGATAGGTCCACGTGAACGCGTTCTGGTCGCGGATCCTCGTCGCGCTCGTCCTGCTGCCCCTGGTGCTCGGGCTCGTCTGGCTGGGCGGCTGGTGGCTGCTCGGGGTGGCGATGCTCGGCGGGCTGGTCGCGTTGCACGAGCTGTACACGATGGCTCGACGCCTCCGTCCGATCGTGATCGGCGGCTACATCGGCTTCGTCCTCGCGCTGGTCGGCGTGCAGCTCGGCGGCGTGCAGTGGCTGTTCGCAGGCCTCCTCGGCACCCTCGCGGTCTCCTTTCTCGTGTTCGGGTTCTCGGACGCCCGTCCGTCGGCCACGGCGGCGATGGGGACGACGCTGCTCGGCGTCGTCTGGGTCGGTGGCGGTCTCGGCTGCCTGCTATTGGTTCGCGACATCCCCGAGCAGGGCCGGCTGGCGATCTTCACCGTGCTGATCGCGGTCTTCGCCGACGACACCGCGGCGTACTTCGTCGGCCGGGCGATCGGCCGCCACAAGCTGGCCCCGACGATCTCGCCCGGCAAGTCGATCGAGGGCTTCGTCGCCGGCACCGTCGCCGCCGTGGCGGTCGCGTTCTTCGCGATGTACGAGCAGGACTACCTCGAGACGTGGGAGGCGCTCGTGCTCGGGGCGGCCGTCGCGCTCGCCGCCACCGGGGGAGATCTGTTCGAGTCGGCGATCAAGCGTGATCTCGGGAGCAAGGATTCCGGCCGGATGCTGGCCGGGCACGGCGGCGTGCTCGACCGCGTCGACTCCCTGCTGTGGGCCGGGCCGGCCGCGTATGTCGTCCTCCTAACCGTCGCGTAAAGAACGCTCAGGCACTCTTCCGGCATGCGGCGTGTGGCGCTTCTCGGCGGGACGGGCTCGATCGGCCGGCAGGCGATCGAGGTCGTCGCCGCGCACCCCGACCTCGAGCTCTGTGCCCTCGCGTCAGGTTCGCAACCGCTCGCCGAGGTCGCGGCCGCGCACTGCGTCGAGCACGTACAGGTCGGAGGCGACCCCACGCAGGTGCTCGAGCGCGCGGAGCCGGACGTCGTGCTCAACGCGATCGTCGGCTTTGCGGGTGTCGGGGCGACCCTCTGGGCGCTCGAGCACGGCGTGACGCTTGCGCTCGCGAACAAGGAGAGCCTCGTCGCAGCCGGAGAGCTTGCACTCCGAGCGCGGGAACGGGGCGGAGGCCTGCTCCTCCCGGTCGACAGCGAGCACTCCGCGCTTTTCCAGTGTCTCGAGGGGCGAGCCCACGAGACGGTGGAGTCGCTCGTGCTCACAGCGTCGGGCGGCCCGTTCCGCGGCCGCAGCCGCGATGAGCTCGCAGTCGTCACCCCGGAGCAGGCGCTCGCGCACCCGACGTGGAGCATGGGGCCCAAGATCACCGTGGACTCCGCCACGCTGGCCAACAAAGGACTCGAGCTGATCGAAGCGCACTGGCTCTTCGGCATTCCGTACGACGGGCTCGAGGTCGTCGTGCACCCGGGCTCGATCGTGCACGGACTCGTCCGCTTCCGCGACGGCGCAGTCCTCGCCCATCTCGGCTACCCGGACATGCGGGTACCGATCTCGTTCGCGCTCACGTACCCGGACCGTGCGGCCACGATGGCGCCGGCGCTCGACCTGGCCGCCGGTCTCGCGCTCGAGTTCGAGGCACCCGATCTCGACGCTTTCCCGCTGCTCCCGCTGGCCCGCGAGGCGGGGGAGAGGGGAGGAACCTTCCCCTGCGCCTTTAACGCCGCCAACGAGGTGGCAGTCACGGCCTTCCTGGACGAGCGCATCGGCTTCCTGGACATCGCCGGGATGGTGGCGGAGGCGCTCGCATCCGTCGACGGCGCTCCCGCTCGCGATCTCGACGACCTCGTGGCTGCGGATCTCGGGGCGCGCCGGGCGGCAGGAGCGCGGCTGGTGGCGGCATGACCATCGTGCTCGCCATCATCGGGCTCGGCGTGCTCGTGTTCGTGCACGAGCTCGGTCACTTCACGGCCTCGATCGCCCTGCACATGCGACCGCGGAAGTTCTACATCGGGTTCCCCCCGGCCATCCTGAAGACGACTCGGGGCGGCATCGAGTACGGGATCGGCGCGATCCCGCTCGGCGGTTTCGTCAAGATCCCGGGCATGCATCGGCCCGCGCCGGCCGACGTCGACGCCGCCGTCGACCGGGCGATCGAGGAGGCCCCTGCGCTCGCGCCGAGTGCAATGCGGCTGCGGGAGGCGCTGGCGGCCGGGGATACCGCGGCGGCCCAGGGTGAATTGCACGCGCTGCGGGAGCACCTCGACGGGCGGACGTTGTCGGACGCTGCCGGCCGTGCTGCCGACAAGGGCCTGACCGATCTCGAGGACGCGCTGGGGGCAGACGCCTACTGGCGCGCCAAGACCTGGAAGCGCGTCCTCGTCATCTTCGCCGGCCCGTTCGCGAACATCCTGCTCGCGCTGGTGCTCTTCACCGGGCTGTTCATGACGGCCGGGGGCGACGGTACGACGACGATCGATCAGGTGGTTGCCGATGCGCCTGCTGCCAGGGCAGGGTTGAAGCCGGACGATCGAATCGTCAGCATCGACGGGCAGCCGGTGGCCGCAGACCAGATCCCAGGCCGCATCTCCGGCTCCGGTGGCCGCCCGCTGACGCTGATGGTCGACCGCGACGGCGCGCTCATCGCCATCGGCCCGGTGCGCGCTCGCCAGATCGAGGGCGTCTATCGCCTGGGGATCGGCCTCAAGCGCGAAGGGCTCGCGTTGCCGGCAGCGGCGGCCGAGTCGTTTCGCAGCACCGGGCTGGTGACGAAGGCGATCGTCACCTCTCTGGGGCAGCTCGTGACCGGTGAGGGCCGCAAGGACATCGCCAGCCCGATCGGGATCGTCCAGGGGTCCTCCGACGCGGCGGAAGAGGGGGTGGACTCGTTCCTCTGGGTGCTGGGCTTGATCTCGCTCTCCATCGCCCTGCTCAACCTCCTCCCGCTGCTGCCGCTCGACGGCGGCCACATCGCGTTCGCGATCGTGGAGGGCGTCCGCGGCAGAGCCGTGCGTCGCGAGATCTACGAACGCGTCTCGATCGTCGGCCTCGGGATCGTGCTGCTGCTGTTCTTCATCGGCGTCACGAACGACATCGGGCGGCTGTCTTGATTGTCTGCAAGCGCTGGATCGGCTGACGCGGACCGTTAGCGCGCGTTGCGCTGGCCCGGCGGGAGCTCCCAGACGGTGCCCCCGAGCAGGCTGGCGCCGATCGCAGCGCCGACCTCAGCCGCCCCCGCCCGGTAGCCGTCGTGGGCGGTCGACGAGACCTCGCCGGTTGCTCGGAACACGTTGAACCGTCGCATCACTGCATCTTCTGCGAGAACGGGTTGCGGTGGCAACGCGAGCCTCCGGTGTGTATTACGGACACCAGGCTCAGAAGGCAGGCCGTAGCGGCAGCGCCGCCGCCAAGCGGCGCCTGTACTCGGCGCGTGGCACGGCGACGGCGCCGAGCGACACCAGGTGGGGCGTCGTCCACTGCACGTCGAGCAGGCGCCGGTCGGCGTCGCCGGCCGCAACGAGCAGATCGACCAGGCCGAGGAGCGCTGCCTTCGACGCGCCGCTCCGCCGGTGGAACTTCGACTCCGCTGCGAAGAGGCCGCCGATCGCCACACCGTAGAGCCCACCCGCGAGCCCGTCATCGTCCCACGCCTCGACGGAATGCGCCCAGCCGAGCTCGTGCAGGCGTGTGTACGCGACGACGACGGCGTCGTCGATCCAGCCGGCCGGACGCGCAGGGTCGGCGCAACCGGCGATCACCTCGTCGAACGCCGTGTCGACGCGGATCACGAAGCCCCTTGCGGCCCGCCGCAGCGACCGGGTCGCCTCGTACCCGGCAAGGGGGATCACGCCCCGCTGGCAGGGCGACCACCAGCCGAGCTCATCGTCGACGCGCATGGGGAAGAGCCCCAGCCGGTAGGCCGCGACGAGCGTGCCGGGCTCGAGATCCGCCCCGAGCGCCCACAGGTCGTGCGGATGGTCGTCGGGGGCGGCCGCGAGCAGCCACCGGGTCGGAGGGGGGTCGGTTGGCATCCCGACTCATCCTGACGCGACGACCCGGAAGAGACCGCCTTTACACTGACCGCAGTACATGGCGAGCGAGCGGCGAATCAGGGTCGGCAACGTCACGATCGGCGGCGGAGCGCCAGTCGTGGTGCAGTCGATGACGCTGACCAAGACGTACGACGTGGAGGCGACGACGGCACAGATCGCTGCGCTCGCCTCCGCCGGGTGCGAGCTCGCACGTGTGGCCGTGCCGAAGAACGAGGACGCCGCTGCGCTGCCGAAGATCGTGCGGCTGTCGCCGCTGCCCATCATCGCGGACATCCACTTCAACGCCTCGCTCGCGGTGAAGGCGATCGACGCCGGCGTCGCTGCGGTGCGGATCAATCCGGGCAACATCGGTGGCCCCGACAAGGTGGAGCACGTCGTGCGCGCGGCCAAGAAGGCCGGGATCCCGATGCGCATCGGCGCCAACTCAGGCTCCCTCCCGGAGCACCTGCACGACCTCGCCCGCGAGGATCAGGCGGAGGCGCTCGTCGCCGCGGCCCTCGAGGAGGTCGAGCTGCTCGAGCGGCTCGACTACCGCGACTTCAAGATCTCCGTCAAGTCCACGCACGTGCCGACCATGATCCGCGCCTACCGGATGCTCGCCGGCCGCGTGCCCTACCCGCTGCATCTCGGTGTGACCGAGGCGGGAACGCCGTTCGCGGGCGCGATCAAGAGCTCCATCGGGATCGGTTCCCTGCTTGCCGACGGCATCGGCGACACGTTCCGGGTCTCGCTCACGGCCGACCCGGTGAGAGAGGTCGAGGTGGCCTGGGAGATCCTGAAGACGCTGGGACTGCGCGAACGTGGACCCGTGATGATCGCTTGCCCCTCCTGCGGCCGCGACAACGTCGGCGTGGAGTCGCTGGCTGCGGTCGTCGAGGAGCGCCTGCGCGCCTATCCGGAGGCGTTCGAGGTGGCGGTCATGGGCTGTGCGGTGAACGGCCCCGGCGAGGCGGGGGACGCCGACTTCGGCATCGCCGGCGGGCGGGACGTGGGATTTCTGTACGCGCACGGTCGCGTGCTCAAGAAGGTCTCGTCGGACATCCTCGTGGATGAGCTGTTCCACGAGATCGACCAGTGGATCGCGGCGGGCATGAAGCGGCCGAAGCGGCTGAAGATGGCGAAGCCCGCAGCGCTGGCCATGGCGGAGGCGAGCCTGATCCCGCTCGACTAGCCTAAGTCGGCAACGATGGTCGCTCGGCAGTCCCAGCTGTTCATCCCCACGCTGCGCGAAGCGCCTGCCGATGCCGAGGCCGCGTCTCACAAGCTGCTCGTGCGCGGTGCGTTCATCCGGCAGGTGGCGGCGGGGGTGTGGACGTTCCTCCCTCTCGGCTGGCGCGTGCACCAGAAGACCGTGCAGATCGTGCGCGAGGAGATGGACGCGATCGGCGGGCAGGAGATGCTGATGCCGGTGCTGACGCCGGCCGAGCTCTGGCAGCGCAGTGGCCGGTACGCGATCCCCGAGGTGTTCAAGTTCGAGGACCGGGCGGGGCGGCAGTTCGTGCTGCCGATGACGCACGAGGAGACGGTGACGTTCCACGCCGGCGAGATCCAGAGCTACCGCCAGCTTCCGCAGATCCTCTACCACTTCTCCGTCAAGGATCGCGACGAGCCGCGACCGCGGGGAGGCCTCCTGCGGGTCCGCGAGTTCATCATGAAGGACGCCTACTCGCTCGACCGCGACGAGGAAGGACTCGACCGGAGCTTCCGCGCTCACGCAGGGGCATACGATCGGATCTTCGAGCGGTGCGGCGTGGAGGTCTACGCGGTGCAAGCGGAATCCGGGATGATGGGCGGCAGCGAGTCGATCGACTACCTCGCGCCGTCGGGATCGGGAGAGAACACGCTCGTCACCTGCGAGAACGGCGACTACGCGGCCGATCTGGAGATCGCGCGGGGCGTGCCGCGAAAGCCGGCGTTCCCCGAGCGTCTCGATACGCCGGGCACGGTGGAGACGCCCGGCGTGACGACCATCGAGGCGCTCGCCGAGCTCCTCGGCATCGATGCGGCTGCGACCGCGAAGGCGATGCCCGTGACCCGGCCGGACGGCACCGTGGTACTCGGCCTGGTGCGGGGCGACGACCGCCTCGAGGAGGCGAAGATGGCCGCGGCGCTCGGCTCAGACTTCCGTCCCTCGACCGACGACGAGATCCGCGCGACGTTCGGCGCCGACGGTGGCTCGCTCGGCCCGGTCGGGGTGGCGATCGAGATCGTGGCGGACGAGACGCTGCGGAACGGGCAGTTCGTCTCCGGGGCGAACCGGAACGGCTGGCACCTGCGCGGCGTCGAGGCCGGCCGCGACTACGACCCACGGTTCGCCGACCTGCGTCAACCGCGCGAAGGCGACGCGTGTCCCCGGTGCGGCGGACGCCTCCGTTTTCAAACGGCGATCGAGGTCGGTCACATCTTCAAGCTCGGTACGCGCTACACGGAGTCCTTCGGGGCCACGTACCTCGACGAGGAGGGGAAGGAGCACCCCATCGTGATGGGGAGCTATGGAATCGGCCCGGGACGCATCATGGCCGCTGCGGTCGAGCAGCTCCACGACGAGCACGGGATCGTCTGGCCCGCGTCCCTCGCTCCGTACGACGTCCACGTGCTCGCTCTCGCCGGCGGCTCGGAGGAGATCTCGGCTGCGGCCGAGGCCGCGGCTGCCGATCTCGACGCCGCTGGTGCGGCGGTGCTGCTCGACGACCGCGACGAGCGCCCCGGCGAGAAGTTCGCGGATGCGGACCTGCTGGGGATTCCGGTACGGGTGACAGTGGGAAAGAAGACTCTCGACGACGGCGCGGTCGACGTGCGCCGCCGCGCCACCGGCGCGGACCAGCGCGTCCCGCGTGCAACGCTGACGACCTGGATGGAGGCACAGTGATGGCGAAGCGCCGCGCGTACAGCGACGAGCCGCTCGGCCCGACGATCGAGCGGTTGATGGCCGACACCGGCCTCACCTACCGCGCACTCGCGGAGAAGACCGATCTCTCGGCCGGGTATCTGAACCACATCGTGCACGGCAACCGGCCGGTGCCGTCGAACGAGGTACTGGCCCGGATCGCGAAAGCACTCGGCGTGAAGGCCGAGCACTTTCGCGAGTACCGCATCCGCGTGATCACGGAGAAGCTCGAGCGGATGCCGGAGCTCGTCGAGCGGCTCTACAAGCGGCTCGGCTAGGGCTCCTTGAAGCGGGTCAGGACTCGAGAGGGGAGCGGAGGTTCTTGGAGCTGGCGACGGCTGCCCGCAGCGCGAGCCGGCGCCGTGCAGCCGGCTCGCCGCCGTACGCGTAAACGGCGGAGAGAATGTTGCCGCGCACCTGGTAGACGAAGGTCGCGCGAAGATCCGCCTGCTGGCCGTTGATCCTCCCAACGATCCGCACGTCGAGGGCCAGCGCGCCGGAGGGCAAGCCTGACGTCCGGATGCGGCTGACGCGGTAGGTCACGGGGCCGACGCCCTTCGCGGGTCCCACAACCGCCTGGCGCGGGCAGCTCTTCGCGGCCTGCCGCAGTTCGGCCAACGCCTTGCGGGCACCGTCGCGACCGTAGGTGACGACCTCGTTCGACAGCTGCAACGGGGCTCTCGGCTTCACGTACACGACCTGCAGTCGGGCCGTGCGCAGCGCCTCGGTCCGGAACGTGAAGCCGCAGAGGTCGAGGGAGACCTGCCCGTCGACCACGTTCCCGTCCTGGAACGGCCGCAGCTCGTACCCGGCGCCGACCTGCGCCGCCCGGAGGACGAGCCGTTCCGGCGAGGACGCCGCCGCTGCCTGCGCCGAGACGACGACCAGCGCCGCGATCAGAACCACGAGCCGGAGCAAGCGACGGTGGGGCGCGAGCACACGCGAACTGTAGCCACGCACGCAACCGAATCGACGATCGGCCGTCGCCGCTAGGATGCGTTCCTCGCGGGGCGTGGCGCAGCCTGGTTAGCGCGCTAGTCTGGGGGACTAGAGGTCCCGAGTTCGAATCTCGGCGCCCCGATCGGGAAACCAGCTGTAAAAGGCGGGTCTTCTGTTTCCGGCGAGACAACGGACCGGGGCTCGTTGGCCCCCTTGTGGCCCCCTCCGGTACCGGACTGTCCCGAACGGCCATCTTGTCGGCCTTGCTCAAGCGCGTCATCGTCTCCTCGTGATCGTCCACGCCGTCGTCGACGACGCCCTCTCGCCCGCCTTTCCGCTCGGCGGCGAGCTCGAGGTGTTCATCCGCCGCGAGGACGCGGAGCGATTCATCGAGGAGGTGCGCGGCGACGATCCTGAGGTCGCGGGCGAATAACGGATCGAGGAGCGGGAGCTCGAAGGCGTCGGTGGGCTGAACTAGCCCTTGCATCGCCGGGACTCCGGCCGTAGGAGGCTACCTCTCGGCGCGGGCGATCTCGAGCCTCTTCGCGCCCTCCAGCCGCATGCGCCGGCAAACGGCGAAGAAGGCGTCGGCGTCGTAGAGTCGCGCGAAGACGTTCACGGCGATCGGCCCCTCGGGCATCGAGGGCGTCGCGTCGAGGTCGTAGAACCAGCAGACCTCCGAATAGTCCTCCTCGATGCCGTAGCCCGAACCCTTCTCGACCGTGAGAAAGCCGACATCGCCAGGCCCGACGATCGTTGTCGCGTGCTCGCGCGGTGGCCCGAGCAGCACGGGAAGGACGAGGTAGACCTCGCTTCCCGAATAGATCCCGTGGCGCGCGGAGCCGGCGGCCGGCAGCGCGTCCAACACCGCGCGGCACGTCTCCGGTGCCCACTCCCGGAGCAGCCGCGCCGACGCGGCGACCCCCTCGTCGACGAAGCGGAAGACGATCTCGTCCTGCACACGCACTGCTTACCACGCCGGCTCGCCCCAGACCAAACATTCGCGGCGCTCCTTCTGTCTGCGAATACGTTCGTGAGCGCGGAAGCCAACGCTCGCGTTCGGTTTCGCCGCGCGATCGACCGCCGGTCTGCGGATGGCCGAGGACGCAGCGCGTGAGTTGCCCAACCTTTCGCTCCAGGATGCGCTCCAGCTCGTCCACCTCTACGCCGAGCGGGGCTCGCCGAAGTATGAGAGAGCTGCGGTGCGTTGGCTCGAGCGGTACCGCACCGAGGGCAAGCCGAGCCTCAGGGACGTCGCGAAGGTCACGGCGGGCATCGCGAAGCTCGAGCGGGAGTGACCTAACAAGCCTCAGGCGACTACAGACTTCAGAAACCCCCGCTCCGAGGCTTTGTGCAACAGCCTCAAAGGCGGCGGTTTCTGTTCTCAGACGCCGGAACGGGTGTGGCCCACGAGTGGCCCAAACCCTGAATCTCGGCCACGATGGCAGCGAGGAACACAGCCGACTCCTCGGGCGTCCACCATCGCCCGTCGTCCCAGGTGGCGACGATTCGCCCAGATCCTCGCGGAACTCGCCGCACGCGAAATGGGCCGCCTCACGCTGGAGGAGGCGTTGCAACTCGTGCTGAGGTTGAGAGCCCCCGAGGCTGGATCGACGAGCTTGACACATCCGTGACAACAGTCGTAGGCTCCGCTGCGCGGGGCGATCGCGTTGTTGCCCTTGATGGTCGGGGGCGGAGGCCTTCTCGACACCAACGGGTTTCGTCTTGGCGTAGCTCGGTTCAGGGCAAGCGATCTGCTCCAACGAGACAAGGAGGGAAGAGAATGGGACGACCGAGATCGGTCGGGCGTGTGCTGTGCGCAGCCGTGGTGGTGTCCGGCCTGCTGGCGGTTTCGGCATTGGGCGCCACGACAACGACGATCGGGCAGACGAGCGCCACGTCCGATTACACGTGTGAGGCCGGGGGCGAAATCGACTTCCAGACGGGGGTGGCGGCGGGAGCGAGCTACGTGGTGCCCGCCGGGCCGTGGCTGCTCACCTCTTGGAGCACGCATGCGGGTACCCCTGGCGGTTCGATGACGCTACTCATCCTCCGCGCAACCGCCGTTCCCGGCACGTACGCAATCGTTGCGAAGTCGCCGCGGCAAGAGCTGAAGGTGGGGGTGCTGAACACCTTCTCGGCCAGTTTCGTTGTGAAAGGCGGCGACTTCCTCGGCCTGTGGTCTGCCAACGCGAAGTGCGCGACAATCACGAACGATCCGGGGGATCTCAACCCGTACAAGCCCGGCCCGGAGCCAGCGGTCGGTGACACGGTCACTCCGACGGTGTTCCCGGGTTACCTGCAGAACATCTCCGCCACGATCACGAACTCCAAGGATCAGTGCAAGAGCGGCGGATGGCAGAGCTTTGGCGTCTTCAAGAACCAGGGTGACTGCGTCTCGTTCCTTGCAACCGGCGGCAAGAACCCGCCTGCAAACCCCTAGAACCCTTAGAAGTCGTTTCAGATTGAAGGGACTCGTTCCGTGACGACGAACGCCGTCGGTATCCGTCGTCATGCTGGGAGGGGTACCCGATGGCTGTGGCGCCGTGGATCGTCTCGGACGAGCTGTGGGAGCTTGTCGAGCCGCTGCTTCCGAGGAAGGAGCGACGTTTTCGCTATCCGGGTCGCAAGCGTTTGTCCGACAGGCAGGCGTTGCAGGGGATCCTGTTCGTGCTGCACACGGGGATCGCGTGGACGCACCTGCCCCGGGAGCTGGGATTCGGCTCCGGGGTGACCTGTTGGCGGCGTCTGGAGGAGTGGCAGAAGGCAGGCGTTTGGGAGCGTCTGCACGTCGAGTTGCTTTCGAGGCTGCGGGCGGCGGGCGAGATCGAGTGGTCGCGTGCGGTGGTCGACTCAAGTCAGATCCAGGCCAAAAAGGGGGCGCCGAAACGGGCCCGAGCCCGGTCGACAGAGGCCGGCCGGGCTCCAAGCACCACCTGCTCGTCGACGCCGGCGGGATCCCTCTCGCCTGGAGCCTGACCGGCTCGAACCGCAACGACGTCGAGCAGCTGCTTCCCCTCGTCGCGGCCGTGCCGCCAGTGGCTGGCGCTGTGGGCCGACCCAAACGGAGGCCCGCGAGCGTGGTCGGTGACCGCGGCTACGACTCCGACCGCCACCGTGAACAGCTCCGCAGACGGGGGATCATTCCAGTCATCGCTCGGCGGCAGACCGAGCACGGGTCTGGTCTCGGACGTGTGCGCTGGGTCGTCGAGCGAACCTTCGCGCACCTGCACAACCTCAAACGGCTGCTCGTCCGCTACGAACGCCGAGCCGACATCCACAAAGCGCTGCCCGCGCTCGGCTGCTGCCTCATCTGCTTCCGCCGCCTCAGGAGCTCAATATGAAACGACTTCTTAGGCAGATGGCGAGGGTCATAGACCCTTGTGCCGAACGAGTCAAGGCACGCACCGACACGTTCACGCCGTCCTCTTGATGCTGCGGCGCGGCACCTGACCGGACTTCCACGCGGGCGTGGGACTTCTCAGGCGGCCTTCTTGCGGATGAAGCCGCGAGATCGGCGCCTGAGCGCTCCTGGGTGCTCTTCAGACGGGGGCGGCGTGATGAACCGGGCCGTTCGCGTCGAGGTGCGGCTCGACTCCCGCGTCTCCGTCTCGGGCACGTTGACGGGCGCGTCGGTCCGGTTCGCGGGCTGATGCCGGGCGAGCGCCCGAAGTCGAGCAAGCGCCCGCATCGGGTGAACCTGTGACTTCGCTTCAAGTGCGGGGGGCTACGTCGGCCCACACCCGAAGTCTGCTTTCCTCGATTTCCGTGATGGTGCAGCCGAGATATTCGAGCGCAGTCAGCGCCTCGTCAGCGAAGCGTTGTGCCTGCTCGCGAGATCGAAGTCTGAAGAACTGCCGTTGCGGCTCGCTGTCCTCGGGGTCGTGCACGGAATGGATCGCCGCCGCCAGCGTCACGTCTGGGCCCTCGTCGCTCTGGAAGCCGTACAGGCCTGCGATGAACCTGCGCCCCTTAGTGGCTTCGTAGCCGAACAGAGCCCGCGATTCGTGGTCTGGAGCGGCTGATGAAGCCAGGTCGAGAGGCAGGGGAGCAGTGATCATTTCGCACCGCTTTATCGGACAAGTCCCGGCACTCCGATATCCACGCGACTGCGGGAACCGACGGGGGATTCTTTCCCCTCCAAGCCTCACCTCAACGTGGGTAAGTCGTGGGTAGGTCGTGGTGTCCGCTCTGTCCCATTGCAGGCATTGGCTCGGGTCGGACACCAGGTAATGGCACGGGTTTGTCCGCTCCGGTCCTCCTCTGTCCGGCGTTCGGTCGCGGCTGGGGGACTAATTCCCAGATACCGACACTATTGGGCTCAGGGGTTGGACTCGACGCCGCTGCGGGTGTAGCGTCGAGTGCGGGCTGATGAGCAGTTTGTCTCCACGGAGGCGGCTGGCCGGTTTCACGCTTGCCGTCGCGACGTGTGCGGTTCTCGCGGTCGCAGCGGGCGTCGGGAGTGCGCCACTGGGCGACGCCCCAGGCGGGCCGGGCGCGTTGTCGCATTTCGACCTTGCGCGCAAGGACTGCCTCGGCACCGCACGCAACAGGACGTCGAAGGTTTGGTTCACGGTCGCCGGCGGCGTGTTGAGCGACGTCTACTACCCGACGATCGACAACACGAACGTCGAGACGCTGCAGTACGTCGTCAGCGACGGCTCCACCTTCACGGATCTCCAGACGAGGGATATGACCTCGACGGTTGGGCGCTGGACGGCAGCGGGATGGCCTGCAAGGTCACGACGACGCCCGCCAGCGGCAAGTATCGGATCGTCACCGACTACGTGGCCGACCCGGACAGCAACGCGCTCCTGATGAAGGTCGCGTTCAAGGTGGACAAGAAGACGAAGAAGAAGGACGACGGCGACCTACGCCTCTACCTCCGCTTCGATCCGACGGTGAACGGCAACGGCGGCGGCGGAGGCGGTAACGGCGGCGCCGACGCGGCGACCACGGACACCTCCACCGGCCATCCTGTCCTTGTCGCCTCCGACCCGAACACGGCGACGAATGCGGTCAATCGCGACTACGCGCAGCCGGTCTACGTCGCCCTCGACGCGCGCTTCGCCGAGGCGACCAACGGCTTCGCCGGGACCGCCAGCGACGGGCTCACGCAACTCGACGCCTCGCACGCACTGACCACGTCGTACACGACAGCGAGCAACGGAAACGTCGTCCAGACGGCGCGGGTCACGGGTGACAAGAAGGACGACGGCGGGGATCTCAACTTCACCGTCGCGCTCGGCTTCGGCGCGAGCCAGGCGACCGCCGTGCAGACGGCGGAGAGCGCATTGAAGGACAAGTTCGACAAAGTGCGCGACGACTCGGAGCGGGGCTGGGACGCCTACGACAAGAGGCTTAACGACCCGCCCAAGAAGCTCCCGGGGATCAAGGGCAAGCGGGCCGACGAGCTGCGCGACTCGTACTTCGTGAACGCCAACGTGCTGAAGGCCTCCGAGGACAAGACGTTCCCCGGGGCGATCGTCGCCAGCATGACGTCGCCGTGGGGCCAGGCGATCTCCGCGGGCGATCCGAACAACACGTACTTTGGCTCCTACCGCGAAGTCTTCGCCCGCGACCTCTACGAGATCTGGACAGGCCTGATGGCCGACGGCGATCTGGCGACGGCGCGCGACGCGACCCTGTTCCTGTTCCAGCGCCAGCAGCAGGCGGACGGGTCGATGCCGCGCAACAGCCTCGTCAACGGAAAGACCGCGCCCGACTCGTTCGGGACCCAGCTGGACGAAACGTCGTATCCGCTGCTGATGGCCAACGAGCTGCACCTCACCGACGGGACGCTCTACACGAACCACATCAAGCCCGCTGCGAACTTCGTGGCGAGTCACGGCCCCGCCTTCGGCGTCGAGCGCTGGGAGGAACAGGACGGCTACTCACCGTCGACGATCGCGGCCGAGATTGCCGGGCTGGTCGCCGCCGCCGAACTCGCGGACGCCAATCACGATCCGGTCTCGGCGGCCGTTTGGCGCGGCGTCGCCGACGACTACCAGCGCTCGATCAAGGACTGGACGGTGACCACGACCGGCTCGCTCGCGCCGCGCTACTTCATCCGCCTCTCCAAGACCGGCGACCCGAACGCCGCGATCTCGTACAACGTGGGCAACGGCGGGCCGACGCTCGACCAACGCCTGGTGATCGACGCGGGCTTCCTCGAGCTCGCGCGGCTGGGTGAGCTGTCCCCGACCGATCCAGACATTCTCGCCTCGCTCCCGGTTGTGGACGCGACAATCCGCTCCAACACGGCAAGCGGTCCCGGCTGGCATCGCTACAACGGCGACGGCTACGGGGACCGCTCGAGCGACGGCCGTCCGTGGGCGCCGTCCGGTGTCGGCACCGGGCACCTGTGGCCGGCGCTGTCCTCCGAACGCGGCGAGCAGTCGCTGCAGACCGGGGACGCGACCGGCGCGGCGTCCCTGCTCGACGGCATGGACCAGTTCGCCGGCGGCGTCAGCCTCATTCCCGAGCAGGACTGGGAGTACCCGAACCTGGCGCTCTCGCCGTTCGGGACACCGCCCGAGACCGCCTCGATCGGCTTCGTCAACGGCGAGCCCGCAGGCTCCGCCGGCCCGCTCAACTGGTCGGCGGCATCCTTCGTGCGGCTGTTCGCCAACATCGGCGCGGACCGCCTCGTCGACCGGCCGCAAAGCACGTACCGGCGCTACGTCGCGCACACGCAAGGGACGACGCCGCTCACGGTCACGGGCCCGGCCGACCAGAGCGCCGTGAGCGCCTCGCCGGTCACGGTTACCGGCACGACGGCACCCGGCAACGCTGTCTACGTCACGGCCACAAACACGGATGCGAACTCCGCCACCACGAGCGCCTCGACCACAGCCGATGGGGCCGGCGCGTTCAGCGTCGCCGTCGCCGTGACCGGCGGCACGACCGTCCTCAACGTGGTCGCCGTCAGCGGGAGCGGGGGCACCGCGCACGTGAAGCGCTCCATCGTCTTCGACTTCGTGCCCGGAACGCTGCTCCTGGACGTCACGGATCCGAGCGGCGACGACAACGGGCCCGGCAACTACGCCTACCCGACCTTCAGCGGCTTCCACCCGGGCGCCTTCGACATCCAGGAGTTCCAGGTCTTCGACGACGGGACGAACGTGATCTTCCGGGTAAAGGTGCGCGACCTCTCACCGACCTTCGGCAGCCCGCTCGGGGCCCAACTCGTCGACGTCTACGTCCACGATCCGGGCGCCGCGCCCGGCTCGACCTCGACCGCCGCTGCCAACACATCGCGCAACTTCCAGATCGCGCCGGCTTACGCCTGGAGCCGGCTGATCCAGGTGCAGGGCTTCGGCCAGCGCTACGAGAACGCCTCCGGCACGACGCTCGCCACAGTTGCGATCAGCGCCAACCAGATCTCCCGCTTCATTACCTTCAGGGTTCCGAAGGCGAGCCTCGGCTCACCGGGACCGGGCTGGGCGTTCACGGTCGTGCTCACCGGCCAGGACGGCTTCAGCGGCGACCAGGCGCGGGGCTTCCAGTCGACGCCGCAGGACTTCCAGTTCGGCGTCTGCGCGGCGCCGAGCACGGATCCGCACTGCACGTTCGACCCGGGCACCGTCCCGAAGGCGGTCGACGTGATCCCGCCCGCGGGCGTCCTCCAGTCCGACGAGCTCGACTACACGGTGCACCAACCGGTCGTGCTACAGGGCGTCGCGATCCCCTAACCGGACAAACCGGGATGTTCCCGGTTGCAGTGCTGACGGAGTTCTGAGAGCTCTGTCACAGCTTGTGACGTCGCCCTCCCGGGCCAGGGCAGTGGAGCGAGCGTCGGCGGAGGCGCGCCGCAGGACAAAGCATGCATTGACGACGGCGGCCGGTGCCCCAGGATCATAGGATCGCGGGGGCGAGCCGGGACAGCGTCACCTGGCAGAAGGTCGAGAGCGACCCGGCGCCGAGGTCAGTGCAAGCCGTGATCGTTATCCTCGACGCGGCGAAAGGAGGCAACTCGTGAACGTCGCCGTCTTCGGCGGACTTGAGCGTCGTCTGTTCCCGCCCGGGTGGACGAAGGAGACCGTGATCGCGATCTTCGCGGGCGGCGAGCTCGACCTGTCGAGTAGCCCGTCGGGTCCGGATGCCCGCCTCACTGTCGTTGCGATCCTGAGCGGCTTCAAGATCCTCGTGGCTCCCGGGACGCGGGTCTCGGTCGGAGGCTTCGGACTGTTGGGCGGCCGCGGGGTGAAGGTGTCGCAAGGCGCAGACGGCCCCGAGATCAAGATGAGCCTCTGGGCAGTGCTCGGAGGCATCGAGGTCAAGGAGCCGGGGCCGGACTCCGCGGCCTGAGCGGGCAGGCCGTATCCTCAGGTCATCCCCCAAAGGAGGCGCACATGGCCGTCGCCTACATCCAGGAGTTCCCAGTCGATCCGGGTGGTGATCGCAGCACAGCCAACTACGACGCGGTCGCGCAACGGCTGCGCGCTGACACGGACCCGCCCGAAGGGCTCATCGTCCATACCGCCGGCTTCGACGAGGATGCCGGTGTGTTCCGCATCTTTGACGTCTGGCAGACTCGAGACCAGGGGCAGGTCTTCATCGACGAGCGGATCATGCCCGCGGTTCGCGAGGTGATCGGCGACGATCTCAGCGGTGGCGCGCCGCCGAGCCGCGAGACCTGGTACGAGCTGCACGAGGTGATCGACGGCTAGCCCACTGCGACGGTCCTGAACACCGCGGAACCGGTCCGTCGGCCGACGTCCTGACCTTCGTGAACATGAGCAGCCGCCCGAGACGCGCCAGCTCAAGTCGAGTGGTCCCACCGCCGGAACTGCCATGAGGTTGGGAATCCTCTTCGCCTACCGGTACAGGCGCGCATCGGTGAGTCGTGGTCACCTCGCCTCCACGGCCGCGAGCGCGCGTCCGTGATCGGAGGACTCGAGTCCGCGGGGTGGGTGCCTACGTGGTCGGTCGTGCGTTCACGGCGAAGTCTGCACGTGCCGATTCCGTGCTCCACGAGGCGCGGAAGCCGGCAGCCCGCGAGCTCGACATGGAGCGCGGGATCGCCGCGGGCGATTCCACGCTCGTCAACTTCGATCTCCCGGGGGCGGAGTGACCGACTGTGCGTGGGGATTCTCGAGCGGCCTCGAGTATGCCACCGAGGCCGGCGCGCAGGAGAGCGAGCTCGAGGCCCTGTGCGAGCTCGAGGCCCTGTGCGAGGTCGTCGCCGGTGTCGACGCGCTCTACGCCACGCATACGCGGAAGCGTGACGAGGGTGCCGCCGCTGCTGTCGAAGAGGCCGTGCGGACCGCGGAGCGGGCAGGCGTGCGTCTGCAGGTTTTCGCATCTCATTCCTCGCAGCGGCATGGAGGAAGCCGAACGATGTGTCGAGGTCGTCGCCGCGGCACGGGACCGCGGGCTCGACGTCGCGTTCGACATGCACACGCGCCTGTTCGGCTTCACCTATCTGCCGACGGCCCTTCCCGCCTGGGCTCTGGAAGGCGGACCACGGGCAACGGGCGCGTTCCTTCGCGACCCCGAGGCACGGGAACGCCTGAAGCTCCACGAGAGCATCCTGAGCTCGGGAGGCGACTGGGGTCGGGTCGTGCTCCTCGACAACGACGTGTGGCCCGATCAGTCGCAACGAGACGTTGCCGCCATCGCGGCGGACCGGGGCCAGGAGTCGCTGGACACCGTCTACGACCTGCTGCTCGACGGCGTCGACCAGATGCACCGGCTGATGGTGATGATCCGGTGCTACACGGAGGAGCAGCAGGAACGGGCCTTCGCGAACCCGCTCTGCATGCCGGGCTCAGACGCGACAACCCTCGCACCCGACGGCAGGCTCGCCGGCTCGGTCTTTCACGGTGCCTATACGTGGGCCGCGTGGTACTACCGCTTCATGGTGCGCAAGACGAAGACGCTGACACCGGCCGAAGCGGTTCGACGGCTGACCTCACTGCCGGCTGAGCGGATTGGACTCCGTAACCGGGGAGTCGTCCGCGTCGGAGCGTTCGCCGACCTCGCGATTTTCGACCACGACACGTTCAGCGAGGTCGCGACGACGTTCGAGCCGAACCGGCTCGCGGCAGGAATGCGACACGTCGTCGTCAACGGACGGGTGACGCTCCGCGACGGCGCCCTGACGGGCGACCGAGCCGGGGCGGTGCTCCGGCGCGACGCCGGTGGCTAGGGCAGCCGCGGAACCAGGGTGCGTGGGCGGGGCTGGATCCTCGTCAGCACCCGGCGTCCAAGCGGGGGCCGGGAGCAGGATCGAGAACGTCGAGCCGACACCCGGCGTGCTGCGAGCCTCGACCGCGCCACCCATCGCCCGGGTCAGCTCGTGGACGATTGCCAGGCCCAGGCCGGTACCGACGGGTCGCTCGCTGCCGTAGCGCTCGTACAGGTAGAAGCGCTCGAACGCGCGCTCGAGATCCTCCGGTGCGATGCCTGGGCCGTCGTCGACGACGTCCAGGCGGGCAGGTCGAGCGCCGATCTGCACGCAACCGCCGCGCGACGTGCTGCGGAGCGCGTTCTCGACCAGGTTGGAGAGTGCCTGCAGCGTGCGGTCCGGATCAGCCTCCGCCGCCGCGTCGTCGTCGGACACGACGACCTCCAGGGAGACGCCGAGGGCGGAGGCCTGAGCCTGATGACGGGCTGCCGCCTCTCTGGCAATCTCGCCCAGGTCGACGGCTCTGCTGCGAACCGAGAACGACCGTCTGCGGAGGCGCGCGAGCTCCAGCAGGTCCTGGATCAACCGCTCGAGCCGGCGCGACTCTCGCTCGATCACGTCGCTTGCCCGCTCCGCGTCCATCACGCCGTCGGCGAGGGCCTCGGCGTGGCCCCGGATCGCGGTCAGCGGCGTCTTCAGCTCGTGGCTCACCGAGAGCAGGAACGCGCGCTCCGCGTCTTGCGCGCGAGCGAGCTCCTCCGACAGGTGGTTGAAGGACTCGGCAAGTGCCCGCACCTCGTCACTCCCGGCCGGCACGATCCGATCGTGCGCGCTGCCGTCGGCGAGCAGGCGGCTGGCGTCGGCGACGCGGCGCACGGGACGGGCCACGGCGCGGGAGAGCGCCAGGGCGACGAGACCGGCGAGGATCCCGCCCACGAGCCCTGCGGCCGCGAGGCCGAGCAGGAACGGCGTCCAGTCGGCGGCCTGGCTCGTGGCGGAGCGGAGCAGCACCAGCGCGTCCGTCCGGCTGCGCTGCGCTGCGTAGAGGAAGCGCCGGCCCTGAATCTCGACCGTCCCGCTCGCGAGGCCGCGTTCGCGCAGCGCGTCGGCGCCCGCTGCTGGAAGCAGCAGCTCGGCCTGCGTCGGGGTGAGGATGGCGAGCCGTTGCTGCTCGGTGGCCAGAAACAGCCCGATGCCGGGCGTCTCGCCCCGGGTCGGCGAGCTTTCGCGCTGCGCGGCAATGAGGTCGACCTGGCGGACGAGCGAGCGGCGCGCCGCCTCCTCCAACGAACGGCGGGTGAGCAGGGAGCCGGCGACGACGGTGACGAGAATCGAGACGACGACGGTGGCGGCGATACCCAGAAAGAGACGTGAGCGAAGCGAGCCGAGACGTCGTCCCCCGCTCACGGAGCGACCACCTTGTAGCCGGCGCCTCGGACCGTGCGAACGAGCTCCGGGCGGGCGAGCTTGCGTCGCAGCTGCCCCACGTGGACGTCCACCGTGCGCGTGCCGCCGGGAAACGTGAGGCCCCACACGCGGTCGAGCAGGCGTTCGCGGCTGATCACGATGCCGGGGCTGGCGAGCAGGTGCGCCAGCAGGTCGAATTCCTTGGCGGTGAGCTCCACCGGCTCGCCGGAGACGGCCACCGTGCGCCCTCTCCGGTCGAGGACGACGTCCCCGACGGCGAGGCGGTCGACGTCGTCCTCCGGCTCGGTGCGGCGAAGGACGGCGCGGACGCGGGCCACGAGCTCGCGCGGTGAGAACGGCTTGGCGACGTAGTCGTCGGCGCCGAGCTCGAGACCCGTGACCCTGTCGACCTCCTCGTCCCGCGCGGTGAGTAACACGATCGGCAGGCGAGACGTCTCGCGGATCGCTCGGCAGAGATCGAAGCCGTCCGCATCCGGCAGCTGCAGGTCGAGGATCGCGAGGCGGATCTCCTCCCGCTCGAGCGCGAGGAGGCCTTCCACGCCGCGGGCCGCCCAAACGACCCGAAACCCCTCCCGCTCGAGGTAGGCGCGCACGAGCGTGGCGATGTCCTCCTCGTCCTCGACGAGCAGGATCGTGCCGCCCGTCATGGGCGCAGCGCCGCCCTCATCCGATCCGGCGGACGACTGCGACGAGCTTCGCGGGAGACCCCGGGGCGAACGTGACGCGGACGAGGCGACCCGCCTTGACGGCCGAGCGCGGCGCCGGCCGACCGAACTTGCGCACCTTCGTCTCCGAGCCGACCGCGATCGTGACGAGCGTGCCATCCGCTCGCCGGACCACGATCGCCTGTCTCGAGATCGACTCCACGGTGCCCTGCTCCACGACCTTGAGCGTCCCGAACGCCCTGACGATCCGTGCAGGCCGGTCGCCGTTGTGGGTGACCGTGGCGACGAACCCTGGGCGGAGATCGCCGACCGACGCCCCGACGCCGTTCAGGCGCACGACGGTGAGCGGGCCGAGAGCGAGCGTCAGCTCCGAGCCGTCGAGCCCTCGAAGGACGATCGACGAGCTGGAGACCGACTGGACGATGCCCTTGTCGATCGTCGGGTCCTGCATTGTGGCGACCGCCGGGCCCGCGCACGCCAGGAGCACGGCTACCGCTCCGAGGAGGAGGGCGAACGCTCTGGCGCGATGGTGTGCACGATCCATGTGCCGATCGTCGCGGACGGCGGTTAGCCCACGATGGGGGGAGCGTAAGCACCGTGTAAGACGATGCCCGGGCGTCGATGGGCAGCACGCCGAAAAGCTCCCCTTGACCGGCGAGCGGCTGGCTGCGAGGGTCAGCGCGGCAGCAACTGGGGATGGGAATGAGGAAGGCTCTGCGGCGGCTCTCCGCGCTCGCCTGCGCGGCCGTGTGTCTCGAAGCGGCGACCGCCGCTCACAGCACCGCGCCCGCGGTCGACAGCGTCGCCGCGTTCTACTACCCCTGGTACGGCTCGCCCGAGCGCGACGGCTCGTGGATGCACTGGCGGACGGCGCGGTCGGCGGAGCTGGCCTCCGGATTCGTCCCCTCGCGCGGCGCGTACTCGTCGGCCGATCCGGGCATCCTCGCTGCTCACATGAACGATCTGTACCAGGCGGGCGTCGACACAGTGATCGTCTCGTGGTGGGGGGTGGGGTCGCCGGAGGACGAGCGGCTGCCGCTCGTCATCCGGGCAGCACGGGAGCGAGGGCTCGCCGTGGCGGTTCACGTCGAGCCGTACCCGGCGAGAACGCCGGAGAGCGTGGAGTCGGACGTGCGGCTGCTGCAACAGGAGGGCATCCGCGATGTCTACGTGTACGACTCCACGAGGGACGACGACGCGGCGTGGGCGGCAGTCAACGGGCGCCTCCAGGGCGTCCGCATGTTCGCGCACACGTCGCTGGCCGGCAAGGCCAGGGCTGGCGGCTTCCAGGGGCTCTACACCTACGACGTGCTGATCCACGACGGACGGTCGTTCCGGCGGGTATGCCTTCAGGCGCGTGCGCTGGGTCTGCTCTGCGCACCCTCCGTCGGGCCGGGTTTCGACGCGCGGCAGGCGACCGGTGAGGCCCGCATACGGCCGCGACGGGGCGGGAGAACCTATGACGAGATGTGGCAGGCGGCGATTCGCGCAGATGCCGACATCGTCACGATCACGAGCTACAACGAGTGGCACGAAGGCACCCAGATCGAGCCGGCCCGCGACGCGTACGACGGCACCTACGGGAAGAGCGGGCCCGCGGCGGAGCGTGCGTATCTCGTCCGTACCGCAGAGTGGGCAAGCCGCTTCCGCGGCACGCTGGAGGTCTCCCTCAGTAAATAGCGGCGGCGAGTCGCCTGCGATACCCGATCGTGAGGGGATCCTCGGGCCCGAGGCGGTCGAAGAGCGCGATCGCCACCTCGCGCAGGCGATCGCGTCCGGACGCGTCGGCCGCCGGCACCGCCTCGAGGATCGAGATCAAGGCGCCTTCGACGTCACCGGCGTCGAGCGCCGAGACCACATCCGGGAGCTCGCCGCTCTCCCGCAGCTCGTCGAGGAGCGTGTCGGCGCGGGGCGGCGCAAGCACCTCGTCCACGAACGCCGACACGGCCGCAGGCGAGCGTGCACCGACGAACTCGCCGACGACGCGACCGTCCCGGAACGCCTTCACGGCAGGGATGCCGCTGACGGCGTACGTCTGAGCGAGACCCTGCTCGGCTTCGATGTCGACCTTCGCGAGCTCCACGCGCCCCTCGCGTGAGGACACCTCGCGCTCGAGCACCGGCGCGAGGGCGTGACATGGCCCGCACCAGTCGGCCCAGAAGTCGACGAGCACCGGCACGTCGTGCGAGCGGGCGACCACATCGGTCTCGAACGACGCCTCGGTCACGTCCACGGGCTCAGGGTACCGGCGGCGCGACGACGTCTGCACCGCAGCCGGCGACGAGCGCCGCGCGGACGTCCTCTGCCTCGACGCCGGCGAGCGAACGGTGCTCGAGGTCGATGGCGGTGCCGGGCCAGTCGTTGAGGCCCAGCGACCGGGCGCCCGAGAGACCTCCGATCTCGAAGAGGACGTCCGTCGAGAAGACGCCGCGGGTACCGCTCTGACGGCGGCCGATGCCTTCCAGCTCGCGCAGCTCCTCGAGTGGGTCGATCCGCACGTTCGAGTCCGACCCGATGCAGAGGCGGATGCCGCGATGGGCGATCCGGGTGGCCGGGAGGAAGCCGTCGGCGAGGTCGGCCTCCGTCGTCGGGCACGCGCAGATCGTGGCCTCGTGGGCGGCGACCAGGTCGAGCTCCCCGCCGTCGGCGTGGGTCGCGTGCACGATCGTCGTCAGCTCACCGAGGCAGCCGGTGCGCGCGAGGAGCTCGATCGGGCGGCAACCGTGCTCTGCCAGGCACTCCTCGATCTCGCGCGGCTGCTCGTCGGCATGGACGTGCAGCGGTAGCCCTTCAGACGCCGCGTAGCGCGCGATCTCCTCCAGCCAGTCGCGCGGGCACGCACGCACCGAGTGCGGAGCGACGCCGAGCGCGATCCCGTCTGCGCGCAGCTCCTCGACCTCCGCGAGATAGGCGGCGACCGACGGCTGGCGCATGCGCTCCAGGCCACCGCGGGCGTAGGCGACGTGGAGGAGGACGAAGCCAACGCCCGCAGCTGCAGCGGCTGCCGCGGCTGCTCGCGCCTCGGGAACTCCGAGATAGTGGAACTCGCCGACGGCCGTGTATCCGGCCATTCGCATCTCCGAGTACGTGACCTCGTACAGGGCTCGCACTCGCCGCGTAGTCAGGCTCTCGGCCTCCGCGAGCATCCCGTCGCGCCACGCCCAGAAGTCGCGGCCCGCTGCGCGGCCGCGAAGTGCCCGCTGGAACGCGTGACTGTGCGCGTTGACGAACCCAGGCAGAGCGAGCGTCGCCGCCATCGGCGGAGCATAGGCTGGGGCTCATGCGTGCGAAGCAGCAGCTCCCCAACGCCCTCACCATTCTGCGCTTCGCCGCGATCCCGGTCTTCGTGTGGCTCTTCGTGCAAGCGGGTGACGGCGCAGCCTGGTGGGCGGGCATCGTGTTCGGCCTCGCCGCGATCACCGACCAGCTCGACGGCTGGCTCGCTCGCCGGTGGCACGTCGAGTCGCAGTTCGGCAAGATCGCCGATCCGCTGGCCGATCGTCTGATGATCGGTGTCGCCGTCGTCCTGCTGTGGATCGACGGCCGTCTGCCCTGGCCCGCCGCGGTGATCGTGCTCGCTCGCGACGCGATCCTCGTTGCCGGCTACAAGGTCGTGGTGCCGCGTGGCTATGCGTTCGACGTGAGCGCGCTCGGCAAGCTGGCGACCTGGATCCTCTACTTCTCGCTCGGCTGCGTGATCGTGACCGCGAAGGGGACGGCCTGGCCGCTGTGGCTATTCTGGCTCGGCGTCGCGCTCGCCGTCGCCGCCGCGGCGCAGTACGCGCTCAAGGCTCGACGCGAGGTGGGGGAGGGACGTCAAGTGGGGGAGGGACGGGGCACTCCGCCGCGAACGAAAGACGAGCAAGCCTCAAGTTGAGGTTGACCCCTGTGCCCCGAGCCGGTTCAATCAACGGGGCTCCCGGACGAAAGGCAGGACGTGGACGCGCTTCCCGACTTCGGAACGCTGGCCGACGGCGATCTCGAGCAGCTGATCCGCGACCTCGAGCGCCAGGAGGACGAGATCTCCAAGCGGCGGCGACTGCTCCACGGCCGCATCGACATCCTCCGCGCGGAGCGCGTGGCGCGGCTGAGCGCACAGGTGGCCGAGGGCGACGTCGACTTGCCCGCACCCGCCAGCCTGGACCGGCCGATCTTCCAGGGCACAGGCGAGCTCCCGGACGAGGGCGAGCTCGAGCCCATGCCCGATCTGGCCGTGCTCGCGGACGACGACTTGCGCTCGCTGATCGCGGAGCTCGAGCACGAGGAGGACGATGTCTCGCTGCAGCGGCGCTTCCTGCAGGGGCGCGTGGACATCCTGCGCGCCGAGCGCTACCGGCGCACGCGGGGCGACAACCTCGGCCCCGAGGGTCTGGCGGATGTGCTCTCCGGCGGTCCACACGGCGGGGCATGAGCCACGTCTACTGCCCGCAGTGCGGGTTCCAGAACCCGGAGGCGGCGAACTTCTGCTCGCGCTGCGGCGCGGCCCTGCTCGGCCACAGCGAGGGTGCCGGCGAGACGACCCTGAGCCTCGCCCCAGACGATGTCGAAAGAGACGCGCAGCCGGCGCTCGATCTCGCCATCCACGGTCCTGCACTCGTCGTGCGCGCCGGGGGCGGACGGGCCGGTGACGTGTTCGAGCCGGCGGGCGACCGGACGGTGATCGGGCGTTCGCCCGAATGCGACATCTTCCTGGACGACGTGACGGTGTCGCGCCGTCACGCGGAGCTGCTCCGCGAGGGCGAGCGCTTCCGGATCCGGGACCTCGGCAGTCTCAACGGGACGTTCGTGAACCGGCACCGGATCGAGGAGACGACGCTCGAGGACGACGACGAGCTCCAGATCGGCAAGTACCGGATGACGTTCCTGCGGTGATGACGACGACGGCGCATCGCACCACCTCGGCCACCCGCCTCCACACGATCGGAGCAGTGTGCGAGCGGCTGCGCGCGGAGTTCCCGGACATCTCGATCTCCAAGATCCGCTACCTCGAGGACCAGGGCCTGCTGCACCCGAAGCGGACGCGCGGCGGCTACCGCCTCTTCTCCGAGGGCGACATCGAGCGTCTGCAGACGATTCTGCGCCTCCAACGCGACGAGTTCCTGCCGCTCAAGGTGATCCGCACCACGCTCGAGTCGGTGAGCCCGGAGCGCTCGCGGCGGCGCGCGCACGGCCTGCGCGACCAGGAGGAGGAGCTCGAGCTGGTCGAGGTGTGCGAGCGGGCAGGGGTCGAGCCGGAGTTCCTGCGCCAGCTGGAGGAGTACGATCTGCTCGCGCCGCGGATCGAGGCAGGAGAGCGCTACTACCGCGAGAGCGAGGCCGACATCGCCATGGCCTGTGCCCGTATCGCCCGGCACGGGTTGGACGCGCGTCACCTTCGTGCATTCCGCACGGCAGCCGGTCGCCAGTCTGCGCTGCTCGAGCAGGTGATCGCGCCGGGCCTCCGCGCCCGCGACCCGCAACGGCGCAAGACGGCGCTCGACGAGCTCGAGGCGCTCGCCGCGGCGGCGCAGGAACTTGCCCAGCTGCTTCTCGTGCGCGACCTGCGTGAGGTGGCAGACCGCTGATGCCGATCGACCTGCGCGCCAAGATCCGCGATGTCCCGGACTTCCCGACCGAGGGGATCCTGTTCAAGGACGTGATGCCGCTGATCGCCGACCCCGTCGCGTTCCGGGAGACGATCGACAGGCTCGCCGCCTGGGCGGGGCCGCGGACACCGAGCGTGATCCTCGGTGCGGAGGCGCGCGGGTTCATCTTCGGGGGTGCGCTGGCCTACGCACTCGGCTGCGGCTTCGTGCCCGCACGAAAGCCCGGGAAGCTTCCCTGGCGCACGATCGAGGCCACGTACGACCTCGAGTACGGCACCGACACCCTCGCTGTCCACGCGGACGCGATCCCGGCCGGCAGCCGCGTAATCGTGCTCGACGACGTGCTCGCGACCGGGGGCACCGCGAAGGCCAAGATCGAGCTCGTGGAACGCCTCGGTGGCACCGTGGTGGGCGTCCTGTTCGTGATCGAGCTGACGTTCCTACACGGCCGTGACAAGCTCGTCGGCTACGACGTGTACGCACTGATCGACTACTAAGCCTCGGCCAAGTACAGTTTGTTACTTGGCCGATCTTTCACATCCTACTGACCGATCGTTGACGATTCCGTCCGATTGGGTACGTATGAAGAAGACGATGGTGGACGCGCTCACCGGCTCGTACACCTTCTCGTGTCCAAGACACGGGACTGCCGACGTGCGGCTATCGGCCTTCCGCACGATCGAGCGCCTGCAGGGATCGGCTCACCCCGCCGTCTACCGCGTGCGGTTCGCCTGCCGTTGTGGGGACGAGCATGTCGGCCTCGTCAGTCACGACGCGCTCGACTGGGCTCCTCTCGGTCTCGCCGCGGGCGGCACGTTCGTAAACCTGATGACCGCACGCCACGACGATCTCGCCGGCGAGCTGACCGCGCTCGCGACCGAGAGGATCGGACGTGGCGAGTGGCCGTGGAGCTTCTACTGCTATCTCGAGGAACGGCCCCGCCCCGTCACGCCCTCCTCCTTCGCGCTGCTCCTGCCCGGTGGAGGAACACTCGGCGTCGCGGTGCGCTGCCCCGTGTGTGGTTCCGTCTCGATCAACGTCGTCTCACGTGCGCACGTGGACGTCCCGTTCCGCAACGACCCGCGGATCGGCGTCGTCGAGTGCGTCTTCGCGGCTGACGTACTGCGGACGATCGAGCAGTTCAAGGTCGAGCTCGCCTCGGCCACGTTCGATGAGCGGCGGCTCGAGCTCGAGCGCTGAGAGCCCCGTTCACTCCCGGGAGGGATGATCGCCGCATGGGCCCCGTACCGAAGAAAGAGGACGTGGACACCGCCGTCACTCACACATCGAAGGATCAGGCCTCCGACCTTCTCCTCAAGCACTGCCTCGCCCTGAGCGCCGTCGACGAGACGCGTCCCTCGGCGAAGCTGCGCCTGGAAGAGGCCGTCGGGCCCGAGCTCGCACGCAGGCTGCTTGCCAGCCTGAGCCAGGCTCACCGCCGCTGACACCGGGCCACTCCGCCCGACAGTCCGCCTACTTCAGCGGGGGGTTTTCGCCGCGCGTGCGCACGAAGAGGAAGATGAGGAACGCCGCCACGAGGCTGACGATCAGGCTCGTCGCCTTGGAGACGTCCACGGCGACCATGCCGAAGTAGAGCACGAGGAAGAAGACGACGGCCCAGAGAAACGACTGGGCGCCCTTCGAGATGCTGGGTGCCCGAAGGTGCACGGCGCCGATTCTACGTTCGTCGGGCGGGAGCCGGGGGAAGGGGGCCGCGTCACCCACGTTCCCGTCCCGGAACGAAGTTCACCGAGCCGGTGGCGCTTTCGTCCACCCAAGACATCGACCGTTCCGCTTCCGCGTAGAGCCTGTGCCCTGAGCTTCGACCTAGTCGCGCTCCGTGCTCGGTGCATGAGGGAAGCTACGGGGTGGGGAAGAGGCGGTCAAGGCCGCCTCTCGGCGGTTGCCCGCAAATTGCGTGATATTCCCTCACGGCTCGTTCGCGAGGACCACGGACGTAGGATGCGCCGGTGCGCCGGCGCCTCGTCTACGTCGTCGCGGCGGCGTTGTTGCTCTTCGCCGCGGGGTTGACGCTCGCCGGCTGGGGGGACGAGCCCGGCAAGCTCCCCGACTGGCAGGCCTTCGTTCTCGGCGTCGTGCAGGGTGCGACGGAGCTCCTGCCGATCTCCTCCTCGGGACACCTCATTCTCGTGCCGTGGCTGGGCGACTGGACGTACCTGAAGGAGCACGACGCGTTCAACCAGACGTTCGACGTCGCCCTTCACCTCGGCACGATGCTCGCCGTCGGCGCGTACTTCTGGAGGGACATCGTCGCGCTCGTCGTGAGCTGGCTGCACACGTTGCGCACGCGTCAGATCGAGACGGCAGATGAGCGTGTCGCGTGGGTCGTCGTCGTCGCGACGATCCCGGCGGCAGCGATCGGGCTCGCGTTCGAGGACCAGATTGCGGCGCATCTGGGCGAGCCGTGGCAGATCGCGATCCTGATCGCCGTGTTCGCGCTCATCCTCTGGTGGGCGGACCGCCGCCCGGCCACACGCACGGCGGCCGGGCTGAGTCTCAAGGAGGGTCTCGGCATCGGTTTCGCCCAGTCGCTCGCGCTGATGCCGGGAGTCTCTCGCTCGGGGGTCACGATCTCCGCGGGGCGGTTCCTCGGCCTCGACCGCGACGCGGCGGCCAGGCTCTCGTTCCTGCTGCTGGTGCCCACCGTGTTCGGCGCCGTCGTGCTCAAGGGGGTCAAGGACGTCGTCCTGGGCGACCTACCGGACGGCTGGGTGGGCCCATTCGTCGTCGGCACGATCGCGGCGGCCGGAACCGGTCTCCTTGCGATCGAATGGCTCCTGAGCTACGTGCGTCACCACACCTACGGCGTATTCGTCGCCTACCGCCTCGTCCTCGCGGCGTTGATCGTGCTGGTGATCGTCACGGGCGCCCGCAGCGCGTCGTTCTAAGCGCAGCGGCAGTCCGCCCGGTATCGCAGGATGGTCGCCCGGGATCGTCGTGCGTATGCTTGGAGAGGAGGTCTGGCGCGAGCTGTGGGGCCGTACGGCCCCGCGTAGGGGGATGATGATTCGAGGCAGAAAGATCGCTGGCCGGGCGCTGGCGGCCTTCGTCGCTCTGGCGGCGACGTTGCTCGTGGCTACGTCCGCAACGGGGGGCCCGGGCGATGCGCTGCCCGACCTCGTGTCGGATGCTCCGACCGGCGACTACCTCCAGACCTACGCCGATCCGGGTGGCACCAACCGCCTGCTGCTGCGCTTCAACGGCTACGTGCACAACGACGGGGCGGGCGCGCTCGAGATCAGGGGGACGGGCAACAACGGTGGCCAGATGACATCGGTGCTGCAGCGCCTCTACGCGTCCGACGGCCTGAGCTCGCGCGACGTCTCCTCGGGCGGCACGGTGCAGTACGAGACGGCCGACGGTCACGGTCACTTTCACCTGCACTCGGCCATGCAGTACGCACTGTTCGACTCCAGCAAGAGCGGCATCGTCGCTCCGGCGATGAAGGTCGGCTTCTGTCTCGTGGACTGGCAGCAGATGTCGGGGGCCGCTCCGCGTGCGTACTTGGACAACTCCAACTGCGAGCGGGGCAGGCCGGACGCGCCGGTCGTGGTCATGGGGGTGTCGTCCGGCTGGCGCGACGTCTACGGCTCCACGCTTGCGTTCCAGTGGATCGACGTGTCGGACGTCATGCCGGGGAGCTACTGGCTCGCATCCCGCTCGGACCCTGACGGTGTGCTCCTGGAGTCGAACGAAGCCAACAACGACTGGGTCTTCAAGAGCAACGAGTCGATCGTGTCGGGCTACGTGGCGCAGCCCGTCTCGGCCGCCGCCGCTGCCGCCACGCCGACGACGATCGACCTCTCCGCCGCGCAGTTCGGGCAGCCGGGCCCGGTCCGCTACGAGATTGTCGCCGACCCGCGAAATGGCACGCTCGACCGCGCGGTCGGACAGCCCTTCGACCAGGCGCAGGTGATCTACACGCCGCGCGCTGGAGCGCTGGGCATCGACACCTTTACTGTCGTGGCCCGGGACTCGGCGAGTGAATTCCCCAGAACGCCTGCGCGCGCGACCGTCACCGTGCACATTTCGGGGCCGGCGCCGTCCGTTGCCATCTCCGGCGCTCCCGCGAGCGTGCTCACCGGCACCGCAGTGCAGTTGACGGCGAGCGTCACGGGCGACCCGCCCGGCGTGACGTGGAGCGTCGACGGAGTGCAAGGTGGAAATCCGAGCCTGGGTACGATCTCGCCGGCCGGCCTCTACACGGCGCCGACCGCGGTGCCGCCTGACGGTCGCGTGACGATCCGCGCCGCTTCCGCTCGCGCGTACGCCGACGTCTCGATCGCGATCCACACGCCGCCGCCGCCCGCACCGGCGCCGACGCCGAGCACGCCGCCGCCGAGCACGACCCCGCCACCACCACCGGCCGCCGCACCTCCCACGGCGGCGCCTACCCCGGTGGCGCCCACGCCGGCAGGAGCGCCGAGCAGCACACGGGTTGCGGTGCTGCCGAAAACGCGCCAGACCAACCCGCTTTCGGTCCCGGTGCTTTCGGCCCGGGGGCGCCTGCTCCTCGTCGGTCTCGTCAGCGCGCGCGCCGGCACGTTGCGCTTCGACATCACGCGTACGGGCAAGCGCCTGGGCAGCTGCCTCGTCGAAACGCACCGGCGCGGCACTCGGTGACGTGCTCGATGACCGTCAAGCGGGGAATCAGCCTGCGCGGCATCCACGTCCGGATCCGCCTGCGCGTCGACGGGAAGCTGCTGGCGACGCGCTCGGCGCGCATCACCGGCGTGGCGGCAAAGTCGACGGACGGTCTGCGCGCTCTCTACTGCAAGCTGCGCTGAGCTTGCCGTCTCGGTGTGCCCCCTTCACGTCGAGCGTCGCCGGGCGCGGACGCGCAGTCCGTAACACGCCGCGGACTTCAAGTGCTCGGCCAGGCGCACCAGCGCCAACCGAGCGCTGTTCAAGGCGGTGATGCAGATCTTCGTGGCCGGCACCGGCTTGCCGGCCGCGTCTTGGAACCATGCTCCGCGAAGCGATCGCCGCTCGCAAGATCCATCTGGCGCAGAAACCGGCGTTTGTGGGCGCGAGCCACAGACCGGATCCGGGCCGCCGAGTGCGCCAATGGCGCTCCCTTGACTCCTCCGGGAGGGCGTCCTACCCTGGATAGTGGCAACGAAGGGAGCGCGCGAATGTCGTGCGCGTCAATGCAGATCGTTGCTGCGGCGTCACGGCCGTTCCGGCGGCTAAGCCAGTTGGCCCTTATGAGTAGCTGTGCGAGGCAGCGCTACGAGTCTCGATACAGCCCCGTCGGCGTGACCGGTCGTGCTCTTGCGTTGGGTGATGGGACGGTGCCCCGATGAAGGAGGTGAGAAGAACGAGTCGTCCGGTCATTCGGGTCTAGCCGTTCGACTTTCAGTTGGGTTTGTACCGCGTTCCTGAGGGGGTTCATAACATGGCATGGCGCTACGGAAGGAAGATTCTCGCGTTGTACAACGGTCGTGAGGAATCGAACTCTTGGGTACTTGTCGATGGCGGCTTTGGTTGGATGAAGTTCCGAGAAGACAACGATGATGCGCACACGAACTTCACCGTTCTGGCTGCCCATGCAAAGGCTGACAATAGGTTTGTTGATCTCGACGAAAACCCGGTCGGTGTCATCAGTTACATGTACGTGTGGTGAAGCGAAGGAAGGAGAGGATCCATGAAAGCCCGACCGATCGATGTGACAGAGGAAGAGCTCCGACTCGCACGCGAGGGCAGGTCTGAAGAGGTGTTGGGCAAGAAGCGTCCGGTTGAGCTGAGCGAGGAGGAAGTCAAGGCGGCAAGTGAAGGTCGGTCCGAGGCCGTGCTCAAGGAGAAGCTCGAGGGAAAGGGGAAGGCGAAGCGAAAGATCGAGTAGATCTGTCGCTCGTTCGGCGCGGCGCCCCAGACGTCCCCGTGTTCTTTCTCGACCGGGCGAGCCCTCGATCGCGGACCCCCATCAAGCGCTGAACGCGCGCTTGCTGGTCGCGTCCCGTGAGCCGGGGGAATTGAGTCGGGCGTAGCCTCCGCGTTGACCTGGAAGTCGACGAGGAGGTACGCCCTGATGGCGAGCATAGCCCCGAGCGAGCGGCTGCGCCGTGAGCTCCACGACCTGGTTGCCGGTGTTGGCGAGGAGGATGATCCGATCGAGGCGATCGGCCGGCTGGGTGCCCGCCGAGAGCAACGGCGCGCCGGCCTCCTCCCACGCCTCACGGATCGCGTCACGACGGGCAACAGCCTCCAGATACCGAGCCTCAGCCTCCATGAAAAAATCGGCGGTCACGAAATCAGCAGCTCGAAAAATTCGTGAGTTGAGGTGCGGGGATGTCCGCTCGCAGCCGCGCGTCTTCGACGCCTACCCGCCCCCTACCCTGCCGGCGTGGCGCCGCGCGTGTGGTTGCAGCGCGCGCACTCGGGCTGCAGATTCTCGAGCGACAGCGTTCCACCGTTGGCGCGTGCCAGGCGGTGGCCGAGGGTGAGCGGGTTGTCCGGTGTTGCCGTGCAGCCGCGGACTGCGCAGGTTGAGGCGTCGGCGAGCACGTGTGCTCGTGCTCTGCGGTGTGGTCTGCCTCGTGGCGGCAGCGTGTGCTCGGGGCAGCGTGAGCCGGTGCGGGTCGGTCGACCGCAGACGAGGCAGGCACGCAGACGCGTGGGTGGCACGGCTTGTCTCTGGTCACCGTGGGGTCGTGCTCGATCGTGGTGGCGGTGACGAGGGTTCGGTGTGAGCAACGGTCGGGTCGTCGCAGGTGAGCGCTCGGGGAGAGGTGGGGAGCGCTCGGCCCGACGCGTCGCTCGGAGCGTGTTCGCTCAGCCGCTGACTTCGGTTCGGTCGAGAAGCCCGTTGGTGAGGCACCGCTTCATTTCGCTCGCTCTTGCTGTAGCCGTGGTGGATCGCGTGTGTCTGGGGCAGCGGAAGCCAGGCGCCGGCTTCCGCGGGGAGGATCGAGTCGGGCTTCGGCACGGCTGCCGCTTGCGTCACGCAGCCCACCGGTCAACGATCTTGGCGGGCCGGCACACGGTGCGGCCCTCCTCTTTGTGCGTAACCCAGACGTGGAACTCCGGCCGGGCCAACCCCGGACCTTGACCGGCTCGGCGTCAGAATCATGCCGACGTAGAACGGTTGCCATTCCTGGCCCTTGTTGACGTTCCAGAACCCGGCCTCCCAGCTCCGAAGGTCCGCGGACGACGGGTCAGGGCTGCCGCTGGGATGCACATGCCAGCTGAGCGCTGGAGGACGATCCGCCTGCGGTCGCGAGCGCCTCGAGCGCTTGCACTGGCAGGGCGCGGCCAGCCGGTCCCTCGAGCCTGCGCTTGAGCTCCATGTAGTAGTCAGCGCCCGAGTACATCGCCAACCTGACTACCTCCTCCCCCGCAGAGCCGCTCGAGCACCGCCCGTTGCATCCGGATCGGTGCCTCTCCTGCCCCGCTGCTACCGGCAACAGGAGGCAGCCGAGGAACAGCGCCAAGTCGAGACGGTCGTGAGCCAGGCCGAAGTCGCGACGAGGCCGTCAAGGTCAGCGCCGGCGCGACGGCAGCGGGCGACTGGACGCGCCTACGCGGAGTGACGGCTATCGGCTGTGGCATACGGGGCGCGGTGCGCGGCTCGGTGCCGCACATCGACGGGCTGGACAAGTCTGGCCCCGCGGGAGGAAGTTGCCGCCGGAGCGCCTCCGGAGCGCCTGCACAATCCGCTGGACGTCATCGTCAGACAGTCGCGCGTCGCCGCGAACAACTGCCCACAAGTTTGTAGCTCTTGTCCCAAGACGTCTAGGGTTGGTTCGAGAGGGTGAGGCAGAGAACGATCATCGTGGCTGCGATAGCGACCGTCTTGACGGTCGCTGCACCAACCTCGTTCGCCGCACTCTCGCAGTCGGACACGGGCGGCAAAGTAACGGTACGCATCGCGGGTACCAACGACAGCCAGCCCACTGATGGAAGCCTCGGGGGCAGGGGCAAGTTCAGGGCCAGTGGCGCCATCACGGACAAAGGGACGGCCCTCGCCTACCGGACGGTGAAGGGTGATCTGATCACGCTTCGCTTTGTCACTGTCGGCAAGAAGGGCACGATCACGTACGTGGTCAAGATCGACACGATCGTCGGCACATCGCGGTGGGCGATAGCCTCCGGCACAAAGGCGTACCGGGGTCTACACGGGAAAGGCACAGAACGCGAAAACGCCTCATACACCGTCAGCACCCTGACGGGGACAGTGTCGCGCTGAACGCGTTGAGTGCGACGGGGCCTGGGTCGCCGACCTCATCGACGGAGGCGCGCGTTTGCAAACGGTTAGCAGTGAAGGGGATGGCGAGGCCGGGACGCCAGGCCCGATGCCGTCTCATCGCTCTACTTGACATAACACGCGTTATCGTGTGCGGCTCGCTCGAGCCCACGAAAGCCTTGTAACGGGCCGATCGAGCCATAGAGGGCTGGACAAGGGGTGTCTCCGAGTGGGAAAGTCAACCCTGACACGACGGCGCACGCTCCCTCCCCGTGACCACCGCCGACATCGACAACCTGCTCGTGCTGGACGACGTCCGGCTTCTGCTCGAAAGCTGCGAGCAGGCTGGGACCATGCGCTCGGTCGACCTCGCCGACGTTGTCGAGGCGCACGAGCTCGCGCCGCTCGAGCACGAGGCGCTGCTGCGCGAGCTCGACAAGCGCGGCATCGAGGTCGTCGAGGCGCCGGTTGCGGCGCCGCTGCCGCCCACGCAGGCGGAGACCACCACCGATGCGCTCCAGCTGTTTCTGCGGGAGGCAGGCCGGCACCCGCTGCTGACCGCCGCGCAGGAGGTCGAGCTCGCCAAGCGGATCGAACGCGGCGACACGGAAGCGAAGTCCCGCATGATCCAGTCCAACCTCCGCCTCGTCGTCTCGATCGCGAAGAACTACCGCAACCAGGGCCTCCCATTCCTCGACCTGATCCAGGAAGGCACGCTCGGGCTGATCCGCGCGGTCGAGAAGTTCGACTGGCGCCGCGGCTTCAAGTTCTCCACCTACGCCACGTGGTGGATCCGGCAGGCGGTCGCCCGCGCGCTCGCGGACAAGGGTCGCACGATCCGGATGCCGGTCCACATCGTCGAGCGGATGCAGAAGATCAATCGCGCCGAGCGGACTCTCTGGACGCAGCTCGGGCGCGAGCCTCTACTCGACGAGATCGCGGACGAAGCCTCGCTCACGGTACAGCAGGTGCTCGAGGTGCGCGCCGCGGCGCGTGCGTCCGCGAGTCTCGACGCCCCGGTCGGGGACACCGAGGACGCGGTGCTCGGCGACTTCGTGGCGGGTGACGATCCGCTGCCCGAGGAGATGGTCGAGCTGCATCTCCGCAGCGAGGCGTTGCGCCTTGCGCTCTCGGCGTTGCCGGCACGGGAGCGCGAGGTCGTGACCCTCCGCTACGGCATCGGCGGCGCTGAGCCCAAGACACTGGAGGAGATCGGCCGACGGCTGGGCCTCACGCGGGAGCGAGTGCGCCAGATCGAGCTCGAGTCGCTGCGACGGCTCGCCTGCGTGCGCGAGATCCAAGCGGTCGCCGAATCCACGTAAGAACGATTCCGACAGAGAAGGGATCCTCCGGCGGCGAAGCGGCCGCTTCAGGGATCTTCGCGCGCAAGCATCCGCGTGAGCGGATGCCAGGATCCGCGCAGCAGATCCAGCGCTTGCCAGAGAAACAGCGAGAAACAGCGAGAAACAGCGATCAGGTGCGCAGGTAGAGCTCGAGGCCTGGTGCGACGGTGCGCAGATCGCGGAGAGCGCGGGTCTCCAGCTGGCGCACCCGCTCGCGGGTGATGCCGAGGATCGTGCCAACCTCCTCGAGGGTCTTCGGCGGACGCCCCTGCAGGCCGAAGCGCTCGATCAGGACGCGCTGCTGGCGGGGCTTTAGCTGCCGGATCGCCCAAGCGAGCTCCGCGGAGCGCAGCCGGTCGGTGGTCTCGGCCTCCGGCTCGGCCGCCATGGGATCCTCGATCAGGTCGCCCATCAGACTTTCGCCGTCCCCGACAGGGGTGTCGAGGCTCACGTGCTCCTGCACCAGCTCCAGCAGCTCCTGCACGCGCTGCGGCGCGAAGCCGCTTTCGACGGCGATCTCGTCGACTGTCGGGTCGCGGCTGAGCTTCTGCCCGAGCACCCGCCGGGCGCGCTGGATCTTGCGCACCTGGTCGGCGACGTGGACGGGGAGACGGATCGTCCGGCTCTGCTCTGCCAGCGCTCGGGAGATTGCCTGGCGGATCCACCACGTCGCGTAGGTCGAGAGCTTGAAGCCGAGCGTGTAGTCGAACTTCTCCACGGCTCTGATCAGCCCGAGGTTGCCTTCCTGGATGAGGTCGAGGAGCGGCACGCCGGCGCGCGTGTAGTTGCGCGTGATCGACATCACCAGGCGCAGGTTGCCCTCGATCAAACGCTGCTTCGCCTCCAGGTCGCCCTCGTCCTTGCGGCGCGCCAGCTCGCGCTCCTCCGCCGGGGTCAGCAGTCGGCCGTCGCCGATCTGGCGCACGTAGAGCTTGAGTGGATCACTCGTGATCGCTTCGGCAGGCTCCTCCCGCGGCTCCGGCTCCTTGTCGAAGAGGTGCTCCGCCGTGTTCTCCACGGAGCACGTATCGGCGCGCTCGGCGTTGCCCTTGAGGGATACCCGACACCTGTCGAGAAGAGGTCCGACGGTTCCCGAACAGAATCATCACCCATCGTCACTAACCTGAGGTGGCGGCATCCGTCAGGAACTTGAGGATCGGCGACTGGATCGAAGTGTGTGCGGCATAGCGGGATATGACCTCCACCGCGGCTCGAGCATCGGGCGGACGCTGGCCGCGCAGGCGCTGCTGGCAGGGATCGCCGAGCGTGGCGCGGATGCCGTCGGGTACGCGCACCGGGTGCCGGACGGCGAGGTGGTCGTGCACAAGCAGCAGACCGCCGCGAGCGCTCTGCTCGAGACTGTGGCCTTGCCCGACGAGGCGACGCAGGCGCTCGTGCACGTGCGCGACTACACGAAGGGTCACCCTTCGATCCTCGCGAACAACCATCCGATCAGGCACGGCGCAGTCGTCGGGATCCACAACGGGATCATCGAGAACGACGAGGAGATCTTCGCGCGCCATCGCATCGACCGCCACGCACCGGAGATGACAGTCGACTCGGAGGCGATCTTTGCGCTCGTGCATCGCCACGGCCCGGATCCGGAGCTGCTCGAGCAGCTCCACGGCGCGATGGCCTCCGCGTGGCTCGACGAGCGAGAGGGCTCCCGCCTGTATCTCGCCCGCGGCGTCGGCCGGCCGCTCTGTCTCGGCATCTGCAGCGACGGCATCTTCTTCGCCTCCACCCCACATGCGCTCGAGGTCGTCGAGCGCGCGCTGCGGTTGAGGTTGCGGAAGAGCGACGTCGCGGAAGGCCGGCTGCTCGAGCTCGAGGGCGGCGAGATCGTGGCCGAGCGCTGCTTCCGGCCGGACACGAGCTACTGCGAGTCCCACGTGCTCCCCGCCGTGCGCGCGCCGCACGAGGGCCGCTCCTGCCTGGAGCGCCTCGCCGTGCTCGCAGCCTGGGCCTAGTAGGAGCCCGTCATCCACGTCCTCCGGTCCCTCGCGGGCAGTCCCGCGGGTTCCTGACCGGACCGGGGTGCTCTATCCGCCTTGAAGCGCCCGCAGCCGCGCCGAGAGCGTCCGGAGCAGGGCGAGGGCGACAGCGGGCTCGGCACGCAGGAGCTTCGTGAACTGCGTCCTTCCCAGGCGCCAGAGGACGAGCTCCGAGTCGGCCACCACCGATGCCGACCGTGGCGAGCCGTCGAGCAGCGCCATCTCGCCGAAGACGGCGCCCGGCTGCAGCGGGATGCCGGCTCGTCCGCGTCCGGTGATCACTTCGGCGTGACCCTCGAGGAGGACGAAACACGCATCCCCCGCGTCTCCCTTGCGCACGACGGTCGAGTCGGGCTCGTAGGTCGTCACCGTGCCGAGGCCCGCGATCTTGCGCAGATGCCGGTCGGAGACACCCTCGAAGAGAGGCACCCCGCGGAGGACGTCGACCCAGGCCTTCGCGGACAGCCGGTCCGCTCCGGCGGCTCCGCCGCCGCCGCCGACGGCGCCGGGCGCGAATGCCCTCGGCACTCCCATGGGGCGGGACTATACGGAGCCGACGGAGCCGTCGGAGGCCACGGCGACCCCCTCCTCGCGCAGCCGCTCCCGCACGAGGAACTGGAACGCGGACCACGCGCCTGGATTGACGTCCACCATCCGGTACACCTGCCACTCCGACGGGATCGCCGAGTCCGCGAGTCGCGCCTCCTTCCAGTCGGCCATCTTCGGCAGCCGGCCGAGGCGGCGGGCGAGCACCGCACCCGTGGCGACGGCACGCTCGAGCCGCTCCTCGCCGACCGGGACGTCGAAGCCGGCCTCGCGCAAGGCTGCGGTGAGCGAGCCGAACGTGTGCCAGACGAGCGACTTCGACGCCATGCGCCCGCGCCGGTCCTGCAGATCGCGGGCGGTCGGCACCCGTCCGAGCTCCGCGCCCAGCGCTCGCAGCTGTTCGAGCAGCTCTTCGCGGCTGATGAACCGGCGCGCGCTTAGACCCGCCGCACGCTTCGCAGCGTTCCACGTTCCGAAGTGCTCGATCACCGTTTGCGGGTGCACGGTGGCCTCGGTGTCGGCGGCGAACTCCCTCATCGTCGGCGAGCGCCCGAGACGGGCCGCGCTGTCGCGTAGCTGGTCGAGGATCTCCTCGTTCGAGTAGCGGCGGCGCAACCCGGCACGGAACTCCGCCAGGGCGGTTTCGTCGATGCCGGCGAGCGCCGGGTGCTGTCGCCGTGACCGGGCCACTGCAATCACTCTAGATCACTCTGGGTGATTCGCAAGCGCACCAGAGCGCGGCACGGATGGGTACGCTCGAACACGGATGAGCGCGCGCCTCGCAATCGAGACCGCTGCCGCCCGCCTCGTCGGCAGCCTCTCGCGGGCGGCGCGCCGTGGCGGCGGCACGACGCTGCCCGGGAAGCTGCTGTGGCGGGTCGATCCGGGCGCGATCGACGCGCTCGCGTCACGCCTGGAGCACGGCGTCGGCCTCGTCTCCGCCACCAACGGCAAGACGACGACGAGTGCGATGGCAGCTCGGATCCTGGGCACACGGCACCGACTGGCCTGGAACAACTCGGGAGCCAACCTCGCATCCGGGGTCACCTCCACCCTTCTCGCTGCCGACGGTGCCGATCTCGGTCTGCTCGAGGTGGACGAGTTCGCGCTGCCGGAGGTGATGCGGCGGGTGCGGCCCCGCGCGGTCGTCCTCGCCAACCTGTTCCGCGACCAGCTCGACCGGTACGGAGAGCTCGAGCACATTGCCGAGCGCTGGCGTGGGGCTGTCGCCGCCCTCCCGGACGCGACGATGCTGGCGGTCAACGCCGACGACCCACTCGTCGCCTCGCTCGCAGACCGCCGCGTGTCGGCTCTGCGCTTCGGGGTCGACGACCCGAGCCGTGGCCGGACGGCGCTGCAGCATGCAGCAGACTCGAAGTACTGCGTCCGCTGCGGAACGCCGTACCGCTATGCGGCCGCCTACGTCGGCCACCTCGGCGAGTACGCGTGCGACGCGTGCGGGCACGGGCGCCCGCCGCTCGACGTCGCAGCGCGGCAGATCGTGCCGGAGGGACTCGAAGCATCGACGTTCACGCTCTATACCCCGAGCGGGGAGACGCGCGTCCGCCTGCCGCTGCCGGGCCTGTACAACGTCTACAACGCGCTCGGGGCGACGGCGCTCTGCCTGACGCTCGGAGCGTCGCTCGAGGACATCCGGCAGGGGCTCGAGGACTTCCGTGCGGCGTTCGGTCGCTTCGAGCGCATCGAGGTGGACACGCGCCGAATCCTGATGCTGCTGATCAAGAACCCGGCGGGCGCCAACGAGGCGGTGCGCACCCTCGAGGAAGGCGGCGTCCCCCCCACGCTCGTCGTCGCGCTCAACGACGAGATCGCCGACGGCCGCGATGTGTCCTGGATCTGGGACGTCGACTTCGAACCGCTGCTCGAGCGCGCAGACCGGATCGTCGCGAGTGGCGCCCGGGCCGCGGAGCTCGCCCTCCGCTTCACCTACGCGGGGTTCCCGCGCGACAGGCTCGAGGTCGTGCCGGAGCTCCACGCAGCACTCGACCGAGGGCTCGAACACGTGCCGCCGGGCGGCGAGCTGGCGGTGCTTCCCACCTACACGGCGATGCTCGCCCTGCGGGCGATCGTGACCGAGCGCGGGCTCGTGCGTCCCTACTGGCAGCAGGAGGCGACCGGATGAAGGTCAGCGTCGGGCACCTCTACCCGGACTACCTCAACATCTACGCCGACCGCGGCAACATCGCCGTGCTCGAGCGCCGCGCCGCGCTGCGGGGACACGAGCTCGTGGTCGAGCCCATCGGAATCGGCGACGCGCTCGTGCCGACGGAGCACGACCTCCTCTACGTCGGCGGTGGGCAGGACCGCGAGCAGGCCATGATCGCAACCGACCTCTCCGCCAAGGGAGAGGCCGTCGTCGCGGCGGTCGAGGACGGTGCCGCGGTGCTCGCGGTGTGCGGCGGTTACCAGCTGCTCGGGCGCGGGTACCGGGGTCGCGACGGCTCCTGGCTCCCGGGCGCCGGGCTCTTCCCGCTCGAGACTGTTGCGGGCGACCGCCGCATGATCGGCGACGTGCTGCTCGAGTGCGAGCTCGAGCACGGTCAGCGGCGCACAGTGGCCGGCTTCGAGAACCATGCCGGGCGGACGTTGCTCGACTTCGGCGCAGTGCCGCTCGGCCGTGTCGTGGCCGGCTTCGGGAACGACGGGACGTCGGGCTTCGAGGGCTGTCGGGTCGGTCGCGCGCTCGGCACGTATCTGCACGGACCGCTGCTCCCTCGGAATCCGTGGCTTGCGGACTGGCTCCTCGCGCAGGCGCTCGCGCACGCAACCACGGCAGAGCCCGAGCCGCTCACGCCGCTTCCCGACGAGCTGGAGCGTCTCGCTCACGCCGTTTCGGCCGCGCGGGCGCGCGACCGCGGCGGCCGCTACTGAGCGCCGCCGTGCAACCGATGACGCGCGCTCGACGTCGGCTGTGTCGAGCGCCACCGGCCGGCGTTGTTCATGGTCCGAATACAACTGCCGCAGTAGCAGAGGGTTCCTACTCGGCCCACATCGCCCCGAGATAGACGCAGGGGTCGCCCGGCTGCCACCTGCGCAGGAAGCGCTGCAGGGGCGGATGCATGGCCACCGTGTCGAGCTCCTCCGGGGCGAACAGGCGGTGGCCGCGCACCGCCTCGTCGACCGAGGCGACGTCGGAGAGCGAGCCGCTGAGATCTCCCGCGAAGATCACGTGCACCACGTGTTTCGACCAGAGGCTGCGCTCGGGGGAGATCGACTCCACGAGCGCGATCGGGCCCTCGACGGGAAGTTCGTCACCCTGCCCGAGGATGCCGATCTCCTCTGCCAGCTCCCGCTGCAACGCCTGGGTCAGCGTCTCGCCGCTCTTCACGCCCCCGCCGGGGAGCAGCCAGTGCTCGCGGCCGCGCTTCTCGTGCCGGCACAGGAGCATGGCGCCGCGCCAGCGCAGCACCGCAGACACCCGGACGCGCGGCTCCGGCCGCATCAGTGTGCGGACGACCCGAAGCCGTGGACGCCGCGTTCCGCGCTCGCGGGCAGCTCCTCCACCTCGACCAGCTCTACCGGCGGTACCGGGAGGACGACCAGCTGGGCAATGCGCATGCCGGGCTCGACGGTGAACGGCTCTCTGGTATCGGTGTTCAGGAGCACCACCTTGAGCTCGCCGCGGTAACCGGCGTCGACGAGGCCAGGCGCGTTGACGATGGTGACTCCGTGGCGCGCGGCCAGCCCCGAGCGGGGCTGGACGAAACCGGCGTAGCCGTCGGGGATGGCGACCGCGAGCCCCGTGGCGACAACGGCACGCTCGCCGGGGGCGAGCGTGACCTCCTCGCAGGCCGCGAGGTCGAGCCCTGCGTCGCCCTCGTACGCATGTCGGGGAAGCACCGCGTCGGGGCGGAGGCGCGTGATCGGCAGCTCGATCACGAAGACGAGCCAGCCGTCTTGCGACCCGGTCGGGCGTCCGGCGCGCGGGCCGGCGTGGCGGAGGGTACGAGGTACTGGGCAAAGCGTCGCACGTCGCGATGTGGCAGCCGGGCGCGGACGAGGACGCCTTCCTCCGTGTCCGTGCGCTCGTCGATGGGCGCGCCGAGCGCGTACAGCTCCGACAGGACGCCGCCCGCCTCGAACGGCACGAGCAGGCGGACCTCCTCGAAGCGGTCGGCAAAGCGCTCGGCGAGGCGCTGTTTCAGCTCGGCGAGCCCTTCGCCCGTAAGGGCGGAGACCTGGGGTGCGTCGGGATGGCGGTTCGCGAGCCGACGCCGTCCGAGCACGTCGAGGCGGTCGATCTTGTTCAACACGACGAGCAACGGCGCGGCGTCGGCGCCGATCTCGTCGAGCACGGCATTGACCGCCGCGATCTGTTCGAGCATGCGGTCCTCCGGAGTCGACGCGTCGACGACGTGGAGCACGAGATCTGCGACGAGTGTCTCCTCCAGCGTCGAGGCGAAGCCCTCGACGAGCTGCGTCGGCAGCCGGCGGATGAAGCCCACGGTGTCGGTGACGAGGTAGCGCTTGCCGTCGTGCTCGAAGCCGCGCGTCGTGGGGTCGACCGTCTCGAAGAGCCGGTTATCGACCGAGACCTCGGCACCGGTGAGCGCGTTCAACAGCGTCGACTTGCCGACGTTCGTGTAGCCGGCGAGCGCCACGGTCGGTGTTTCGGAGCGCTTTCGCTCCTTCCGCCGCGTCGCCCGCTGCGCGTTGAGCGCACGCAGACGCTGCTTCAGCTGCGTGATGCGGCGGCGGGCCATGCGGCGGTCGCTCTCGAGCTGCGACTCCCCGGGCCCTCGCGTCCCGACCCCGCACCCCGCACCTACCGCCGCCGAGACGCTCGAGGTGCTGCCACATGCCGCGCATGCGCGGCAGGTTGTACTCGAGCTGGGCGAGCTCGACCTGGAGCTTCCCCTCGGCGCTGGCTGCATGCTGGGCGAAGATGTCGAGGATCAGCTGGGTGCGGTCGACGACCCTGGCGGAGAGGGCGTCCTCGAGCGCACGCTGCTGCACGGGGTCGAGCTCGTCGTCGACGACGAGTACCTCCGCGGCCGCCTCACCGTAGACACGCTTCAGCTCCTCCAGCTTCCCCTTGCCGACGTACGTGCGCGGATCGGGATGCACGCGATGCTGCACGAGCTCGCCGACGGGATCGACGCCCGCAGTCCGCGCGAGCTCGCGCAACTCCGCGAGCTCGTCCTCGGCGTCGGCCCCCTTCGGCAGCACGGCGACCGCGAACCCGCGCTCGGGCTCCACGCCCGGGAGCGGATCGGGTTGGCGCTTCGTCACCAGAGGAAAGTATGACGGTACGCTCGCCCGATGGCATCCCTCGCCGTGCGGCTCGCCGCCCGCACGCTCGAGCTCGTCGACATCCCCTCGGAGAGCCTCCACGAGGATGAGATCCGCGCGCACGTGCACGGGCTCGTGCCCGGAGACTTCGTCCTGTGCGACCGCGGAGACGACGCGTTCCTGTGCGCCCGAGAGCGGCGCCCCGGCGTCCCGCTCGTCCTTCTCGTCGGCCACTACGACACCGTGCCGGCGCAGGAGAACGTGCCCGGCCGTATCGCGGACGGCGCCGTGCACGGCTGCGGAGCGAGCGACATGAAGGGCGGCGTCGCGGTCGCGCTCGAGCTCGTGCGCGAGCTCGCCGTCGAGCCCGCGGGCGCTCTCGACGTGGGGCTGCTGCTGTTCGGGCGGGAGGAGCTGCCGCAGCAGTTCAACCCCCTCCCTGGGCTGCTCGCTCGCTCCGAGCTCGCCCGCGAGGCCTCACTCGCGGTCCTGCTCGAGCCGACGGATCTCACGATCCAGGCGGGCTGCCTGGGAAACCTCAACGCGCGGCTTACGTTCCACGGGGTCAGCGGTCACTCCGCGCGGCCCTGGGCGGCGGAGAACGCGATCGAGAAGGCGATCCGGGGCCTGGCCTCGATCGCCGCGCTCGAACGCCGGGAGGCGATCGTGGGTGGCTTGCCCTTCTACGAGGTGATCACGATCACGCGCCTCGAGGCAGGGATCGCCGACAACGTCGTACCCGACAGGGCGACGGCGACGCTCAACTTCCGGGTCGCGCCCGATCGCCTCCCCGGCGAGGCCGAGCAGTATCTGCGCTCGCTCGTCCCGGACGGCGCGGAGCTCGAGCTCCTCGGCGAGTCTCCGGCCGGCGGGGTCGTCTCGGACACGCCGCTCGTGGACGCGCTGCGCGAGGCCGGTGACGGTCTTCCGCTTGAGCCGAAGCAGGCCTGGACGAACGTTGCGGACTTCTCCGCCGCGGGGATCGACGCCGTCAACTTCGGCCCGGGGGCCACGCGATACGCCCACCGCCGCGACGAGCTGGTCGCGATCGAGTCCCTCGTGCGCGCCTACGACGTGCTGCTGCGCTTCCTCCGCGGTTGAGTGGACGCGGCCGCTAGCGTCCAGGCCGATGCTCCTCTCCCCCGTCCTTCGCGCTCAGGCGATCTACCCGTTCGTCCGGCTCAGCGCGGCGGCGGCCGACCGCCGGGCCCGCGGCGAGAACGTGATTGACTTCGGCCTGGGCGACCCGCGGGAGCCGACCGACCCGCGCATCATCGCGGCGCTCAAGGACGGCGTGCGCGAGCGCATGGGCTATCCCGCCGCGGTCGGGCTACCCGAGCTGCGAGAGGCGATCTCGGGCTGGGCCGAGCGGCGCTTCGGCGCGCGCCTCGATCCCGACCGGCACGTGATCCCCACGCTGGGGTCGAAGGAGGCCATCTACTCGTTCGCCCAGGTCGTGCTCGACGGCGAGTCGGGACGGGACACGGTGATCGTGACGGAGCCCGGATACCCGGTGCCGGAGCGCGGCGCGCTCTTCTCCGGGGGGAGCGTGCTCGCCCTACCCTTGCGGGAGGACGCCGGCTTTCTCCCCGACCTCGAGGCAGTGGGGCCCTTCGAGTGGAAGCAGGCCGCGCTCGTGTGGGTCAACTACCCGAACAACCCGACCGGCGCCGTCGCACCCCTCGCGTTCTTCGAGCAGCTCGCGGCGCTCGCCCGGGAGCACGGATTCGTGCTGGCGTCGGACGAGGCGTACACCGAGCTCTGGTTCGACGGCGACCCGCCCGTCTCGGCGCTACAGCTGGACGACTGGTCGAACGTCATCGTCTTCCAGACGCTCTCCAAGCGCAGCTCGATGACGGGTTTCCGCTCCGGCTTCGTGGCGGGCGACCCGGTGCTGGTCGAGGCGTTGAAGAAGTTCCGACCGTCGCTCGGCACGACGCCCCAGGAGTTCGTGCAGCGTGCCTCCGTCGTTGCTTGGGGCGACGAGGAGCACGTCGAGCGTGCTCGTGAGTCCTATCGCCGCAAGCGTGCGCTCTTCCTCGACCTCTTCGCGCGAGCCGGCCTGCGGGTCGCGGGCGGGCCGGCGACGATGTACCTGTGGGTCGCGGTGCCGGATGGAGAGACGTCGGCAGGCTTCGCCGAGTCGCTGCTCGCACGTGGCGTGCTCGTCGCTCCGGGGTCGTTCCTCGGCCCCTCCGGCGAGGGTTACGTCCGGCTCGCACTCGTGCCCACCGAGGAGGAGTGCGCCCATGCCGTCGCCATCCTGGAGGATGCGCTGTGATGGAGTTGCAGGCGAGGATCGAGGAGCTGTGGGAGGAGGGCGGGCTCGAGGCTACCCCCGTGGAGGACGCGATCCGGTTGCTCGATGCGGGCGAGATCCGCGTCGCCGAGCGGAGCGACGGCGTCTGGAGCGTAAACGAGTGGGTGAAGAAAGCGATCCTCCTCTACTTCCGGTTGCGCAAGGTGGAGCCGATGGAAGTCGGCGGGCTGCACTTCCTCGACAAGATTCCCGTCAAGTCCGACTACGCGGAGCGAGGCGTGCGTGTCGTGCCCCCGGGTGTCGCCCGGTACGGGTCGTTCCTGTCGGAGGGGGTCGTGTTGATGCCGGGCTACGTCAACATCGGCGCCTGGGTCGGACAACGGACGATGGTCGACACCTTTGCCACCGTCGGCTCGTGCGCGCAGATCGGCGCCGACGTCCACCTCGCCGGAGGCGTCGGCATCGGCGGGGTGCTGGAACCGCCGCAGGCATCGCCCGTGATCGTCGAGGACGGCGCCTTCATCGGCTCGCGCGCGGTGATCGTCGAGGGCGTGCGGATCGGCGAAGGGGCGGTGATCGCGCCGAACGTCGTGCTGTCCGCCTCCGTGCCGATCATCGACGTGACCGGGCCCGAGCCGGTCGAGCACCGGGGGATGGTGCCCCCGCGGAAGGTCGTCCTCCCGGGTGTCAGGCAGCGCGACTACCCGGCGGGCACCTACGGGCTGCCGTGCGCGCTGATCGTCGGCGAGCGCAGCGCCTCGACGGATCTCAAGACCTCGCTCAACGACGTGCTGCGCGAGTTCGAGATCGCTGTCTGAGCCAGCTACTCGTCGGCGCCGAAGGAGCGCGCGACACGGAGCGCCTCGGCGACGACGCGTGGATCGGCGCGGTCTCCGACGAGGACGTTCACTTGGTAGGCGCGGCCGCGGATTCGCAATCTAGAGAGCCGCCCCACGCCCGAACCAGCACATGAAATCGGTCGACGCAGCCGCAAGGCGAGGCGTCGCGCCCGCGCAGGATGGCGTCCGTCGCCCTGCCGCGCCACCCGATCACGACCACGGCGACGCCGCCGGACGGAATCCGGTACGCGGAAACTTGGCATTGGGAGCGGCGGGGCTCGACCCCTCCGTGCCGACCACGAGGACCGTGCGCGGATCCGCGGACGGGACGTCCGTCGCGGCCTGCGTCCGGGTCCACCCGTCCGGCGCGCGAACGCGACGCCCGTTCCGCCGACCACGGATCCGTCGTCCGCCGAGGCCGCGCCGCACACGGCCAGAGCGACGGCGATGGTCGCCAGCCCCACCTGCTCCCCATGCGCCGGATGGTACGAAGTTCGCCGCTAGTTGCCTAGAGGGCTTTGAGCGATCGGCGCCAAGTGCACCTCCCCGCGACAGATCTCCACGGCGGGGCCGACGAGGACCGCGCCGGCGCCGTCGAGTGCCACGGAGAGGTCACCACCGGGGAAGTGGACGGTGACCGGACTGTCGCACCAACCGAGCGCAACCGCCGCGGCTGCCACCGCGATCGCCGACGACCCGGAGGCCGACGTCTCCCCCGCCCCGCGTTCCCAGACGAGTGCGCGGACGTCGTGGCGACCGTCTGCGTGCGCGAGCTGGACGTTCGTCCGCTGCGGAAAGCGGACGTGGGTCTCCACGAGGGGCCCGAGTCGCAGGAGCGTCTCGCGGGCCGGGTCGACGGCCGGCACGACGGCGTGCGGGTTGCCGACGTCGACGGGCACGAGCTCGACCGCGTTACCGTGCACATCGATGGTCTCGAGCGGACCAACGGACACGTCGCCGAGGCGCTGCTCGATCGTGCCGTCCGCGTGGACGACGGAGGTCACGATGCGTCCCGCCGTCTCGATCGCGATCTCCGTGGCTCCGCTACGGGCGGCGAGCCACGCAGCGGCGATGCGCGTGCCGTTGCCCGACATCTCGGCAACCGATCCATCCGGGTTCCAGATCACCACCTGCGCCCTCGCCGCTGTCGAGGCGACGATCTCGAGTACCCCGTCGGCTCCGATCCCGAAGCGCACGTCGCAGAGTCGACGGGCATCCTCTGCCGCGAGACTATCCGCCTCGTCGCGCTCGACAACGAGATACGCGTTACCGAGCGCGTGCCACTTCGAGAATCGCATAGAAGTAGGTCACCTATCGACAGAGAGGGCAAACGCGATCGTATCCCCAGCCTCGATCCGGCTTGTAGCGATCCGCCCAAGTCGGAGTAGTGTCGGAGGTCTGCGGCCCCCGGGTTTCGACGAGCAGACCTTCACCCCGAGGGTTTGTCTGCTGGCCGGGGGCCGTATTCCTCCCTGGACGAACATGAAGCATGATTCGCGTCTATCTCGATACCAATCTGGTCAGCGGAATCCGCAAGCAAGACCTAGGAGCCGAGCAGGAACCGCTGCGACGGCTCCTTATTGCACACAAGCAGGGCACCCTGGAGCTCGTGACCTCACCTGTGACGCAAGAAGAGATCCAGAGATTGCCCGCGGGCGGCAGGGAACCTCACGACGAGATCTACTCCCTGTTGACTGATGTCCCAGTCGCCGCTGAGGAGCCGCTCACCGTCGTCGGTCCCGTCACAGCGGGGCCAGGACTGAAGGGGCCCATCCCGACTACCGACAAAGACCTCGCCGCGCTTCGAGACATCCTGCCGGACGACCGCGCCGGCTTCGGAGCGAGCGAGGCCCGTCCCGCTACTGTCGCGCCCACTGGCACGCAGTACGCACAAGAGCTCCACGTGCTGCTCGCCGGAGCGAACGTCCGGCCCGTACGTCCTCGTCGGGCCCTCGTACAGAGGTCTGGTCATCACCGCGTACGCGTCGCAATTCCCCGCCGAGACTGCCGGGCTCGTCTTCGTCGACTCCAGCACCTGCCAACAGACATGCACCTTCGGCGCCCCCGAATCCGGCACATTCGATCTCGCGTCGGCCACGTTCGGCAGCCGTCCAAATCGCCGTGCTGTTGGCCGAGTTCGGCTCCATGAGCGACGGCCGCAATCTTGTCAGTCGTTCCAGCAACGGCATGCTCGTGACCGCACTCGGGAGCGGACACGCCATCATCGCCGACCAGCCTCAGGTCGTAACCGACGCAACTCGTCTCGTTGTCGCAGCTGCCCGAACAGGCTCCACGCTACCCGCGTGCGAGCAAACGAGAATCCCCCAGTCGGCAGGAGATGTGAGTCGACCGGGTGAGGCAGTCGAATAGTGAGTGTCGGGCCCTCGGCGTCCTCGCGGTGTGGCGTTAACGCTCAGGTGACATTGCCGGACTCACTGTCATTCTCGGCTGACGGTGGCGTCCGGCGTGCGCAAGAGACTCGCACGGGTCGTCTTCAACACACTTAAAGCCAGCCCCGCCTTGATGCCATGAAGAAGCGGGCCTCCTGAGCGCCGTCCTCCGCGGGAGCTATGCCGCGGAGACAAGACCTCGGGACCCAAAGGAGGCCCAAGCAATGATTTACGTCGGTATCGATCTCCACCGCAAGCGCTCCCAGATCGCCGCTCTCGACGAGCGGGGGACGGAGCTGCTCTCGCGTCGGGTCGCGAACGATCCGGAGGCGTTGAGGGCGATCTTGGGCGAGCTGGGCGACGAGCTGCAGGTCGCGCTGGAGGCGACCTACGGCTGGGAGTGGCTCGCCGATCTGCTCGAGCAGGAGGGGCACGAGCTGCGCCTCTCGCATCCGTTGCGGACGAAGGCGATCGCGGCGGCGCGGGTGAAGACGGACGCCGTCGACGCGCGCACGCTCGCGCATCTGCTCCGCGCCGATCTGCTGCCGGAGGCGTACGTCGCTCCACGCGAGCTGCGTGACCTACGTGACCTACTCCGCCACCGGGTCGTGCTGACCCGGATGCGCTCGGCGCTCAAGAACCGCGTGCACGCTCTGCTCGCCCGTCACGGGATCCAGCGCGAGCATGCCGACCTCTTCGGGAAGGGCGGCCGCCGCTTCCTCGACGAGCTGCCCCTGCGCGAGCCGGCACGCCGGCGGCTCGACAGTCTGCTCAGCCTGATCGGCGACTTCGACCGCGAGATCGAACTCGCGAAGCGTGAGATCGACGGGCTCGCCCGCCACGACCCGCGCGTCAACGTCCTCTGCCAGCTGCGCGGGATCGGCCCCTACACCGCCATGCTCGTAATTGCCGACGTCGGCGAGATCGAACGCTTCCGCACGGCCCGCCACCTCTGCGCCTGGGCCGGCCTCACCCCGACCGTCCGCTCCTCCGACGGCCACGCACGGCTCGGCCACATCTCCCGGCAAGGCTCGCCGCACATCCGCTGGGCCTTGGTCGAGGCGGCGCAGACAGCAGCAACCGGCGGCGGCCCACTCCGCGCCGCCTTCGAGCGGATCGCCAAACGTCGCGGCCGCAAGATCGCCAAGGTCGCGATCGCCCGGCGCATGCTCACCCTCTGCTACTACGGCCTACGCGACGGCGAGATCCGTTGCCTCCAAGCTCCGGGGCCGGCGAGCGCGCGTCCCGTCAAGACGGCGTCATGAGCGCCCGTCGACCACTTGAACGCGCCCCGCGCCCCGGACCCTTCGCACTGCTCGGGCGAGCTCGCTCCTATGTCTGGCCTCGCTACTGAAGGACGGCCGCCGTCTTGATTGAGCCCCCGAGCCCCGCATGGCACTCTGGCCCGCCCCGCGCGGCCGGATGGATGACTGGAGCGTGTCCGCCAAAGCCCCAGCCGCCGCCAGCGGCGAGGCGCCCAACCTCACGAAGTCCGTGACCTTGACGCAGGCCCGCTTCTTCATGGATGACATAGATGACATGTGGTGGGGCCTCCTCGGCACTGGCGTGGTAGTCCACGCGGGTCGTCAAGACCGTGGAGCTCGAGGAGGTCGCGATGCAGATCGTAGGCGCGTTGGATGTGCACCGCCGTCAGATCACCTTCAAGACGTTGGAGCCGGCGAGCGGGGAGAGCTCGCGCGGGCGGATCAGCCCGGCCGCGCGTGAGCCGCTGCGCCAGTGGCTCGAGCGCTTCGACGGACTCGCAGCCGAGTTCGTGCTTGAGGGGACGACCGGCTGGCGGTTCGTGGTCGAGGAGATCGAGCGTGCCGGCCATGGCGCGCGTCTCGCCGATCCGGCGGAGACCGCCGCCCGGCGGGGCCGCAAGCGGCGCGCGAAGACCGACAACAGCGACTGCGACCTGATGCTGGGACTTCTTCTCGCGGGCGAGCTGCCGGAGGCCTGGATCCCGCCCGTGCAGATCCTCGAGTTGCGCACTCACGTGCGATTGCGCAAGACGTTGATCGATCAGCGCACGGCCTGGCTGCAGCGGCTGCAGGCGCAGCTCTTCCACCAGGGCGTCCCGCCGGGCTTGAAGCCGCGCACCGCTGCCGGACGGCAGGCGCTTGCGAGCGTCGAGCTGTCGCCAGCGGGACGCGAGGCCGTCGAGCTCTGCTCTGCGGATGCTCGATCAGCTCGACCGTGAGCTGGCCCCGATCGACTGCACGCTGCAGGCCTTCGCCCGCCGCCAGCCGGGCTGCCGCGCGCTGACCGGGCAGCTCTACGGCGTCGGCGCGGTCACGGCGACGGCGATCCTCGCCGAACTGGGCGATGCGCGCCGCTTCCGCAGCTCCGACGACGCCGTCCGCCACAGCGGCCTCGACGTCACCGTCTGGCAGTCCGACCGCAAGCGCGCCGCCGGCCACCTCTCACATCAAGGCCCGTCAGTCTTGCGCTGGGCGTTGTTCGAGGCCGCCCAGTGCGCCGCCCGCCGCTCCTCACCCGACCACGCCTACTACCTCGAGGTCGCCAAACGGATCGACCACAACCGCGCCTGCCTCTCCGTCGCGCGCAAACTCTGCCGGCGCGCCCACCACATCCTGCGCGAACTCGGCGACGACGCACTCGCCCCGCCCGACCTGGCCAGAGCGAAGCCCGTCGACGCCGCCGCCTAACCATTCGCCGTGCGCTCGCCCATCATCAGACCGATGCCTTGCGGCCAGCTCCCGCAATGCTCCCGCCGCCAACGCCCCCAGCGCTGGCCGGCCTCCATAGACCGAGCGGCCGCAAACTCGCGGGGACAACACCCCATCAATCATCTCGTCGCCGGACACGATCCGTGCACCTAGATAAGGCTGGGCGCCCGCGCACACAACACGCTTCAAAACAGAAAGGTCGAACACATGCCGAACGCTTGACCCCCAGCACCACCACAGATAAGGAGCAACACTGGCCACGCGTAACCAACGCCCCAAGCCCTCCATTCCATCGTCATCCGTTGCCTCGGCCCACGCGCGCCCAACTCGATTAGCTGCGAACGGGTCAGCTGTTCTGGTCAGGTTCACGGCGATCAGTGCGACGTCGCGCAGGGATGGCTGCTCCTCGGAGATGTCCCTTGATAGGTACCGGAGCCGCGCTAGTGGGACGTCGTGCCTTTGGGGTTGCCGATCTTGAGGAGGCCGACCTGTCCCATGTCGACACTGGCAAAGGAGTGGCTGACGAAGGGGTACAGGCCTTCGGCGTCGATCTTGACGTCGAACACGCCGCCGCCCCCTGCTGGGACATCGACTGTCTGGACGCCCTGCAGCGCATGCTCGGGGTTCATGTCGCCGTCCACATAGGCGGTGTCGAGGATCGTGCCGACGACGTGGAAGGCGGTCGTCAGGCTCGGGCCGGCATCGACGACGTAGAATCGCACGGTATCTCCCGGGTCGGCGGTGAGGGGATGTGCGACGTACTGGCCTGCGTAGCCGTTGAACGTCGTCCAGTCCGGCATCATCGCCCGTGCTTTGCTGAGGTCGAACTGCGCCGGAGTGGAAAGACCGTCGCTCGACAGGTACCACTCGCTCGCGACGAGCACATAGGAGTGGTCGGCTTTCGGTAGCGGCGTCGCGGGATCGACCACGATCGCTCCGTACATGCCGTTCGCGATGTGCATCAGCACCGGCTTGGTGCCGCAGTGGTACATGAACACTCCCGGGTCACTCGCCTTGAACCGGAACGTGAACGACTTGCCGGGCATCACGTCGATGAAGGCCTCGTTCGGGGCGATCCGCGCCGCATGGAAGTCGATCGAGTGAGGGATCGCGCCGCCATTCGTCAGCGTCATCTCGATAGTCTGGCCCTGCCGGGCATGGACGACGGGGCCGGGCGCGCCGCCCTCGAAGCCCCAGGCCTGGTACTTGACGCCCGGAGCGATCTCGATCGTGACGTCCTTGAGCACCATGTGCACCTTCACCACGTCTCCCGGGATCAGCGGTGGCAGTGCGGCGGGGAACGGCTCGTGCGCCGCAGCGAGCTCCTTCGCGTTGTCGGGTGCAGCCCCGGCGAAGCTCTGCCCCTTGATCGAGGACGCCGAACTGGTGCTCATGTCCATACCCGCCATCGTGTTCTGACTGGTGGAGGTGGCAGCGCTCGTACTGTCGCTACTGAGAGCGCGATCCGAAGCGATCAGGGCCGCCAGACACAGAAGAACGCCGGCGGCGATCACCGCGAGTCCGACAATAGAGATCCTCATCGTGAGCTCCTAGCCGTGGTCGAGTTCTACGCCGAACAATGGAGAAACGACAATGACACGGCATCTGTGGTTCCCCCATGCGCGCCTCAGGGGATTCCCGGACAGCCGCCCGCTGTCGGCTGCGCGCAGAGCTCGCAACCGCAGCCTGCGCTGTCCTCTCCGACCTCGCCGAACCCCGTCCACGCGCCGACGACGAGACCGACAAGCTGATCGCCCTCGCCACGTTCGTCGTCCGGGCACGCTCCGCGGTCGAGCGGGACGGCTACTCACGCGAGATCGAGCTCGTCCCCGCGCCCGAAGCACCCACCCGGCTCGTGATCGTGCTCGACCGCCTGTTCGCCGGCCTCGACGCCATCGGCTGCGACCGAGACGACGCCGTCAACGTCGTCACCAAGGCCGCGCTGGACGGGAAAGGTCGCTGCTCGACGTCGAAGCGGGGGCCGCGTGGCCGGGAGCGGCTCGATCGGTCGGAATGTCCCCGAGAACACGCCTAGCGCGGTGGTGACCGGTGTCAGTGGCCGGGATCTCCCCCCTCCACGTCCCCGCCACCGGTCCCACGCGTGGATTGACGATTACGCGCGACGCGGCCTAACTCAACGGGCGTTCAGAGGATCGATCTTGGGATCGGCCGCAAATTGCGTTGTTTCGTTCAGTCCGGCAGTTACGGACTGTCTGGTTTTGCCAGTTGGCACGACGTTAGGCTCGGCGTCTGCGACTGTCGCGCGGCGGGGGGCTCACTCCCCCGATGCTCCCCGCCGCCCCAAGTCGGCTCCCGCGCGGCCCACCACCAAGCTGGGGACCGCGTAACCGGCCGGCCTTTTAGGGAGCGCCCGGTGGGCGATCGACGGAGATCTCGAATCGGACGCGTACGCCGCCGACGTTGGCGTCGCTTGGCTCTGCGGCGGTGACTCTCCACCCGTGCGCGATCACTTGGCCGACGACTGGCACGGCGTACAGGGTGAGCACCTTGGAGGTGTCGTCGGGGTAGTGGGCGAGGACGCGGTGTCCGCCGGTGATCAGGGGCATGAGGTCCTAGCCTTTCGTCCTAGTCTTGGTCTTGGGCTGCTCGATCTGGTCGACGTCGAACATGCCGTCGATGTCGCTGCCGGTCACGGGGGAGACGCGCAGGATCTCGAAGCGGCGCCCATCGGGGAGCGTGAGGACTTCGCCCGGTTCCCACATCCTGATGGAAGTCGCGAACGTCGCGATCTCGCCGCCCTTGGCGGCGTAGAGGCGGAAGAGAAACAGCTCCTGCTGAAGCTCTTCAGGGTCTGTTGGTGTCTCCATGACTTCCTCCACCTTACGGGCGATGCGGACACCGCGGCGGGAGCGGCGTGACCGCGCTCGCCCGCCTCGAGCAGCTCGTGGCAGATCACGACGGGTGCCCTCTCCGTGCCGCTGTGCGGGTCCCAGAGCTGCGCGCTGCGCTGATGCAATACAACGCGACGTTGATGTCCCGCCGGCGCCTCCAGGCGCTCACACCGATTGAGATGGCTCGGCGCGAAGCCGGCCTCGAGCAGGCGTTGCGTCACTCGGCGAAGACGACGGAGATGCGCTCGTCGAGCGGCACCGATGCGCCCCCGCGGAGGACGACCACCCGGGCAAGGGCTTCACGCGCGACCACTCGGCGCGCGTCGGCGTCGAGCTGATTCCAGTCGTCAGGGAGTGCCGCGGTGATGAGACCCTTCGCCCGAGTGCCGGCGCTGGCGCGGATCTCGCCGATGCGGGCGAGGGTGTCCTCGAGCGGCCGGAGCCGCTCGCGCAACCCGTCCGAGTAGAAGACCGGGTCCAAGTCGGCTACGGGCATCCTGCGCCACGCTTCGACCTCGCGCTCGAGCTGCTCGCGGCGTACCTCGAGTTCCCCGAGTTCGCTGCTAGGGGTGATGGCGACGGACGCCTCGACGCGGGCGCCGGCATCACGGAGCCAGCCGAGGAGATGTTGCTCAACGTGCGCCTCTAGCCGGTTCGCGCCGATCGACGGGCGCTCGCTGCACCCGGTGGTCTGGCACCGGTAGATCCCGTGGGCGGGTTTGTCGCGACCGTGCGGGTGTGCCATTACGCCGACCATCGCGGCGTCACAGCTGGCGCACCGTGTAACGCGCGTGAGCCAAAACCCGTGCCTGCTCTCCCGTGACGGGCGGGCGCCCTGCGATCGCTGCGCGGCCGTAAAGGTGGCGACGTCGACGATCGGCTCGTGCGCCTGGGCGTTGACCGTCTCGCCGCCGCTGAGCTCGCCCAGGTAGACCCGGTTCCGCAGGAGGTGAGTCACCCCGGAGCGGCTCCAGCCGTTCGTGTACACGCCGGGGCGGCCCTTCCGGGGTCGGACGCCGCGAGCGGTCAGGAACGCCGCTATGTCCGTGTAGCTCGAACCGGCCGCGCGCATCCGGAAAGCCTCGCTGATCGCGGCCGCATCCCGGTTCGGCTTGAGTCCTCCGCGCGGCCCGGCCGTGTCGTCGTCCTGGTCGATGCGGTCGTATCCGGCGGGTGCGGCGAACGTGGCGACGCCGCGTGACGCAGCGCGGCTGCGAGCGATCCGGAACACCTTGCGAGCCCTCCCTACTTCGTATTTCCCGAAGCTCTGGCTCATGTCGTCGGCGAGCTCGGTCTCCGGCTCGTCGTCTCTGATGCCGCCCTCGTCTACTGCGACGACAACACCGCCCGCCGCGAGCACCCGGCGCTTGATCTCCCCGTACACCTCCGGCGAACGGGCGAGGCGGTTCAGGCGCACGCCGATGATCCCGGCCGCGTCCCCCGCCTCGACCAGCTCTACCGCGCGGCGCAACGCCGGCATGCGCTCGAGCGGCCGGGCGCCGGACACATCGAGTTCTTCGCTGATGAGATGGTCGGGCAGCACGTAGTCGGGATGCGCCTCGACCCACGCCCGGATGCCCGAAAGCTGGAGTTCGGTCGAAATGAAGCTGTCTCCCCCACGCCCGCGAACTGCCGAGACGCGGACGATCCCAACGAGCGATAGCGCGGTGGATGTCAAAGGGTGCCTCCGTTACCTAGGTTGCGACTCTACCACTTCGAGAATCGCATCCGCCACCTCTTCCGGCGGTCGCGTCCCGTCGACGAGGACGATGCCCGGGATCCGCCGCATCCACTTCCGCTGGTGAGCCGCATACTGCCGTGTCCGGACGACCATGCGCTCGCATGCCTCGTGAATGGGCAGCGTTGCGATCTCCCGTAGTCCCAATGCCTGCTCTGCGGTGGCGGAGACGCCCGAGCCGATTGCCGCCTGCACCTCGGCCACGACGCCTGCCGCGAACATTGCCTCGGCGCGTCGTCGGATCCGCTGCTGGAGCTCGTCCGGCGGCACCTCGAGCCCGAAGACCACGGTGGGGCGGCGCCACTCGGACGACCAGAGGCGGTCTCGCTCGGGCACGAGTGTAGCCCCAGCCTCTGCGAGCTCGAGCGCCCGCACCACGCGTCGGCGGTCGTTCGGGTGTACGGACGCCGCGGCCAGCGGATCGAGCTTGCGCAGGAGCTCGTGTGCCGCCGTCGGGCCGGCGTCGTAGCGGCGTTCCCAGCGAGCCCTGGCGTCGGCTGCCGCTGCGGGCGGAATGTCGAGCTCGGCGAGTGCAGCCCGGAGGTACAGGCCCGTGCCGCCGCTCACGACCGCGGCACCGTGCGCCTCGACGAGCCCGTCGATCGCGGCGTGCGCGAGCGCGGCATAGGCGCCCACGGACATCGACTCCTGCAGCGACACGCAGCCGACGAGTCGCGTGGGTCGCGCGGGTTGGTTCGTGAGGATCGGCAACCCGCGGTACACCTGTAACGCGTCCGCCGATACGAGCCTCCGTGCCCAGACGGTCGGCCACGAACTCCGCCACGGCACTCTTGCCCGAGGCAGTCGGGCCGAAGATGGCGACGACCTCCGCTGTCACGCTTTCGTCGAGGAGAGCGGTGGGGCACCCCGGCCCACCACCCGCTTCTAGCGTAACCAGGATGTGGGTTCGCGTGCGTGAAACGGCCGCGTGCCGAATGTGCTGCCCGCCAATCGCTCCACGCGGTGGGCGCGAATGGCACGCGTCAGGCGGCAACGGAGACCGTGCGCCGACCCCGCAGCGTCGTGGAGGTCGCGGACTCGACGAGAACGTCGACGAGCGCGCCCGGGGGTGCCGCGCCCGTGAAATTGGCGGTGGTGTTTCGCCGCGTGCGCCCGCGCAGGACGCGCGGATCCGTGCGGCTGGGGCCCTCGACCAGGACCTGCTCGACCCCACCCACCCGTGTCGCATTGCGCGCGGCGCAAACCCGCTGGACGACCTCGACCAGCCGCTCCAGGCGTTCGCGCTTCACGTCCTCGGGCACCTGCCTCGAGAGCCCGGCGGCCTCCGTGCCCTGGCGCGGCGAGTAAACGAACGTGAAGGCGCTGTCGAAACCCACCTGCTCCACCGCCTGCATCGTCTGGCTGAAGTCGTCGTCCGTCTCGCCCGGGAACCCGACGATGAGGTCCGTGCCGAGCGCGAGATCGGGGATGGCCGTCCGCAGCCGCTCGACGAGCGCGAGGTAACGGTCGATCGTGTAGGTCCGTCGCATGGCCTTGAGCACGCGGTCGGAGCCCGACTGAAGGGGCAGGTGCACGTGCTCGCACACCGCTTCGCACTCGGCGATGGCGGCGATCACAGGCTCGCGGAAGTCCTTCGGGTGAGGGCTGGTGAACCGGATCCGGTCGATTCCCTCGACCTCGTCGCAGGCACGCAGGAGCTCGCCGAAGTCGGCCCGCAGGTCCGGAAGGAGGTCGCGGCCCCAGGAGTTGACGTTCTGCCCGAGGAGCGTGATCTCGCGGACACCGTCCGCGGCGAGTGAGCGCACCTCTCGCAGGATGTCGCCGGGACGGCGGCTCTGCTCTCGGCCGCGCACCGCCGGGACGATGCAGTACGCGCAGGCGGAATTGCAGCCCATCGAGACCTGCACCCAGGCCTGAAAGCGGCGCTCGCGACGCATGGGGAGATGACCCGAGAAGTGCTCGTGCGTGCCGAAACGTCCCCGTGGGACGGCGTACCCGCCGGCGGCGAGCCACTCGCCCAGGTGCAGGATCGACCCTGGGCCGAACGCGACGTCGACCTGCGGGTAACGCTCGAAGATCTGCTCGCGCTGCGCCTCCGCGTAGCAACCACCCACCGCGATCACGAGATCGGGGTCGGCGCGCTTGCGTGCTGCTGCCTGAGCGAGGTGCGCTGCGAGCTTGTGGTCGGGTTTCTCGCGGATCGTGCAGGTGTTGAACACCATCACATCGGCGTCGCCGGGCGACACGGCCTCGCCGAGCCCGAGCGACTCGAGCATGCCCTTGATCCGCTCGGAGTCGTGCGCATTCATCTGGCAGCCGAACGTCGTGACGTAGAACCGCCGCATCGAGCGGCCAGTGTAGCCGGGCCGCGCCCGCCTACCCGTACGCGATCAGTTCGAGCAGCGTGCCGTCCGGATCGCGGAAGTACACGCTCGTCCCGTCGCCGCGCGCTCCTGACCGTGGCGCTCCGTCGAGTTCGATCTCGACGCCGTGTGCCCGCAGATGCGCCAACGCAGCTGCGGGAGCCCCGTCCCAGCGGAAGCACAGATCGCTGTTGCCCGGTGCCACGGGCAGTCGAGCTCGCGGTGTCGGCGTCGATCCGGGGCCGTGGACATTGAGCTGTTGGTCGCCGAAGCGGTATGCCCAGCGCCCCTTTTCGAGCTCGACCAGCTCGGCGCCGAGAACATCGCGGTAGAACCGGTGCGCGCGCTCCCAGTCCGAGACGGCGATCACCACGTGGTCGAGCGCGAGTGGGGGCCGCACGGCCTTCACCTCGCCCAGTCGGGGACGTCTCGGCGGCCCTCGACGCCGGCCCAAGCGTCCCGTTGCTCTGTCACCCTGCCACTGTCGTCGAACCGCAGCAATGAGGTTCCGGCCACCGTCTCCACGCTCCCGTCGCGGGCGGTGATGACCGCCCACCAGTCGACCGCCGCCCGGTCGCGCGCCACGATCGGATTGCCGAACCGGCATTCCGCCTCGTGCTGCTCGCCGAACGCCCACTCCACATACTCGCTCGCAGGTTGCCGCGCTCGGAACGGGTGTGAGTAGAAGACCGCGTCGTCGGCATAGAGCGACGCGACCGCCGCGGTGTCGCCGCTGGGCCAGGCGCGCATCCAGGTGTTCACCCACGACCGGGCGGCAGCCGCGGCGTTCACTACTTGGCCACCTCGACCGCTCGCGACTCGCGGATCACGGTCACCTTCACCTGTCCCGGGTACTCGAGCTGGTCCTCGATCTCCCGTGCGATCTCGTGTGAGAGCAGGACGGCAGCGTCGTCGTCGATCTCGCTCGGCTCGACGATGACGCGGATCTCGCGTCCAGCCTGCAGGGCGTATGCCTTGGCCACACCGGCCTTCGAGGTCGCAATCTCCTCCAGTGCCGCGAGTCGCTTGATGTAGTGCTCCAGGCTCTCGCCACGCGCACCCGGGCGCGACGCCGAGATCGCATCCGCTGCGATCACGAGCACTGCTTCCACCGTCTGTGGCTGAACCTCATAGTGATGCGCCTCCACCGCGTGCACGACGCCCTCGGACTCCCCACAGCGCCGTGCCAGCTGCGCAGACACCGCCGCGTGGGATCCCTCCATTTCGTGCGTGGCAGCCTTTCCCACGTCATGCAGCAGAGCGGCACGCTTCGCCGTCCGCACGCTCGCGCCGAGCTCCGAGGCCATCACCCCGGCGAGATGGACGACCTCGAGCGTGTGCTTGAGCACGTTCTGCCCATAGCTCGTGCGGTACTTCAGCCGACCCAGCACCTTGACCAGCTCCGGGTGGACCTCGCCGCAGTTGGCCTCGAACACGGCCTGCTCTCCCGCCTGTCGCACATACTCCTCGAGCTCCGCCTTCGACTGGTAGTACGTCTCCTCGATCCGCGCGGGGTGGATGCGGCCGTCCTCGATGAGCTTCTCCAGCGTCATCTTGGCCACCTCGCGGCGCAAGCCGTCGAACGACGAGAGCACCACCGCGTGTGGCGTGTCGTCGATGATGAAGTCGACCCCGGTCAGGTGCTCGAGCGAACGGATGTTCCGTCCCTCACGCCCGATGATGCGCCCTTTCATGTCGTCCGACGCCAGCTCGACGACGCTCACCGTCGTCTCGGCCGTGTGGCTCGCGGCAACACGCTGGAGTGCGTCAGCAACGAGTGCGCGCGCCCGGCGGCGCGCGTCCGCGCGCGCCTCCTCCTCCTGCTGGCGGACGCTTCGCGCGAGCTCGTGCCGGATCAGGTCCTCCGATCGCTCGAGCAGCTGCTGCTTCGCTTCCTGCTGCGTCATGCCCGACACGCGCTGCAGCTCGTCGATGGCACCCAGTTTCGCCGCCTTCGACTCCTCCTGCAGCTGCCTGAGGTGAGTTTCCCGGTCGGTCATCCCCTGCTCCCGGCGCGCGACCTCCGTGAGCTTCTCCTCGAGCTCGGCCTCGAGCCGAACAACGCGCTCTTCGACCTTCGCGATCTGCACGCGCCGGTCCTGCACCTCGTTCTCGATCTCCGCACGGACCCGGACCGCCTGCTCGCGCGCCTCGATCTGCGCCTCGCGCCGAATCGTCTCCGCCTCGCGCGACGCCTCCTCCGTCAGGCGTCGACGCCGATCCTCAGCCTCCCGCAGGCGAGACGAGCTGCCGGTGCGCAGCCACGCCACGGTCGCCACGGCCCCGACGAGGAGACCTGCCAGCACCCCGATGACCGTGAGCATGCGCCAAGCCCTCCTTCGAGGGGGTCGACAGTCCGCGGGATCGGCCGCGGTTGCTCACACCCGGCACTCCGCCTGACAACGGCAGCCCCGGAACCGGCGAAAGCGCCCTGTACTCCTAGACCTACCCTGCTCCTGGGCCTGCGCGTCCCTCACGAAAACGGCGCCGCGACGGCGGAGCCGCCGGGCAACGAGGCGCCGTGTCGAGAGTTCCAAGGTCGAGGGTCGAAGGTGATCTCACGTGGGTGCTCAGCGGTTTCGGAAAATGCTCTCTGTGCAGCCAGAAAATGCCGGGTGAAGCACGCTCATCCTACCGTGCGGCCGTCGAGGTCCGCAACGAGCGCTTCCAGCGACTCTGCGGCGAAGCCCTTCCGGGCCAGGAAGCGCGCCGTTCGCGCCGTCCGGCCACGAACTGCGGCCACGCGCTCGGCGCGCGTCGCCTCGGGCTCCAACTCGGCGATCGCCGCCGCCGCAGTGGCGGCCGGCACCCCCTGGCGTCGAAGATCGTCGTCGATCAAGGCGTTGCCGACCCCGCGGTCAGCGAGGGTCTCTGCGCGCCGCTGGGCGAACCGCCCGTCGTCCAGATAGCCCGACAGCACCAGAGCGTCGACGGCCGCCGCGCAGTCATCATCCGCGAAGCCGCGTTGGACAAGCCGCGCCGCCAGCGACGCTCGAGTGTGATCGCGCACGGCGAGCGCGCGCGCCGCGGCGTCGACCGCGTCCTGCCGCCGGTCCTCGCTCACACCTCGGCGCCGACCTCCTCCACCGCCTCCGCCTCCTCCTCCTCGATCTCCACCGGAACGACTGCGGACGGGGTTGCGTCGCTCGTTTGCGGCAGCAACCGGGCGGAGACGATCTGGTCGGGACCGGCCTCCAGCTGGATGCGGGCGAGGATCTGCTGCACGAGATCCGGGTTCTCGGCCAGGAAGGCGGTGGCATTCTGACGGCCTTGACCCAGACGCTCGTCGCCGAGGCTGAAGTACGAGCCCGACTTGGTGACGATCTTCTGCTCCAGGCCGACATCGAGCACCGAGCCCTCCCAGGAGATGCCCGAGCCGTAGATGATGTCGAACTCCGCCTGCTTGAACGGCGGCGCCACCTTGTTCTTCACCACCTTCACCCGCACGCGGTTACCGATCGCCTCGGCGCCCTCCTTCAGCGTCTCGATCCTGCGGATATCGAGGCGCACGGACGAGTAGAACTTGAGCGCCCGGCCGCCCGGCGTGGTCTCCGGCGACCCGAACATGACGCCGATCTTCTCGCGCAACTGATTCGTGAAGATCGCGATCGTGTCGGTGCGGTTGAGCGTGCCGGCGAGCTTGCGCAGCGCCTGGCTCATCAGTCGCGCCTGCAGGCCCACGTGGCTGTCGCCCATCTCCCCTTCGATCTCCGCCTTCGGTGTCAGCGCGGCGACGGAGTCGACGGCGACGACGTCGAGCGCGCCGGAACGGATCAGCAGCTCGCAGATCTCGAGCGCCTGTTCTCCCGTGTCCGGCTGCGAGACGAGCAGGTCGTCGATGTTGAGCCCGATGCGCCGCGCGTAGGACGGGTCCATGGCGTGCTCCGCGTCGATGAACGCACAGATGCCGCCCCGCCGCTGGGCCTCCGCGATCACGTGGTAGACGAGAGTCGTCTTGCCCGAGGACTCGGGACCGAAGATCTCCACCACCCGTCCGCGTGGCAACCCGCCGATGCCCAGCGCGAGGTCGAGGGACAGCGACCCGGTCGAGACGGCGCCGATCGACACCTGCGCGGCGTCGCTCATGCGCATCACCGACCCTTTGCCGAACTGCCGCTCGATCTGGCCGAGGGTGACGTCGAGGGCTTCCTCGCGGTTCATGGCGTGACTCCTCCTACGGGTCTCTGACGAGGTACGGGCTTCTCTCCAGCGAGCACGACTGACTCCAGCACCTCGTACCGTGCGCCGGACGGATGCAGGCGGGAAATGTAAGCAGCCGCCCCGGACGGAACGAATGTTCCCCCGGGCGGCGGCGGCAGCCGACGCCGCGGGGCGTCGCGCCACCGCGCCACGGTGACGTGTGGAAGCCACTTGCGGCGCTCCGGCTCGTACACGCCCAGCCTCTCGAGACGGTGGTGGAGGTCCTGCGCGAGCTCCCCGGCGGCGCCGCCCTCGTCGCCGAGCACGGCCATGCCCACCGTGCGTGTCTCGCGCCAGCGCAGCGGCGTAAGGGCCATCGGACCGGCGTCGGTCGCCGCCCCTCGAAGCGCGCCGAGGATCCGTGGCAGCTCGTCCCGCGGGCGGGTGCCGAGGAACGCCAGTGTGATGTGGAGGTCCTCGCTCCGCACGAGCCTGACACCGCCGAGGCCGGCCGCCGCCCACGAGGCGAGGGCGGCACGCACCTCACCGGGTAGCTGGAGCGCGAGGAAGAGCCGCAGCGTCGCATCTCCATCGACGCTACCGGTCGAACTCATACCTCTTCGTGCCGGTTTCGTGTCAACAGTCGCCGCACGAGGTGCAGCGCGGCGACGGCCGAGCGTCTGCGGATCCACCCCCGGTCGCCCGGGAACTCGAACCGCAACGCCTCTTCGCCGTCCGGGCCGGTCGCCTGGATGAAGACGAGGCCCACCGGTTTCTCGGCCGACCCTCCCTCCGGCCCGGCGATCCCCGTCACGGAGACGGCCACGTCCACGCCGAGCCGCTCCCGCGCGCCGGCAGCCATCGCCGACGCGACCTCCGGGGAGACGGCGCCATGCGCCGCCAGCAGCCGCTCCGGCACCCCGAGCTCACGTGTCTTGACCCCGTTCGCATACGCCACCACGCCGCCGAGGAAGACGTCGCTCGCCCCTGCCACGTCCGTCAGCCGCGCCGCGACGAGCCCGCCGGTGCAGGATTCCGCCGTCCCCAGCGTGAGCCCGCGGGTGCGGCACAGGTCGAGCACGATCTCCTCGATCCGGCGGTCGTCCTGCGTGAACAGGTACCGCTCCAGCGGCTCGCGCAGCCGCTCGGCAAGCACGGCTGCGCGGTCGTCGGCACCCGACTCGACGACGAAGTCGACGTGGATCTCGAAGTCGCGCGCGCAGATCGTCACCTCGACACCGTCCCCGTCTCCTCCAGCGTCCTCGAGCGCCTTCGCCACAGCCGATTCGCTGGCACCGTAGAAGCGGAGCACACGCCGTCCCGGGACGCGGGTGCGCTCCAGCACCCGCCGGACCGGCTCGGCCTCGAGCGCCTTTGGCCACAGCCGCTGCAGCTCGCCGGGTGGCCCTGGGAGGACGACGACGACGCACGGGCCGTCCTCCACCACGAGCCCCGGGGCCGTGCCGGCCAGACCGAGCACGGTCGCGCCCTCGGGGATCGTGGCCTGCTTCCGGACGCCACCTGCGAAGTCCGCGTACGGACGGCCGAGCCGCTCGGCCACGGAGCGGGAGAAGGCCTCGATCCGGGCGGCGAGCTCCTCGTCGATCACCATGGCCCGGCCGGCCACCTTGGCCACGAGCTCCACCGTCCGGTCGTCGTGCGTCGGGCCGAGCCCACCTGAGACGAGGCAGATCTCGGCGTCCGCGACGCTCTCACGCAGCGCCGCCTCGAGCTCCGCCGGGTCGTCGCCCACGATCGTGATCCGGGCCGGCTGGAGGCCGAGCGACAACGCCTCCCGGGCAAAGAATGGTCCGTTCAGGTCCTGCCGTTCGCCGCGCACGAGCTCGCTTCCCGTGGCGACGATCGCCGCGCGGGGACGCGTCAAGGAAGCAGGCGCTCGCCGCTCGTCGGCACGACGACACGGTTGCCGTTGAGCTTGACGACCACGTTGCGCGGTGATGCCACCGAGAGGTAGATCCTCGCCGCGGCGAACCTCTGCCGCTGCCCGAGCTCGAGCGTCCCACTGAAGAGCGGAGCCCCCGCTCTCGAGCCGCGACGCACCTCCATGAACGACGGTCCGCGAACGGCTCGCACGTCGACGGCGATCTTCTTGGCCTTGTTCTGGGCCGCTGTCTTCGCTGCCGGGGGGACGCCCTGCACGCTCGGCTCGTCGGGACCGCCGAATTTCCAGGCGGCGATCACGAGCGCTGTCGTCAGGGCGATCGCGCCGAGCGCGACGACAACGACGCCTCCCTCCCGCCGTCGCCTGGGCTGCCGGCCGGGCGACACGCGACGAGGCCGCAGATCGATCTCCTCCTCGCCGGCCACGAACCGCGAGTTGTACTCGTCCACGTACAGCTGGCCGTCGAGGCCCAGCGCGTCGGCGTACGTGCGGAGGAAGCCCTTGATATAGGTGTGCGCTGGCAGCTGATCGAAGTTCTCGTCCTCGAGCGCGCGCAGGTACTTCGAGCGAACTTTCGTCTGAAGCTCCAGCTCGGTGATGTCTAGGCCCTGGCGCTCGCGGGCCTCGCGAAGGCTCGATCCGATCTCGAACATGGCGGCAGGTGCATGTTACTGGCACACGCTTGCTCCGCCTGTCTTGTTGGGCGCAAGGAGCAGGAATCCGCAGGAGCGGATTCCTGCTCCGCGCCAAGATCCCTGCAGGGGGCCCGCCCGCGGGCCCAAACCCTCCTGTCCAGCGCAAGGGGTGGGATCCGCCTTGCGGCAGATCCCACCCCGCGCGAAGACCCCTGAAGCGGCCCGCCCGCGGGCCCAAACCCTCCTGTCCAGCGCAAGGGGTGGGATCCGCCTCGCGGCAGATCCCACCCCGCGCGAAGACCCCTGAAGCGGCCCGCCCGCGGGCCCACACCCTCCTGTCCAGCGCAAGGGGTGGGATCCGCCTCGCGGCAGATCCCACCCCGCGCGAAGACCCCTGAAGCGGCCCGCCCGCGGGCCCACACCCTCCTGACCGGCGCAAGGGGTGGGATCCGCCTTGCGGCAGATCCCACCCCGCGCGAAGACCCCTGAAGCGGCCCGCCCGCGGGCCCACACCCTCCTGTCCGGCGCAAGCAGCGCGAATCCGCAGAAACGGATCCCCGCTGCGCGCGAAGACCCCTGCAGGGGGCCCGCCCGCGGGCCCAAACCCGATGCCGACGACCACGGCGAGCGTGTGTCTATCGATCTTCCAGGTACGTCAGAAGGCCGTAGACGGCGAGTGCGACCAGGGCGCTCGAGGCGAGGCAGAAGCCGGCAATGCCTAGCCCGCGCCCGAGCCGGGCTGCCTTGCGGCCACCCGCGCGCTCGAGCAGCCGCACGTCGTAGCGCTGCGCCGATCGTCCCGTGGCGATCGCGCCAGCGCCGAGCGCCATGGCGACCGGGATGGCGAACCCGGCGTGGAGCAGGTCGTACGAGCCCGAGTAGCGCGTGGCGAGCACCGCTACCGGCATCGTGGCCACGGCGAGCAGCCCGAGCACGACCGCCGACACGGCGCGTGCGTTCCCGCGCCGCGGGACGTCACTATTGCTTCTTGTAGGGGCGACCAACGGCTGCGGGCGGGATCGAGCGCCCGATGACGCCTGCCACCGCGATCAGGGTGAGGACGTACGGGAGCGCCTGGAAGAGGACGGAGGCGGACTGCGAGTACTCGGGTAGTCGCTGGGCGAGCGCGCTCGAGAAGCCGAAGAGCATGCACGCGGCGGCGGCGCCGAACGGGCGCCAGTTGCCGAAGATGAGCGCCGCGAGCGCGATGAACCCCCGGCCGGCGGTCATGTTCTCGCTGAACGAGTTGATGAAGCCGATCGAGAGGTAGGCACCACCGGCGGCGGCAAGCATGCCGGAGACGACGACGGCCGCGTAGCGGATGGCGTACACGTTGATGCCGACCGTGTCCGCGGCCCGCGGATGCTCGCCGACCGAGCGGATGCGGAGGCCGAGCGGCGTCTTGAACATCACCACCCACGAGAGCACGATCGTGGCCAGCGCGAGCCAGATCATCAGGTTCATGTCGCCGAAGATGTCCCCGAAGAACGGGATCGACTCGATGAACCCGAGCTGGACGTTCGGGACGCTCGGGATGTCGGTCGGTGTCCCTCGCGTGCCGTAGATGTCGATGTACAGGTAGCCGGTAAGGCCCAGCGCGAGAAAGTTGACCGCCGTCCCCGTGACGATCTGGTCCGAGCGCAGGTGGATCGAGAAGTACGCATGCAGAAGCGCTGCGACACCCCCGGCGATCACTCCTGCGACGAGGCCGAGCGGCCACGAATCTGCCTTGTCGGCGACGAGGATGGCGAAGAAGGCGCCCATCAGCATCATGCCCTCGAGACCGATGTTCACTACGCCCGATCGCTCCGAGAACATGCCGCCGATCGACGCGAACACGAGCGGCGTCGCGTACCGCAGCATCGCGGCGAACAGGGCCGACCAGACGACGACCGACTCCAGCTTGCCGATGCTCGACTCGGTGGCGAGGAACGCGACGACGAAGCCGATCGTCCCCGCCGCAATCGCGAAACCCCCAAAACGGCGCTCACCCCGGATGACGACGCCGATCCCCAGCATCACGGCGATCAGGCACAGCACGAGGCTCCACACCCACGACCGCGATGTCACCGGCGGCAGGGCGATCCAGGCGCCGAGGATGCCGATCACGATGCCGATCCACGCGACGGCGCGCAGGCCGCGGGGCAGGCGTTCAGCGGCCCGGTGCGCGAGCGGAGGCGGGTTTTCGGGGACCGGCGCCGGCGCGACGGTCATGCGGTTGCCGGTTTCCTGCGCCGGAACCGGAACCAGCCGAGAATGGTGAGCACGATCACGTCGGCGCCGACGAACAGCACCACGAGCCCTTGGATCAGCAGGGTGAGGTTGGACGCCAGCTCGGGCTGGAAGATCGTCGGATCGAGGTTGCGGGTCGACGTCCCGGTCACGAGCGCGGCGAACAGCAGCGCTGAGAGGCCGACGCCGACGGCCGTGTTGCGGCCGAGCAGCGCCACCGCGATGCCGACGAAGCCGACCTGTGAGGCGAGAAGGTCGTTCTGCGCCAGGCTGAACTGCCAGCCGAGGATGTCGAGCGAGCCGGCGAGACCCGCGAAGGCCCCCGAGATGGCCATCGCGAGGAAGTAGTTCCGCGAGACGCTGATGCCGCCGTAGCGGGCGGCCTCCGGGTTGAAGCCCACCGCCTTGACCCCGAAGCCGAGCGTCGTGCGGTTGAGCAGGAACCAGTACACGACGAGCGCGGCGAGCGCGACGAAGATCCCGATCGAGAGGCCCTGGAAGTCGGGATCGCCCCAGAAGACCGGCAGCTTCGCGCCCGGCACGACCGCCTCGGAGATCGGGATGTCGGGCTGCTCGGAGTTCTGCAGCGGCCCGCCGAGGCCGAACAGGTACTGCCCCACGCAGATCGCGATCCAGTTGAGCATGATCGTGGAGATCACCTCGTGCGCCCCGACCGTGGCCTTCAGGAAGCCGGCGATCCCCGCCCACAGCGCGCCCGCGAGCGGTCGCCACCACGACGGCGAGGAGGATGTGCGCGAGCGGGTGCAGGCCCTCCAGGGACGATCCGATCCACACGGCGAAGATGGCGCCGACGAGGTACTGGCCCTGGCCGCCGATGTTGAACATGCCGCAGCGGAACGCGAAGGCGACCGCGAGCCCGGTGAGGATCAGCGGTGTCATGATCAGGAGCGTCTGCTGGAAGTTGAAGCTCGCGTTGAGCCGGTCGTCGCCCGTCACCCAGGGGAACAGCCAGTTCAGGCCGGAGCCGTTGAAGATCGCCTTGTAGGTCGTGAGCGGGTTCTTGCCCGTCGTGATGAGCACGACGAGGCCGCCGACGATGAACGCCAGGACGACCGTGAGGAGCGGCGCCACGACCCCTCCCGCCTTCTGCGCGAGGCCGTAGCGCTCGGCGAGCGACTGCCTCACCTCCGGGCCCAGGCCGGAGGGATCCTGGCCGGGCGGAGGCGTCGGGGCGGACTCGCTCACGCCACGGCCTCCGACCGGGGCCGGCCGCCGCCGGTCATCGCCACACCGAGCTCCTCCTCCGTTGCCGAGGGCGGGAACTCGCCCACGATCTCCCCTTCGTAGATGACGAGGATCCGGTCGGAGAGCGAGAGGACCTCCTCGAGCTCGAGCGACACGAGCAGGATGCCTCGCCCCTCGTCGCGCTCCTCGATGAGACGGCGGTGCACGAACTCGATCGCTCCCACGTCGAGGCCCCGCGTCGGCTGCGCCGCGATCAGCACCTTCGGGTTGCGGTCGATCTCGCGCGCGAGCACGACCTTCTGCTGGTTGCCGCCGGAGAGCGCTCCGCCCCGCGTGTTCGGGCCGCCGCCGCGCACGTCGAACTCGCGGATCAGCCGTCGTGCCCGCTCGACCATCCTGCCCGAGGAACAGCCAGCCGAGACGCGAGTCCGTGCTCGTTGCGGTAGTCGTGGAGGGCGATGTTCTCGGCGATCGAGAACTCCAGCACGAGGCCGCGACGCTGACGGTCCTCCGGGACGTGACCCAGCCCGGCCTCGTAGTGGTCGTGCGCGCTGTGCTGCGTGACGTCCTCCCCACCGATGGTGACCGTGCCCGCTGCGACCGAGCGCAGCCCGCTGAGCGCGTCGATCAGCTCGGTCTGGCCGTTGCCGTCGATGCCCGCGATGCCCGTGATCTCGCCGGCGTGCACCTGGAACGAGACGCCGCGCACCTTCTCGATGCCGCGGTCGTCGAAGACGCGCAGATCGCGGACGTCGAGGAGCGGCGCGCCCGGGCTCGAGGCACCCTTGTCGACACGGAGCAGCACCTCTCTGCCGACCATCAGCCGCGCGAGCCCCTCCTCCGTGGCGCCCGCGGCCTGAAGCGTCTCGACCAGCTTTCCGCGCCGCAGGACGGTGATGCGGTCGGCGATCTCGAGCACCTCGTTGAGCTTGTGGCTGATGAACACCACGGACTTCCCCTGCTGCGTGAGGCCGCGGATGATCTCGAAGAGCTCCTGCGCCTCCTGTGGCGTGAGCACAGCCGTCGGCTCGTCGAGCACGAGGATGTCCGCGCCGCGGTAGAGCGCCTTCAGGATCTCGACGCGCTGCTGCTGGCCGACCGTGATGTCCTGGATGCGGGCATGCGGGTCGACGGCCAGTGCCGTAACGCTCCGAGAGCTCGCGGACCCGCTCCTCCGCCTCACGGTTGTCGAAGAGGATGCCGTCCCGTGTCGGCTCCAGCGCGAGCACGATGTTCTCCGCCACGGTCATCACCGGGATCAGCATGAAGTGCTGATGCACCATGCCCACGCCCGCGTCGATCGCCGCGCGCGGCGAGCCGAGGCTGACCGGCTTCCCCTTGATCACGATCTCGCCCTCGTCCGGGTGGTAGAGGCCGTAGAGGACGTTCATCAGCGTCGACTTGCCCGCACCGTTCTCGCCGAGGAGCGCGTGCACCTCTCCCTCGCGCAAGTCGAAGGTGACGTCGTCGTTCGCCACGATCCCCGGGAACCGCTTCGTCACGTGACGCATCTCGAGGACGAGCGGGGCGTCGGCCATGGCGCGGGATTCTACGGTGTGGACTGGCCAGGCGTGGCGCGCGCGCTGCCGCCGGACGTGCGAAGGGCGGGCACGAGGCCCGCCCTTCGGCAGTGGGTCTGCTACGTCGTTCGCTACTTCGCCGGCGGGTTGATCTTCCCGTCCGCGATCAGCTTGGAGACAGCCGTCAGCTTGGCGATCAGCTTCGCGCGGTTCGGCGCCTTGACGCTCACCTTGCCGAAGCCGAGGCCGCCGTTCTTGACGGTGTAGATCGCGTCCTCGCCGCCGACGAACGTGCCCTCCTTGACGTCGCGGATCATCCGGAAGACGCCGAGGTCGACGTGCTTCGTCGCGCTCGTGAGGATGTGCGGGCCGAGGAAGGCCTGGTCGGTGTCCACGCCGATACCCCACTTGCCCTCTTCCTTGGCGGCCTGCAGAGCGCCGAGACCGCAGCCGCCCGCGGCAGCGAAGACCGCGCCCGAGCCGGCAGCGATCTGGTTCAGCGCCATCTCCTTGCACTTCGCCTGGTCGGTGAAGGTCTCGGAGTACCCGGCCTGCGTCTTGATCCCCTTCTTCGTCGCCTTCGCGCCGGCGAGGAAGCCGGCGAGGAACGCGACCACGGCGGGCAGCGACTGGCCGCCGACGAAGCTGACGCCGTTCGGTCGACGCGGTCGCCGCGGCGACGCCGGCGAGGTACCCGGCCTGATCCTCCGAGAAGAGCGCGCCGCGCAGGTTCTTCGGCCGGCTCTTCATGAACGAGTTGCTGTAGTCGATGATGCCGAAGCTCGTGTTCTGGAAGCGGTTCGCCGCCTTCTCGATGTCGGCGCCCATCAGGAAGCCGCACACGACGACGGGGTTGTACCCGCCGCGTGCCGCCGTCGAGAGGTTCGGGATGTAGTCGGCGCTCGACTTCGAGATGAAGACACGCCCCGTCGATTCCGAGCTGCTTCTGGGCGTCCTTGAGCCCCTTCGCGCACAGGTCGTTGAAGCCCTTGTCGCCGAGACCGCCGATGTCGGTGATGACGGCGGCCTTCGTCGCGTCTGAGCCGGCTTGGCCGAGCCGGTCGAGGCGACGGCGAGTGCGAGCGACTGCGGCCAGCGCCAGCACGAGGCCGAGAAGCGTTCTTGCGATGCGTCACATTCCCTCCTTGGGACGTGCAGTGTCGTCGGGTGGATATCCCGGCGAGTTCGACGCTCGATTCGGAACCCGAGAAGTTGGCGGCAAGCGGCCACTACCGGGAACCGCGCACCTGAATGGCGGAGCCTGCCGACGGCCGATCAGTCGGAGCGTCAGACGATCGACGGACGCGAGCTGGTGCTCCTCGATCAGCACGCGGCGCGGCTTCGAGCCCTCGTAGCCGGAGATGATGCCGCGCCGCTCGAGCATGTCGATCAGCCGGCCGGCGCGCGTGTAGCCGACGCGCAGACGGCGCTGGATGAGCGAGACGGACGCCGTCTGCGTCTGCACGACGATCTCGATCGCCTTGTCGAGCAGCGGGTCCTCGTCGGGGTCGAAGTCGCCGTCCTCGTCGTGCGCCTCCGGCGGCGGCCTCCGGCGCCTCGAGCAGGCTCTCGTCCAGCTCCTGGCCGCGCTGCGCGCGGCACTGCTCCACGACGAGCGCGATCTCGTCCTCGGACACGTACGCGCCCTGCACGCGCTGCAGGCGTGACGTGCCGAGCGGCTTGAACAGCATGTCGCCCTGCCCGAGCAGGCTCTCCGCGCCCGAGGTGTCGAGGATCACGCGCGAGTCGGTCTGGCTGGAGACCGCGAAGGCGATGCGCGACGGCACGTTCGCCTTGATCATCCCCGTGATCACATCGACCGACGGGCGCTGCGTCGCGAGCACGAGGTGGATGCCGACCGCGCGCGACTTCTGCGCGAGCCGGATCACCGCGTCCTCCACCGCCTGCGGCGAGACCATCATCAGGTCGGCGAGCTCGTCGATCACGACGAGCAGGTACGGCAGCGGCTCCTCCCCACGCGCCCGGAAGGCGCGGTTCGCCTCCGGCAGGTTCCGGGCCCGCACGATCGACAGGCGCTCGTAGCGGCGCTCCATCTCCGCGACGACGTTCTGCAGCACCGCCGAGGCCTCCTTCGGGCTGGAGACGACCGGTGTCAGCAGATGCGGGATCGACTCGTAGTAGTTGAGCTCGATCCGCTTCGGATCGACCAGGATCAGCCGCACCTCGTCGGGCGTGGCGCGGAGCAGGATCGACGTGAGCAGCGTGTTGATGCAGCCCGACTTGCCCGAGCCCGGTGGTGCCGGCGATGAGCAGGTGCGGCATCCGCGCGAGGTCGGTCCAGACGGCGTTGCCGGAGATGTCCTTGCCGATCCAGACGGAGAGCGGCGACGCGGTTCCCGGCAGGTCGTCGAAGATGTCACCGAGCGTGACGAGCTTGGGCGAGAGGTTCGGCACCTCCACGCCGACGGCCTGCTTGCCCGGGATCGGCGCGAGGATGCGGATCTCGGTCGTGGCGAGCGCGTACGAGAGATCGTCCTTGAGCGCCGCCACCTTCGAGACCTTCGTGCCCGGCGCGAGCTGGAGCTCGTAGCGGACGACGCGGGGCCCGGCGATCTGACCCACGATCGTGGCGTCGACGCCGAAGTGCGCGAGCGTCTGCACGAGCAGGTCTGCGGTGCGCGCGCTCGTCTCGCCCGACCCCTTGGCCGCGGGCGGCGACGCCTTGAGCAGCGTGCGATCCGGCAGCCGGTAGTCGGCGCCGCTCAGTGCAGGCGGGAAGATGGGCGCCTGCTCGTCCGTGACCGCGTCCGGCTCCGTTCCGGCCTGCGCGAGGAGCGAGGCCGTGGCCGGCGCCGGGCCGACGACGTCCGGATAGGCCTCCACCCCGTCGACGGGATGGCGTCCGCGATACGACGGCGGCGGGGCAACGTCCGGGAGCGGGAGCCGCACGCTCTCCGCGTCGCTCCACTCGAAGCCCTCGAGCGTCCGCTTGGCAGCCGAGCCGGCGCGCCGCACGGCATGACCCGAGCGGCGGAGCACCGCGCCGGCCGACGCGCCGCTGACGAGCAGCGAGCCCGCGAGGAAGAGAGCGACCCCGATGATCACGGCGCCCGTCTCCCCGACGACCTTGGCCAGACCGCCGCCGAGCGCCTGGCCCACGACGCCGCCGTGATCGCGACCGAGCGCGATCATCAGCCCGATGGCGCCGACCGCGAGCCCCGTGCGGAACGGGCGCAGGTCGACGAGTGCGCTCCGCACGAGCATCAGGCCGCCGAGCACGACGAGGACGAGCGGGACGGCGTACGCGGCCGTCCCCAGCACGTCGCGCGCGCCGTCGGCCACCCAGGATCCGGCCGAGCCGCCGTCCCAGCCGAACCAGAGCACCGTCGCGAGGAGGGTGCCGACCGCGGCCATCCCGAGCCCCCAGAGCTCGGGATGGTGGTGCGATCGGGTCTGGCGCCTCTTCTTCTTCCTGACCCGTGCGGGGGTGCGTGGCTTGAGCTGTCGCTTTCGCTTCCGTTGAGCCATGGCACGTGCCGGTTTCTCGCTCCCCGCCGTCGTTCCTGCGGAGGGGCGCCGTAGACTCCCGCTCGTGAGCGACTTGTTCTGGTTCGTCCCCGGCTACGACGTGCACGTGTACAAGGCCGGCCGTGAGCCGCTCCTCATCTGCCTGCTCGCGTTCGTGCTCACCTTCGCCGGCACGCGGCTGTACACGCGGCTCGCCCGCCTGAAGGGGTGGGGAAGTGCCTCGTCGGGCGGCGTCCACGTCCACCACCTCGTGCCCGGGATCCTGATGCTGTTGATCAGTGGTCTGTTCTTCGTCTCGTTCCGACCCGACGGCTTCACGCGACTTCTGCTTGCAGCCGTGTTCGGCGCCGGCGCGGCACTCACGCTGGACGAGTTCGCTCTCTGGTTCCGGCTCGACGACGTCTACTGGGCGACCGAGGGGCGATCTTCCGTCGACGCCGTCGTGATCGGGTTCGTGTTCGCGCTGGGCTGCTTCACACTGGCCTCGCCCATCGGCGTGGACACCGACAGCGAGGTGTCACGTTTCGCGCTCGCCGTCTCGCTCGTGCTGCACATCGCGCTGATCGTCGTCTGCGTCCTCAAGGGCAAGCTGAAACTCGGGCTCGTGGCGATCGCGGTGCCGGGGGTGGCGCTGGTCGGAGCGCTGCGTCTGGCCAAGCCCGACTCGACGTGGGCGAAGCGCGTCTATGGTGAGGGCTCGCACAGGCTGGCGCGGGCGCGACACCGCTACGCCGCCCGCGAGCGCCGCTGGGAGCCCGCGCTCGAGCGGGTCGAGGATCTGATCGGCGGCACGCCGAGCGAGCCCTGAACCCTCACGCCGGGCGCCGGTATCGTGCGCTCAGCTCGTACGCGCGATGAGGCTCGCGCTAACCGCCCTTCGGGGCTGATGGCCTCTACCCCAGCCGTTTCGGATGCAGGAGGTAGAGGTGAGCGAGCTGGCACTTGCAGTAGTCCTGGTGGCGGCGGTGCTGATCGCCTCGATCGTGTCGGTCGAGGTTGGCATCTCGGTGGCGTTGATCGAGCTCGCGCTGGGTGTCGTGATCGGGAACGTATTCGACGTCGCCGTCCCCGAGTGGCTGTCGTTCGTCGGCTCGTTCGCCGGCATCGTGCTGACGTTCCTGGCCGGCGCGGAGGTGGACGTGCCACAGTTCAAGCGCGAGTGGAGAGCGAGCAGTGCGATCGGGGTCGTCTCCTTCGCGGCGCCGTTCTTCGTCTGTATGGCGTTCGCCTACTGGGCGCTCGGCTGGACCGGCGACGCGGCGAAGATCGCCGGCATCGCGCTGTCGACGACGAGCCTGGCGGTCGTCTACGCGGTGCTCGTGGAGACCGGTCTCAACCAGACCGTGATCGGCAAACGGATCATGGCCGCCACGTTCGTGACCGATCTCGGCACGGCCGCGACGCTCTCGATCCTGTTCATCACCCCAACTGTGTGGATGATCCCGTTCGTGGGGGTTTCGGTCGCGTTGATCGCCGGCCTGCCGCGCATCTCGCCGTGGTTCTTCGGCCGTTACGGCGACCGCGTCATCGAGCCCGAGATCAAGCTCGTCTTCGCCAGCCTCTTCCTGCTCATGTGGCTCGGCGACCGGGCGAACTCCCACGCTGTCCTCCCCGCGTTCATCCTCGGGCTCGCCCTTTCCGGCCACTACGCCGCTCATCGCCAGGAGCAGGAGCGGTTGCGCGTGGTCGCGTTCGCATTCCTGACCCCATTCTTCTTCCTCAAAGGCGGCATGAACGTGTCCGTGTCCGCCCTGTGGGCGAACCTCGCCGTCCTCGGGCTGCTGTTTGCCGCCAAGATGGTGCCCAAGCTCGTCGGCGTCTACCCGCTCGCCCGCCGCTACTGCTCGCCGCACGCCGTCTTCACGACGCTCCTGATGTCCACCGGGCTCACCTTCGGCACGATCTCCTCGCTGTACGGGCTGCAGGCCGGGATCATCGACGAGACGCAGTTCTCTCTCCTCATCAGCGTCGTCATCCTCTCGGCCATCGTCCCGACCGTGATCGCGCAGCGTTTCTTCCAGCCGCACCCCGATGAGGAGGCGCAGCGCGAGGCGCAGCCTGCTGTCAGGCTTGCCGGGCCCGTGCTTGAAAGCGAGGGCAGCTGATGCCGATTGTCCGCTAGACGGAGGAGTCAGCCGGGCGGAGCTGCTCTGACGCGCGCCTCGTCGACGAGCCGCACCGCTTCCGCTCGGTTCCCGAATCCGCGCGTCTCGACCTTCTCCTCCTCCAGGTCCTTGTAGACCTGGAAGAAGTGCTCGATCTCGTTCCGCAGCTCAGGCGGGATGTCGTGCACGTCGCTGACCCGCATCCAGGCGGGATCCCTGAGAGGCACACAGAGGATCTTCTCGTCGGGCCCTTTCGCATCCGTCATGTGGAAGACGCCCACGACCCGGGCTCGGATCCGGCAGCCGGGGAACGTGGGCTCGCCGACGAGGCAGAGCGCGTCGAGCGGGTCGCCGTCCTCACCGAGTGTCCCCTGCACGAAGCCGTAGTCGGCCGGGTAGCTCATCGAAGTGAACAGCCGCCGGTCGAGCACGAGCTGCCCCGTCTCGGCATCGAGCTCGTACTTGTTGCGCGACCCGGACGGCACCTCGACGAACACCATCACGTCCTCGCTCACGAGACAACTGTACGGCTCACCGCGTGCCTTGGCGGCCTGAAGGGGCGCCGACGGCCCGGCCCCCTGCGATCCCGGTGAGACGCCTCCCCAGCGCTATGCAATCCCGGTAAGCAGCTGTCCGCCGTCCTCGTTTTCGACGGAGACGGCCTTGAATCCGCTCCGGCGTGCGACCGCGGCGAGCTCGTCGTCCTCGTAGAAGTATCCGAGGCTTGCGATCGGTTCGGGTGCCGCCGGCGTGCCTCGCAGCTCGGGCGACGTCGTGTAGACGGCGATGCGCCCGCCGGGCACGAGCACACGACGGCACTCGGCCAGAACCCGGTTGGGCTCGGCGAGGAAGAAGAAGACAACCGACATCGCGACCGTCGTGAAAGACGCGTCGGCGAAGGGCAGTTGGTGCGCGTCGCCGTGAACGACGTCCGCGGCCGGAGCCGTGTGCCGCGCGAGCCGCACCATCTCCTCACTGTGGTCGAGGCCGGTCGCGGCGGCTCCGGCGGCCAGTGCATCGCGGAGCAGAAGCCCGCCGCCGCATCCGATCTCGAGCAAGCGATCGCCGGGCTCGAGCCGGAGCGCAGCAAGGATCGCACGCCGTGCGAAGTCGTGGACGGCGTCGGCGCCGTAGACCTCGCGGGCGCGCGTCCCCTCCGGACGCCGTGCGACCCGATCGGCCAACCAGCCGGCGAAAGCGTCGTCGCCGAGCCCGCTCGCTCTCCACGCGGAGACATCCTCGTCGCCGAGCCCCAACTGGTGCAGGATCTCCTCGTGGGGGTCCGACATCCCGCTGGTGGGGCCGCGCTAGCCGAGCGCCGCGATGCGCTCGACGAGGAGGTCGAAGAATGCGTCGGTGTCCAGGCCGACGCCGACGTGGGCGTTCGGCGGCCGGTCGGTGCGGTTCCAGAGGTCGACGACCGTACGCCCGCGGCAGAGGTCCGACTCGAGCTCGACCTCCACGTTGCGCAGCACCGTGTCCACGAGCCCCGGCCTGAGCACGTGCGCGACCGCAACGGCGTCGTGGATCGGCGCGCCGTCCCACCCGTAGGTCTGCTGGTGGTAGACCGCGAAGAAGTCGACGAGGTCGGCCACGAAGACCCCGATGCGTCCGGCGGCGCGGAGCCGCTCCTGCACCAGCGGTGTCGTGACCGCGCGATGCGTGACGTCGAGCCCGATCATCGTCACGTCGAGCCCGCTGTGCAGGACGAGCTGGGCCGCCTCGGGGTCGGCCCAGATGTTGAACTCGGCGGCCGGCGTCATGTTCCCCTCTGCGATCGCGCCGCCCATCAGCACGATCCGCTCGACGCCGGCGGTGCCGTACGCGTCCAGGTAGCGGGCAACATTCGTGAGCGGGCCGGTGGGAACGAGAGTCACCAGCCGCTCGCTCGACTCGACTGAGGAGCGGATCAGGCCGGTCGCATCCTGCGAGACGGGCCCGCGCCGCGGCGGGGGCAGCGCAGGGCCGTCGAGCCCGCTCTCGCCGTGTACGTGCGCGGCGACGACGAGCTCGCGGACGAGCGGCCTCTCGGCGCCCGCCGCGACCGGGACGTCGTCGCGGTCCGCGAGCTCGAGCACGCGCAGCGCGTTCGCGGTCGTCTTCTCCAGCGTCTGGTTGCCGTACGTCGTGGTCACGGCCAAGAGCTCCAGCTCCGGGCTCGCCAGAGCCAGCAGGAGGGCAATCGCGTCGTCGTGCCCCGGGTCGCAGTCGAGGATGATCGGCGTGGCGCTCACGTGCGGTCACCATAGGCGGTGTCGGCACGCCGTGCGCGCTGCTCCTCTGCAACGGCCACCGCCGCCAGCAAGGCGAGGAACCCGACGAGGGAAGCGACGTAGATCGCCACGGCGATCCCGTGCTCGAAGCCGGAGCGCAGACGAACGGCGGCGAGCAGGAGCAGGATCACGAAGACCGCGGCGCCCGCAGCCGACGCGCGCGTTCGTGCCCAATCCCGCTCGCGGGTCGCGGCCCAGCAGAGCGTGACGGCGGCGGTCAGGAGCCAGCCACCGATCAGCTCGTCCGGCAAGGGAGCCAACGGCCAGGGCCAGGCGGTGAGCAGCGGCTCCCAGCCGGCGAGCAGGAGCACGGCGGGCACGGCGACGGCCGCGCCCGCGAGGGCGAGGGCGGCGATCGACGCGCGCGCCAGCGGGAGCGAGCGCTCCACGTCCCCCGCACGAGCCCCGAGCTCCTGGAGCAGGAAGGCGACGGCAGCCAGCGGGGGTAGAGCGAGATACACGACGAGCCAGACCCAAGCCACGGCACGGGGGAGCGGGTCGCCGCGACCGAGCAGGAACGTATCGCCGTGTCGAGCGGTCGCGACGAACGCAACCGTGGTCAGGACGAGCGCGCTGACGACCGAGGAACGTGCGAGTGTCCAGCGGCCGAATCGCAACGCGAGCCCGAGGCTCGCCGCGGCGCTGGCGTACCCCGCACCCAGAAACGCGGCGGACAGCGGCGCCCGGATGACCCAGGCCCAGTACGACTCTGTCTTGCTGGGCAGGAGCCAGAGCCCGACACCGGTGCCGATCGTCAGCGCCACGCCCAGGCAGAGCACGAACCGCGTGGTCGGTCGGAGCCGATCGGCCGCAGCGCTCGTCAACGAGCCCTGAGCACGGCGTCGATCTCCGCAGCCGCGGGCAGCGACGGCTGGGCGCCGAAGCGCGACGCCGCGAGCGCACCGGCGGCACAGGCGCGGCGCAGCGCGTCCTCCCGCTCCCGCCCCTCGAGCAGCGACACCAGGAGACACGCGGTAAACGCGTCTCCGGCGGCCGTGCCGTCGACCGCGTCGACGTGCGGTGGCGCCGCACGCGCCACCTCGTCCCCACCCTCGAGCAGCACCGCGCCCTCGGCCCCGAGCGTGAGCGCGACGAGCCCGTCTCGCGCTCCGAGCGCCCCCAGCTCGTGCCGGTTGACGACGGCGAGGTCGGGGTCGACTTCCACCGGCCGGGCGGGGGCGGCGTTGAGGCAGAAGAGGCCCGTACAGCGTTCCCACGCGGAGACAACCGCCTCGTCCGGCACCTCGAGCTGGCAGAGGACGGCGTCGTGCGGCGGCAGCTCTCCCGTCTCGCCCAGGGTCGCGTTCGCGCCGGGGGAGACGACGATCGTCGTCTCGCTGGTCGCGTCGACCTCGATCAGCGCGAGACCGGTCGGAGCGTCCACGACGCGAAGGTCGAGTCTCACGCCAGCCTCTCGCAGCCCCGCGAGCGCTTCGTCCGCGAACGGGTCGCTGCCGACCGCGGCGATCATCGTCACCACGGCGCCCAGGCGCGCGCAAGCGACAGCCTGATTGGCCCCCTTGCCGCCGGGCACGCGCTCGAGCGTCGCACCCGTCAGCGTCTCACCTGGGAGCGGCAGCCGCTCGACCCGGGCGACCAGGTCGAGATTGACGGATCCAACGACAACGATGCGTGGAGGCTCCACGCGCGGGAGCCTAGACCCGTACCGGCGCCGAGCGCGCTCGAGCTACGCGGCGAGCGCGCGCAAGTCGTCCACCGTCGAGTCGAACAGCGTGTCGCGCAGGTCGAACAGCCCTGCCCACAGCGACGAGCGGTCGGGCAGGGCCTCGATCCGCGCCGCGTCGGAGAGCCCTTCCAGCGCCCGTACCAGCACAGCGAGCTCGAGATACGCCGATGCGACGCGGTTCGGGCACGCGTGCACGCCGGCCCGGTCGAGCACCGGGCGCCACTCGACGAGCTCGCCCGCGCCCGGCCCGCCGTACCACGAGCGGCCCTCGGTCCGTTCCGGCTCGAGCGCGACGAGGTACTCCGACAGCGGTTGCTCGAGCCCGGCGAGCGCCGTCTCCACGCGGTCGGCGGCGTGGCGCAGCGCCGCGTTCCGGGCTCCCGCCGTGGCTGGAACCGCGTCACCGCGGCTCCAGCGCTCGAGCAGGCGGCAGAACGCGAGCGCCGAGGCCTCGCAGGCACGTAGCTGCGCGACGAGGCGGCGCGCGCCCACCGCATCCCTCGCGTTCAGCTCGATCACGCTTACCCAGTCGCTCATCGTTGCTTCCTCAGACCTCGATCACCACGGGCAGGACCATCGGCCGCCGGCGCGTTCGGTCATAGACCAGCTGGCCGATCTCGTCGTGGATGTGCTCCTGCAGGAGCTTGATCTCGTTGATGCCGTCCGACGCCAGCCCCGCGACGACCCGTTCCGCCTCGGCGCGCAGGTCGGCAAGGAGCTCGTCGTCCTCGGCGAACCCGCGCGCGATCAATTCGGGCGGCGCGATGTCGCCCCCGTTGGTGAGCGAGACCGTGGTCACCACGATCAGGACGCCGTCCTCGGAGAGCCGTCGGCGGTCGCGGAGCGCGACATCCTGCACGTCTCCGACGCCCAGCCCGTCGACGAACGTCACGCCCGCCTCGATCCTGTCGGCGATGCGCGCCCCGGCGGGCGTGAGCTCGATCACGGAGCCGTTCTCGGCGAGCAGGATGCTCCCCGCGGGCACGCCGGCCTCCCGCGCCAGCTGCGCGTGCGCAGCGAGCATGCGGTACTCGCCGTGGATCGGCATCACCGCCTTGGGACGCAAGATCGAGAGCAGGGTGCGCAGCTCCTCCGAGCACGCGTGGCCCGAGACGTGCACGGGCGCGATCTCCTGATGCAGCACCTCGGCGCCCATCTTCGCGAGGCGGTTGATCGCGTCGTGCACGCGAAGCTCGTTCCCCGGCACCGGCTTGGCCGAGATGATCACCGTGTCGCCGCGCTCGACGCTGACGCTGCCGTGGTCGTCGTACGCGATGCGCGTGAGCGCCGACATCGGTTCACCCTGGCTGCCGGTGCAGAGGATGAGCACCTGTCCGGGCGGCAGCTCCATCGCCTCCTGCGGGCGCACCAGCGCGTGCTCCGGAACGTCGATGTAGCCCAGGTTGCGCGCGATGTTCATGTTCTTGCGCATCGAGCGGCCGACGACGGCCACCTGCCGGCCGCTCGCGATCGCCACGTCTGCGGCCTGCTGCATGCGGTGGATGTTGGAGGCGAAGGTGGCCACGAGGATCCGACCCTTGCGTAGCGGGATCAGCTGCTGAAACGCCTCGCCCACGAGCCGCTCGGACCCGGTCATGCCCGGCCGCTCGGCGTTCGTCGAGTCGCCGAGGAGCAGATCGACGCCGCGGTTGCCGATCTCGGCGAGGCGGCCGACGTCCGTCTTGAGGCCGTCGACCGGTGTGTGGTCGAGCTTCCAGTCGCCGGTGTGCACGACTCGCCCTGCCGGCGTCTCGACCACGAGCGCGACCGAGTCGGGGATCGAGTGCGCCATGCGCACGAACTCCAGACGGAACGGCCCGAGCTCGACCGGCGCCGCAGACGGGTCTGCCTCGCGGAGGTCGGTGGTCGCTCCCAGCCCGTGCTCGTCGAGCTTCGACTTGATCAAGCCCAGCGTGAGCCGGGTCGCGATCACTTCCCCCACATCGACCTCGCGCAGGACGTAGGGCAAGGCGCCGACATGATCCTCGTGCCCGTGGGTGAGGACGATCGCCCGCACGTGCTTGTCGAGCAGGTAGCCGAAGTCGGGCAGGACGAGGTCGACGCCGAGATGCTCGTCGCGCGGGAACGCGAGTCCCGAGTCGACGACGATCACGTCGTCCCCGAGCTCGTAGACCGTCATGTTCTTCCCGACTTCGCCGAGACCGCCGAGCGGGATGATCCTGAGCGCGCTGCTCATGCCTCTGAGTCTATGCAGGCAATCCCCTTTGCAAGCGCTGGATCCGCTGCTCTGGTGCTGGCGTTTGCCACCGTGCGTCCCATGCGCCGACGAAAAACGCCACAGGGGTCCGCCCGCGATCAGGGGCCAGAATCGCTACTCGGGTTGCGCAAGAGAGCCGGTGACCGGGCGCCCGCGACGAGCCGGGCCCAGCCGCCCGCGACGACGTGGCGCGCGCTCGCTCCAGTATCAGGCGGCGGCCCGCTCCGGCAAGCCCAGGCGCTCGAGGCAGCCGCGCACCTGCGCCGTCTCCTCGTCGGTGGCCTCGACGAGGGGCAGACGCAGGCCGCCGACGTCGTGACCGAGCAGGTTGAGCGCGCACTTGATCGCGATCGGGTTCGTCGCCACGCGCAACAGCTCGATCGACGGCCGGAGCTCCTCGTCGAGCGCCCGGGCGCCCTCGACGTCGCCGGCCTGGTGGCGACGGATCATCTCCTTCACACGAGGCCCCACCAGGTGCGTGTGGACGCAGACCCCACCCACGCCGCCCACGCCGAGGAACGGGAAGATGAGGTCGTCGTCGCCCGCGTAGAGGTCGAGCCCCGACGCGACGACGTTCCTGGCAGCCCCGAGGTCGGGCTTGGCCTGCTTGACGGCGCGCACGGTGGGGATCTCGGCCAGCAGCGCGATCGTCGGCTGCTCGATCTCGATCACGACGCGACCCGGGATGTCGTAGGCGACGATCGGCAGATCGCTGACCGCCGCGATCTCCTCGAAGTGGCGCACGATCCCCCGTTGCGGCGGCTTGTTGTAGTAGGGCGCGACAACGAGAAGTCCGTTCACGCCGATCGCGGCCGCCCGCTCGGTCAGATGCACAGAGTGTGCGGTGGAATACGTACCGGTACCGGCGACGACGCTCGCGCGGTCGCCGACCTCGTCCACGGCGGCCTCGTAGAGCGCGAACCGCTCCTCGTCGGAGAGCGTCGGCGCCTCGCCGGTGGTGCCCGTGACGACGAGGCCGTCGGAGCCGTTGTCCACGAGGTAGGAGCAGAGCGCCCGAAAGCGGTCGAGCGCCACATCGCCGTTTCGGTCGAACGGCGTCGCGATCGCCGTGAGCACTTCGCCGAGCACGCAATGGATTGTAGAAGGATCGGTCCGTGCCGTAGATTGACGCGCATCTGACGTCGCCTAACGGGAGGTAGGGTCAGATGCTCCAGGAGTTCAAGGACTTTCTTCTGCGCGGCAACATCGTGGAGTTGGCGGTCGCCTTCGTCATGGGCGTCGCTTTCGCGGCGCTGATCGGCTCCTTCGTCGACGATCTCATCATGCCCGTGATCGCGATGATCATCGGCAAGCCAGACTTCAGCGGGTTGACGTTCACCATCAACGACGCCGTCTTCCGCTACGGCGCCTTCATCACCGCCGTGATCCAGTTCGTCGCGATCGCTGGGGCAGTGTTCTTCTTCGTCGTCAAGCCCATGAACGCGATCATGAGCCGGACGCGCAAGCCGGCCGAGGACGAGGTCTCCGACGAGGAGCGGCGCCACCAGGAGCTTCTGGCGGCTCTGCGCGCCCGGAGTTAGGTCTCGAGACGGGAGGCCCGAGTAGCGTCCGAGAACGTGCGGCGCAGGCTTTCGTCGCGGAAGACGAACCGCACCTCTACGAAGCGCTTCGCGAACTCCGCCGCGGCGCCGACCGCCACCGGTGCGGCCAGTTCGGGCGGATAGCCGTAGATCCCGCACGAGATTGCCGGGAAGGCAACGGTCCGGGCACCGAGGTCGAGCGCGACCTCGAGCGAGCGCCGGTGTGCCGAGGCCAGCAGCTCCGGCTCACCGGCCTCTCCGCCGCGCCACACGGGGCCGACCGTGTGGACGACCCAGCGGGCAGGCAGGAGACCTGCGGTCGTCGCTTTCGCGTCCCCGATCTCGCAGCCGCCCAGCAGCCGGCACTCGGCCAGGATCTCGGGCCCTCCGGCCCGGTGGATCGCCCCGTCCACGCCCCCTCCGCCGAGGAGCGAGCTGTTCGCGGCATTCACGATGGCGTCCACCCGCTGGACGGTCAGGTCGCCGATGGTGAAGGTGATCACAGGAGAGCGTCGAGGCCGACGGTGAGACCCGGAGGCAGGTCGCGCACGCGCTCGAGCGCGCGCAGGACGCCGGACGCGAAGGCCTCACGCGAGGTCGTGTCGTGCCGGAGCGTGAGGATCTCCCCCGGGCCGCCGAAGATCACCTCCTGGTGCGCGACGAGGCCCGGCAGGCGCACCGAGTGGATCGCGGGCTCGGTGCCCATGCGCGCGGCCGTCGCCCGCGCCGTGCCAGAGGGCGCGTCGCGCTTCGTCTCCGCGTGGAGCTCGACGATCTCCGCGCGCGGGAAGGCACGTGCCGCCTCCTCCGCGAACCGCATCATGAGCACCGCCCCGAGCGCGAAGTTCGGGGCGAAGAAGCACGGAATGCCTGCCGCCTGCGCGAGGCCGTGGACACGGTCGGTGTCGAACCCGGTCGTGCCGATCACCACCGGCACACCTGCCTCGAGGCACGCCTCGATGTCGCCGACCACAGCATCGGGCGTGGTGAAGTCGACTGCCGCGTCGCAGCCCGCAGGCCCGGCCGCGCGCGCATCCACGACCTCGTGCCGGGCGGCCTGGAGCGCCGGTCGAATCGCGGTGCCGACCTTGCCGGCCGCCCCGTAGAGCGCGACCCTCACGCTCCTGGCCCCGGGAGCGTGGACGAGCTCATGCCGCCCGCGCGAGCAGCGTGGGGTTCACCCGCTCGATCGCCGCACGGAATCGTTCCTCGCTCGGGCCGATGCACGCGGCCGAGAGCCCGTGGGGGGAGAGCACCTCGCCCGCGAGGGCCGCGACGTCCTCCACCGTGACCGCCTCGATCCGGCGGACGGTCTCCTCGACGGGCACGAGCTCGGTGTTCGTGAGGATCGACTTGCCGAGCCTGGTCATCCGACTCGACATGGACTCCTGCGACAGCAGCAGGCGTCCCTTGAGGTTCTCCTTGGCCCGGTCCAGCTCTGCCGGACGGATGTTCCCCGCCACCACGTCGGCGAGCTCGGCGGCGGCCACGTCGAGGCATTCGGCGAGGTTCTCCTCCCTCGTGCCGACGTAGAGGCCAACCTGGCCGCCGTCGACGTACTGCGACGCATAGGTGTAGACCGCGTACGCCATCCCACGCTTCTCTCGGATCTCCTGGAACAGGCGCGACGACGCCGAGCCGCCGACGATGGCGTCGAGCAGCGTCGCCGCGTAGCGACGCGGATCGGAGCGCGAGACGCCGGGCCCCGCGAGGCAGACGTGGTACTGCTCCGTGTCCTTCCGCAAAAAGCGGAACCCGGGCGTCGGGATACGCGCGAGCGGCTTGCGCGCCAGCCGTGGCGGCTCGCCCCCGATGCTGCGGCGCCCTGCGAGCAACTCGACGAGCCGGTCGTGCTCGAGGTTGCCGGACGCGGCCAGCACGACGTTGGCGCCCACGTACGCCGCCTCGTGGTACGAGCGCAGCGACCGCTTGGAGACCGACGAGATGACGTGTGCCGTGCCGATCACGGGACGCCCGAGCGGATGGGAGCCGAAGACCGCCTCCGCCGCCAGATCGTGCACCAGGTCCTGCGGGTTGTCGTCGACCATGGCGATCTCCTCGAGCACGACGTCGCGCTCGGAGTCGACGTCGTGGAACGACGGCGCGAAGACCATGTCGGCCATCACGTCGAGCGCGCGCTCGAGGTGGGAATCAGGGATGCGGGTGTAGACCACCGTCGTCTCACGCGAGGTCGCCGCGTTCAGCTCGCCTCCCATGGCGTCGAAGATCTCGGCGATCTCCTGCGCGGAGTAGCGGTCCGAGCCCTTGAACAGGAGGTGCTCGATGAAGTGGGAGATCCCGGCCTTGGACGGCGGCTCGTCGCGCGAGCCGGCGCCGATCCAGAGACCGAGCGAGATCGAGCGCACGCTGAGCACGCGCTCGCTGGTCACCCGCGCCCCCGAGGAGAGCGTCGTGAGGTCGTGGTCCGGCACGGCGAGGATCGTACAGACCCCTCACCTGGGATCCTCCTTCAGGGGGATGGCCCGGCCGATCGGCCGGAACTTCACTGCGACTGGTTACTGCGGTCGACATCAGGAGGACCCGGAATGACGAAGCCGCCAGGCCGCCGTACGCTGCCGTTCGCCGTCGGGCTCGCCGTTGGCACGCTCGGGTTCGCCGGGCACGCCGCGTGGGCAAAGTTCGACGTCCCTTCGACGGAGACCATCCGCGCGTGCGCGCTCCCGGGAGGGCTGATCCGCCTCCTCGACGCCGACCGCCGCAAGCACGACGGCTGTCCGGTAGGGCGCCGCATCGAGTGGAACGTCGTCGGGCCCCAGGGCCCGGCAGGCCCGCCGGGGACGAAGGGCGAGAAGGGCGCCAAGGGCGAAAAGGGCGACCCGGGCAAGACCGGGCCCAAGGGAGACACCGGGCCCAAGGGAGACAAGGGAGACCCCGGCGAAGCCGGCCCCGCCAACCTCGTCAGTCCCAACGGGCAGTTCAAGGTCGAGATCACGAACCACGGGATCTACCTGCGGGGTCCGGGCGGCACCGTCTACGTCGACCGCTTCACGGCCGACCTCACTTCGAACGTGCTCAAGGGGCGGTGAACGCGATGGGCGAGCTCGGAACCCAGACGACCAGGCGCGGCGCGCTGAGCCGGATGGTGCTCGGTGCGGGAGCGCTTGTGGGCATCGGCGCCGGTGGCGTCGCCGTGGCCAAGGCGATCGACGGCGGCGGCACTCCGGCACCGCCGGCGCGCGAAGAGCAGAAGGCTCTGAAGCTACACGTGCGCTCGCTCCGCAACGCTCCTGGCCTGCGCGATCCGCGCGCCGGCGGGGCACAGGACGACGCGCCGTTCGGCGAGCTGCTCGACGACTCCTTCCGCCCGATCGGCGACTTCCGTAGCGCGTCAATGACGGCGGGTGTGTCGTTGCACACGTTCACACTCCCCGATGGGCAGCTGTTCGGCCTCGGCGCCGGCGGCCTGGAGGGGTCGGCGCACGCGATCGTCGGCGGTACCGGCAGCTACGCCGGTGCCTCCGGCAGCTACGCGATCGAGCCGGCGGCGAAGCTGCCCGGGCGCTCGGTCACCTTCACCCTGACCCTGACCGCCCTGGAGGCATAGACGCATGGCGAATGTCGAATACTTCCTGAGGATCGACGGCATCGAAGGCGAGAGCGCGGCCACGGGACACGAGGGCGAGCTCGATCTCGAGTCCTACAGCTTCGGCCTGCTGCAGGTCGGAACCGTCGGCGTTGGCGGCGGCGGAGGCGCCGGCAAGGCTCAGTTCGACGACCTGTACTTCGTCGCGCTCACCAGCAAGGCCTCGCCGAAGCTGTTCGTCGGCTGCGCGACCGGGGAGCACTTCAAGGAGGCCGTGCTCACAGCGCGCAAGGCCGGCGACAAGCCGCTCGAGTTCCTCAAGATCACGCTCAAGGAGGTGCTCGTCTCCAGCTACCAGACCGGTGGCAGCGAGGGGGGCGCACCTGCGGATCAGTGCAGCCTCAACTACGCCAGCATCGAGGTCTCCTACACGCCGCAGAAGGCCGACGGCTCGGGTGATACGCCGGTCGTGGGCGGCTATGACGTGAAGGGGAACAAGACGCTCTGAATCTCAGGCGCAAGGATCAGGATCCGCTTCTCAGCGGATCCTGATCCGCGCGAAGATCCCCTGAAGCCGGGAACCTACGGTTCCCTTTGGAACCCTCCCTTTGCTCTTTTCAAGGCCCCGCCCACTTCAGCGGTCTTCGCGCTGCCTGCGCCGGAGAGGACGGTGTTGGCCGGCGGAACGGGCCCCTTCAGGGGTGCTTCGCGCGCAGCGGGGATCCGCTTCTGCGGATTCGCGCTGCTTGCGCCGGACAGGAGGGTGTGGGCCCGCGGGCGGGCCCCCTCAGGGATCTTCGCGCGGGGTGGGATCTGCCGCAAGGCGGATCCCACCCCTTGCGCCGGACAGGAGGGTGTGGGCCCGCGGGCGGGCCCCTTCAGGGATCTTCGCGCGGGGTGGGATCCGCCGCGAGGCAGATCCCACCCCCTGCGCCGGAGAGGAGGGTGTTGGGCCCGCGGGCGGGCCCCTTCAGGGATCTTCGCGCGCAGCGGGGATCCGCTTCTGCGGATTCGCGCTGCTTGCGCCGGAGAGGAGGGTGTGGGCCCGCGGGCGGGCCCCTTCAGGGATCTTCGCGCGGGGTGGGATCTGCCGCAAGGCGGATCCCACCCCTTGCGCCCAACAAGCTAGCGTCGACCGCGGTCGCGGCCTCCGCGGCGGTCGCCGCGAGGCTCCTCGGGGGGACGCGGCGGGGCATCCTTTGCGCGCTCGATCAACTCCTCGGGCTGGACGAGACTGCCGTTCTCGTGCTTCGCCACGAGCTTGAGGCCGATGCGGCCTCGCTCCTTGTCGACTTCCTGCACGATCACGTCCAGCACGTCGCCGCGGGTGATCACGTCCTCGATGTGGCCGACGCGGCCGGGGCCGACGTTGGAGACGTGCAGCAGCCCGTCGGTGCCCTTCTTCAACTCCACGAACGCACCGAACTGAGTCGTCTTCACGACCTTGCCGGTGTACGTGTCGCCGACCTCGGGCTCCTTCGTCATCGCCTGGATGGTGGCGATCGCCGCGGCAGCCTTGTCCCCCTCCGTGGCGTAGATGAGGATCGTGCCGTCCTCCTCGATGTCGATCTGCACGTCGTAGTCGGCTTCGAGCGAGCGGATCGTCTCGCCGCCCTTGCCGATCACCATGCCGATGAACTCGGGGTTGATCTTGATCGCCGTGATGCGGGGCGCGTGGCCGGCGAGCTCCTCACGCGGCGCCTGAATCGTCTGCGCCATCCGCTCGAGGATGAACGCCCTGGCCTGTCTCGCCTGCTCGAGCGCGCTGCGCATGATCTCCTGCGTGACGCCGGTGATCTTGATGTCCATCTGCAGCGCCGTGATGCCCTGCTCGGTGCCTGCGACCTTGAAGTCCATGTCGCCCAGGTGGTCCTCCGCGCCCTGGATGTCGGTGAGGATGACGTAGTCGTCTCCCTCCTTGACGAGGCCCATGGCGATGCCGGAGACGGGCGCCGCAATCGGCACGCCCGCATCCTGGAGCGCCATCGTCGAGCCGCACACCGAGCCCATCGACGACGAGCCGTTCGACTCGAGCGTCTCCGAGACGAGACGGATGGTGTACGGGAAGTCCTCCGGGCTCGGGATCACCGCCTCGAGGGCCCGCTGCGCGAGCGCGCCGTGACCGATGTCGCGGCGCTTCGGCCCCCGCATGAAGCCCGTCTCCCCGACCGAGTAGGGCGGGAAGTTGTAGTGGTGCATGTACCGGCGCTCCTGCTCCAGTGAGAGGTCGTCGATCTTCTGCTGCTCCTTGGCGGTGCCGAGCGTGCAGAGGGTCATGATCTGCGTCTGCCCGCGGGTAAAGAGCGCCGAGCCGTGCGTGCGGGGCGACACGCCGACCTCGGTCTCGATCGGGCGGATCTCCTCCGTGCCGCGGCCGTCCGGGCGCCGCTTCTCGATCGCGATCTTCGTGCGCACGAGATCCTTGTAGATCGCGTCGGCTGCACGTTTCACTGCCTGTCTGGTGGCAGCGTCCTTGACCGGCGCTTCGCCCTCCACGGCCGGGCCGATCGGGAACGGGAGCTGAACCTCGTCCACGATCCGCGCGTAGAGGAGGTCGCGCTTGCGCGACTTCAGCTCCTTCGAGTCCTGCTCCGCGTCGGTCAGCGCCCGGAGCTCCGACTCGAACTGCTGACGCACCGGCCCTTCGACCGCCTGCGCCCGCGCCTTGTCGAGCGCCATCGAGACCGCGTGGCGGAGTTGGAGCTCCCGCGTCAGATCCTCCTCGGTGGAATCCATGGAGATGTCCGGGCCGTGGGCGGCGAGCAGCTCGTCGACGACCGAGCCGGCGTCCTTCAGGCCGAGCTCTGCGATGCGCTGTGCCAGCGCGGCCCCATGCTGGGCGCTGATCTGCTCGTTCAGTTCGACGTCGATCCACCTCGGCTTGCCGGCCTGCCGGCGCAGGTCATCGATCGCGTCGCAGAGGCGCGTGATCTCGGCGTGAGCAAGCTCGAAGGCGTCGAGCATCGCGTCCTCCGCGACCTGGTCGGCGCCCGCCTCGATCATCGTCAGCGCCTCGCGCGTACCGACGACGACGAGGTCGAGGGTGGAGTCCTCCTGCAGCTGCAGCGTCGGGTTGACGACGAGCTCGCCGTCGATCCGGCCGATCCGCACCGCGCCGACCGGGCCGAGGAACGGCAGCGGCGAGATCGTCAGCGCAGCGGATGCGCCGTTGATGCAGAGGATGTCGTGCGGGTTGACGAGATCCGCGGACAGCACGGTGCAGATCACCTGCACCTCGTTCTTGAAGCCCTTCGGCCAGAGCGGCCGGATCGGGCGGTCGATCATGCGCGCGGTCAGGGTGGCACGCTCGGTAGCGCGGCCCTCGCGCTTGAAGAAGCCGCCGGGGATCTTCCCGGCCGCGTACATCCGCTCCTCGACGTCGACCGTGAGCGGGAAGAAGTCCGCGTCCGGCCGCGCATCCGTGCGGCCGACGGCGGTGGCGAGGATCATCGTGTCCCCGCTGCGGACGACGACTGCGCCGTCCGCCTGCTTGGCGAGCTTGCCCGTCTCGAAGGTGATCTCCTGACCACCGATCTCGACGGACACCGCGGCCCGTGGCCCGGTTGCGATGCTCATGTGTGGTGTCCCTTCACTCTTCCGAAATGGGTGCGGAAGGTGGAGGTTTGAGCCAGCCCCGCCGTGCTGCTCGCCTTGGGGCCATTCGGGGCTCGTTCAAACGTCCACCTCCCGCCTGCGTCCTGGAGCCGGTGCCTAGCGGCGCAGGCCGAGCTCCTTGATGAGAGCGCGATAGCTCTCGAGGTCGTTCCGCTGGAGGTAGTTGAGGAAGCGCCTGCGGCGACCCACGAGCTTCAGCAGGCCGCGCCGCGAGTAGTGGTCCTTGGGGTGCGAGCGCAGATGCTCGGTGAGCTCGTTGATGCGACGCGTGAGCATCGCGATCTGCACCTCGGGCGAGCCCGTATCGGTGCTCGAGCGCCCATGCTTCTCGATCAGCTCCAGCTTTGCTTCCTTGGTGAGGGCCATGGATCTCCTCTCGATCGGACTCCGCAGTCCCCGCACGGCGTGAAGGAAGAACACGCGCGGCCGCGACGGCGGTCAGCGCGCATGGTACCAGCCGCCCTCCCGGCCTTGTAACAGTCTGTTACTAGGCGGGCTGGATCGCGTCGTCCCAGCTCGAGCCAAGCGCGAATGTCGCACTTGGCTAGGCTCGCGCGATGTCGATGCGGGCGGGCGTGGCAGCCGGGCACCCGGCGACGGCGGAGGCCGGCGCCGAGATCCTCGCCGACGGCGGGACGGCTGCCGACGCCGCCGTCGCCATGTGCCTGGCCTCCTGCGTCGCGGAGACCGTGATGACCGGGCTCCTCGGCGGCGGGCACGCGATCTGGCACGACGGCTCGCGCACCGCTCTGCTCGACTGCTTTTGCGATGTGCCTACCGTGGTCGGCGAGATGGTCGACCTGCCGATGCCCTTCGGCGACGAGACGGTGCACTACGCTGTCGGACCCTCCTCCTGTGCGGTGCCGGGGCTGCCGGCGGGGCTCGGCGCGCTCCACGATGGTGGCGGGCAGCTGCCGTGGAAGCGGCTCGTGGAGCCGGCGCTTCGGCTCGCGCGCGCCGGTGTCGAGCTGCCGGGCCGACACGCGCTCTGCCTCGAGATGCTGGAGCCGGCATTCGTCACCTCCCGCGGCGCCGAGCTCTACGCGCCGACGGGGAGCCGCCTCACGGCCGGAGATCTGCTCGTGCAGCCCGGTCTCGTGGACACCATGGAATGTCTCGCCGACGAGGGCGCGCGCAGCCCGTACCGCGGCTCGCTCGCCGAGGCGACCGTCGCCGTGGACGGCGTCACGCTCACGTGGGCCGACCTCGCCGGCTACCGGCCGCGCTGGTCCGAGCCTGCCGCCCTCGAGCGCGAGGGCGTGCGCTGGCTCACGCGCGGCGGGCTCCCGGGCGTCCGGGAGGCACTCGCACGCCTCCCCCACCTCGGCCCACTCGACGCCTCCGAGCGCGTGCTCGCGCTCGTCGCCGCTCTCGACGGCCCGCGCGGACCGGAAACGCACACGACGAACCTCGTCGCGGTCGACGCGCACGGTCGGGCGTGTGTGCTCACGTCGAGCCTCGGTCTCGGTGCGGGAGCGTGGACCTCCCACTTCGACCTCCACCTGAACTCGATGCTCGGCGAGCGCGACCTCCACGTCGGGCCGCTCGTCCCGGGCGAGCGGATGCCGTCGATGATGGCCCCTACGCTGGCGCTTGCCGGCGACGGCCTGACGCTCGCAATCGGCTCCGCGGGCGGCACCCGCCTGCGCAGCGCCCTTCTCCAGGTCGCGGCCCGCATCGTCGACGAGGAGAACGAGCCGCAGGTCGCGGTCGACCGCGGCCGCGTCCACCCGGACGGCGACGTGGTTCACGCCGAATCGGGCGTCGCCGAGCGGGCCCTCGAGCGCCTCGAGGATGCCGGCCGCGACGTCCGCCGCTGGGACGGGCTGCACCACTTCTTCGGCGGCGTCAGCTGCGTGGGCCGCGGCGGCGCCGCCGGCGACCCGCGTCGTGACGGGGTCGGCATCATCGTGTGATGCGTCTCTACGGCGATCTCGCGCCGTGGTTCCACCTGCTCACGAGGCCGGACGACTATGCCGAGGAGGCGGCGCGCTACGAAGCGCTCATCCTCAGTGCCGTCCCCGAGGCACGGACGCTCCTCGAGCTGGGCTCCGGGGGCGGCAACAACGCGCTGCATCTGAAGCGCTCGTTCACCTGCACCCTGACCGATCTTGCGCCGCAGATGCTGACCGTCTCCCGCGCGCTCAACCCCGAGTGCGAGCACGTGCTCGGCGACATGCGCACGCTGCGGTTGGGTCGCACCTTCGACGCCGTCTTCGTGCACGACGCGGTGATGTACATGACGACGGAGGCGGATCTACGCGCAGCGATCGAGACTGCCCACGCCCATACGCGGCCGGGCGGAGCCGCGCTCCTCGTCCCCGACTACACCCTGGACGCCTATCCCGGCGACGGCTTCGGCACCGGCGGCCACGACGACGAGGCGGATGGGCGGCGGTTGCGCTACCTCGAGTGGATCCACGACCCCGACTCGTCCGACACCGTCTACGACATCGACTTCGCCGTGCTCCTCCACGAGCCGGGCCGTCCCGCGCGGGTCGTGCACGACCACCACGAGTTCGGGGTGTTCCCGCAGGACACCTGGCTGCGGCTGCTCGAGCAGGCGGGATTCCAGGCGGTCGTCGATCAGGGTGTCGGCGACGAGACGCCCCAGCCGGCATTCCTGGCCCGACGCCCCTGACGAAGGCGCTCACCGCTCAGCCCGAGAGTCCCGGTGGCGGCTACTCGATCAGTGCGCCGCGGATGCGTCTCACGGCGATCGTGAGCCAGCGGTCACCGGCGAACGTCAGCCGGGACGCACCGCTGCCCTCGTAGCCTCCACGTCGCGGCCGATCTGCGCGACGAGCTCCTCCTCGCTTGCGAAGACAGCCTCGTCGCGCAACCTCTCCCACAGCTCGACGACGAGCCGCTTGCCGTACAGATCGCCGTCGAAGTCGAGCAGGAAGGGCTCGATTCGCCGCTCGGTGCCGCCGTAGTGCGGGTTCGTGCCGACGGAGACCGCGGCCCGGTGTGCGAGCGCCTCGCCGGCGTAGATGCCGTACCGCGGGCACACGAGGGACGGCTCGAGGGCCAGGTTGGCAGTCGGGTAGCCGAGCGTTCCCCCGCGCTGGTCTCCCGCGACGACAAGGCCGTCCAGCTCGTACGGACGGCCGAGCAGGCGCGCCGCCTTCGCCATGTCCCCGCTGCGGACGGCATCCCTGATGCCCGTCGACGACACGCCTCGGATCCACGTCACCTCGAGGATCGTAAAGCCGAGCCGCCCGAGCAACTCGAGGTCACCGCTCCGTTTCGCGCCGAAGCGGAAGTCGGCCCCGGCCGCCACGGCCTCTGCGCCGATCGCGCGCAGGTACGTCTCGGCGAACTCCTCGGGCCGGAGTCGCATCAGCTCCGGTGTGAATCCCGCGACGAGCGTCGTCTCGACTCCGGCAGCCGCGAGCAGCTCCAGCCGGCGCTCGAGCGTGGAGATCAGCTCGACGCGGTTGCCGAGTGCGATCCGCGGATGGGGATCGAATGTGATCGCGGTGGGCGCGAGCCCGCTGTCGGCGGCCGCCTGGACGACGGCGAGATGCCCCCGGTGGAGGCCGTCGAACGTGCCGATAGCCACCGCCCTCGGCTGACGTTCGACCTGCGAGGGCGCGTGGAGGACCTTCACGCGAGCCTCGCGAGCGCCACGTCGAGCGGGATCACTCGCTCGGCGTCCGCCTCGTCGACGGAGAAGGGCCCCACCTCCGTGCGGCGCAACGCCACACAGTGACCGCCGAGCGCGTCCGCCAGGGAGCGTACGTACGTCCCGGAGCCGACGAGCAGATCGAGGGTGACAAGGCCGTCGTGATTCGCCTGGAGCAACAGCTCGTGCACACGCATCGTGCGCACGGGCATCTCCACCACCTGACCGCGACGGTGCAGCTCGTAGGCGCGCTCGCCGGCGATCTTCACCGCGGATGCCGCCGGCACCGGCAGATCGACCTCGCCGCGGAGCGCGTCGAGCGCCGCAGCGAGCTCCTCCGCGGTCTGCGGCTCGTGCTCGGCGACGACGTCGCCCTCGGGGTCGCCCGTGGATGTGCGCGCGCGAAGGTCGACCGTCGTCACGTACCGCTTGTCGAGCTTCATGAACCGGTCCTGCTGGGACGTCGCGCGGCCGGAGAGCAGTACGAGCAGGCCGGTCGCGAAGGGGTCGAGCGTTCCCGCGTGCCCGGTCTTGGCTCCGGTACGACGGCGCACGGCGGCCACGAGGTCGAACGACGTGGGGCCCGCCGGTTTGTCGACGAGCACGACCCCGGTCGGCTCGAGCCCTCTGGGGATCGCCATGGCTTACGCGGCTGCGGCGCCGTCGACGATGACGGCGAACTCGCGCAGGATGAACTCCGTGATCTCGGAGATCTCGAGGTCGCTCGAGAAACCCGCTGCCTGGCGGTGCCCGCCACCGCCGGACTTGCGTGCGATGGCGGAGACGTCGATCTGGTCCAACGACGAGCGGAGTGAGATCTTGCGGGCCGGGCTGCCCTCGCGCGGCGGCTCGCGAATGAGCGCGGCCAGCTGTGCGCCCTCGACCGCGCGCAGGAAGTCGATCACGCCCTCCGAGTACGGCTCGACCGCGCCGACGTCGCCGAAGTCGGTCTTGAGCAGGTACGAGACGATGACGCGGCCGCCGTGATACAGCTGCGCGCGCTCGAGCGCCCGGGCGAGGAGCTTCAGCTTTGCGAACTGGACCGACTCGTAGACACCCTGAAACACGCGGTGCACGTCGGCGCCCGCCTCGACGAGCTCGGCAGCCAGCCTGAGCGCCCGGGGCGTCGTGTTCGCGTACTGGAACCGCCCCGTGTCGGTGACGAGCGCCGTGTAGAGCGCCTCCGCGATCTCGGCCGTGATCCGCACGCCCAGCGCCGCAAAGACGTCCGCGAGCACCTCGCTCGTCGAGGAGGCGTTGGGGACGACAAGATTGGCGTCGCCGAAACGCGTGTTGTCGTGATGGTGATCGATGTTGACGGTGACAGGCGCCGCCGCGAGCAGCCCTGGGTCTCCGAGCCTCGTCTCCTGCGCACAGTCGACCGCCACGAGGACGCGTTCCGCATGGTCGGCGGGCCGCTCTCGCAGGAGCCCGCGTTCCGGCAGCTCGAGGAAGCGGTACTCGCCGGGCAGCGGCGCGGGGCCCGCGAGCATCATCACGCTGTCCTTGCCGAGCTGACGCAAGGCGACGTGCGTGGCGAGGAGCGAGCCGAGCGCGTCGCCGTCCGGGTTCTCGTGCGAGGTGACGAGGAACCGGCGACCGTCGCGCAGTGTGGCGACGACGGCGTCGAGGTCAGCTTCCAGGGTCATCGTCTGCCACGTCAGGATCGGCCGGCGCAAGCTCGTCGATCAGCTGCGTCATGCGCACGCCGCGCTCGACCGCGGCATCGTATTTGAACACCAGCTTCGGGGTCTTGCGGATGTGCAGCTCGCGGTTGATGCGACCCTGGAAGAGCCCGCTCGCCCCCTCCAGCGCGTCGAGCGCACCCTGCCGCTCTCGCTCCGGGCCGTAGATGCTCAGCCACACCGTGGCCTGGTCGAGATCCGACGTCGTCTCCACGCCGGTGACGGTGACGAAGCCGATGCGGGGGTCCTTCAGGGTCGGAATCGTCTCGGAGACGATCTGCTTGATCGCCTCGTTCACGCGTCGCATGCGATCGGAGCTGGTCACGAGGCGACCGCCCGCCGACCTGGTGCGATGGGCGTCCCGAGGAGAGGACGCAGGGAGCGCCCATGTCTGGAGAGATATGGTCGCGACTGAGGACGAAGCATCGGGACGCCCAGCGTGGCACGGCGGCATGGCGTTCGCCTCGTGACCAACTCCCTATTCATCGAGGGTCACCACCCGCCGTTCGTGAGCGAGCACCTCGAAGCCCTGCCCGTAGAGCCAGCGCTCGGCCTCGTCGAGCAGCCTGCCCGCCTCGCCCGACTCCCGCGTCGCGCACGCGAGGGTGAGCCGCGTCCGCTGCCAGGTGTCGTGGTGGTCGACCTCGGCGATCGTGCAGCCGACACGATTCGCGAGCTGCTGCTTCACCGAGCGCAGGTGCATGCGCTTCTCTTTCAGCGACTGGCTAGCAGGGAAGTGAAGCTCGAACGAGTAGATGCCCACGTACCCGGTCGGCACGCGGGAGGGCTAGGCCTCGTCGACGCTGACCGTCGGTGCCGTTGCCGATGCGGTGGCGGCCGCTGCCGGTACGTCGAGGTCGGTGCGCTCCACCTCGCGTGTCTCGTAGCACTCGAGCACGTCCCCTTCCTTCACGTCGTTGAAGCTCTCGAGCAGGATGCCGCACTCGAAGCCCTCGCTCACCTCCCGCACGTCGTCCTTGAAGCGCTTCAGCTGAGCGATCGTCGTGTCGTAGATCACCGTGCCGTCGCGGACGACGCGCACGCGCGCGTTCCGCCGCACGATTCCCTGGGTGACCATGCAGCCGGCGATCGTGCCGAGCCGCGAGACCTTGAACAGCGCGCGCACCTCCGCCTCGCCGATCGTCTCCTCCGTCTCGACCGGCGTGAGCATGCCGACGAGCGCCTGCTGGATGTCCTCGGTGAGCTGGTAGATCACGCGGTACGTGCGGATGTCGACGCCTTCGCGCTCCGCGAGCTGCCGCGCCTCGGCGCTGGGACGGACGTTGAAGCCGATCACGAGCGCGTTCGAGGCCGACGCGAGGTTGACGTCGTTCTCGGTGATCCCGCCGACGCCCGTGTGGATCACGTTGACGCCGACCTCGGGGTGCTGGATCTTGCCGAGCTCCCCGAGCAGCGCCTCGACGGAGCCCTGCACATCGCCCTTGAGGACGATGTTGAGCTCCTGCACGGCGCCTTCCTGCATCTGCTGGAAGAGGGTCTCCAGGGAGAGGCCGCGCTTCGCGCGCTGCGCGAGCTGCTCGCGGCGCAGGCGCTCCGCCCGCTTCTCGGCGAGGTCCTTCGCCTGGCGCTCGTGCTCGACGACGCGGCCGAGCTCGCCCGCGGGCGGGGGGCGGTCGAAGCCGAGGATCTCCACCGGCTCGCCCGGCTTTGCCTCCTTCACCTTCTCGCCGCGGTAGTCGTACATCGCCCGCACCTTGCCGGAGGCGTCACCCGCCACGATCGCGTCGCCGACCCGGAGCGTGCCGCGCTGGACGAGCATCGTCGCCACCGGGCCACGACCGATGTCGAGGCGGGACTCGACGATCGGCCCCGACGCCTCCGCGGACGGGTTCGCGCGCAGGTCGAGCTCGGCGTCCGCCACGAGCAGGATCCGCTCGAGCAGGTCGTCGAGATTCGTCTTCTGCTTCGCGGACACCTCCGAGAACTGAGTGGATCCGCCCCACTCCTCCGGCTGCAGCCCTTCCGACGCGAGCTCGCTCTTGACGCGGTCGGCGTTGGCGTCGGGCATGTCCATCTTGTTGATCGCGACCACGATCGGCACCTCGGCGGCGCGCGCGTGGCTGATCGACTCGCGCGTCTGCGGCATCACGCCGTCGTCGGCGGCGACGACGAGGACCGCGATGTCCGTCACCTTGGCGCCGCGGGCGCGCATCGCGGTGAACGCCTCGTGGCCCGGTGTGTCGAGGAACGTGATCTTTCGCCCGTCGATGTTCGTCTGGTACGCGCCGATGTGCTGGGTGATCCCGCCGGCCTCCGTCTCGACGACTGCGGTCTCGCGGATTGCGTCGAGCAGCGTCGTCTTGCCGTGGTCGACGTGACCCATGATCGTCACGACCGGCGGTCTGGCCGAAAGGTCGGCCTCGCTGTCCTCGCCGATCTCGGTCTCGAGATCGTCGTCGGCGGCATGCTTGATCACGACCTCGCGTCCGACCTCGGCGGCGATCAGCTCCACCTCCTCGTCCGCGAGCGACTGCGTCGCCGTGCGCATCTGCCCCAGACCCATCAGGATCTTGATGATCTGCGGCATCGGCACGCCGAGAGCAGATGAGAGATCCTTGACCGTGACGCCCGACTCGACCGTCGCCGGTCCCGTCGGAGCCGCCGCCGGTTGCTGCCGCTGCTCGGCCGGGCGGCCGCCTCCGCGCATCGGGCGCGCGTCGCGCCCGCGGGCGTTCCCCCCGTCGATGACGACGCGGCGCTTGCGCCCGGACGGGCCGCCGCGCGGGCGGATCGGGCGGTTCGGCTTGTTGGGACCGTCAGCCATTGACGTCAGTGTAGAGGCGTGAGAGCTCTGGCTCGACGTGGACTGTGCGCCGTAACACGCGACTGAATGCCCTGCGGGCGGCCGCCCGCTCGAAGCAGGCGAGGCGCCGGCACGTGTAGGCGCCTCGGCCGGGCAGCGCCCGGCCGGGAGTCAGCCGGCCGTCCACGGCAGTGAACCGCACGAGCTCGTTCTGGGGTGCCTTGCGGCCGCACCCTACGCACATGCGGGTAGTGACATGCGTCACGCAGGCTCGCGGCCGTTCTCCGATGCGTCGTCGGCGGCGGCGTCTGCGGCGAGCTCCTCGGCTTCCTCGACCGCCTGGAGGCCCGCCTCGGTCTCGAGGAGCTCCTCGAGCTCCACTGCGGCCTCGACGTCCTCGGCCACCGCTTCCGCGGTCGCGACCACGATCGCCTCCTCCACCGCGTCTGCCTCGGCCACGCTGAGCTCCCCGGCCGCGAGAGCCGCCTCGACCTCGAGAATCGCCTCCTCGCCGAGCGCGAGATCCTCGGCGACCGCCTCGGCGGCGACCTCCTCGATCGCCGCTTCGACCTCGACCAGCGTGGGCTCGTCGCTCTCGGTGCCCGTCAGCGCCTGGTGGGCGGGCACGCCGCAGTACTTCGAGTTCGGCAGCGCCGAGTTGGGGCACCGCTTTCCGTTGGAGAGGATCGCTGCGCACCGCCCGGAGAACTCCTGGGTGTCGTCCTCGCCGGCGAACGCCGCCTCGGCCTCGGCCTGGGCGAACTCGGTGTCGGACTGGATGTCCACCTTCCACCCGGTGAGGCGCGCGGCCAGGCGCGCGTTCAGCCCTTCCTTGCCGATCGCGAGCGCGAGCTGATCGTCCGGCACGACGACGGTCGCCTCTTTCGTGTCGTCGTCGATGTAGACCTCGCGGACGCGGGCGGGCGAGAGGGCTTTGGCGACGAACCGCGCAGGCTCGGTGTTCCACGGAATGATGTCGATCTTCTCGCCGCGGAGCTCGGACACGACCATGCGCACGCGCGAGCCGCGCGGCCCGACGCAGGCGCCGACGGGATCGACGCCCTGGACGTGCGACTCGACCGCGATCTTCGAGCGGTAGCCGGGCTCGCGCGCGACGCCTCGGATCGTGACGAGGCCGTCCGCGATCTCCGGCACCTCGAGCTCGAACAGCGTCTCGATCAGCCGGGAGTCGCGCCGGGAGAGGATCACCTGCGGGCCTTTCGTGCCGGAGCGGACCTCGACGATCACGGCCTTGATGCGCGAGCCCTGCTCGTACCGCTCGCCGTCCACCTGCTCCGAGCGAGGCAGGAGCGCCTCGACCTTGCCGAGGTCGACGAGCACGTTGTTGCGGTCGCCCGCCTGCTGCACGATGCCGGTGACGACCTCGCCCTGCCGATCGATGTACTCGTCGTACATCATCGCGCGCTCGGCCTCGCGGATCCGCTGCTGGATCACCTGCTTCGCCGTCATCGCGGCGATGCGGCCGAAGTCGTGCGGCGTCACGTCGGAGCGGGACATCAGGTGGTCGGGCACCTGCGACCACTCGAGGTCGAGGTCGTCCTCGTTGATCAGGGTGTGCTGCTTCTCGCCGGTCTCCTGCTCGAGCTGCTCGAGCTCCTCGATCTTCGCCTCCATCGCCTCGTCGAGCAGCCGCTCCTCGAGGTCGGGCGGGATCTCGATGGCGAAGACGCGGAACTCGCCCTCGTCGTCGAGGATCACCTCGGCGTGCCGGGCTGCGCCCGGCGTCTTCTTGTATGCCGCGAGGAGCGCGTCCTCGAGTGCGTTCACGAGCGTGTCCGCCTCGATCCCCTTCTCGCGCTCGATCGTGCGGATGCCCTCGATGATCTCCTGGCTCATGTCGCATCACCTTCGTCGATCAGGTTGCTCCGTACGATCTCGTCGTACGGGATCTCGAGCGGCTCGCCGCCCGAGACGATCGTGATCGTTGTGTCGTTGGCCGCGAGGAGCTCGCTGCGGAACTTGCGCCGGCCGGCGATCTCGGCGTCGGTCTTCACCTGCACCCGTCGGCCCACGGCGGCCCGGAAGTGCGCGGGCTTGCGCAACGGCGGGTGCGGACCGGGCGACGAGACGTCGATCGTGTACTCCGCCCTGTAGGGGTCGAGCAGGTACGTGACCCGCGCGCACAGCGCGTGGTCGACGCCCGTTCGGGTGGTCGACGTAGACGCAGAACCTGCTCGGGGAGACGAGCTCGACAGCGAGAACCTCGACACCGGGCAGGCTGCGCTCGACCGCCGGCGCGATCTCGCGCTCGAGCTCTCGCTCGCGCGTCAGCAGGCTGGTGTCGTTCGCGGTCCTCACTCGTGTCATAAAAAATGGGCGCGTCGCGCCCATTTCGCCAAGCGGTGAAAATGGTGAGTGAAGGATAGCACCAGTTCCCTCGCTGACGGCTGCCCTTGGCCGTGTCGGCGAGCAGCGTGACCGGCTCGACGTGCGGCCGCCGGAGTCAACTCGGCAGGATCGAGCGTAGATCCCACAGGCGAGGATCTTCGACCGCTGCGAGATGACGCAGCTTCAGCCATGCCGTTCGACCGAACCGTTACTCACGCCAGGGGTCGAGGTCGAGGACGATCGTCACGGGGCCATCATTCACGAGCTCGACCTCCATGCGTGCGCCGAATACACCGGTCTCGACCGGTACCCCGAGCGCCCGGAGCTCGTCGCAGAAGCGCTCGTAGAGCGGCTCGGCTACTTCAGGGCGTGCCGCACCCGAGAAGTCGGGTCGAGTTCCCTTCTGGCGTCTGCTGTCGGCGATCAGCGTGAACTGGCTCACGACCAGCGCTTCGCCGCTCGTGGCGACGAGCGAGCGGTCGAAGCGGCCCTCCGCGTTCTCGAAGACGCGGAGCCGGGCGACCTTGCCGGCCAGCCGGTCGGCAATGTCGACCGTGTCCTCGGCTGCCACTCCGAGCAGCACGAGGAGGCCGGTGCCGCATCGTCCGACCGTCTCCCCCTCCACCGTCACGGAGGCGTGAGTCGACCCGCTGCACCACGGCACGCACGGCTCGATTCTCGGTCATGAATGCGTCCACCGCTGCCGATAACGGCGGTGTGGAAGCTGCGCTCGACACGCATGGCCCGCGCTCGGAACCCTGCTCGTGCGGACGGCACGATCACCGCGGAGCAGCTCGAGCGAGCGCTCGGCGACAAACAGGCCGCGCCCGAGCGGCGGCTCGGCGAGATCCTCGTCGATCAGGGCGTTGCGACGCGCGCCCAGATCGCCCGCGTGCTCGCGGAACAGCACGAGCTCGAGTATCTCGACCTCGAGCCGTCCTCGATCGAAGTCGACGTCGTCGGCCTGCTCCCCGAGACGCTGGCGCGCCGCTACAACGCGCTGCCGATGCGGATGCTGGAGGACGGCTCCGTGCTGATGGCCGTCGCCGACCCGACGAACGTCCTCTTCTACGACGAGCTCCGGCTCGCGCTGGGGATCACGATCCGGCTGGGGGTCGCGAGCGTCGACGCGATCGAGGCCTCGATCGCGCGCCTCTCCGACGAGGTCTCGATCGAGGTCGCAGGAACGCGAGGAGGACGCTCGAGGCCTACATCGACGACGCCACGGTGCTCGATCTCGACCACGAGACGCCGGCCGTCGTCTTCGTCAACCGTGCGATCCGCCGCGCCCTGGACCTGGGCGCCTCCGACATCCACTTCACGCCGCAGGAGAAGCGGCTCTTCGTTCGTGTCCGCGTCGACGGCGTCATGCGGGAGGTGACGTCGATCGCGGTGCAGCAGGGGGCCGCGATCGTCAGCCGCCTCAAGATCATGGGGGGTCTCGACATCGCCGAGCGCCGCATGCCGCAGGACGGGCGCGTCTCGATCAAGCGCCGCGACCGCACCGTCGACGTGCGCATCGCCGTGCTGCCGACGACGCACGGCGAGAAGGTCACGCTCCGCCTCCTCAACCAGGGCGAGTGCGCCCGACTCTCTCGGCAGCGCTCGGGATGTGGCCGTCGCAACCAGGAGGTCGTGGAGCGCGCGATCCGGCAGCCGTTCGGCGCCGTCGTCGTCGTCGGCCCGACGGGCTCGGGCAAGACGACGACCCTCTACACCTGCCTGCAGGTGCTCAACACGCCGGACCGGGTCGCTGACGACGATCGAGGACCCCGTCGAGTACCGTGCCGCCGGTCTCGACCAGATCGAGGTCAACCCGCGGGCAGGCCTGACCTTTGCCGCCGGGCTGCGCACGATCCTCCGCTCGGACCCCGACGTCCTCCTCGTCGGCGAGATCCGCGACGAGGAGACGGCCCAGATCGCGTTCCGTGCGGCGATGACGGGCCACCTCGTGCTGACGACGCTGCACGCGCAGACGGCGGCGTCCGCGATCCAGCGGCTCGACGACATGAACGTCGATCGCGGGATCCTGGCGACGTCGATCAACTGCATCGTCGGGCAGCGCCTCGCCCGGCGCGTCTGTCCAGGTCTGTGCGAGGTGTACTCGGCGCGAACGGAGGAGTTGCTCGCCGTCGGTCTGAAGCCGAGGTCTGCGGCGAGCGAAGTTCACGCGCGCCGTCGGCTGCCCCGAGTGCGGCGGGATCGGCTACCGCGGCCGCGTCGGCCTGTTCGAGGTGTTGGCGATGACGGACGAGATCGCGGTGCTCGTCGGCGCCCCGACCCGTGAGATCGAGGCGACGGCGATCGCGCAGGGCATGTTCACGCTGCGCGACGACGGCGTCCGCCTTGCGATCGCGGGCGTGACGACGCTCGACGAAGTGCGGCGCGTCGCCGGCGACGCGTTGGCGTAGCGTTCGCGGCCGGATGGCCGTTGTCGAGCTGCGCGATCGAGCCGCGATCGCCGCTGTCTGCCGCCGCAAGCCGTCGGTGCACGTCTACGAGCTCGGCGACCTCGACGACTTCTTCTGGCCGCACACCCGCTGGTTCGGGCTGGGACGGCGGCGGCGAGCGTCTCAGCAGGTCGCGCTCGCTGTACACGGAGCACGAGCTGCCGGTCCTGATCGCGCTTCGCCGACGAGCCGCGGGAGGAGATGGCAGCACTTGCTCGCGTCAGTTGCTCCCGCTACTGCCGCGCGGACGTCTACGCGCACGGGACGCCGACCTGCTCGACGTGCTCGCAGGTCGCTACGCGCGAAGCACGCCGGAGCCTCACCTGAAGATGGGGCTTGTCGAGCACGCACGGCTCGGTGGAGCCGTCACACGGTGTCGCCGCCCTCGGGGCCGAGGAGCGCCGACGAGGTCGAGGACGTTCTACGCCGTGGCCTACCCGGGCACGTGGTTCGTGCCGCGGATGCTCGAGACCGGCCGCTACGTCGGTATCCGCGACGAGCGAGCGGCTCGCCTGCGTCGCCGGCGTGCACGTCTACTCGCCCACGCTGGCGAGTGGCGGCGCTCGGGAACGTCGCCACGCTGCCCGGATGCCCGCGGCCGCGGGCCTGGCCCGAGCGCGCCTGCGCGGCGCTCTGCCGGCTGCTGCTCGACGACGGCATCGAGACGATCGCGCTCAACGTGCGGTCGGACAACGCGCCGGCGATCGCGGGCGTACGAGCAGCTCGGCTTCGAGGTGGTCGCGGAGTACGTCGAGGTCGGCCTCATCGCACGGACGCCTGGCGATCAGCGATGCCCGAAGTGGTGGGCACGCGGGAGTGACGCCACCACTTCCTCGCTTCGGCGACGCGGCGGGCGAGCGCGGAGAGCGTCTCGAGGCTCGACGACGAGGACGTTGCGGTTCTCGCTCCACGCGCTCGTAGCGGCCGCGGGCGAGCAGCAGCGGCTCCCCGCGGACGATCGCCCGGTGCCGCTCGTACACCTGCGGCGGCACGATCAGGTTCACCTGGCCGTGCTCGTCCTCGAGCAGCATGAACACGATCGCCCTTCGCGGTGGACGGGCGCTGGCGGGCGATCGCGAGACCGGCGTAGGCCACCTCGGCGCCGTGCGGGGCGTCGTGCAGCTCCGGGCTCGTCAGCGTTCCCGGCGGCAGGTGCGGGCGCAGGAGCGTGAGCGGGTGGATGCCGACCGAGAGCCCGGTCTGGCGGTAGTCGGCGAGCATCCGCTCCCAGCGGGTGAGATCGCGCAGCTCCGGGGTCGCCGCGGTGGGATCGAGCGCGAGCGTGAGCTGCTTCGCCTCGCCGCGCGTGCCCTCGCACCGAGAGCGGCCGGAAGGCGAGGCCGAGCTCCCAGAGCAGGTCGCGCCGCTTGTCGCCGAAGCAGTCGCACGCGCCGCCCTCGACGAGTGCCTCGAGCGCGTCCCGCGAGAGCGGGGCGCGTCGCGCGAGGTCGCCGACGTCCCGGAAGACCCGTTCGCGTCGCGCTCGGCCACGAGCGCCGCCGCGTCGTCCTCTCCGACCGATGCGACGTACGCGAGCCCGATCCGCACCGCGTGCGGCCAGGGGCCTTGCAACAGAATGTTGCAAGGCTCGAGGGCGCAGCGAGCACGGCTCGCTAGGTTGACGTCGGGCGGGCGCACCTCCACCCCGTGCCGCTGTGCGTCGCGGACGAGGCTCGCCGGCGGGTAGAAGCCCATCGGCTGCTGCGTTCAGAAGCCCGCACAGGAACTCCGCCGGATAGTGGTGGCGGAGCCAGGCGGACTGGTAGGCGAGCAGCCCGAACGCGGCCGCGTGCGACTTCGGGAAGCCGAAGCCGGAGAAGCCGACGAGCTTGTCGTAGACGCGGTTCGCGGTCTCCTCGTCGACGCCGTTCCGCCCCGCACCCTCGACGAAGCGCTCGCGGTGCGACTCGAGCGCAGCGTGGCTGCGCTTGCGGCTCATCGCGCGGCGCAGCCCTTCCGCCTCCCCCACCGTGAAGCCGGCGAGCGCGATCGCCACGTCGAGCACCTGATCCTGGAAGACGACGACGCCGAGCGTCGAGCGGAGCGGCTCGCGCAGCGACTCGTGGTCGACCGGGCAGACGAACGACGGGTCCTCGCGCAGCCGACGCCGGTGCTCGATGTACGGGTGCACGGCCTTGCCCTGGATCGGCCCGGGCCGCACGAGCGCGACCTGCACGGTGAGGTCGTCGATCGTCTCCGGCCGCGTGCGCAGCAGGCTCTGCATCTGCGCCCGGCTCTCGATCTGGAACGTGCCGACCGTGTCGGCGCGCCTGGATCTCCGCGAACACGTCCTGGTCGTCGAGCGGGATGCGGGAGAGGTCGATCGGCTCGCCGTAGAGGCGTGCGATCTGGTCGACGCAGTCCTCGACGCAGGAGAGCATCCCCAGGCCGAGCAGGTCGATCTTGAGGAAGCCGGCGTCGGCACACGAGTCCTTGTCCCACTGGCACAGCTGCCGGCCCGCCATCGCTGCGGGCTGCACCGGGACGAGCTCGACGAGCGGGCGCGACGAGATCACCATCCCGCCCGGGTGCTGCGAGACGTGGCGCGGCAGTCCGGCGATCTCCGCGGTGAGGAACTGGAACGCGCGCCAGCGTTTCGACAGCAGCTTGCGGTTCCCGTCGGGGAGCCCGGCGACCTCCTCCGCGACACGCTCGGCATTCCAGCCGTCGGTGACGCGCGCGAGCCGCTCGAGCTCGGCCTGCGGCAGGCCGAGCGCCTTGCCGACGTCGCGGATCGCGCCACGCGAGCGATACGTCGCGAAGCTCGCGACGAGCGCGGCGTGCTCGCGCCCGTAGCGCTCGGTGACGGCGACGATCAGCTTCTCGCGAATGTCGCGCGGGAAGTCGAGGTCGATGTCGGGGACGGAGACGAGCTCTCGGTTGAGGAAGCGCCCGAGGGAGAGTCCGTTCGCCACCGGATCGACGTGCGAGAGCCCGGTGAGGTAGCAGACGATCGAGCCGACCGAGCTTCCCCGCCCGCGCCCCGGCGGCAGAAAGCGGCGTGGCGAGTCGCGGCCGCGCACCTCGAGGGCGCACTCCCGCGCCAGCTCGAGCACCTCCCAGTGGAGGAGGAAGAAGCCCGCGAGCCCGAGCTCGTCGATCAGCGCCAGCTCATCCTGGAGCCGCGTGCGCGCCTGACCAAGTAACAGTCTGTTACTTGGCGGGTAGCGATCGATCAGCGCGCTGCGACAGATCTCCGCGAGCTGCCGGATCGCGGGTTCCCGGCCGTCCGAGAAGTCGGGGTAGCGGTAGCCGAGCTCCTGTGTGAGGTCGAACTCGAGCCGCTCGGCGAGGTGCGCGGTGCGCTCGGCCGCGGCGCGGTCGATGCCGGCGAAGCGCTCGACCATCTCCGCGGGCGCCCGCAGGACCGCCTCGCGGTTGCCGCGCCGCTCGTGCTCGCAGCCGTCGAGCGAGGTGCGGCAGCGGATCGCCACGAGCACGTCCTGCAGCACTGCGCGACGCCCGTTGTGCGCGTGGACGTCTCCGGTCGCGACGGTCTCCACGCCGAGGTGCTCGGCGAGGTCGAGGAGCGCGGCGTTCCGGCGCGCGTCGCCGCGCTCGAAGGGACGCTGCAGCTCGACGAAGAAGCGGTCCCGGCCGAACGCCCGCGCGAGCCGTGCGGCGGCGTTCGGGTCGCGGATGCCGAGCCCGCTGCGCGCGCAGCCGGAGAGGCAGACGAGACCCTCGCTCAGCTCCATCACGGTCTCGAGCTCGACCGCGGGGGGCAGCAGCTCGCGATCCTCCTTGCCCGCAGGCCGGGTCCCCGCGTGCGCCGCGGTGAGGATCCGGCAGAGGTTCGCGTAGCCCGTCTGGCTCTCGCAGAGAAGCGTCACGTGCGCGCCGCCCGTGTTTCCCGCTCCGGCAGCGTCGGCGAAGCCGGCACCTCCGCCGCTGAGCGTCACCTCCGCGCCGGTGATCGGGCGGACACCGAGATCCTTCGCCGCGTGCGCGAACTCGAGCGAGCCGTAGACACCGTCGTGGTCGGTGAGCGCGAGCGCCTCGTAGCCGAGCTCGGCGGCGCGGGCGGCGAGCTCCTCCGGCTGCGAGGCTCCGTCGAGGAACGAGTACGCCGAGTGACAGTGCAGCTCGACATACCTGGGAGAACCCATGGTTCCCCCAGGAGCCCCCTTCACGGTTGTGTCTCCAGCAACCGCTGTTGGCCTCCCGGCCGGCCAAGCCGGCCTCCGGCCGTCACTCGCAGCCTCAAGACGAAAGCAGCTGACCTCAGATCGCCGTAGGTCATAGAGTGAAGCCAGTGGTCACGCCGACCGTCGTCACCCAGCGACCGGAGCGGACGGTGAGCATCCGGCTCGCCCTCGAGGACGTCGTGCTCACGGAGTCGCGCTACGCCGCCGGCGAGCGCGGGCCCGACCCGCACGTGCACCGGTTGCACGCGGATTGCTTCTACGTGCTCGAGGGTGCGTTCACGCTCTCCCTGGCCGACGGCGACCGCGTGCTCGGCCCCGGCACGTTTGCGCTCGTTCCACCGAACGTCGTGCACGCGTTCCGCAATGCCGGCCCGGCCGAGCTGCGCTACCTCAACCTGCACGCTCCCGGGGTGGGCTTCGACCGGTACCTGCGAGAGACCGGCGCCACCGACGAGGCGTTCCAGGCCGAGGCCGCTACCCGCTTCGACCAGCACTCGCCACCCGAGGACGGCGGCGACAATCCGGCCTCGGTGCTCGTGCGCACGGACGAGACGGACGCCGTGGACGTGGCGGGCATCCGGATCAGCTTCCTCGCGTACGCGGAGGAGGCTCTCGGCGCGATCGGCCTCGTCGAGTACACCGCGCCGCCTTCCTTCCCCGGGCCACCACCGCACGTCCACGACAGCACCTGGGACGTCTACTACGTGCTCGAGGGAAGGCTGCGCGCCCGGTGTGGAAACGAGACGCACGAGCTCGAGGGCGGTGACCTGCTCGCGGTCCCTCCCGGCACTGCGCATGGGTTCGCGAACGCCCTGGAGGACGGCCCCACACGCTTTCTCGACATCCACGCTCCGGGTGGGTTCGAGCGGTACTTCCGCGAGGTCGCCGCCGCATTGGGGGAGGGACCGCTCGACCCCGCGATGATGCGCGAGATCGCGAGCCGCTATGACGTCCACCCCATCGAGGGCTCGGCTGGATGACCGACCCGATCGTCCTCGATCCCGGTGAGGGAGAGAAGCTCGGCTCGTCCACGATCAAGGCCGCGCGCCCGGAGCTCTCGCTGCTCGAGTTCGAGGTCGCGCCCGGCGGCGGGGCGGCGCTCCACCTCCACCGCGGGCAGAGCGACGCGTTCTACGTCCTCGCGGGCGAGCTCGAGTTCCAGGTGGGCGAAGAGACTGTCACGGCCACGGCCGGGTCGTTCGTACTCTCGCCCGCCGGCCTCGTGCACGGCTTCCGCAACGTGAGCGACGAAATGGCGCGCGCGCTCAACATCCATGCTCCGGGCGGGTTCGCCGAGTACCTGCGCGAGCTCCACACCCTGCGGGCCGGCGGCGGCAAGCCCGACACGGCGTTCTTCGAGCGTCACGACGTCTTCGATCCGGATTGACACCTCAGGCCCGCTGCGTGAACCACGTCTTCGCGTCGCGGTCGCGGTAGACGCAGACGTTGCGGCCGGATTCGAGCACGACCTCGAAGTAGCGGCGGTCGACGGGCTCCTCCGTCCACCAGCGGTCGACGACGAGCCACTCCTCGCGCACGAGCGTCACCGCCTCCCGGTTGACGAGCCGCGGCGTCCCCTCCACCCCGGTCTCCACGAGCGCCGGCCGCGGTGCGTTCAGAGAACGTGGGGGAACCACATGGTTCCCCCACGAGCCCCCTCCTTCGCCGCGCGGCATGGGTCAGCCTCGCCTGGCCTCCCGGCCGGCCAAGCTGGCCTCCGGCCGCGACAGCATTGCTGCACAGGTCATTCAGACATCTCGGGGAATCACGAGGGCTCTCGATTCCGGGATCCGCGACCACGGCGCCACCTCCACCACGGCGCACACCGAGCCCGTGCCCGTGCTCGCGCGCACCTGCCTGAGCCCTTCGCGTAGCCGGGCGCCCAGCTCCTCGCCCTCGGGCGCGACGAGCGCGAGCTGGTCGCCTTCGTGCGCGGCGAGCTCGAGCGCCTCCAACCGCAGCTCCGTCACCGGCGCCGGCAGCTCCGCGAGCTTGGGCGCCAGCGCCGAGCGCAGCCGCCCGGCGTCACCGGTCGCCTCGCGCAGCGTCGCCGTGCGACGCCAGGAGCCGCCGCCGACGAGCCGTGCCGACACGGCGATCTTGCGGAACGGCCGCCCTGCGCGCTCGGGCCTCGCGAGCAGCCGGTCGAGCAGCGCACCGAATGCACGCCGCAGGGTGAGCTCGTTCCCGACCGCCTCGGGGAAGGAGAGCGCCTCGGCCAGCTCTGCCGCAGGCGATCGCCCGCGCACGCGACGGCGCTCCCCGCCGCGCGCGAGGCTCCACGCCCGCTTCCCCTCCGGCCCCAGCCGCTCGGCCACGGCGCCGCCGGGCAGCGCCGCCAGCTCGCCGAGCCGCCGCACCCCGAGCCCTTCGAGCTCGGCGTAGCGGTCGACCGGCAGCGGCAGGAGCGAGAGCGGGAGCGGCTCGAGGAACGGCTGCTCGTCCTTCCCCTCGACGATCACCGCCTGCCCCGGGCGCGCCACGCTCGCCGCCGCGAGGGCGACGAAGCGGCGCTCCCCCGCGCCGACGCGTGGGTCCCAGACAGGCCCGACGGAGGCGAGCGCCCTGCGCAACGCCGCCTCCACCCCTCCGTAGAGGCGTTCCACACCGCGGGTGTCGAAGTAGACGACCCCCGGCTCGGCCGGCTCCACGGCGATGCCCGCGTCCTCGAGGCGTCGGAGGACCGCCTCCCATTCACGCTCGACGGCGGCAGGGTCCGGCTCCACCAGCTGCAGGGCGGGGCAGGTGGCGAGCGCCTCCCCCAGGCGCATGCCGGGCTTCACGCCGACCGCCTCCGCCGCCGCCGTGACCGGGCCGAGCAACGGCTCCGTCCCGGGCGGCGGCGCGAGCGCCGCGGGCTCGAGTGCCAGCCTCGGCCGGGAGCGGAGCGCCGCACGGAGCTCGAAACCCGGGATCAGGAGGCAGGCATGCATTCGAACACATGTTCTATACGAACATGCGTTCCCCTGCAAGGGTTCCTATGCTTCAGGCCGACCTTCCCCCCATCTTTCCGGCATCCCCTCGGTAACCGGCGCGAGGCCCTTGCAGCCGGCAGACGAGATTAGGAGGGCTGTGACCCAGCTGAGCTTCGACGAGACCCTTCTGCAACAGCTCGAAATCCTCTATCGCACGCGCGACGTGCTGCACCGGCGCCAACTGGTGCGAGACGCTCTCGGCGCCAAGCCCGGCGAGCGGATCCTCGACGTCGGGTGCGGGCCCGGGTTCTATGCCGCGGAGATCCTCGAGCAGGTAGGTCCTACCGGCTCGGTCGTCGGCGTCGACGGCAGCCCTCAGATGCTGGCTGCGGCAGCGCGTCGTTGCGAGGGAAGCGAAAACGTCGCCTTTCTAGAAGCCGACGCGACGTCGCTTCCGATAGACGACGCAAGCTTCGACGCCGCGGTGTGCGTTCAGGTCCTCGAGTACGTCGCCGATACGACGGCTGCGCTCTCCGAGCTGCACCGCGCATTGCACGTCGGTGGTCGAGTGGTGGTCTGGGACGTCGACTGGGCGACCCTATCCCTGCATGCGTCCGATCCCGCTCGCACGGAGCGCGTGCTCCGCGCCTGGGACGAGCACCTTGTTCATCCGTCCCTGCCACGCACCCTCGCCGCTCAGCTCCGTTCGGTCGGCTTCGAGGACGTGCGCGCCGATGGCCATGTCTTCGCGACCATCGAGTTCACGCCGGATGCCTACGGCGTGTCGGTGATACCGGTGATCGAGCAGTTCGTGGCGGGACGGGACCAGGTCGGCGAGAGCGACGCCAGGGCATGGGCCGCCGACGTGCGAGAGCTGGGGGAGCGGGGCGAGTTCTTCTTCGCCTGCATCCAGTTCTGCTTCACCGCCAGCCGAGCCGTCTGACTAGCGTGCCTGTCGCCCATCGACCAGCCTGGCCCTCGAGCACTCGGTGACGTACGGGAGCACGATCCCGTCCGGATCGGCCACCTCGCCGTACAGCGCTTGGACCGCGGCGAGCACCGGCTCCCGCTCCGGCGGCGGCAGCTTCGCGCAGTAGCTGCGGGAGAGGACGAGGTCTCGCAGGGTGTCGCGGTCGAGCAGCTGCTCGAGGGCGAACGCGGCGCGCTCGACCGGCCCGAAGAGCCCGCTCGCGGCGATCGGCTCGTCCGCGTCCGGTCGGCCGACGCTCTCGGTCCCGATCAACTCGCTGAGACGCCTGACCCACGGCGCTCGCTCGTCGCGCGTGTTCCAGACGAGGGCGAGCCGGCCGCCGGGGCGGAGCACGCGCGCGATCTCGGGTAGCGCCCGAGCGTGGTCGAACCAGTGGAACGACTGCGCGCAGACGATCACGTCGGCCGAGGCGTCCGCGAGTGGGATCGCCTCCGCGCTTCCCGCGTGAACGGCCACGCCGTTGACCCGCTCGAGTTGGGCCCGCATCGCATCGAGCGGCTCCACCGCCGTGACCCGGTGACCGAGTGCAACGAGGGAACGCGTCAGCTTGCCGGTGCCCGCGCCCAGGTCGACGACGTCCAGCGGGGCCTCGCCCACAAGCCATCGGACGGCCTCGTGCGGGTAGCCCGGTCGCGCGCGTTCGTACGCGTCCGCCACCGAGGCGAACGAGGTCGCGGGCCCACGCGCGTGCTCGTCGCGGTTGACGATCACGCTGCCGTGCCTCGGCGCCGGCGCTGGTCGCGCGTGAAGAGGACGACCGCTGCCCTCACAGGGTGATCACGGCCGCGACGCCGTTCATGCGTGCGAGCCGCGGCACGACGGCGAGCACGCTCTCCCGCGCGCACCACGCGATGTCCGCCTCGAGCCCCGGCCCGTGGTTGATCAGGTTCCGTCCCGACCTGGACGCGCGGAACGCCTCCTCCGCCGTCGGGTAGGACTGCGCCAGGCGCACCGCGGCCTCGGCCGCATCCGAGCGCTCGGCTTCCAGTGCCTCGGCGAGGCGACCGGCGACGTACGCGTCGTCCAGCGCGAAGGCGCCCTTGACGCCCGCGCAGAACACAGCCACGTCGTCGCCCGGCTCGCGCGCCGCGGCCACGACTGCGTCGAGGTTGAGGAGCGAGGCGATGACGACGCGCTCGCATCGCTCGGCGGCGGTGACGATGGCGCGCGTCCCGTTCGTGGTCGACATCGCCAGGATCGGCGTGCGCGGCTCGAGGTACTCGCGCGGCGAGTTGCCGAGGTCGAAGCCCTTGATCCGCACGCCGAGCCGCTCGCCGCCGAGCGTGACGCCGTCACGCTGCGAGCGCCCGCGCGTCCTCCACCTCGGCGGCGCAGAGCACCTGCTCGTAGCCCGCGTCCAGCGCCTGGCAGATCGTCGACGTGGCGCGGATGACGTCGATCACGACCCCGGTGGGGGCCGCTGCGGACTCGTCCGGAGTGAACGCGACGTGAACACGCACGCGGGTACGCTAGCCGTCCGATGGACGAGACCCCGCGCTGCTACCGGCACCCCGACCGGGAGACGTTCGTCTCCTGCTCGGAGTGCGGCCGGCCGATCTGCGAGGAGTGCATGACGTTCGCGCCGGTCGGGATCCGCTGCCCCGACCATGCGACGGCCGCGAGAGGGCCGTCCCCCTCGCCGGCCCGGCGAGTGCGGACGGCGGGGCTGCGGGTGAGCCGAAGCAATGCTCCCGCGACGATGGTGCTCGTCGCCGTCAACGTCTTCGTCTACATCGTCACGGTCGTCCAGGGTGGCGGCCTCAGCCAGCCGGGCGGAAAGGTCTTCAACGACGGCGCGCTCGTCGGCGTTGCCGTGTACGACGGAGAGTGGTGGCGGCTCGTGACCGCCATGTTCCTGCACGCGAGCATCATCCACCTCGGCTTCAACATGTTCGCTCTCTACTGGCTCGGCAGCATCGTCGAGACGGCGCTCGGCACGTGGCGCTACCTGCTGATCTACTTTGCGACCGGTCTCGCCGGCTCGGCCGGTGCGCTCGTGTTCAGCGGTCCGTTCGCGGTCACGGTCGGCGCGTCGGGGGCGATCTTCGGGCTGCTGGGGGCGCTGCTCGTGCTCGAGTACACGTCGACCGGGTCGCTCGCCGGCCAGGCGATGACGCTGATCGTGCTCAACCTCGTGATCACCTTCGCGATCCCGAACATCTCCATCGGCGGTCACATCGGCGGCCTGCTCGGAGGCATTGTCGGCACGTTCGCGCTGCTGAAGCTCCGCTACGTGCGACCCGCATTTCTCGCCCCCGCCGCCGTGGTCGCGATCGGCCTCGCGAGCTTCGTGGTGGCGTACATCCGCGTGGAGAACTACACCTTCTGACGGGAACCCATGGGCAACCGGCTCCCGTCAGGTTCTACCGGTCAGTTCTACCTCTCGGTCTGCGGGCGGGTGTCCGGATGACGCGGCTGCGGTGCAGGACGTGCTCGTCACGGAACGTCGTCACCTGATCCGACACAACCGCGATGACTCGAGTGAAAAGGGAGGAACGTCGAGGCCGTACTCGTCCGCGGCCTCGGGGAGCCTTGCCGCCAGATTCTGTGGGACGCTCCGATCTGCCGGCGAACGGAGCGAAGGCGCAATAGAGGAATGCAGCAATGTCGTCGAGGAGCAGCCGCGCGAAGACGAAGACTCTCGCGCCGTTCTTCGCGAGCAGCGCCGCTCGATTCATCCGGGTCATAAGGCACGAATCGGGGTATGTCCCTTATGCCGCTCCTCGGAGTGCGTGTGGCCGCAGCGCGTACCCCCGGGGAGCGGCCCTGGTCGAGTCCGTCGAGGTGCGGCACACTGCCGCGGATTGCGCGTCGCACACCACGGCCGAAGCCGGCGCGCCGCGTAAGCGGATCCGGTCGCCCGCTGCGGTCGCTCGCTGCGCACCACTCGGTACTTGCGGGGTGACGTTCAGCAGCACTCTTCGCCTTCCCAGGCTTCCCGCCCTTCGCGTACGGCCAAAGCGGCGATGCCAAGCGCGACGATCGGATCAAGCCACCACCAGCCGAACAGCGTGTTTGCGAGCAGGCCCAGCAGCACGCCAGCTGCAAGGTAGGCGCACAAGATGTTCTGCATGCCCTCGCCCTTGGTGGCACCGGAACCCAGCCGTTGGCCGACACGCTGCTTCGCTATCCCGAAGATCGGCATGAGAACGAGGCTGGTGGCCGAGAGCGCGATACCGACGATGCTCGTCTCCGGATGGTCGCCATTCACGAGCGTGCGGATCGCCTCGAACGCGAGATAGGGCGCCAGCAGAAAGAAGCTGATCGCGACTGCCTTCTGCGCCCGCCGCTCGGACGTGTCAGAAAGCCTTCGCGTTCCCGTGAAGCGCCAGATGACGATCACGCTGGCGAGCCCTTCGATCGCGGAGTCGATCCCGAATCCGATCAGGGCGATGGAGCCGGCGAGGATCCCCGCCACGACGGCGATCGCGCCCTCGGCGGTCATCCACGCGAGACTCGACCAGGCAAGCAGCAGCGCCAACCGCTCGAGCCGAGTCCGCTCCGACGGCGTCAGTTGCTCAGCCGCAGCAGCCGTACTCATGCGGCGAGCTTAGACACGTAGGCGGGGTGAACCGAGTCGGCGCTCAGGGCACGCCCGGCCGCTGGCGCGGGCGTTGACGACATCGTCAACTGCGAGACGACGACCCAGTCAGCGAGACGACGAGCTGGACTGCCTCTCAGGCGAGTGCGAGAAGGCGCCGCCGGTTCGCTCGGGCGCTGGTTCGAGTCCGTGCCGCTGCCTCGATCACGCACACGTACCCGAGCCTTGCGCCGCCGGCACGACGACGGAAGAGCTCTCCTCCGTGGCGAGCCCGTCCTTCGTCGCGGTCGCGCTGAGCAGCCCATGCGCCGGCCTCGTAGATCTCGATCGCCACGGTCTCCGTTGCGCGGGCGGACGGGATCGTCGTCACTGCCGTGTAATTGGACGGGCCTGTCAGGCGGAGCACGACCCGTGCACCCGCGGTCGCGACGAGCCCGACACAGACGTACGAGGCCCCGGTCGCGTGGCGATGGGAGAGCGTCAGCGTCAGCACCGGCTGCGCAGGCGGCGAGGGCGGAGGTGGTTGCGACGCCGGCGGGGGCAATGAGGCAGGAGGCGAACCGGGAGACAAGGGAGGCGGCTGCGTGCCACCGGTAGATGGCGTCGCGGGCGAGCCCGTGCTCGGCGGCGCGGCTGGCGTCACAGTCGCCGAGCCGGCAGCTCCATACACGCGCGCGAAGCGGTTCCGTGCCTGGGCGTCGCGCGGCGAGCAAGCGACTGCCAGGGCCTCCGAGGCGAACGAAGTCGCCGTGCCTGGCCCGAGCGACGAGCGAACCCACGCCACGCGCCGCGCGGTCGCCGCCACAGCCGTCGGCAGCGGACACCAGGCTGCACGGCGCTCTGCCAGGCTCACGTTCGCCAGCGATGTCGAACGTCCCCTGCCGGCGTCGCGCGCGACCACGCGGACCAGGATCGTTCGGGCAGGCGCAGCCGCGGCCCCTGGACGCCGACCGAGCACGACGACCGCGGTCCATCCCGACTTCCCACGTCGGACCGCCGACGCCGCCACGACGCCCGGCGCCAGGCTTGCTGTGCTCGGAAAGACGAGGCGCGGACCGCGCTCTCCCGTCGTCCACTGCACGACCAGGACGGATGCGTCGCCGGGCTCCGGCACGGTGAGCTTCAGCGACGAAGGCGCCGCCCCGACCGGCGCCGGGACCGTGAGCGCACCGACGAGCGCCCCCGCGAGGAGGAGAAGCCGCATGTGTCGCACGCTACGAGCGCGAGCGCGAAGAGCAACCCCGTCTACAGCGCGCGCATGCGGTTCGAGCGCGGCTGATGCTCGACCTCGGCGAGCCCGAGCGCCTCCAGCACCGGCGGCACGTAGTTGGCGAACCGGCCGCGCAGGCCCTTCTTCAGCCCGTACCAGCCGCCGACCGGGTTGTCGGGCGAGCGCGCCCAGGCCTCGACCGTGCCCTCCTTGGCCTCCTTCTGCTCGTCGGCGCTGCCGAGCGGGATCCAGTCGCCGTGCGCGCGCAGCATCGCCTGCAGGTCGTCGATCGCACGCAGCTGATAGCGCACCTCGGTCTTGCCGACCTGAGCCACGAGCGCCGGCGGATCCGAGGTCTCGTCTCGGAACGCCGTGTACTCGGACTGCCCGCTCGGCGTCTGCAGGATCCAGGGGTCGTCCCGCGTGCCGGCGCCATGTGCCATCTCCGACTCCTTTCGCTCAGCCGCCCGCCACGGCGGCGCCGACGCCCTGCTCGGCGAGCACCGCCTGTGCGGCCGCCAGCCGCGCGAGCGGCACGCGGTACGGCGAGCAGGAGACGTAGTCGAGGCCGAGCTCGTGGCAGAAGCGGACCGACTTCGGCTCGCCGCCGTGCTCGCCGCAGATGCCCAGCTTGAGGTCGGGCTTCACGCCTCTCCCCCGCTCGACCGCGATCCGCATCAGCTCGCCCACGCCGCCCTGGTCGATGGTCTCGAACGGGTTGCGCTCGAGGATGCCGTGCTCGAGGTAGTAGGTGAGGAACTTCCCCTCCGCGTCGTCACGGGAGAAGCCGAGGGCGGTCTGCGTGAGGTCGTTCGTGCCGAAGGAGAAGAAGTCGGCCACCTCGGCGATCTCGTCGGCCCGCACACAGGCGCGCGGAAGCTCGATCATCGTGCCGCACTGGTAGGAGACCGACGGCTCCTCCGCGGCGACCTCCTCGGTCAGCTCGCGCAGACGGCGCAGCTCCTCCTCGAACCCGACGAGAGGGTGCATGATCTCCACGAGCGGCGCCTCGCCGGTCTTGTCCTCGACAGCGCGCGCCGCCCGCACGATCGCGCGCACCTGCATCTCGTAGATCTCCGGGTACATGAGCCCCAGCCGGCAGCCGCGCGTGCCGAGCATCGGGTTCTGCTCGCGCAGTTGCTCCGCGCGCCTGCGCACCTCCTCCGAGACGGCCTCCTCGGGCGAGGGGAGGAACTCGTGCAGCGGCGGGTCGAGCAGCCGGATCGTGACCGGGAAGCCGGTCATGGCCTCGAAGATCCCCTCGAAGTCCGACTGCTGCAGCGGTAGCAGGCGATCGAGCGCCGCGCGCCGCTCCGCCTCTGCCCGCGCCATGATCATCTCGCGCACGATCGGGAGGCGCTCCTCGGACATGAACATGTGCTCGGTGCGGCACAGGCCGATACCCTCGGCGCCGAACTGCCGCGCGCGCACGGCGTCCTCCGGCGTGTCGGCGTTCGCGCGCACCCGCAGCCGGCGCAGGTCGTCCGCCCACCCCAGCACGGTCTCGAAGCTCTCGTCGATCTGCGGCGGCACGAGCGGTACCGAACCGATGATCACGCGGCCGGTGCCCCCGTCGATCGTGATCACGTCGCCCTCGCGCAGCGAGTGCTCCCCGATCGTGAGCGTCCGTTCGTCCAGGTCGATGCCGAGGCCCTCGCACCCGGCCACGCACGGCTTCCCGATCCCTCGGGCCACGACCGCGGCATGGGAGGTCATGCCGCCGTGCGCCGTGAGAACGCCCTGGGCATGGATGAGACCGTGGATGTCGTCCGGCGTCGTCTCCCAGCGCACGAGCACGACTGCCTCGCCTGCCTTGCCGCGCTCCTCGGCCGTGTCGGCGTCGAGCACGATGGCCCCCGAGGCGGCGCCGGGTGAGGCGTTGAGACCCGTCGCCGCCACGGCGAGCTCGGCAGTGGGATCGATCGTCGGGTGGAGCAGCTGGTCGAGCTGGCCCGGATCGACGCGTGCCACCGCCTCCTCGCGCGTGATCAACCCCTCGTCGACCATCTCCGCCGCTGCCCGCAGCGCCGCCTGCGCCGTCCGCTTGCCGGTACGGGTCTGAAGGATGTAGAGCGTCCCCTCCTCCACGGTGAACTCGACGTCCTGCACGTCGCGGTAGTGCTCCTCGAGCCGTCGCAGCATGGCCACGAGCTCCTCGTATGCACCCGGCAGCCTCTCCGCCATGCGCGAGATCGGCTCGGGCGTGCGGATGCCGGCGACGACGTCCTCGCCCTGCGCGTCGACGAGGAACTCTCCGTAGACGCGGTTCTCACCCGTGGACGGATCGCGCGTGAAGCACACGCCGGTGCCGGAGCTCTCACCCTTGTTGCCGAAGACCATCTGCACGACGTTGACCGCCGTGCCGAGGTCGTCCGGGATCTCGTAGGTGCGCCGGTAGACCTGCGCCCGCGGCGAGTCCCACGAGTCGAACACGGCTCGTACGGCGCGGCGGAGTTGCTCACGGGCGTCCTGCGGGAACGGCGAGCCGAGCTCGCGCTCGTAGAGCTCCTTGAAGGTGCCGACGAGCGTCCGCAGGTCGTCGGCCGTCAATTCGACGTCCTGCTTCACGGCGCGCTCCGCCTTGAGTCGGGTGAGCGCATCCTCGAAACGGTGCCCGTCGACTTCGTCGACGACCTCGCCGTACATCTGGATCAGACGTCGATAGGAGTCGTAGGCGAAGCGCGGGTTGCCCGCCCGTGCCGCGAGACCTTCCACCGCGACGTCGTTGAGCCCGAGGTTGAGGATCGTGTCCATCATCCCGGGCATCGAGATCGCGGCGCCGGAGCGAACCGACAACAGCAGCGGGTCGTCCGGGTCGCCGAAGCGCTTCCCTGTGTGCTCCTCGACCCGCGAGATGTGCGCGTCGATCTCGGCCTCCAGGCCGTCTGGCACCCGCTTGCCCGCCGCCATGTAGGCGCGGCACGCGTCGGTCGTGATCGTGAACCCTGCCGGCACCGGAATCCCGAGCTGCGTCATCTCGGCGAGGCCGATCCCCTTCCCGCCGAGGAGCTCCCGACCGCCGCCCGAGTCCTCGTCGAAGCCGTAGACGTAGCGCACGGCCGGATCCTATGCGGATCCGGACACACCTGCATATCGAGGGTTTTCCGGGGGTTGTGGGAGCACCGGTGGGAGCACCGCGCGGTCATCTCCGAGCAGATTCGGGTAGTCGACCTCGCTGCGGTCGATCACTGGCGAGGCAGGGTGCGGTAGACCGCCGTGACATGCGCGGCGGTGGGCGAGTTGACCTCGAGCCGGTCCTCCTGCGGTAGCCGCACCCGCTTGTCACGGGCTGGATTCGGCACGATCGCCGCGTGGTCGAACACCATTGCCAGGGTGGCGATCGTCTTCCTCAGCGTCTCGCGCCTGAGTGTCCCATGGGTCACTACGAGGTCGGCGACGTCCTCGGCGGTGATCGAGTCGATGGGCCGGTCGCCGAGGATGGGAAGGATGCGTCCGGTTCACGCGGTGTGTTGTCGCGGTGTCGCTTCCGACGTCGACGCGGCTGATCCGCCACCGTTCGGCGACGGCGACGAGCGTCGGCGCAGACTCGGGCACCAGGAGCCGCAGGTCGGGTATGCGCATCGCGGCCAATTCGCCGGCGAGCCAGTCCCGCCGGATTCTCGCCTCGCGTTTCGTGCGAAACATGCCGGCGTATTGGGGGACGGTTTCGCGGCCGCGCAATCGGTACCTGACGCGGAACCTGCCCCCGCGTTGCTCGATCCAGCTACTCGGCATCGTCGGCCAACGGCAGGTCGACCTCGCCCTGAACGTGCAGAAACGGCGAAACGGTCGCGCTCATCGCGCGCACCTCCCCCGCGCACCGGCCGACGGGCGGACACGGCGATAGCAGACGCCGGCCCGGTGTCCCGTCGGCCGCGCGCATCGTACGAACTGGATCGGGAGCGTGCTGCTATTCACGCTGTCGGCCACGTTACGCCCTCGAGCGGACCGATACAAGCACGGGTGCCTTGCGTAAGATCTTGCTGTGCTCACTATTACCTTTCCGGACGGCTGGAAGTCTGGAGACGTCCCCGAATCGGACGCCCAACTCCTGTGGGCTGAGCTCCAGGCGATGGGGGTAGCGCCGGTGTCGTTCGACCCGACCTACCCGGCCACTGGAGGCACGGCGACCGGCCAGATTGTCCAGGTGACCGACGAGAACAGCCGCGATCTCGCTCGCGCTCTCGACCACGTCCGCAACGCAACTGGCCCGGAAAGCCTCGCGGAATTTGAGCAGATGATCGGAAGAAACCTCGCGCTCTTGGGGGTTCGTGACCGCCTGCTCGACCAGTTGAACTTTTCGCCGTTGACCTATCGGCTCCGCTCCTGGTTTCTCGCTGGGGAGGGCGTGACGTTTTTCAGCTACACCGGCCTTTACGAGGCGGGCGATCGGCTCGTGAGGAGCGGCGGCGAGGATGGCGCCTTGCGCGTGACAGAGGTAGCCAAGAAGCCCACACCCGCCAAGGACGGGGTCCTGGTCGTGGAGCATTGGGAGAGACACTAGGTCGCACTCGATCGCCCCGCTCGGTACATCGCTCCCGATACGCGAGGTAGTCCTCCACCGCGATTAGCGGCAAGCCCGCTGCTACGGGATGCGGATGGAGGCGACCTCAAGGCCGATCGAGCCGGAGGACATGAGGCCGCCGCTCGACGCGATGCTCCGGATGGCGATCGCGGAGGCGCCTCCGCACACCATTGCCCGCGGCGACGACATCGATCCCGCAGAACTTGCCGAGGAGCACGCACGACGCATTGCCGGCGTGGTCGGCAGGCAGCGACGGAACGCACTGGACGATGCACGGCTCGAGGAAGTGACCCAGGTGTTCGGGAAGGTCAGCGCCTGAGCGACGACGACCACACGATCCAGTGGGGTCGGCGTTAGATCTTCGACGCTTTACGGTCGTCGGCCGATTTCTTGAGTTCCCCAGGGACCTCCTTCACCGCCGTTGGAGCCTCGGCTGGGTCAGGCGCGGGAGCGGTCGCTTCGCTGGAAGTACCAGGGCCAGTTGGCGAGGCGCTCACGTCCGCTGGTGTGGCGCTCGCATCCGTTGTCTCTCCAGAAGTCGGTGGCTCAGACACGGAAACCTCCTTCAAGTAACCCGCCCGACGAACGCGACACTAACGGGACTGGGACGTAACCTGCGACACCAAGCGCACCCCAGCCCGCGGCCTTGTCGCGGAGATGGGCCGAGAGCGGACGTCGACTACGACGTCCGTCTCCGTCCAACGGTCGAGCTCGGCTGCCCACTCTGGCCAGCGTTTGTCACAGTACCACCCGTCACGGCGACGGGAGGGCAGGCATGACGAAGCGGGAGTAGCACGTCTCGGACCTCGACACCGGCGGCGGAGCACAGTCGATCCTCGACGACCTCAACCGACACGGCGAGGAAGGGTGGGAACTCGCCGCGGTCGTGTCCCACGAATCGGTTACCAGCGGCACGGCCTTTGGTCGCGATGTTCAAGCGGCAGGTCAAGCCGCCCGAATGACTCAGCGGCAGGCAACCACAAGCTCCAGCGGAGCTAATCATTCGCTGACGGTCTCCTCGTAAAGCGCGCCGCCGGGCAGGTAGTCACCCTGCCGAAGATGGGCCGCAATCTCTCGAAGCGCCTTCGCGTGCCCTTCTGTCCAAACACCTGCTGTACGTCCTTCCTCGGCGCGCTCGGCCCACCTTTGGATGTGCAGCGCGGCGACGAGTTGGTATCGGTAGGCGTCGCCATACTCGGCGAGCGCCCTCTCTGCCTTCGCTGGCTCGTACATCGGCATCCGCTCCTCGTCGAAATCGAGAAGCTCGTCGTCGCTGAGCGCCACGAACAAGGAGTGTACGCCTGCCCCGCCTGCGCGCTGGCCTAGCGAGCGGTTAGTCGTCCAGGCTGAAGAAGCCTCGCTCGAAGATGACCCACCGCAAAGCGGCGCCAGGGTCGCTGCCGTCGCGATCGTTGATCGTTTCCCGGGTGGAGCCGCGCCGCCGCGAGAAGCACGTCGTCCTTTTCTCATCCCGTCCGCCGTTGGCGACGTCGCCAAGCCCGTTAGCGCGCCTACAATCGCCCCATGGCGTACGACCTCGCCATCGACTGGTCCACAGCAGAAGTGTCGATGTATCGCGATGCGCTCAAGCTCGAGGTCTCTCTGACCGGCGTGGCCGACGCGCAGTGGCGGTATGCGTTCGATGCTCTCCGTGCCCGGCTGAAGCCCACGGACGGCTACTGGATCAACTCGGTCTCTATCGACGGAGCGCGTCTCGAGGGCGGTTTCGAAGAGGACTGCGATCAGCAGCTCAAAGAGCGGTTGGAGGAGCTTGTTCGCGAAGCCAACGTTTGGGCGGCGGACGAGGCGGAGGAGGGGCAGCAGAAGAAGCGCGACGAGAAGGAGCAGGCTGAAGCTCTCGAACGCGCCGCTCGGGAAGCTGCCGAACGTCTCCGCGGTTCGTGACTAGGATGCCTCCCGGGGGCTGGCGATGACCGCAGAAGAGGACACAACGATCATCGCTGGGCAGCTGGCCGACCTCACTCGGGCCGTCGAGAAGATGGCCGACCAGCTCAAGGCGCTTGGTGCGCGCGCTGACAGTCAGCAGGAGCGGGCGGAGACCCAGCAAGAACGCATTGATGTTGCGGCGCGAGAACTAACCGAGGTCAGTGCCCGTCTGCAAGCGGCAGCGAGCGCGCTCCGACAATCAATCTGACTACCCGTCTCGGAGGGGGCTTCGGCGGGAAAGCGAACAGCGGGACGTTTCGCCTGGTGAGACGAGTGCTGGCCCTGCACTCGAACTCTGTTCGCCGAAACTCCATCGCCTCGCGCGCTGACCACGCGTTGACGGCCTTCGGGGTATCGGCCGGGGTTCTGGCCGCAGGGCCAGTTCAGAACATCCTACGCCGTTTGGAGCGTGAGAGCGGTTAAGGCTTCTTCCCGATCCCCAACCACTGGCGGATCTTCGCGATGATGCTGCCCATAGAGCGAGTCTACGCCGTTTCGCCAACCGCTCCTGATAGGCACGCGACAGGTGCCGGAAACGGCCGGCGTCTGTCACAGTCCTCCCCTCACGTACGGCGACGGGAGGGCAGGCATGACGAAGTGGGAGTACTACGTCGGCGACCTGGACACGAGCTGGGGAGCACAGTCCATCCTCGACGAGCTCAACCGCCACGGAGACGAGGGGTGGGAGCTCGCTGCGGTCGCACCCACCCGAGCCGGAGACGAGCGGCCCGGTCTGTTGTTCGCGTTCTTTAAGCGGGAAGCGAAGCCGCCGACGCCGACAGAGCCGCTCGCCGCCTTCGACTAGGGGATTCGGCGGCAACCGCGCGGCGCGTACAGCGGTCTGCCCGCGTCGTAACCGACTGGCTTCGACGTGTCCCGCTCTACGGCGTCGTCGGCCGGGGCGAAAAGGTGCCTGCCGAAGAAAAAGAGCGGCGCATCGTCCTTCGACCGCGGCTCGATCGGCCCCTCCGGCACGACGATCGTCTTCTTTCTTGAGGGGCTCGCTCACGCCCACGCCACCAATGATCGGCGTCGGCTCCGGCGCCTCGCCCATCTGCGCGCACGCCTCATAGGCGAGCGGGGACTTCCGTGGCTGCGAAATAGGGACTTTCCCGATATGAACCGGTGTCGACAGGGCGTAGGTTGGCCGCAATGGCCGAGATCAGTCAGGCCCAGCTGACGCCGACGCGATGAAGTAGACGCAGAGGAGACACATGCCAGTCCGAGCGATCCATCACATCGACCTGGCGGTGCGCGACGTTCAGCGATCGCTGGACTTTTACCTCGCCATACTCGGACCGCTCGGCGTGCGCGAGGAGATGCGCTACCCAACCTATCGCGGCACCAAGAACGTCGTCTACCTCAGGGCGGGAGACCAGTACCTCGGCCTTCGCCCCGTGAACGGAGGCGAGCACCACTACTACGACGTCGGCCTCGAGCACCTCGCCTTCTACGTGGATACCCGTGAGGAGGTGGACGCCGCCTACCAGAACTGCCTCGAAATCGGTGCCCGTATCCACTTTCCCCCCGAGGAGAATCGGGACATCCCCGGCTACTACGAACTGTTCGTCTTCGACCCGGACGGCGTCCGCGTCAAGGTCGGCTACGTCCCACCGGACGACACCTAGCATCGGCACCAGAGAGGTGCGCCAGTGTTCGACGCCTCAGCCCTCGCGGCGCTTCGAGTCGACACCAGCGAAACCGACCCGGAGCGCGCGCTGTTCGCGAAAGACGCCGGAACGGCCACTGCGTCCCAGGCGGCAGCGCCGCGAGATGCACGGCTCCGCGCCCGCTGGCTGGCTGTCTAGTCGCGGTGCGCGGCAGCGTGCCGCACCTCGACGGACTCGAGAGCACCCGTCCACGCGGGAGATCAGGGCTTTCGCGGCTGTCATGCGGCCCTTTCAAGCCCTGTGCGGATCCGCGCGTACTGCCGGCCGTACGATGACCGCGTGGCAGGACATATCGTGGCGATGGGTGGAGGCGGGTTCCTGCTGGAACCGGACTCGGCGCTCGACACGTTCCTCCTCTCCCTCGCCGCGCGCCCACGGCCGCGGGTCGTCTTCCTCCCCACGGCGACGGGCGACAACGCGGTCGCGATCGCCTCCTTCTACGACGCGTTCACGCGGCGGCGCTGCGAGCCTCAGGCCGTGCGGCTGCACGGCGTCCCCGACCAGCCCGCGGCCGCGATCGCGAGCGCCGACGTCGTGTACGTCGGCGGCGGCAACACCGCCAACATGCTGGCGGTGTGGCGGCTGCACGGAGTCGACCGGGCGCTCCGCGAAGCGTGGGAGCGCGGGGCGGTACTGGGCGGGGTCAGCGCCGGTGCGAACTGCTGGTTCGAGGCCTGCGTCACCGACTCGTTCTCGCCCGCGCTCGACGGCCTCCGGGACGGGCTTGGCTTGCTCCCGGGCAGCTTCTGCCCCCACTACGACGGCGAGGAGCGGCGGCGGCCCGTGTACCGGTCGCTCGTGGCCGACGGGTTCCCGGCCGGGATCGCGTGCGATGACTTCGCGGCCGCCTGGTTCGAGGGCACGGAGCTGCGCGAGATCGTCGCGTCGCGGGAGGGCGCACGCGGGTACCGCGTGAGCTCGGACGGCGAAGAACCGCTTGTGACACGGAGGTTGTGAGCGCGCTCGCCTTCGTCAGCGGCGCATTCGGGACCGCAGCTCGGCCGCCCAGGCCGCGGCGCGCAGGCCGAGCCAGATCGGCGTCAGGATCACGTAGAAGACGAGATCGGCGGCGGCGAGGGTCAGCATCCACGCCGCCCAGTGGCGAAGCGGCACCCATCCCTTGTCCGAGAGCGAGCGCCCCTGCGCCCGCCACACCGAGCGCCTCACGTGACGACGCGCTCCCGCCGCCGCTCGTCGACGAGCCGGATGATCCGCATCGCCGTCTCCTCGACGGAGAGGTCCGAGACGTCGATCACGGGGCACCCGAGCCGCCGGTGGATCGCCTTCGCCTTCTCCAGCTCCTCGTAGATCTGCTCCAGCTCGGCGTAACGGCCACGCGGAGAGCCCATGCTGCGCACACGCTGGCGACGGATCTCGCCCAGCCGCTCGGCGTCGATCGTCAGCCCGACGATCTTCGCGGGGTCGATCTCGTAGAGCGCCTTCGGCGCGTCGATCCCCTTCACGATCGGCACGTTGGCCGCCCTGTGACCGAGGTAGCCGAGGTACATCGAGAGCGGCGTCTTCGACGTGCGCGAGACGCCCACGAGCACGATGTCCGCCTCGTCGAGCCCGCCGCCCACGCCGTCGTCGAACTTGACGGCGAACTCGATGGCCTCGATGCGCTTGAAGTACGTCTCGTCGAGCGGCGCCCGCGCCCCCGGTTGCCCGCGCGCGGCGATGCCGGCGACGCGCGAGATGGAGTCGATCGGGTGGCCGAGCAGGTCGCAGTAGTGGACGCGGGCGCGGCGGCAGAGCTGCCGCATCGCCTCGCGCAGGCCCGGCTCGACGAGCGTGTAGACCATCACCGCCGGACGGCCGCGCGCCATCGCCACGGCGCGCTCGAGATCGGCGACGTACTCGCAGCGCGGATGGCGAATCTCGGTGAACGGCTGGTCGGGGAACTGCGCCTCGAGCGCGAGCACGAGCCGGGCGGCGGTCTCGCCGGTGGAGTCGGAGACGATGTGCAGCTCGACGGGCGCGCGTTCGCTCATCGGGCCGAAGCGTATGGTGCGCCGATGCTCCGCGCGCGCGACTACGAGGGCGCCGCCGACTCGCGGCGGATGCAGGAGCTCGTCGTGCGCGTGTGGCGCGAGTCCGGCCCGCCCGTCTCCCCGCACGTGGGCGACCTGCCGTGGGCCCGCTTCCAGCATGTCGGCCGGGAGAACGAGTGGCCGACGCGGCTGTGGGAGGAAGACGGGGAGGTCGTCGGCTGGGCGTGGCTCAGGCTCCCGAACGCGCTCGAGCTCCTCGTCGCGCCGGGACGCACGGACCTCGTGCCCGAGCTGATCGCGTGGGGCGAGGAGCGTGCCGGGACAGCGGTCAGGCTCGACGCGCTCCTCGGCACCGAGCTCGCGATCGCGCTCGCCAGGCTCGGGCTCGAGCAGGACGACGGGGAGCCGATGTACTGGCACTCGATGCCGCTCGAACGGCTGCCCGAGGTGCGCGTCGCCGAAGGCTACCGCGCGCGCCACGTGCGCCTGCCGGACGACCTCGCCCGCCGCGTGGCCGTCCACCGGGCGGCGTTCGGCGTCGATCGCCCCTCCCGCGTGACGGAGGAGAGCTACGCCGCCGTCGCAGAGGCCTGGCCGTATCGGGACGACCTCGACTGGGTCGTCGAGGCGCCCGACCGCTCGTTCGCGGCGTTCTGCCTCGTCTGGCTCGACGAGGAAAACGGCGTCGGCCTGCTCGAGCCCGTCGGTACGCATCCGGATCACTGGCGGCGCGGACTCGCCACCGCGGCCTGCGCATCCGCTCTCCACGCGCTGCGCGACGCCGGCGCCTCGAGCGCCATCGTGCTCGCCGTCTCCGACGAGGCGCGCGCGCTCTACACCTCGCTGGGCTTCGTGGAGCGGGCCCGCTACGCCTGGTTCCGCCGCAGCTGACGCGCCTCGCCACCCGTGAGCGCAAGGAGGTCGCCCGGCGCGAGCTCGATCTCGAGGCCGCGCCGGCCGGCGGAGACGTAGATCGTCTCGAACGCGAGCGCGGACTCGTCCAGCAGCGTCCGCAGGCTCTTCCTCTGCCCCAGCGGCGAGATGCCGCCCGTGACGTAGCCCGTGACACGCTCCGCGTCTCCCGTCCTCGCCAGCGTCGCCCGCTTACCGAGTGCGCGGAGGTCGAGCTCGCTCTCGACCGGCACGATCGCCACGGTCGGCGTGCCGTCCGTGTCGACGACCAGCGTCTTGAACACGCGCGCCGAGTCGACGCCCAGCTTCTCGGCTGCCTCCCGCCCGTACGCCGGGGCACGTGGATCGTGGGCGTACTCGTGGACGCGGTGTGCGACCCCGGCCCGCTCGGCCGCGAGAATGGCGGGAGTCCCTTTCCCCGCCACTACGGCGCGAGTACGTCGAGCGCAGTGCGTGTCAGCACCGCGATCCCGCTGCGCAGCGACGCCTCGTCGATCACGAAGCGCGGATTGTGGTGCGGGACGGGGCCGTGCTCCTCGTGGCGCGCGCCCACGAAGAAGAACGCGCCGGGCGCAGCGGACTGATAGGCGGAGAAGTCCTCGCCGCCCATGATCGGCGGCGACCTCCACCACCATCTCGTCGCCGAGCTCGCGCCGCGCCGCGTCCGCCACGAGCGCGGCGACGCCCGCGTCGTTGACGACGGCCTCGTAGCCCTCCTCGAACACGAACCGGTACCCGGCGCGATGCGCCTCGGTGACGCCGCGCACGATGCGCTCGATCGCGTCGCGCACCGCTGCACGGGACTCCGGGCGGAAGGTGCGCACCGTCCCTCTCAGCCGCACCGATTCGGGGATCACGTTGTCCGCGGTGCCGGCGTGGACCTGTGTGATCGAGACGACCGCATTGTCGAGCGGATCCACCTCGCGCGAGACGATCTGCTGCACCGCCGTCACCGCCTGCGCCGCGACGACGATGGGATCGACGGTCGTGTGCGGATAGGCGGCGTGCCCGCCCTGGCCCACGATCTCGATCTCGATCGTGTCCGCAGCGGCCATCAGGGCGCCGGGCTGCGCGGCAACGGTGCCGACCTGGTACGTGGACATCAGGTGCGCGCCGACCACCGCGTCGACACCGTCCAGCACGCCGAGCTCGACGAGCTCGCGGGCACCTCCCGGCGGCAGCTCCTCGGCGTGCTGGAAGACGAGTCGCGCCTCGCCGGCCAGCTCGCCGCGACGCGCGGCGAGCAGCTTCGCCGTCGCGAGCAGCATCGCCGTGTGACCGTCGTGCGCGCAAGCGTGCATCACGCCGGCGACGCGCGAGGCGAAGGGGAGGTCGACCTCCTCCTGGATCGGCAGCGCGTCCATGTCGGCGCGCAGCGCCAGCACCTTGCCCGGCCGGTCGCCGCGGAGGCGTGCCACCACGCTCGTCGGCGTGGGGCGCTCGATGTCGAAAGCGCCGAAGGAGTGCAGCGTCTCCTCCACGAAGCGCGACGTCTCGTGCTCGGCGAAGGAGAGCTCCGGGTTGGCGTGCAGATGCCGCCGCCAGGCGATCGCCTGTGCCTCGAGCTCGGGTGAGACGAGGTCGCTCATCGAGGGATCTGCGAGAAGTCGCCGAGCGCGCCCACCTTGTCGCGCAGGTCGCGCAGTAGCCGCAGGCGGTTGGCGCGCACCGCCTCGTCGGGGTCCATCACGAGCACGTCCTCGAAGAACCGCTCCACGAGCGGCGCCAGCTCGGCCGCCGCAGCGAAGTCCACGTCGAGGTCGCCGCTCGGCTCAAAGCCGCGGAGCGCCAGCTCCAGCGTGACCTCGGCGTCGTCGCGCAGGAGCGTCGGGTTGACGGGCGCCTCGTCGGCCTGGTCACCGACGATCCGCGCAGCGCGGGTGTGCACCTCGTGCACCGGATCGAGCCGCTCGTCGGGCAAGGCAGCGAGGAAGCGGGCGAGCGCAGCGATCTCACGCAGGTCCTCACGCCCTGCTCTCCGCGCCGCCCGCACGACCTCGACGGGCACGCCGAGCATCCCCTCGAGCCGCTCCTCGACGAAGTCGCGCACGTCCGGGTCGTCGATCTGCAGCGCGACGTCGCCCTCGACCGCGAGCCGGACGAGGCCGATCGCCGCCCGGCGGAGCGCGTAGGGATCGCGCGAGCCCGTCGGCCTGTGCCCGAGGGCGAACGCCGTGCGCAGGGTGTCCAGCTTGTCGGCGGCGGCGACGAGCCTCCCCGCCTCGGTGGAGGGCAGCGGCGCGTCGGCGCCATCCGGGAGGTAGTGCTCGTCGATCGCCACGCACACGGTCTCGGGCTGGCCCGCGAGGCGCGCGTACTCCGCCCCGATGTGCCCCTCGAGCTCGGGGAACTCGCGCACGAGCTCAGCGGCCTGGTCCGCCTTCGCGAGCCGCGCCGCCTCGACCGCGTCGGCATCACCGCCCAGCTCCCGCACGAGCGCGACGAGCCGGTCGGTCTTGTCCGCGTACGTGCCGGCGCCCTGGAAGAACGTGATCGAGGCGAGACGCGTCGCGAGCGCCTCGATCCCGTCCGCGACGTCCCTCCCGAACGTGAACGCCGCATCCTCGAGCCGACCCTGGAGCACGCGCTCGTTGCCGCGGCGCACGACGTCGGGGTCGCCGCCGTTCGCGACGAAGGCGAAGCGGTTACCCGGCAGCGGGAAATACCGCTGATGGGACTGCATCGCAGTCTCCACGACGCGCGCAGGGAGCTGCAGGAAGCGCTCGTCGAAGGTGGCCTCGAGCACGGTCGGCCACTCCACGAGGTTGACGACCTCTGCGAGCTTCCCCAGCGGGTCGCGCCACTCGCCGAGCGCGTCGAGCCCGGCGACGATCAGCCGGCGCCGCTCGGATTGAGACGGCTCGACCAGAGCCGAGCGCAGCGACGCGACGTAGCCGTCTGCTGCTGGGATCTCCAGGGCGCCGGACACGAACCGGTGTCCGTAGGAGACCGACCCGACGACGGTGTCCGCGTCGAGCTTCGCGAGCGTCCACCGCACCGGCCGCGAGAAGCGCGCGCGCGCCTCGCCGTCGTTCCACTCCATCGACTTGCCGAACTGCAGTCCTTCGACGATCGCCGCGACCCGCGCGGGCAATGTGGCGGCGAGCGGCTCGGGCGGCTTGACCCAGCCGAGCACCCCATCACGCTGGATCAGCTCCGAGCGGGGGACGCCCAGCTTGCGGGCAAAGCCCTCGGCAGCCTGCTCGCCGACCCTGACCGGCGGCCCGACGAGCCACCGCTCGGGCGTCTCAGCAGGCACGTCGCGGAGGAGCACGGCAAGACGACGAGGGCCGGCGAACACCTCGCCCGGCGCCGCCCCGAGGTGCTCCGCACTCAGCGCCGGCAGCTGATCCCGGGCCTCGTCCACCGCGGACGACGGCAGCTCCTCACAGCCGATCTCGACGAGCAACGTCGGCATCAGGCGGCCTCCACCTCGGCGACCTCCCCGCTCTCGCCGGCGAGGTAGGCCTGACAGACCTTGCGCGCGAGGTTACGCACGCGACCGATGTACTGCGCACGCTCGGTGACGGAGACGGCGCCGCGCGCGTCGAGGAGGTTGAACGCGTGCGAGGCCTTCAGCACCTGGTCGTAGGCGGGGATCGGGAGCGCGGCGTCGAGCAGCGACGCGCACTCCTCTTCGTGCTCCTCGAACCGCCGCATCAGAACGTCGACCCGCGCGTGCTCGAAGTTGTACGCGGACCACTGCCGCTCGCTCTCGCGATAGACGTCGGCATACGTAAATCCGGGCGTCCACTCGAGCTCCCAGACCGAGCGGGTGTCCTGGATGAACATCGCCAGCCGCTCGAGGCCGTAGGTGAGCTCGGCGGGGATCAGGTCGAGGTCGAGGCCGCCGACCTGCTGGAAGTACGTGAACTGCGTGCACTCCATGCCGTCGATCCAGACCTCCCAGCCGAGCCCCCACGCGCCGAGCGTCGGACCCTCCCAGTCGTCCTCGACGAGCCGGACGTCGTGGCGCTGCAGGTCGATCCCGATCGCCTCGAGCGAGCCGAAGTACTGGTCGAGGACGTCGTCGGGCGCCGGCTTCAGGATCACCTGCGCCTGGAAGTAGTGCTGCAGCCGGAACGGGTTCTCGGCGTAGCGCCCGTCCTTGGGGCGGATCGAGGGCTCCACGTAGAACGTCTTCCACGGTTTCGGCCCCAGGCAGCGCAGCACGGTAGCCGGGTTGAAGGTCCCCGCCCCGACCTCGGTGTGGTAGGGCTGCAGAACGACACAGCCCCGCTCGGCCCAGTACGCCTGCAGGCCGGCGATCATGCTCTGGAAGTCGAGGGCCGCCACGGGGCCGCCAATGCTAGACGGCACGGCTCGCGGGCCAGCGCTCCAGTGTCCGCTCGCCGGGGGTCTCGAAGCCGAGCTTCGCGTACAGCGCATGCATGTCTCGCGTATGGAGCAGCCACTTCGTGCGCGCCAGCGGCTCCTCGTCGACCGCGAAGCGCACGAGCTCGAGCCCGAGGCCCCGCCCGCGATGCTCCTCGAGCACGTACACGTCGGCGAGGTACGAGACGGTGTGCACGTCGGACACGGCCCGCGCGAAGCCCGCCTGGCTGCCGTCAGGGGCGTAGAGGCCGACGACGCGAGTCGCCGAGTCGATCAGCGCGTCCGACACGTCGCGCGGACGGCCGCGCGCCCAGTACGCGTCTTCGCTGAGGAAGCGGTGAACCGCCTCGCGATCGACGCGCGCGCGATCGTCGTCGAGCTCGTAGCCGTCCGACAGGCTCCGTCGCATCCGGGCATCCTTGCCGACCCCGCTCGGCTGCGCGCTGCTACGGTCCGGCCGGATGCGACTCGCCGTCCTGCTCGCCGTCGCGGTGCCGCTCGCGGCAGCCGACCTCGCCTACAAGGCAAGCGCCGAGACGCCGTGGTGGGCCTACCACGAGCGCTCCCCCGCGTGGATCGGGCTGTGCATCGTCCTCTTCGCAGCCATCCTCGCCCTCGTGCGAATCCCGTCCCCGGCCGTTCCACCGGCAGCAGGCCTGCTCGCGGCAGGCGTGCTGGGCAACATGACGTCGGCGGCGTGGAACGGCCTCCGCGTACCGAACCCGATCGTCGTCGAAGGCGACCACGCGATCCTCGCTTTCAATCTCGCAGACGTCTGGGCCCTCGCCGGGATCCTCACGCTCATGGTCTCGCTCTCCGTCTGGCTCATCCGCAACCGGGAGCTCCTGCCGCCGCCGCACGACGCGTGGTCGCCCGCGCGATGGCGCAGGCGGCCGTAGCCGGACGTCGAGATCCACCGGCGGTCCCGCCGCGTAGAATTAGTTGACGTGTCAACCATGCCCACCCTCTTCGAGCCCGCCGTCGGCACCCTGGACGACCTCGTGCCGCACGACGGGATCCTGTCCGCGAGCGAGCTCGAGGAGATCGCGTCCGACATCGCAGCGCGTCCCGCGCTCTGGGAGCCACTCGTCCGCGTGGACACCGAGCGCCGCCGCTACCAGCTCCTCTACGAGGACGAGCGGATGGACGCCTGGGTGCTGTCCTGGATGCCCGGCCAGGCCACCGGCTTTCACGACCACTACATCTCCTCGGTCGGGATCTGCGTCGCGGCAGGCGGCGTGCGTGAGGACTGGCTGCGCTACGGAGGCGACCCCGTCGAGTGGCATCTCCGCCCCGACGACTCGCGCGCCGGCGGCCCCGGTTACATCCACCGCGTCCGGCACGAGTCCGGCGCGCCCGCCGTCACGATTCACGTGTACTCGCCTCGCCTCGACTGGGTGGGTCAATACCGGATCGACGGAGACGGCGTCCTACGGCGCGAGCCGTCGCCGGGACGCAACGAGCTGCGGCCTCAACTGATCGCCGAGGGCGCGCTTCACGGCGTGCTCGAGCTCTTCTAGAGCGACCGCCGGTAGCGGAGGGTGCGGGCACCGTGCCACTCTCCCACTCCCCCATCCACCGTCCAGCCGTGCAGTTCGTAGAACGCCCGGGCGCCTTCGCTCGCCTCGGCGACCCACAGCAGCGCGCCGGCACACCGCATGGTCGCCAGCGTCTCGGTCGCGGCTCGGAGCAGCTTGCTGCCGATTCCCCTTCGCTGGTGGTCAGGATCGACATAGAGCGTCTCGAGCTCGCCGACCCCCGGTTCGTACTCGACCGGCGCGAGAGAGGCAAAGGCCACGACGCTCCCGTCCTCTTCGTAGACGAAGATCGCCCGATCTGGCGCTGGCTCCGCCGCGGCTGCCGCCCATCGCACGCCCGCCGCCGCAACGTCGAGGCCGTCGAGTATCTCGTCGGACACGACTCCCCGATAGGTTGTCCGCCGCGTGCGGCAGTGCACGGCAGCGATGGCGGCACCATCGGCCTCGGTCGCCCGGCGGACGCTCACGCCGACAGCGTCCGCAGCCGGAAGCCGCCGTGGAACTCGTACGACGCGTTGACGACCGCAAGCGCCTCCTGGGCGCCGCGCTCGGTGAGGCCGGCGGCGGGCGCGTCCGCGATGGGTGTGCGCAGGAGGGTCGCGATGCCGCGTCGCCCGTCCGCAGAGAGCACGATCCCGCCCGCATCGCAGGCCGCGCAGACCGCTCCTCCCGCTGCCGGCAGGAAGGCGACGAGCCCGTCGGTCGCGCCGCACTCTACGCACGCCTCGAGGTGCGGGAGATAGCCCGAGAGCCACAGAAGCTTGAGCTGGAACGAGAGCACGACGGGGTCGAGCGCGGGTCGGGCCGGTGCGCGGCTCGGCGCGTCGTCGAGGGCGTCCAGAAAACGCGTCAGCGCGAGGAACGCACGCTCGTTTCGTTCCTGCTCGGTAAAGAGGCGCAGCATCGCCTCGGCGCCCACGAGCCCGACCTGGAGGCGGTAAGGGTCGGTACGGACGCGATCGTGGCTGCGCACCAGGGCCGCACCGGTCACGGTCTGCAGCTCTCCACGCCCCTGGTGGAGCATCAGCTCGACGTGCGAGAGCGGCTCCAGACGCCCCCCGAAGCGGCTCTTCGTCTTGCGGACGCCCTTCGCGACGGCGCCGACGCGGCCATGCTCCTCCGTGTAGACGTGCAGGACCCGATCCGACTCCCCGAGACGGAACGAACGCAGCACGATCGCCTCGGTCCTGGACGCTCGAGACACGGCTGGAGTGTACGAGCGGCGGCCGCTGCCGGCCTGGTCGGCCGGGCGGCGACGTCCACCTCACAACCCGACGGCTCGTAGCGGTTGATCTGGCAATGCTGCGCTTCCGTGAGCGCCCCGTGGACCACTGGCTCGCGCTGGCGGCGGCGCTCGTCACGGTGGTCGCCTGGGCGTCCGCCTTCGTCGGCATCCGCTCGGCGGGGCGGTCGCGCGTTCACCGCCCGATCGCGATCCTGCTCGGCTGGGCGATTCTCGACGAAGCACCCGCGGCGATGAGTCTCGTCCGCGGAGCGATCGCACTCGCGGGTGTCGTGATGGTCCGCAGCTGAGTACCGCTCACCGCGGGAGTTCCTGACACCTGGAGCAGTACGTCGTGCCGCGCCCGACGACGACGAGGCGCTCCAGCGGCGCGCCGCAGCGGTCGCACGGCGCACCGGCCCGCCCGTATGCGCGAAACTCGTCCTGCATGCTCCCGCTCGCGCCGTCCGGGAGGGCGTAGGCCGTCAGGGTCGATCCCTGCCTCGCAATCCCGAGCCGCAGGGCGTCGCGAATCGAGCGGTGCAAGCGGCGAAGCTCGGCTGCTTCCAGGCTCCCTGCGGGTCTCAGAGGGTGGAGCCGGGCGCGCCACAGAGCCTCGTCGACGTAGATGTTGCCGAGTCCCGCCAGGGTGCGCTGGTCGAGCAGCGCCGCCTTGAGCGAGGACCGGCGGCCGGCGAGGCGCGCGCCGAACGCGCGTGCATCGAGGCGCCTGTCGAGCGGCTCCGGGCCGAGCCGCGCCTCGAGATAGGCGGCTTCCTCGCCCGCCTCGAACAGCTCCCACGTGCCGAAGCGGCGAATATCGCGGTACGCGACGTCCGTGTCGTTGTCCATGATGAGAACAGCACGCCTGTGCGGATCGTCGGCCAGCGACCCGTGCGGAGCGGAGCGAAACGACCCCGTCATCCGGAGGTGGATCACGAGCGATCGAGCGCTCTCGAATCGAACAACGAGATACTTGCCACGACGCTCGACGCGTACGATCCGCTCTCCCTCGAGCTCGGCCGCCACGAGGTCCGGTGCGAACGGCCGCGTCAACCTGGCGTCCGTGATCGTCGCGTGCGCGATCCCCGCCCCCTCGAGCGCAGGTGCCAATCGGGCGCGAACGGTCTCGACCTCGGGCAGCTCGGGCATCTAGTGGTGTCTCCGGGAAATTCGGTGCTGCTTGGCCGAGCGAAAACCGAGCAGCGCTAGGACGCAGGGAGCCCCCATACCTGAAGGTATGGGGGCGACCGAGGACGACGCGATGCGAAGCGTTTGCAGCCGGCCAAGCGGTGCCGTACTTCCCGGAGCCACCACTAGCGCACGATCTCGAGCAGGATGCCGTGGCCGGCCGGCGTGGCAGCTCCGAGCTCGTACGCCGCACAGACGTCGTCGGCTACCGCTCGGGCGCCCAACTCGTCACGTGCATGAATCTCGGCGAGGACGTCGCCGGCGGCGACCGTGTCTCCCCGCTTGGCGCGACAGACGACACCGACCGCATGGTCGACGGGGTCGGTCTTCGTTCGCCGCCCTGCACCCAGCTCGAGCGCAGCGATCCCCACAGCCAGTGCCCCGAGGCGCGACACGACGCCTCCCCGCGCTGCACGCAGCTCGTGGACGACCGGTGCCCGCTCGAGCGCGTCGAGGCTTGGCTCGCCGCCCTGTGCCCGGATCCAGCGCTCGTACGCCGCGAGCGCGGACCCGTCGGCGACGGCAGACTCGGCGCGGCGCCGGCCCTCTTCCACGTCGATGCCGAGGTCCGAGAAGGCGAGCAGCCTGGAGCACGCGTCGAGCACGAGCTCGGTGAAGTCCGGTGGCCCGTCGCCGCGGATCGTCGCCACGGCCTCGCGGATCTCGAGCGCGTTGCCGACCGCATGGCCGAGCGGCTGATCCATGTCGGTGAGCAGGCACACGACCTCGCGGCCGGCGCGACGGCCGATCTCGAGCATCGCCGCCGCCAGCTCCCGCGCCTGCTCGAGCGTCTTCATGAACGCCCCGTCGCCGACCTTGACGTCGAGCACGATCGCGTCGGCGCCGGAGGCGAGCTTCTTCGACATGATCGACGAGGCGATCAGCGAGATGATGTCCACGGTTGCCGTCACGTCGCGCAGCGCGTAGAGCTTCTTGTCGGCGGGGACGAGATCGGCGGTCTGACCGATGATCGCCATGCCCACCTCGCGCACCTGGGCCACGAACGCGTCCAGCTCGAGCTCGACGCGGTACCCAGGGATCGCTTCGAGCTTGTCGAGCGTGCCGCCGGTGTGACCGAGCCCGCGACCGCTCATCTTCCCGAACGGGACCCCGCAGGCGGCCACGATCGGCCCGACGGCGATCGAGGTCTTGTCCCCCACTCCTCCGGTCGAGTGCTTGTCGACGACCCGCCGGCCCAGCGCGGCCCCCAGGTCGAGCGTGTCGCCGGAGCGCACCATCGCCTCGGTGAGCGCATGCGTCTCCGCAGGCGTCATGCCGCGGAAGTAGACGGCCATGCACCAGGCCGCGATCTGGTAGTCGGGCACCTCGTCGCGGGCGTACGCGAGCACGAGCTCTGCGAGCTCTTCGGCCGGCAGCTCCTCGCCGTTCCGCTTCCGCTCGATCAGCTCGGCCGGCCGGAGCACCGGCGTCAAGGCTCGATGATCGGTGTGCCGGGCAGGTTCCGACCGGGATGCTTGCCGCCGAGCCAGCGGTTCACGGTGGCGCCGACGTCGGCGAACTCCCCCTCGTGGATCTGCCCGGCGGCGTTGCGACCGGCGGCGTAGACGAGCAGAAGGGCGTGCTCGCGCGAGTGATCTGTCGACGGCGTCGTCGGATCGCAGCCGTGGTCGGACGTGACGACCAGCAGGTCGCCGTCGCGCAGCGCCGAGAGGATGTCCGGGAACCGGCGATCGAAGTCCTGCAGGCAGCGGTGGAAGTTGACCGGGTCGTTGCGGTGCCCCCACAGCTGGTCCGTCTCCACGAGGTTGGCGAACACGAGCCCGTCGTCGACGTTCTCGAGCAGCTCCACGATGCGGTTGATCCCATCGACATTCGACTTCGTGGGGAACGACTCGTCGACGTCGCAGCCCGCGAAGATGTCGGAGATCTTCCCGACGCCGTACACCGTGCGGCCGGCGTCGCGGATCGCGCTCAGGTAGTTCGGGCGCTTCGGCTCGAGCGAGAAGTCGTGCCGGTTCGGAGTGCGTTCGTAACGGCCGGGAGCGCCGACGAAGGGCCGCGCGATCACCCGCCCGACCGCGTGCCGGCCGGTGAGGATCTCGCGCGCGGCGCGACAGCCTTCGTACAGCTCCTCGAGCGGGATCGTCTCCTCGTGGGCTGCGATCTGGAAGACCGAGTCGGCGGATGTGTAGACGATCCACTTGCCGGTGCGCTGGTGCTCCTCGCCGAGCTCCTGGATGATCTCGGTCCCCGACGCCGGCTTGTTGCCGAGCACGCCCCGGCCGGTGCGGTTCATGAACGGGTCGATCACCTCGTCGGGGAAGCCGTGTGGATACGTCGGGAACGGGACGGGCGTGACGACACCCATCAGCTCCCAGTGCCCGGCCGTCGTGTCCTTCCCCTTCGAGCGCTCGACGAGCCTGCCGGCGATCGCCGGCGCGCCCGGCTGCGGCGGGCAGCCCTCGAGCGCCTCCACGTTGCCGAGTCCGAGCGCCTCGAGATGCGGTAGGTCGAGGCCGCCGACTGCGCGGGCCACGTTGCCGAGCGTGTCGGAGCCCTCGTCCCCGTAGTCCGCCGCGTCGGGCAGCTCCCCGGCGCCGACCGCGTCGAGGACGATGACGCACGCGCGCGGCACTAGGTGACCGGCCCGAGGCTCACGCGGGACTCATGCTGTGACGTACCGCCACTGGCGGTCGTTCGCGTACGAGCGTCCGGGGGTCGGGCACGCGGGTATTCTACGGTGCCGATGGCTTCCGTCCTCGCCAGGATCCGCGGTCTGCCGCGACGTGTGTTCGTTTTCGCGGCCATCGCCGTGGTCGCGGTCTTCGCCGTCCTCGTGGCCGTCCTCTCCTCACCTGGCAACCTGCTCGGCCTGCTCGAGCTCGCGGTCTACATCGTCGCCATCCTTGCTCTCTCCGCCGCCGTGACGTTCGCGGTGATCAAGCTCTCGCCGGTGCAGAAGAAGCCGAAGAACGCCGAGTCCCCGTAGCAACGCTCTCCACGGGTCGGCTTCCTGATCCTCGAGTGTCAGGGAGACGGAAGGTGTCCGCGGCCGCATCCAGCTCCCAACGCGTCCGTCGAGGCCCTCGAGCCAGCCCGCCGCACGCCGGTTGATTTCCGTACCTAGGTACGGGTCTATAGTCAGCGGCGTGAGGGTCGGCGAGGTCGCGGAACGTGCAGGAGTGAACGTCGAGACGCTCCGCTACTACGAGCAGCGGGGGCTTTTGCCGGCGCCGGAGCGCACGCCGAGCGGGCATCGCCGCTACGACGAGGAGACGGTGCGGTTCGTGCGCGCGATCAAGGAGGCGCAGGCGGTCGGCTTCACGCTGGCAGAGATCGCCGAGTACCTGCGCGCAGCGCGTCGCTCGGGTTCGCCGTCGGAGGCATTACGGGTGCGGATGGCGGCAAAGATCGACCAGATCGACGCGCGCATCGCGGCGCTGCGGCGAATGCGGGATGAACTCGCACGCGTCGTCGGTTGCGGCTGCACCTCGCTCGACCACTGCACCTGCGGCGCCGCCTACCTCGCCCGCCGCGGTCGCGCGCCGGCGGCGCGGCCTTCGCTCCTCCACATCACCAACGGCGAAAGCGCTGGCAATACCCTGCGGCAGACCGCGCTCGGCGGCGCCGTGCTGCCCTGGCAGGACGCGCTCCACGAGGGCCCGGTGCCAGCGCTGCCGCGGCGGGAGCTGCTGCGGACACGCGCCCGCTTCCTCGCCGACTGCGGCTGGGGTCGCCGGCAGGCGCTGCTCTCATCGCTCGAGCGGCGCGACCGGCAGCTGCTCGAGGCGCTACGCGACGGCCTCGCAGGTGGTGCTCTGGTTCGAGCACGACCTCTACGACCAGCTCCAACTCCTCGATGTGCTCGCGCTCGCACACGCCGAGGAGGCCGCGCCGGAGCTGATTGTCATCGGTTCCTTCCCTGACAGGCCGTCGTTCGCCGGTCTGGGCGAGTTGACCGCGAGCGAGCTCGAGACGCTCTGGCCCTCGCGGCGCCGGGCGGTACCGGCGGCGCTTCAGGCTGCGGCGAGCGCCTGGGCCGCTCTCCAAACGCCGGACCCGACGACACTGGCCGAGTGGGCCACGCGTGAGAGCGCACACCTGCCGTTTCTTGCCTCCGCGCTGCGGCGGTTGCTCGAAGAGCTGCCCGCGCCGGCGGACGGGCTCTCGCGGACAGAACGACGCGCACTCCAGGCGATCGCCGCCGGCACCCGCACACCCCCCGCCTCGTTCGTTGCGGCACAACGACTCGAGGAGGCCCCGTTCCTCGGCGACGCCTGGTTCTACCGAGCCCTCTCAGTGCTCGGGCAGGGAAAGACCAGACTCCTCGAAACCGACGACGGCACGCCGCTTCCTCCGCCGCCTCCGCTCGGCGACAGCCAGCTCTTCGCACGACTCCAGCTGCGGCTGACGGCAACCGGCGAACGCACGCTGCGCGGCGAAGCCGACCGAGTCGAACTCCTCGGCATCGACCGCTGGATCGGCGGCACCCACATCACGCCCGACAACACGTGGCGATGGGACCCCACCGAGCTAAAGCTCGTTCGACCATCCCCACGCTAGTCGAATGCGGGGCAAGCCCCAGGTACGGCCGCGGGTCGTTGAGTCAGAGCTTCTGAGGCGGCGACGGCGGGCACGACGTTCTCGAGCGGTGTGTACTCGAGGCCGTGCGCCTCGGCGACGGCGCGATACGTGATCTTGCCGTCGAGCACATTGACGCCCTTCGCGAGCGACAGGTCGTCCGCAATTGCCCTCGCGAGGCCCTTCTCGGCGATCGCCTCCACGTAGGGCAGCGTCACGTTCGTCAGCGCCTTCGTGGACGTGACCGGCACGGCGCCGGGCATGTTGGCGACGCAGTAGTGGACGATGCCGTCGACCTCGAAGACGGGGTCGTCGTGCGTGGTCGGACGCGAGGTCTCGAAGCAGCCGCCCTGGTCGATCGCCACGTCGACGAGCGCAGAGCCCGGCCGCATCAACGCGAGCATGTCGCGCGTGACGAGCTTCGGCGCGAGCGCGCCCGGCACGAGGACGGCACCGATCACCAGGTCCGCGTCGCGGATCGCCTCCTCCACCTGGAGCCGGCTCGACATCGCAAGGCTGATCCGCCCGTCGAGCATGTTCTCCAGGTCGCGCATACGGTCGACCGACTTGTCGAGCACCCAGACGTCCGCCTGCATGCCGACCGCGATCAGCGCCGCGTTGTAGCCGACGACGCCGCCGCCGAGCACGACGACCTTCGCCGGCGGCACACCGGGTACGCCGCTGAGCAGGATGCCTCGCCCGCCGTGCGCCTTCTCGAGCGACCAGGCGCCCATCTGGGGCGCCAGGCGCCCCGCCACCTCGCTCATCGGCGCGAGCAGCGGCAGCCGGCGGTCGGCGGTCTCCACCGTCTCGTACGCGACGGCCGCGATGCCCGAGTCGATCAGCGCACGCGTGAGCGGCTCGTCGGCTGCGATGTGCAGGTACGTGAAGAGGACGAGGCCTTCGCGCAGGCGCGGGTACTCGAGCGCGATCGGTTCCTTCACCTTGAGCAGGAGGTCCGAGCCGGCCCACACCTCCTCGACCGTGGCCGTGCGTGCCCCGACGGCGAGATATGCCTCGTCCGGAAAGCCCGAGCCCACTCCGGCGCCCGTCTCCAGCACGATCTCGTGACCGCGCTGCACGAGCTCCAGCGCGCCTGCGGGCGTGAGCGCGACGCGGTACTCCTGGGGCTTGATCTCCTTGGCGACTCCGACGCGCATCGGGCCGGGACGATAGCCGCTCGATCTCCGCACCGCATACCCTCCGCCGCGTGCAGATCGAGCGGCTCGACCTGACCGACGACGCCGTCGCCCAGGCCGTCCTCCGGCTCCAGCGCCGTGCCTACCGGATCGAGGCCGACCTGATCGGCTCCGACGACATCCCACCCCTCACCGAATGTCTGGTCGAGCTGCAGCGGTCGGGCGAGAGCTTCCTATCGTCTCGCGGTCGAGCCGCGCGTGTTCCGGCGTGGTGTCGGACGTGCCCTCGTACGTGCGGTTATTGCCGCGGCCCCATCGGCTCGCCGGGCGATCGTGCGGACGGGGGCGGCAAACGAGCCGGCGCGCCGACTCTACGTCGAGGAAGGCTTCCGGCTCGCGGGCGAGCGTGACGTGCTGCCGGGCGTGCGTGTCGCGCTCTTCGAACGCGTGCTTCGCTGACCGGCAGGGCGAGCGGTAGCCCGTTCGACGAGCGCAGCCAGATCCTGCTTGAGCTTCGCGCGCGACGGCGGATGGACGTACATCATGTGCCCGGCCTCGTACGTCTCGGTCGTGACGTTGCGGCGCAACTCCGCCGGCAGCCCCAGGTGGTCGACGGTGTAGTCCGCGGCCGAGTACGGCGTCGCCAGGTCGAAGAGGCCGCTCGCCACGAGCACCTGCAGCGACGGGTTGGCCACGATCGCGCGGCGGAGGTCGTCCCCCACGCGGACGTATTCGTTGTCGCGCTCCCAGCGCCAGCCCTCGAAGGTCTTCGTGCTCAGCACCTCGTAGGGGAGATCCGTCTCGAAGCCGAGCTCGCGCCTGACGTAGTCGTTGAACGTCGTCGAGAACGGCCCGACGATCGCCTGCGCGCTCGGATCCTCCTCGATGCGCTCGCCCGCGCTGTCCCGGTCGAACCCTATGAAGCGGCTGTCGAGACGCCCGACCGTCCGCCCCTCGGCGCGTAGTAGCTCCTTGAAGTAACGCTGGTCGTGAACCCGGAGGTCGGCCCGCTCCACCCAGACCGGGTCGAGACCGGTCAGCCGCGCGACCATCGCGGCGGCGGCGGTACGCTCGTCGTCCTCGAGCCGGGCGCCGCGCAGCAGCGCGAGCGCGTAGTCGCCGAGCGCGTAGCGCTCCGACTCCGCCAGCGCTGCCTGCAGGCTGCCCCGCTGCAGGTCGGGCGGCAGCTTCCCGTGGTACCAGGCGGTGGCTGTGTACGCCGGCAGGTAGAGGACGTTCGGCAGGTCGTTGCCGTGTCCCCCGGTGAAGAAGATGGTCGAGAAGTCGAGCACGAGCGAGACGAGGGCGATCCCGTTCAGGTAGAGGCCGTAGCGGCTCTGCAGCACGGGGGCGAGGGCGGCGGCGCGGGTGGTGCCGTAGCTCTCCCCCACGAGGAACGTGGGCGAGCGCCAGCGCCCGTATCTGGTCGTGAGCAGCCTGATCACCTCCGCCACGGACGCGACGTCCTTGTCGAGGCGATGGAAGTCTTTCGCCTTGTCGCCCTCGACGGAGCGGCTGAAGCCGGTGCCGACCGGGTCGATGAACACGAGGTCGGTGACGTCGAGCAGGGACTCTTCGTTGTCGACGAGCCCGTACGGCGGCGCCAGCCGACTGCCCGCGTCACCCATCTCGACACGTCGCGGGCCGAGCGCGCCCATGTGCAGCCACACCGCCGCCGACCCGGGCCCTCCGTTGAAGGCGAAGGTCAGCGGTCGCGTGCTCGGATCGGTCACACCTTCACGGAAGTACGCAACGAAGAACACGCTCGCGCGCGGCTTGTGCCCTTCCGACTCGCCGGCGGCCTCGCCCTCCTTCTCCATCTCCTCGCGGAGCACGATGCGTCCGCAGACCGCCCGGTAGCGAAGGCGGCGCCCGCCCACGACCGCCGTGTGGGTCGTCTCGACGAGCTCGTCGACCGGTGGCTTGCGCTCGGGGCTCTTCTCGTCGTCGCTCATGCGGCCGAGTATCTCAGTCTGCGAGTGACGAGACGTGCGCTCGCGCGTCGGCGTCGAGGCGGATCCCTGCGGCGGCGGCGTTCTCGAGGGCACGTTGCGGTCGGGAGGTCGCCGGGATCACGCAGTCGACACGCGGATCGGCCAGCGCCCAGGCCAGCAGCGCCTGCGCCCACGTCTGGACGCCGATCGCCGCCAGCGCGTCGGCACCGGGATCGCGCGCGAGCAGGCCGCTCCGTGCTCCGCCGAGCGGCCGCATGACGAGAACGGCGACGCCGAGCTCCTCCGCCAGGGGCAGGATCCGCTCCTCGCAGTCCCGCTCCCAGGGGTTGAGCGGGATCTGGACGGTGTCGAAGCGACGCGTGCGCAGGGCTCGCTCAAGCTCGTCGAAGGCGCCCGGGTCGTAGTGGGTGACGCCCAGCCGGTCGACCCGGCCGCCGTCCCGCTCGGCCTGCAGCCAGACGAGATGCTCGCGCCACGCGACCAGGTTGTGCACCTGCTCGACCTCCACGCGGCCGAAGTACAAACGCTGCGCCTCGTACTGCCGGCGTCCCTCGACGACGTCCCGCGTCCAGATCTTCGTCGCCACGGTGGTGGTCTCACGGCGGCCATGCAGTGCGCTCCCGAGGGAGCGCTCGGCGCCGCCGTACATCGGCGAGGAGTCGAACAGCCGCGTGCCCGCCTCGAGCGCGGTGTCGACCACCTGCATTGCGAGCGCGGCGTGACGATCGAACGTGCCGTAGGTGCCGAGCCCGACCACTGGTCCGAGGCGGCGCTCTTCCATCAGCCCGCTGGCTCCCGCGCGAGCGTGCCGGCGGCGAACGCCGCCGCAAAGAACCATGGATCGTCGTCCGGACCGCGACCCATGTGATCGAGTGGAAGGCCCTCGCAAGCTGCCCGCCAGTCCCCGACATCGACCTCGCGGGCCTCGACGCCTTCGGGCTCCTCCAGCCCTCGTGGCCACGCCACCGCGACCGCGCCGAGACAGAGTCGCAGGGCGGCGCGCGTGTGGTGCGAGAGGCCACGGTGGCGCTGGCGCGCGTCGCCGAACGAGACGCGAGGTGCGACCACGGGGCGCCCGCCGAGCGCTGCAGCCGCGTTCGCGGCGTCCGCGACCGCCAGCCCTCCGTGCCCCAGCGAGGTCCCGGTACCCACGATTCCCGGACCGATGGCGCACACGACCGCCTCGCAGCCGCGCGCTCGCGCGACGGCGAGCGCCGCAGCGATCGTGACGCACTGCAGGTCCGCGTCGCAGCACGGCGCGACGGCGATCGTGACCTCGATCAAGCCGCGGATCCGGAGCGTGCGTAGCGCGTCCGAGAGCGAGACGGGCAGCGCCCCACCGGCGAGCTGGACGTACGCGACGCGGCGGCCCACGAGCGCCGCGCACGCCGGGACGACCTGGCTGTGGAGTCCGCAGCAGACGACCGGGAGACCGTCGAGCGTGGCGGGCAGCGGGACGTCTTCCTCCGCGAAGCGCGCTGCGGCCTGACCGGGGTGGTAGGGCAACGTCATCACGTGCTCGCCGTCGCCGGCCGCCAGCCCGATCCCTCGGGTGAGGTTGGCGTACACGACGTCGAAGCCGCCGGAGCCGAGGCCGAGCTCGCGCGCCTGCGTGTTGACGAGCACCTCGTCGCCAGCCTCGACCGGGCCGGTGAGTCGGAGAAACGCCACCGCAGGGAGACCGTCGACCTCCAGCCGGACGAGCTCCGCGTGGCGCTCGACGACCGCGTCGACGACGCCGCGCCTAAGCGTCAGCGGCATCGCGGGCCGCGTCGACGATGGCGAGCGTGACCGCGAGCATCCCGTCGAGGTCGTCAACGCGGATGTGCTCGTCCGGCGTGTGGATCTCGGCCATCCCGTTCGAGAGGTTGACGCACGCCAGGCCCTTGGCATTGAAGGCGTTCGCGTCGGCGGCGCCACCCGACCAGCCCGAGCTGGGCTCGTAGCCGGCGCGCCGCAGCCCGTCTGCAGCGAGCGCGATGGGAAAATCGTCCGGTCGGAACCGGTAGCCAAGGTACTGACCGTGCACCTCCGTCTCGACCGTGCAGTCGGACACGCTGGCGGCGTAGGCGATCGCGTCCAACATCTCCTGCGTAAGCTCGCCGAGCTTGCCATCGTCGCGGGAGCGGGCCTCCGCGACGAACGAGCACCACTCCGGCACGATGTTCCGCGCAGTCCCACCCGTGATCGTGCCCACGTTGGCGGTCGTCTCCTCGTCGAGGCGGCCGAGCCGCAGATCCGCGATGGCGCGTGCAGCAGCGACGATCGCCGAGCGGCCCTCCTCGGGCGCCATGCCGGCATGCGCTGCCCGTCCGCGAAAGCGCACATCGATCCGATTGGCCGACGGGGCACCGAGGATGATCCCGCCGATCGGAGCGGCCTGGTCGAACACGTAGCCGACACGCGCTTCGAGCCGCGTGTGGTCGAACGCGGAAGCGCCGAGTAGCCCGACCTCCTCCTTCGGCGTGAACACGAGCTCGACACCGGCGTGCGGTCGGTTCTCGGACACGATCCCGCGGGCGGCCTCGAGCATCACCGCGACGGCGGACTTGTTGTCGGCACCGAGGATCGTCCCGCCGGTGTTGCGCACGACCCCGTCCTCGACCACGGGCTCGAGGGGCCCGGTCGGGGGGACGGTGTCGAGATGGGCGCAAAGAAACAGGGGCACCCCTGGACCCGATCCTCCGGGCAGGCGGCAGTAGAGGTTGCCTGCTGTCGAGCCGATCGCAGCGCCGCAGGCGTCCTCGTCCCAATCGACGCCGAGGTCGGTGAGGTAGCGGCCGACAACGTCCGCCACGGCACGCTCCTCGCCCGGCGGGCTCGGGATCGCGACGAGCTCGAGGAAGAGCTCGAGGAGGTCGGAGGAGGCCACCCTGCGATCTTAGGCCGTGTCTTTCCGACAACCGAGGTTGCGGGGGACTGTCCCCGCAGCCAAGGTTGCCGCAGACCGGACGTGGCCGCTCGGGGCGAGGCTTCAGCCGGCCGCGGCGGCAGTCGTGCGTTCGGCGCGGGCGCGGTGGCGTTCGAGCGCGGCGCCGACGAAGTCGCGGAAGAGCGGGGCTGGGCGTGTCGGTCGCGACTTGAACTCCGGGTGGAACTGACTCGCCACGAACCACGGGTGGTCGGGGAGCTCGACGATCTCCACGAGCCGTCCTTCCTGAAACGTCCCGGAGACGACGAGTCCCGCGTCGACGAGCTGGTCGCGGTACTGGTTGTTGACCTCGTAGCGGTGCCGGTGGCGCTCGTGGATCACGGCGTCCTCGTAGATCTCGCGTGCACGGGTGCCGTCGGCCAGCTCGACCGCCTGCGCGCCGAGCCGCATCGTGCCACCGAGATCCTCGATCTCCTTCTGCTCGGGCAGCAGGTCGATCACTGGGTACGGCGTCTCGGGATCCATCTCCGTCGAGTTCGCGCCCTCGAGCCCGCAGATCTGGCGCGCGTACTCTGAGACGGCGACGTGCATGCCGAGGCAGATCCCGAGGTACGGGATCTCGCGCTCGCGCGCTGCGCGGCAGGCGAGGATCTTCCCCTCCCAGCCGCGCGAGCCGAATCCGCCGGGGACGAGCACGCCGTCGACCTGCTCGAGCTCGGCGACCGCCTCCTCGTACGTCATGTGCTCGGCGTCGACCCAGCGCACCCGCACGAGCGCCCCGTGGTGCACGCCGGCGTGCTTGAGCGCCTCGTGCACGGACAAGTACGCGTCGTGGAGCTTGACGTACTTGCCGACGAGGGCGATCTCGACGTCCTCGCGGCGCTCGCCGATGCGATCGGTGAGCTCCTTCCACTCGCCGAGCTCGGCGGGCGGGCAATCGAGCCCGAGCCGGCTGCAGACGAGCTCGTCGAGTCCTTCGCGCTGCAGGATCTCGGGCACGAGGTACACGTCGGGCACGTCGGGCGACGAGACGACGGCGCCGGGATCGACGTCGGCGAAGAGCGCGATCTTGTCCCGGATCTCCTCGGAGAGCTCGTCCCGCGAGCGGCAGACGACGACGTCCGGGTGGATACCGATGCGGCGCAGTTCGTTGACCGAGTGCTGCGTGGGCTTCGTCTTCAGCTCACCCGCCGCGTCGATGAACGGGACGAGTGTGACGTGGAGGTAGACGACGTTCTCGGGGCCGACCTCGCGCCGGAACTGGCGGATCGCCTCCAGGAACGGCAGGGACTCGATGTCGCCGACGGTGCCGCCGATCTCCGAGATCACCACGTCCGCGGGAACGGCTCGCGCGCCACGACGGATACGTTCCTTGATCTCGTTCGTGATGTGCGGGATCACCTGCACGGTGGCACCGAGGAACTCCCCCTTGCGCTCCTTGCGCAGCACGGCGTCCCAGATCGCCCCCGCCGAGTGGCTCGCGTTCCGCGACAGGTTCTCGTCGATGAACCGCTCGTAGTGTCCAAGGTCGAGGTCGGTCTCGGCGCCGTCCTCCGTGACGAACACCTCGCCGTGCTGGAACGGGCTCATCGTGCCGGGGTCGACGTTCAGGTACGGATCGAACTTCTGCGCCTGCACGCGCAGGCCGCGCGCCTTGAGCAGGCGGCCGAGCGAAGCTGCCACGATCCCCTTCCCGAGGGCGGAGACGACACCGCCGGTGACGAAGACGTACTTCGTCGGCGTCTCGCTCACGGCTGCCTCCCGAGCGCGTCGAGCACGCACAGACCCGGCGTCGACTCGATCAGCGCGCCGAGCGAGCGACGATCGCCGTAGGCGGTGAGGACTCCGAGGGTGCCGATCACGCCGATTCGCTGCCAGCCCCGGAGACGCCTCACGGACTCCAAACCTAGCACGGCGCCGAGCGCGTTCGAGCCTGCGTCCCCGAGCATGGCCATCTCGCGAAGATCGTAGGGTGCCAGCAGGACGGCTACGGCCAGCGCGCGGCGGGGCCGCCCTCCGAGCGCGAGCGACGCGAGCGCGAACGCTTTCAGGGCACGTCCGGGCCTGGCGTCGAGCTGATTCACGGCGTTGGCGGCGAGCGCCACGAGTACGGCACCGGACGGTGATCGCGTCCGCCAGAGCGCCCAGGCAGGGATAGCCACGAGCTTCAGCACTCCGGTCGTGGCGCCTCGACCGAGGTGCGCGCGGAACCCCCGTTCGGGCCCGCTCCACAGATCGTCGGCCAGACCGACGATCGCCACCGGTGCGACCGTCGGCGCAGCGAGGCCGACGACCCAACCGACGAGCGGGAGCCGCAGGCCTCGGTGGTTGACCCCCTGCGGACCGCAGGCGAGCAGCAGCTCCGCGAGCTGGCGTCCGCGATGGCGAAAGCCCGCGACGTCGCGGCCCGTCTCACGGTGCATCAGGTCGAGCTCGACCTCGCGCACCAGGAGGCGGCAGCGGGCGGCGTCGATCGTCATCCGCGTCTCCGCTCCGAAGCCTGACGCAAGCGGGAAAAGCGCCGCACGGCCCGCGACGGAGAGCGCGCGCTGGCCGGACAGGGGCTCGGTGACGTCCAGGCCGCCCAGGGCCTTGACGAGCTTCCGCGCTGCACGTTTCGCCAGGCCGAACCCGCCGCCCTCGCGCTGCGCGAAGGCCGCGATGGCCAGATCGGCGTCCGCGGCGACGAGCGGTCGAAGGTCACCCTCCACGTCGGCATCGCAGAGGACCAGCGGGCCGGGCGGGCACTCGCGTTCCGCGAGCGTGAGCGCCTGACCCTTGCCTCGTCGCGGCAGGCGCACAACCGAGGCCCCGACCTCGCTTGCTGCAGCTGCGGTGGCGTCGCGCGAGCCGTCGTCGGCGACGACGAGCGACGCGCCGGGGAATTGCTCCCGCAGGCGCCGCAGCGTGGCCGCGATCCGCCGCTCCTCGTCCCGGGCGGCGACGAGAACGCACCGCGGCGCGCTGTCGCTCACGGCTGCGGGTTCGTCGGCGTGACGGGAGGCAGGATGCCGTCGCGAGCGGACTCCTCGATCCCGTAGCTTCCCGGCTCGGCACCGGCGAGGAGGAGGGCGAGGGCGAGGCGGCCGGCAGGCGTGTTGACGCTATCCACCGTCGACAGTCCGGCGGCCTGGAAGGCCGGGACGGCACTCGGGACGCGACCTTCGCGATCGACCCCCACGGCCGGGATCCCGGAGCCTGAGAGCGTCTCGTAGAGCGAGGCCAGGAGGTTCCGCGTCGCGCCTCGCTGCGGCTCCTCCGGCCGCGCGACGACGACCGCATCCGCGGCAGCGGCCGAGACACCGTCTCGCTCCTCGACCAGCGTGGCGGCGAGTGCGTCCCAGACGGGCATCCGACCGCCCGCCACGAGCTCTCGCGCCAGCTCCTTGCCGATGTCGTCCATCGCATCCGGCGCCGCGAGCTCGGTCAGCGCCGGCCGGCGGCGAAGCGCCTCCCTCATCGCCTCCGGGTCGACGGGAACGCGGATCGCCCGCAGACGGACGACCGTGCCGCCCGCTTTGCGCACGGCGCCGTCGACGGCCAGCGACACCCGCGGATCGATGGAGCCGACGAACAGCACCGCCACGCGCCGACCGTCGAGCCGGCCTGGGGCGATCGCGGGGTACGTCTTGGCGGCGTAGTCGTCGAGCGCACGCCGCAGGCGATCGAGGGTCGCGAGGCTGCCGTTGGCGTCGTCGACCTGCTGCTCGAGGCCGGCAATCCGGTCGTTGAGGTTGCGCCGCTCGGCGTCGTCGACGAATCCCTTCCCCGAGAGGCCGACGCCGACGAGGATCCCGATCACGAGCGCCACGAAGACGGCCGCGAGCGAGGCGACGTGATAGCGGAAGTCGAACACCGCGCCGCAGTGTCGCAGAGCCGCTGGGGCTCGCTACAGGCCGAGCGCGTTGGCGAGGTTGCGGCTCAGCGCCTCGATCACGTTGCGCAGGGCCGGCGAGACGGCAACGGCGACGACGACGGCGCAGATGCACGCGAAGGCGAACGCGACCAGCGGCCCGATGCCGACGCGCCTGCTTACCAGTCGGGATACGCCCTTCGCGTCGACGAGCGCCTCCCCGACCTTGAGCCGCGTCACGAATGTCGAGGCCATCCCGGCACGGTCGCGCTCGAGGAACTCCACGAGGTTGAAATGCGTCCCGACGGCGACGATCAGCTCGGCGCCCTTCTCGTGTGCGAGGAGCAGCGCGAGGTCCTCGGAGATGCCGGGGGCCGACACCGTCTGGAACGCGAGCCCTGCCCGGCGGAGCCGCTCGGCACCCGGGGCGCGTCCGTCGGGGTAGGCGTGCACGACGAGCTCGGCCTTCGTGCGCAGCGCGGCGTCGGAGATCGAGTCGAAATCCCCGACGATGACGTGCGGCTTGAGCCCGACCTCGAGCAGCGCGTCGGCGCCGCCGTCCACGGCGACGAGCACCGGCCGGAAGTCGCGCACGTAGGGACGAACGATGCGGAGGTCGCGCTTGTACCCCGGCCCGCGTGCGACGACGAGTGCGTGCTTGTCACGGAACCTCGTCGTCAGCGCAGGCAGCTCGACCCCGTCGACGAGCAGACCGGCCTCGTCTCGAAGATGCCGAAGCGTGTTGTCGGCGAAGCTCTCGATCGCCTCACCCACACGCGAACGCTGCTCGGCGAGGGCGAGCTGGAGCGCTGCCTCGTCCAACAGAGTGCCGGTCGCGACGCAGGTGCCGTTCCGCCAAACCGCGCCACCGCGGACGGTGACGAGCTCGCCGTCGTGCAGGTTGTCGAAGAGCGGTGCACCCGGGGCGTCGATCAGCCGAACGCCGCCGCGGACGAGCTCGAGCGGACCCGGATTCGGGAAGCGACCGGTGCTCGACGGCGCCACGTTGACGACCGCGCGCACGCCCGTCTCGACGAGCTCTTCGGCGGAGACGCGATCGAGGTCGGCATGGTCGAGGACCGCAATGTCCCCGGGGGCGAGGCGCCTCACGAGGTCCTTCGTGCGTCTTCCGAGGCGGGCGCGCCCGGTGACCTCACCGTTCACGCGGCGCCCGCGATCTCACGCTCCGCGCGGCGCTGTGGAGCGATCCGCACATGCTCGGCACGAAGCGGGCACCCAGGCGTGAAGAGCCAGCCGCTAGCGTTCGTGTTGGGAGCCTCGCACCCCCAATGGGGGGCGCTGGACCGACGCCGGGGGGCGGCGTTGATCCACGTCGCACGCCGGCAGGATCGACATCGGGACGCCGATCGCGTCGGGCGAGCCACAGACAGCCCGGCGAGGGCCACACACATGTCCACGTCATTCCACCGCCCCACGGGCGATCGAGGCGAGGAACTCCTCACCGCCCAGCATGCGCTCCAGCTCGACGGAGCGCTCGTCGGGCTCGAGGAGGTCGATCTCGGTGTGTGTGGGGTCGCCCCCGACCTTCTCGACGCGGAAGTGCGCGGCGGCGGCGCTCGCGATCTGGGGCAGGTGCGTGATGGCGATCACCTGCGCGCGGGCAGCGAGCCGCTGCAACGTCTCCGCGACACGATGTGCGGTGACCCCGCCGACGCCCGCATCGATCTCGTCGAACACCATCGTCTCGCCGCCGGCGACCGCTGCAATCGAGAGCGCGACTCGAGACAGCTCCCCACCGGAGGCGGTCTCTGCAACGGGAGCAAACGGTAGGCCGGCGTTCGGGCGCACGAGGAATGTCACCTCATCACGCCCAGCGGACCCGAGATCGCGCTCTCGCAGCTCAGTCAGAAAGCCGTCGCCCAGGCCGACGCCGCGAAGCTCGGTGGCCACGGCCTCGGCGAAGCGCGGCGCTGCCTCCCGCCGCGCCGCCGAGATCGCCGCCGACAACGCCTCCACGCGACGCTGCGCTTCCGACAGCTCGGCGCGGGCGGCCTCGACGGGGTCCCGGCCGCCTGCCACGGCGTCGAGCTCGGCCACTGCCTCGGCGCGCAGTCCGAGGAGCTCGCCGAAGGAAACCGAGCCGAAGCGCCTGCGGACGTCCGCGATCCGCTCGAGCAGCCCCTCGACTTGCTCGAGCCTCCTCGGATCGGCCTCCAGAGAGGAGACGAACCGACGGAGATCGCTCCCGACCTCGCGCAGACGGGTCGTCAGGTCGCGGAGCTCCTCGGCAGCCGCGGCAAGCTCGGGCGCGAGCCGCTCGAGCGGTGCTAGCGCGCGTTCCGCTGCAGCGGCGAGAGATGCGGCGCCGTCGCCGTCCTCAGGCTCGATCGCGACCGCCGCCGTCATGGCGCCGTCGCCGAGCTCGGCGACGTGCAGCAGCCGTTCTCGCTCGAGACGGAGATCGTCCTCCTCGCCCGGGAACAGGCCCTCGGTCGCCTCCACGAGCACCTCGAGCTCGGCGAGCCTCGCCCGAGCTGCTCCCTCATCACGGGAGAGCTGCTCGATCCTCCGACGGGCGTCCAACAGCTCGCGCCATTCCGCCCGCAGCTCCCGGCGGCGCTGTGCCTGCTCCGGCCCGGCAAAGGCATCGAGGACGTCGAGCTGATACGACGGCCGCGCGAGGCGCCGCTGCTCGAACTGGCCCGACATCGCGATCAGCCGCTCGCCGGCGGCTGCGACGTCCTCGCGCGCCACCGCCCGACCCCAGGCGTAGGCGCGCGTGCGTCCGTCGCCGAAGACGCGCCGTGCCAGCACGAGTCCGTCCTCACCCTCTGGTCGGAGCTCCGCCAGTGCAGCGACATCCTCCTCGTCGAAGAATCCGGCGGGGACTTCCAGCTCCGCTTCGACGTATGCCTCTCCCCCCGCCGAGCCGACGGCCGCGGCGTCGCCGCGCGCGCCGAGCAGGAGACCGATCGCCTGCGCGAAGATCGTCTTGCCGGCGCCTGTTTCGCCCGTCACGACGTTGAGCCCGGCGTCGAAGACGAGCTCGGCCTCGCGAATCAGCACGAGGTTCTCGATCCGCAGCCTGCGCAGCACAAAGAGGATCGTAGTGCGGGCCGCACCGACGCACGACCGTCCGGAAGAGCTACCTCGCGAAGCTCTCCCGGTACCGGCTCACGAACGTCGCCTCGGGCAGCGTGGCGAGCAGCGTCCGCTCCGGCGCCAGGCGCATCACGACCCGTCCAGCGGGGGTGGCGTCGGCGACGTGATGCCCGTCGACGAGGACCGCGGCGGACACGTCGGCTGTGCGATTCCAGACGAGGACGTCGCGACCCCGCGGTACGACGAGCGGCCGGGCGTGGAGCGAATGGGGCGCCACGAACGTCAGGGCCATCGCGTCGAGCCCCCACATCAGTACCGGCCCGCCGTTCGACAGGTTGTAGGCCGTCGAGCCGGAGGGCGTGCAGCAGATGATCCCGTCGCACGGGACGCTGCCGAGATCCTCTCCGCCGACCGCCCAGTGGAGCTCTACCATGCGCCCCAGCTCGCCGCTCGTGACCACGGTGTCGTTCACGGCCACGAACCGCGTACCGCTGGCCTCGACCTCGATCGTGGGCAGCTCGACGACCTCGTATTCACCGGAGAACACACGCGCGAGACCCGTCTCCAGGTCGTCGCGACCCATCGAGCTCAGGAAGCCGACGCGCCCGAAGTTGACGCCGAGCACGGGGATGCCGGTGCCCAGGAAGCGCGCGAGAGCGCGCAGCATCGTGCCGTCTCCTCCCAGCACGATCGCGATCTCGGCTCCGTCGAGGTCGCCCGCCGTGGGAAGCTCGTGCTTCGCCGCCTCCTCCTCCGACACGAGCAGCGTCACGCCGGCATCCCGAGCCACGGATTGCAGACGGGCGATGCCCGCGCCGATCTGTTCGGTGCGCCCGTGCGTGAGCACGGCGACGCGGGTGACTCTCCTACGCGCCGCCGACGGCGTCGTCGATCCAGCGGTCGACGTCATCCAGCTTGCTCGCCTCCTCGCTTGCGACCAGGTGCAGGAAGAACTCCCGGTTGCCCTTGGGGCCCGGAAGCCCGGAGTCTACGACGCCGCGCACGCTGGCTCCCCAGTCGGCAGCGGCCACGGCGACGTCGTGCAGGACGGCGCGATGCACCGCGGGATTGCGGACGACACCCTTGGGGGCATCGCCTCGCCCCGCCTCGAACTGCGGCTTGACGAGGACCAGCGCCGAGGCGGCCGGTGCGCACAAGGCGAGCGCCGGAGGAAGGACTCTCGTGACAGAGATGAACGACACGTCGCAGACGATCAGGTCGGGCACGAAAGGCAAGGAGGTGAGGTACCGCGCATTGACGCGCTCGAGGACGCTCACTCTGGGGTCGGCGCGCAGCCGCGGGTGCAGCTGACCGTAGCCCACGTCGAGTGCGAGCACACGTCCGGCCCCCGCCTGGAGCAGGCAGTCGGTGAAGCCGCCCGTGGAGGCGCCGATGTCGAGACAGTCCCTGCCGCCGGGATCGATTCGGAAGACGTCGAGCGCGCGTGCCAGCTTCTCGCCGCCGCGTGAGACGAAGCGGGGCCGACGGTCGACCGTCAGCTGGGCGTCTTCGTCGAGTTGCTGCCCCGGCTTGTCCACGCCGGGCACGAGGCCGGCGAGGACGAGGGCCTGCGCCTGGCTCCGCGTCCCGGCCAACCCACGTTCGACGAGGAGGACATCGGCTCGCTTCTTCACGTCTGTCAGGCTAGACGCGTGCCCCGGGAACGCGTGCGCGTGACGCGGTGGGAGATCACGGTGGAGCGACCTCGGAGCGCGGATGCCCTGATCGACGAGGCGGCGTTCGCGCGAGACGAGTTCCTCCCGTACTGGGCGGAGCTCTGGCCCAGTGCGATCGCCCTCGCCAGGCACGTCTCAGGGCTCGACTTGCGCGACCGGCGCGTGCTCGAGGTGGGCTGCGGGCTGGGTCTGCCGTCGGTCGCGGCGGCCCTCGCCGGCGCCGAGGTCGTGGCCACGGACTGGTCGGAGGATGCGCTCTCGTACGCCACGCGCAACGCCGCGCGAAACGGCGTTCGGATCGCGACAGCGCTCGTACGCTGGGACGACCCTGACTCCCTCGAGGCGCACGGCTCCTTCGAGCTCGTTCTCGCGGCGGACGTGTTGTACGAACCGCGAAACGCCGCACCATTGCTCGGGCTCCTCGGCCGTACGGTCGCCACCGGTGGATCTGCGCTCGTTGCCGATCCGGGCCGGCGGCACGCTGGGGCGTTCCTGGAGGAGGCCAGACGGGACGGCTGGATCCTGCACACGCTCAGCGAGCCGTCACTCCCGCGTGGCGGTATCCACAGGCTGTGGAGAGATTGAAGGCAAATCGGCGCTGAGACGTCGCCCACCGGTGTGAGGTGACCGATGTACGCTCAACGCGGGTGGAGGCGCGGGGTGGCCCCTCGGGGGCGGCGGTGTGGAAAAACGGGCAGGAAGGCCAGGAATCAGACGGTTCTGACCGCCAAGCCCTCGACGAGCTCGAGCAGGACCGACGTGTCGCGGTCGATGGCCTCGAGTCGCGCGCGGGACCGCTCCGCCGCCGCCTCGGCGAGCGCTCGGGCGCCATCCCCGCCCAGCCGTTCCGCGTAGCCATCGCCATCGAGCACGTCGTCGACGATCTGGAACAGCAGGCCGAGCTCGTCGCCGAAGGCACGCCATGCGGGTTGCCGGTCGCGCGGCACCCCGGCGACCCACAGACCGCAGCCCACCGACGCGGCGAACAGACGTCCCGTCTTCAGCCGGTGCAGCTCGCCGAGATCGGCGTCCTCCCCCGTGATGTCGAGATGCTGACCGCCGATCATCCCCAGCGTCGCGTCGACGATCTCCCGCGCAACCTCCCGCCCCGGGAACGTCAGCGCGCGCCGCATCGCCTCCGCCAGCAGCGCATCACCGGCGAGCAACGCCACACCCTCCCCGAATGCCACGTGCGTGCTCGGGCGGCCACGGCGTTCGTCGTCGTCGTCGAGCGCAGGTAAATCGTCGTGGACGAGCGAGAAGGTGTGCACAAGCTCGATCGCCGTCGCCGCGGGCAGCGCCGTCTCCACCCTGCCGCCGGCGGCTTCCGTCGTCGCGAGGCAGAGCACCGGCCGGATGCGCTTGCCACCGCCGTCGAGCGAGTACGCCATCGCCTTCCGCAGGTCCCCCAGAGCCACGGGGAGCTCGAGGTCCGCCAGCGCCTCCTCGACGATCGCCCGGAGCTCGTCAGGCGCCCGCATCGGCACTCGCACGTGCCCGCTGCACCTCGGAGAGGATCTCCTTCGCCAGCTCCGCGATGTCTCCGAGCTCGTCGACGGCCGCGTCCACGTCGCCGCCCTCACCGACCTGCTCGAGCCCGTCGACCTTCGCCCGCAGACGCTCCAGGAGCTCCTCCGCGCGCTGCAGAGAGTCCTCCGCGGAGCTCATGCCGCGACCTCCCGCTGCACGCGGCCGAGCACGCCGTTGACGAGCCGGGCGGCATCCTCGCTCGCGTAGCGCTTCGCCAGCACAACCGCTTCGTTGATCGCCACCTCGGGCGGCACGCTGCCCTCCTCTAGCTCGTGAACGCCGATCCGCAAGATGTTCCGCTCGAGCGTACCCAGCCGATCGACCCTCCATTCGTCGGAAGCCGCGTTGATGCGCTCGTCCAGCGGGCCCGCGTGCGCGGCCACCGACTCGGCGAGCTCGAGCGCGAAGGAGTCCGGCGCGCCCTCGAACAGAGCTGCCAGGGGCTGCTGCGTCAGGTCCCACTGGTAGAGGAGGAAAAGCGCCTGACGGCGCGCCTGGCGCCGCCCGACGGGCGGCATCACGCGGCGCTCAGCGAGGGCAGGCGATCCTCCATTTCCGCAAGGTAGCTGGTCGAGTACTCGCCGCTCGCAAAGGGTTGGGAGTGGAGCACGTCGAGCGCCAGGCCCTGCGTGGTGGGAATTCCCACGATCTCGAGCTCTTGGAGTGCACGGATCGCGCGCCTGATCGCTGCGGGGCGGTCGACATCGTGGACGATGACCTTGGCGACCAGCGAGTCGTAGTACGCCGAGATAGCCGAGCCGTCGACGACGGCGGTGTCGGTGCGGACGCCGGGCCCGAGCGGTGCCCGGAAACGGGTGACGACGCCGGGCGCCGGCTGGAAGCCGCGTGCCGGATCTTCGGCGTTGATCCGCGCCTCGATCGCGTGGCCCGACCGTGCCGCGCGACCCCTGTGGGGGAGGCGCTCGCCCGCCGCAATCCGCACCTGCTTACGCACGATGTCGATCCCCGTCACGAGCTCGCTCACCGGATGCTCGACCTGGAGGCGGCAGTTGACCTCGATGAAGCAGGGCTCGCCGTCCGGCCCGAGCAGGAACTCGAAGGTCCCGGCACCGACGTAGCCGACGAGACGGCACGCACGCTCGACGGCCGCCTCCATCGCATCGCGCGTCTCGGGCGTGAGCGCCGGCGACGGAGACTCCTCGATCAGCTTCTGGTGCCGGCGCTGGATCGAGCATTCGCGCTCGCCGAGGGTGAGGACACCCCCGTCGGCATCGCAGAGCACCTGGACCTCGACGTGCCGGGCCGGCACGAGGGCGCGCTCGACGTACAGCGACGCGTCCCCGAACGCGGCTTCCGCCTCCGCTCGCGCGCCGGCGAATGCACCCTCGAGCGCGTCCGGCCGCTGCACGAGCCGCATGCCCTTCCCGCCGCCGCCGGCGGCAGCCTTCAGCAGGACCGGGAAGCCGATCGCGTCGACCGCGGCTCGCACCTGCGAGAGCGACCCGAGAACGTCGCTCCCGGGCACGAGCGGTACCCCCGCGGCTCGCATCTCGGCCTTGGCCTTAGCCTTGTCGCCGAGGCGTTCCATCACCTCGGCGGGCGGTCCGATGAAGACGATGTCGTTCGCCTCGCACGCCCGCGCGAACACCGGGTTCTCGGCGAGGAAGCCATAGCCCGGATGCACCGCGTTGCAACCCGTCGTCGCCGCCGCAGCGACGACGCTGTCGATGCGCAAGTAGCTCTGCGCCGCGGGAGCCGGCCCGATGCAGACGGCGTCGTCGGCGAGGCTGACGTGCAGCGCGTCGCGATCGGCCGTCGAGTAGACGGCGACGGCCTCGATGCCAAGCTCGTGCAGCGCGCGGATGACGCGGACCGCGATCTCCCCTCGGTTGGCGACGAGGACGCGTGAGAAGAGGGCCATCGTCCTAAGCGCTCCCAGCGCAGTGAGGCCTCGTGCCGCCGAGCCGCGCTGGCGCCGCGAATGCTGCGTCCTCAGTCGCGTCCATCTGCACTGCGGATGGGCGCTCCCTGCATCCTTGCCTTGCGCCACCCAGCGCACCTCGTCGACGAAGCATCATCACGTTGGAAGCTCTAGAGAACGGGCGGGCCCGCGACCGGCTCCAGCTCGAACAGGGGCGTTCCGAACTCGACGGGCTGCCCGTTGTCGACATGGATCGCGGTGACGCGCCCATCGATCTCCGCCTTGAGCTCGTTGAAGAGCTTCATCGCCTCGAGCAGGCAGAGCGTCTGCCCGCTGGCGACGACATCCCCCACCTCGACGAACGGTGGCGCGCCCGGCTCCGGGCCGCGGAAGAAGACTCCCACCATCGGAGACTCCACGACGACCGCGCCGTTCGCGGGTGTCTCGAGAACCGGAACATCGGTCTCCGTCAACGCGGCGAACGCGGTCGGCGGAGGAGTGGCGGCTTCCTCCGCCCGACGCACCGATACCCGCATCCCCTCGTCCTCGATCTCGATCTCCCCCACCCCGGACTCCTGCACGATGCGCACCAGCTCTCGGATCCGCTCCGCGCGCGTCGCGTCGACGTCGCCAGCCAACAGCGACGACTCGCGGGAGTGCCTCTGCCGGATCGTCTGCAGCATCGTCTCGGCCTCCTCGCCGAACATCGCGAGCAGCACGAGGTCCTCCTCCGAGGCGGCGAGCCCTTCGGCCGCCTCGCGCACGTCCTCAGCGCTCGGTGGATCCTCCGCCAGCGCGGGGGCTGCGTCCGAGAGCAGATCGACGGCCCGCTGCATCGCAGGGTCGATCGGCGCCGGCGGCGTCCCGTAGCGCCCTTCCACCAGCTGCCGGAACTCGTCGAGCACCGTCCCGTAGCGCCGGGCCGAGAGCACGTTCAAGAGCGCCTGTGAACCGAGGATCTGGCCGATGGGGGCCGCCAGCGGCGGCCACCCCGCCTCCCCGCGGATCCGCGTCACCTCGGCCAGCGTGTCGAGCAGACGGTCGCTTGCAGCGTGCGCGCGCAGATGGATGTCGAGCGCGGCAACGAGGCCCGCCGGCAGGTCGTACTCGGCCGCGCGCACCGAGATGCGTGGCGCCATCGGCGCGACCGGCTCGTCGCCGATGTGCTCGTCGATGACGTCGGACGCCTCCCACAGCCGGGCGTTGTCGACGCCGGTCGCCCGACCGAGCCCTTCGAGCATCTCGACCAGCGACTCCCCGGAGATCCGGTGGAGCGTGAGTGCGAGCGGGTAGACGGCGGTGGCGACGAGATCGCTGCCGACCCGCGTGGCCACGAGCGCGTTCGCGAGACCGGTGCCGCCGGCGCCCTGCATGTAGAGGCCGACGGGAAGCCCGCTCGCCTCCTGCAGCCGCTCGACGAGCTCCTGTGTCAGGTGCGGCAGCAGCGCGCCGCTCGGGTCGTTCACGATCACCCTGGTCGCGCCCAGCTCGGGAAGCTCGCGCGCCTGCTCGACGAGCGCGTCGAGCTCGCCGCTGCGACCGGGGCTGTACACGAGCCCCGCGTGGAACTGGCCCCCCGCCCTCACGATGGCCGCAGCGGCTTCGCGCAGGTTGGACACGTCGTTGAGCGGGTCGTGCAGGCGGAAGACGTCGATCCCGTTCTCGGCGGCGCAGGAGACGAAGCGCTGGACGATGTCCGCCGACACGGGTTTCGAGCCAACGAGGAAGCGGCCACGCAACGCGATGCCGAGCGGTGTCGTCGTGCGCGCGTCGAGGGCCCGGATGCGCTCCCAGGGGCTCTCGACCCCTCGGCGGACCGCGGCGTCGAAGACACCGCCACCCGATACCTCGAGGCAGGCGAAGCCGGCCCTGTCGAGGATCTCGGCGATGCGGAGCACCTCGCCCGTCGGCACCTTGCCCGCGAGCGGCTCCTGCGAGAGCAGGCGAATCGTCGTGTCGACCAGCTGCGGCACGGCTCGCACCTTAGCGCCCCTCGGTGCCGCAATGAGATCGCCTGCTCCAGGACGGGGGCGGCCCGGTCACCCCACATCGCGCAACCGGACGCGCGGGATGATGGCTTCAGCCAACAAGCCTCTAGTCTGGGCGAGTGACCGTGACGCTCTCACGCGGCTCGCAGGCGGACGAGCAGGCCGTGCGCAACCTCTTCTACGGCTTCTTCCTCGAGCTCTCGGCCTGGGATCCGGGCATCCTCGTGAACGACGTCGGTCTTCCCGTGTGGCACGAGAACCCTCCGCCCGGACCGCGAACGCTCGACGACGCGGTGACCGCAAACTGGTGGATTCGCGGCGACTGCGACCGGATCGCCTTCCGCGAGGGTGGCGCCGCGGCCGGCTTCGCGATCATCGACGACGAGTCGCCCTTCAAGCCGGACGACGTGGACGCCGTGCTGGTCGACTTCTACGTGGCGCCGAAGTCCCGCGGCCGCGGTCTCGGGCGTGCCGCCGCGGAGCTCGTGTTCCGCGAGCGCCCCGGCCGCTGGCTGCTGTACGTGCTGGACGGGAACGACGTCGCGAAGGCGTTCTGGCGCTCCGTGCTCGCCGGCACGGCCACCGGCACGGTGGAGTCGCGGGCCGAGAGGTCGACGGCGTTCCGCTTCACGCTGCGCTGAGCCGCAAGCACGGGCGCTACGCCCGGCTGATGTAGCGAGCCTCGCGTGGGTCGACCTTGACGCGGTCGCCAACATTGACGAACAGGGGTACCTGCACGACCGCTCCCGTCTCCAGCGTCGCCGGCTTCGTCACGTTCGAGACCGTGTCGCCCTTGACGCCCGGCTCGGTCTCGGTCACCTGCAGCTCGACGGACGACGGAAGCTGGATCCCGGTGGGCTTGCCGTTGACGGCGAGGATTTGCACCGAGGCGGAGGGCTGCATGAACACGAGCTCCTCCTCGACTTCGGCGTGCGGCAACGCGAACTGCTCGTAGGTCGCCTCGTCCATGAAGTGAGCTTCGCTGCCGTCGTCGTAGAGGAACTGCACCTGCTTGACCTCGGTGTGCACGCGCGGGAACTTCTCGCCGGCGCGGAACGTCTCGTCGACCACGCTGCCCGAGTCCAGGTTCTTGAGCTTCGTGCGCACGAACGCGCCGCCCTTCCCCGGCTTCACATGCTGGAACTCGACGATCCGCCACATCGAGCCCTTGTGCTCGATGTGCATGCCGTTCTTGAACTGGTTGGTGGAGACGATCTCGGCCATCGCGGGCGCCGAGGATACCCGCTCGGCTCACCCCACCGTCCGCAAGTCCTTCCCGAAGGTCGTCAGGCGCTCGGCGCCGTCCTCGGTGACGAGCAGCAGGTCCTCGATCCGGACGCCACCGACCGCCGGCATGTAGATCCCGGGCTCGACGCTGACGACGTTCCCCGGCTGCAGCACGTCCTCCGACTCCGGTCGCAGCCCCGGCGCCTCGTGCACCTCGAGCCCGAGCCCGTGGCCCATCCCGTGGCCGTAGAGCTCCCCGTACCCTGCCTCCGAGATCGGGTCGCGGGAGGCCGCATCGGCTTCGCGTCCCCCGACCCCGGGGCCGACGGCCGCCACGCCCGCGAGCTGCGCCGCCAGGCAGATGGCGTAGATCTCCTCGAACTGCTCGGAGATCTCGCCGGTGGCGAAGGTGCGCGTGCAATCCGAGCAGTAGCCGTCGCAGACGCACCCGGCGTCGACGGTGACGAGCGTGTCCGCGGGGACCGGCGTGTCCTGTGGCTGCGCATGCGGGCTGGCGCCGTTCACGCCGGAGGCGACCTGCACGTCGAACGCGGTCTTCTCGGCACCGAGCTCGCGGAAACGGCGCTCGATCCACCAGGCCAGCTCACGCTCGGTGCGACCCGTGAATCGCTCCTGCGCAAGCCCCTCGAACATCTGGTCGGAGATCGCGCAGGCGGCGCGGATGGCGGCGATCTCCCCGGCGTCCTTGACGGCTCGGAGGGCTTCGACGAGACCCTGCGTCGCGACCGGCTCGACGCCCCCGCCGCGCAGCGTCTCCCACTGGGCGACGCTCAGCGTCGCCGCCTCGATGCCGATCCGCCGCCCGGCGAGCAGCTCGGCGAGCTCGCCGACGACGTTCCGGCGCGTCTGCCGGAACGTTACGCCTTCGACGACCTCCGCCCGGCGTGCGTAGCGCGAGTCCGTGTAGAGCGATGTGTCGCCGCCCGGCTCGACGACGAGCGCGGCGTTGGAGCTGTCGAGGCCGACGAGGTAGCGGACGTTGACCCGCGCGGTGACCAGCAGCGGTTCCTGCAGCGCGGCGGCGAGGCGCTCGAGGCGCGTCACGACGTCCGCTCCTTGGACAGCAGCACCAGCGCTTCGCGGTAGCCCTCGAAGCCGCTGCCGCTGATCCGGGCGATCGCAAGGCCTTCGAGCACGGACATGCGTCGCCACTCCTCGCGCTCGTCGACCTTCGAGAGGTGCACCTCCACCACCGGCCCTTCGAACGGCTCGACCGCGTCTCTGATCGCCCACGAGTAGTGCGTCCAGGCGCCGGGGTTGAGCACGAGGCCGTCCGCGCCGTCGAGCGCCTGGTGCAGGAACTCGACGTACTCGCCCTCGTGGTTCGTCTGGCGGCAACGAACCTGCAACGCGAGGTCGCGCGCCCACGCGTACACCTGCGTCTCGAGATCGGAGAGCGACTGGTCGCCATAGGTGACCGGATCACGGCGGCCGAGGAGATCGAGGTTGACGCCGTTCAGCACTTCGATCCGCACATGGGGACTCTAGACGGCGATCAGGCCGTCCAACGCTGCTCGGACGTCGGCCGCCGGCAGCTCGACACCCCAGCGGGGGCGGCCGGGGGCATCGAGCAGGACGAGCCTGGGTGTCCCGCCGGTGGCCTTCTTGTCTCGGGCGAGCGCCGCCCAGGCGACGTCGGAGTCGATGCGCACCGGCTCCGGCCGCAGGAGCTCGCGCACCAACTGCACGGCGTCGTCCAGCCCGGACAACCGCAGCGCGGCGAGGAGCCCCAGCGCGACCGCACGTCCGTGTGGCAGGTCGTAGCCCGCCGCCGCCTCGAGCGCGTGCGCGAACGTGTGACCGAGATTCAGCTGCGCGCGGGCGCCCCGCTCCCGCGGGTCGCGCAGACACACGGCACTCTTGAAGGCAGCGCAGCCGCGCACCTGTGCGGGCTCGGGCAGCTCCCACAGCGGCGCACCTGCGAGCAATCCGGTCTTGACGACCTCCGCGAGACCGTTCGCGCGCTCCGCTTCCGGCAAGGTCTCGAGCACGGCCGGATCGGCAACGACCCGCGCAGGCCAGTGGAAGGCCCCGGCCAGGTTCTTGGCGCCGTGGAGGTCGATCGCCGTCTTGCCGCCGATCGCCGCGTCGACCTGGCCCACGAGCGTCGTCGGCACCGCCACCCACGCGACACCACGCATGTACGTCGCGGCCGCGAAGCCGGCAAGGTCGGTCGTGCACCCACCGCCGAGCGCGACGAGGGTGTCGTCGCGAGCGAGCCGAAGCGCATTCCAGAGCCGCTCCAGCACGGCGACGCTCTTCGCGGCCTCCCCCACCGGGACCTCGTGCACTGCCACGTCGCGCGCGCCCAGCGCGAGTTGCGCCGTGACGCCGTGGATGCCCGCGACGTGGGTGTCGGCGACGAGCTCGCACCGGCCGTCGCCAGGGACGAGGTCGCCGAGGAACTCCAGAGCGCTTGACTCGACGTGGACGCCGGCCCCCGCGAGCACGATGCCGTCAGCGTCCCGGGCGCGTCCGTCGGCGGCGTCGTCGTAGACCTCCTGCCGCTGCTCGTACAACGTGCGGAACGCCGCCTCGTCGCGCCCGAGCGGACGCGCCGTGTCCTGCACGCGCTCCCACGCGACGTCGGGGTCGACGTCGACCAGGACGGTGAAGGCGCGGCAGGCAAGGGCAGCACGCGTGCGTTCCGAGAGCACTGCGCCGCCGCCGAGCGCGACCACCGAGAGCTCCGCGGTGGCGAGCACTTCCCGGGCTACCTGTTCCTCGAGCGCCCGGAACTCGACCTCCCCAGGGCCGGCGAAGAGCTCCTCCACGGTCGCCCCGGTCCGCCGCTCGATCTCGGCGTCGAGGTCGACGAACGGGCGCCCGAGGCGCTCAGCGACGTCCTCGCCGAGCGTCGTCTTGCCCGCGCCCATGAACCCCGTGAGGGCAAGGTGCCGGTCGAGCGCGTTCAGCGGCGCCACAGCGGCGAGATCCGCTCGAGATAGGCGTCGCGTGCGGCGAGGACGTCGACCATCGCGTCGCCGCCGAGCTTCTCGCGCGCGGCGCGCGCCAGCTCCCACGCCACGGCGGCCTCGGCGACGACGGCGAGCGCCTCCACGGCCTGCACGTCGCTGCGCTCCACGAGCGCCTGCGCGGCGTCGCCCGTGGCGAGATCGACAGAGTCGAGCGGACGCATCAGCGTCGGCAAGGGTTTCATCGCCGCGCGGACGACGATCGGCTCGCCGTTCGACGTGCCCGCCTCGAGCCCGCCGGCCCGGTTCGTGCGGCGCGCGAGGCCGGGCTCGATCTCGTCGTGGGCCTCGGTGCCGCGGCGGCGGGCGAGGTCGAAGCCGTCGCCGATCTCCACGCCCTTCACCGCCTGGATCCCCATCAGAGCAGCGGCGAGCCTGGCGTCGAGCCGGTCGATCTTCTCCGCGTAGGAGCCGAGCCCGGGGAAGACGCCGGTGGCGACGACCTCCACGATCCCGCCGAGGGTGTCGCGGTCCTTCCGCGCCCCATCGGTTGCCTCCCGCATGCCGTCGTCGGTCGTCGCGCCGCCGATCTCCACCGGCCGGCCGGCGACCTCGATCCCGAGCTCCCCGAGGAACGCCTTGGCCACGGCACCCGCGGCGACGTGCGCCGCCGTGTGCCTCGCGCTCGCGCGCTCCAGCGCGTTGCGGACGTCGTCGTGGCCGTACTTGAGCACGCCGGCGAGGTCTGCGTGTCCGGGGCGAGGCAGCGTCACCGGCTTGGCGCCCTTCCCCGAGGGCTCTCCCACCGGCTGCCACGGGCTCATCCCCCACAGCCAGTTCTCGTGGTCGCGGTTGCGAACGACGAGCGTGAGCGGAGTGCCGAGCGTCACCGCGTGGCGCAGCCCGGAGAGCACCTCCACCTGGTCCGTCTCCAGCTGCTGCCGCGGGCTGCGGCCGTAGCCCTGCTGGCGACGGCGCAGGTCGGCGTCGATCGCCTCGCGGTCGAGCCGGAGCCCGGCCGGTAGGCCGGTGAGCACCGCGACGAGCGCCGGTCCGTGGGACTCCCCCGCCGTCACGAGGCCGAGTGTCATGCGCTCGATCCTATGCACGACGGTGTCCGCGCGGGGTCTGTCCGGCCCCTACGCGCCGCGGAGCGCGTCGCGCATGGCGACGATGGGAGCGGGCAGCCCCGTCCAGCGCTCGAACGACGCCACGCCCTGGAAAAGGAGGACGTCGAGGCCGTCGACCACGAGGTCGCACCCCGCCGTCTCGGCGGCTGCGATCAGCGCCGTCGGCGTGCCGTCGGCGTTGTATGCGAGGTCCACGACCTGCATCCACTCGCGGGGCTCGACGAGCAGCTCCCCCTTCACGGGGGTCGCGTTGACGAGGATGTCGACCCCATCCGGGGCCGGTGGCCAGCTGCGGTCGCGGCGACCCGTCATCCTCACCTCGGCGCCGACGTGACGGAGCGCAGCCGTTACCGCCCGTGCCGCGCCGCCGGTGCCGAGCACGACGGCCCGCCGTCCCTCCGCCTCGATCTGGTCGGTGACGGCGGCGCCGTCGGTGGACGAGCCGGCAACCCGCCCATCGGCGATCACGAGCGTGTTGACCGACCCGGCGTCCTGTGCCACCTCGTCGACCTCGTCGCAGAGCTCGAGCACCGCCTGCTTGTGTGGGATCGTGACGTTGGCACCGGCGAACCCGGTCGCGACGAGCCCGCGCACCGCGTCGGCGAGTGCCTCTGACGGCGTTGGCAGCGGGACGTATGCCCAGTCGAGCTCGAGCGCGTGAAAGCCGGCGTTCTGCATTCGGGGCGAGAGTGAGTGCGAGGTCGGCCACCCGAGCAGCCCCACCAGCGTTGTCGTCCCCCGGATCTCTACGCCGACCATGCTCGGAGTATCTCGCGCGAGGCGAGATCAGCCGATGTCAGTCACAGCCGTAGCCGTACTCACACACCCGGTGCAGGAAGAGGTCCTCGTCCGCAGTGAAGAAATGACGCTTCGTGCCGGGGATGCGGACGAAGTAGAGGTAGTCGGCGCTCGCCGGATGGGCGGCCGCGCGGATCGACGCCAGACCCGGGTTGGCAATCGGCGTAGGCGGCAGGCCGGTCAGCTTGCGCGTGTTGTACGGGTTGTCCGAGCGCAGCGCGGCCTTGGTGATCGACTCGGTCGGGGGGATGCCGAGGCCGTAGCGGAGGGTGGCATCGATCCCGAGCGGGACGCCAGCGCGGAGACGGTTGTAGATCACGGCGGCGATCAGCTTGCGCTCCTTTGCCACCGCCGCCTCCTTCTCGATCATCGAGGCGATGATCAGAACGTCGTACGGCGTGAGGTTCTTCGACTTCGCGTCGCGGAGACCGACCGTGGCGAAGCGCTTGCGGAATGCCGCGAGCTGGTCTGCGACGAGTTGCTTGGCGGTCGTCTTCTGCGTGAACTCGTACAGAGCCGGAAAGAGAAAGCCTTCCATGGAGTGCTTCCAGTCCGGCAGGAACGCCTTCGGTGGGCGGGCCTTGGCGACGGCCGCAAGATAGCCGGCCCTCGTCAGACGCGGCGTGACGCCGCGCGTCTCGATCGCGATCTTCCGCACCGCGGCGATGCGGTCCCCCATGTCACGCACCGTGAAGCCCTCGGGGAAGATCACGCGTAGCCGTTGCAGGGTCGGCTCGGCCGCGGTGGTCTGCGGCGCCGCCGCGTCGCCGCCGCCGCAAGCTGCGGTCAGGAGGACGACGGTGACGAGGAGAGCGAGCGCCGCAAGCCTCATGCGCCCGCCGCCCGGTCGAGCCAGCCCTGCAGGAGGTGCGCGGCGGCGAGCGCGTCCTCTGGTGCTGCAGAGGCTGTCTGTCCCGCGAGCGCGGTCGTGAAGCGCTCGTCGAAGGTCTCCACAGGGACGTCGAGGTGCGCGCGGAGCCGCTCGGCGAAGCGCTCGGTCTCACGGGCCTGCTGGCCGCGCTCGCCCCGCAGCGTGAGGGGCAGCCCGACGACGACCCGCTCGGCCTCGTGGTCGGCGACGAGCGCGGAGATTCGCTCGAGACCGGCCTCCTGGCCGGCTCGCTCGACGACCCCGACGGGCCGCGCGAGCGTGCCCGTCGCATCGGAGACCGCGACCCCGGTGCGCGCGGCGCCGTAGTCGAGCGCGAGGACCCGCATCAGCCCCCGACGAGCTGCGGGATCAGCTTGCTGGCCTTCGTCAGCTTCGCACCCCCGCTGGTAGCCAGGGAGACCGCCCGTTTGATCTTGGGCTCGACGACCGATCTGCCCTTGCCCGCCTTGAGGTCGTTGACCGCAGATGTCAGCAGTCTCCCGGCCATCGCGTAGTTGGTGAACGCGCTCGTGGCGAGGAGGCGCAGCTGCGCTCCTTTCGCGCTCGAGGACTTCTGGGCGCCGATGGCGGCCGCGCCCTGAGACGCGACCCTCGTGAACGGACGGAGGTAGCCGAGCATCTCGTCGGGCGTCGTGGCGCTGGCGATCTTCGTCTGCAGCTGATTTGCGGGCTTCACGATCCGCACCGACCACCTCGTGACCACGGCGGTGACGTCGGCGTCGTCGGCCGCTGCCGTGCCGGGTGCGCCCAGACCGGCGAGGAGGGTGGTGAGCAGGATCGCAAGACGTCTCATGGGGCTCCTTGGCTACAGGGCGGCGAGAATCAGACGCTCGGCCTCGGCGAGGGCGTCGGGCAGGCGCTCCGGATCCTTGCCACCGGCGCGCGCCATCGTCGGCCGCCCGCCACCGCCACCGCCGACGAGCGCCGAGACGCTCTTGATCACGTCCACCGCACTCACGCGCTCGGCGATCGCGTCGTCGAAGTTGGCGACGAGGTTGACGCGTCCGTTGTCGGCCGAGCCGAGCACAACGGCGGCTGGCGCGTGTCGCTGCTTGAAGCGGTCGGAGAGCTCGAGCAAGGCATCGGCGTCGAGACCCTCGACGCGCTGCACGATCACGTTCACGTCATGCTGCCGCGTGACGGATGGCTCGACGTCTGCGGAGCTCAGCGCCACCGCGGGCTTTCGCTTCAGCTCCGTGCGCAGCCGCTCGAGCTCGCCGCGCAGCTCGTCCGCCTCGTGGGTGCGGGCCTGGAGCAGCGCCCAGGCCTCGCCGGACGTAACGGCCTCGATGCGGCGGGCGCCCGCACCGACGGAGCTCTCGGAGAGGATGCGGAAGCCGCCGATCTCGGCCGTCGACCGCACGTGGGTGCCGCCGCACAGCTCGCGCGAGACATCCCGCACCTCGACGACGCGCACGATGTCGCCGTACTTCTCGCCGAAGAGCATCATCGCGCCCAGGTTGCGCGCTTCCTCCACCGTGGTCTCGAACGTGATCACGGGATGGTTGACGAAGATCGCCTCGTTGACGTGGCGCTCGACCTGCTCCCGCTCGTCGGCCGAGAGCGGCTGGACGTGCGTGAAGTCAAACCGCAGCTTGTCCGGGCGTACGGCAGAGCCAGCCTGCTTGACGTGATCGCCGAGCACCTCGCGCAGCGCCTCGTGCAGCAGGTGCGTGGCGGTGTGGTTGGCCATCGTCGGGAACCGGACGCTCCACGGCACGATCGCCTTCACACGGGCTCCCGCGGCGAACCCGGCACCTCGCAAGAGCAGCGCCTGGTCGTTTTCGAACCGGTATGCCTCCACGACCTCGGCCCGTACGCTGGGGTCGCCGTCGAGCTCGAGCACACCCTGGTCGGTGACCTGGCCGCCGCCCGCCGGGTAGAAGGGCGACTCGCGGAGCTTCGCGAGGTAGAGGCCCTCCTCGAGCTGCTCGAGCGCGCCGATCTGCGTCAGCACCTCCGTCTTCGTATAGCCGACGAAGTCGGTGGTGAAACCGGCTCTGGCCGCGAAGTCGGCAGCGCGCTGCAGGCCCGTCTCGCCGCCCGCACGCGAGATCTCGCGGTGGCGTTCCATCTCGACGTGGTAGCCGTCGACATCGACCGGCTGGCCGCGCTCCTCGGACAGCTCGATGGTGAGCTCGATCGGAAAGCCGTACGTCGCGGCGAGCGTAAAGGCCTGTTCGCCGCTGATCGACGCCTCGCCGGCGAGCTCGTCGAACACCTTCATGCCGCGATCGACGGTCTCCGTGAAGCGCTCCTCCTCGGCGCGCACGATGCGCTCGATCTCGGCGGCGTGCTGGCGCAGCTCGGGGTACGCGTCCCCCATCTGCTCGACGACGACTCCCGGCAGACGGTAGACCCGATCGAGGCCGATGCGGCGGCCCTGTTGGACGGCACGCCGGATCAGGCGTCGGACGATGTAGCCGCGGCCGTCGTTGGCCGGCGTGACGCCGTCGGCGATCAGGAACGACATCGCGCGACCGTGGTCGGCGAGCACACGGTGCGCCTTCGTGGCCTGCGGCGAGTCGCCGTACCGGACGCCGGACTCGGCGGCCACCCAATCCATCAGTTGCTGGTACCCGTCGGTGTCGTAGATCGAGTCGACGCCCTGCAGGAGCATCGCGCCCCGCTCAAGGCCGAGACCCGTGTCGATGTTCTGCTGTGGCAGCGGCGTGAGCGAGCCGTCCGCGCCGAGGTCGAACTCCATGAACACGAGGTTCCAGAACTCGAGGTACCGCTCGCACCGCTCGCAGGCGGGCGCGCAGTCGGGCTCGCCGCAGCCGTGCTCCGGACCGCGGTCGTAGTAGAGCTCCGAGTCCGGCCCACAGGGCCCGGTGTCGGCCGCCTGCCAGAAGTTCTCCGAGCGCGGCAGGCCGACGATACGCTCGCGCGGAAGCCCCACGCGGAGCCAGCCCTGCACGGAAACCTCGTCCTCGCCGAGGCCCAACTCGGGGTCGCCGGCGAAGACGGTGGCCCACAACCGGTCGGGCTCGAAGCCGAGGCGCGCGGTGACGAACTCCCAGGCGAGGTCGATCGCGTCGTCCTTGAAGTAGTCGCCGAACGAGAAGTTCCCGAGCATCTCGAAGAACGACGCGTGCCTGGCGGTGGTGCCGACGTCGTCGAGGTCGTTGTGTTTCCCGCCGGCGCGCATCACCTTCTGTGCGGTCGTCACCCGTGCCGCGGGCGGGGTGTCGAGCCCCAGGAACCACTTCTTCATCGGCTGCATGCCGGCGACGATGAACAGCGTCGAGGGGTCGTCCGCCGGCGGGATCAGCGACCCGGAGGGACGGCGCAGGTGGCCCTTCTCCTGGAAGAAGGAGAGGAATCCCTCACGAAGCTCGGCCGTCGTGCGCACCGGTCGATCGTAGCGAGCCGCCCGGGGCGGCCCAGGGCGTCAGTCCCGCTTCGGCGGGCGCAGCGTCGACCACTCGTGCTCGGGGAGGTCGATCGTTGCAGCCTCGGGTGGCGGCTCGGGAACCGGCGTCGGACGGGGCACGGGGTCGGGACGGGGCACAGGATCGGGTCGCGGCACGGGCTCCGGCGGCGGCGTGGGCTCGGGTCGCTCGGAGACGGGCGGCGCCGTGCCGGCGCCTCGGATGTCCTCACGGAGATCCTGCTGGCGGCGCGAGGCGGCGTCCTTCGCCGCCGAGAACGCCACACCGGGGCTCTTCGTCTTGCGCAGCGACGAGAACCCGTGCGAGACACCGGCGGCCAGGCCCGACACCTTCTCCACCGGCGCGGCGATCGCGTAGCTGACCGCACGTACCGCAGTGTCAGCGCTTGCTGCCATGTCGACGGCGCTATCGGTGATGGCGTCAGCCTTGTCGAGCTGCCAGTTGACGCGGTCGACGGTCTGACCCGCCTTGACGGCGACCGGCAACGCGTCGCGCTCGACGCCGGCGACGAGCGACGAGGTCCGGTCGAACAGTCGCCCGAGGCGGAGCATCGCGTACAGGATGCCGACGCCGACGGCGATGAGGAAGAGCGCGAGAGCCCAGTACGCTGCGTCTCCGGCGCTGAAGGCGAGGGCGCTCATCGGGCGGGATCCTACAGGCTGGCCGACGCGATCACGCCCGCGCCGACCACCGCGTCGTCGTCGTAGAGGACCGCCACCTGGCCGGGCGCGACCGCCTCCGCAGGCTCAGCGAGCGCGAGTCGGAAGCCGTCGGCGGTCGGCTCGACGTCGGCGGCAACCGGGGCCGAGCGGTAACGCAGCTTGGCCTGCGCGCGCCGAGCGTCGACGTACAGCCGTCCCACGGCCTCCACGTGTTGACACGCGAGCGCTCGCCTCGGTCCCACGACGAGCGCGTTCTGCGCGGCGTCCGCACGAAGCGCGTACAGCGGCTCGTCAGCAGCCACTCCTACACCGCGCCGCTGGCCGGGAGTGAATCGCCACAGGCCGTCGTGCGAACCCAGCACCGCGCCATCCTCGTCGACGATCGGGCCACGCTCACTCGCCAGCCCTTGCCGCTCGAGGAACACCCGGTAGTCGGCACCGGCGAGGAAGCAGGCTTCCTGACTCTCGACTCGGCGCGCCGCGTCCAGACCGGCTGCGGCTGCCTCTGCCCGTGTCCGCGCCTTCGTCTGCCCGCCTAGCGGAAAGGCCACGCGCTCCAGGAGCGTGGGCTCAACGGTGGCCAACATGTACGACTGGTCCTTGCCGGGGTCGGCGGCGCGGGCGACGAGGCGCAAGCCGTCGCGGTCGACGAGGCGTGCGTAGTGACCGGTCCACAGGACCTCGGCGCCGGCGCGCGCGGCGAACGCCACGAGGCTGGCGAAGCGGAACACTCCGTTGCAGCGCATGCACGGGTTCGGCGTCAGCCCACCGGCGTACCCCTGCACGAAGGGCTGCACTACGGCCGCGCGGAACGCCTCTCGCAGATCGAGCGTGACATGAGGGAGGCCTAGTGCGTGGCACGTCTCGCGCGCCTGGATCACGGCTGCGGGGGAGCAGCAGACACGGTCGCCGCGGGGGCCTTCCGGATCGAGCCACAGGCGGAGCGTGACGCCCACCGCCTCCGGTCGCGCGCGCAGGAGCGCGACGGCGCTGTCGACGCCGCCGCTCATGGCGACGGCGATCCGCCCGGCGCGAGGTGCGGCGGTGAAGACCTGTCCGAGCGCGTTCGCGAGAGCGTCGGTCGCGAGCGTCTCTCCCGGCACTGCGGCCGCCTCCAGCAGCGTGAGACCGTCGAGCGGCCGGCTCAGGCCGGGCGCGTCCGCCCCCACGATCCGCTCTCCGTCGACGAGCAGCCGCACGGCGGCGTATGCGTCCCCGCGCGCTGAGTCGCCGATCACCTCCCTGGCGGCCATCGGATCAGGCTAGACGACCGGCTTGCCATCCAAGGCGACGGCGTGTCCGCCACGCCTCTACGCCGGTCGAGCCTCAAGCCGCGCCACAGCTAATCCAACTCTCCAACCACCCGACTCTCCAACCACCCCAACTCCCCAACCACCCCCAGGGGCACCCCCGCTGCCCTACGTTCAGGCTAGCGAAGAATTCTTGACGGCAATGTGCCGACATCGTGCGGAATGTGTGACATGCGTGACGGTGGAGCCGGGTCGATGCGTCGCCAGCATGGACGTGGCTCCCAGGGCCGGCTCCCACCCGTCAAGCGGTGGCCATCTGAACGTCGTCGATGCACCTGGTGATGGCCATGCCAGGCCTTCTCGCGACCCGAACACGAATCTCACACGGCCTTCACGGCTCACGGCTACGCTCGGCCGAGATGCGCCGCCTCGTACTCTCGCTGTTCCTGCTGCTGCTCGCGGCCACGGGCCTACCGTCTACGGCCATGGCAGAGGCGCCAATTGTCTCGCCGTTCGTCCAGCGCCTCGTGAAGAAGCGCGCCGCCGACCTGGCGTACGTCCCGACCCGCGTGCCGTCGCACTACCGGTACCAGCGCTACGAGGTCGGCAGCCGGCCTGCAAGGGTCACGCTCCGCTTCACGCGCGCGACGCCTGCGCGCCATCAGCCGCCGTGGTTCACGGTCACCGCCACCCCGTACACGGCGCCTCTCTCGGCGTGCGGCGAAGGGAAGCAGCAGACGCTCCAGCTGGGTGGGAACAAGGTGTACTGGGACGGGACGACCGCCTGGCGCTGCCTGACGTCTCCGCGGGGGGTAACACGAGTCGCTGTCACGGGCCCGCCCATCGATCCGATGACGTTCGCGTCGAAGTTCGCCTACGGTCGCGTCGCGGCATCCGTGAAGCGCATCTCCTAGCGCCGCAGGACCATCGTGCTTCACCCCTGCCGGTGGTGCCCCGAACAGGGGAGTGAACCTGGCTACATGCAGGTTGCGGCTTCCGCCGTGTCGTCCGTGGCTATCTCGTGGCTACCCCAGTGCTGCTGAGGCGACCTTGCCTGCTCGCGCGGCGGCGACGGTTCGAGCAAGCTGCTTCGCTTCGATGCCGACGAGTCGAAGAGTGCCGCCAAGCGTGATCTCGTAGCCGACGAAGTGCAGGCCGGGGGCTCCGGCGGGCTCCTCGACGCCTCGGACGAGAGGCTGGCCGCGCCCGTCGAGGACACCGAGGTGCCCTACAAGGCGCTCGAGGCCGGTGCGGAATCCGGTCGCGGCAATGACCGAGTCCGTCTCGATCCGCCCGCCATCGGCGAGCGCCGCGGCGCCAGCTTCGAACCGCTCGAGCGCGGCGACGACGCGGACGCGCCCCATCCGCACCGCGTCCGCGAGCCCGACATCCACGATCGGGATCACACGCCGACGGAGGAACTCGGAATAGGGCCGCTGGGGAGCGACCAGCCCATAAGGTGCAAGATCCGGGATCGCAGCTCGGCGGATGCCGGCCGCCATCCGGTCGACGACGGCCGTGGGCAGGTGCATGCTGGCGATACCGAGCAGCTGGCTCGGCACGCCGAGTGTGTCGCGCCGCACGATGCTCGGCGGCGTCCGCACCGAGAGCAGCACGTCGCTCGCGCCCCCTTCGGCGAGGTCGACCGCGATCTCCGCACCAGAGTTGCCGCTTCCTACGACCAGGACGCGGCGCCCGCGATAGGCGGAGGGATTGCGGTATTCCGCCGAGTGGACGATCTCGCCGGCGAACGCGCCCGGCCAATTTGGTACGAACGGAACATTGCTCTGCCCCGTCGCAACCACGACCCGCTCTGCTCTCATGCGGCCGCTCGACGTTCTCAACGCCCAGCCGTCGTCCTCCCGCTCAACACGTTCGACCTCGACAGCCGTCCGAACATCGAGGTCATGGTGTGCCGCATAACGCTGCAGATACTCGGCCACGCGTTCACGCGCCGGCCACTTCCCGAACGCTCGCGGGATCCGGTAGCCGGGAAGGCATGACAGCCAGCGAACGGTGTGCAGGTGCAGCCTGTCGTACCGTGTCGCCCAGACCGCACCAACCTCGCCACGCTCGAGAACCACGACACGCTCGCCTGCACGCTTGAGCATCGCCGCGGTTGCCAGTCCGGACGCACCCGCCCCGATCACCGTGATCACATGCGGGTCATACACGACGACGCCACGCCGCACGTCGACTCCCGGTTCGCCGGCACATGATCGGGGGCGCTCGGGTGCGCCAGCCAGCACGTCACGGACGAGCCCAAGCCGCGTCGTCTCGTCGAGCTCCCGAGCGTAGATCCTCATCGTCGTGGACGGGTTCGCGTGCCCGAGGTGACGGGCGACGGTCGTGATCGGCACCCCGGCGGCGACGAGGATCGAGCCGAGGCCATGGCGCAAATCGTGGACGCGGAGGTCCGGCGCGCTTCGCTGCGGCCTGCACCAAACGGTGAGCGTGACGTTGCCTGAACGTGTGTTCGGACGTCACAGGGCTCGCCAAGCACCCGATTCCGCCTGGCGGTCGAACGCCGATCCCTGCTCAACGCGGAGTTGGCCGCACGGGAGATGGGCCACGTCTCGCTCGAGGAGGCGCTCGACCTCGTCGTCCTTTACGGGACTCAACGACCCTCGTTACGAACGAGCAGCACTCCGCTACCTGTCCCGGCATATCGTTGAGGCCCGCCCATCGTTGCGCGACGTTGCCCTGATCGCAGCGAACCTGACCGACCGGTTGCCGGCTCGGAGCTAGCCGAGTTCGTCTGTGAGCTCTGCGGTCGTCGTCTTGACGACTGCCGTGCGTTGGGTGGCCCAAAGCTCGCGGCGACTCACGGTCCTCCGGGGTCGCCTCTGCGGCGGCGGTCTTCACCCGGAGGGAGGCCGCTGCTGTCTGATCAGACGCACACCTGAGCGTCGCTACGTCCGGCTCGACAGGTCAGCCTCGACGAAATCCGCGAGATGGACATCTTCGCTAATTCACCGCTCCCGGGGGTGCGCCGCGCCGGTGCGAGGGAGCGTCTCCCCCATACGCTCCCTCGACCACCAGCGCGCTTCGCTGGCTCATGGCGGCCAGCGATTCTGGACGTCGGCTCGGGGCGCGGACTCCGCGCAGCCGGACGAGCCGCCGCCGGCGGTTCAGCCCCTGTGCCGGACTAGCCGGGCTGGGCGGCCGAGCTGAAGAGAAGCATGGGCCGCCACTTGGCGACCTGTGGGCACAGCCTGCGTCCGAGCCCCGGTCTGGCGAGGGCGAGCGCGCCCATCAGCGCCGCGAGGAGCGCGACGCCGCCTACGCCTCCAGCGCCACCCGATGCCGCTCCGGAGCCGCCGGCCGCCGGCACGGGGGGATCGGGGATCGGCACCGGGTCCGGCCCCGGCAGGCTCATGGGTCGCTTCGCGTCCGCGCTGCCGGGGAACTCTGACTCCTCGTTGGTAGCCCCAGCGACAGGCATCGGCTCCAGGCTCGGACGGCGAAGCTGGTCGACCACGTCGGCATACCCCGTTCCGCTTCCGGTGTCTACCCAGCCGGCGCCGGGGGGCGTGACGAGACCTCCGCCCGGGAGGCCCGCCAAGGAGATCAGACCGACGCCCGAGCGGTACCCGCCCGGCGGCGGTCGGCAAGAGCACGATCGACGGCCCGCCGCTCTCGTCGTACACCTCGGCCGGCCGGACGTACCCGCCCGTGTTCGAGGCTGCGGGCACGACGTCGTCGACTGACGTTCCAACAGCAAGGTCGGGTGTGGCGGCCGGGACCGGTGCAACCTCGGGGTCCACAGGCGGCGTCACGGAGGGGGTCTCAGGTGCCGTCGTCGTCACAGCGACCGCGACCGGGCGCGCCGTGTCTGGGGCCGGCTCCTGTACGACTTTCGTCTCCACGACCGCCGGTGGCTGAACCGCCTGGCTCGACTTGCCGCCAGCGACGGGCGCTCCGGTCGCCCGCTGATCCGTTGTCGTGGCGTCGGTGGCCGCGAGGTGAACTGAGGTGTCCGGCTGGACGGCGGGGTCGGCCGGCGGCTCGGAGGGTTTGCCGTCCGTCGCGGCGTTGGCGCGCTCGTTCGGCGTCGGCCCAGGAGCCGTCCCGGACGGCTGCGTCTCAGCGGGCGGCGTGTCTGCCTGAACCGGACGTGACCCTGTCGACTGATCGACGGGAGCCTGAGCAGGTGGGACCTGCTCGACGGGAGCCTGAGCAGGTGGGACCTGCTCGACGGGAGCCGGAGCAGGTGGGACCTGCTCGACGGGAGCCGGAGCAGGTGGGACCTGCTCGACGGGAGCCGGAGCTGGCGCGGCAGGCTCGGCCGGGGCGGGTGCGGGCGGCGCCGTCGACTCGACGGTGGCGCTGTCCGCGGCTGCCGCCTGGTCAACGACCATGGGCCCGGTCTCGGCAGGCGACACCTCCGCGAGCAGGAGCGCCAGCGCGACGAGCGTCGCGAGCGCGACGGCGGCTCGACGCAGAAGATGTCTGCTGAACTCACCCGCTCGACTGCTGCCGCTGCCTTCGATCGGTCGGCTCACTATCGAGAGCGAGTGTACTGCCCCGGACGCGAGACGAGAAACGCTCCGACGATCTGGTCGCGCGGTTGCCCCATCCGTCGCGGCGCCGACGAGATCCAGGCTCACCATCGAGAGCGAGTGTACTGCCCCGGACGCGAGACGAGAAACGCTCCGACGATCTGGTCGCGCGGGTTGCCCCATCCGTCGCGGCGCAGACGAGATCCAGGTTCCTGGACCGTTCGCCACGGGGATGAGCCTCGAACCCATCGGACTTCTCACCGACGGCCGGTTGGCGCCGGCACGAGCTCGAAGCCGCGACTCCTCGGCCGCCGGTACCCGACGCGCGAACGGCATTTGGACGGGATCGCGCTGTCGGATCTCCCCCGGACCGCCCTTCGCCGCCTGTAGCCCGTCTATACGGACGAGCTCGACGAGGAGCCGACCTCGTGTTGGTTCGCCAGGCCTCATCTCCTCAACGCCCGCGTCTGCAACCATGAAGCAGCGAGTGGGGGGCTGCTCCCCTCCCCCAATGCAGCCCCCCGTCGCCTTCCACTCGCCGCACGCGCCGCAGCGCAACCTGGGCTCGCCGTAGGCGGCGATCCGCTCGAGCGCCCGCTGCCGTTCGTCCGGTGTCACCAGTCAACTCTCTCACGGGCGGGGGCGCCGTTCAAGATGGCCGCGAAAGGGCGGGGTCCCGTGGCCCCCTCGTGGCCCCCTGCGCATGTCGAACGTGTCCACCGGTGTCACAGAGGGGTGACGGGAAACCGCTTGAAACCGTGGTTTCCGTCACCCCTGTTCACTGGTGGCGCATAGTGCTCCACCCTGCCGGTGTTGCCCCGGGCTCGAGGGAACCTGGACTTGCCAGGTGGGTGCCGTGCGGGGCGTCGGCAACGCCTATCCCCGACGCCGGCTCCCTTTACGTGCGTGTTGGTTCACGTTGAAACCCGGGGCCACGCACAGGGTCGAGCGGACCCACCCTACCCGTTCGAGGGCCGCTCGGCGAAGCGCCAGTCGACCTGCTGGATCCCGTCCAGCTTCAACCTGAGCGCGAGCGCCTCCGTGAGCTCGAACTGACGCCCGGCGCTCTGCAGGTCGTTGTCGATCACCTCGGTGAGCACCGTCACGTCGCCGTAGCGGACCAGGATCCGCGCACCGCACGGCAGCACCGGCTGCGTGACTCCCAGAGACTTGGCGGTGAGCACGAGCCCGCAGCTCGTCTGCTCGGCATCGCCGACCGGCCCGCGCGAGGCCGCGAGCGCCTCGTACCAGCCGCCGGGGGCGACGGCGCCCTCGACCGGCGTCACGGCGACAGCCTCCTCGTCGTGCCGCGCGATCCACGCGAGCGCGAGCAGGCCCGCCAGCAGGGCAGCGCCGGCGAGCGCGAGCAGGCGGGCGACGACCGAGCCGCTCACGCACTCGCCTCCGGCTGGGCGACGAGGGCGATGCCGAGCTCGACGAGCTGGTCAGCCGTGACCTCGGACGGTGCGCCCGACATCGGGTCGAGCCCCGCCTGGTTCTTCGGGAACGCGATCACGTCGCGCAGGTTCGGCTCGCCCGCCAGCACCATCGTCAGGCGGTCGATCCCGAGCGCGATGCCGCCGTGGGGCGGCGCGCCCATGGCGAGCGCGTCGAGCAGGAACCCGAACTTCGTGCGCTGTTCGTCGAGCGTCAGGCGGAGCAGGTCGAAGACCCTTGCCTGCACCTCGGGCTCGTGGATCCGGAACGAGCCGCCGCCCAGCTCGTTCCCGTTCACGATCAGGTCGTACGCGTACGCGAGCGCCGCGGCCGGCTCGTCCTGGAACGTGTCCGTCCACTCGTCCGTCGGTCGTGTGAACGGGTGGTGCACCGCCGACCAGCGCTCGCCGTCCTCGTCCCACTCGAACATCGGGAAATCGGTCACCCACAGGAACGTGAACGCCTCGTCGTCGATCAGACCGAGGTCACGCGCGAGGTGGAGTCGCAGATGGCCGAGGACGCGCGACGTCACGGGCCACGCGTCGGCGGCGAACAGCAGCGTCTCACCGGGAGCGATCCCGAGCCCGTCGAGCTCCGACTCGGAGAGGAACTTGGCGATCGGCGAGCGCAGCTCGCCCGTCGCCTCGTCGCGCACGAGGTACGCGAGCCCTTTCGCGCCTCGCTCCTTCGCGATCTCCTCGAGCGCGCCGAGCTCGGCGCGCGAGAACGGGCGCGGGACGCGCAGGAAACGGACCGCCGGCGCGCCTGCGAACACACCGAACTCCGAGCCGCGCGTGAGCGCCGTTCCGTCCTCGAGCTCGAGACCGAAACGCGTATCCGGCTTGTCCGAGCCGAAGCGGCGATCGGCCTCCGCGAACGTCAGGCGCGGGAAGGGCGTCTCGATCTCGACGCCGAGGCACTCGCGCCAGATCGAGGCGAACATCTCCTCCTGGAGCGCGAACAGCTCCTCACGATCCGGGAACGACATCTCGACGTCGAGCTGCGTGATCTCCTGGACGCGGTCGGCCCGGAGATCCTCGTCCCGGAAGCAGATCGCGATCTGGTAGTACCGGTCGAAGCCCGCGATCATCGTCAGCTGCTTGAGGATCTGCGGGCTCTGCGGCAGCGCGAAGAACCGCCCCTTGTGCAGGCGGCTCGGGACGACGAAGTCGCGCGCACCCTCCGGCGTCGGCTTGAAGAGGATCGGCGTCTGGATGTCCAGGAATCCGGCCGCCTCCATGTGGCGGCGGATGATCCCGACCATCTGCGCCCGCAGTCTGATGTTCCGCTGCAGCCGGTCGCGGCGCAGGTCGAGCCACCGGTACCGCAGCCGCAGCGTCTCGTCGACCCCTTCCTCGTCGAGCTGGAACGGGAGGGGCGTCGAGCGCGACACGACGCGAAGCTCGTCCACCTGCACCTCGACCTCGCCGGTCGGCATGCGCGGGTTGACCGTCTCCGGCGCGCGGGCGACGACCTCGCCGGTGGCTTGCACCACGAACTCGTTCCGAAGATCGTGCGCCGCCGCAGCGGCGTCGGGTGCATGCTCGGGATTGATCACGAGCTGCGTCACACCCGTGTGGTCGCGCAGATCGACGAAGACGAGCCCGCCGTGATCGCGCCGGCGCGCGACCCAACCGGCGAGCGTCAACGCACGCCCGACGTCCGCGGGCCGCAGCTCGCCGCACATCAGGTCGCGCCAGGTCATCGCGTCAGTCTGCCCACGATGTCGGCGACCGGAAGCGGCTCGTCTGCCTGGCCTGCACGACGAAGAACTGCGCCGTTGCCGCTCACGATCACGGTCGTCTCCGCACCGAGGCGGCTGGCGTGCGTGAGCTGACCTTTCAGGGACCGTCCCGCGTAGTCACGCTCCGCCGCGAGGCCCTCTGCGCGGATCGCAGCGACCAGTGACCGTACCACCGCGGCGTCGCCGTCAGGCTCGCGAGCGACGAACACGTCCAGGCGTGGAGCCTCGGCCTCGACGCCGGCCTCTTCGAGCGCGAGCACGAGACGCTCGATGCCGGCGCCGAAGCCGACACCCGGCGTCGGCGGTCCGCCGATCTCCTCCACGAGGCCGTCGTAGCGGCCGCCGCCCGAGATCGTGGACTGAGCGCCGAGTGCGGGGCCGACGAACTCCCACGTCGTGCGGGTGTAGTAGTCGAGGCCGCGAACGAGGGTAGGGACGAGCTCGTACGTGACGCCGAGCGCGTCGAGATCCGCGCGGACGGCGGCGAACCGCGCCCGGCATTCGTCGCACAGCGACTCTCCGATCGTCGGCGCCTCCGCGAGCGCCTCCCGTGTGGCGGGGGGCTTCGCCTCGAGGTTGTCGAACACCCGCAAGGGGCTCGCCGCCGCCTTCTGCCGCGTCTCCGCGTCGAGCCGCTCGGCGTGACGAGCGAGCCACGAGCCGAGCCGCTCCAGGTAGGCGGGGCGGCACTCGCGACAGCCGATCGAGTTGAGGGCGAGCCGGTAGTCGGTGACGCCGAGCCGGCGCAACAGCGTGTCGTAGAGCTGGATCAGCTCCGCGTCGATCGCCGGGTCGTCTGTGCCGATCGCCTCCACCGAGGCCTGCCAGTGCTCGCGGTAGCGCCCCTTCTGCGGGGCGGCGTACCGGTACATCGTGGCGATCGTGAAGAGCTTCACGGGCTGCGGCTCGCGGTGCATCCCGTGCTCGACGTAGGCGCGGCAAATCGGCGCCGTCCCCTCCGGGCGCAGCGTCAGCGACCGGTCGGAGCGGTCGGTGAATGTGTACATCTCCTTCTGCACCACGTCGGAGCCCTGTCCCGAGGTGCGCGCAAAGAGGGCTGTGTCCTCGAAGACGGGCGTCAGGATCTTGCGGTAGCCGTAGAGGTCGCAGAGCCGCTCGATCTCCCCGGTGACGTGCTGCCACAGCGGCATCTCGGCCGGGGTGACGTCGTGCGTCCCGCGCGGCCGCTCGATCTTGCCGCTGCTCATTCCGACGTGGGCTCCGCGCGCAGTTCGGCGAGGAACGGATTCCGGGCGAGCTCCGCGCCGAGCGTCGTCGCCGGCCCATGACCTGGGTAGACGACGGTGTCGGGCGCGAAGCGCTCGCTCAGCAGCCGCACCGAGTCGAGCAAGGTGTCCCAATCGCCGCCGGGCAAGTCGGTGCGCCCGACCGAGCCGGCGAACAGCAGATCACCGGAGAAGAGAGCGCCGTCCGCCGCATAGGCGACGTGCGCCGGGGAGTGGCCGGGCACCGCGAGCACCTCGAACGCGATCCCCCCAACCTCGAGCTGTTCTCCTCCGCTCACCGTCCGCTCGGGAGTCCACGAGCGGATCGACACGCCCGCCGGCGTGAACCCACCGGCGTTCTCGAGGAGCACGCGCTCGCCTTCGGGCATCGTCACCTCCGCGCCGGTTCCCTCGGCGAGGTCGGCGACGCCGAGCAGGTGATCCCAATGGCCGTGCGTGACGAGAATCGCGGCGCACCGGGCGCCGACTTGTGCGAGACGCAGACGGATCTCCGCTGCAGATCCGCTCGGGTCGACCACGACCGCCTCCGGGGCGCCGTGCTCGGCGCGCACGAGGTAGCAATTCGTGCCCAACGGGCCGAGCTCGAGCTGTTCGACGGCGAGCGGCATCCGGCGGCCCAGTGTACTTCTGCACTCCTGACGCGATTCCGCCTCGTGCCGTGTCGGCTGCGCTTGCTCGTGCCCTAGCTTGGAGACGCTCTACGCCGCGGTGGCGCACTCGGGATGCGGCTTCGTGATCCGTTCACGCGAGGCCGGATAGTGCGAGAGCACCTCCACGGGGCGCACAGGGCGCCGCGCGAAGTCACCGCCACAATTCGGACATCGTCCGGCGAAACGACCCTCGGCGCACTCCGCGCAGAACGTGCATTCGAACGTGCAGATTCGGGCCTCGTCGCTGTCGGGCGGCAGGTCGCAGTCGCAGCATTCGCAGTTCGGGCGCAACTCGAGCACGTCTCCAACCCTACCGGGGTGGCGACCCGCCGCGGCGAAGCCGCCCGGCCCTCACCGATCGTCCCACGCCGTCTTCGAGACATTCAGTCGAACGCCGGGCGGGCGATCTCGAACGACTGGCGCAGCTCGCGAGGGCTCATTGACGTGACCCTACGCCGCCGTCTGTGACCGCATGAACCATCGCCCGACCGCATTCAGGCGGCCGCAGGCATCACGACCGTTCAGCTTGCGAGAGGCTTGATCCAGATGACCCAGTGCCTTCAGCTCCTCAAAAGCCTGCCAGTACCAGTGATCGGGCAGAACCTCGGCGTGGTCTCGCATCAGTTCCTTGAAACCGTGTAGCTCCGAGGCATTGATCGCGTCCGCAGTGTGGAGGCGACGACGCAGCAAGTCGACCGATTCGTCGAAGCTCAGGATCTCCACGCTCCGTTGCTCCTCTTATTCCCGATTGGCGCCAGACCCCGGTTTTCATGCTCGCAGGCGCGCCGGATGCCCCAGGGAGCGCGGGAGTGTTGGGATCGCTCGGATGCAGCGAAATTGCACGCTCCTGCGATACCGTCCCGGGTGTGCAGTCGTGGGACCTGACCTCTCTCGAGGCGCCGACGCCGGTCGTCGTGCACTCCGAAGACGACGCGCGCGCGATCCTGATTCAGCTCGACGCCGGTGACGAGCTCGGCGACCACCAGGTGCGCGAGCGAGCCTGGGTGACCGTCGTCGAGGGGCGTGCGGAAATCAGCTGCGCGGGAGCGGTAGGGGTCTACGGCCCCGGCTCGCTCCTGATGTTCGACCCGGCCGAGCGACACTCCGTGCGCAGCGACGACGGTGCGCGCATCCTGCTCGTGCTGGCGCCGTGGCCGGCGGACGGTCACTACGTCGACGGCGAGATCCGGGAGACCCTGACCTAGAGGCTGATGTGAAAAAGGCGCCGCGGCCGCGAAGCGGACGCCTTCAGGGATCTTCGCGCGACCGGACTCCGCGCGAGCGGATTCCGCGTCCTGCGCCAGCTAGCTAGCGGGTGCCGTTCCGCTTTGCCATCCGCTTCGTCGCGGAGCGGTAGACGAAGCTGTCCATCGCGTAGCTGAACGGGATGAAGACGGCGAGCAGAAGCGCGGTCTGGACGATCGCGCCCTCGATCTTGATCTTCCCGCCCCCGAGCAGGAGAACCGTCGCGAGGAAGATCGGCGAGAAGATGAGGCCACGCTTGCCAACGCGCCTCCACGACGGGGGCTGTGGTTGACGACCGCCTCGCGCGGCGGGCTTGGAGGCGCTTGTCGCCTTGGCCGGCGCCTTGTCCTTCGCCGGCTCCTCCGCCTTCAGTTCCGACGCCGTGAGGACGGTCTCGTTGCCCTCGGCATCGATCTCGACGAGGTCGTAGTCATGCCGTTTCTCTTTCGCACGCTTTCGGCGCTGCTTCTGGTTGGCCATCGATCCGATTATGCCCGGAGGCCCGAGACCACCCGGCCGCCCTCGACGACCGTATGCACGAGATCGCCCCCGAGGTGGTAGGCGAGATAGCGCCAATCGGTTGCGTCGATGAGCACGAGGTCGGCCCGATAGCCAGGCGCAAGCCGCCCGATGCGGTCACCGCGGCGGAGGACGTGGGCGGCATTGACGGTCACCGCCGAGAGGGCTTCTGCCGGGGAAAGCTTGAGCTGCGTGCAGGCGAGAGAGCAGACGAGCGGCAGGCTGTCGCAGAACGCGCTACCAGGGTTGAAGTCGGTGGCCAGGACGACGACTGCCCCGGCGTCGGCGAGCGCACGGCCGGGTGGCATCGGCCGGCCGAGGAAGAGCGCGCTCGCTGGAAGGAGGACGGCGGCGACACCGCTGGCGGCGAGCACGGCGACGCCGTCGGCGCCGGTCGCCTCGAGGTGGTCGACGGAGCGGGCGCCGAGCTCTACGGCGAGCGCGACGGCGCCGGACTCGGTGAACTGGTCGCCGTGCAGCCGGAGGTCGAGGCCCGCATTGCCGCAGGCCTCGAGGTAGCGGCGCGCCTGGACGGCGTCGAACGAGCCGCGCTCGAGGAACACGTCTGCCGCCTCCGCAATCCGGGCAGCAGCGGGCAGCACGTCCGTGAGCGCGAAGTCGAGATACGCGTCCGCGTTGTCGAACTCAGGCGGCACCGTGTGCGCGCCGAGCCACGTCGCGACTCCTCCCGCGGCCCGGACGGCCTCGAGCTGGGCGAGCTCGGTGTCGCGGTCGAGGCCGTAGCCGGACTTGGCCTCGAACGTCGTGGTGCCGTGCCCCCGCATCCAGCCGCGGTGACGCTCGGTCGCGGCGAGGAGCTCTGCAGGCGTGGCGGCACGTGTCGCCCGCACCGTGGAGAGGATCCCTCCGCCGGCTGCATGCAGTTCCTCGTACGACGCACCGCCTGCGCGCAGGGAGAACTCGTCGACGCGGTCGCCCGCGAAGCAGGCGTGCGTGTGGCAGTCGACGAGTCCGGGAATGGCGGCCAGGCCACGCCCGTCCAACTCTTCGATCTCGCCCTCGAGCGGCGGCAGCTCGCTCATCCGCCCCACCGCCTCGACGATCCCGTCCGTGCAAAGCACGAAGGCGTCCACGACCAGCTCCACGTCGCGGAGAGCGGGGCCGCGCAGCGGCGAAGGGTGCGTCCCCGCCGGCGTCGCAAGTTGCGCCAGGTCGCGGATCAGCAGCCGGGTCATGCGCGGCTGGAGGGCAAATCCAGCCCGCTCTCGTGCGCGCAGGCGAGTGCTTCCTCGTAGCCGGCGTCGGCGTGGCGCATCACGCCCGTGCCCGGATCGGTGGTGAGTACCCGCTCGAGGCGTTCGGCGGTCTGTGGCGTGCCGTCGGCGAGGATGACCATGCCGGCGTGGATGGAGTTGCCGATGCCGACGCCGCCGCCGTGGTGGACGCTGACCCAGGTCGCGCCAGCGGCCGTGTTCAGGAGCGCGTTGAGGATCGGCCAGTCGGCGATCGCGTCCGAGCCGTCGCGCATCGCTTCGGTCTCACGGTAGGGCGAGGCGACCGAGCCCGAGTCGAGGTGGTCACGCCCGATCACGACCGGTGCCGACACGCGTCCGCTGCGGACGAGCTCGTTGATCGCGAGACCGGCCTGCGCCCGCTCGCCATAGCCGAGCCAGCAGATGCGGGCGGGCAAACCCTGAAACGCGACCTTCTGAGGTGCGAGCTCGAGCCAACGCTGCAACAGCACGTCACCGGGGAACAACGAAGCGAGCTCGCGGTCGATCGCCTCGATGTCTGCCGGGTCCCCCGACAAGACTGCCCAGCGGAACGGTCCGATGCCGCGGCAGAAGAGCGGCCGGATATAGGCCGGGACGAAGCCCGGGTATGAGAACGCCTCTTCTAGACCACCTGCACGGGCCTCACCTCGCAGATTGTTGCCATAGTCGAAAACATAGCAACCGAGGCGGGCGAACTCCGTCATCGCCCGCACGTGCGCGACGATCGACTCGCGTGCGAGCTTCACGTACCGCTCCGGGTCCCGGGCACGCAGCGCTGCGGCCTCCTCGAACGGCACCTCGGCAGGCACGTACCCCGTGAGCGGATCGTGGGCCGCCGTCTGATCCGTGACGAGATCGAAGAGCTCCCCGCGGGCGACGAGCTCCGGGAGCACATCCGCCGCGTTCCCCAGCACGGCGACGGACAGCGGCCGTCCCTCCGCGGCTGCAGCTTTCACCCTCCGGACCGCGTCGTCGAGCGAAGCCGCCTGCTCGTCGAGGTAGCGAGTCTCCAGCCGACGCTCGATCGATCTCTGGTCGACCTCCACGCACAGGCACGCCGCCCCTGCCATCGTCGCCGCCAGCGGCTGCGCACCGCCCATCCCGCCCAGACCGGCCGTTAACACGGTGCGCCCCGTCAGGTCGGCCGAGCCGAAGTGCTTCTCCCCGGCGGCGCAGAACGTCTGGTACGTCCCCTGCAAGATCCCCTGCGTGCCGATGTAGATCCACGAGCCGGCAGTCATCTGGCCGAACATCGTCAGCCCGGCCGCCTCGAGCCGCCGAAACTCCTCCCACGTAGCCCACCTCGGCACGAGCAACGAGTTCGCGATCAGGACGCGTGGCGCCGCGTCATGCGTGCGGAAGACACCCACCGCCCTCCCCGACTGCACGAGGAGCGTCTCGTCCTCACGCAGCCGCAGCAGCGTCCCCACGATCCGGCGCAGGTCGTCGTGCGATCGCGCTGCCCGCCCCGACCCGCCGTAGACCACCAATGACTGCGGATGTTCCGCCACTTCAGGATCGAGGTTGTTGAGCAGCATCCGGAGCGGCGCCTCCGTCTGCCACGACAAGGCGTTCAACGTCGACCCGCGCGGCGCCCGCACGCGCGAGAGGTCGCCGCAGAGAGCCTCGATCGTCGGATTGCTCACATCGGTCACGCTAGCGGGGCCCGCTCATGGGAGCGTGCCGACGACCGAGGTGACGGCGCTGCCCAGGTCGCCGCCCCGGATCGCGTCCGCCACGAGCTCGATGTCCGTCGACAGCGACCGGTCCGCGACGACACGCTCCGAGAGGGTGCGCACGAAGGCCCGCGCCGCCGCGACACCGGGCGCCGGGGCCAGCGGCGCGTGCAGCTCGACCCCTTGCGCGCCGGCGAGGAGCTCGATCGCGAGGACGTGCTCGGCATTGGCGACCACTTGCAGCGCCTGGAGCCCCGCGGCGTTCCCCATCGACACGTGATCCTCTTGATTGGCGCTCGTGGGGATCGAGTCGACGCTCGCCGGGTGGGCCAGCACCTTGTTCTCGGAGACGAGGGCGGCCGCGACGTACTGCGGGATCATGAAGCCCGAGTCCAGCCCCGCCGACTCGATGAGGAACGCGGGCAGCCCGTCGGAGAGCGCCGGATTGACCAACCGCTCCGTCCTCCGTTCGCTGATGCTCGCGAGCTCGGCCACCGCGATCGCGATCGCATCGAGGGCGAACGCGACCGGTTGGCCGTGAAAGTTGCCGTTCGAGACGATCTCGCCCTCGTCGAGCAGCACGAGCGGGTTGTCGGTCGCGGCGTTGAGCTCGATCGCCACCGTCTGCTCCGCGTACGCGAGCAGATCGCGGCACGCGCCGTGCACCTGTGCGGCGCACCGCAGCGAGTACGCGTCCTGCAACCGGTCGTCGTCGTAGCGGTGCGAGCGGGCGATCTCCGAGTCGGCGAGGAGTGTCCGAAGCGCCGCCGCGCTCGCGCGGTGGCCCGGGTGCGGGCGAGCGGCGTCGATCGCCTCGAGGTAGTTGCGAGGGGTACCGCGAACCGATTCGAGCGACATCGCGCACGCGACGTCGGCGACCTGCGCCAGCCGGCGGCAGCGGACGAGCAGCAGCGCTGCCATCGAGGTCATGAACTGCGTCCCGTTGACGAGCGCGAGACCTTCCTTCGCCTCCAGCACCACGGGCTCGAGGCCGGCGGCCCGCAAGGCCTCCGCCCCCGGGAGCCGCTTGCCGTCGAGCCAGGCCTCGCCCTCGCCCACGAGCGGGAGCGCGAGGTGCGCGAGCGGCGCCAGATCCCCGCTCGCCCCGACCGACCCACGCGACGGCACACGGGGAACCAGGCCGACTCGCAGGCACGCGAGCAGCAGCTCGACCGGCTCCAGGCGAATGCCCGAGTAGCCCTTGGCCAGCGTGTTGACGCGGAGCAGCATTGCACCGCGGACGACCTCGTCCGGATAGGGCTCGCCCACACCGCACGAGTGACTGCGGAGTAGGCGGAGCTGGAGCTCGCGCACCTGCTCGACGGGGATCTCGGTCGAGACCAGCTTGCCGAAGCCTGTCGTGACGCCATACGTACGCTCTCCGACCTGCTGCTCGAGGAGCGCGCGCGACGCGAGCATGCGCTCGCAGGCCGCGGCGGCGAGCTCGGCGGGGCGTCCTCCCACCGCGACGTCCCACACGTCGTCGATCCGCAGGTCTTCGCCGGTGAGCCGGAGCGGCTCCATCGCGGCGCGAGTTTAGATGGTCGACGGCACGCGTCTTCCGCAGCTCTCGGCGTCCGCCTACCATCCGGGCAGCGATGGCCGTCGCCGAGGCCCCACGCACGATCGACCTCGACGCGCTCGCGGCGATCGAGCGGCGGGCGCTGTGGCTGGCAGTGCGCATCGTGGACTACGCCAACCGGGAGCGCCCGAAGGGCGACGAGCTGAAGGTAGGCGGCCATCAGGCCTCGTCGGCCTCGATGGTGACGCTGATGACCGCGCTGTACGCTGGCCGATCTGGACGGGCGGGACCGGGTGTCGGTGAAGCCGCACGCCTCGCCGGTGCTGCACGCGCTCGAGTACCTCCTGGGCCGGCTCGACCGCTCCTACCTCACGCGCCTGCGCGACTTCGGCGGACTGCAGTCCTATCCGTCGCGCACCAAGGATCCCTTCCCGGTCGATTTCTCCACCGGCTCGGTCGGGCTGGGCTCCGCCGCACCGCTGTTCGCGGCGCTGGCCGATCGCTACGTCGAGGCGCACTTCGGCGCGTCGACGGGCGGACGCTTCATCTCGCTGCTCGGCGACGCCGAGCTCGACGAGGGGAACCTGTGGGAGGCGCTGACCGAGCCGCTGGCACGGCGGCTCGGCAACGTGCTCTGGCTCGTCGACCTGAACCGGCAGTCGCTCGACCGCGTCGTACCCGGGATCAAGGCGCACGAGCTGGAGCAGCAGTTCCGGACGGTGCGGCTGGCAGGTGCTGGAGCTCAAGTACGGGCGGCGTCTACGCGCGGCGTACGCCCGAGAGCGGCGGCGAGCTGCTGCGCCGCCGGATCGACGAGATGCCGAACGAGCAGTACCAGTCGCTGTTCGGCGCGTCCGAAGACGTCGTCCGAGCCACGCTGCTCGAGCCGCTTCGAGGAGAGGAGCGCTCGCGGCTCGCGCGAGCTGCTCGACGGCCACACGGGACGGCTGCGCTCGCTCGTCGGCGATCTCGGTGGGCACGACCTCGCGGACGTGCTCGGACGCACTGGGGCGGGCCCGCGCAGACGACCGATCGGCCCACCGTGATCTTCGCCTACACGATCAAGGGCTACGGGCTCGAGATCGCCGGGCGACCGCAGAATCATTCGGCGCTCCTGAACGGCGAGCAGATCGACCGCCTCCGCGCCGAGGTCGGTCTCACACCCGAGACCGAATGGGACGGATTTGCGCCCGACAGCGCCGAAGGACGGCTGCTCGCCGCCGCAGTCAGCCAGGCTCGACCGCGGCGAGCGCCCGCTGCCGGCGCCGATCCCGGTGCCGCCGACGCTCTCCGAGCGCGACCCGCCCAAGATCTCGACCCAGGCAGCGTTCGGGCGCATCCTGCTCGATCTCTCGCGCGTCGACGGCGTGGGCGAGCGTCTCGTCACGGTCTCCCCGGACGTGTCGGTGTCCACCAACCTCGGCGGCTTCATCAACAAGACCGGCGTCTGGGGCCCCGAAGACGAGCACGTCTACGACGCGATGGAGGACTCGCCCCTGCGCTGGCGCGTCGCACGCACCGGACAGCACATCGAGATGGGAATCGCCGAGATGAACCTCGTGCTCGCGCTCGGGCAGCTCGGGCTGACGTGGGACTTCCAGCGCGAGCGTTTGTTCCCGATCGGGACGCTCTACGACCCGTTCGTGATGCGCGCGCTCGAGGGCATCGTCTACTCCGTCTACTCGGGGGCGCGCTTCGTGCTCTGCGGGCACACCGTCCGGGATCTCGCTCGGGCGCGAGGGCGGAGCGCACCAGTCGCTCAATACGCCCGGCATCGGGATCGAGACGCCTGGGCTCACGTACTGCGAGCCGGCCTACGCCCGCGAGCTCGAGTGGCTCCTGCTCGACGGCCTCGCCCGCATGCAGGAGCCGGACGGCGAGCGCGCTCTACCTGCGGCTCTCGACCACGCCGGTCGACCAGACACCCTTCGCCGGCGCCGCCGCCAGGCTCGGCGAGGAGCAGCTCCGTGGCGACGTCGTCGCGCGGCGGCTTCCGGCTGCGCGAGCCGGCCGACACGGCCGCCGACGACCGCGTCCTCATCGCCACCTGCGGCGCCCTCGTGCCCGAGGCCCTCCGGGCCGCCGACCAGCTCGCCGACGAGGAGGGCGTCCAGGCCACGGTCCTCTGCCTCTCCAGCCCCGACCGGCTCTACCACGACTGGCAGCGATCGCCGCACCCGCCCGATCAGGGACGGGCGCCCCGCCGGTCACTGCCATCTCGACACGCTCGTCCAGCCCGCAGAGCGCGGCCTCCCCGTCGTGACCGTGATCGACGGCTCGAGCCACGCACTCGCCTGGCTCGGCAGTTCGCCTCGGCGCCCGGTGCGTCCCGCTCGGCGTCGACCGCTTCGGCCAGACCGGCTGCCAACCCGAGCTCTACGCCGAGTACGGCATCGACGCCGACTCGATCGCCACCGCCGCGCTCGCGGCGCTCGAGCCCTGACGCCTGTCAGGCGAGCGCGTCGAGCGCGCAGGCCTCCAGCACGCGCCCGCCATCCAGCACCGGCAGCAGCAGCGCCTCGGCGGCGGCACCGGCGACGACCCCGGCGGGGAGCAGACCGACGAGCTCCGCCCGCGTCATTTCGACCCCGCGCAGCGCGGCTTCCTCTCGCACGCGGGCGACGACGTCCTGCAGGGGCGCGCGCTCGACATCGATCACGTTCATGCTCACCTGCACCCGGCCCGAGCGAGGCAGACGCAGGCCGAGCGCCTGCACCCCGGTCATGCCGCCGCTCGACTCGCGCACAGCCCGGGCAACAGCGCGCGCCACGTCGACGTCGTCGGTGGCGAGGTCGACGTTGAAGGCGACGAGCGGCGGGCGGGCACCGACGAGCACCGCGCCCGCGGCGAGGTCCAGCCGCGCCGGCCCCGCAGCGGGCGCGAGCTCGCCGTTTTCGACGCGACGCTGAAGCTCCTCAGGGCCGCCCTGGCGAAAGAACGCCGGGCGCCGGCCCTCCGCGATCGTGCCGTAGAGGAAGACAGGCAACCCGAGGTCCGCGCCGATCCGTCGTGCAAGCCGTCGTGCCGCCTGCTCGGCCCGCGGCAGATCCTCCGCTTGCAGCGGCACGAGCGGGACGACGTCGGCTGCGCCGACCCGCGGGTGCACACCGTCGTGGCGGCGCAGGTCGATGCGCGCCCGAGCCTCGTCGATGCCCGCGAGGAGCGCCTCGACGAGCGCATCGTCGTCACCGGCCACGAGCGTGTAGACGGAGCGGTGGTGATCCGGGTCGGAGTGCACGTCGAGCACCCGTCCACCTCCTGTCGAGAAGGCGCCGCCGATCGCCGCGATCCCCGCGGGATCGCGTCCTTCCGAGACGTTCGGCACCGACTCCAGCGGCAGCACGGTCGTACTGTAAGCAGGTGGCGTACCGCTCCATCGCCGGGCTGCAGCGGGACAACGCACGCTGCCGTCGCTGCCTCGACGCCGGCTACCCGATCGAGTCGTGGCCGGTGTTCGAGGGTCACGCGGGTCAGCGCGCATACCTCCTTGGTCTCGCGCCCGGAGTGGTGGAAGGTGACGAACGACGGGCGTGGCGCGGACGCGCCGGGCGCACGCTGCGCGGCTGGCTGCGACTCGACGAACAAGCCTTCTACGAGACCTTCTACTGCGCGGCCGTGACACGCTGCTTCCCGGGCCGCGTCGCGTCGGGCCGGGGCGACCGCACCGCTACTGCAGCCGAGCGCGCCCTCTGCGCCGGGTGGCGCGAGGCAGAGCTCCGCCTGCTGCAACCGCAGCTGATCGTGACCGTGGGCGGCGCCGCGGCCCAGCGTGCTGCTGGGGGTACGCAGCGTGACGGAGAGCGTTGGCAAGAGCTACCTGCTCGGTGAGGCAATCGTCGTGCCGCTGCCCCACCCGTCGGGCGCGAGCGGATGGCTCAACGACCGCACGAATCGCGCCCGACTCGGCAAAGGGCTGACGCACGTGCGGCGCGAGCTCGCCCGCCTCGGCGATGTTCGAGCCGATCGTCTGAAAGCTTCGTAAGTTCTGAGCGGTTGGGGTGTTCCTACTGCGAGACCCACTCGCGAAAGGAGCCCAGCATGACCGTCGTCAGACCGAGACCCGAGAGAGCGAGGCCGAATGGGTCGCGCGCTGGCGGCTCGAACAGCTCATCTCCGCCGGCTTCGACGAGGCCGCGGCGGTGCTGCTCGCCGCCGGGCGGCACGTCGACCTGCACCTCGCTTCCGACCTGCTGCGCCGTGGCTGCCCCGCGGACGCCGCGCTGCGAATCCTGCTCTGAGAAAGGGAGAACGACCGATGTCAGCCAAGATCCTGATCATCGTCGTGGCCGCCGTCTCGATCGTCACGATCGCGGTGACGACCTCCTTCGGCGGCGCCACCAGGCCGAACCTCTTGTGCGCCGGGCTTTCCGCCACAATCGTCGGCACGACAGGCCCCGACAGGATCGTCGGCACCCCTGGTGACGACGTGATCGTCGGGCTCGACGGGAACGACCGCATCAACGGCGCCGGCGGAAACGACCTCATCTGCGGCAGCGATGGCAACGACACCATCGACGGCGGAGCAGGCCACAACAGGCTGTACGGCGGTCGTGGCAGCGACCGAGTGTCGCGTGGCGACTCGCTTCACGGCGGTCCCGGCATCGACTATCTCGGCGTGCCGTACCTCTTCAGCGGACGGCAAGACGGCGAGAAGTGTCTCTCACCCCGCATAGACGACTCTCTCGACAGAAGGCCTCTTCTGAGCGAGTGACACGTCCGACCCGGTGCCCTAGGATCGCGGCATGAGCATCGGAACCGTTCTCAGCGAGGCCTGGGGCCTCTACACGAAGTTCTTCGTCCGCTTCTTCGTGATCGCGCTGATCGTCTTTGCGATCGTCAATGCCGTGTACGCGCTCCTCGACGCGGTGATCGGCGGCGACGATGCCGGCAGCTTCGGCCTCTGGCTGTTGGCGGCCATCGCTGCCGCCGCGGGCGTGATCGGCACGTTCTGGCTGCAGGGCGCGTTCGTGAAGGCCGTCCAGGACGTCCGCGACGGCACGTTCGACTCCTCGACCGAGGACATCTTCCGGGCCGTCACCCCGGTGCTGGGCACTCTGGTCCTCGCGGGTATCCTCGCTGGCCTCGGTATCGGTGTCGGCTTCCTGCTCCTCATCGTGCCCGGCGTGATCCTCCTCACCTGGTGGGCCGTGATCGCGCCGGTGATCGTGGTCGAGAACAAGAGCGTGATGGAGTCGTTCGGCCGCTCGAGACAGCTCGTCGGCGGGCACTTCTGGACAGTGCTCGGGATCGTGGTCGTCACCGGGATCCTGACCGGCGTCGCCGGCGGCATCCTGCGACTCGTCTTTGCGTTCCTGCCTCGGTTCCTGGAGATCCTGCTGGGAGGCACGATCGCCCAGGCCGTGGTCGCGCCGTTCAGCGCGATCGCGCTCACGCTCACGTACTTCAAGCTGCGCGAGGTCAAGGAGGCTGCGGCGCCGGCGGCATCGGCGCCCGAGCCTGCGGCGTGACGCTCGACCCCGAGACCGAGAACCGCATCGAAGAGCCCGTCGCGGCTGAAGCCGTCCGCGAGACTCGCCTCGCCCCTGCCGAGGCGGTGGAGAGCATGCGCATCACGCTGCCGGTGCGCGGCAACCGCAAGCTCCGGCGGGTGCTGGAGCGCGCGAATGCCGACAAGGTGCTGAAGGCGTGGTGGCACATGTCCAACGTCAATGCCGTCGTCCGCCTCGAGATCAACGACCACTCGTGGGTGCACATCCAGATCGCCGCGAATATCGCGCTCAAGCTCCTGCGCCAGCTCACGAAGCACGGGATCGAGCCGTCGCTCGTGACCGACTTCGGGCTGGAGGAGGAAGACGCCGAGGTGGTCGTCGTGCTCGCCGCGCTGACGCATTGCGTCGGCATGTCGGTGCACCGGCGCGGGCACGAGGACTTCAGCCTCTTCCTCGCCGAGCCGAAGCTGCGAGAGCTCCTCGACGGGATCTACGAGGAGCCGGAGCGCACCGTGATCGTCTCGGAGGTGTTGCAGGCGATCACGAGCCACCGCGCGGACGGCGAGCCGCTGTCGCTCGAAGCCGGCATCCTCCGCGTCGCCGACGCGCTCGACATGGCCAAGGGACGCTCGCGCATCCCGTTCGAGAAGGGTCGCGTGTCGATGCACTCGCTGTCGGCGGCCGCGATCGACGAGGTGATGATCGGCGACGGAGACGACAAGCCGGTGCGCATCGAGGTCCTGATGAACAACTCCTCGGGCCTGTTCCAGGTGGACGGCCTCCTGCGCGCGAAGCTGCGCGGCTCGGGGCTGGAGCCGTACGTCGAGGTGATCGCGCACATCGACACCGAGAACGAGAAGCGGCTCGTTCCGGTGTACCGCCTCGAGCCCTGAGCGCCGCCAGGCCGGTTGCTACGATCGAACGCGCCCTGCGGGGTCGTCTAACGGTAGGACGCCCGGCTCTGGACCGGGTAGTCAAGGTTCGAATCCTTGCCCCGCAGCTGAACGCTCCCTCGAGGAGCGTTTTTTCGCGTTCGAGCGGCGGGCAACGCTCGTAACATGGTCGCTATCGCACGGACGCGCAGAACGGCCAGTATCTCGGCCTCTTTCAGCTGGGCGACTGGGCCCGCGCGAACTACGGCCACAGCGCCACGGCGCACGTGCAGGCGAAGGCCGCGCACCAGCTGTTCGTCGACACAGGGCGCACGTGGGGGCCGTGGAGCTGCAAGCCGTGAGCGGCCCGGTTTCCCGCAAACAGCGGTGGCCGGCCGGGCAGCCGGGTTCCCCGCCGCGCGCCGACGTGATAGGTGTCCGTTCGTGCCGTGGCTGAGGCGGGGCGGTGACCGCTTGAGGCCGCTCGACGAGGCGGCCGCGTACGCCCGCTGTCACGGCGACCGCGACGAGTCGGTGAAGATCGTGAAACTGCCGCCGCGACGTGCCCGCTACGACCTCCTGGCCACCGGTGAGGAGATCAGGCGCCGCTTCGAAGAGCGCATCGACGCGCGCGAGACGGACGCGTTCTCCCCCGGGCAGCCGTAGGAGTCAGCGCCGGGACAGGATCCTCCGGTCACACCTGGGACGTTGCTGTGGGACCGGCCCGGCCGAGCCGTGGGTGGAGGGCGGGCGCCGGCGGTTCGGTATCCTTCCGCGAGCCACGGCCCATTCGTCTAGTGGCCTAGGACACCGCCCTCTCACGGCGGCGGCACGGGTTCGAATCCCGTATGGGCCTCTTTCGGGTTTCTGACTACGCGGAAAACGGCTTGAAACGGCCGGTCAGGTAGGCCGTGGATGCCGCGAAAACGCATGTGGTGCATACCCGGTGATACCCGGGTCACGTTGCCTAGGAGCGCAACGCGACGCTCGTAAGTCCTGCCCTGGGGGGAATTGACCCGCGCTCTGTTCGGCAATCGGTGGCGTGGATGGCTGTTGTGATCTCGGATCCCCGGACGGAGCCTTGCCAGGCCGCCGGTCAGGTCTCGGTCCCGGGCCGCCCGTCTTGCGGCGGGGCGAGGCGGTGCGCAATTGCTGCTGCTTCGAGCCGGTTCGGCGCGTCGAGCTTGCGCAGGATGTGCGAGACGTGGACGCCCGCAGTCTTGACGCTGATGACGAGTGTCGCGGCGATCTCGCGGTTGGTGTAACCACGGGCGACGAGGGTCAGGACCTCCGCCTCGCGCGGCGTCAGGCCGAGGATCTCCTCCAGGCCCTGCTTTCCATCGGTCGCCTCAGCGTCCGGCGGGATGAGATCGAGCCGGGCGCGTTGGGCCAGCAGCTCGAGCTCTCGAGCGAGGGGCCTTGCTCCGATCCGAGCCGCGACGGCGTGCGCCTCTCGGAGCGGCACGCTCGCCTCGGTGCGGGGCGCGCCGGCGGCGACGAGCGCCTCGGCCTGGCGCCAGCGGCAGTAGGCCGCGAGTGGCGGGCGTTCGAGCCGTTCCCAGGTCGCTGCCGCCTCCGACCACGCCTCTGGTCGCGCCTCGCCGCGGGCACGCTCGGCCTCGGCCTCGGCCAAGGCGAGCCAGCCGGCTGCGTTTGGTGTGACCGCGGAGGCCTCCGCGGCGGCGCTGCGAGCGTCGGCGAGCAGCTTCTCGTGCGCGACCGAGCCGGTCGCGGACGGCGTCGGCGTCCCGGCGGGCGCGTGCGAGCGCTGCCAGCTCCGCCTGTGCGCGCAGTCCCTTGGCGCAGAGCCAGACGCGGATCTGGGCGGTCTCGCGGGAGCGCGCCCGCGCCAGACCGTCGCGCACCGCCTCGTCGGCGTCCGTCCAGCGGCGCTCCCACAGGGCGAGCTCGGCGACGAAGATGTCGTAGATCGCCAAGTCGCGGTCCTGCGGAGCGTGGCGCGCGCGGCCTCGAGGTGCGCCCGCGCGGCGTCGAAGTCGCCGCGGCCGATCTCGAGCTCGGCGCGGATGATGAGGGGCATGTGGGGGTAGTTGGCGGTGATGCCGCGGAGTGCAGCCGCGCTGACGCTGTCGGCTTCGTCCCACTCGCCGATCGCGAGCAGGGCCTCGATCCGGTTGGCGACGAGCGGTGCTGCCATCGAGCCCGTAACGGCGGAACACCTCGAGCCCGGCCTCCGCCAGCCGGGCCGACTCACGTGGCCGTCCCAGCATCGTCAGCACGTCGGTGAGGTTGACGTACGCTCGCTGCAGAGCCGGGATGTCGGCTCTCTCCTCGGCGAGCCGGAGGGCCTGTCGGAGCTGCGCGAGGCCCTCGTCGCCGCGGCCGAGGTAAGCGAGGTTGGTGCCGAGCACCGTGAGCGCCCGGAGCTCTGCCTCGTGCGCGCCGACGGCACGCGCGAGCGCGAGCGCCTGCTCGCAGATCGCGAGCGACTCGTCGTAGCGCCAGGCCAGCGATCAGCCCGTTCCCGAGCGCCGCCAGCGCCTGCGCGCGCTCCGGCGAGGGCGGCTGCGCCGGCACGAGCTCGACCGCGCGCTCGAACGCGGCGAGGGCGGCGTCGCCGCGGCCGCTCTCGTGCAGGTAGCGGCCGAGGCTCTCGTGCAGGAGCGCGGCGCGCGGTGGGTCGCTCTCGCCGACGAGCTCGATCGCTCGCCGCGCGAGCTCGACCGCGCGCGGCGACGCGCCCGTTTGGCACGGCGAGCTCGGCCGCCCACGAGCAGAGCTCGGCGAGGTCGAGCCGCACGAGCTCGGTCGCGTCCGGCACGGCGGGCCACAGCGCGAGCGCTCGCTCGAGGTGCGCGAGCGCCTCCGCCAGGCCGAAGACGGCCTCCGCCTCGCGTGCCGCTTCGACCGAGGCGACGAGCGCCTCTGTGGTGCGGCCCGCCGCCGCCCAGTGGGGCGCGAGCTCCGCCGGTGTCGCGGCCGCGCTGCGCGCGAGCTCGTCGGCGAGCCGCGCGTGCAGCTCCTCGCGCTCGCCGGGCAGGATCGTCGAGTAGATCGCCTCCGCCAGGAGCGCGTGGCGGAAGCGGAAGCTGCCGGTCGCCTGCTCGGCGACGAGGACGCCGTGCTCGACCGCCTCGCGCAGCGACTCGCGCACGTCGCGCTCCGGCAGCGCCGCCGTTGCGCGGAGCAGCGCGTAGCCGACGTCGCGTCCGGCGGCCGCGGCCAGGCGCAACAGGCTCTGCGTCGGAGGGTCGAGCCGGGCCACGCGCTGCAGCAGCAGGTCGCGCAGGCCACGCGGGAGCTCGCCGCGCTCGTCGCCGGCGGCGGCGAGGAGCTCTTCGGCGAAGAAGGGGTTGCCCTCGGAGCGGGCGACGATCGTCTCCGTCAGCGCGGCTGACGGCGGTGCGTCGGCGTGAGCCGCGAGCAGCGCCGTCAGCTCCTCGTGCTCGAGCGGTCCGAGCTCGAGCACGAGCGCCGAGCCCGAGCGGCGGACGCCGTCGGCGAGTCGGCGCATGCGCTCGGCCGACGAGAGCTCGTCCGCGCGATAGGTCGCGAGCAGCAGAACGCGCCGGTCGTCGAGGTTGTGCGCGAGGAAGACGACGAGATCGAGCGTCGACGTATCGGCCCAGTGCAGGTCCTCGAGCACGAGCAGCACGGGTGCGACAGCCGCGCGGTCCGTGAGCAGCGCGAGCGTCTCCTCGAACACCCGCAGCTGCGAGCCGCCGTGCGCCCATCGACCTGGCGAGGCTCTCCGAGCGGACGCAGAGCGTCGACGAACGGCTGGTACGGCAGCTCCGTGCCGACGAGATCGATCGAGCGGCCGAGGAGGACCTCGAACCCGGCGTCGCGGGCGCGTGCCGCGAGCTCGGACGCGAGCCGGGTCTTGCCGATGCCCGCTTCTCCGGCGACGAGGACGGTCGAACCGCTCCCCGCCTGTGTCGCGTCGAGCGCGCGCTCGAGCTGATCCAGCTCGCGTGCGCGTCCGACGAATTCCTCTTTCGCACGAGTCTCCATTCGGCCAGTATCGCGCCGGCGCCAATAGACGGGGAAAAGCGCTCCTAAGCAGTCCGCTACCGGAAGATAAGGCGGTAAGCGGCAGAAGATAAGGCTCTCCGCCCGATGCGCTCCAGCTTCTCGACGGCCACGATCGCCTGACTACGACGAGCACGAGGAGGCGGGAGATGACAGCGGTAGCAGAGCCCGGGGCGGAGCAGAAGCCAACCGGCTGGATGAAGACTCACTCGGTTCGGGGCGGCGGTGGCTTGGAGCTGCACGTGCGCGAGTGGGGCAAGGTGGACGGACCGCCGATCCTGTTCATTCACGGCTGGTCGCAGAACCATCTCTGCTGGGACAAGCAGTACGAGAGCGCGCTCGCCGACGAGCTCCGGCTCGTGGCCTACGATCTTCGCGGCCACGGGATGTCCGAGGCGCCGCTCGAGCCCGAGCACTACACGGACGGCAAGCTCTGGGCGGACGATGTGGCGGCGATCATCGACCAGCTGCGTCTCGACCGGCCGGTGCTCGTCGGCTGGTCCTACGGCGCCATTCGTCATCTGCGACTACGTGCGCGCGCACGGCCAGGATCGGATCGCGGCGATCGAGTTCGTCGAGGGCGCCGTCAAGCTGGGCGAGGCAGCGTTCGGGACGTTGATCGGCCCGGGCTTTCTCGACCACTTTGCAGATGCAACGGCGGACGACCTGCCGACCAACATCAGGGGCATGCGCGCCTTCGTGAAGGCGTGCCTGGTGAAGCCGCTCCCGGCCGACGACTTCGAGACCGCGCTGTGCTGGAACACGGCGGTGCCGGCGCGGGTCCGTGCCAATCTCGCGGCCCGCGAGATCGACGGCGACGACGTGCTGCGGGCACTCGAGGTGCCGTTGCTCGTCACGCACGGCCGAGCGGACACGGTCGTGCTTCCGGCGATGGCCGAGCACGTCCTCGCCACCTGCCCGACTGCCGAGGCCTCCTGGTACGAAGGCGTCGGTCACGCCCCACACCTGGAGGAGCCCGAGCGCTTCAATGGCGAGCTCGCCGCGCTGACCCGCCGCGCCCGCGCCTGATCCGCAGCGAGCCATCCCAGGGTGGATCACCCTTCGGCGCCCTGCCCGCTCGTGGTGGAGCGTCTGCGAGGTCATGGCTACTCTCGGCAGATGATCCACGCCGCGGGGTAGCTCGAGCTCGGCGAGCAGCACACTTGCCGTGGGGACACGGTGCGCCCGTGTGGGCGGGGGACGAATCGCAGTGCCAAGCGCGTGATCGTCCGGAGGCGGCGGAGCGCCGGCGCCACGACCTAGAGCCGGATGAGGGCGTCCCGGCGAAGGCGACCGTCTTCGCCATCGCCGAGCGCGCGAGCCAGCGCGCGTACCGGCTCGCCGAACGGTTCGTAGCCGTCGTGTTTGCAGCAGGAGACGCGGTTGAGCGAGGGGCGCGGGGAGCGGTGGCCCGTGTATCTGGCCCGCGAGGATGACGACAGCACCGCCGTCTTGATCTTCTGCGCGGCTTGCGCCCGGGCCGAACTCGAGGTCTGGCGTTGATGACCGGTGCGCAGCATGATTGGATCTTGTATCTAACGGTACGTTCTCGAAGGGGGGAAGATCTTGATGCATCGTCTCACGCTGGCCATTTCAGTTTGTGTGTTCGTGGTGGCATTGGTCGGGGTGCCGGCCGGCTCCGGCACCCCGCCCGTCGGCTGCGGTTCGGTGATCACCGAGGACACGGTCCTCACGCGCAACGTGAAGGACTGCGCGACCGGACTGGTCGTGGCCGGGCCGGTGACCTTGGATCTGAACGGCTTTAGCATCAAGGGGACCGGTACGGGAACGGGTGTCCTGTTCACCGGTGACGCCTCGGGAGCCACGGTCACGAACGGCACGATCAAGGGCTTCTCCTTCGGTGTGGGCGCCTTCGGAGGTGTTGGGATCACACTCCGACGTCTGAATGTCACCCACAACTCAACGGGAATCAGCGTCTCCGCCGACCAGACACTCGGCGAGAACTGGCACATCGTTGAGAATCACATCCACGACAACGCAGGCCACGGGCTAACTCTGGTCTTCGTCAAGCACTCTGAAGTGCGAGGTAACACGATCGTTGACAACGGGTGGAACGGAGCGCTTGCCATCCTCGGACAGCAGTCGCTGTTTGTAGGAAACAAGGTAAGCCGTAACGGCCTAAATGGCATCTACCTTCAGCAAAGCGTCAACAGCGTGTTTGAAAACAGGCTGAATCGCAACGGTGGAGCCGGACTGTTGATCGCTGACGACTGCGGGGTTGGTTTCCTCAATCTGTATCGCGTGGGCAACAACGTCGCGAATCGAAATGCCGGACTCGGAATCAAGGTGACCGGCTACATCGACCATCCTTGCGACGAGCCAGCACCTGATCTCGATGCTGGAGGCAACCGCGCAAAGCACAATGGAGATTCTCTTGAATGCACCCCGCTCTATGTCACATGCTCGAGGGATAAGGAGGAGGAGGACGACGACTAGGACAAGAGCAGGGAGCCTCGCCCCATGCTCCGGGTCGCCGGTGAACTAACGACTTGATCGTTTGAGAGCGCGGAGGGAAAGCGCCGAGAGTGGACTGATCTCAGGTGTGCCACGCGCCACGATCGGCCCCCGCTCCCCATCCGCGTCGCGAGCGTGGAGGTCGCGACTATCGCGTTGATCGTTGCGTCGCGTACTTCGCCGCCGTGCTATCAGGGCCGTTGCGGATGCGCCACGACAGGTCGCGTGGAAGGGTCGTATCAGGAAGGAGGTGTGTGAAATGTCGACTATCTCGCACCCGCCCACGGGGGCCGTTCCGGAGAGGCGACATTGGTCCGTGCAACTCCTGGTCATCGAGATGTGGGCGTCGCTGGCGATCGTCGGGATGTGGATTGCCGTGGCGGTTGCCGCTGTGTGGGGTCCGGATTTCGTTTCCACCAGCGGGGCAGGGACAAACAGCACGACCATTCCGTCAGGGATTGCCGTGGCGCTGTTCGCATCCATCGGCACGTGGGCGGTCGCAAAGCACGGCTTCGCGCGCCGCGAGAGAGGTACTGACTAGAGACAGGCGCCTGGCGCGTCGCGAGCGCCAAGGCGCGAAGCGAAGGCGGCGCGCTGGGTGCCGGTGGCCTCCCCTACGACTTGCGGCACCGGCGCGCGTCCCTGTGGCACCCGGGGGCGGCCCGGCGGCTGAGGCGGCTCGTGACTCGGCCATTCGGCGCAGGAGCACCTCCGCACCTACCACCGTCGTGATCGACCGGAGCGAGATCGACTACGCCCAAGTGCTCGGGCGTGCCCGCCTTCTCTCCGGGCGTCTGTCACCCTCGTTACACACGGTGTGTCATGCGCGCGAGCGACAGGCTGCCCAGGCGCGCCTAGCCTTTCGGGCATCCAGACCTTGCAAGCAGACCAGCGAGAGGAGAGAGCGATGAAGGGCACGATGCACTCGACTAAGGGCACGATGGATTCTCTGAAGAACGCCACCGTGGTGCGCGTTGTCGCCGTGACGGCGGTCGCCGTTCCGCTGGCCGCGCTTGCGGGCGCAATGACCTTCAACCACAACGAGACGTTCCTCCGCGACGCCTGAGCGGGCGTGCTGAGAGACGGGAAGGAGACGATCATGAGGGGCACGATGCATTCTGTGAAGAACGCCACTGCGGTGCGGGCTGTTGCCGTGACGGCGGTCCTGGTTCCGCTGGCGGCGCTTGTGGGCGGCGTCAGGCTCTCCAATCACAACGAGTCGTTCCTCCGCGACGCTTGAGCGGGCCGCCACCCAGGCCGGAACTACGCACGCGGCCGCTCGCCTGTCAAGCGAGCGGCAGCGTGTCCAGCGAATGGTCGAGCGATCGCGACGGTTTGGGCCGAGCGCCTCTCGAGCGGGCGATCGTGTGCCGGGATCGGTACGAGCTCCCTGCTGCGCTCGAGCTCTCGCTCGAAGCGGTCGGCGCGATCGAGGCTGCTGAGGGCCCCGAGTCGCCGTCGCTGGTCGAGGCGCTGATCGTGCTGACGTCGGTGCAGCACGCGGGTTCCAGCCTTGAGGAGGCTGAGCGCATGTCTCTGCGCGCCGTCGCGATCGCCGAAAAGCTGCCGGATGGACCCCAGTTCGTAGGGCTTCGACTGCGTGCCTTGGAGTCGCTTGCCGTGACCTATCGCCTCCAGGGTCGTTACGCCGAGGCGGAGGACGTCTTTCGTCGGGCCCTCGCGGCGGCCGAGGAGCACTTGGGCCAGGACGCTGCTCCGGTCGCCGATCTGCTCAGCGGGCTGGCGATCGCCTTCAAGTACTGGGGGCGCTTCGAGGAGGCAGAGGGCTTGTATCGTCGCGCGCTGGCGATCGCCGAGCGTGTCGATGGCGCGGACAGCTCAGCCGTCGCGAGCATCTACCACAATCTCGGCGGCCTCGAGCATGCCCGCGGTGACTATGGGGCGGCTGAGCCGCTCGCCCGCCGATCGGTCGAGCTTCGCAAACGAGCCACCGAAGCAACCGACACAGATCTCGCGGCCGACAAGGCGGCCCTCGCGGCCATCCTCGACGGACTGGGCCGTGGTGAGGAGGCGGAGTCGCTGCTACGCGAGGCGCTCGAAGTCTTCCAACGAGCGTACGGCGACACGCACTACGAGATCGCTGTGAACCTGAACAACCTTGCCGCGATCCTGCACCGCCGAGGCGAGCTCGCCGAAGCGGAGCCGCTCTACCGGCGAGCGCTGACAATCAAAGAAGAGCTCCTCGGCCTCCACCACCCGGAGGTCGCCTCGACGCTCAACAACATCGCCCTGCTCTGCCGGACGCAGGGGCGTTACCTGGAAGCCGAACCACTCTATCGCCGCGCGCTCACGCTGCTCGAACGAGCGCTCGAGCCGTCGCACCCGAACCTCACGTCCTGTCTCGAGAACCACGCTGCCCTGCTTCGACTGATGGGTCGCGACGCGGAAGCTGCCCACCCCGAAGCCCGCGCCGGGTTGGGAAAGCGGGCCGACTAGCCTATAGCCGGCGTCCGCCTGCTCCTCGTTCTGGACGAGCTCCATCGTTCTCCGCCCACGCCTCGACAAAACGACGGCCCGTACACTCGCGCATGAGCAATCGAGCTCCGAGCATCGTAGGGGCGGGCAAGTGAGTGTTGCCCGGTCCGCCGTCTGGGGCCGTGAGCGCGGTGAGGCCGCCGACGATTCTCCGTTCGCCGTCTTGACCGCGGGCCATCATCGCGAGACGATTGTTGTCGGCGACTCACGGTCCTCCGGAGTCGCCTCTGCGGCGGCGGTCTTTCTCCACCCCGGGGAGGCCGCTGCTGTACCTGGATGGCCCCCGCGACGCGAGGATGTTGAGGGTGCTTGCCGCGTTGCGTCGCTTCAAGGATTGGCAAGCGGTCGTTCGCCCGGGCGTCGATCGCTGGGGGATCCGGGCGGGAGTAGACGGTCGGCTGCGACCGGCGTCAGACTGTTGTATGGGCTCGACAGCTCGCAGGGCGACCGTGGTCGCCGTCATCTCCTTCTTGCTCGCAGGCACGATCGTCGTCGCTGCCGTTGTCGACCATCGGCGCAAGATCGAGTTGATGGGACCGGCGGACGAGGCGAGCTGGTATTGCCACCACCGCAATTTGCGCTGCGACGAGCCACAGGCCGAAGACGTGGCCGCAGCCTGGCACCGACGAGAGAGCCATTACCGGGCAGGATTCGCGGTGCTGCTCGGCGCTGGCCTCGGCGGGTCGATGGCCGCGACGGTGCTCGTTTTCAGAGAACACACGCGGCGACGGAGGCGCTTGCCTCTCCCCGAGGACACCTAGCGGCACCCGTCGCCGGGCGCGTTCCGCGGGCCCGCAACGGCCGGAGCCCCCTGTCTTGCTGGTGGCGTTCCCGGCTCCGCCGGCCGAAGCCTCCGTCAAGATCAGGCGTCAAGACAGGGCCGACACTCAAGCGAGGGATCGACCTGGCCGGTGGTCTCTCTCACTGTGAGCGGAGGCACACGAGACAGATACGAGATGAGAATCCGCATTAGTGATCCAGCGCTTGCCGTCGATCTGCTCGATTTCCTGCAGCGCTGGGACTGCGTCGCCATCCAGATGGGCGCCGACATGCTGGCCGTATCGATCCCGAAGCCGCTCGGCTATGACACGGCCCGGTTGGAGCTCGAGCTCTACCTGTCGGAGTGGCGCGAACAGCATTCAGACGTCGGCACGGTCGTCATCGACTGACGCTTCAGGCGCGCGCTCAGGCCCGGGACTCGCCCGGGATTGAGCGCGCGTGGGTGCGTGGCCAGAGGGCTACAGAACCTGCTCAGCGACTTCCACGCGGAGTAGCGAGCGGACGTTCTCGATCTGGTTCGCGATTGTCGCGACCGAGGAGCCGGCGAACAGCAGGCCGACCGCCACCTCGTCAAGGGTCGTGATCAGCGAGCCGGAGTCTCCACCGGCCGACATGTTCGTGAGGATGATCTGATCGATGAAGCGCCCGACGCGGCCCCCACCGTAGCCGACGTCCACGGTAGCGTTGATCGCGGTGATCCTGCCCGTCGTGTAGTTCGTCGTCCGCCCGGTCTTCTCCACAAGCGTCCCCACGTCGACGTTCGCCTTGCGCCGCCAGCCGCGCGCGGTTCCGATCCAGTAGATCTCACGGTCGAGATCGTGGAACTGGCCCTGCGCGATCGCCGCGTCGACGAGGTTCTTGTGCAACGCCCTCGGCGTCGGCGGCTCCAGCGTGATCGGGACCCACCGCGTCAGCGTCGCGATCCGGTCAGCCGGATCCATGCCGCCGTCGTAGGGCCCAGGCTGGAGGATCGGATCGCCGATGTTGGCCATGTTCGTGTCGGCGAGCACGTGGTTGTTCGAGAGGATGTAGCACTTGGGCGGTATGCCGAGGCCCAGAACCGGTGGGCTGGTCGCGCCGCCCGGGAGGATGTCGTAGACGCAGGTCGCGATCGTGCCGGCGGTGATGTGGTAGTGCCCGACCGAGTAGCCGCCCTTTGCCGGTCGCGTCCTCTTGGCGAGCATCAAGGCGCCGGCCAGCGCCGCGTACTGCTCCTCTTCGAGCGACGGCACAACGCCGTCGCCGGGCTCTGCCGGTCGCACCTGTTGAGGTGTCCGGAACTGCTCGGCGATCGGGAAACCGATCTCGAGCACGTCGGTCTTGAACTCACCGATCTTTGCTGGGACGAGGTCCTCCTTCCGGAGCTCGTCCTTGGCCGCCTTGTGGCTGACGAGAACGAGAACGGCCGGCTCGCCGGTCGGCACACCGCCCTTCCACTTGACGCCGTGTGCGATCCCGACGACGTTCGCCAGTGGCGCCCCGGGGTCGAGCAGCTCGCTGACCGCTCGCGTGTGAGCGCCCTCGAGGGCGGCCGCATCGGCGGCAGTGAGCACCATTTCCTTCTCTGTCGGCAGGGACATCTGTCAATCCTCCTCTGTCGATTGCGCCTCGATGACGCCGAGCTCCTCCACGTCGACCTCGTAGCCCTCGAGCGACACGGGCACCCGCTCATGGGCCGCGAGCGTCGACTCGGGGACCTGCTCGGTCACGAAGACCTTGATCACCGGCTTCCCACCGCGCTCGCCGATCCCGACGCCGTTCACGTTGGGAAGCGCCAGGAGCTCGCGTTCGTGGCGCGCCTTCACCTTCGCTATCGGCGACTCTGCCATCAGCCTCCCTTCCGTCGGCGGCGGCGGCGGTTGAGCGACGCCGGTCCTTGCGGCCGACGCGGCGCCTGTCTTCAGCCCGGCAGGCGGGCGGCTCTCACGATTCAGAAAGAGGCCGCTTCGATTAGAGGTCGATCGAACCGCCCCTGGTGCCGAATCCCGGGTCGGCCGCCGCAGCAACGATCTCGGTGTCCCGAAACGACCCAGGACACTCCCTTCACGTTGCTCTTCACACCCCGGCTCATGCTTAACACCATCTCGTCGACAGGTCAAGCCGCCTCGCATGGCAGTCGGCCGACGAGGGCCGGGTAAGGTTCGGAGGTCACGTGCGGCTGGGTTCGTGCGCGGAAAGCGCTCCAACGGCCGTTGCGCGGCTTCCTCGCGAGTGCGTTCTAGCGCCTGCGTAGACCTCTGGGCCGCTCGTCGGCCCGGCTTGCCTTCGCAACGTCCTCCAGAATCGTTGCGATCGCACCTGTCTCGAGCGTCGCACCGGCCGCGAGCCAGGCTGCCGTGCCGTCCTCGACCGCTCGCGCCAAGCCACCAGGCGGGCTCGTGCTCGGCTCGGTCAGCAACACGTAGTGGCCACGCCATCCGCCATAGACACCCCAGAGCCAGACCATCTCGAAGACCCGAACGTCGAAGGCGAGCCCCAGGCCGACGCCAGGCGAGGGATGCGTGACAGCGCACCACCCCTCATCGAGCTCGCGCGCGTACAGCCACTCGGTCAGCCCGCTGTCGGCGCCGACCACCGCGCCGAGGTCCACGCCCTCGTGCGTGGGCCAGCCGAGAGACCCCTGCGCGGCGACGAACCGGCCGGCCTGCTCCGGCACGACGTCGATGCTCCGGGACGGAAGGTGGATGCGGGAGTCCGGCGCGATCGCGTGCGCGACGTGCAGGCTCCACGTGAACGGCACGGGCTGCGTGCCGAGGTTCGTGAGCCGGTGGCGAAACTCGACGTGCAGGCCGTCGCGCCACACGGTCAGCCACTTCTCCATCAGACAGGGGAGCGCGACCGTGTGGCGGTGGAGGTAGACGGTCGCCTCCTCGCCGTCGTCGTGCTCGACCGACCAGCTCCACGGACCGAACCACAGGTCGCCGTGGTCGTGAAAGGTGTTGTCACCGACCTCGCAGGGAGGGTCGGTGGGAAACAACTCGTCCCACCCCCCACACCAGATGTCGTCGAAGGCCGCGCCGGGGTACGTGCGTCGCAGCGGCACCCGCGGGTTGACCCAGAGCAGGTCGAACCCGCTCGGCTTGTGCACGAGGTTGAGGATCTTCGCGCCTGCGTCCGGGAAGAGGGTGAGTCGCACCCGGTCGCACTCGAGCAGAAGGCCGGGGACGCCCTCTTGCTCGTACGTCTCGTCGACGATGGGTGGCACGCTCACCGGTCGACGCTGCACTCGTACAGAGTCGCCGGACGACGGCCGATCATTCGCCGCCCTTGACTGCGCCGGACACGAGGCCGCGGACGAAGAAGCGCTGGCCGAACACGTAGACCGCCACGATCGGCAAGGTCGCGAGGGTGAGGCCTGCCATGATCACGGGCACGTCGAGGCTGTAGCGGCTCTGGAACCCGGTGATCCCCACCATGAGCGTCTTCTTCGAGTCGTCCTGCAGGAACACGAGCGCGATCAGAAGCTCGTTCCACACCCACAGCAGGTTCACGACCGCGAGTGTGACGAGTGGCGCCGCGGAGAGGGGCAAGACGATCAGCCTGAACACCCTCCACGACGATGCCCCGTCGATGATCGCCGCCTCGATCATGCTCGGCGGGATCGTGCGGAAGAAGTTCGCCAGCAGGTACACGGAGAAGGGCAGCATCAGCCCGACGTAGATCAGGATCACCAGCCTGAAGGTGGAGATCATCCCAAGCTCGACGCCGAACAGGAACAGCGGCACGAGCAGCACGACCGGCGGTACGACCATCAGCGAGACGAGCACGCCGAGCAGTGTGTCCCGGCCGCGGAACGACCAGCGCGCGAATCCCCAGCCGGCGAGCGCCGCGAGCAGCAGCGTGACCGCGACCGCCGACGCCGAGAGCAGCGCGCTGTTCGCGAACCAGCTGGGGAACTGATCGCTGAGCGCGACGTCGAACCCGTTCAGGGTCGGACGGAAGAACGGCGACCACGGATGCGCGAGGAAGTCCTGCTGCGTCTTGAACGCTGCCGTCAGCATCACGTAGACGGGGAACAGCGCCAGCACGGTGACGACGAGCAGGAGCCCGTGCTTGCAGAGGGTGCCGACGAGCCTAGGCATCGCCGGCGAGCCCCGCATGTCGCTGGATCCGGAAGAAGCCGGCGATCAGCACCAGAGTGACGGCGAAAAGCGAGACCGCTGCCGCCGCCGCGATCTCAGGGGACTGGTACTGGAATGCCGTCTGGTAGATGTAGAGCTCCGTGACCTGGGTGGCGTCCCCCGGCCCGCCTTGTCCGTTGGTCATCACGTAGACGTAGTTGAAGACCCAGGAGACCATCGTGATCGCCTCGACGACGACGTAGAACAGAATCACGTTCGCCAGCTGGGGAATCGTGATGAAGCGGTGCAACCGGAAGAAGCGTGCGCCGTCGACGCGGCCCGCCTCGAACATGTCCGCGGGCACTGAGAAGAGGCGTGCGAGAAAGAGGACCACCCCGAAGCCGAGCTCCTTCCAGATGATCACGGCGGTCATCGTCCACAGCGCCCAGCGCGGTTGCCCAAGCCAATCTTGGGCGAGGCCGCCGAGCCCGAACGCCCGCAGCAGCTGGTTGGCGAGCCCGTTGAACTGCAGCAGCTGGCCGAAGATGACGCCGATCACGGGGATCGGCAGCACGAACGGGAGGAACACCGCCCAGCGGTGAAAACGCCAGCCGAGCAACCCCTCGAACAGCAGCACGGAGATCAGTAGCGCCAACACGACCAGCACCGGGACCGCCAACAGCAAGCGCCCGTTGTGGGTGAGCGCTGTTCGGAAGGTGGGATCGCTCCACGTGACCCGAAAGTTCTCGAAGGTCCACGCCGACTCGTAGCGGAGCGAAGTCTTGACGAGCTCGACCATCGAATAGCCGAACACGAAGAGGACGACGGCGACCGCGGGTGCGATCCACAGGAGAGGCTCGAAGCGGCCTGCCCGCGGCAGCCGGCGCCGCGGCCTGCGAGTGAGCGATGCCGTCTCGGGGGCCGCCGTCATGCGGTCCCCGAGACGCTCATGCCCTGGTCTCCTAGCGGTACGACGCCGCCCACTTGTCGAAGTTTGCGATCAGCTTCCGCTGTGTGAGCCGGATCCGCTTCGCGATCTTCTCCGTCTCGGCAGCTGCCTTTGTCGCGTCGGTGTTCCCGCCGAGCAGCAGCTGCGACTGGCCGAACATCGCCTTCCCGTCGAGCTCCGGCGGGATGAAGTTCTCGAGGTAGGGCGAGCCCTTCCGCACGAGGTCGAACAGCACCTTCTGCTGCGGCAACGAGATCAGCTTCGTGTTGAAGCGGTCGTCGGCCGGGAACGCACCGGTCGTCTTGAACCACGCCGCCATGCGGTCCGGCGTGTGCATGAACATGATGAAGTTCGCCGCCTCCTGCGGATGCTCGGTCCATGCCGTGATGCCCATCGTCTGCGAGGTGGAGCCGAGCCTGCCGGCGTACGGCCCGCTGCCCCACTTCGGCATCGGCATCACGCCCACCTTGGCGACACCGACCTTCTTGACGAACTTCGTCACGTCGGAGCCCGCGGTGACGGTCATCGCCGCCTTGCCGGCGACCATTTGCTCCTGAGCCTGGTAGAGCTCCAACGAGTTGATGTCGTCGTTCCAGCACTTGTGCTGCTGCATCTCCTGCAGCCGCGTCCACCAGGCCGCGTGCTTCGGATCGGTGAACTTCGCCTTCCCGGTTGTGGCGTCGAGGACGTCGCCGATCGACGTGACGCCCTGCGCACCGATGATCGAGTAGAGCCAGCCGCCGAACCAGCCGTCCTTGATGCCGCCGGCGATGGGCGTGATCCCCTTCGCGTTGAGGGCGTCACAGGCCTTGAGCAACTGTGCCCACGTTTGCGGCGCCGCCACGCCTGCGGTCTTGAGCACGTCCCTCCGGTACAGCACGGGGAACGACGGCTGCACGTACCACGGCGCCGTCCAGACCTTGCCGTCGAACGTGTCCTCCTTCGCGTTCAGGTAGTGCCTGTACTCCGACTGCGGAATGTAGTCGGAGATCGCCTTTGTGTTGCCCGCCCAGGCGTCATCGAGCGACCAGATCCCGCCCCAGAAGTACTGGAGGTCCGGGCCCTTCTTCGCCGCTGCTGCCGCCTTGAAGGCGGGAATGAGGCCGTCGGTGGTCTGTAGCACCGTCTTGACGGTGACATTCGGATACTTCTTCTCGTACAGCTTGATCGTCTCGGCCAGCCACTTCTTCGCGCCTGCAGCCTCCTGCTCGCCCCACCACCACATCGTGAGGTTCACGTCCTCGGATGCGCTCTTCTCGGCGCGCGCTGCCAGGCTCGCGCCCGTGAGCACGGCTGCGGCAACGCAGGCGGTGACCCCCGCTACCCAGATGCGCCTTCGCATGCCACTCCTTTCGTAGACGCCCCGGTGCGTCATCTTCTCGCCCCGAGGCACTTGACCCCAACAACGTGTCCTGTTGCACACGCTCTCACAACGCGAGGTCGTGGCGGGACAAGACCTCGCAACCTTCGCCGGTGACGAGCACGATCTGCTCAACACGGACGCCCTCGCCTGCCCCGTACGAGCCGGGCTCGAGCGCGATCACCATGCCCGGCTCGAGCACGGCCGTGGCGCCAGGGACGATCCGCGGCTCCTCGTGGAAGGTCGTTCCGAGCCCGTGGCCCGTGTGGTGCGGGTAGTCGAGGCCTGGACGCGACAACGCGTCGATGTCGCCCGCGACGACACCGGGTCGAACGGCCTCGATCGCGCGAGCGAGCGAGTCCGCCGCCGCACGATGCCGGCTGCGCGAGCTCTCGGACGGCTCTCCCACCGCAAACGTCGAGCACGAGTCGCCCCAGTAGCCGCTGCGACGCGGCACGAGGTCGCAGAGCACGAGGTCGCCCTCCACGAGCACCCGCTCGCCGGGTGCCCCGCCTACCTCGGCTGTGCGCGGCCCCGCGACGAGATCGGCAAGCACGGGGATCCGCTCACCCGCCTCGCGCTCGATCGCCGCGCGCACAAGTGCCCACAGCTCGAGCTCCGTCATGCCCGGCTGCGCGTGTTCGCGGGCAGCCCGTTGTCCCACGTCGCACAACGCGAGCGCCGCACGGAGCAACGCAATCTCGTCCTCGTCCTTGACGGCGCGGGCGTGAGCGAGCTCCGCTCCAACCTCGACGGTGCTCAGGCCGTCGGCCAGGATCGCCGTCAGCGCGCCTCTCTCCGTCGCGACGGTCGCGTCGCCGACGACTTCCCCGAGCGCCCGTGCTGCACCGCCGACGGGATCGATCGGCCCGAGGCCGAAGCCGGGATACGTGACCACCTCGGCCCCGTCAGCGGCTGCCGAGTCCGCCTCGTCCTCACTGACGATCAGCACGGGCGACGCGCCGGGAACCAGCAGCGCGAGTGGCGAGTGTGCAAACGGGCTCGGGCCCGTTTCGATGTCCGCGGCGTAGCCGGTCAGCCACGTGACCGTCGCCGGATCTGCGGCGAGCAGGGCATCTGCGCCGGCCCGCTGGGCGATCTCGAGCGCGCGCTCTCGACGGGGTGCCATCAGAAGGTCACCGTGACGCCGCCGTCGACCGTGAGCACCTGGCCCGTGACGTACGTGTTGCGCTCGCACGCGAGCCAGGCGACGTGCTCGGCGATCTCCTCTGGCCTCGCGCAGCGCCGCAGCGGCAGCCTGCCGTACCTGACGTAGACGTCCGCGAACCATTCGCTCTGAAGCTCGTCCTTCCCGTCCACGATCGACATGCGCGTGGCGACGAAACCCGGCGCGACGGCATTCACCAGCACACCGTGCCGCGACAGCTCGATCGCGAGCGTCCGGGTCGCCTGCTCGAGGCCGCCCTTCGCGACGTCGTAGGCCAGTGCGGTTTCTTCCCCGAAACGACCGTGAATGGACGTGATGTTCACAATCCGCCCGTAGCCCCGCTTGCTCATCCCCCGCGCCGCCCGGGACGCCAGGAACACCGGAGCGTGCAGGTTGACGTCGAGGACACGCCGGTAGGACGCGAGCGTGAGGTCGACCGCGAGTGCCGCCTCGAAGATGCCGGCATTGTTGACGAGGATGTCGAGCGGGCCGACCGCGGCCTCGGAGGCGGCGACGAGATCGTCGAGTGTGTCAGTGCGTGAGAGGTCCCACTCGATGCCGTGCACCGCGTCGCCGAGGTCGGGAATCTGCTCGATGTCCACGGCCGCCACGACCGCTGCCTCCGCGGCGAGGCGCTCGGCGATCGCGCGGCCGATGCCGTTGGCTGCGCCCGTGACGAGCGCACGGCGACCCTCGAGCAAGCTCATCCGAACACCGTCGGGCGAGCCGTCGTCATGGTGTTTTCGGCTCATTCGGCATGGCAACCGCCAGTATGGTGCGATACGGCAATGCATGCTCCCGCCGCAGTCCTCCGTCGGCGCCACCGATGAGGATTACCGACGTCGAGCCCATCATTCTGCGGCTCGACCGGGTCGACACCACCAGAGCCGACGGAACGCAGGACGCATTCCTCGTCCGCATCCACACCGACGAGGGCATCGTCGGCGTCGGCGAGGCGGATACCTCGCCCTACGTGGCGCGCACGATCGTGGAGATGCCGTCCTCGCATTCGATCGCGCGAGGCCTGAAGGAGGTCCTCGTCGGAGAGGACCCACTGCAGACCGACCGGCTCTGGCAGCTGATGTTCAACGCGAGCGACCACTACGGCCGCGGCGGGGCTGCACTTCACACGATCAGCGCCATCGACATCGCGCTGTGGGACGTCGCCGGCAAGGCTGCCGGCCGGCCCGTGAGCGAGCTGCTCGGGGGCAGACGGATCGGGGACATTCCCGTGTACGCCAGCGAGGTGATGCCCCAGACGCCCGACGAGGTGCGACGGGTCGCGGAGCGCGTCGCGGGCGACGGCTACGACGCGCTCAAGCTCGGCTGGGGACCGCTCGGCCGTGATCTCGCCCACGACGAGGCACTCGTCCGCGCCGCCCGCGAGACACTCGGCCCGGAGCGCAGCCTGATGCTGGACGGCGGGCGGGCGTACACCGTGAAGCGGGCGCTCGAGCTCCTCCGGCGAGTGGAGGAGCACGAGCTGTACTGGTTCGAGGAGGCGCTCCCGCCCGAAGACCTCGACGGCTACCGCCGCCTCTCCGCTGCCTCGCCCGTGCGGATCGCTGCGGGCGAGGCCGACGCGACGCTGCCCCCGTTCCGCGCGCTCGTCGAGCAGGGCCACGTCGACGTGCTGCAGCCCGATCTCGCGCGGTGCGGGGGCTTCACGGTCGCACGGCAGATCGCGCTGCTCGAGCGCACGTCGACGGTTGAGATCGTGCCGCATTGCTTCTCGACGGGGGTGCTCGTCGCCGCGTCGCTGCACTTCGTCGCGACGCTCGACCGCCCCACGTGGTCCGAGTACTCCGTCGCCGACTCGCTGCTCGTCAACGGGATCCTGCGTCAGCCGTTCGCGCTGCATGACGGCCGGCTGGCAGTGCCGACCGGGCCCGGGCTCGGGATCGAGCTCGACCAGGACTCCCTCGACCGCGTGCGCCTCGCCTAGTGGTGTCTCAATAGATGGCCGGGATCACGTTCCAGGGGGTGACGAAGCAGTTCGGCGATGGCACCGTCGCCGTCGACGCCCTCGACCTGGAGATCGACGACGGTGAGTTCATGATCCTCGTCGGCCCCTCGGGCTGCGGTAAGACGACGGCGCTACGGATGGTGGCGGGTCTCGAGCACCCCACCTCTGGCGAGATCCTCATCGGCGACAGGGTCGTCAACGACCTCGATCCCGTGGATCGCGACATCGCGATGGTCTTCCAGAACTACGCGCTGTACCCGCACATGACGGTTCGTGACAACATCGGGTTCCCGCTGCGCATGCAGAACGTCCCCAGGGTCGAGCGCAAGCGGCGCATCGAGAGCGCGGCTGAGCTGCTCGGCATCGGCGAGCTGCTCGAGCGCAAACCCGGGGCGCTCTCGGGCGGCCAGCGCCAGCGCGTGGCGATGGGCCGCGCGATCGTGCGACACCCCACGTCGTTCCTCATGGACGAGCCACTCTCGAACCTCGACGCCAAGCTCCGCGTGCAGATGCGCGCAGAGCTCGTGAAGCTGCACCAGCGACTCGGCGTCACAACGCTCTACGTCACCCACGACCAGACGGAGGCGATGACGCTCGGCGAGCGCGTCGCCGTGCTCAACCGGGGCGTGATCCAGCAGGTGGACACGCCCGGCGAGCTCTACAGCCGGCCGACGAACACGTTCGTGGCGACGTTCATCGGCAGCCCTGCGATGAACTTCCTCCGCGGCCGGCTCTCGGGCGGCGCCGTCGAGTTCGCCAGCTACCGACTCGAGCTGCCCGACCGCGTGCTGGCCGGCCTCGGCAGAACGGAAGGCGAGGTGCTGCTCGGCCTTCGACCCGAGCACTTCTTCGACCCGCGACTCGCCTCCTCCGAAGCCCGCAACTCGCTCCCGGTGACGGTCGAGCTCACGGAGCAGCTCGGCTCTGAGACTCTTCTCTACTTCCGCGCCGACGGCATCGAGGCGGAGCAGTCGAGCGAGGGCGAGGTGGAGCTCGGCGGGGCGCTCGTCGCACGCCTCGACCCGCGCACACAGGCCTCGCCCGGCGAGCGGCTCGTGCTCGGCATCGACGCCGAGCGCGCGCACCTCTTCGATCCCGCGACCGGCAACGCACTCTGAGACTCGACGCCGCTAGCGGTGGGGTTCGAGGGGAGTCGTTTCCGGTTACCGGGCACCGTGAAGCAGGTGCGCCCGTAGGCTCGTCGTGAAGCAGGCGCCTCCGGCGAGCTCGGTCGCCGCTCCCGCCTCGACGGACTGCTCGAGGCTGAGCCTGCTCGTCCAAGGCTCGATGCCAAGGGCGTACGATCCGGTGAGGGGGGGCGCGACCGCACCGCCGTAGGGCTGCCAGAGGACGATCCAGCCGAACACCTCCTGCTGCCACTCGAGCCGGAAGGTCAGTCCGAGGCGAGGGTTCGACACGGCGAGCCACCCGTCGTCGAGGTCGGTGACGTAGAGATCGTCGTGGCTCCCCGTCTCCGGGCCCGGGACCTGGCGCAGGTCGACCGACCCTCCCGCCCGCAGCGGCGCCCAGGGCCACGGCTCGCGACGGCCCGGCTCGAGCCGAGCCGTCTCGGGTTCCCAGAGCTCGGGTGAGGTGACGATCGTGCGTGCGGGGATCTCGAGCCGGCACCCTGGCTCGAGAAACGGCGGCCCGACGACGCAGTGGTGGCCCCAGACGAAGTGGGCCGACTCCGCCGACTCGTTCCGCACCGATCCCTCGACCACGAGCTCCGGCTCTCCCTCGCGGAGCCGGAGGACGCGCTCGATCCGAAACGGCGTCTGCCTGGCCTGGGTCCAGAACCGCACCCGCGCCTCGCTGCCGCCGCCGTCCAGAATCTCGTGCTCCCACGGCAGAGAGGCGACCTCGCCGTGGAACGGGATTCGCTTGCCGCGGTAGACGCACGCCTCGTTGACGCTCGGAAACAGCTCCTGCCAGCCGCCGGCGTAGTTCCACATGAACTCGTCCGCTCCGCTGCCGGGCAGCGGTGAGGCACCGGGTGGCTGCAGCCCCCAGGGGCCCTCGAAGAGCACGTCGGTTGCCGACCGCACGTCGGTGATCTGGTGGATCTCTGCACCCTTGTCCGGGAGGACGACCACCCGGACCCGGTCGTTCTCGAGCACGACGCTCCTCCAGCCGGCCACCTCCCCCGCGCCGACACGACAGCTACCCATCGACAGCCGGGATCGACTCGAGGATGAACCAGTTCGCGGTCAGGCCGCAGTCGACGGTGAGGTCGATGCCCGTGATCCCCGAGGCGTCGTCGGAGGCGAGGAACGCGCACGCCGCTGCGATCTCCTCCGGCCGCACGAGACGGCGCAGCGGGACGCGGTCGAAGCGGTCGACCAGGTACTCCATCATCCCGGGGGGCACGCCGACCTCCGTCATCTCGGTGTGGGTGAAGCCCGGGCTGACGCAGTTGACGCGCACGCCGTGAGGGCCGAGCTCGAGAGCCATCGTGCGGTTCAGCCCGAGCAGGCCCGCCTTGGACGCGTTGTAGCTGGCATAGGGGCCGTCGCCCCCGGAGGCGTCGATCGAGGCGATGTGCACGATGGAGCCACTGCCTGCCGCTGCTTGCACGCGCGCCACGCGCTGCGCCATCAGGAACGCACCGCGGAGGTTCGTAGCCAGGATCCGGTCCCAGCTCTCGTCCTCGATCTCGAGGAAGGGCTTCTCCTCCGCGATGCCCGCGTTGTTGACGAGGACGTCGATCCTGCCCCAGCGCTCCGTCGCAGTCGCAACCGCTGCGTCGACCTCGGCGGAGCTGCTCACGTCGGCGGTATGCACCCAGGCGCTGCCTCCGGCCTCCCCGATGCCGCTACCGACCTCCTCGAGCGGCGTGCGACGACGGCCGATCAGCATCACGTCGGCACCCTCGGCCGCGAACCGCTCGGCGATCGCACGCCCGATCCCCTGGCCGGCCCCGGTGACGATCACGTTCTTCGCCTCGAACCGGCGACTAGTCACGATGCTCCTTTCACTTGACGGCCCCGGCGACGATGCCGCGGACCAGATGACGCTGGAAGACGAGGTAGGCGGCGATCACGGGCAGCGAGGTGATCAACAGCCCGGCCATGAGGGCGGGGTAGTCGGACGTAAAGCGTCCCTGGAGCTGCAACACGCCGACGGTGAGCGTCTTGACGCCGTCGGACTGCAGCATGAGCAGGGCGAAGAGGAACTCGTTCCAGGCCCAAAGGACGTTGAAGATGACGAGGGTCGCGATCGCGGGCTTCGCCAGCGGCAGCAGGATGAGCTGGAACGTCCGGTGGATTCCGGCGCCGTCGATCCTCGCCGCCTCGATCAGCTCGTCGGGCACCGACCGGAAGTACGCGGTCATCAGGTAGACGTTGAACGGGAGATTGAGCGCGGTGTAGAGGAAGATCACCGAGCCGTACGTGTCGAGCAGGCCCAGCTGCACCATCTCCACGTAGATGGGCACCATCAGGAGCAGCGGCGGGATGGCGATCCAGGCGAGCACGAACAGGTACACCGAGCCCGACAGGCGCCAGTGGAGCTTCGAGAACGCATAGCCGGCGAGGGTCGCGCTGACGACGGAGAGCGCGACCGTCGCGGAGGTCACGATCAGCGAGTTCCGGAAGTAGAGCCCGATGTTCGCGCCCGTCCACGCGCGCTCGAAAGCCCCGAGGGACAGCGTCGTCGGTAATCCGATCTTCGAGTTCGCCCAGTCGGCCTGTGTGCGAAACGCGGTCGCGGCCATGAAGAGGAGCGGCAGGACCGCCGAGACGCAGAAGAGCCCGATCGCGACGACGAGCGGCCACGAGCGTCGGCGCGTGCGCCGACGCCGACGCTGCACTGGCGCGGTGATCACGGCGGTCTCGCCCTGCGTCATCTCAGCGCTCGTGGCCGCGGGTCAGGATGCGGATCTGGAACAGGCCGATCGCGAGCACGATCAGCACGAGCGTCACCCCGATCGCGGCCGCGTACCCCATGTTCTGGTTGGTGAACGCCTGCTGGTAGATGTAGAACTCGGAGACGTAGGTGTCGGTGCCAGGGCCGCCGTTCGTGATCGTGTAGATGTAGGTGAACATAAACGCGAACGCCGTGATCGTGTTCACCACGAGCACGATCTCCACCACGCGACGCAGGTTCGGCACGACGATCGAGAAGAGGATCCGCATCCATCCCGCCCCGTCGATCCGCGCGGCCTCCTCGAGCGACGGGTCGATGGCACTCATGCCGGCGAGGTAGAGCAGGACGTTGTAGCCGAAGTTCGTCCACACGACGATCAGGAGGATCAGCGGGATCGACGTGCCCGCACTGCCGAGCCACTCGCGCTGCAGCCCATCGAGCCCCACGCCGCCGAGCGCCTCGTTCAACGGCCCGTCGAGCTGGAGCACCGTCGCCGTGAGGATGCCGATCACGACCGTCGCGTAGACGGCGGGAAGGAAGATCGTGGCGCGGAACATCTGCCAGCCGGGCAAGCGTCGATGGATCGCGAAAGCCACGATCAGGGGCAGAACGAGCTGGATGGGAACCGAGAGCGCGAAGATCGCGTTGTTCTTCAGGGCATTGCGGAAGATCGGGTCGTCCCAGAGGAGGCGGAAGTTGTTGACGCCGACCCACTGGGACGGAGTGATCCCGTCCCAGCGTGTGAAGGCGTGGTACAGGATGCTGGCGAACGGATACGCGACGAAGGTGCCCACCAGCACGACCGCGGGCGCTGCGTAGACGAGGCCCCACAGCCACTGTGGGCTGTGGGGCCTCTTTCGAGCGGTGGATGCCTGCGAGGCGATCAGGGGTTCAGAGACTTCAGACCCTTGTCCACGTTCTGCATCGCCTGCAACGGAGCGGTTTTCCCCGAGAACGCGGCCTGGAGCTGCTGGTAGTACAGGAGCGCGATCTTCAGGGGCACGATGCTGTCCAGCAACGGCACCTGTGGGTCTGCAGCGATCTTGAGGAAGAACTTGGTGAGCGGATCCTTGATCCGTGCGCTGGCGACCTTGTTCGTGGGGAGCGCGCCGACGGTGGTGGCGAGCTGCGAGCCGCCCTGGTTGTCAACGGCCAGCTTGATGAACTCCCACGCGCCGTCCTTGTTCTTCGCGTTCTTCGGGATCACCCAGTTATGGAACGAGTTCGCCGCGGTACGACCCGGATTCGGCCCGGACTGCGGCAGCCGTGTCAGTCCGAGGTCCTTCCCGAGCGCCTTCTCGAAGTCCTTGATCACGAACGGGAACATCTGCACCATCGCGGCCTTGCCGGACGTGAAGTACGTGTTCGCGTCGTTGTTCTCGTGCGTCGACGCGTCGGCGTTCACACAACCCTGCTGCTTGAACTTCACGAGCTCGGTGAGCGGCTTCACGAGCTTGGGGTCGGAGTACTTCATCTTCCCGTCGTTGACCTTGGAGATGTCGTCCGGCGCCATGTACGAGGCGTAGTCGTACGTCACCCAGTTGTCGGTCGAGTAGCCGTCCCGGTCGCCGTACGCAAGCGGGAGGATCCCCTTCGACTTGAACACCTTGCACTGCGCCAGCAGCTCCTTGTACGTCTTCGGCGGCGCCGCGATCCCGGCCTTGCGGAACAGCGCCTTGTTGTAGTACAGACCGTACGTCCCCTGGTCGTTGGGGACGGCGTAGATGTCGCCCTTGCCTTCCTTGCAGTCGAGGTTGAGGCACGACAGATCCCACGCCGTCTGGCTCGCGTAGAACCCAGGTGTCTTCGCGACGCGGTCGTTGAGCTTCTCGAGCGAGCTGAGCATGTACGGCGTCGTGTAGCCACCCGAGTACACCAGCATCGCGTCCGGCACCTTCTTCGAGGCGAACGCCGCTGCGATCTGGGCCGTGAACTGCGCGTTGTTGATCGGCGTGAGCACGAACTTCACCGTCGAGCCGGGGTAGGCCTTCTCGTAGCGAGCCTTGATCCCGTCGAGCCACTTCCGGTACGTCGACCCCGGCGTGGCACCCGCGTAGGTACCACTCAGCCAGACGGTCAGCGACCCACCCTCCGCCTCTGCGCCGCCGGTCTTCGCCGGGCTGCCGAAGGCGACGGCTGCCAACGCGAGGGCGAGCAGACCTCCTGCGAAGAATGCGCCGACCCGCCGTTTTGAAGCCCTCATCGTCTCCTCCTTGCGTCGTCGCCTCCACGATCGATCATAACCGCGCCGGACCCGGCGCCTATCCGGCGGGGATGGCAGTCAGGGCGCCGTCGATCGTGTGGACACTGCCGGTGATGTAGGCGGCGTCGTCGGAGCTGAGGAAGACGACGAGCTTCCCCACCTCGGACGGCAGGCCGAGGCGGTGCACCGGAACGGTGTCGATGAAGAACTGCTCGTCGATCGCGCCACGGGCGACATCCTTGTCCCACATGGGTGTGCGCAGGACGCCGGGGGCGACCGCGTTGACGCGGATGCCGTGGGGGGCCCACTCCCCCGCGGCGACGCTCGTCATGATGATCACCGCCGCCTTGGGCGCGCAGTAGCTCATCCGACCGGGGTTTGGCGAGAACCCCCGGATGGACGAGATGTTCACGATCGAGCCGGACTTCTGCGGGAGCATGATCCGTCCGGCAGCGCGCATGCAGAAGAAGACTCCGGTCTGCATCACAGCGATCGAGTCGTGCCAGTCCTCATCGGTGACGTCCTGCGTGTGCGGGCCGACGCGGCTGATGCCGGCGTTGTTGACGACGATGTCGAGCCGGCCGAAGTCGCGGGCGACCGCGGCGAACGACTCGTCGACCTGCGCGCTCTGCGCCACGTCCGTCTGATAGGCACGAGACTCGACGCCGGTCTGCGAGAGCTCGTCGGCGGCGACGCGCGCGGACTCGCCGTCGATCTCGAGCACCGCGACGGACGCGCCCGCCTGAGCGAGCTCCTGCGCGATGCCTCGGCCGAGTCCCTGTCCCGAACCCGTGACGATCGCGACTCTCCCGTCGAGCACACCCATCTGACGACTCCTCTCGAGCGGGATGGCGCCGGAGCCAGCCGATCGTACTCCGCCCCCATCCGAAGTCAAGATGCCAACCTTGATTCAAGATTGTGAAAGCGATCGGCGACGGCGCGTGCGCGCGTCGTGGCCACCCGCCTCTGCCGCACTGCGACCGGCTTCCAGGACGTAGCGGGTCAACTCCGTGCGTCTCCTGGCGAACCGCTCGGCCGGCGCGGAGACGGAGTAGGCGGCAACCGCGCGGCCGCTCTCGACCACCGGGGCAGCCAGACAGGCGACGCCCTCGCGAAACTCCTCCTCGTCCACGGCGTAGCCGCGCTGCCGAATGCGCTCGAGCTCGAGCTCGAACTCGTCCGGCTGCACGATCGTCCTCTGCGTCACCGGAACGAGCGGGTTGAGCCTGAGGTAGGCCGTGCGCACCTCCTCCGTCGCGAACGCGAGCAGCAGCTTCCCCGACGCGCGCGCGTGGGCCGACTCGACGTACCCGAGGTGCGTGCCGGAGACGCGCACGGCGTTGGCTCCCTCGACAGAGGCGAGCACGACGATGCGGTCGTGCCGCCAGGAGCCGACGTAAGCGGTCTCGCCGCTCTCCTCCGCAAGCCGATGCAACGGGGCGACGAGGTACTCCGGCGGGCTGAACTGACGGACGAAGGCGTCCGCGATGGGGCCGAGCGCCGGCCCCAGCCGGTACCGGCGCGTCGAGTCCTTGGCGACGAGCCCTTCAGCGACGAGGGTGCCGAGGAGGTGGTACGCGGTCGGCAGCGGCAGGCCGAGCTCGTCGGCCACATGCTTGGCCGTGCGCCCCTCAGGCTGCTCGCCGAGGAGGACGAGCATCCGGGACGCGCGAGCGACCGAGCGAATCGTCGTCATCGCCGCCGCAGCGCCCGCGCTCGCGTGTGGCGCCGGGAGCTCACTCCGCCGCCGCGCGTCTGAGCGCCTCGAGGATGCGCTCCGGGCCCGGCAGCCAGGCGTCCTCGAGCTCGGCCGCGTACGGAATCGGCGTCTCGTCTCCGCTCACGAGCCGCGGCCGCACGTCAAGCGACTCCCAGGCCGCCTCGACCACCGCAGCAGCCACGGTGGCCCCCCAGCTCCCGCTCGGTGGGCACTCCTGGACGCAGACGAGCCGCCCCGTCTTGCGGACGCTCTCACAGATCGTCGTCAGGTCGAGCGGCACCAGGGTGCGAGGATCGATGAGCTCCACGTCCACGCCTTCGGTGGCGAGCACAGCGGCAGCCTCGATCACGCCCTGCCGCATGCGCTGCGTCGCCACCACCGTGAGATCTGACCCCTCGCGGACGATGTCCGCCCGTCCCAGCTCGGCAACCTGCTCCTCGTCGGAAACCGGTCCCCGCTCCGGATACAGCCCCTTGTGCTCGAAGAAGAGCACGGGATTGTCATCGCGAATCGCCCCCTTCAGGAGGCCGTACGCGTCGGCCGGCGTGCCGGGAACGCAGATCTTGAGACCCGGGACGTTGAGAAACCAGTTCTCCACGGACTGCGAATGCTGGGCCGCGAAGCCGACGCCGCCACCGTTCGCCATCCGCACCGTCACCGGGACGGCAGCCTGGCCACCGCTCATGTAGCGGTACTTGGCGAGCTGGTTCACGATCTGGTCGTGACAGACGCCGGCGAAGTCCGCGAACATGATCTCAGCGACCGGGCGCAGCCCTGCAACAGCGGCACCGAGGGCGCACCCGACGATCGCCTGCTCCGCGATCGGCGTGTCGCGCACGCGTCGCTCGCCAAAGCGCTCGAACAGACCCGCGGTCGCCTGAAATACACCGCCGGCCGCACCGACGTCTTCGCCGAAGAGAAGGACGCGCTCGTCCCGCGCCAGCTCCTCTGCCAGCGCGCGATTGACGGCCTCCCGGTACGTGAGCTCGGTCACGCGAACACGTCCTCGAAGCGCTCCGCGGCGGCGGGCTCGCTCCAGTCGAGCGCCCTCTGGGTCGCCTCCCGAACAGCCGCCTGTGCGGCGGCGCGCACACCCTCGATCTCGTCCGGTCTGATCCCCTGGGCCTCGAGAACACGCGCGAACAGCGTGATCGGGTCGCGCTCGAGCCAGCGCTCGAGCTCCCCGGGCGGGCGGTACGCCCCGGGGTCGCTGCGCGAATGCCCGCTGTGCCGGTACGTGAGCGCCTCGATCAGCGTCGGGCCGTCACCCCGTCGCGCCCGCTCGACCGCCTCGCCGACGACTGCCCGAACGCCGAGCACGTCGTTCCCGTCGATGCGCGCCGAGGGCATCGCGTACGCGGCGGCACGGTCGGCAAGGCGCTCCAGCGGCGTCGTTCTCGCCAGGGGCGAGTACTCCCCGTACAGGTTGTTCTCGCAGACGAAAAGGGCGGGGAGCTTCCAGACCGCCGCCAGGTTGAGCGCCTCGTGAAAGGCGCCGATATTCGTCGCCCCGTCGCCGAAGAACGCCAGGGTCACCGCCCCCGTGCCGAGGTACTGCGCAGCGAGGGCCGCCCCCGTCGCGAAGGGAAGATGCGCACCGACCACGGCGAACGAGCCGAGCGCGCCGACGGAGACGTCGGTGAGGTGCATCGAGCCGCCCTTGCCACGGCAGAGCCCTGCCGCCTTGCCGAGGATCTCGGCCATCGTGCGGTCGAGAGGCGCGCCCATCGCGAGCACGGCCCCGTGACCGCGGTACGTGCAGGTCATCGTGTCCCCGGGCTGGAGCGCCGCGCACGCACCGACTGCGACGGCCTCCTGGCCCTGATACAGGTGCGTGCTCCCCCGGACGAGGTTCAGCAGGAAGAGGCGCATCACCTCGTCCTCGAAGAACCGGATCTCGAGCATCCGGCGGTGAAGGTCGAGCAACGACCGCGAACCGTCGGCGCGTTCGCTGTTGCCCGTCAACGGAAGTCCAGCCCCGCTTTCACGATCTGAAATCAAAGGTCTGCATTGGAAACTGCGGCGCGCGAGTATGACATACTCGCGCCCGCCCGCCGAACCGCTCCCGGCTCGCAAGGAGGCGACATGACCATCTCGACGCCGAGGCCGCCTCACCGACTCGAGCGCCTGTGCAGCTGGATGGACGCCGAGCGGATCGACTGCACCGTCGTCTTCGGTCTCGACAACGTCAATCACCTCTGCGGCTACTGGCGGTACTTCGGTGGGCCCTCGGCGCTCGTGATCGCCCGTGACGGTGAGCGGACGCTCGTCGTGATGCTCGACGAGGAGCCGATCGCGGAGAAGCTGTCGGAGGCGGACCGCGTGCTCGGCTACGGCGAGCGCGGGTTCGGGATCGACCTCGACCCGGTCGCCGGGCTCATCGACACCCTCGCTGCCCTCCCCACCGTCGCGCGGGCGAACCGCATCGGTGTCGCCTCCGAGCTCCCTGCGGCCGATGCGCGGCTCAGCGCGGCCGTGACCGCCGTCGTCATCGACGCCGGTCCGACGCTCTACGGGATCAGGCTGATCAAGGACTGGGACGAGCTCGAGAAGATCAATGCCGGCTATCAGCTCTGCTGGCTGGGGCAGGACGCTGTCGCCGGGGGGGCCGTGCCCGGTGTGAGCGAGATCGAGCTCTTCACCGCAGCGCAGTCGACGGCGCAGATCGCGTCGGGAGGGCCGATCGAGTTCGTCTGCGACCTCCTCTCGGGCTCGAGCACGGCCGACGTGTGCTGCCCGATTCACGTCGCCGGTCCACGCAAGCTCGAGGCGGGGGATCCGGTGATCGCGGACATCGTCGTCCGCACGGCCGGCTACTGGGGGGACTCGGCCGGGACGTACGCCGTGGGCAGCAACGCCGACGCGGAGGCAGCGCGGTCGATGCTCCTCGACGTCCTCGAGCAGGCACGGACGGAGCTCGTTCCGGGCGCGACCGGCGCCGAGATCTTCGCGAACATGCACGCTCGGATCGTCGGGGCCGTGCCCGACGGCGACCTTCCCCATCACGGGGGCCATGCGCTCGGGCTCACGGCGTTCGAGGACCCGCATCTGATCCCCTCGGACACGATGCCGCTGGAGCCCTGGATGGTGCTCGCGGTCGAGCCCGGCGTGTACGTCGAGGGCCGCTACGGCGCGAGGGTCGAGAACGTGTTCGTCGTCACTCCCGGCGGCGGCGTGGAGCTGCGGGCGGCGATGGCCGCTGCTGGCGATGGGAGCTAGACGCCTCCACCACACCGGCTACACCGTGTCCGACCTCGACCGCTCGGTCGCCTTCTACCGCGACCTCCTCGGCTGCGAGGTGGTCGCGATGCAGGAGAAGGAAGGCGGCTATCTCGCTGCGATCGTCGGCTACCCCGATGCACGTGTCCGCATGGCCCATCTCCGGCTTCCCGAGGGCGAGCACGTGATCGAGCTGTTCGAGTACGTCTCGCCCGCCGGCGAACGTGCGGATGTCGAGCCCCGCAACGTCGGCGCTTCGCATCTCTGCTTCGTCGTCGCGGACCTCCCCGCTCTCTACGGCTCGCTGCTCGAGCGCGGGGTGACGTCGTTCGTCTCGCCCCCCGTCGAGGTCGACACGGGGATGAACCGGGGCGGCCTGGCGCTCTACCTGCGAGACCCAGACGGCATCACGGTCGAGCTCTTTCAGCCTCCGGCTACGGCGGCCTCGTGACCTCCGCCCACTCCTCGAGCGCAGCGGTGACGATCGCGTCGGTCTCGCCGAGGTAGGTGTCGGGATCGAGCACGGCGGCGAGGGGCGGAAGCGCGTCCAGCGTCTCTCGGTCGAGGGTTCGCTCGAGTGCCTCTCGCAGGGAGACGCCCTCCGAGCGCGCCACGGAGGAGGCCTCGGCGACCAGTGCGTGAGAGCTGGCGCGCCCGACGACGTCGGCGACGGCGATCATCGCCGCCTCGGCCATGATCAGACCGCCCTCACCGTCGAGATTCGCCCGCATCCGTTCGGGGAAGATGCGGAGGCCTTCCAGCAGCCGCCGCGCCCCGGCGAGTGCGCCGGCCGTCGCGGCGAACGTGAGGGGCAGAGCATCCCACTCCACCTGCCACTCGCCGGCGGCGCGCTCGTGCGTTCCTTGAAGCGCGACGAGCAAGGCGCCGCTCTGCTGGGCGGAGAGGATACTCAGGCCGACGACCGCTTCACTGCCGATCGGGTTGGCCTTTTGCGGCATGGTCGAGGACGCACCTCGGAGGTGGCCTCCCTCCTCGCGTACCTCCCCGATCTCGGGACGGGAGAGCTCGATCACCTCGCGGGCCAGCTTGCCGCACGTGCCCGCCGTCGCAGCGAGCACGAGCCCCACCTCGGCCACGGAATCGCGGGCGGTGTGCCAGGGGACGTCGACCGCCCCGAGCCCTAGCTTCTCCGCCACGCGATGCCGAACGGCGCGGCTCTGTGGTCCAAGCGCAGCAGCCGTGCCGGCGGCGCCGAACAACTGTACGACGGCGAGCCGCGTGCGGGCACTACGGAGCCGCTCGCGCTGGCGGGTCAGCTCGGCCAGCCAGACGGCCAGCTTCCCGCCGAAGGTGATCGGGACGGCGGGTTGGGCATGGGTGCGGCCGGGCATCACGGTCGCGCGGTGTGCCTCGGCCTTGCTCGCAACCTCCTCGCCGAGCGCATGCGTGAGCGCGTCGATTCGATCGAGCGCACGCCCTCCGAGACACGCGAGGCCGGTGTCCATGATGTCCTGCGTGGTTGCGCCCCAGTGGACGTAGCGGGCAGCCTCGGCGGAGCGCTCGCCGATCTGCTCGAGCAAGGGCAGGATCGGGTAACCGACGACGAGGGTCCGCGACCGCAGCTGTGCGAGGTCGACGTTCTCCGGCACCGCGACCGCCTCGATTGCGGCAGCCGCCTCCGGTGGGATGACTCCCAGCTCGGCCTGCGCCGACGCGAGCGCCCGCTCGACCGCGAGCCACGCACCGACCAGGGACTCCTGCGTGAACAGCTGCTCGACGTCGTCGTCGCCGAACCAGTCGACGAGCGGCAGGAACACCTGCTACCCCCCGACGCGATGAGCGTCGATGAAGGCCTCGTCCAGTTCCCAGCCGAAGCCCGGTGCATCCCCCAGCTCGATCGTCCCGTCTCGGAGGGCCGGCCGGTTCGCGACGAGGTTCCACCAGATCGGGTCGCGGTCGGGATGGAAGCACTCGACGAACGTCCCGTGCGGGATCGACGCGAGCAGGTGGCTGGCCACCTGGGGCTCCTCGTGGTGCGCCATCCGCACATCGCGGGCGTGCGCCAGCCCGGCAACGCGCCTCCACTCGGTCGGCCCACCCGACCAGGAGGCGTCGAAGTTGCACACGTCGACGGCGCCCTCGACGATCAGGTTTGCGCAACCGCCCGCCGTGTACTCGCTCTGACCGGCGCAGATCGGCACTCCGGCCTTGTAGCGGACGTCGCGCATGGCGCGTAGATCGTTGTGCCAGCGGCACGGCTCTTCGAACCAAACCAGGCCGACCTCCTCGACCAGCTGCGCGAAGCGAACCGCCTCCAGCGGAGTCCAGGCCTGGTTGGCGTCCGCTGCCAGGATGAAGTCGTTGCCTCCGGCCCGCCTCGCGAGCCGCACGCGCTCCGCGTCGGCGTCCGGGTCGAGCCCACCGACCTTGAGCTTCATGCCGCCGACCCCCAGCTCCCGCAGCGCTGTGACCTCGGCCTCGACGTCGGCGCCCTCCTCGTAGTAGCCGCCGATCGCGATCATCGGCAGCTGCCGGCGGTATCCGCCCCAGAGGCGCCACAGCGGTTGCGAGAGCGCTTTGCCGACTGCGTCCCAGATCGCCGAGTCGACACACGCGCACGCCACGAGACCGTAGCGCCGGTCACGCAGGATGTCGTACGTCGCCGGCCGGGCGAGCTCCCAGCAACGCTCAACCCCGAACGCGTCCTCGCCGAGGAGCTGCGGCGTGATCTCGTCGGCGATGATCCGCTCGATCTCGAGCAGACCAGCGTCCTCGTCCCCGGCGTAGGCCTCGCCGACGATCCCCTCCTCGGTTCGGATGCGGGTGACGATCGTCGAGCGATGCGTCATCCGGTAGTGGCTGCCATGGAACGTGCGGGCGAGCGGCACCCTCAGCGGCACCGTCTCGACGGAGCAGATGGTCAGCCGACGATGCGTCACTCGACCTTCACGCCGCGCAGGTCCGCTTGCTCTTGATCGCTATAGCGCACCGGCCCCGTGACCGGGAATCGCACGCCTCCCAGGTGGAGGATGGCGGTGCCGATCTGCAGTCGGTCGGCGACCCGGCGCACGCCCTCGTAGAGCACCGTGCCGCCGGAGATCCACAGGACACCGTGCTGCTGGCCGTCCCAGCGGAGCGCGAAGCCGATCACATCGCCGATGATCGGGTGGCTCAGCGGCGGCCCGTGACGGCAGGGCGTGGCGGTGAGCTCGATCGCCGGCCGTCCCGGCGCTTCGAGCCGCGTGGATTGCCATGGCTCGAGGCCGCGCGTCGTGCCCCCGAGGCGCTTGGCGCCGGAAGCGGTGGTGATCACGACGCCTGCAGCCGGGAGGAGCGCGCGTCCGACGGCGTCGAGGTTGTCGCCGTGGTGGTCGTGGGTCAGCAGGACCGCGTCGATCCGGGGGAGATCGGCCGCGGCGATCGCCGGGCCGGCCAACGCCAGTCACCGACCTCGATCAGGACGGTCGGCCCGCCGATGTGGGTGAGACGGATCTCCATCACCGGCGGGCCTTCCGGGTCTTGTGTCATGCGCGCTCGGCGACAGCCATCTCCCCCGCGGAGGCGTGTGCAATCGCCCACTCCAGGGCGTAGTCCGCGACCGCCTCCCAGCCATCCTCGCCGCACGTCCAGTGGGAGCGACCGGGGAACTCCTCGACCTCGGTGATCGTGTCGGACGTGTAGTGCTTCGCGTTCGACCGGTTGACCGAGGGCGGCATGATGTTGTCCGCGCCGCCCGCGATGAAGAGGAGCGGGGCGCGTGGGCGGTTCTTGTAGTTCACCCAGGTCTCCTGATGACCGGGCTTGAAGTTGGCGATCAGCCCGTACGCCCAGACCCAGTTCCCGGGCGCAGGGATGTGGTAGCGCTCGTAGACCCTGGCGGACTCCTCTTCGCTCAGCGTGTTGGTGAAGGCGTAGTGGAACTCCTTCGGAGTGAATCCGACTGCCTTGTGACGGTTGGCCGGGTTCTTGAGGATCGGGAACAGCGACTTGATCTGGGACGGCGGGGAGACGTGCACGCCCTCCGTGGGCGCCGAGTCGATTGCCACGCCGGCGGCGCCACAGCCGTGGTCGAGCAGAAGCTGCGTGAGGGTTCCGCCGAAGGAGTGGCCCATGATGATCGGCGGCCGGTCGAGCTCGGTGATCACGCCCGCGAGGTGCGCCACCGTCTCGGGCACCGTGAGCGAGGCGATCGGCGTCGGGTCGGCGCGCAACGCCTCGACCTCGACCTCGAAGCCGGGATACGTCGGCGTGAGAACGCGATACCCGCGCTGCTCGTAGTAGGGGGCCCAATGCTCCCAGCTGCGCGGGGTCATCCAGAGCCCGTGAATCAGGACGATGGTGTCCGGGGCGGTCGTGTCGGTGCTCATCTGGCCTCCCTCCAAACTCGTGTGTCGTTGCGGTCGCTGCTCCGTGGGTCGGCGCTCGACCACGCAACGGGAACCGTAGTGATCGGGGCCGCCCCCCGGCGTCGGTCAAGCGTCGGCACCGCCTCCGAACCCCAATTGCACGTACTGGGCAACGGCTCCCCGCTCCCGTTCTCCGAGCGCTGGCGCCACGTCAAAACGGGGAGATCACGAAGGCCGAAGCGCGGCGATCTCGACGTCCGACGACGAGCAGAGTCGTGATCCTCGTTGCACGAGGCACACGCTCGGGGTTACAGTCGACGGGCGTGGCGATGTCTCCCCCCTTGATCGCCTCGCACTGGCGCCGTCCCGTCGCAGTCACTGTGGCGGCCGTCGAGTCTCAGGACGGGGCGGCGCTACGACCTTCGGGCACCTCGAGTCACGGGCACGGTGGGTGAAGCTCGATCCGTAGCCGCCACCTGCCCGCTCCGCGTGCGCCCCGATGCGGGACGCACGCTGCGCGGCGACGATGGGCGCACAGCCGAAGGGAGACGAGATGACCGCAACCACGCGATTCGGCAGCGACGACGCACGGCGGATCGGCGAGGCGATCGGGATCGACTGGGCAACCTCCCCGTTCGACGTGGAGCAGTTCCGCCAGGGGCTCGACGTCGAGCTCGAGCACGGAGCGCACGACCCGGAGACGGACGTCACCGGCGACGACGAGCTCGTAACGGGGAAGATCGCCTGGGCGCACCTCAAGGAGCTGCCCGACTACTACACCCGCCTCGCAGTGATGGAAGCGGCAGCCGGGAGCTGAGCGAGGCTACACGGCGCGGAAGACGCGCACGACGAGCTCGGCGACGCACACCGGCTTGGCGCCGCCTTCGCGCTCCACCGTGGCCTCGATCACGGCCTGCTCGCCGCCCGCGACGTCCTCCACCGAGCGCACGACCAGGCGACCGCGCACGCGGCTCTCGACCGGAACGGGCGCGGGGAAGCGCACCCGGTTGAGGCCGTAGTTGATCGCCAACGGCGCCGGCGGCAGCACCTCGTACAGCATCGGGACGCACAGCGAGAGCGTGAGGAACCCGTGCGCGACCGTCGAGCCGAACGGGCCCTCGGCCGCGGCGCGCGCCGGATCGACGTGGATCCACTGCGGGTCGTCGGTCGCCGCGGCGAACGCATCGATCCGCTCCTGCGGGACGTCGAACCAGCGCGTCGGCCCGAGCTCGGTGCCGACGAGGTCACGGAGTGCGGTCATGCCGGCCCCCAGCGGACCACGCTGGCCGCCAACGTGAGCCCGTCCCCGCGGCGAGCAGGAGCACGAGATCGCCGTCGACGACCGTCCCGGCGCGTACCGCGCGAATCGAGCGCGAGCAGCGGGTCCACACCGCTCATGTGGCCGGTGTCGTCGAGGAACGCGGCCGGCCCGTGCCGGCCAGCTCGACCTCGAGCGGTCTCGTGTCGAGGGGGTCGAAGCCGACCCGTGCGGCGACGTCCTCGCTCGACGGGCGCGTGCCCTCACGGAAGAGCGCGCGCAGGAACTCGCCCGTCTCGGGCCGACGCCACCAGTCCTCACCCACGTCGAGCCGCAGGCGCTCTCGCACCTGGGCGGCGCGGATCCACGCCCGGAGATAGTCGGCGGAGTAGAAGCCTCCGTCCAGGTCCGAGAGGTACCCGGCGGCGCGGTAGCGGATCCCCGTCGCTGCCGTGAGCCGCTCCTCGTACCCGCCCGGCGTGCCGCCGTCCTCGGCGAACCGGCTCCAGAAGTCGAGCTCGAAGGCGAGCTTGGCCGTGTAGCGCCGGTAGAGGAGTGCGTTGACGAACCGCGTGGCCTCCGCGTTCGTCTCGGCCTCGTGGTCCGCGAGCCCGAAATGCTGGCCGTGCCAGACGGCCTCGCGGGCGATCGAGTCGAGCAGGAACGAGTAGATCTCGGTCAGCGCGTGGTCGCGCGAGAGGCGCCGGAAGGCGAACGGCAGCGAGGGATCGAGCCCCGCGTAGTGGAGCGCATGACCCGCCTCGTGGAGCAGCGCCTCGTAGTCGTGGATGCCGCCCTGAGAGCGCGTGATCAGCCAGACGACGCGCGGCGGATCGGAGGCGATCACGCACGCGCGCGGCGACTTCTGCGGCCGGTCGTCCAGGTCGAGCCGGATCCCGGGCTCGCGCTCGAGCTCGAAGCCGAGGGACGCGAGACTGGACAGCACGACCGGTACCGCGCGCTCCTTCGTGTACGTCGCTTCGAGCGGCGAGAGTCGCCGGATCCACGGGACGTGAGACGAGGTCGGCGTCTCGGCCCGTTCGGCCCCGAGCAGTCTCTCGAGCCACCGGCTGCGCATCGTCGTGAACGCCGACGTGGTGGAGACGCGCGCGGTGTCGAGCGCGTCGAGGAGCGGTCGGAGCGGGATCTGCTTCTCCTGCTCGCTGCGGCGCACGGGGTCCGGCTCGCCGGAGAGCACCGCCGTGAGCACCTCGCCGTCGGCGAGGAGCCCACGCCGGTCGTCGTTGAAGCTGGCAGAGACGGCGAGCTGTGCCTCGCCGAGCGCGTCGCGATCTGCGTAGGACGGCTCGGTCGCGAGCCGAGCCTGCGCCGTGCGCAGGGGCAACTGCTCTCCCCGCCACTCGACACGCGCGGCGAGGATCGCGTTCTCGAGCTCGTCTGAACGCGCGGCCAGCTCGGCCACGACGATGCCGCCTTCGCAGGTCGCACGTAGCCGGTAGAGGCGTTCGCGCTCGGCCTCGGACGCCTCCCGCTCCGCCTCCCGGAGCGCGTCGAGCTGGGGGCGGGTGAAGAGGTCGGCGTAACGGGCGACGATGGCCGCCTGCTCGGAGGTCTCCTTCTCGCCCACCCGCACGCGGCGCGCCTCCTCCGAGCGCTCGTAGAGATACTGCTCGAGGCGCCCCTCGAACGTGGTCGGTACAAGGATGGTGGGCGTACTCATGCCGGTGCCGCCTCCCGCGTCGCGCGGCGCAACCGTGCGAGAGAGGTCTCCCGGCCGAGCAGCTCCAGCGACTCGTACAGGCCCGGCGAGACCCTCGACCCGGTGACCGCGACGCGGATCGGGGCGAAGACCGTCCGCGGCTTCTCGCCTAGCTCCTCGCACAGCTCCTTCAGAGCCGTCTCGACCCTCTCGGCAGACCACGGCTCGACGGCCGAGAGCTTCTCCTCTGCCGCCGCCAGGACGCGAGAGTCGAGGAGCGCCGGGTCGGGCCGCACGTCATGGAAGAGGAACCCGGCGAACTCCGGGAACTCGCCGAGCCGGCCGATCTTCTCCTGCACGAGCGGGGCGGCGGCGCGGATGCGGGCCTCGCCCCAATCGAGCCCGCTCTCGCGCAGGTAGGCGAGCAGAACGCCGGCGTACTCGTCGACCGGCAGCGCACGCAGGTAGACGCCGTTCATCCAGTCGAGCTTCGCGTAGTCGAACGTCGCCGGGCTCCGTCCCACGCGCTCGAGCGAAAAGCGCTCCACCAGCTCGTCGCGGCTCATGATCGTGGTCTCGCCGTCGGGCGCCCACCCGAGCAGGGCGAGGAAGTTCATGAGTGCCGGGGCGACGTAGCCCTCACGCCGGAACTCGTCGACGGACACGGCTCCGTGACGCTTGGAGAGCTTCTTGCCGTCCTCGCCGAACACGTTGGGGACGTGGGCGTAGACGGGCGGCTCGGCGCCGAGGGCGCGGAGGACGACGAGCTGCTTCGGCGTGTTGGAGACGTGGTCGTCGCCCCGGATCACGTGCGTGATGCCGTCGAGCCAATCGTCGACCGGATTGGCGAAGTTGTAGGTCGGGCGCCCATCGGAGCGGACGAGCACGAAGTCATCGAGCTCTTCCGCCGGGAACTCGACCGCGCCCTTGACGGCGTCGTCCCAGCCGACGACGCCCTCGTCGGGCATGCGTAGACGGATCGCGCCCTCGTCCTCGTACGCCGCGCCCTTGGCGACGAGACTCCGCGCCTCCTCCAGGGCGCGGTCGGCAGAGTCGAGCTGGAAGCGCGTGACGCCGTCCCACTCGATCCCGAGCCAGCGCAACGAGCGCTCGATCTGCTCGACCGCTTCCGCAACCTCTCGGCTCGTGTCGGTGTTCTCGATCCGCAGCAGGCACTCGCCGCCGCGCCCGCGCGCGAACAGCCAGTTGAAGAGGAACGTGCGCACGCCGCCGATGTGGAGGTAGCCGGTCGGGCTCGGTGCCATGCGGACGCGGACGCTCATCTCCGCTCCGCAGATCCCGGATTCGCAACGGCGAATCCGGGATCGCGACAATCCCTAAAGCGGCCGCTAGCGCGGCCGGTCGCCGCGATCGACATGGAGCGGACGCTCATCTCCGCTCCGCAGATCCCGGATTCGCAACGGCGAATCCGGGATCGCGACAGTCCCTGAAGCGGCCGCTTGCGCGGCCGGTCGCCGCGATCGACATGGGTCGCGAAGTCGACATGGGACGCCTCATGCCCGAGTAGCCTAGCCGCGTGCTCTTCGGCGCCCACGTGTCCGGCGGCATCTCGGGCGGCGTCTCCCGTGGCGTGGAGCTCGGCTGCGACGCGATCCAGGTGTTCAGCCAGAGCCCGCGCACGTGGCGCCACCCCGAGCACGAGCCGGAAGTGGTCGCACGCTTCCGGCGGGAGCGTGGGCAGGCAGGGATCGGGTCGGTCGTCGTCCACGCCCTCTACCTCTGCAACCTCGCAAGCCCCGACCCGGAGTTCCACGCCAAGTCAGTCTCCGCGCTCGAGGCCACGCTGCGCACGGCAGCAGCGATCGAGGCCGAGGGGGTGGTGCTGCACATCGGCTCGCACCTCGGCACGGGGCTCGAAGGGGCGCTCGAGCGCATCGTGCCGGCGCTGCGCGGGCTCCTCGAGCTGACGGACGACCGCCTGTGGCTCCTGCTCGAGAACTCGGCAGGCGCCGGTGGCACGATCGGGCGTTCGGTCGACGAGCTGGCGTTGATCGTCGACGCGCTCGATTGCCATCGACGGCTTGGGGTCTGTCTCGACTCGTGCCACTGGTTCGTCTCGGGCGTCGACGTCACGCGTCCGCGGACGCTCGACGACGCCGTGACGGACCTCGACGCGCGGATCGGCGTCGGCCGACTGCGCTGCCTGCACGTGAACGACGCGGCGACACCGCTCGGCTCCAACCGCGACCGGCATGCCTCGATCGGCGCCGGCCTGATGGGCGAGGGTCTCGGCACCTTCCTCGCGCACCCTGCGTTCCAGGAGCTTCCTGCGATCCTGGAGACGCCGGGGCCCGACGGCCACGGGCCCGACGCCGAAGAGGTGCTCCGCCTGCGTGCTCTCCACCGGCGCGGGCTGGCCCGGGCACGGCGCCGAAAGGCGCACCGATGAGCGTAACCATCCGGCCGGCAACACGAGCCGACGTCCCTGGCATCCTCGCCATCTTGAACGACGCAATCGAGCACACGACCGCCAGCTGGCACCGTGAGCCGCGAACCCTCGACGAGCAGCTCGCATGGTTCGACGCCAAGCAGGCGGAGACGTGGCCACTACTCGTCGCCGTGGCCCACGACGGGCGTCTGGCCGGATGGGCAACCTTCGGGAGCTTCCGACCGCCGACGGGCTACCGGTTCACGGTCGAGCACTCCGTCTACGTCGACGCCGCACATCGACGGCGTGGCATCGCCACACGCCTGCTCTCGGAGCTGATCGAGGACGCCCGGCGGCGCGGGATGCACACGATGGTCGGCGGCGCATCGGGGGAGAACGAAGCGAGCATGGTGCTGCACGAGCGGCTCGGTTTCGAGCGGGTGGCGCACTTCCGCGAGGTCGGGACGAAGTTCGGCCGACGGCTCGACCTCGTCTTCTTCCAGCTGCTGCTGGAGTGAGAGGATCGTGAAGGGCGCGAGAAGGCAGGGCAAAGTGCCGTTCGAGCAGCGCGTGCCTTCTCGTGCTCGGGATCGGCGTTACACGCGCGCGAAGACGCGGAAGCTCGGGCGGGCGTGCGGCATCTCGAAGAACTCGGGGTTGCGGCAGCCGAGCTCGTCTTCACGGGCGTCGTAGCAGGAGGAGACCTCGACTCGGCACATGGGCAGCGGCGCGCGTCGCGCTTTCACGCCACCGAAGCCGTCGCGGCGCCGTTCAGCGGCTCGTAGCAGCTCGAGGTCGATCTCCACCTCGAAGACCTTCTGCATGCAGCCCATGTACGTGTGACCCCAGGCCTCGTACGCGTAGACGAACGGGCACGAGCGGTCGATGCAGGCGCCCGGGTACACCACCTTGTCGCAATGGACCTCGCAGCGCCTGCACTCCACCTCGTCCTGAGGGTGGAGGGGGAGCTCGACGGGCGCGTGTTGAATTTCGCTCACGTCGAGATCGTGGCAGGGGTGGCCGACCCTCCGCAAGACTTGACAAATCCCTGCTTTTCGTGCAGTGCAGGAGATTCCGCGGGGCGACGGTAGGGTTGCTGCCCATGTTCCGGAAGGTCCTCTTCCTCCTCATCGGGCTTGCGCCGCTGACGATCGCGTTGCACTACCTCGCCGATCTCAGCGATGTGACGGAGTTCGTTCTCGCCGCCGTCGCGCTCGTGCCGCTGGCCTGGCTGATCGGCGAAGCGACCGACCACGCCGCGGAGCACACGGGGCCGGGGATCGGCGGGTTCCTCAACGCTACGTTCGGCAACGCCCCGGAGCTGATCATCGCCCTGCTCGCGGTCAATGCGGGTCTGACCGAGGTCGTGCGGGGCTCGTTGACGGGCTCCGTGATCGGCAATCTGCTTCTCGTCCTCGGCTTTTCGCTGTTCGCGGGCGGCAGCGGCGCGATCGATCGCTGGTCGAGCTTCATGTCGTTCTCGGCGATCGGCCTGGCGGTCGCCCTGTTTCTCATCCCGGCCGTACCGAGCTGGGACGGCGACCCCGACCGCAACCTGATCGTCGACCTGTCGGTGCCGGTTTCGATCGTCCTCCTCATCGTGTACGTCGGAGCGACGTGGTACTCGCTGCGGCGGCACCGGCTGATGCACATCGCCTCCGACGAGGAGATCGAAGCGTGGTCGCTCCCCCGGTCCCTCGTCGTGCTGGGCGCCGCCACCGTCCTGACGGCCCTCGTCGCTGAGATCCTCGTCGGCACCCTCGAAGCGTTCGCCAACCAGCTCGGGCTGAGCGAGTTCTTCGTGGCTGCCGTGATCGTGGCGATCGTCGGCAATGCTGCCGAGCACGGCGGCGCCGTCCTCGTCGCCTATCGCGGGAAGATCGCGCTCGCCGCCGAGATCGCGCTCGCGTCGGCCGCCCAGGTCGCCGTGTTCCTGGTGCCGGCGGTCGTGCTCCTGTCCTGGCTGATCGACCCGCTCGCGCTGGGCTTCCGCGTCGTCGAGATCGGCGCGCTGGCGTTCGCCCTGGTCTTCACCGCCGCCATCCTGTCGGGCGGCCACTCCTCACGCGTGCGCGGCGCCCTCCTCGTCGCCGCGTACACGGTCGTCGCCGTGGCGTTCTTCCTCGCCGGCGAGCGCGTGGACAGCTAGACAGGCGCCAGCGTTCCGAGCGCCCGCGGGACGAGCTCGCAGGCACGCTCGACGTCCTCGTCATTGACGTCGAGATGCGTGACGGCCCGGACGACCGTCGGGTGGATCGTGGAGGAGAGGCCGACGCCCGCTTCCTTCATCCGCGCGAGCGCCTCGTCGCGGCCGAGGCCGAGGCCTGCCACGTCGATCTGCACGAAGTTCGTCTGCACCTGTTCCAGGTCGATCGGTAGGTCAGCCGTCGCCCAGGCCTCGGCGAGCGCTCGCGCACGGGCATGGTCGTCGGCGAGCCGGGCGACGTTGTGGTCGAGTGCGTAGAGCCCGGCCGCAGCCACGATTCCCGCCTGGCGCATCGCGCCGCCGAAGAGGTGCTTCTCGCGCCAGGCGCGCTCGATCGTCTCGGCCGAGCCGGCGAGCAGCGCCCCGAGCGGGCAGCCGAGTCCCTTGGAGAGGCAGATCGTGACCGTGTCGAAGCGCGAGGCGATCGCCGCCGGCTCGACCCGCTGCGCGACGGAGGCGTTCAGCAGACGGGCGCCGTCGAGGTGGACGGCCAGCCCTGCCTCACGGGCCGCGCCGACGGCCGTGTCGAGTGCCTCGAGCGGCCACACCCGCCCGCCGGACGAGTTGTGCGTGTCCTCGACCGAGAGAAGCGCGACACGCTGATCGGCGACCTTCGTGCTCGGTTCGGCGGCCTCCAGCACCTGCTCGGCCGTGAGGAGACCGTCGACGCCCCGCAGACCGAGGGTGACGAGACCCGCGTGCACCGCGGCGCCCCCGTACTCGTAGATGAGCACGTGCGAGTGCTCCTCCGCGAGCAGCACGTCGCCCGGCCGCGTGTGCAGCTTGAGGGCGATCTGGTTCGCCATCGTCGCCGTGGGCAGGAAGAGCGACGCCTCCTGCCCGAGCATCGCGGCGACCCGCTCCTGCAGCGCAGCGACGGTCGGGTCCTCGCGCTTCTGCTCGTCGCCGACGACCGCGGAGGCGATCGCGGCGCGCATGCCCGGCGAGGGACGCGTGGCGGTGTCGGAGCGAAGATCGATCACCCGTCGCATTCAACCACTGCAGCGGACCGCTGAGACCCGCGCGGCGCGCAGCTTCCTCTCGGCCGCTGGGCTCGGAGCGGGCTCGCGTGGGTCCCGCAACGTGGTGAGACGCTGAAGCGGCCCGGCGGATCGAGCGGCGCGGCGCTTCGCCAGGCGACGAACGCGTACGGCACGCGCGGCGCCTCACCTTCACTGGTGCTTCGGGTGAGGCGGCGGCGCCCGCCCGGTCCGCCGGAGCTACGCTCGGACGCATGGAGATCTGGATCCTCGACACGGCCCCCGCTGCCGATCGCGCCGAGCTCAAAGAGCAGATCCACGCCTTCAACGTCGAACAGACCGGCTACCGCGACGGGCGGGACCTGTGCTGCTTCGTCCGCGATGCCGACGGCCGGCTCGTGGCAGGGATCGACGGCTAGCGATGGATCGCGATCTCCTCACGCGCGCGCTCGCGGAGCGCAAGGAGCCCGCGTATCGTGCCCACCAGGTCTGGGAGTGGGCGGCGCGCGGTGCGTCGGGGTACGAGGAGATGACGAACCTCCCCGCGCGGCTGCGCGCTGCGCTCGCCGACGAGGTCCCGTTCTCGACGCTTGCGCTGGCGGAGGAGCACCGCTCGAGAGACGGCACCGTGAAGGCGCTCTTCCGCACGCACGACCGTCACCCCGTCGAGGCAGTGCTGATGCGCTACCGGGACGGGCGGCGCTCCGTCTGTCTCTCGTCGCAGTCCGGCTGCCCGCTCACGTGCACCTTCTGCGCCACGGGGAGCATGCGCTTCGGGCGCAACCTCACGCCGTGGGAGATCGTCGACCAGGCGCTGCACTTCCGCCGCGCCGAGGCCGTCGACCATGCGGTGTTCATGGGCATGGGCGAGCCGTTCCTCAATGTCGACAACGTCCTAGCCGCCGCCCGCGCGCTACCCGAAGTCGGCATCACGCACCGCCGCACCACCATCTCCACCGTCGGCTGGCTGCCCGGTCTCACCCGCTTCGTGGACGAGGTCGAGCAGCCGATTCGGCTTGCGCTCTCGCTGCACGGCGCCGAGCCCGCCCTGCGATCGGAGCTGATGCCGGTCAACCACCGCTATCCGCTCGAGGAGGTGCTCGTGGAGTGCCGCCGCTACGTCGCGCTTCGGCGCCGGAAGGTGTTCGTCGAGTACGTGATGCTGGCGGGCGTGAACGACTCCCCCGCCCAGGCGCACGCGCTCGCGGCGCTGCTCGATGCCGCCTCGTTCAAGGTCAACCTGATCCCGTACAACCCGACCGGCTCGTACGACGGCTCCTCGCGGGAGACGATCGAGCGCTTCAAGGCGGTGCTCGACCGGGCCCGACTGCCTGCCACCGTCCGCCTCACGCGCGGACGGGACATCGCCGCCGCGTGCGGCCAACTGGCGGCCAGGCGCTGATGGAGCGCGTCACGGGGGTCGGGGGTGTCTTCTTCCGCGCGCGCGAGCCGGAGGCGCTCCGGGATTGGTACGCCGAGCACCTCGGTCTCCCGGTGAACGACGAGGGCTACGTGATCCTCGCTTCCTCGCGGGACACGCACTGGGTGCCGTTCGACGAGCGCACCGGCTACTGGCCGGCGGACAAGCAGTTCATGACGAACTTCACCGTGCGTGACCTCGATGCGATGCTCGCCCAGCTCCGCGCGGGAGGTGTCGAGGTCGCCGAGGAGGTCGAGGAGCACGAGTACGGCCGCTTCGGCTGGTGCATCGACCCGGAGGGCAACCGGATCGAGCTCTGGCAGCCGCCGGCTTGAGCCCCGCTCGACCGCGCCGAGACGCCCTGTTCCTCGCCAGCCTGGTCGCCACCCTCGGCGGGCTCGTCGTCGTCGCCGTCGGACGCCGTGTATGCAGCACCTCATACGGCGCTGGCGTGGATCGTGTTCGTCCCGCTCCGCCTCCTCGCGCTGCCGAGCGCCCTCGCGACGCTGCGCGGCTGACGCTCAGGCGGCGATCGTGGCGTGGCGGCGGACGATCTGCCAGCGCCCGTCGCGGCGCACCCAGATGTCAGTCACGTGCATCCGGTGCGAGAGATCGCGATCGTCGAGCCGCGCCCGCTGCCAGTAGCGGGACACGAGCACGCCGGTGTTGCCGTAGACCTCCGGGTCGATCTCCTCGTAGGCGAACTCGTCGATCTCGTACGGCCCGGCCGCGGCCGCGAGGAACTCCACCCGGTCGAACTGGCCCGCCGCGCCGTGCAGCGTGAACTCTGCGGCGAGCAGGAGCTCGAGCCGCGGGACGTCGTGCTCCTGCACGGCGCGCGCGAGGTCGTGGGCGAGCTCGACGAGCTCGTGCGTGACGATCACGGTCGCCTCGTCCACGTCAGCGCACGCCCCGGGTCACTGCGACGATCGTACCCTCAGCGCCCGATCTCACGCCTCGGAGCGCACCGCACTCTCGCCGAACGCGTACTTGACGACCGGCTCCTTCGCCGCCCGTACCTCGTCGAGTCGCCGCACCGGGCCGGGAATGCGGCGCGTCCTTGCAGCAGCTGCGGGTCGTCGGCCGCCTCGCGCGCGATCTGCCTCATCGCCTCGACGAACGCGTCGAGCCGCTCCTTCGTCTCCGTCTCCGTCGGCTCGATCATCAGCGCCTCGGGCACGACGAGCGGGAAGTAGATCGTGGGCGGGTGGACGCCGTAGTCCATCAGCCGCTTCGCGACGTCGAGCGCGGTGACGCCGTGCTCGCGTCTTGAGCGCCCGCGCCGAGAGCACGAACTCGTGCATGCAGAGCCGGTCGTACGGCAGCTCGTACTCGTCCCGCAGCCGCGCGAGGACGTAGTTCGCGTTGAGCACCGCCGTCTCGGACATCGCCTGCAGCGCCGGTCCGTACGCGCGCATGTACGCGTACGAGCGCACGAACACACCGAACGGCCCGGCGAAGCCGCGCACGCGGCCGATCGACTGCGGGCGGTCGTGGTCGAGCCGGAACGCGTCGCCGTCGCGCACGACCTGTCGGCGAGGGCAGGAACGGCTCGAGCTCGGCGCGCACGGCGACCGGGCCGCCACCGGGTCCGCCGCCGCCGTGCGGCTGCGAGAACGTCTTGTGCAGGTTGTAGTGGACGATGTCGAAGCCCATGTCGCCGGGCCGCGAGATGCCGACGACGGCGTTCAGGTTCGCGCCGTCGTAGTAGAGGAGCGCCCCCTGGTCGTGGAAGATGTCCGCCACCTCGGCGATGCCCTCGTCGAAGAGGCCGAGCGTGGACGGGTTCGTCAGCATCAGCCCGGCGGTGCGCTCGTTCACCTTCGCGCGCAGGTCGTCGAGGTCGAGGTTGCCGCGCTCGGTGGTCGCGACCTTCTCGAGCTTGTAGCCGGCCATCGTCACGCTCGCCGGGTTCGTGCCGTGCGCCGTGTCCGCGGTGATGATCGTGTCGCGCTGTCGCCCTCGCCGCGATCGGCGAAGTACGCGCGCATCAGCATCAGGCCGGTCAGCTCGCCCTGCGAGCCGGCCGCCGGCTGCAGCGTGACCGCCGGCAGGCCCGCCACCTCGGCGAGGATCTGCTGCAGCTCCCACATCAGCTCGAGCGCGCCCTGCGCGCCCTCGTCCTCCTGCTGCGGGTGCAGGTTCGCGGAAGCCGGGCAGGCCCACGGCGCGCTCGTTCACGCGCGGGTTGTGCTTCATCGTGCAGGAGCCGAGCGGGTAGAAGCCCGTGTCGATGCCGAAGTTGCGGTCGGCCAGCTTCGTGAAGTGGCGCACGATCTCGTTCTCCGGCAGCTCGGGCAGACGCGGCGGGCTGGGCGCGGCGGAGCTCGGCCGGCACCTCGGGCACGGGCAGGTCGGGCTGCGGCGGGCGGCCGGCGCGCCGTCCGCGCCGCGCTTCTCGTAGATCAGCTCCATCTACGACGCACCTCCGCAGCACGTCGGCGAGGCGGTCGACGTCGGCCGGCGTGCGCTTCTCCGTCAGCGCGACGAGCAGCACGTCGTCCAGCCCCTCGTAGTCGCGGCCGAGCGCGTAGCCGGGGTGCACGCCGCGCGTCGCGGGCCCGGCGCACGACCTCGCGCGCCGGGAGCGGCGTCCGCACCGCGAACTCCTTGAAGGTCGGGCGGTCGAAGGCGAGCGGCCAGCCGATCCGCTCCCTCGCGTAGCCGGCGAGCGCCATGCAGGTCTCCCCGAGCTCGCGGAGCCCGTCCGGCCCGAGCCAGGAGAGCGTGACGAGGCCGCCGAGCGCGAGCAGCGTCTGGTTCGTCGTCATGTTCGACGTGGCCTTCTCGCGGCGGATGTGCTGCTCGCGCGTCTGCAGCGTGAGCACGAAGCCGCGCTGCCCCTCGAGGTCGGTGGTCTCGCCGACGATCCGGCCCGGCAGGCGGCGGATGAACGTGCTCCGGGACGCCAGGAAGCCGTAGTGCGGGCCGCCGTAGCTCTGGTAGTTGCCGAGGCCCTGGCCCTCGCCGATCGCCATCTCGCAGCCGTAGTTGCCCGGGCGCCTCGAGCACCCCGAGCGAGATCGGGTCGACGTGCGCGACGGCGACCGCGCCCTGCTCGCGAGGCCGCGGCGGCGAGCTCGGGCGCGGGCTCGAGGACAGCCGAAGAAGTTCGGCTGCGGGAAGATGGCGACCGCGGCGTCGCGCGCCGCAGCCGCGAATCGCTCGGGATCGGTGGCGCCGCCGTCGTGCGGGACCTCGACGACCTCCAGGCCGAAGCCCGGCGCGTACGTCTTCACGACCTGGCGCACCTGCGGGTTGAGCGTCTCGGCGAGCACGACCTTCGTGCGCCCGGTGTGATGCCTGGCGATGTAGCAGGCGTCGGCGGCGACCGTGCAGCCGTCGTAGCCGGACGCGTTCGAGACGTCCATCCCGGTCAGCTCGCAGATCGCCGTCTGGTACTCGAAGATCGCCTGCAGCACGCCCTGGCTCATCTCCGGCTGGTACGGCGTGTACGCGGTCAGGAACTCGCCGCGCTGCAGGATCGTGTCGACGATCGCCGGCACGTAGTGGTCGTAGATGCCGGCGCCGAGGAACGAGAGCTCGGTCGAGGTGTGCGCGTTCCGGCGCGGCGAGCTCCTCGAGGTGCCGCATGAGCTCGGCCTCGGCGAGCGCCGGCGGCACGTCGAGCGTCCCGCGCGAAGCGCACGTGCTCCGGGATCTGCGCGAACAGCTCGTCGACCGAGGAGACGCCGATCGCGCGAGCATCTCGTCGCGGTCCGCGCCGGTGTGCGACAGGTAGCCGGCGGCGTTCATTGCTCGGCCACGAGCGCCCGGTACGCGTCGACGTCGAGCAGGACGTCGACCTCGGCCGGGTCGGCGAGGCGGATGCGGACGAGCCACCCTTCGCCGTACGGGTCGTCGTTGACGATCTCCGGCTCGTCGACCGCCTTCTGGTTGACCTCGAGGATCTCGCCGGACAGCGGCGCGATCACGTCGGAGACGGCCTTGACCGACTCGACCTCGCCGTACGGCTCGTCCTTCGTCGTCGTGCCGCCGACTGCGGGCGCCTCGAAGTGGACGAGCTCGCCGAGCGCGTCCTGGGCCCACCACGTGATCCCGAGCACCGCCTCGTCGCCCTCGATGCGGGCCCAGTCGTGCTCCGGGTGGTACTTGAGATCCTCGGGATAGCTCTCGGCACTGCCACCTAGCTCGCCCTCCTTCGTCGTAGATCGGCTTCTTGACGACGCGTGCGCCGGCGCGGCTTGCCGCGCACGTCGATCACGAGCTCGGTCTCGGGCGCGGCCTGGCTCGGAGAGGACGTACCCCATGCCGATGCCGACGTCGAGCATCGGCGAGTGCGTCCCCGACGTGACCTCGCCGCCGCCCTCGATCGGCATGCCCTGGCGCGGGACCGCCTTCTCCTCCATCACGAACGCGACGAGCCGCCGCGCCGGGCCCTCCTCCTTGATCCGGCGCAGCTCCGCGGCACCGGTGAACTCCTTGTCGAGCGCGCACGTCCAGCCGAGCCCGGCCGAGATCGCGTCCGTCTCGCTGCGTGATGTCGTTGCCGTGCAGCGGATAGCAGACCTCGAGCCGCAGCGTGTCGCGCGCGCCGAGGCCGCACGGCACGGCGCCGCGCCGCGACGACCGCGTCCCACAGCTCGACGGCGTCCTCGGCCGGGCACAGCAGCTCGACGCCGCGCTCGCCCGTGTAGCCCGTGCGGCAGACCATCACCTCGACCCCGTCCAGCTCGCCCATCGAGTGCGTGAACGCAGGCGCCTCGGGCAGGCCGAGCGCTCGAGCGAGCGAGGCCCCTGCACGGCGAGCAGCGCGTACTCGTCGGAGGCGTCGCGCACCTCGGAGCCGCGGATCTCGCGCTCCTTGAGCCAGTCGTAGGCGGCGGCGGTGTTGCCGGCGTTCACGACGAGCAGCGTGTGATGAGGCGAGATCCGGTAGGCGATCAGGTCGTCGACGATGCCGCCGCGCTCGTTCGTGAGCAGCGTGTACTGCGCCTCGCCGTCGGCGATCCGGTCGAGGTCGTTCGAGAGCAGCCCCTGCAGCAGCTCGAGCGCGTTCGGCCCCTCGACGTGGAGCTGTCCCATGTGCGAGACGTCGAAGACGCCGCCGTCGCGCCGCACCGCGAGGTGCTCCGGGATCACGCCCTCGTACTGCACGGGCATCTCCCAGCCGGCGAACGGCACCATCCGCGCACCGAGCGCGACGTGGCGCTCGTACAGCGGCGTGCGGCGGAGGTCCGTCGCGGCTTCCACGGCCGCGACTCTAGCGCGCGCGGGAGCCTCGGAACCGCACGTGCGTCGGCGCGTGCGGTCAGCTCGTCCGACCGTGAAGAAAGCGACCGAAGCGACCACCTCCGTCACCCTGCCGCGCTCGGTGGTTGCGGAGAGACCTCCGCCTCCTGTGCCGCCGGGTGACGGCCGAGCTAATCCTTGAGGAAGGACGGGATGTCGATGTCGGAGTCGCCCGTGGAGACTGGCTCCAGCCGCGTCGTCCGCTCGGTCGAGGTCGATGGGTGCCGACCGCGGCCGGCTCCACCCGACGTCGCCGCGGCCGGCCGCCGAAGCCGGTCGCGATCACCGTCACGCGTACCTCGTCGCTCATCGACTCGTCGATCACGGCGCCGAAGATCACGTTGGCGTTCGGGTCGGCGTGGCCGGTGACGACCTCCGCCGCCTCGTTCACCTCGAACAGCCCGACGTTCGGCGGCCCGGTGATGTTCAGCAGCACGCCGGTGGCGCCGTCGAGCGTCGTCTCGAGCAGCGGCGACGAGACGGCCGCGTTCGCCGCGTCGGCGGCGCGATTCTCGCCGGACGCGGTGCCGATGCCCATCAGCGCCGAGCCGGCGTCGCGCATGATCGTGCGCACGTCGGCGAAGTCGAGGTTGACGAGGCCCGGGACGGTGATCAGGTCGGTGATGCCCTGCACGCCCTGGCGCAGGATGTCGTCGGCGATGCGGAACGCCTCCGTGACCGGCGTCTTCTTCTCGACGACCTGCAGCAGGCGGTCGTTCTCGATCACGATCAGCGTGTCGACGCGGTCGCGCAGGCTCTGGATGCCCACCTCGGCCTGCTCGGCGCGGCGGCGGCCCTCGAAGCCGAACGGCCGCGTGACGACGCCGACGGTGAGCGCCTCGAGCTCGCGCCCGAGCTCGGCGACGACCGGCGCTGCGCCGGTGCCCGTGCCGCCGCCCTCGCCGGCGGTGACGAAGATCATGTCCGCGCCCTTGAGCGCCTCCTTCAGCTCGTCGCGGCTCTCCGTCGCCGCGGCCAGCCCGACGGCCGGGTCGGCGCCGGCGCCGAGGCCGCGCGTGGCCTTCGAGCCGATGTGGATCTTCACGTCGGCGTCCGTCATCAGGAGCGCCTGCGCATCGGTGTTGACGGCGATGAACTCGACGCCGCTGAGGCCGGACTCGACCATCCGGTTGACGGCGTTCGTGCCGCCGCCGCCGACGCCGACGACCTTGATCACCGCGAGGTAGTTGCCGGTGCCGTTCGTGAATGCGGTCATCTCGACCTGCCTCGACGTCAAGCTCTCATCGAGCTAGTGGTGGGTTTGGGCCCTGCTGCGAACCTCGTTCGCAGCAAGGGTACGGACTCCTTGTCGGCATTGTCAACGGAAACCTCAAGGTAGGCTCGAGGTCGGAGTCTCAACCTCTACCTGAGAGTCGAGAGTTTGGGAGGACACCGGACGCTCGGGGACGCTGACGTCGAGGGCGCGTGTCCCCTCCTCGAGCAGCGGGATCACGCGGGCGGCGACGGCGAGCTTGAGGTCGGCGTCGGACGCGTCGCCGAGCCGCACCTCGAGCCCCGAGCGGAGCCGGAGCGTGAGCTCTGCTGTCGTCGCCCGCACCGAGCTGACGCGGCCGGGGAAGCCTCCCGCGGACGAGCGGGGTGACCGCGCGCACGGCGGCGGCGAGCTCCCCGTCGGCGATCCGGCCGGGCGTCAGGTCGACGTCCTTGCGCACCCAGATGCGCGGCAGCTCCGGGCGTCGGGTGCGATCGACCTTGCTCATCACGCGGCCGCGCTCCGAGACGATGGCCGAGGTCTTGCCCTGCCGCACGACCGCCACCGCCCGCTCCGGCACGATGACGACCTGCAGCGTGTGCGGGAAGGCGCGGTCGAGCGGGCCGACTCCACCGTCGGCAGCTGCTCGACCGCGCGCTCGGCGGCAGCGACGTCGACCTTGAGCAGGCTCTGGCCGAGCTCGTCGCGCAGCGCCCGGCGCACCTGGGAGGCGACTGCGGGCGATGCCTGCTCCACGCGCACCTCGCGCACCTCGAACAGCGACGACTCACGGGCGACGAACCACGCGAGGAGCGCGCCGGCGACGATCCCGAACGCGATCAGGAGCGAGCGGCCGGACGGGACGAGGCGCGCGAGATCGAGCGCGTCGGCACGCTGGCGGCGCGGGAACGGGACGACGACGCTCGACTCCGTCGAACGGGCACGGGTTCGCTCGACTCTCCCTCGGGCCACGGGTCCGAGTTCGTCGCCGTGCGGACGCCTCCTACGTGACGCCGATGTCGCCGAGCAGCACGACCTCGTGCTCGAGCTCGACGCCGAACTGCTCCCTGGTCCGACGGCGCGCCTCGGCCATGAGCGCGAGGCAGTCGGCGGTCGTCGCGCCGCCCGCGTTCTCGATGAAGTTCGCGTGTTTCTCGGAAACGAGAGCGCCGCCGACGCGGTAGCCCTTGAGGCCGCAGAGCTCGAGCATCCGCCCCGCCCCGATCTCACCTCGCGGGTTCTTGAACACGGAGCCGAACGTGCGCTTGTTCGTCGGCTGGGTCGCCTTGCGCTGCGCGACGAGCTCCGCGACGTGCGCCCGGATCTCGTCCTCGGGGCGCGGTTCCAGCCGGTACTCGACCCCGGCGACGACCTGTCCGTGACGCAGCTCCGAATGCCGGTACGAGAGCCCGAGCTCGGCCGGGGTCAGCCAGCCTGTGCCCTCTGCCGTGGCGACGAGCGCACGCACGAGGATCGCCGCCCAGTCGCTGCCGTACGCACCGGCGTTCATCCACACGCCGCCGCCGGCCGTGCCCGGGATCGCGCAGGCGAACTCGAAGCCGCCGAGACCGGCCGCGCGCGCTCGGTGCAGGCAGACCGCGTTCGTCGCCCCTCCTCCGGCGACCAGCAGCCCCCCCGTGTCGTCGACCGCGGCCAGCTCGCCCGCCAGCCGCACGACGAGACGTTCGACGCCTGCGTCGGCGACGAGCACGTTCGAGCCGAGGCCGATCACGGCGACGCCGAGGCCCCGGTCTTCTGCCCAGTACAGCACGGCCTCCAGCTCGGCGAGCGTGCTCGGCTGCGAGAACGCGGCCGCGGGGCCGCCGGTGCCGATCGTCGTCTAGCGGGCGAGCGCGACGTCCTCCTCGACGGCGCCGGTCACGCGGGCAGCCCGTCGACGATCGCCCGGGCGATCTTCCACGGCTCTCCCACGCCGAACGTGACGACGACGTCGCCGGGCCGCGCCCAGGCGAGGGCGAGCCGCGCCGCGTCGTCGAGCGTCGGCGCCCAACCCGCGCGCACGTGGGGCGGAAGCGCGTCGACCACCCACTTGCCGCTGACACCGTCGCGCGGCTCGTCGCGCGCGCCGGTCACCTCGGTCACGATCGCCAGGTCGGCGAGCCCGAGAGCGTCCGCGAGCTCGCGATGGAGCTGTCGCGTGCGCTCGTACACGTGCGGCTGGTAGACGGCGATCAACCTCCCGCGCGTGCGCTCGCGCGCCGTCTCGAGCGTCACGCGCAGCTCGGTCGGGTTGTGGCCGTAGTCGTCGTAGACCGCGACGCCGCCCCGCTCGCCGACGAGCTCGAAGCGGCGTCCCGCACCGCGGAACGACTGCACGGCGCGCTCGGCGTCAGCACCCGCGACGCCAGCGAGCTCGAGCGCGGCGAGGGCCGCCGCGGCGTTCTGGCGGTTGTGCGCCCCGGGCACCGCGAGCTCGAAGTCCACGGGCAGCAGCTCCTCGCTGCGGACGACGTGCGGCACGCCGGCGAGCCACGCGTCGAACGCGGCCGCGAGCTCGGCCTCGGAGGCGTACGTCGCGTGGTGGTCGAGCTCGACGTTCGTGAGCACGGCGATCTGGGGGCGGAGCTCGAACCGGAACGATCGGACTCGTCTCCCTCGACGACGAGCCAGCCGCCGCCGCTCCCGGCGTTGCCGCCGAGCTGCGGGATCACGCCGCCGACGATCCACGACGGATCGTGGCCGGAGTCTCGGAGCGCCCACGCGATCATCCCGGCGGTCGTCGTCTTGCCGTGGGCGCCGCCGACGACGATGGACGGGCGCGCAGCCACGAGCTCGGCCAGGAATGCTCCGCGTCGCGTACCCTCGATGCGGTGGCGGTGCGCCGTGGAGACGACGACCTCCCACCCGGCGGGCGGGTCGGGGTCGCCGCCGAGATCGACGTCGACGCCTTCGAGCGTCTCCATGAAGATCGTCTCGCGCACATCCCAGCCGCGCACCTCCGCGCCCCAGGCGCGCGCGATGTTCGCGTAAGCGGAGAGCCCGGAGCCGCCGATGCCGACGAAGTAGAGCCGGCGCCCAGCGAGTGGAGCGCTCTCAGCGGCGGCGGGCAAGCTCGATCAGCTCCTCTGCGATCTCCTCGGCCGCATCGGGCTTGGCCAGCCGCAACATCGCCTCGCGCATCCGCGTCAGCCGAGCCGGATCCGCCAGCAGTCCTTCGACGAGGGCGGGCACGTTCTCCACAGCGGTGTCAGACACGACGACTGCGCCGCCACCCCGCTCGAAGTGACGGGCGTTGAGTGTCTGGTGGTCGGCCGTCGCGTGCGGATACGGGACGAGGACGGCGGGCGTGCCCGCCGCCGCGAGCTCCCAAACCGTGCCGCCTGCCCGCGACACCGCCAGATCCGCGGCGGCGAGCGCCTCGCCGAAGTGGTCGGTCTGCGGGAGGAGCACGTAGTCGGGCCGCGCGACGCGGCGGCTCAGCGCCGCGTAGTCGCGTTCGCCGGAGATGTGCAACACCGCCGGTCCGGCCTCCCCCCACGCGGTGACCGCCATCTCGTTCAGCGAGCGGGCGCCGGCGAGCGCCCCGAAGACGGCGACCACGGGCGCTTCGGCAGGCAGTCCGAAGCGGACGCGACCTTCGGCGCGTGAGGCGCCCTTGTGCGCGCTTGGGGATCGGCCGGCCGACGACGCGGTAGCGGCCTCCGTCCCGCCCTTCGATCTCGTAGGCGAGGAAGACGCGCCGCGCGAACGGGGCGGCGAGTCGATTCGCGAGCCCGAGGTGCGCATCCGCCTCCGTCAGCGCCGTCGGGAATGCCCCGCAGCCGTGCGGCGAGCACCATCGGCCCGGCCACGTAGCCGCCGCCGCCGAGCACGACGTGCGGTCGCCGCGCGCCGAGGATCGAGAGGCACGCGAACGGCGCGCGTACCGCACGCCAGAGCGACGTCACGAGCCGAGGGCTCAGCTCGCGCGGGAAGCCCGAGACGGCGAAGGTGTCGAGCTCGAAGCCCGCGTCAGGAACCAGCTGCGACTCGACGCGGTCGCGACTGCCGGCGAACGTCACGGTCACGCCGCGATCGCGGAGCGCTTCCGCGACGGCGAGTGCCGGACGGACGTGCCCGGCCGTCCCGCCTGCCGCGATCACGCACACGAGCTTCGACGACGCGCTCATTCACCGCGATGTTAAGGAGAACGCCGACCGAGCAGAGGAGGAGGACGAGCGACGAGCCGCCGTACGAGACGAACGGCAGCGGGATCCCCGTCAGCGGCGCGATCGCCAGCACGGCGCCCAGGTTGACCACCGCCTGACCGCAGACGAGCGTCGTGATGCCGGCAGCGAGCCGCTTGCCGAACGGATCGCGGCACGTCAACGCGATGCGGTAGCCGGCCCAGGCGAACACGGCGAACGCACCGACGACGAGCACGGAGCCGACGAAGCCGAGCTCCTCTCCGACGACGGCGAAGATCATGTCGGTGTGGGCCTCCGGCAGGTAGAAGATCTTCTGCACCCCCTCGCCCAAACCGCTTCCGGTGATGCCGCCGGAGCCGATGCCGATGATCGCCTGCACGGTCTGGAAGCCGGCGCCCTCCGGGTCCTGCCACGGGTCGAGGAAGCTGAGCAGCCTGGCGCGGCGATACGGCTCGAGCCAGATGGCCACCGTTCCGAGCGCGGTCGCCAGCATGCCCGCTGCGAGGAGCACGCGTGCCGGAACGCCGGACACCGCGAGGACGCCGGCGACGCCCAGGCACAGCGCGATCGTGGTGCCGAGGTCCGGCTCGAGCAGGATGAGCACGGCGAACGTGGCCACGACGATGCCGATCGGCCTCATCAGCTCGCCGAGCGTGGACGGACCGCGTCGACGCGCCAGCACCGCACAGACCCAGACGAGCACGGCGATCTTGGCCAGCTCGGACGGCTGGAAGCTCACCGGGCCGAGCAGGAACCAGCGGCGCGCGCCGTTCACCGGCGGCGCGAGGACGAGGACGGCGATGCAGAGCGCGAGCGCTCCAACGAGCATGAGCGGCGCCAGCGTGCGCAGCGCGTGGTAGTCGAAGCGCGACAGAAGGGCGAGCAGGACGATGCCGACCACGGCGTACGCGCCTTGCTTGACGAGGAAGCGCATCGGGTCGCCCTCGCCGATGGCCGCCGAGGCCGACGTCGCGCTGAACACCATCACCAAGCCGAAGGCGACGAGGCCGAGCGTGACGAGGACCAGCAGGCGCTGCTCGAGCTGTCGTCGCGTCACCCGTGGAGCTTCTGCACGAGGCGCCGGAACTCCTCCCCGCGCTGCTCGAAGCTCGTGAACTGGTCGAACGAGGCGCAGGCCGGGGAGAGCAGGACGACGTCGCCCGGCCGCGCGGCAGCTGTCGCGGCGGCCAGCGCCGCGGCGAGGTCGCCGGAGCGCTCGTGGGCGATTTCGGCTGCCTCGAGTGCCGCGGCAAGATCCTCGGTGGCGGCGCCGATGAGGTACGCCCGGTCGCCCCTTGCGAAGGCCGCGGCGAGGGGCGCATACGGCTCGTTCTTGCCGAGACCTCCGAGGATCACGTGCTTGCGGACGCCCGGAAACGCCGCGAGCGCGCGCCGGGCGGCGGCCACGTTCGTCGCCTTGGAGTCGTTCACGTACCGCACACCGCCGAGCTCCGCGACCTGCTCGATGCGGTGCTCGACGCCGGGGAACGTGCGAAGCGCGTCGGCGATCGCGTCGTCACCGATGCCCGCCGCACGGGCTGCCGCGGTGGCGGCCGCTGCGTTCTCGCGGTTGTGCGCCCCCGGGATGCGAGGCTCGGCGGGCAGCGTGTCGTCGACCGAGAACACGACACGCCGCGCGGACCCGGGCACGTTGCCGAAGCCTGCGGGCAGCACGGCGACATCCTCGGGCCCCTGGTTGGCGAACGCGTTCAGCTTGGCGTCGCGGTACGCCTCGAACGACCCGTGCCGGTCGAGGTGATCCGGCTCGAGGTTGGTCAGCACGGCGATGCGCGGCCGGAGCGTGTCGACATCCTCGAGCTGGAACGAGGAGAGCTCGCAGACGACCCAGGCGTCCGGCGGGGCGACGCCGACGAGCGAGGTCAGCGGGCGGCCGATGTTCCCGGCCACCACCGCCTCGACGCCGGCCGCCTCGAAGATCGCCCCGAGGAGCGCCGTCGTCGTGGTCTTGCCGTTCGTCCCGGTCACGCCGAGGATCGGATTCGGCAGCAGCCGGGCGCCGAGCTCGATCTCGGAGATCACGGGGATGCCCCGTGCACGTGCAGCGACGACCGGCGCCGCCTCGGCCGCCACCCCCGGGCTCTTGACGACGAGCTGGACCCCGCGGAGGAACTCGTCCTCCCAGATCCCCGAGCCGGACGTCGGCGTCGAGACCCGTGACGTCGGCGTCTTCGTCCAGGTCGTACGCAACGACCTCGTCGCCTCTGGCACGCAGGGCGGCGACCGCCGCACGCCCGGAGCGGGCCAGCCCGAGCACGGCCGCCTTCACAGCTGGAAGCGAAGGTAGTAGCGGTAGTAGAGCGCGAAGCCGACCGCGCAGAGGATCGCCCCGACGATCCAGAAGCGCACCATGATCTTCGTCTCCGACCACGCCTTCATCTCGAAGTGGTGGTGGATCGGCGCGATCAGAAAGACGCGCCTCCCCGTGCGTTTGAACCACGCGACCTGGATCATCAGCGAGAGCGCCTCGAGCACGAAGATCCCGCCGATGAAGACGCAGCAGCACCTCCGTCTCGGTCAGGATCGCCAGGGTGGCGATCGCGCCGCCGAGCGCCATCGAGCCGGTGTCGCCCATGAAGACCTCGGCGGGGAACGCGTTGTACCAGAGGAAGCCGATCGTGGCCCCGATCAGCGCGGCGGCGAAGATCGCGAGGTCGAGGTACTCGTCGCTGCGGTCGATCGGGGGCCCGGAGCGCAGCCACGTGATCGACGCGATCGCGAGGAAGGCGAGCAGCGAGATCACAGCCGTTCCCGCGAGCAGCCCGTCGAGGCCGTCCGTGAGGTTGGCGCCGTTGGCGGTGCCGGCGATGACGAGGAACAGGAACGGGTAGAAGAGCCAGTGGAGGTCGATGTTGACGTCGATCAGCGGGAAGTAGATCTCCGTGTCCATGTAGCCGATCTGCGTCACCGCGAGCGAGACGCCTGCCGTGACGAGCACGAGCCCGACCATCTTCCAGCGTCCCGGCAAGCCGAGCGAGCGGCGCCGGTGCACCTTGAGGTAGTCGTCCGCGAAGCCGATCAGCCCGCAGCCGACGGTCGCGCCGAGCATCGTCAGACCCGGGGTCGTGTACGTGGAGAGGATGAGGAACGGGATCACGGTGGCGACGAGGATGAGCAGGCCGCCCATCGTCGGCGTGCCCGCCTTGACCATGTGCCCGGCCGGCCCTTCGGCGCGGATCTGCTGGCCGATCGACCGGCTGCGCAGCCACTCGATGAACTTGGGGCCGAGCACGACGGCGATCACCATCGCCAAGAGGCCCGCGATCAGGACTCGGACCATTGCTCCGAGAGGTTCTCGATCGCCGCCGGGATGCCTTCGAGACCGACGGCCCGGGAGGCCTTCACGAGCACCGCGTCGCCGGGCTGGAGCACGTCGGCGACCGTGCCGAAGGCGCCCGCGTCGGGGATCCAGTGCATCTCGGCGACGCCGGGCTCCAGGTAGGCGCGTGCCGGCTCGCCGACGGCGACGAGGACGTCGAGCGGCGCGTCCGCCAGCGCGCTGCCGATCTCCCGGTGGTAGCGCTCGGACTCGTCGCCGAGCTCCGCCATCTCGCCCAGGATCGCCACCCGGCGCCTCATCCCCGCGCGCTCGACGAGGTCGCGCAGCGCCGCGCGCATGGAGAGTGGATTGGCGTTGTAGGCGTCGTTGACGACAAACCCGTCCTCGGGCAGCTTGGTCACCTCTCCGCGCCAGCGAGAGAGCCGGATCGCCGCCGCTCCTTGCTGCGCCCGCTCGAGCGGCAGGCCGAGCGCGTCGTAGGCAATGAGCGCCGCGAGCACGTTGACGGCGAGGTGCCTCTGTCCGAACGGCAGCTCGAGTTCCACCTCCACGCCGCCGACACTGAAGCGCCAGCGCGCGGCGGACGAAGCCGAGGTTTCAGCCACGTGAGCCTCGACACGCGTGGCGCGGGACGGATCGAAGCGGCGGATGTCGACGTCCTCCCGCGTCAGATAGGGCTCTAGCTCCGGGGCGTCGGCCGGGACGACCGCGATACCGCCTGCCGGGAGCGCCTCCACCGCCTCCGCGTTCGCACGCGCGACGTCCGCGACGGTGCCGACGAGCTCGAGGTGCTCCGGACCGATGGCCGTCACCAGCGCGAGCTGCGGGCGGGCGATGGCGCACAGCTCGGCCACCTGCCCGAGCCCGCGCATGCCCATCTCGGTCACGAGCACCCGTGTATCCGGCTCGAGACGGAGCACGGTGAGCGGCAGACCGATCTCGTTGTTCTGGCTCGCGTCCGGGTACACGGTCGGTACGACGGCCGCGCACAACGCCCCGAGCGCGTCCTTCGTCGTCGTCTTGCCCACCGAGCCGACGACCGCGACGACCCGTGCGTCCGAGCGTGCCCGCACGACCCCGGCCAATGCGGCGAGCGCCGCGTGCTGGTCGTCCGGCACGAGCGCCGCCGCCCCCCGTGCGAGGGCGTCGGCCACGAAACGTACGCCGGTGTTCAGGGCAACGAAGAGATCCCCCGGCTCGGCGATCCGGGAGTCGGCGTGGATCCGGCTGATGGTGCCGTCTGGTGGCGCTCCGTCGAGCCGCCCCAGACGGAGGGCGGCGATCTCCGACCAGAGAAGCGGGATCACGGCGCCGCAGACACCTCGCGGATCGCCTCGCGCGCGACGTCGCGATCGTCGAACGGGTACACGATGCCCGCGACTTCCTGTCCCTGCTCATGCCCCTTGCCGGCGATCACGACGACGTCGCCAGGGGCGGCAAGACCGACAGCGCGCCGGATCGCCGAGCGGCGATCGGGGTCGATCTCGACCTCCAGGCCGGCGCCCTGGAGCACGTCCTCGATAATCGCGAGAGGATCCTCGCTACGTGGGTTGTCGCTGGTCACGATCGCGAGGTCGGCGCGCTCCCGCGCGATCCGGCCCATCAGCGGGCGCTTCCCGCGATCCCGGTCTCCACCCGCTCCGAACACGGCGATCACACGCCCGTCGGCGAGGTCGCGCGCCGCCTGCAGCACGGTGTCGAGCGAGTCCGGCGTGTGTGCGTAGTCGACGACCACGGCGAACGGCTGCCCCTCGTCCACCGCCTCGAAGCGACCCGGGACGCCGGTCATGTCGCGGACGCCCGCGGCGATTGCGTCGTCGTCGAGGTCGAGCAGCAGCCCTGTGGCGACGGCGCCGAGCACGTTCTCGACGTTGAAGCGCCCGCGCAGTGGCGTCTCGAGATCGATCCCCGCGGCGCGCAAGCGGCTTCCGCGCGCGCTCACCTCGATCGCGTCCGGCCGTACGTCGGCGTCGTCGGCGAAGCCGAAGGTGACGAGCGGAGCACGGTGGGCACCCGTCAGCTCGGTGGCGAGCCGGCGACCGTGCTCGTCACCGACGTTGACGGCGGCCGGCGGCGGCTGGGCGCCCGTGAACAGCCTCCGCTTGGCCTGGAAGTACTCCTCCATCGTCCCGTGCAGGTCGAGGTGATCCTGCGAGAGGTTCGTGAAGACGAGCGCCGCCAGCCGGACGCGATCGAGCCGGTGCAGCGCACTTCCGTGGGACGACGCCTCGAGGGCCACCGCTTCGTCGCCGCGCTCGAGCATCTCTGCGAAGAGGCGCTGGAGGTCGATCGCCTCCGGAGTCGTGTGCGGCGCGGGCCGCCGCTGCCCGCCCACGACCCACTCCACCGTGCCCACGAGCCCGGTTCGCCGACCGGAAGCCTCGAGCACCGAGCGGAGCAGGAACGCCGTCGTCGTCTTGCCGTTCGTCCCCGTCACGCCGACCACGTCGAGCCGGGTCGTCGGCTCGCCATAAAAAGCGTCCGCGGCCACCGCCATCGCCGTGCGGGCATCGTCCACGATCAGCTGCGGAACCGCGACCTCGACGGCGCGCTGCGCGACGAGGGCGGCTGCACCTCGCGAGACGGCCTCGGCGGCGAAGTCGTGCCCATCCGCCCTGCTGCCGGGGACACAGAAGAAGAGCGCACCTTCCTCGACCTGACGGGCGTCGTAGGCGAGAGAGCGGATCTCGGCCGGACGCCGCCCGAGCACCTCGCTCGGGGCGAGCGCGCGGATCAGCGCCTCGAGCTCCACGGAACGAAGGCTAGCCCACGCCTTCCCGTGAGCGCACACCACCGATCGGGGCTCCGGAAGGCCACAGGTGGAGTCGATAAGAGCCACGTGTGGCGCCTGTTCGCTCTGGCCTCCGCGGCCGCCGTCGCCCCCGCCGTGGCAGTAGTCTCGGCCGCGGCACCCGCGACTGCAGCAATATCCGGCTGCCTCCCGTTGGCCGCTCCGACCGGGCAGGTGATCCACGTCGCGCCGGCGCAGGCCGACCGGCTGCCCGGCCTCGTCGCGGGCGCGCCTGCCGGCACGACGATCCTCCTCGCCGACGGCACCTATCCGCTCACGACGACGATCCGCGTCCTGGCCGATCGCGTGACGCTCCGCTCGGCGTCTGGTCAGCCCGGCGCTGTTGTGCTCGACGGCGGCTACCGGGTCGGCGACCTCCTCTCCGTCGAGGCGAGCGACGTTGTCGTCGCCGAGCTGACGCTCGAGCGCGCCGGCTACCACCTCGTCCACGCCGTGCCGCCGGAAGGTCGGACGACGATCGCCCGCTTGCTGCTTTACCGGCTGTCGCTCCTCGACGCCTCGCAGCAGTTCGTAAAGGTCAATCCCCGTGAGGGCGGCACCTGGTCGGTCGACCGCGGGCGAGTCGAATGCTCGATCTTCAGCCTCACGGCAGCCGGACGCCCGCGTGTCTCCACCGTCCTGCCCTGCTACACGGGTGGCATCGACGTGCACGCGGGTCGCTCGTGGGAGGTTCGCCGCAACCGCTTCACCGGCATCTACTGCGCGGATGGGCTGGCGGAGCACGCCGTGCACTTCTGGGCCGGCTCGCGGGGCACCGTCGTCGAGCGAAACACGATCGTCGACTGCGCCCGCGGCATCGGGTTCGGCCTCGGCGAGCGAGGGCACTCCGGCGGCATCGTCCGCAACAACGTCGTCGCCGCCACCCGCCCCGTGCTCGACACCGGGATCGGGCTCGAGAACGCCGCCGGCGCGCGTGTCGTGCACAACACCGTCTGGGTGGCGCCGGCGGCGGAGCGCGCGCACTACAGCTCCATCGACGTGCGCTTCGCCGGGACATCGGCGGACGTGCGCAACAACCTCACCAAGAGGATCACCGTCCGCGACGGCGGCCACGCCACGCTCGCCGCGAACGCCGAAGGCGTGCCGGGCTCCTGGTTCGTCGCTCCCACACGGGGCGACTTCCACCTCCGCTCGGGCGCCGACGCCGTCGACGCGGGGAGGCCGGTGCCGGGGGCGGGGCTAGATCTCGACGGCGAGCAACACGCTGCGGGAATGCCAGATCTCGGCGCGGACGAGCTGCAGCGGTAGAGGACGGCGCCCCCAAGGCACTGCTGGCCGCTGCGGCCGTTCGACCGCGCGCAGCCGGTGCGGGGTCCTACTGATTCGGGGAGCCGCCGGCGGCCTCGGTCAGAGACTTCTTCGTCTCCGGCGCGTCGGGCGGGATCTCGAGGTACTGCAGCGCGAAGCGGGCGATATCGCGGAAGGCGGGTGCCGCGACGACCCCGCCCCAGATCTGACCCCTCGGCTCGTCCACGGCGACGAGGATCGCGAGCCGCGGCTTCTTCGCGGGCACGAGCCCGACGAACGAGGCGACGTACTTCGCCACGTACTTCCCGTTCTCGGGCTTCGACGCCGTGCCGGTCTTGCCGGCGACGGTGTAGCCCGGGATCGCGGCCTCGCCGCCCGTTCCCTCGACGACGACGTTGCGGAACATCGCCATCATCCGCTCGGCCGTCCCGCGCGAGACGATGCGCTTTCCCGCACCTCGGTCGACTCTCTTGCCGCCGACCTTCTCCACGAGGTGGGGCCGCATACGCAAGCCGCCGTTGCCGATCGCTGCGTACGCAGAGACCATCTGGAGCGGCGTCACGGCGATACCCTGCCCGATGGGCACGGTGCCGATGGTCGAGCCCGACCAGTGCTCGAGCCGCAGCACCAGGCCCGGGCTCTCACCGGGGAAGTCGATGCCCGTCCTCTCGCCGAACCCGAACCGCCCGATCCACCCGGCCAGCTCGCCGGCGCCGAGCTCCTCCGCGATGGTGATCGTGCCGATGTTCGACGACTCGGAGAGGATCTCCCGCACGGTCATCCGCTGCGCCGCACGGTCGTGCGCTTCGTGGATCACGCGGTCCGCGACCTGAATCGTAGGCGGCAGCCAGAACGAGGTCGTCGGTTTCACGATTCGGTCCTCGAGCGCCGCGGCGATGGTCACGATCTTGAACGTCGAGCCGGGCTCGTAGAGGTCTGTGACCGCGCGGTTGCGCCTGGCATCCGGCTGGGCGGTGGAGAAGCGGTTGACGTCGAACGAGGGGTAGTTCGCCATCGCGAGCACGCCGCCGGTGCGCGGGTCGAGCACGATCGCGGTCGCGCCCTTCGCGTTCCACGCACGCACCGTGCGCGCGAGCACCTCCTCGACGCTCGCCTGGATCTGGTGATCGATCGTCAGCGTCACGTTCTTGCCGGGACGCTCGGGCCGCGCCTCCACGACGTCGATTGCGCGGCCGTACGGATCGGTGATCACGACCTCGGAGCCCGGCTTCCCCTTCAGCGTCGGGTCGAGCGAGCGCTCGAGGCCTTCGAGCCCCTTGTTGTCGACACCCGCGAAGCCGAGCACCTGCGCCGCGACGTTCCCCTGCGGATAGGCGCGCAACTCCTCCGGGTAGAACCCGAGGCCGGGAAGCTTCAGATCGGCAAGCGTCGCGGCTCGGAGCGGATCCGCCTTGCGCTGGACGTACACGAAGCGCGACGTGCGGTCTCGAAGCTCGGGATAGAGGTCCTCGGCGCTGACGCCGAGCGTACGCCCGGCAGCTACAGCGACGCGCTGCGCGTTCGTCACGGTGCGCGGGTCGGCGAAGACGGTCGTCGCCTGCTCGCCGATGGCGAGTGGCACGCCGGTGCGGTCGTAGATCGTGCCGCGGCCGGCCGGGATCGTGATCGTCTCTCGGTGCTGACGGTCGGCCATCGCGTCGTAGGCGGATGCGCGGACGACCTGCAGCCAGAGCGCCCGACCGAGAATCGCCGCGAACGCCACGGCGAAGAAGACGACGAGGACCCGGAGGCGGCGGTTCGCCGCGCGCTCGCTCATCGCGCCTCGCCGGCGATCCGCACGTACTCGGTCGCCGCTGGGTCGGCTGCGACGAGCCCGAGCCGTGCCGCCGCCTGGCGTTCGATGCGCGCATTCGCGGACGCGCTCGAGAGGTGCGAGCGCAACCGGGCGTTGTCGGCCTTCAGCTCGGCGCGCTCGCGCCCGAGCTCGTCGAGACGCACGTTGAGCTGTAGCACCAGGACGTTCACGGCGACAACGCCGCCGAGCAGCACCCCGGCGACGAGAATCCACAAGACGCCACCGCCGGTGATCGCACGTGTGCGTCTCGCCGAGCGCGCCTGCGGGGTCGCCGCAGCGCGTGCTGGCTGGGCGATCGCCGACATCAGACCTTCACCGCCGCTCGCAGGCGTGCCGACGCCGAGCGCGGGTTCGTGTCGAGCTCGTGCGCCGACGGGCGCACGACCTTGCGGGTGAGAAGACGGAGCTCCGGCTCCTTCCCGCACGCGCAGACCGGGAAGTCCGGTGGGCACGTGCAGCCTCTCGCCCGCTCGGCGAGGAAACGCTTCACGATGCGATCCTCGAGCGAGTGAAAGCTGATCACCGCCAGGCGGCCGCCCGGGCGGAGCATGGTCAGCGTGGCGGGCAGTGCGCTCTCGAGCGAGCCGAGCTCGTCGTTGACCGCGATGCGCAGCGCCTGGAAGACACGCTTCGCCGGGTGGCCTTCGCCGAAGCGAGCCGGCGTCGGGATCGCGGCCTTGACCACGTCCACGAGGTCACCCGTGCGCTCGAACGGCCGCTCGATGCGCCGCCGCGCGATGGCCCGCGCGATCGGCCGCGCGTAGCGCTCCTCCCCGTAGCGGCGGAAGACCGAGGCGAGCTCACGCTCGTCCCAGGTGTTCACCACGTCCCGCGCGGATGGCTCCGACGACGGATCCATGCGCATGTCGAGGGGGGCGTCCGTCGCGTACGAGAAGCCGCGTTCGGGGCGATCGATCTGCATCGACGAGACGCCGAGGTCGAGGAGGATCGCATCGGCGGTGACGCCGTTCGCTGCCAGCTGGCCGAGGACGACGGCGTAGTCGCCGCGCAGAAGGCGCACCTCGACTCCCGCGCCCGCCTTGAAACGGTCGAACAGCGGCTTGACGGACGGATCGCGGTCGATCGCGACCAGTTTCCCGCGGCCCTGCAGGTCCTCGGCGAGAAGCCGCGCGTGACCGCCGGCGCCGAAGGTGGCGTCGACGACCGTCTGCCCCGGGCGCACGTCGAGGAGCTCGCGCACCTCGTCCGCGAGGACGGGGACGTGCTCAGCCGCGTTTCTCGGCAACACGTTCGGCAACATGATCCGCGCTCCCTTCGACCGTGTGCAGGTGCTCCGCCCAGGCCTGCCTGTCCCAGATCTCCAAGTGGTCGTCGACGCCCGCGATCACGACGTCCCTCCCCAGCCCGGCATGGCGTACGAGCGGGGCCGGGACGAGCACCCGTCCCTGGCGGTCGGGCTCCGTGTCGGCCGCCCCGGCGAAGAAGAACCGGCGCAGCTCGCGTGCCTCGCGCGAGAGCGGGTCGAGCTCGGCCAGGCGCGTCTGCACGACGGAATCCCAGGCTGCACGGGGGTAGACGTCGATGTTCGAGTCGAGCCCACGGGTGAGGACGAGGCCTTCGGCGAGCGCCTCGCGACAGCGCGCAGGGAGGGTGAGCCGTCCCTTGTCGTCGATCGTGTGCTCGTGCTCACCGGTGAACATGAATGAGGCGTGCTCTCCACGCTGCCCCACTGTAATCCACTATTTCCCACTATGCAACCCCTGTATCCCACATCGACTGTTCACGGCCCGCATGCCTCTGCGCTGCGAGCGTGGGCGCGCGCGTCGGGATCTCAGCGAGCGCGTGCACCCTCGATCTCCAGCGCGGTCGCCCGCACGAGGGGGAGCAGCTCTTTCCGCCGTTCCCTGCCCAGGCGGAACGTCGGGCCGCTGATGCCAACCATCCCGCGCAGCGTCCCGTCCTCGCCGCGGACCGGTGCCGAGATCGCGGCGAGGCCGTCCTCGAGCTCGTCGACGAGCTCGGCCCAGCCGAGCCGCCGCACGCGCGCGAGCTCCGAGCGGAGCGAGTCCGGCGTGGCGATCGTGCTCTCCGTGAACGATGCGAGCGGGGTCGAGCCCAGCCATGCCGCCAGCTCGTGGTCGTCGAGCTCGGCAAGCACGAGCTTGCCGGCAGATGATGCGTGGAGCGGGACGTCCTCGCCCACCCAGCTCGCGACGCCCGACATGACGGCCTGTGTCCAGCTGGAACAGGATCTCCATCCCGGGCCGCCCGCGTGGAACGGCGAGGAGCGCCGACTCCCCCGTCACGTCGCGCAGGCGCCCGAGCGCCGGAACGGCCGCCTCGACGAGGCCGCGGTGCGGATCGGCGGCGCGCGCCAGCCGGACGAGCTCGTAGCCGAGGACCCAACCGCCGCCCGGCGCGTCCTCCACGAGCCCGTCGTCCGCGAGCGTCCGCAGCGTGCGTGCGACCGTCGAGCGCGGGAGGCCCGTCACCCGCGCCAGCTCCGACGCCGACGAGCCCGCCGGTCGCGCGGCCACAGCCTGGAGCAGCGCGACGGCGCGACCGAGCGACTTCGTTCGTGGCATGCCCGTCGTTGTGCTCACTATATGAGCATACTAGTGCAAATTATGAGCAGCGCTGTATGATCGAACGATGCTGATCGACTGCGACATCCACCTCGGGTACGAGACGCTCGCCGATCTGTTGCCCTATCTCGACGGGCCAACACGTGAGCTCGTCGCGCATTCCGGGACGAACGGTCTCGCCATGCCCTCCTACCCCTGGAACCATCCGACGGGTTGGATCCGGCAGGACACGTACGAGCGCAGCGACGGGCACCAGGCGGAATTCCCGTACCTGACCGTCGACGCCCTCCGCGACCTGCACCTCGACCGCCACGACGTCGCGCTGGGCATCGTGGAGCCCGACGAGGCCGCCGCCTTCGCGGTGCTGCCAAACGCGCACCTCGCTGCTCGCCTCTGCAGCGCGTACAACGACTGGCTGCTCGAGCACTGGCTGCAGGAGGAGCGCCGCCTTCGCGGGATGATCGTGGTGCCCGCGCAGTATCCGGAGGCCGCGGCGCGCGAGATCCGTCGTCTCGGCGGCCGCGACGAGTTCGTGGGCGTCTTCCTCCCCGGCGCGGCGCGGATCCCGTACGGGAACCCCGTGTACGACCCGCTGTGGGAGGCCGTCAACGAGCTGGGGCTCCCGGTCTCCGTCCACACCCACTTCGAGAGCGTCGGCATCGCCGGCCCGATCACCGCCGCCGGCATGCCGGATTACTACGCCGAGTACCACACGCTCTGCGGCTCGGGCATGTACGGCCACCTCGTCTCCATCCTCTGCCACGGCATCTTCGAGCGCTTCCCCGACGCCCGGGTGGCGATGGTCGAAGGCGGCCTCGTGCCGTTCGTGGGCTTCCTCTGGCGGCTCGACACGAACTGGAAGAGCTGCAGGAGCGAGATCCCGTGGTGCCGGCGCCGGCCGTCGGAGTACGTCTGGGATCACGTGCGCTTCGCCACGCAGCCCCTGGAGTCGCCGGACGACCCGCAACAGCTCGTCGCCGCGATCGAGTTCCTGCGCCCCTGGGACACGCTGATGTACGCCAGCGACTTCCCGCACTGGGACTTCGACGAGCCGGAGCAGACGCTGCGCCAGCTCCCCGCCGAGTGGCGCGACAACGTCCGCTCGCGGAACGCGCAGGAGTTCTTCCGCCTCCCGGCCCCCGCGATCGCGTGAGCGCCGTGCGCGAGGCGAGGCTGTCGCTCGAGGACGCGCCGCGGGAGGGCGCCGTGCGCATGCTCGACGTCGGCGGCCAACGGGTCGGCCTCTACCGGGTCGAGGACTCGCTCTACGCTCTCGCCGACCGCTGCCCGCACCGGGGAGCGCCGCTCTGCGCCGGCAAGGTCGCGACCCCGATCGAGGCGCGTGACGATGCGCTCGTCCTCGGCGTGCCGCATAGCGTCGTGCGCTGCCCGTGGCACAAATGGGAGTTCGAGATCGCCACGGGGCGCTGCCTCGTCGACGAGCGCCTGCGCGTGCGGCGGTACTCCGTGGAGGTCGAGGGCCAAGAGATCGTCGTCACCCTCGACCGGCCGGCGTAACCCGGCGCCGTCACAGATCGACGCGCTGGGGCGAGACCCCGCGCCCGGTGAGCGCGGCGGCTCCGCAGCGGGCCGCGAACTGCACGGCCGCGGCGTGATCGAGCCCTGCCCCGAGCGCGTACGTGAGCGCGGCGGCGAAGCTGTCCCCGGCGCCGTAGGTGTCCTCGATCGGGCCCGGCAGCGGAGCGGCCGAGAACGGGCCACCCGGCTGCGCCCAACCGCCGAGCCGGCCCGAAGTCGTGACCACGAGACGGGGCTGCGGGTCGAGCGCGCCGGGCCGGAAGCGCTCGGCCTCGTCCTCTGCGCTCCCGATCAGGGCGTCCAGCTCGACGCTGCCGCGGGCGAGAGTCTCCAGCTCGCGGGCCGTCGCCGTGAGGATGCGCGCACGACGGCCGCTCGTGAGGGCGTCGACGTCCCCCGCAACGAAGTACACCGCGTCGTGCTCGGCCAGCTCGTGCCACGGCAGGCGGTCGTCGTGGCCGCGTGGACGCAACTTCGGCCCCACCGTCGAGATGGTCCGCTCTCCCGCGTCGTCGATGTGCGTGAACGCCCAGCGCGTCGGCGTCGGCTCGAACACCGCGTTGACCCGGACGCCCCGAGAAAGCAACTCGTCCCGTGCGCGCAGCCCGAGCTCGTCGTCCCCGAGAACGGTGAACAGCGACGCCTCGTCGGCCAAGAGCGCGAGCTGGACCGCCGCCACGGCCCCTGCCCCACCTGCCTGCTCCCAGTCGTCGAACGAATGCGCGATCTCCCCGGGCCCAGGGAGGCGGTTCACGCGCGCGAAGCGGATCCATTCGACGTGCCCCACGACCGCCACGCGCATGGGCCGCAGTCTCACAAATCGTGCCCGGCCTCCGTTTCACGGGAAGATGCATGACGTGGCGTATCCGATCCCGCCGTTCGAGTCGTTCTACGAGACGTACCGCGACGAGGTGCTGCGCTTCCTCCGCGGGCGCGTCGGTCGCGACCAGGCGGACGACGCGTTCCAGGAGACCTTCCTCCGCTCGCTCCGCGCCTACGATCGCCTTCAGCACGGTGAGCACCTGCGCGCCTGGGTGTTCACCATCGCGACGCGCGTGGCGATCGACGTCCACCGACGCTCTCTACCCGTGGCAGAGGTGCAGGAGATCCCGCACTAGGACGGGCGTCCTGCGTACGAGGAGCTCGGCGACCTGACCGCAGGACTGCCGCCAAAGGAGAAGGCGGCGGTGGTGCTCCGCTACGGCTACGACCTGACCTACGACGAGATCGCAGCCGCGCTCGGCTCGAGCGCCGAAGCTGCGCGGCAAGCCGCCTCGGCCGGCGTGCGCCGGCTGCGAGCGAAGGAGGAGACGAGATGAACGTGCCCCAGGAGCTCGACCGCCGGTTTCGCGACGCCGCCGTCGCGCTCGACCTGCTCGACGTGGGCTACGACGTGGTGGATAGCCCCGTCGGGTCGCTGCTGGTCGCGGTCAGCGACCGTGGTCTCGTCCGCATCTCCTACGACGGAGCGTTCGACGCGGGCGCGACGCTGGAGGAGCTGGCCCGCATCGCGGGGCCCCGCGTGCTGCGTGCCCCGCGCGCCGTGGACGGTGCCCAGCGCGAGCTGGACGAGTACTTCGAGGGCCGGCGCCAGGCGTTCGACCTCGCAATCGATCTCCGTGGCCTGGCGCCGTTCTCGGTCGCGGTGCTCGCGGAGCTGGCCAAGGTTCCGTACGGAGCCACCGCGACGTACGGGGAGCTGGCCACGCGCGCGGGTCGCCCGGCGGCGGCCCGTGCCGTGGGCATGGTGATGAACCGAAACCCCATCCCGATCGTGCTGCCGTGCCACCGCATCATCGGTGCCTCCGGGAGCCTCGTCGGCTACGCAGGCGGGCTCGAGCGCAAGGTGCAGCTGCTGCGCCTCGAGGGCGCCCTGCTCTAGCGCTCCGGCCAAGGCCGCCCCAGCGGGCGTCACACCTCGGACATCGCGGCCACACCGGGCTCGTCGAGCCGGCAGGCGTGCGTCTTCGTCCGGCGCCGGGGGCGCGCGCCGCTGAGGATGGTTGCAGCGAGAGCGGAACCCGCGAACGCGAGGGTGGCGACCGCGACCACCACCCAGCGGTACGCGTCGATCCCCGCTTGCCGATCGACCCCGGAGAGCGACGGATCGAACGGTGTTCCGCCCGTGCCTCCGGCGCGGGTGAACGCCCACCCGGCGAGGGCGCCGACCGCGGCCACCGAGAGCACGCCACCGACACGGGCCACGGTCTGGTTGAGACCGGCAGCGACTCCGGCCAGCTCCTCGGGCGCGGGCGACAGCGCGGCGGCGGTGATCGGCGCGACGATCGCCGACAGGCCCAGGGCGACGAGAACAAGGCTCGCCAGGCCCCACGTCCAGCTGTCCGCGCGCGTCCCCACCGGGAGCATGAGCAACACGCCGACTCCGATCGCGAACGAGCCACAGGCGATGGGCCAGCGTGGGCCGCTCCGGTCTGCGATGCGGCCGAAGCGCGGCGCGAGCAGGATGAGCGCCAGGCTCGGCGGCGCGAACGCCAGGCCGGCGAGCGTCGGAGAAAAACCGAGGAACTGCAGATAGAGCGGGAGGAACAGCAGCTGCGAACCGAGCGCCGCGTAAACGACGAGCGTGACGAGGTTGGCCTGCGAGAGCCCCGGCCGCCGGAGGAGGCTCGGAGGGACGAGGGGATCGTGTGCCCGTAGCGTCCAGACGACGAGACCTGCCAGCGCAGCGACGCCGATCGCGAGCGCCGGCGCGACGGCCGCAAAGCCCCGTGCCCTGATCTCCACCAGCCCGTATGTGACGCAGGTGAGACCGACGGCGGTGAGCGCCGCACCGAAGAGATCGAGCCTCGCCCGCGACGCGCCGCGCTCGGCCGGCACCCGCGCTGCGTGAACGAGCACGACGACCGCCACTGCCAGCGGGAGGTTGAGCAGGAACACCCAGCGCCACGACGCCGTCTCGACGATCACCCCGCCGAGTGGGGGGCCGCCGATCGTCGCCACGCTCGTCAGGGACGTCCACAGACCGATCGCGCGTCCCGCTTCGCCCGCCCAGACGACGCGGAGGAGCGCGAGACTCGACGTCGTCAAGGCGGCGCCCCCGAAGCCCTGCACCACGCGAGCCGCGATCAGCACCGCTTCCGAGGACGCGAGAGCGCAGGCGAGTGAGGCGAGCGCGAACAGGACCACGCCACCGACGAACGTCCGTCGCAACCCGACGCGGTCGCCGATCGCCCCACTGACCAGGTAGAGGGCGGACAGTGCCAACGAGTAGCCCAGCACCACCCACTGCTGACCCGCGAGCCCGAGTCCGAGATCCTCTTCCATGCTCGGCAGGGCGACGATGACAACCGTGCTGTCGAGGAAGGCGAGTGCCGAGCCGAGCGCGGTCGCGGCGAGCGTGAGGAGGCGCGTGCGGCGCCCGGCCGGGCTCATGCGCCCACGGTACTAGCGCAAGACCGGAATCCGCACCCGCGGACGCCGGTCGCGCGAGGATCCCTGCTGACACCACTCGTGACCGCCGGCTAGTCCAGTAACCGGTAGCCGATGCCCCACACGTTGATCACCACCTCGTCGCGGCAGCCGGCGTCGCGGAGCTTGCGGCGCAGGCGCGACGCATGCGAATCCACAGTGCGCGTGCGGGCCGTCGACCGGTAGCCCCACACGTCCTTCAGGAGCTCCTCCTTCGTGAACACGCGTCGAGGCTCCGAGGCGAGCTTGGCGGCCAGCGCGAACTCCCTCCCGGCGAGGGGCACCGGACGGTTACGGACTCGTACCTGGCGCGAGCGGTGATCGACGAGCACGTCCCCGGCCTCGACGACGTCGGCCTGCCCGAACGTCGCACGGCGCAGGAGCGCGCGAAGCCGTGCGAGGAGCTCGAGCGGCAGGTCGCGCTCCACGACGTCATCAGCGCCACGGTCGAAGGCGCGGACGCGGGTTGCCGGATCGGCGCCCGGACCGCTCAGCACGATCACGGGGACGTTGCGATCCCACCGGCGGCCTGGCTCGCCCTCGCGCAGCCTGCGGCAGAGATCCGTCTCGCCGGCGATGACGACGTCGGGGCAGTGGCGTTCGGCGAGATCCAGCGCCTGGGAGCTCCACCCCGCTCCGATCACGTCGAAGCCCTCCTCGCGGAGGTGGCGCTCGAGGCGGTCGCGCCAGTCCGGTTGCGGCTCGGCGAGGAGGACGGCTCCGGCTGGCATGCGACCGAGGCTAGAGGCGCCGCTCGTGCGACGCCAGATGTCCTTTCGCCTGGATGTGTGACGATTCGTGCACATCGTCCCAAGGAGCGTCGTGCTGGAAGACGACTACGTCTCTGCCAACGGCCTGCGGTTCCATTTCCTCGCCGACGGGCCCGCGGACGGCCCGCTCGTCGTGCTGCTGCACGGCTTCCCCGAGCTGGCGCGATCGTGGCGTCACCAGCTGCCGGCGCTCGCTTCCGCCGGCTACCGCGCCGTCGCCCCGGACCAGCGCGGCTACGGAGAGACGGAGCTGCGCGGCCCGTACGACACCCTCACCCTCGCTGCAGACGTCGCGGCCCTGATCCGCACGCTCGGGTACGAGACGGCGGTCGTGGTGGGGCACGACTGGGGCGGTGGCGTCGCCTGGGCGGTCGCTCACGCGGACCCCGCCGTCGTCGACAGGCTCGTGGTGCTGAACTGCCCGCCGCCGTCGGTGCTCTACAGGGAGCTGTGGCGGAACCCGCGCCAGCTCCGCCGGTCGCGCTACATGTTCCTCTTCCAGTTGCCCATGCTTCCGGAGCGCATGATCAGCCGCGACGGCGGCGCGCAGATCGCACGGGCCCTCGTCGGCGGCTCCCACAATCGCGCGGCCTGGAGCGCGGACGAGCTCGCGCTGTACTGCGCTGCGTTCGCGAGGCCGGGTCGCGCCAAGGCGGCGGTCGACTGGTACCGCGCGGCCTTCCGCCACCCGCTCCGCCCGCGGCGCGCGCCCTCGCGGCGCCCGATCACCGCGCCGACACTCGTCGTCTGGGGCACGCACGACCGGTTCCTGGGAACGGAGCTGATCGAGCGCTCGAAGCTGCGGACCGTGTTCGCAGCCGGCAACGAGCCGGAGATCGTCCTCGTCGAGGAAGCCGGGCACTTCGTGCAGAACGAGGCGCCGGAGCACGTCAATGCCGCCCTGTTGGGCTGGCTCGGGAAGGCCGCATGAAGCTGCTCGCGACACTGGCCGCCACGTGGCTCGTCGGCACGCCGCTCCCCGAGCCCCGCACGGAGGTGGCGGCGGCGCCGCTCGGCGCCGAGATCGTCGTCGCCGGCGGTTTCCTCGCCTCGGGTGCGAACAGCAGGCGCGTCGACGCCTACCGCCCCGCCACCGACACGTGGCGCCGCCTGCCCGATCTCCCGGTCTCGGTCGATCATGCTGCGGCGGCGTCGTGGCGCGGCCGCCTGGTGGTCGTGGGCGGGTACGGCCCGGATCGCGAGCCTCTCCGTGCAGCCTTCCTTTGGGACGGCACCCGGTGGAGCAGGCTGCCGCGACCGCCCGAGGAGCGTGCGGCGGCGGCGGCCGCAGCTACATCGGATGGACGCGTATGGGTCGTCGGCGGGCGACGCACAGGCGGTCTGGCCACCCGCATGCTCGTGCTCGACCTCAAGACCTCGCGCTGGACGACGGCGGCCGGACCGGCGCCGCGCGAGCACCTCGCCGCGACAGCACTCGGCGGCCATCTGTACGTGCTCGGCGGACGCGCGGCCGGCTATGACACCAACGTCGCCACGGTGCAATCCTGGGATCCGCGGACCGCCCGCTGGACAACGCTGCCTCCGCTGCCCGACACGCGCGGCGGCACGGGAGCGGCGGCGATCGCGGGGAGCGTCGTCTCGGTCGGCGGCGAGGAGCCCGAGGGCACGATCGCCGAGGTCTACGCGTACGACCCGCGGGCCCGCCGCTGGAGCCGGCTGGCGGATCTGCCGACACCGCGGCACGGGCTCGGGGTCGTCGCTCTGGGCGGCCGCGTGTGGGTGATCGCGGGCGGGCCGAAGCCGGGGCTGACGGTCTCCGGCGCGGTCGAGTCGCTGCCGTTCGGCTGATCACTCCTCCGTCGGGGGACCGGGTTGGGCGTGATGGCTGCGGCAGAACCGTGGCGTCAGGTCGCGGCGGCGGTCTGCAGCCCGGCCTCGAGGCCTTCCAGCGCCGCCAGCACGAGGCCTCCGATGGTGGTGACGTCGTAGCCGCCCTCCTGCACGACGACCGTGGGCAGACCGAGCGCGCCGAGCGGCGTCCTGCGGCCCGGAAGCCGTCGGCGGTGACGTCGAGCGGGCTCTCGGGGTCCGCGCCGGCAGCATCCACGCCGAGTGCGACGACGAGCGCCTCCACCTCCGACCGGGCCACCGCCCCCGCCGCCTCGTCCACCGCGAGCAGCCAGCCGTCGTCGCCCGTACCCGGCGGCAACGTCCACGATCGCCAACCGCTCGAGGCCGGCGTCCAGCAGCGCCTGACCGGCGATCGCGGCGTTGTTCAGATAGCACGAGCCGCCGTACAGCGATCGGGTCACGTGATGGCCGGGGGGCGGCAGCAGGCGTATGCGGCCGGGGCGCCTCGAGCAAGAGGTCGACGGCGGTGAGGGCGCAATCGACCCCCGCCCGAGCCGCCTCCCACTCCTCCCAGGCGGTGGCGAGAAACCGGACCAGGCCCCCGTCGTGCACAGTGAGCAGGGCCCCGTCGCGGTGCGCGCGGGCCTCGACCACGGGGGCCCCGGCAGCCGCCAGCGTCGCGCGGATCCGCTCCGCGCGCTCGGGCACCTCGGTCGCCTCCGTGCGCACCCCCAACCCATACCTCGACGCCCGGGTCGTGCAGCAGGCAACGGTCGCTCCAGACGACGGGGATACCGACGCTCACGTGGTCGCGAGCCTACAACCGTCCGGAGCGGAGGATCCCCCAGATCAGCCACACGCCGAAGATGCCGGACAGCACGAACCCGATCACCGATAGGGCGTTGATCCCCCAGATGTGTGGTCCGCTCTTGGCCAGCGCGCCCATGATCGCGGAGCCGAGCAGGCCGCCGACGGCGATCAGCGCCACGGCAATGCGATTGACGGCCACATCGATGTGATGCGCGATGTCGTCGATGCCGGGGTTGGCGATGTTGACCTTCACCTCGCCGTCGCGGAACTCGTTCAGCAGGTCGCGGACCTGGTACGGCACTTCGCGGGCGATCGCGACGAGCTCCTGCGCCTCGCGCTGCGCGCCGAGCACCATCCGCCGCGGCGCGTAGCGCTCTGCGATCAGCCGCTTCGCGTACGGGCGCGCCACCTCGAACACGTTGAAGTCCGGGTAGAGCTCCGCGCCGACTGAGGCCAGGGTGGCGATCGCCTTGTCGAGGATCACGAACCGCGTCGGCAGGCGGAGGTTCATCGAGTAGACGAGGTCGAGCCCTTCCCGGATCAGCGCGATCGGGTCGATCTCCGAGAGTCGCGCCCCGTAGTAGCGCAGGTACAGCTCCTCGATGCGGGAGCGCAGCTCGTCTTCGCGGTCGCGCGGGAAGCGGACGCCGAGGTCGGCGAGCCGCCGGGGCAACGCCGAGACGTTCTCCGTCGCGACGTCGACGAACAGCCGGGTCAGCCGCGCGAGGTCCTCCTCGGTCAGCTTGCCCACCATCCCGAAGTCGACGAGTCCGAGCTCGCCGTCTTCCAGTAGGAGGATGTTCGCCGGGTGCGGGTCGCCGTGGAAGAAGCCGTGCCGGAAGACCATCGTCATCCACGCGTTGGCCATCCGGTTGACGAGCTCGCGACGCTCCTCGTCCGACCACGACTCGACCTCGAGATCGGCAACCTGCGTCCCGTGCAGGCGCTCGAGAGTCAGCAGACGTCCGGTCGTGTAGCTCCACCACACCTTGGGGATGACGATGTCGTCGTCGTCCGCGAAGTTCCGACGGAACGTCTCCGCGTTGCGCGCCTCGGCCTGGTAGTCGAGTTCCTGCCGGATCGAGCGCCCGAACTCGTCGACCAGCGCCTCCGCGTCGATGAAGTCGAGCGCCCGCACCCGGTCTCGCATCACGCGCGCCGCGCTGCGCATCAGGTTGAGGTCGGACTCGATCTGCCGCGGCGCCTCCGGGCGCTGCACCTTGACGACGACGTCGGCGCCGTTCGGCAAGATGGCGAGGTGCACCTGGCCGATCGACGCAGCCGCGATCGGGGTCTCCTCGAAGTCCACGAACGCGCGCGAGATCTCGAGGCCGAGCTCGGCCTCGACGACCTGTTCCACCTGTGAGAAGGGGAACGGGCTGACGTCGTCCTGGAGCTTCCGCAACTCGTCGACGATGTCCGGAGGCACGACGTCGGGACGTGTCGAGAGCAGCTGCCCGAACTTGACGAACGTGGGGCCGAGCTCGTCGAGCATCTCGCGCAGGCGGCGGCCACGGTCTGCAGGGTCGCCACTCGAAGCCCGGCGGCGGTCGATCGCGTAGCCGAATCCGTGCCGCGTCGCGACGCGCCCGATCTCGGACAGCCGCGAGATGCGCCGTTGCGCTGGCGGGGTGCTCACCGTCGCAGTCTGGCAGCCCCGTCACAGGGGCGCGAGGCGTCAGCTCGCGTCGGACTGTCTCTCGAGCAGGCGGATCCTGTGCTCGAGCTGTGCCACCCGCAAAGCGAGGTCCTCGACCTCCTCGCGGCGCACGACGCCGAGCTTCTCGAATGCGCGGTCGCCGAGCTCGGCGCGCCGGTCGCCGAGGCGCTCCGCCTCGCGCCGCCACGACGCAAACGTGTCCTGCACCGCAGCGCGCATCTCCGCACGCTCGACGCCGACCCGTCGCGCAAGATCGTCGGCCAGCTCGTCCGCCGCCTCGAGCCCGAGCGAGGCCCACCCGACCCCGGCGAGCAGCAGCTCCTGCAGCGATCGGGTCGATTTCTCGGCGCCGCTCGCCTCGGCCTCCGCCCCGTCGTCGGACACGGTCGTGCTCTGGTGTTCGTCACTCATGGACGGAGGTCTAGCAGACTGGCGGCTACCGCGTCCCTTGTGTTCGTGGAACACAAGGGATCTTCGCGCGACGGGAATCCGCGCGAGCGGATTTCCGTCTTGCGCCAGCTACCGGGCGCGACCGTGCGGGCGCGTCTTGCGGCGCTGGCGCCGCCGCTCCCTGCTCGCGGCCGCAGACGGGTCGGCGGGTGGCGCGACTCCCGCCGGCGCGGCAGCCGGCGCAACCGGTGCGGCAGCCGACTCGACCGCCTCCGCGGCGAGCACGGCGTCCTCCGCCGCGAGCACCTGCTCGTCCTCGGGAATGACGAGCGCACCGCCGACCGACTGCACGTCTGCGAGCGCCGTCTCGTCGTCGCGTCGGCGCGCGTACTCCGGCTCGCGCTCCTTGAACATCGCGAGCAGCGGCGCGGCGATGAAGATCGAGGAGTAGGCGCCGGAGCCGATGCCGACGATCAGCGCGAAGGCGAAGTCCTTGAGCGTGTCGCCGCCGAACACCAACAGCGAGACGATCGGCAGCAGCGTGATGAACGTCGTGGCCAGCGAGCGCGGAATCGTCTCCCACAGCGACACGTTGCCGATCACCCGGAACGACGCGCGCTTCATCAGCGGGATGTTCTCGCGGATGCGGTCGAAGATGATGATCGTGTCGTAGATCGAGTAGCCGAGCACGGTCAGCACCGCGGCGACCGTGGAGGTCGTCACCTCCCGCCCGAGCAGCGAGTAAATGCCGACCGTGATCAGGACGTCGTGTGCGAGCGCGATCAGCACGGGGACGGCGAACTTCCACTGGAACCGGATCGAGAGGTAGCCGACGATCAGGAGCAGAGAGACGACGATCGCGAGGAGCGCGGAGCGGAGGATCTGCCGGCCGAAGCTCGCGGACACGTTCTTCGACCCGAACGCCTCCGCCTGCACGTTGCGCGCGAGACCCGCCTGGAGCTGACGGCCCTCGTCCGTCGTCAGCGTCTCGGTGCGCACCTGGAAGTTCCGGTACCTGCCGTCGGTCGAGGCGCCGCGCCCCTGGATCTGTGCATTCCCCTGTCCGAGCTTGGCGGTCTCCGCTCGCACCTGGTCGAGCGCGACCGGCTGCGGCGTCTTGAACGTGACCTGCGTGCCGCCCTCGAAGTCGATGCCGAGGTTCAGCCCGCGGATGCCGAGCGCGAGGATCGAGACGGCCATCACGACGCCCGAGATGGTGAACCACAGCCGCCGCCGACCGATGTAGTCGGCCTTCAGCCACCTGGGGATGCCACCGCCGGCCGCGCCGACGAAGCGCGGGCTGTCCAGCACCTTGAAGTTCGCGAGGGCCACGAGGAGCGCACGCGTCGCGAGCACGGCGGTGAGCATCGAGATCGCCGTGCCGATCAGGAGCATCAGGGCGAAGCCGCGCACACTCGCGGTGGCGACGGCGAACAGCACGAGCGCGGTGATCATCGTCACGACGTTCGCGTCGACGATCGTGCTGAAGCCTTTCGTGTAGCCCGTCGAGATGGCAGCCTTGACCGACCGTCCGCCGCGCACCTCTTCCTTGATGCGCTCGAAGATGACGACGTTCGCGTCGGCGGCGACGCCCAGCGTCAGCACGAGACCCGCGAAGCCGGGCAGGGTGAGCGTGACGTTGAAGAGCAGGATCGCGGCGTACAGGAATGCCGCGTAGATGCCGAGCCCGAGCACGGCGACGAGACCGAGGAAGCGGTAGAAGACGAGCAGGAAGAGGGCGACGACAAGCAGGCCGACGAGAGCCGCCGTCTTGGCCTCGGCGAGCGAGTCCTTGCCGAGCGTGGCCGAGACCTCGGTCTGGTCGAGAGTCTGGAACTCGACGGGCAGGGCGCCCGTCTGGAGCACGAGCGCGAGGTCCTTGGCCTCCTTCACGCTGAAGTCGCCCGAGATCTGTGCCCCGTTCGAGCCGGAGATGCCGCCCGGGTACTGCTCCCAGTCGATCGAGGGCCACGACTTGATCTCGCGGTCGAGGACGATCGCGAAGTGCTGCTCGACCTTCGTTCCCAACTGCTGCGAGCGAAGCTTGCCGCGGACGGCCTCGGCGCGCGTGATGTCGCCGAACCTGTCCTCGCCCTTGCCGGTGAACTGCATGGTCACGATCGGTTGACCCGACTGCGGATCGAAGTCCTGGCGCGTTCCGTCGAGCTTCAGGTCTGCGCCTGTCATCTCGGGCACCTCCGGCGGCGTGTACCGCAGCAGGTACCAGAGGCGCTGCGTGGCGATCGTGCCGCCGCTCTGGGTGGGGCAGATGTCGCCGGGCGCACAGGAGACGACCACGGCCTTTGCCGGGACGCCGAACAGCTTGTGGCCGGCGGGCACCTCGCCGTCGAATTTGCGCAGCGCCGCCTCGCGGCTCGCGACCGGCCCGGCGACGAGCTTCCTCTTCTTGTCGAAGAGGTACAACGCGTCGGAGGTCTTCTCGTCCACGAGTGCCTGCTGGCCGGCCAGGAGGTCGTAGATCGACGTCTTCTCGACCGGAAAGCCTTGCGCCGTGACCGACGGCGGCAGGAGGTTGATCTCCAGGTCGAAGAGCTCGAGCTTCGCGGTCTTGCCGATGATCCCGGCCGCCGCGGCCGGGTCCTTGATGCCCGGCAGCTGGATCGCGATCTGGTCGTCGCCCTGCGTCGTGATCGTCGGCTCGGCGACCCCGAGCCGGTCGACGCGGTCGCGCATGATCTCCACCGACCGCTCGAGATCTTGCTTCGTCAGCTCACGGTCCTTCGGCGGCACCGCCTGCAGCGTCACCTCGAGGCCGCCCTGGAGGTCGAGGCCGAGCGTCGTCTTCTGGTGCAGCGGCGAGCTCGGGATCGCCATCAGGGCCACGCCGATGAGCGCAGCCACGACGAGCCCGATGACGACGTACGCGGAGCGACGACTCATGACGCGGTGCTGAGGTTAGCTGCGCTCGACCGCGGCCGTGCCCGCCGGGGCCTCGTCCCTTACCGAATCCTCTTCGGCCTTAACCGTTGCTTCTTCCTCGACCGCCACGACCGTCTCATCCTGCACGGGCTCGGCTTCGCCGTCTACGACCTCGTCCGAATCCTCCTCTGCCTCATCCGGCTTGACGACGGTGGCGACTGCGCGCCGCGAGATGCGGACATTGACCCCCTCGGCCACCTGGACGATGAGGTCGTCGTCGTCCTCGACCTCCTCCACGAGGCCGTAGATCCCACCCACGGTGAGGATCTCGTCGCCCACGGCGACCGACTCGAGCAGATGCTTCTGCTGCTGCTGGCGTGCGCGCTGGGGGCGGATCAGGAGCACCCACAACAGGGCGAACATGGCGACGATGATGATCAGCGTTGGCACGGATCCTCCTCAGGGCCGCCGGCAAGCCGAGCGAGCGTGGCGACCGTGAAGGCCTCCAGCTCACCGCGTTGGATCGCCACCCGCGCGCCCGCGGTCAGTCTCAGGACGAACCACAGATTATGCAGAGTGAGCAGGCGGAGCCCGAGGATCTCCTGCTGGTTCAGGAGATGGCGCACGTACGCACGGCTGAAGCGGATGCACGCCGGGCATTCGCAGCCGGGCTCGAGCGGTCTCGGATCGCGGGCGAATCGGGCGTTCCGCAGGTTGAGCCTGCCCGTCGCGGTCAGCGCCGAGCCAGTGCGCGCAGTGCGCGTCGGCAGCACGCAGTCGAACATGTCCATCCCGCGCGCGATCACCTCCAGGATGCCTTCGGGGTCGCCGAGCCCCATGAAGTAGCGCGGTGCGGCGTGTGGGAGGAGCGGCGCGGCCCAGGCCACGGTGTCGAGCATCTCGGAGCGGCTCTCGCCGACGGCGAGCCCTCCGAGCGCGTACCCGTCGAAGGCCAGCGCCGAGATCTCCTCGATCGATCGGCGCCGCAGCTCGGTGTCGGTCCCGCCCTGGGCGATGCCGAAGCGGAGCTGACCCGGCGCGTAGCGCGCAGCGAGCTGACGGGCCGCCCAGAGCGACGTCCGGCGTACCGCCTGCTCGTGCTCCTCGGGCGGGGCGTCGGCGGGCGGGCAGATGTCCAGGCACATGGCGATGTCGGAGCCGAGCCGGCGCTGGATGTCAGCCACCCCCTCGGGCGTGAACCGCTCGGGTGACCCGTCGTACACCGAGCGGAAGGTGACGCCTTCGTCGTCGACGGCCAGCAACGTGTCGCGGAGCGAAAAGACCTGGAAACCACCGGAATCGGTGAGGATCGGCCCGTCCCAGCCGGAGAACGCGTGCAGGCCGCCGAGCTCCTCGATCACGTCCTCGCCCGGCCGGAAGTGCAGGTGGTACGTGTTGCCGAGGATCACGCGCGCGCCGAGGGCGCGCACCTCGTCCGGATGGAGCGTCTTCACCGTCGCCTTGGTGCCCACGGGCATGAACGCCGGCGTGGGGATCTCGCCGTGCGCGGTGCGGATCACGCCGGCGCGTGCCGCTCCGTCCGTCGCCTCCACCGTGAAGCAGCTCTCCTTGGACACGAGCAGGGAGGGTAGAGACAATCGGATCGTGACCGACATCGCCCCGCGCGAGTTCGACGTGCCGCTGACGGAGTCGCCGTTCGTCGACGCCCCGGAGCCGGAGGCGCTCGAGCTCGGCGAGGGACAGGAGGGCGATCCTGCCGCGGCCTTCCGCCGCACGCTGGGCATGTTCGCGACCGGAGTCACCGTGATCACGACACGCACGGGCGACCAGGTCCACGGGATGACCGCGAACGCGTTCATGTCCGTGTCGCTCAACCCGCCGCTCGTGCTCGTCTCCGTCGACCGCCGGGCCAAGATGTGCACGCTGCTCCACGAGGGCATGCGCTACGCGGTCAACGTCCTCGAGGCGAGCCAGGCTGCTCTGTCCGACCGCTTCGCCGGCCGCGTCGCCGACGACGTCCTCGAGCCGAGCTTCGTCGTCGTTCGCGACACACCGCTCGTCGAGGGCGCCCTCGCTCACATCGTGGCCCGCGTCGTGCGCTCGTACTGGGGCGGCGACCATTCGCTCTTCGTCGGCCAGGTGGAGTACGCGCGCTACGGCGAGGGTGCGCCGCTCCTCTTCCACGGCGGCCGCTACGAGCGTCTCGTCACCGACCCGCGCGTGCTCAGCGCTCTGCCCCCCGAGTTGCTCGAGCCGCTGCTCGCCGCCGGCTCCGAGACCTCGTTCGCGGACGGCGACGTGATCATGCGGCTCGGCGACCCCGGCGACTCGCTGCTGCTCGTGCTCGAGGGGTCGGTTCGCGTCGAGCGGCCCGGCCGCTCGCTGACGCTCGGGCCCGGTGACCTGATCGGCGAGATCGAGGTGCTGCACCCGGGCGCCGGCCGCATCGCCGACATCACAGCGGCGGGGCCCGTACGTTGTCTCGCCGTCACGCGGGACGCCCTGCTCGCCGCGCTGGAGTCGAACCCGCGTGCCGCGATCGCGCTTGTCGAGATCCTCGCGAGCCGCTTCCGCGAGACGGCGTAGCCGCGCTCACTGCCAGTCGGCGGTGAAGAGCCAAACGCACGTGAGCACGCTCAACGCCGAGGGGATCGCACAGGCGAGGCCGGTCACGAGATCGCGCCACACGACCGCGGCAACGACGCCGACCCAGGCCAGTACCACGCACCCGAGCAGGGCGCCGAGCGCGATCTCGAACAGCGCCTCGCCGCCGCCCTCGGACGACTCGAGCGCAAACGCCAGCACCCAGAGGGGCACGGCGACCGCGAAGCAGCCGTAGGAGGCGACAGCGATCCAGCGAGGTGCCTTCATGCTCCGCGTATCGGCGACCGCGGCTGCCCCCTGAGGGCCGGCCTCAGTCGAGCTGCGGCAGCTCGGCGAGCCAGGGCGTGCGGTAGCCCGTCTCGTCCCAGACGACGGGGAAGAAGGACTCGTCGAGCGAGAGGTCGCCATGACGGCGGTAGCGCGAGTAGATCAGGTCGACATTCGTCTCGTGGAAGCGCGCCTCGACCGGGAGAAGATGGGACACCAGGGCCATGCGGCCGACGCTGGCGTTCACGTTCGGGGCCGAGCCGTGCCAGGTGAGGCCGTGGTGGAACGAGCCACCTCCCGCCCTGACGACGACCGGGACCGTCTCCAGCTCCTCACCCTCCGGCAGTGCCGCGCGCGGACCGGCGAGCCAGTCCTCCGGGGCGTGGAACTGCGTGCGCGCGGGCGGCGTCTTCGGCCAGCGGTGGGAGCCGCGCACGAACTCGAGCGTGCCCGCGTCGGCGGCCGTGTCGTGCAGCGAGATCCAGCACGTGATCATCTCCGGCGGCACGAGGTAGTCGGCATAGGAGGCGTCCTGGTGGAAGCCGATGGCCTTCGTCCCCGGCGGCTTCCAGAGCACGTTGTCCTGCAGGATGCGCACGCCCCGGTAGCCGGCGAGCTTGGCCGCGAGTCGGCCGGTGCGCTCCGACAGCACCTGCGCCGCGATCACCCTGTCGGCACGCCAGCCGTTGCAGATCTGGCGCGTACGGTCCTCGGGATCGCGTCCGGGAACCCAGTTCACCTCGTCGGGCTTGATCCCGGTCTCGTACGCCCCGTCGAACAGGGGCAGATAGCGCTCCCGCAGCCGCTCGAGCGCGCTCTCGGAGACGAGGCCCTCCTCCACGATGAGGAAGCCGTCGCGGTCGAAATCCTCCACCTGCTCGGCGGCGAACGCGTCGACCAGGCTGGCAGTGCTCACCGCCGAACGCTAGCGCACGACGAGTGTCGGGAGGCTGAAGGCCGACGCGCCGCCGAGCGCGTTCGAGGCCAGCACCTCGACGCGCAGCCGAAAGCCCCGGTCGCGGGCCCGAACGCGGTACCGGGCGCCCTCCGCGGCCTCGGCGCAGACGCCCCGCCGGCAGCGCAGCCAGCTGACCGAGAAGCCGAGGCTCGTTCCCGTCCACGTGCCGCGATGCGCGACGAGCCTGGAGCCGACGCGTGGCGCACCGGCGATGGAGGGCCGCGCGACGGCTCGCGGCCTGGACGCGACCACCGCCGACATCGGAGAGGCCGCGCTCTCGGCGCCGTCGGCCGACACGACGACCCGTAGCCTGCTCGCCCCGTCGCTCTCCGTCGCCGTATAGCGGGGAGCCGTGGCTCCCGGGATCGGCGTGCACGACTCCCGGCAGCGCTCCCACTGGTATGCCGGTGACAGGCCGCTGCGCGACCACACGCCGCTCCAGGCCTCGAGCTCCTCTCCCACGACCGTGTTGCCGAGCACCACCGGGGACAGTCGTGGAGGCGGGCTCCCGAGCCACGCCAGCGCTGCGGCGGCGTCGACCAAGCCGTATCGGGTGCCCTCGACCGGCGTCGCGGTGGCCGCCAGAGCTCCCTCCATCTCCGCGGCGGTGGCGAAGGACGCTCGGGCGCGGAGCAGCGCGACGACTCCGGCGACGAGAGGTGTGGACACCGACGTCGCGCAGGCGACGTCGGAGCCGCCCCCGAGCGTCGTCGCCGGCGCGCACTCCGGTGCGGCAAACTTGACCCAGTCGCCGTGACCCGAGAAGGACGCGAGGCGATCTCTCGTCGCGGCCGAGCCGACGGAGACCGCCTCGGGGAACGCAGCGGGATAGCGGGGCGTGTCGTCGCCCTCGTTCCCGGCGGCCGCCACGACGAGCACCCCGGCGGCACGCGCACGCACCAGCGCGTCGCGCAGCCGCTGCGGGGAGCGGTTGCTATAGAGGCTGACGTTGACGACGGCGGCCCCGTGGTCGACGGCGTAGTCGATCGCCGCGGCGGTGTTCACGTTGAGCGCGATGCCGTCCGGGCCGACGACCCGCAGCGGCATCACGTGGCATTCGAAGCACGCGCCGACGCCGCCCAGCCCGTTGCCCGCTCGTGCCGCGACCACGCCGGCCACCGCTGTGCCGTGCCCCGACCCCGGCGAGTCCGTGGCGTCGGTGTCGGCGTCGACGAAGTCGTAGCCCGGCTCGACCGCCCCGGCGAGGTCCGGATGCGCCGGATCGACGCCCGTGTCCACGACGGCGACGACGACGTCGGGCCTGCCCGTCGTCAGATCCCACGCGGCAGGGAGGTTCATGGCGACGTAGGCGCCGTGTGCCGCCTGCGGGTCGGACGGGGTCAGGCCGCGGGCCGTGCCGGCGAGGACGGCGGCGCAGCACGCGGCGAGCGCGAGCCAGCGCCTTCCGGCGAGAACGACGGCAGCGAGGCGCACGGTCGGCCCTACGAGCGCGGGCGGGTCTTCTCTGGGTCGTAGAACGGGAAGCGGACGACGGTGGCGGGGATCCGCTTCTGGTGACCGTCGAGCTTCCCCACCTCGACCTCGGTGCCCGGCTCGGCGTAGCGCACGTTCATCCGGCAGAGCGCGACGTTCTTCTGCAGCACGGGCGAGCGCGTGCCGCTCGTGACCACCCCGACCTGCGACCGCTCGACGTGCACGCAGTCGCCGTGCCCGGCCGTCTCGTTTCCCGCGAGCTCGAGCCCGACCAGCGTCCGCTGCGGATGAGCGCGGCGCTCGGCGAGCGCGTCCTTGCCGACGAAGTCGTCCTCCTTGTCGGCCGCGACGGTGAACCCGATACCGGCCTCGAAGGGGTCGACCTGGTCGTCGAACTCGTAGCCGGCGAAGATCAGCCCGGCCTCGATGCGCAGCATGTCGAGCGCGTCGAGCCCGAGCGGCGACAGCCCGTGGGGCTGGCCTGCGTCCAGCACGGCGTCCCACAGCGCGGGCGCGTCCTGCGGGTGGCAGAAGAGCTCGTAGCCGAGCTCGCCCGAGTAGCCCGTGCGCGACGCGATCAGCGGCAGCCCCTGCGGCCCGGCGAGCCGCGCGACTGAGAAGCGGAACCACTTGAGCCCCGCGAACGGCGTCTGCGCCGGCGCCGTCCAGACGAGCGGCGCGAGCAGGTCGCGGCTCGCCGGGCCCTGCACTGCGACGTTGTGCAGCTCGTCCGTCGACTCCTTCACCCACACGCGGTGAAGGCCGAGTCGTCCCGCCTGCTCACGAAGCCAGATGCCGTCGTACTCCGAGCCGCCGACGAAGCGGAAGTTGTCCTGCGCGATCCGGAACACCGTGCCGTCGTCGAGCATCCCGCCGGTGTCGTTGCACATGGCCGTGTAGACGACCTGGCCGTCGGCGAGCCGGCGGATATCGCGCGTCATCGTCGCCTGCAGCAGCGTCTCCGCGTCGGGCCCGAGAATCTCGAACTTCCGCAGGGGCGAGAGGTCCATGATCGCCGCTCGCTCGCGGCAGGCCCAGTACTCGTCGACCGCGCCGAGGTTGTCGTACGAGGTCGGCAGCCAGTAGCCGTTGTACTCGGTGAAGCGGCTCGTGAGGGCCGAAGTGCGCGAGTGGAACGCCGTCTCCTTCGTCAGCTTCGGCTCCGCGTCCGGCGTCACGCGGTGGGCGATCGCCGCCGAGAACCGCTCCGTCGCCGGGTAGACGCGCACGTGCACCTCCGTCGGGTTCCACGCGTTGGCGGCATCGATGTCGTCGGGGCACGCGCTCGAGAGGCAGACGAGGTCGGTCAGCGCGCGCAGCAGCACGTAGTCGCCCGGGCGCGACCAGGGCTCGTCGACGATGTAGAGGTTGTTCGCGTCGAAGGCGGTGTTGAAGAAGAAGTTGATCGCCGGCCAGCCCGCCCGGGGCTCGATCGTGTACGGCACGAGCTGCGCGTTGAAGTTCTCCGAGCAGTTGACGTGGCCGAAGTAGCCCAGGTCCTCGTAGTACTTGCGCGTGCAGGCCAGCCCGAACGTGTCGTGGCGCCCGACGGTGTCCCGCACGACCTCGACGAGCGGCTCCAGGTCGGTGGTGAAGAACTTCGAGCAGAGTCCGGGCCGGGGGTAGGCGCTTCCCAGCAGCGAGCGCGTCGCGGTCGAGTCGAGGCCCCGCTCCTTCCCGTCCAGCAGCTTGCCCGCGTGGAAGGCGAGGAAGTCGGAGCACTGCCGGCCCTGCACGTCGATCACCTGGATGTACTCGCCTGCCTGCACCTCGTAGGCGAGCGCCGAGGCGCGGTCGACCTGGAAGTCGAGGCGCGGTTCGGCGAGCGGCTCGGGCAGCGCCGGCTCGAGCTCGTCGAGGGGCGTCGCGCGACGCACCTCGAGCTGGAGATCTGACGCGGGCACGCCCCCCTGCACCACCGGCGCCCCTTCAGGCGCGCCCACGACTACGACCACCGTTCGCTGCGCGCGGAACGTCTCCTCCGCTCCGGGAGGAGACGTCATGCCGAACAGGCCGGCTGCTGTCGCCGACGTCGGGTCGAGTCCTCTCCGCGCGAGCGCGGTCACCACCTCGCCGGCTGCGTCGGACGTGTTTCCGGCCAGCCCGCGCAACACGGTTGCGGGTTGATCGGCCTGCGCCCCGAGCGCCGCGGCGTCCTCCTGGCCGTCCGGGGCGAGGACGGTGAGCTCCGCCCGCTGCGCACCCGCGAGATCGCGCACGGTGAGACGGTCGTCGGGCTCCAGTGCGACGATCGTGGCCGCCCCGCCACGCACGCGGTAGCTCTCGCGCGACGGGTCGCGCGGGAGCAGCCCCGGGACGATGAGCGTCGGTCGCGTGTCCACAGCCACGGCGTGGTCGGCCCGCTAGGCCTTGGCCGCGGGCTCCTTCGCCTCCTGTTCCTCGGCCTCGGTGAGCAGCTGCTCTGCGAGCTCGCGCTTCCCGCTGGCGTCGAGCTTCTTCACCTCGTTCTCCACCGCGCGGCGGTTGTACGACTGGTTCCAGTAGTCGAGCGACTCGAAGCCGAGGAGGACGGCCTTGCCCACGAACTGGCGCAGCACCTCGTTCGTCGGGCCCATCACCCACCCGGCCTTCGCGTCGCGCAGGTAGCGCTCGAGCTCCATGTCGCGCTTGTAGCCCGAGCCGCCGCAGGCGTGAAGCATCTTGTCCACCACATGCGCGGTGTTCTGCGCGGCCACGAACTTGATCTGCCAGGCCCAGTGCAGGAAGTTGCCGCGCGCGAGCACGCCGGGCTCGAGGACGATGGTGTTGTTCTCGGTCGCCCGGTCGAACGCCTGCGACACGGAGTAGACGAACAGCCGCGCCGCGTTCGTCTCCATTACCGCCTGGCCCACGTAGTCCTGGATCGTCGGATAGTCGGCGACGCGCAGGCCGACGTCGACGTGCTTCTTGCGGGTCGTGTGGCGTTTGGCGATGTCGATCGCGCCGAGCGCGAGGCCGTTCCAGACCGACGACGAGCCGATCAGGAACCACGGGTCGACGGCCTCGTCGTTCGAGGTGGCGCCGTCGCCCTCGGGGCCGACGATCTGCGTCCCCGGGATCTCGACGTCGGTGAAGGAGATCGCGCCCGACTGGTTGCCGCGCAGCCCGAGCGCGTCCCAGAGCGAGGGCTGCGCCTCGCAATGCTCCTTGTCCACGACGAAGACCGACAGGTCGTCGTAGCCCTTGAAGTCGGGGCTCGTCGTCTGCAGGACGTAGAAGTCCGCGAACCCGCCGGAGGTCGTCCACGACGCCTTCTTGTTGATCTTGTAACCGCCGTTCTGCCGCTCTGCACGGGAGGAGACCGGGTACCAGAAGTGCGAGCCGGTCTCCGGGTCGGAGTAGGAGAGCGTCCCGATCAGGCCGGTGTTGAGCGGGCGGATGTACTTGTCGACGATCTCCGGCGTCGGGCGCAGCATCAGCGCCGCGACGGCGCCCATGTGCATCACGTAGCACATGGCGGTCGAGGCGCAGCCGTAGCGCGCGATCGTCTCGCACGTCATCGCGAAGGCGACGTGGTTCTCGCCCAGGCCGCCGTACTCCTCGGGCACCGTCAGTGCGAGGAAGCCGTGCTCGCCGAGCAGCTCGAGGTTACGGCGCGGGAACAGGAGCTCGTCGTCCGAGCGCTTGGCGTTGGCGCGCAGCTCCTTCTCGCACAGCTCGATCAGGAGCGCACGCAACTCCTTCTGGCGGTCGGTGAGCACCCAATCCGGGTCCCAGTCGTACCCCAGGCCCCAGAACGGCTCCGACCCCCACATCTTCTCCGACATCGCGACCTCCACGTGCTGTGATCCAGGCGACGCCATCGTAGTTCCAGCCGCTCGACGCGGGCAAGGCAGCGACGTTGCCGCCACGGCAAGGTTCTTCAGAGGATCAGCATCGCGTCCCCGAAGGAGTAGAAACGGTAGCGCTCCGCAATCGCGAGCCGGTACAGCTCCCGCGTCTCCTCGATGCCGGCGAACGCCATCACGAGCGCGAGCAACGTCGAGCGTGGGAGGTGGAAGTTCGTCAGGAGGGCGTCGACACGCCGGAACTCGTAACCGGGTCGGATGAAGAGCTCCGTACGGCCCTCGAGCCGACCGGTGCGGGCGACGGTCTCGAGCGCGCGGGTCGTCGTCGTGCCGACCGCGAGCACGAGCGCAGCAGCGGCGATGCGCTCCCAGGCTGCCGGCTCGACGCGGTAGCGCTCGCCGTGCAGCTCGTGCGCTTCCAGGCTGCTCGCCGTCAGCGGTCTGAAGGTGTCGAGGCCGACATGCAAGGTGACGCGCTCGACGGCGAGCCGCGCGAGGAGCTCCGGCGTGAAGTGCAGTCCTGCGGTGGGAGCGGCAGCGGACCCGGCCTCGTCGGCGTAGACCGTCTGATAGCGCTCGGGCTCGTCGAGGTGCTCGTGGATGTACGGCGGCAGCGGCATCTCGCCCGCGGGCTCGCCCTCGAGACGAACACGCCACCTCCCGTCACCCAGCGGTTGCAGGAGCTCGACCGGAGCTCGAGTCTCCGGAACGCAGGCGTCGAGACGATCGCCCGAGCGCAGGCGGCGTGACGGCTTGGCCAGCGCCTCCCAGACACCGTCGTTGGTGACCCGTTCCAGGAGCAGGAGCTCAACCAGCCCGCCGGAGGCGCGGCGCAGGTGGAGGCGCGCTGGCACGACGCGCGTGTCGTTGACGACGACCAGCTGCCCTGCGAGCTCGGCCGGCAGCTCGGCGAAGGTCCGGTGTCTGACGCCGCCGGTGGATCGTTCGTAGACGAGCAGCCTCGACGCGTCGCGCCGTGCGGGCGGATGCTGGGCGATGAGGTCGCCGGGCAGGTCGTAGTCGAGCTCGTCGGATCTCATCCGACGCCCACGCTACTCTCGCCCCCATGGACGAGCAGGCGCTGCAACGCGCACAGGAACGCATCGCGGGAGCCCGCGAGGGGCGCTTCGACGAGGCCCGGTTCGAAGCGGCCCTGAAGCGCTCACGCAAGCAGGTCGAATCGCTCGCGACCACGGCGGCCAAGCTCGAGGCGCAACTCCCGGACCGGATCCGGGAGGCGATCGAGGGTGGGCTTCGGACCGAGGTGCAGGCGATCACGCGCAACCTCGCGGAGATCCGTGGGTTGCTGAACCAGGCCCTGCACCGGCTCGAGCGGCTCGAGCAGGAGCTGGACGCCGAGCGCCAGGCTCGAATCGACGACCTCGCGATCCTCGTCGACCTCGTCTCCTCCGGCTGGCGCGGCGTGGACGAGCGGCTGCGCCGCCTGGAGAGCGAGGCCGACATCGGTCCACTCGGACCACCGCTGCCGGGCGAACGGCGCGACGACGGCTCGATCGCAGCGGCCGCCTGACGCTCAGCCGAAGAGCACGAGCAGCGCCGCACACGTCGCGGCCCACGCCGCGACCGCGGCCAGGATCGGGGCGTCGGTGACCAGCACGTGCTCCGGCTCCTCCCCCGCACCCCGGTGGTGCAGGAGCAGGAGGTAGCGGAACACGCCGAAGACGACGAAGGGGATCGTCACGGTGAGCACGGGTGAGTGGGCCGTGACGGTGTACACGGCGTAGGCGCCGATCGTCGCGGCCGCGACAGCCGCCAGCAGCTGGTCGACGAGCGTCAGGGAGTAGCCCTCGAGCACCGGCCGTCCCGGAGTCGCGGCGGCGCCGACCAGGACGAGCTCGCCGCGGCGCTTGCCGAGCGCGAGGAAGAGCGCGAGCAGTCCGGTGCATGCGAGCAGCCACGGCGAGATGCGCACGTCGACGGCGATCGCGCCCGCCGCGGCGCGAAGCACGAACAATCCCGCGATCACGAGGACGTCGACGAGCACGACGTGCTTGAGCCAGAGCGTGTACGCGGCCTGCACCGAGAGGAAGCCGAGCAGGCAGCCGACCGACGCTGGTCCGAGACCCGCTGCCACGCCGAGGGCGAGAGCCACCAGGGCCAAGGCCATCAGCCCGGCCGTCCAAGCCGGGAGCTCACGGCTCGCGAGCGGCCTGCGCCGCTTGACCGGGTGGGCCCGGTCGGCGGCTCGGTCGCGCAGGTCGTTGACGAGGTACGCGGCGCTCGACGCGGCGCAATACGCGACGAACGCGGACACGGCGGCCAGCCAGCGCGCCGGATCGGCGATCTGGGCGGCGAACACGATGCCGGCGAAGACGAGGAGATTCTTCGTCCACTGCCGCGGCCGCAGCGCGGCGAGTGCCGCGCGGGCCGGCGAGCGACGAACCGGCAGCCGCAGGACCTCGGCTGAGTGGGGGTGCGCCGTTGCGGGTGCCTGTGCGGCCTCCATCACCGCAGGATCCTAGACCGCCGCAGGAGGCGCTGGCGCGGCCCCGGGTCCGCTCAGTCAGGCCTCAACCAACGATGCGAGCCGGCAGCACGAGCCGGAAGCGGCTCCCCCTGCCGACCTCCGAGTCGAGCTCGATCCGGCCGCCGAGCGCCACCGCGAGCTCGCGCGCGATCGGCAGGCCGAGCCCAGTGCCGTGATGATCCGTCGAGATGAACGGGACGAAGATGGCCTCGCGCTCCTCGGCCCGGATGCCGGGGCCGGAGTCGCTCACGTCGACGCGCACGGTGCCGTTGTCGGCGGCGGCGAGGAGCTCCACGCGTCCCCCGTCGGGCGTCCAGCGGAACGCGTTCGCGAGCAGGTTCGAGACGACCTGCAACACGCGGTCGCCGTCCGTGACGATCGTCGGCGCCTCTCCGTCGTCCACGAGCAGGTACTCGATCTCGCGGCGGCGCGCTTCCTCTTGAAACGAGCTGTACGCCTGCTCCACGAGACGCTGCATGTCGACCTCCTCGGCACGCACCGTGAAGCGGTGCGCGTTGAGCTTGGCGAGGTCGAGCACGTCGCCGACGAGCCGCTCGAGCCGCACCGCTTCCGCTGCGACGACGTCGAGCGAAGCCTGCACGAGCTCCGGATCGTCGATCAATCCGTCCCGCAGAGCGTCGACGTGACCCTTGATCGCGGTCAGGGGCGTGCGCAGCTCGTGCGACACGGACATCAGGAACTGCCGCTCCCGCTGCTCGGTCGCCGCCAGCGTCGCGGCCATCTGGTTGAAGCGCCGGGACAGATGGCCGATCTCGTCCCTGCGGCCGGCCGGCACGCGGACGTCGTAGTTCCCCTCCGCAACCTCGTCCGCGGCGTCGGACAGCGCCAGCACGGGGCCGGTGATGCGCCGTGACAGCCACCACCCCAGCGCGCCTGCGATCACGGCGCCGACGAGGAACGCGAGCGCCAGTCGGGTCGCGAGCGGGACCCACTGGTCACGGAGGTCGGTCAAGGGCTTGGCGACGACGATCGCGCCGAGCGGCTCGGTGTCCGGCTCGAGCCGCAACGGCTGGGCGACGGCGACGAAGGTGCGGTCTTCGCCCGGCGGCGTGAACTCGAACGTCACCTGTCTGCTCAGCCCGCGAACCTCGGGCGGCACCTGCGCCTCGGTCAGCTGCTGCAGGCCGGATTCCTGCCCGGGGAACGGTGACACGCCGACGTAGTAGAGGTCGTCGCCCGTCGCGTCCTCGAACGTCCCGGCGACGAAGTCCGGGACCGGCGCGCCCTCGTCGGCGGCGCGCAGCGCTGCATCCGCGTAGAGCGCGGCGATCCCGCGCGCCTCTCGTTGCAGCTCGTCGCGCGACTGCTGTTCCGTGAAGCCCGAGAACAGCCGCAGCGCGATGGCCGCGGCGACGAGGCCGAAGAGGACGATGCCGAGCAGAAAGAGGGCCGACACCCTGAAGCGCAGCGACCCGAGCATGCTGTTAGCAGCTCCTAACGCAAAGAGGCCTTGTGCCGCCGAGGTGTGCTGGGTGGTGCGAATGCTGCGTCCTCAGTCGCACCCATATGCACTGCATATGGGTACTCCCTGCGTCCTTGCCTCGCACCACCCAGCACACCTCGCCGACGAAGCATCTTTACGTTAGGAGCTCCAAGAGTAAGGCCCTATGCGGCCGGCGCAGGGGTCTTCTCGGACGCGACCTTGTAGCCGACTCCCCAGACGGTCACGATCGGTGACGCGTCGCCGAGCTTGCGCCGGATCTGCCGCACGTGCACGTCGACGGTTCGCGTGTCGCCGGCGAACGTGTACCCCCAGACGCGCTCGAGCAGCTGGTCGCGCGTGAGCACCAGACCACGGTGGTCGAGCAGCTCCCAGAGCAGGTCGAACTCCTTCGGCGCGAGCTGGATCTCTTCCTCGCCGACGTACACCTCGCGCTTGCCGGAATTGATCAGGAGCTCGCCGTGCGTGAGCTCGTCTCCCTGGTCGCGCCGGCGGTCAGGGGTCACGCGCCGCAGGATCGTCTTCACTCGCGCGACGAGCTCGCGCGGGTTGAACGGCTTTGTCAGGTAGTCGTCCGCGCCGACCTCGAGGCCGATGATCTTGTCGACGTCCTCGTCGCGCGCCGTGAGCATGAGGATCGGGACGTCCGACGTCTTGCGCACGCGGCGGCAGACCTCGATGCCGTCGATGTCCGGCAGGTTGAGGTCGAGGATCACGAGCACCGGCGACTCGGCGGCGAGTTGAGAGAGGGCAGCCTGGCCGGTCGAGACGCTGCGCACCGCGTAGCCGGCGTTCTTCAGGTAGAGCGCGATGAACGAGGCGATCGACGCCTCGTCCTCGACCACGAGAATCGTTTGCTGGGCGGTCACGGCGTCGGACGCACGCCGCCGTCCGTGGCTCCGCCCGGCTTCTTCGGGTCGGTGCTCGGATCGTCCGGGAGCTTCCCGAACTGCACCCGGGTCGGCTCATCCGGCAGCGGCGTCGCCGGCTGATCGTCGACCGCGAACGATCCCATCTCGCCCACCGTGTCCGGCTCGCCGTCGACGAGCACGAGGCCGGTGCCACGGGCCGAGAGGGAGATGCCTTCTCCGTGCACGACGATACGGTAGCGCCCGCCGGGGATGTAGAAGCCGACGTCCTTGCCGCGATGCTTGACGAGCTTCCCGCGCGGCACCCCGAGCAGGCGCGGGCTGAAGCGGTCCGTCGGCGTCAGATCCCTGATCTCGATCTGCCCGGCGTCGAGACGTCCGACCAGCACTCCGGTGCCGGTGAGCACCACCTTGCCCCGACCGGACTCGATTGAGAAGAGCCCTGCCGAGGCGCGCGGGTCGGTGCCCGCGGCGGAGTTCGCCGTGGCGAGCGACAGCACGAGCACGATGAGCCCTGCGAGGCGCATGACTTGCAGTATCGGCCGCGGTGGTGTGCCGTGGGTGAGTCACGCGTAAGGAATCTGTTAGCCGGCGGCGACGCGTTCCTCGCCGAGGCCGCCGGTAGGCGGATGCGGCAACGCGTACGGGTTGTGTGACTGGAACGAACTCATGGCCGCATCCGCCAGCCGTCAAGATGCCGGTTGGCGTGGAATCCCTCGACGACTTCTCCGCGCTGATCCTGGTCGTCTCGCTCGGAGTGGTGGCCGCGTTCGGCGCTCGCCGCCTCGGCGAGCGGCTCTCGATCCCCACCGCGGCGTTGCTCCTGGTCGCGTCCGCGGCGTTCACCGAGCTGTTCCCGCGCGTCGGGCACAAGATGTCGGTGGAGGACGTGCAGCGCGTGGCCACGGTGGCGCTGATCATGATCCTCTTCGACGGCGGCCTGCACATCGGCCTCCGCCGGTTCCGCTCCGCCTCGGTGCCGATCGTCTCGCTCGGGCTCCTCGGCACGTTCGCGACCGCCGGCCTCGTCACCGTGGCCGCGCACTGGCTGCTCGGCCTCTCCTGGATCACCGCCGGGATGCTCGGCGCGGCGCTCGCCCCGACCGACCCGGCCGTGACGTTCTCCGTCCTCTCCGGACGCGAGCTGCGCGGGCGGACGGGGACGATTCTCGAGGGCGAGTCCGGCTTCAACGACCCGGTGGGCATCGCGCTGATGATCGGGATGGTCGAGCTCGCCACGACCGACGATGCCGGCTTCTCGGTCGTGATCTGGGAGTTCCTGCGCCAGATGTCACTCGGCGCCCTCGGCGGCGTGGTGGGGGGACTGCTCCTGATCTGGCTCACCCGGCGTGTCCAGCTCGGCGATCCGGCGATCTACCCGCTGGCCGTCGGAGCCTTCTCGGGGATCGTGTTCGGGGCGACGGCGGTGGCCCACGGCTCCGGCTTCCTGGCCGTCTTCATCGCGGGGATCATCTACGGAGACGCCGTCGCGCCTCACAAGGGCGAGATCGAGCGCTTTCACTCCATCCTCGCCAGCCTCGCGGAGGTCGCCGCGTTCGTCGCGCTCGGGGTCACGATCGACCTGGCCTTCATCGGCGAGGAGGGACTCTGGATCGACGGCATCGTGCTCGGCCTGCTGCTCGGCTTCGTGATCCGGCCCCTCGTGATCGGCGCGCTGCTCCTCCCGGTACGCCTGCATTGGGGCGAGCGGCTGTTCGTGATGTGGGGCGGGCTCAAGGGTGCGGTGCCGATCCTGCTCGCGTCGATCGCCGTGGTCTCCGCCACCCGCGACTCGGAGAAGATCTACGCGATCGTGTTCGTCGTCGTCCTCTTCTCGGTGATCGTCCAGGGAACGCCTCTGCAGCGCGTCGCCGACCTGCTGCGGGTGCCGATGCGGACGATCGACCGCGCCAGCACGAGCCTGCGCCATTTCGTCGTCGGCGAAGGGGCGTTCGCCGACGGCGCCACGATCAGGACGCTGCCGCTCGCCGAGCGCGCCTGGGTCGGCGACGTGCGGCGCGCCGGGAAACCGCAGCGCGTCGACGCCGGCACGACCCTCCAGGCCGGCGATGTGGTGCTCGTCTACTGCGAGGAGGCGGACGCACCCGCGCTAGGCCGGATCTTCGAGGGTCAGTCGTACTCGTAGAAGCCGCGCCCGCTCTTGCGGCCGAGCAGACCGGCGTTCCGCATGGCGACGATTCGCGGCGGAGGCGCCATCCTCGGTTCGCGCAGCTTCTCGTACAGCGCCTCCGAGGCGTGGACGTGGACGTCGATGCCCACGAGGTCGACGAGGGTACACGGCCCCATCGGCCAGCCCGCTCCCGCCGTCATCGCCGCGTCGAGATCCTCGGGGGTGACGCGCGCCTCGTCGAGGACGCGGAGGCAGTCGTTGAGCAGCGGGATCAGGACTCGGTTGACGACAAAGCCGGGGGTGTCGTGGCAGCGCACGGGCTTCTTCCCCATCCGCTCGGCCACGGCGTACGCGCTCTCGACTGCGTCGTCGGACGAGAGCTCAGCCCGCACGATCTCCACGAGCGGCATCAGGGGCGCCGGGTTGAAGAAGTGCATGCCCACCACCCGCTCGGGCCGTGACGTCACCGCCGCGATCTCGGTCACCGAGAGCGCCGACGTGTTGGTGGCAAGGATCGCGTCAGGCCGGGAGAGGCGGTCGAGCTCGGCGAAAAGCTCGTGCTTGACGGCGAGATCCTCGGTCACGGCCTCGATCACGAGGTCGCAGCCGGCGAGGTCCTGGACGTCGGTCGTGAGTCGCAGACGTGCCACGGCCTCGTCGCGCTCGCCTCGTCCGAGCTGGCCCTTCTCCACCTTGCGCGTGAGGAAGTGGCCGATCCGGTCCCGAGCCTGCTCGCCGAGCTCGAGCGTGATCTCGCGCCCGAGGACCTCGTAGCCGGCCTCGACGCCGAGCTGCGCGATGCCGCCGCCCATCGCCCCCAGGCCGACGACGCCGATGGTCTTGATCTCCGCCACGAGGCGGGATCCTAGAGATTCGCCGTCAGGCGGCGTGCAGGAGCTGACCGGCGCGCAGCCGGAGCAGCTCGATCAGATCGGCCGTCGCCCGGAACGGGTCGGCGATCGCGGTGCGGCCGTCCGAGGACACGGCGGCCAGGAGCTCGCCGTCCGCCTCGGCTACCAGCAGCGGCGCCGGCGTCGGCAGCGGACGGTCCGCGAGACCGGCGAGGACGCGAAGCGCATCGGCGTCGCCTGCACGGGCGGCCCGGAGGATGATGCGATCGCGCCCTCGTACGGCCTGGACGAGGGCGGGCGGCCTGAGGTCGCTGACGCGACTCATTACCGCCGGCGCTCGTGGTCGTCGACCCGGGAGTCCGCGCCGAAGAAGTACGCGAGAGGCCCGAGGACGAGGAGTATGAGGATCAGGATGCTTGCCATGCACGCATGGTCGCTGACAGCTACCATTAGGGCAAGTCGAGGTATTCATGAGTACGATCATCAGAGCTGATGGATGGTTGGGCGTCGAGCTTCGCCACCTCGCCGCCCTGGAGGCCGTCTCGAGCGAGGGCTCGTTCGGCCGCGCAGCCGAGCGGCTCGGGTATACCCAGTCGGCGATCAGCCAGCAGATCGCCACCCTCGAACGCGTCATCGGCGAGCGTCTGATCGAGCGACCCGGCGGCCCACGCGCCGTCTCGCTCACCGAGGCCGGCGTGCTCCTGCTTCGCCACGCGGAGGCCATCGGCGCCCGGCTCGAGGCCGCACAGGCCGATATGGCTGCGCTGCGCGCCGGCGAGATGGGGACGCTGCGGGTCGGCACGTACCAGAGCGTCGGAGCACGTGTCCTGCCCGAGGTGATGCGGCGGTTCCGGCTGGAGCGCCCCGGAATCGAGCTCGAGCTGATGGCGCCGGCCACCGACCCCGAGCTGTTCGTCAAGGTGGAGACCGGCGACATCGACCTCGCCTTCTGTGCGCTGCCGCTCGGCGACGGCCCCTTCGAGGCGCTGGAGCTGATGAGCGATCCGTACGTTCTCGTCGTCCCCGCCGAGCACGCGCTCGCGCGCGGCGACGTCGCCCGTTTGGCCAACCTGGGCGAGATCGCCCTGGTCGGCTCGCAAACGTGCAACAGCGGCGTGGTCGTGGAGGCCGAGCTCCGCCAGCACGGGCACGACCCCGACTTCGCGTTCCGTTCCGACGACAACGGCACCGTCCAGGGGCTCGTCGCCGCCGGCTACGGCGCGGCACTCGTGCCGCTCCTGTCGGTGATGCCGGGTGATCCGCGCGTCAAGGTGCTGCCGCTCGACCCGCCGCTGCCGCGCCGGCGGATAGCCGTGGCGTGGCATCGCGATCGCCATCGCTCGCCTGCTGCCCGCACGTTCATCGAGCTTGCGCAGGCGGTTGGAGCCGAAGTCGAGCGCGAGCTCGACGAGCCCTAGCCCGACCCGGCTTTCCGCTCACCGTCCCGGCAGGCGGATGCTCTGACGGAAGCGGAACACGTTCTTGGGGTCGTACCGCTTCTTCACCGCCTGCAGCCGCGCGTAGTTCGCGCCGTAGTACGCCAGCGTCCAGTCCGGCAGGTCAGGGTCGATGTAGTTCACGTAGGCGGCGCCCGACACGTACGGCCGCATGGCCTGGTGGAACTGCTTGATCCAGCGCAAGGCCGTCGCGCCGCCGGCGGCGCTCCAGTAGGCGCCGTACTGGAAAGAGAAGAGCATGTTCCGGTGGGAGAACGCGGTCGCGGGTGCCGGGACGCGGTTGATCGCCCCGCCGTAGGAGTCGAGCAGCAGCACGCCGCTGCCCCCCTGCGCCTGGCGGCGCTCGATCCACTGCAGGATCGTGCGGATCCCGGCCGCCGAGAGCGGCCTCGCCGCGTAGTCGGACGTCGCCTTGAACGTCGCCCGCGAGAGGTTGCCCTCGGGTGGCAGATGGCACTCCTCCACCGTGCCGGAGCAGCCCGCCCACATCAGCACGGCGCTCATGTACGTGCGTTCGACCGAGCCGACTCGCGTCGGGCCGCCAACGAGCAGCGGTTGCAGGAGTGTCTGCAGCTCGGCCTTGGAGCCGAAGAACTGGCCCGCCACGCGCACCTGCGGACCGCTGCTTCCCGTCACGAGGGTGCAGACCGAGAAGAGCCCGTCGGGTGCATGCGGCGCCCACCGCTGCCACGCGTCGACGGCCTTCGCCGCGTCGCCCCAGGGCCAATTGACGATGAACGTCGTCACCGTGCCGACGGGGTACGTGCGGAACCGAAACGAGGTGACGATGCCGAAGTTGCCACCCCCGCCGCCGCGGCACGCCCAGTAGAGATCGGCGTTCTCGTGTTCGGTGCACGTGCGGATCCGCCCGGACGCGTCGACGATCGTGACGCCGAGGATGTTGTCGGAGGTCGTCCCGTGCAGGCGGGAGCTGAAACCGACGCCGCCGCCGAGCGCGAGCCCGCCGATCCCGACCGTCGGGCACGAGCCGCCGGAGATCGTGCGCCGGCCGTTCCAGAGCTTCGAGTAGATGTCGATCAGCTGCGCTCCGGCGCCAACCGTCGCGATGCTGCCCTCTGCGGTGACACCGTCCAGACGCGAGACGTCGACGACCAGCCCACGCATCGTCGAGTACCCGCCGTAGCTGTGGCCGCCGCTGCGCGCTGCGAGCGGCACCTCGTACCGCTCCGCCCAGCGCAGCGCCTTCGCCACGTCGGTGGCGCTCTCGCAGTACGCGACGGCAAGCGGGTCAGTGCCGTCGAACCGCGTGTTGTACACGAGCTTGGCCTGCGCGTAGCCCGAGCCTCCCCGCGCGACCAGGTCACCTTGCAGCTCGCGCCGCAACACACCGAGCGGCGGCGTGGCCGCGCGTGCAGGCGCGGCGAGCGCCGGCGCCGCGCCTCCGGCGAGCACGACGCCTCCTGCCCGGATGAGGAGCTCTCGACGGTCGAGCACGGCCCGACTCTAGGGTTGCCGGTGAGGGTCGTCTACAGGCGCTCGAGCACGGCGGCGATCGCCTGACCCTGCCCGATGCACATCGTGGCGAGGCCGTAGCGCGCACCGCGGCGATCGAGCTCGTTGAGGAGCGTCGCCGTGATGCGGGCACCGGTGGCACCGAGCGGATGGCCGAGCGAGATGCCGCCGCCGTTCGGGTTCACGTCGCCGGCCTCCCAGCGCGCGTGCAAGCCCGTGTCGGCGAGGAACTGCAACACGACCGAGGCGAACGCCTCGTTCACCTCGATCACGGCCATGTCGTCCCACGTGAGCCCGGCCTTCGCGAGCGCCCGCTCCGCCGCCGGCGGGTTCCCGTGGAGCATCCGATAGGGATCGACCCCGGCGAGGCCGAACGACACGAACCGCGCCCTCGGCTCGAGGCCGAGGCGTTCGCATGCCGGTCCGCTCGCGACCAGCATCGCGGCGGCTCCATCCACGATCGAGCTCGAATTGCCGGCGGTGACGACGCCGTCAGAGATGAAGGCCGGCGGGAGCGAGGCAGAGCTTCTCCAGCGACGTCTCCCGCCGCGCCGCCTCGTCGACGGCGAAGAGCACCGTGGCTCCGGCCGCGCCAATCTCGATCGGAACGATCTCGCGCTCGAACCTGCCCTCGTCGCTGGCGGCGACCGCCCGCCGGTGGGACTCGAGCGAATAGACGTCGAGCTCCTCGCGCGACAGGTTCCATTCCTTCGCGATCACCTCCGCGGAGATCCCCTGCGGCACGATCTCCCAACGCTCGGCGATCTTCTCGTTGAGGCCCTGCCAGCCCTCGGCACCGAGGTTCGAGCCCATCGGCACACGCGACATGCTCTCCACACCCGCGGCGACGACGACGTCGAGGTGGCGCGCCTGAATTGCCGACGCGGCGTTGAACGCCGCCTGCATCGACGAGCCGCACTGGCGGTCGACGGTCGACGCGCAGACGGTCTCGGGCCAGCCGGCGACGAGCACAGCCACCCGGCCGACGTTGAGCGCCTGCTCCCCGATCTGCGTCACGCACCCCATCTGCACGTCCTCGACCTCGGCGGGGTCGAGGTCGATGCCGTCGACGAGGCCGTTGAGCACGGCCGCGGCGAGGTCGTCGGCCCGCACCCCCGCGAGCGAGCCGTTCCGCCGCCCGATCGGGCTGCGCACGGCGTCGACGATGAAGGCGTCGGCCATCACCGGAAACGCTAGCACCCGTCGGTGGCCGAACCGCCAGCACGCGTAGACTCTGGCCATGGTCGCCGTCGCCGACCGACCGGAAGCTGCTCGTCGCGGAGAGTGGGTCGAGACCGGCGTCTGGGTCGAGGTCGCCTCTCCGTACGACGGCTCGCTGGTCGCCCGCGTCGCGCAAGGCCGGGGCGGCCGAGACCCGCCGCGCGATCGACGCGGCCGAGCGCGGCGATGCGCGAACCGCTGCCGGCCCACAAGCGCGCCGAGATCCTCGTTCGCGTCGCGGGGGCGCTCGGCCGCCGCGCCGACGAGGCCGCCCGCCTGATCTCCGCCGAGGCCGGCAAGCCGCTGAAGGCCGCGCGCGTCGAGGTGGCGCGGGCGATGTCCACCTACACGATGGCCGCCGTCGAGGCGCGGAAGCTCGCCGGCGAGATGGTGCCGATGGACGCCTCGCAGGCCGGCGAAGGGAAGCTCGCGTTCACGCTGCGCGTGCCGATCGGCGTCGTCGGCGCGATCTCGCCGTTCAACTTCCCGCTCAACCTCGTCGCGCACAAGATCGCGCCCGCCCTCGCCGCCGGGTGCGCCGTCGTGCTCAAGCCGGCGTCGCAGACGCCGCTGTCGGCGCTCCTGCTGGCCGAGCTCGAGCACGAGGCCGGCGTGCCCGCCCGGCTGGCTCAACGTCGTCGTCGGCCCGGCTGCGGAGATCGGTGACGTGCTCGTCGAGGACGAGCGCGTGAAGCTGATCACGTTCACGGGCTCCGGCGCCGTCGGCTGGAAGCTGCGCGAGCGCGCGGCGAAGAAGAAGGTCGGGCTCGAGCTCGGCAACGCGACGCCCGTGATCGTCGAGGCGGACGCCGACGTCGACGCCGCGGCCGCGAAGTGCGCCGCGAACGCCTTTTCCTTCGCCGGCCAGAGCTGCATCTCGGTGCAGCGGATCTACGTCCAGCGCAACGCGTACGACGACTTCAAGCGCGCGTTCCTGCCGCAGGTCGAGGCGCTCGCCGTCGGCGACCCGGGCGAGGAGGACACCGACGTCGGTCCGCTGATCTCGCGCGACGAGCGCGACCGTGTGCTCGACTGGATCGAGGAGGCGCGCGAGCGCGGGGCCTCCATCCTCGCCGGCGGGACCCTCGAAGGCGATCTCCTCCGCCCCACGGTCGTCGAGCGACCCGCTCCCGACTCGCATCTCGCCTGCGACGAGGCGTTCGGCCCGGTCTGCACCCTGCAGCCGTACGAGACGCTCGAGGAGGCGATCGAGCTCGCGAACGGCACACGCTACGGCCTGCAGGCCGGGATCTTCACCGCCTCGCTCGCGACCGCCGTGCGCGCCGCGCAGGCCTCGAGTTCGGCGGCGTCACGATCAACGAGGCGCCCACCTTCCGCGCCGACCAGATGCCGTACGGCGGCGTCAAGGAGTCCGGGAACACGCAGGAGGGGCCGGCGTGGGCGGTGCGCGAGATGACCGAAGAGCGCCTTGTCGTCTTCCAGACGTAACCCATGGCCCTCTTCTCCCGCCAGCCCCCCGCTCCCGCGGCTTCCGACCTGCGCCGCGAGCGGCGCGCGCTTCTGTACCTGCGCGAGGAGCGGCTGCGCGACCTCGGCGGCCTGACGCTCGAGATGTACCGGCGCGACCAGTTCGACGAGCGGCTGATCGTGGAGCGCTGCGCCGAGCTCGTCGCGATCGAGGCGCGGGTGAGCGAGATCGACGCGATGCTGTCCGGCGCACGCGGCCTGCGCAAGCGGCCCACCGCGATCTGCAGCTGCGGCGCACCGGTCCTCGTCGGCGCTCGCTTCTGCCCGAGCTGCGGGCGCTCCCTCGTGGGCGGCGCGGAGGCGGAGGCCGCCGGGTGAGTGAGGTCCCGGCCGCGACACGGTGCCCGCGCTGCGGGGGTGGGGTCGGGCGTAACCAGGAGTTCTGCCTCGAGTGCGGCCTCCGCTTGCCGGGCCCGGGCCGGGTCGGCGTGCTGCCGGTCGAGACCCGGAGTGTGCTCTTGCCGGTCGCCCTCGCCGGGATCGTCGCGATCGCGAGCGCGACGCTCGCGATCTGGCTCACGCGCGACGCATCCGTAGCAGCCCCGGTCGTCACCGCGATCGGCGGTAGCACGACGATCCCGGTGCCCGAGGTGGCGACGGGGACGAAGCTCGCCGGTTGGCCACGAGGACGCGACGGCTGGACGATCTCGCTCATCTCCGTCCCGAAGTCGGCCGGGCGCGACGCAGCCGTGGCGCGCGCCGAGCAGGCGCGCACCCGCGGGCTCGACGTGGTCGGGGTGCTCGACTCATCCGCGTACGTGAGTCTTCACCCCGGCTACTGGATCGTCTTCGCGGGCGTGTACGGCACGGAGCCTGAAGCCACCAGCGCTCTCCGGCGCGCGCGTGCAGCGTCCAAGACCGCGCGCGTTCAGCGCGTCGCGGGCTGAGATCCGCGGGGCACCGATTCACATTTGACAACGCTTGTGCGAGGCTTGTAACATCGCTACACTCGGGGACTCGGACAAGCCGCTCGATGCCTGTGCCCCCACGCAGGCGCGAGACCTTCTCGGGAGAGCGAGACAGCGTATGGAAGAGCACGCGCACGTCGCGCAATTGCAGTCCTGCATGTACCAGTACTCACGGGCGATCTACCGCTCGATCAAGGATCTGATCGACCCCTACGTCGGCCCGAGCACGCGCCTCGAGTACCGACGGCTCGTGCTCGTCGAGTGCGAGCAGACGATGGCCCGCCTTGCTGCCGACCCGCAGTACTTCGCGCGACCCGACCGGACGCTCTTCCAGGACATTCGACGCTACTTCCCGATCACCGCGCAGGCGCAGGTCGCCTGGGCCGTCCGGGAGGGCATGTCGGCCGCGACCTCGTTCATCGAGACGCAGATCGAGGCCGGTGCGTTCGACGGAGGCGTCGCCCGCTGCAAAGCGACGACGCGCAAGGGCAAGGCCTGCCAGCGCACGCCGCTGCCCGGCCGCGACTACTGCCCGTCGCACCAGCACCTCGAACAGCGCACGTCGCTCGCCGCGTAACCCAAGCTCGCGATCCGCTGCCGCGAATCCCGAGCGCGCGAGATCCCTGAAGCGGCCGCTTCGCGGCCTTGGCGACCGTCACGCCGCGATCGGGGTCGGATCTCGAAACGTACTTCTTCTGTAGGCTCGAGCCGTTGTCGCACGACGCCGACAAGCTCATCCGCCAGCTCTCGCTCGTCGCCTTCCTGATGGCCGAGCGGAGACCTCTCACCGCTCGGGACGTGAAGGGCAACGTCGAGGGCTACTCGGAGATGTCCGACGAGGCCTTCGCACGACGGTTCTACTCCGACCGCGCCGAGCTCACCGCCCTCGGCGTGCCGCTGCACTCCCAGCGGGACGAGTTCACCGGCGAAGAGCTCTACACGCTGCGTTCCGAGCACTACTTCCTCGACCGACTCGACCTCGACGACGACGAGCTGGCGGCGCTGCAGACGGCCCTCTACTACCTCGAGGGGAAGTTCGCCTACGCCGAGCCGCTCCGGCTCGCGCTGCAGAACCTCGCCCTCGGACGGCCGGGCTTCCAGGAGGCGCCGACCGACACGGCGGAGCGCGTCCGTGTGAGCGCGCCCGACTACTCGCCCGAGCTCGCCGGCCGACTCTCCAAGCTCGAGTCCGCGATCTCCAAGCAGCGCACGATCAAGTTCAGCTACTGGTCGCCCCAGCGCGACCGCGTCTCGGAGCGCAGGCTCAACCCGTATGCGCTTCGTCTCGACGAGGGCGTCTGGTACGTGATCGGACAGGACCTCGACCGGCGGGCGATCCGCACGTTTCGCGTCTCGCGGATCCGCGGCGACATCCGTTTCGCCACGCGCCGCGAGCGCGACTTCCGGCTGCCGGCCGAGTTCGACGTCGAGGCGCACCGCGTGCCGCGGCCGTGGCAGATCGGCGAGATGGTCGGGCGGGCGCGGATCGCCGTGCAGGGCGACACCGCCTGGTGGGTGCATCGCACCCTCGCGGACGCCGGCATCCTCGAGGACGGGGTCTTCGAGACGGACTATGCGCGGCTCGAGCCGCTCGCCGGCTGGGTGCTGCGTCAGAACGGCCGCGCGGTCCCGCTCGAGCCGGAGGAGCTGCGAGAGGCCGTCGCCGACGGTCTGCCGCGTCTGCGCGAGCGGCACGAGGGCGCACCCCCGGAGCCGGCGCGCGCACGCCGGAGCGACCCGTCGCGCGAGCCGGTCGAGCGTCCGGCGGGCCCGATCGCACCCGAGCGCTTCGGCGTCCTGCAGGCGCTGCTCGCGCACCTGCTCGCGGCGTGCGGCGACGGCAAGCACGCTGAGCTCGACGCCGACGAGCTCGCGGCGCGTTTCTCGATCCCCCGCGAGGAGCTGCAGCAGACGCTCTCGCTGCTCAACCTCGTCAACTTCGGCGGTGGCTGCTACACGGTCTACGCCGAGGTCGACGACGAGGCCGGGATCGTGCGCGTCGACAAGGAGCTGTACGGCGACGTCTTCCGGCGGCCGCCGAAGCTGACGCCGCTCGAGGCGCGCGCGATCCGGCTCGCGATCGAGTACGTCGGGCCCGACGATCGCTGCCGAGGCGCACACGCCCTCGCAGCGCGTGCGGCGCAAGCTCGAGGAGACGTTCGGCCAGTTCGAGCTGGCCCAGACGCCGGCGCCGCAGCGTCCGCGACGACGAGGAGAAGCTCGTCAAGACGCTGAGCGAGGGTGCAGACAAGCGACGCGTCGTCGAGATCGAGTACCTGAAGGAAGGCGAGGAGGCGCCGAGCGTGCGCCTGTCGAGCCGTACTCGTTCGAGCGCGAGCTCCCCGTCTGGCGCGTGCACACGTGGGACCGCTCGGTGGACGGGCCGCGCACCTACCGGCTCGACCGCATGCGCTCCGCCCGCCTCACCGAGGAGCGGTTCGAGCCGCGCGAGGGATTCGACCCCAACTACCTGAGCGAGCCGCGGCTCGCTCGTGTCTGGCACTCGCCCGAGGTCGCGCGCTGGAAGGTCGAGCGGGGCGCCCGGCTGCTCACCGACAAGGTCGGCGCTGTCCGAGCTGCCGTTCAAGACCGAGGAATGGCTGCTCTCCGAGGTGCTCGCCGACGCGCGGCGAGACGGTCGTGCTCGAGCCGGCGGACGCGCGCGCGTCCGTCGCCCGCCGCGCGAAGGAGCTCGCAGCGCGAGCTCGGGCTCACCCCGCGTGCGGAAGCAGAGGCCGCGGCAGGACGAGCGTGAACGTCGCGCCCTCGCCGGGCGCCGACGTCGACCTCGAGCGTCCCGCCGTGCGCCTCGGCGATCGCGCGCGCGACGCAGAGCCCGAGCCCGTCGAGTCCGCGCCGCTCGCGCCCGGGGCGAACACGTCGAGCTCGGGTCGGCACGCCCGTGCCGTCGTCCGACACGGTGATCAGCACGACGTCGCCGGCGTCCCGCGCCGACACGACGACGGTCGTCACCGTGCCGGCGGAGCCCGTTGGCGATGAGGTTCGCCGAGCGCCTGACGCAGCCGGACGGGGTCGCCCTGAACGACGGAGTCCCGACGCGTCCGGCAGACCTCGACGACCGCGCCAGCCGCGTCCGAGCGACGCCTCGACCGGGATCGAGCCGGCTGCGGACGGAGAAGAGCTCCGGGTCGGAGAGCAGCCGCTCGACGTCACGACCGCCGCGGCAGCCGCGAGGGCGACGAGCGCGTCGCGCTCGTCCGCGCGACAGGCCCTGGGCGCCGCGGCGCCTCGGCGAGCGCAGCCGAGCGCCGCGACAGGGCTGCGGAGCTCGTGAGCGAGCACGTCGAGATGCGGTCGGCCCGTTCATCGTGCCGCTCCGCGAGGCGCGCGAGCGCCCACGCCGCCGTCTCCGCGAGACATCTCGTCGTCGGCGCCGACGAACGGCTCGGCGTGCGCTGCATCCTCCGGCCGACCGACGTTGCCGAGCGCGACGAGCGCGTTGCGGCGCAGCCAGCGCGGATCGTTCTTCGGCACGTAGAGACGGTCGAGCTCGGTCGACGAGCTCGTCGCCGTCGCGCTCAGCCAGTCGACGAGGGACACCGTCGGGGACCGCGTCCGGCGGGGCGTCCGTCGCCGGCGCGCCGCTTCTCGACGCCGCGGTTCCACGGGCACACGTCCTGGCAGATGTCGCACCCGTAGACCTGCGCCCCGAGCTCGTCCCGGTACCGGCGTCCGGCACGGGTGCCGGCGCCTGCGTCCAGTACGAGAGGCAGCGGCTCGTGTCGAGCACGCCGGCTCGTCGAGCGCGCCGGTGGGGCAGGCGTCGATGCACAGCCGGCACGAGCCGCAGTCGAGCTCGAGTGCCGGCGTCGGCTCGATCTCGACGTCGGTGACGAGTGTGCCGAGCACGACCCACGAGCCGTGCGTGCGCGTGATCAGCATCGTGTTCTTGCCGTAGAAGCCGACGCCGGAGCGCGCCGCTCCGGCACGGTCGACGTGGTGGTTCGCGTCGACGAGCACCCGGTAGCGGCCGCCCAGCCGTCGACCGAGCGCGTCGAGCCGCTCGCGCAGGTCCGCGTAGTGGTCGCGCCAGGCGTAGCGCGGCAGCCGCCCCTCCCCGGGCTCGGGCTCCGGCGCGTCCGCGTAGTAGCAGAGAGCCGCCGAGACGACCGTGCGTGCCCCGTCGAGCAGGAGCTCGGGATGGCAGGAGACCTCGGGCTGCGCCATCGTGAAGCGCAGGTCCGCGAACAGGCCTCGCTCGCGGCGCTCGCGAATGTGGCGCTCGGTCTCGTTGTAGGGAGCGGGAGCGGCCGCGCCGAACACGTCGAGCCCGAGCTCCTCCGCAAGCGCCGCAAGCTCGTCAGCCGTCATGCGAGGATCGTGCCATGAAGGCGATCCGCATCCACGAGGACGGCGGGCCGGAGGTGCTCCGCTACGAGGACGTGCCCGACCCGGAGCCGCGCCCGGGCGAGGTGCTGATCCGGCTGCGCGCGGCCTCGCTCAACCATCTCGACGTCTGGGTGCGCATGGGGCTGCCGTCGGTGCCGAAGCCGCGCATCCTCGGCGGCGACGGCGCCGGTGTGGTGGAGGCGGTCGGCGAGGGCGTCGACGGCTTCGAGCCCGGTCGAGCGGGTCGTGATCAACCCCGGTCTCGAGCACGGCGACACGATCGGCGTGGTCGGCGAGCACGCCGACGGAACGCACTGCGAGCTGATCGCGATCGCCGCGGAGCAGGTGTTCCCGCTCGACGACGACCTCTCGTTCGAGGAGGCGGCCGCGTTCCCGCTCGTCTACGAGACGGCGTACCGAATGCTCGTCACGAAGGCAGCCGTGCAGGAGGGCGAGTGGGTGCTGATCTGGGGTATCGGCGGCGGTGTCGGCACCGCCGCCTTCGAGATCTGCCGCGCGCTCGGGCTGCAGACGATCGTCACCTCGGGCTCCGACTGGAAGCTCGAGCGCGCGCGCGACTGGGGCGCCGACGTGGCCGTCAACCACGCCGACGGAGACGTGGTCGCGGCGGTGAAGGAGGCGACGGGGAAGGGCGTCCACGTCGTCGTCGAGTCCGTCGGCGAGGCGACATGGGCCCGCTCGCTGGCCGCCGTGCGGCCCGGCGGGTCGCGTCACGGTGTGCGGGGCGACGAGCGGTCCCGAACCCGCCGGCCCAGCTGCACCGCTTCTGGTGGAAGCAGCTCACCGTGTTCGGCTCCACGATGGGAACGCGCGAAGACTTCCTCGGCGCCTACGACCTCGTCCGCACCGGCCGCGCGCGCGTGCACGTCGACCGCGTGTTTCCGCTCGCCGAGACGCAGGCCGCACACGAGCGGCTCGAGGCGGGCGAGCAGCTGGGCAAGATCGTCCTGTCGATCTGAGGCGTAGGCTTTTCGCGCGGTCACGCACCGTTCTGCGGCCGGCTCATCGCCGGGGGCCGCTCGCCGACGTGACGAACGCCTCCGAGAACGCCTCAACTGCGAGCGGTGGTCGGTGACCGTGTTCAGCTCGCGGCCCATTCGGTCAGACGCGCTGCAGGTGCGTGTCGCGAAAGCCGGTCGGATACTTGAGGCCGTAGCCGAGCAGCCGGTCGGCGCCGATGTGGACAAGCCAGATGAGCGCGACCTGCGTCACCACGTCTGCGCCTGTCAGCACCCCGGCCGTGCCCAGCGCGATCGGCGCGACGTAGGTGTGCGCGACGTTGTACGCAGCCGCGCCCACCCTTGGCCCCAGGACGTAGCCGACGGCGGACAGATCGGGTGCGAGCACCAGTAGGACGAGCGCCAGCCAGCCGTACCCTGCGTGGAAGTAGAGCGTCAGCGCGGACAGCGCGACTGCGAGCCCCTCGGCGCGGAGGAGGATGCGCGGCAGCCGGCTCATCACGCCGGACGCGCTGAGACGGCCCGCACCATGCTCAGCCATGCCGAAGAGTTGGCCTCTTTGCAGGTCACTCCTCCGCGCGGGCCGCAACGAGCTACGTCAGACGGCCCCAGACGTGTACCCGCTTCTCTACCGATCCGGCTGGCCCCCTAACGGGCGGGTGAAGTCGACGGACCGGATGGCGTCAATCCGCGCGGGACAGCGGTGCTCAGTGTCGCTGACGGAGCGACGTCGCCTGCGATCCTGCGCGGGTGACCGGAATCGTGCTGCGTACGCTGGCCGTCCTGTTTGCGCTCAGCTGGTTGGTGCTGCCGGGCTTCGGGGTGATCGATCTTTCGGTGACGTGGGCTACCGATTGGCCCCAGGTGCTCGAGGCGGGCTGGGGGTTGTTCTTCACCGTGCTCGTGGGCGCCGCGTTTGGGCTTGTGGCCGTCCGGCCCCGCCGCTCGACCCCGGCCGTTGTGCAGCTCGTCGTCGCGGCGGGAGCGCTCGCCGTGTCGGCCGTCCTCGCGCGCGAGCTCCGCCTCCTCGCGCTCTCCTTCGCCATCGCCCTGGAGACCGCGATCGTCATCTCGGTGCCCCAGCGACAGCGGCTCCACGCAAGAGAACGTCGCCCTCGGGTGTCGTGGCCGCTGCTGCTCCTCGCGAGCCTCGGAGTCGTCCCCTGGCTCGTCTACGCGCTTCGCATGTTTGCGCTGAATCGGCAAGAAAGGTCGGACAGCGACCTCACGCTCGGCATCGACCATTACTCGGTGCAGGGGGCGGTGGGCCTGGCACTCGCCGCGCTGGCGGCTCTGACTGCGGTGTGGCCCGGCGGGCGCCGGTTCATCGGCTGCTGCACCGGCGTCGTGGCCGCGTACCTCGGGCTCGTGTCCTTGGCCTGGCCGGACGCGGCAGGCGGGTTCGGCCGGGCGTGGTCGGCCGCTGCGATCGCGTGGGGCGTTGCGCTCGTCGCGCTGGCGCTCCGCCGGCCGACCGGTGCCGAACATGCCAGCCCCGCCTGAGCGGGACGGCCTTGCTGCCTCGCAGGGCAAGTGCGACCATCTATCCCGACCGGCAGCCGTCGGACAGGAGGTGCATGGTGGCGAAGTTCGAGGTCTATCAGGACACCGCGGAAAAATGGCGGTGGCGTCTCATCGATGACAGCAACCGGAAGGTCGCCTCGAGCGGCGAGACCTTCGACAGCAGATCCAACGCGAAGCGCGCCGCCGAGAACGTCAAGACAACGGCCCCCGCCGCAACGATCACCCAGTAGGCGGCGGCGGCGCTCCGCCTAGCTGTTTGCGGGCTCCTTCACCCGCCTTGACGGTCTCGAGATGCCGGCGCGGCGAAGCACTTTCCAGACCGTTGAATGCGCGAAGCCGCGGCGATCGGCGCCCGCTCCGTCTTCCTCGCCGAGACGGCGGCCCGCGACATGGGCGCCGTGTCGCTCGAGGAAGCGCTCGCGCTCGTGCTCCTGTACGGGGCTGCGGAGGATTGGAAGTAACGGGCCGGCTGCGGTGCGGCTCGTCGGTCGGGTGGCGCTCGAACGCGACGGCGTGACGCTCGGCGGGCTCGTCAGGCTGGCGTCGGCCCTGGTCGCAATTGACGAGAGTCGGGCCGAGGAAGCGCTCGCGCCTGCGAAATAGGGACGGCGTTGCTGGCCGCCGACGCTAGTGTCAACATCTGTTCGACCGACCGCCGTCGGACAGGAGGATCATGGTGGCGAAGTTCGAGATCTATCAGGACACCGCAGAAAAGTGGTGGTGGCGCCTTATCGATGACAACAACCGGCAGGTTGCCTCAAGCGGCGAGAGCTTCGACAGCAGGTCCAACGCGAAGCGCGCCGTCGAAAACGTCAAGACGACCGCCCTCGCCGCAACGACCCCGGCGTAACCTCCCCCGTTCGGGCCTCGGCTCCAAGCGGATCGGTGCGAACGAGAGGAGGCCCCCAGGGAACGTGCTCACTCGCCCCCTGGGGGCTGCACCGAGTGTTGGCGGGAATGGATCCGCCAACCGGTGCAGCCTGACAGGCCAGACCCCGTCCAGTGGGTGACCACGCGGTGAACGCGCGGCGAGCCAAGGAAACGTTGTTCATCGCTCGCCAGCTAGCCGACCTCACTCGAGAACGTGCAGGAGTTGGCGGACCTGCTCAAGACGGTTCGCGAGCGCGCCGACAGCCAACAAGAGCGGGCGGACGCCCAGCAAGAACGCATTGACTCGCGGCGGAAGAACTAACCGAGGTCAGTCCCGCCTGCAAGGTGCGGCGGCCGCGCTCCGAGAGTCAATCTGATCGCCCGTTCGACGGTCAGCGTTGGTTGCGAAAGGACGGCCGGCGGGCCCAGGAGGCGCTCCCTGCGCCCTGAAGATCGGCCAATCGGCGGCGTACACTCAGGCGGTGGCGGTCGATGAGATCCGCGGAGCGTACGAGGCGCTTGGCCGCGGCGACGTAGGGCCGCTCGTGGCCCTAATGGATGAGGAGATGGAGTGGCGAGGCAGGAGGCGAGGCTGGCGGTTCTGGCGTCCGCCTCCGTCCTGACACGGGCCCGAGGAGGCCCGTGCGGTCCTCAAGGGCACGATCGGGTGGCGTGTGCGCGAAGGCGATACCGACTGGCGGCTCGATGATGTGCGCCCCGGATCCAACGATAGGGTTGCCGTCGTGTTCTCCTGGCAGGCTCGTGACGGCTCGAGGCCGACCTGGGCGCAGGTGGTCAAGGTGAAGGCCGGGAAGATCGTCGACATGCAGGACTGCGCCAACCCGGCCCGCGCGTTCCGCGCAGTCGGCGCGTAACCTCGCTCGGTCCGGCGCTGACCCGCGTGCCCGTCTGAGGCATCATCGGAACAGTGCCGGGCGCCCCCGACCCGACCGAGGTTCGTAAGCGGCTAGCGGAACTCGAGGAAGCGGAGAGATCGCTCTCCGCCCGACGCCGCCGGCTGCACGACCGGATCGACTTCATGCGCGGCGGCGGCGCGGCGGACGACAACTCCGCCGCCGAGACTCTGGACCGCCTGCTCGAGGAAGAGAGGCAGGTGTCGGCGAAACGCCTCGCCGTGCACGGCCAAATCGACGAACTCCTGGTCGCGGCGGGGCTACCGCCGTTCAGGCGTCCGCGATCGGGAGGCCTAGACCAGCAGATCACCGGCTAGAGCGGGCGGCAAGGACGCGCCCCCAGAGGACGTGCTCACTCGCCCCTTGGTGGCGAAACGCGCGGCGAGCCGAAGAGTCGCTCGCGTCGACGACGTAGGACGGGCTTGCCGCCCGGTGAGGCAAATGCCACCATCTATCCCGACCGACTGCCGTCGGACCAGGAGGTGCATGGTGGCGAAGACGACGCACGTCGACGACACGGAGATCATCGCTCGCCAGCTGGCCGACCTCACTCGAGAGGTGCAGGAGTTGGCGAACCAGCTCAAGACGCTTCGCGAGCGCGCTGACAGCCAGGAAGAGAGGGCGGACACCCAGCAAGAACGCATTGACCTCGCGGTGGAAGAACTAACCGAGGTCAGTGCCCGCCTGCAAGCTGCGGCGGGGCCGCGCTCCGAGAATCAATCTGTCCGAGAATCAATCTGATTGCCTGCGGCTCCGGAGCGGTGACACCCCGGAGTGAAAGGGGGGCCACAGGCGAGAAGCCACGGCTCCTCGAATAAACAGCGGCGGCCGCAGGGCAGGACTCGGTGCGGTATTGCCTTGCGAGGAGTCATGGTGGCCTCCGTGGTCTTGGACGCCACTCACAGCTAGTGCCCGATTTGTACCCGTCAAGTCGACGGGCGCCGGCTGGGCCTTATCCGAAGCCGAGAATGAACTTGGCGTCTTCGGACATCCGGTCGGGCGTCCAGGGTGGATCGAACGTCAGCTCCACCTCCACCTGGTCGACCCCGGGCAGCGCGGCGACGGCATCGTGGATGCCCTCCTGGATCATCGGCCCGGCAGGGCAACCCATGGACGTCAGGGAGTGCACCACCTTGACGCTCGACCCGTCGATCTCGGCGTCGTAGAAGAGCCCGATCTCGACGATGTCCATGCCGAGCTCGGGGTCCTCCACGCCGTGCAGCGCCTCGACGACGTCGTCTCTCGTAATCATGGTTCAAGCGTAGCGACTGGCGGCCGAACGCCGGCATCCGCAGGCGAGGGCGGAGCGTCAGACCCGCACGAGGCGCTCGGCGCTCGTCAGCACGAGATCCATCACGGCGCCGATCGCGTCGTCGAGCGATGTGTTCTCGATCACCGGCACGTCGAAGCGCCGCGCGCGGTCGAGGATCGCCTCCTGGATCAGGCGGATCTCCGGCATTCCCTCCAGGTACTTCTCGAGCGGGCGCACGCCGTCGGTCGCGGTGTCGCGCACCCAGAAGTGGCTTCGGTGCAGGTCCTCGTCCGTGATCGCGACGACGCAGTGGACGACGAGCGCGCCGGGCCGGACGGGCGCGAGCATGCCCGGGACGAGGTGCACGCCCTCGAGCACCATCGACCATCCTTCCGCGAGCGCACGGTCGAGCGCCGCCTCGACCCCCACGAGCACGTTACGGGTCTGATCGAGGAAGCCGAGGAGCGCTGCGTCGCCGGACTCGTCCTCCTCGGCCTTCGTCAGCGCGAGCGAGGCCTCGAAGCTCGAGTAGTGAACCGACGGCATGAACTCCGGCGCGAAGAGCGCGCGCATCGTCTGCCGGATGAAGTCGGTCGAAGTGACGCGTGTGATGCCGAGGCGGTGTGCCGCCTCCGTGGCCAGCGTCGACTTCCCGGTTCCGGTCGAGCCACCGACGAGCAGCACGATCGGCACGTCGAGCTGCTGCAACGCGTGGAGCTGGCGCAGCCGGCGCATCGTGCGCGCGCCCTCGCGCTCGCCCAGCGCCACCGCTGCGAGCTCGGTCAGCCGGTCGAGGTCGACAGAGTCTGCCCCGCGCTGCACGAGATCCGCGTCCGCGAGGCGTGCGAGCTCGTAGGCACGCGTCATCGAAAGCCCCGTGGCGGCGAGCGCGCGGGCCATCAGCCCCTTCGACCACGGCAGCCCCTCGTCGCCGCCGAGCGGCAGCGGGGCGAGATAGCGCCTCTCGTTCATGCGAACACCTCGACCTCGCTCGCGGCCTCGTCCGCGAGACGCCTCAGCTCGGGGTCGAGCGCGATCTCTCCGGGCAGCGGGACGACGTCGTTCGCGGCCAGGACGATCTCGACTCCCCGTACCGTCGCTTCCTCCACGACGACGTCGACCGCGGCCGCCTTCAGCTCGACGACGAAGACATCCGCATCGACGCGGTCGAGCTCGCGCTTCAGCGCAGCGCGGTCGGTCAGCAGACCCGAGACGTGAGCGACTTCCGCTCCGAGGCCCTCGAGATGGGCCGCGATCCGTTCGTGCTGCGGAGCGGGGGCCGTGCCGAAGAACGCGACGCGGCGTCCGCTGACCGGCGCCATGGGTCGCGGCCGCAACACGGCCCGGAGCACGCGCACTCCCGGCCGGACGAGCTCTGCGGAGCGCCGTGCGATCTCGGCATGCGGCGCGTCGTCCTCCGCCATCGTCACCACCACGAGGTCTGCGAGCAGGTGTCGGTACACGTTCAGGTAGCCCGTCACCACCGCAGGCGCCTGGCTCGCGCCGACCACGAGCACGCGCCGCCCGGCGGCGATCGGCGGTAGCGCCGCACCGCTGCCATCGAACACGAGCAGCTCGGGCCGATGGCGCAGGGCGACCTCGACCCCCTGCGGCACGTTGGAGATCGTTACCTCGCCAGCGAGGCCGCCCCCGCAGCGGCGGCAGCCGACGGTGAGCACGCCGGTCAACGCCGCGGTCTCGAGATGGTCGGACGCCGCGTGGCGCCCCGCCCGGGACAGGGCGAGCAAGGTATCGACCGTCGGCGGCGCCAGGATCTCCTCGGGCTCACGCGGCCCTCCACGTCCCATCGCGACGACGACGACGCGGCGGTCGGCCGCCAGCGTCCGCGCGACGTGGCCGGTGACCGCCGTCTTGCCCACACGCTTGCCGGTGCCGACGACCGCCAGCGAGGGGACCGGCACGGGGGCGAAGGGCGGCGGGTCGAAGCGGAAGCCGGCGCCCTCGTACACAACGCCGAGCGCGAGCACGCGGCTGGCCAGGCGCATCCGCTCCTCCGGGCCGAGGACCGGCTCGTCGGAGAGGTCGAGCACGACGTCCGGCCGGTGCTCCTCGATCGCCTGCTCCACGCTCGGCAAGAGCGGCACGCCGTAGTCGGCGGGCCCGCGCAGCTTCTCCGTGCCGCCGACGAGAACGGCCGCCACGACCTCGTGCGGCACCTCGGCGAGCGCATCCCGAACGACGGGCGCGTAGTGCTCGCCGTCGATCAGTGCGACAGCGCGCGTGCTCATCCGCGCGTCGTCACCTCACGCTCGATCCGGCCCGTGTACTTCTCGTATTCGAAGGTGTCCGTCGAGAACTGGATGATGCGCTCCTGGCCGTGAAACGGATGGCGCCGCCAAATGTCGACGTGCTGGCCGGAGATCTCGATGATGTTGTAACAGGGTCTCGTGTTGCCCCGCAGGCGGAGCGAGGAGACCGTTCCGGTGTTGACGACGAACAGGTTCTCGAGCCGCCATGCGTAGGGGACGTGCTTGTGCCCGGAGAGGACGAGATGCACGCCCGCGCGGATCAGGCACTCGATCGCGTCGCCGGCGTCGTAGACGACGTTCCGCTCTCGCCCAGTCCCCGGCACCGGGAGGAGGTGGTGGTGGAGAACGAAGATGCGCAGGTCGGCGGGCTCGGCGGCGAACTGCTCCTCGATCCACGGGTAGCGCCCGCGCCCGATCTGGCCGTGGTCGAGATCGGGCTCGGTGGAATCGACGGCCACGATCGCCACCCCGCACTTCCGCAGCACGGAGTTCCGATTCCCGAAGAGCTGCTCGAAGTGCACGTACCCGACGTTGCGCGAGTCGTGGTTTCCCGGCACCACGACGAGCGACTCGCATTCGATCCGGTCGATGTACTGGCGGGCCAGGTGGTACTCGTGCTTGAAGCCGAGCGTCGTCAGGTCACCGGAGCAGACGACCATGTCCGGCTGCAATTCGTTGATCTCGCCGATGGCGCGCTCGAGCAAATTGGGCTCGAAGTACACACCTCCGCAATGGAGGTCGGAGATGTGCGCGATTCGCACCGGGTCGGTCATGGCGCCAGTGTACGAGGGCGGCGCCGCCACATGCCAGGGTTCGTCCGGCGCGCTCGGTACTCTGGCGTCGGTGCGGGCGAAGTCCCCGGAACCACCACGATTCCAGGCATATCGCGGAGCCGAGCCGCCGCGCTTCGCCAACCAGGCCGAGTTGGAGTGCGCGCGGATCCTCGACTATTACGGCGTGCCCTGGGAGTACGAGCCGACCTCGTTCGTGCTGGAGCGCGACGCGGAGGGACGCGTCACGTCGGCGTTCACACCCGACTTCTACCTCCCGGAGCAGGACCTGTACGTCGAGGTGACGGTGATGAAGCAGTCACTCGTGACGCGGAAGAACCGCAAGCTCCGTGAGTTGCGCCGGCTCTACCCCGGCGTGAAGGTGAAGCTGTTCTACCGCCGGGACCTCGAACGTCTCGCCCAGCGCCTCCAGCTGAGGCTTGCGTCGTAGATGGCCGAGGCTGCTCGATCGCACGTTCAGGAAGAGCTCTCTGTCCCGAGGTGCGCGTGGCGCCGACACGGAGGTAGGGGTTGACGACCGGACGCGCGCGAGCCGGACGCACCGGCTCGCGCGACCGGACACGCGAGCACGTGGCGTTGGTCAGCTGATGTCGGCTGCTGCGGCGCTGCAGGCCGACGGCCACCCGATCGGGGCGGTCTACCTGACTCGCGACGAAATCGCTGCCCGCGTGGCGGAGCTCGGAGCCGCGATCGGGTCCGACTACGAGGGACTCGAGCCGCTGCTCGTCGCGCCGCTCAAGTCGAGCGTCGTCTTTCTCGCCGACCTCTCCCGCGCCCTGTCGGTTCCGCATGGGATCGACGTGATCGAGCTCGCCCCCTACTCCCCCGACCGCGGAGGGGATGCTGTCAGGCTGCTGAAGGATCTCGATGCGCCGATCGCGGGGCGGCACGTGATCGTGGTCGAGGACGTCGTCGACACCGGCCTCACGCTCGGGTTCCTGGTCCGCACGTTCGCACCCCGCTCGCCCGCGAGCGTGGCGGCGGTCACGCTCCTCGATCGACCCTACCGCCGCCTCGTCGACGACGTTCCGCTCGCCCACGTCGGGTTCACGGTGCCCGACGAGCTGTTCGCCGGGTACGGGCTCGGCCTCGACGAGCGCTGGCGCGCCCTCCCCGACCTCCACCTCGTGCTCGCCGAGCAGCTCCCGGTCGCTATTTGACACAAGCCTCGAGATTCGCTCGCGCGAATCTCGAGCCGCATCAGAGGGCCGCCCGCGCCCGCCCGCGGCCCTGCCCCCGCTCGACGTGCGCTTCCTTGGGATAGAAGAGGTCCTGCTCTGAGGCGAGAGGCCACAGGGAACCGGAGGTTCCAGGCTTCAGGGGTCTTCGCGCGCCAACTACTACAGGTAGCCCATCGGGTCGACGGGCACGCCGTTCACGTGCACCTCGAGATGCACGTGTGGGCCGCTCGAGTGCCCCGTCGAGCCCACGTAGGAGATCACCTGCCCCTGCGACACCGTCATGCCTGCGGAGACGGCGAACGACGAGTTGTGGGCGTAGTAGGTCTCGAGGCCGCCGCCGTGGTCGATCACGACGAGGTTGCCGAAGCCACCATGCGAGCCGGTCTCGGTCACGACTCCTCCCGCGACGGCGACGACGGGCGCCCCGTACGGCGCCGCGAGGTCGACCCCCTCGTGCATCCGTCCCCAGCGCATGCCGAACCCGGAGACGAGCGTCCCGTCGACGGGCCAGATGAATCCGCTCGCAGACGGGGTCTGTACGGGTGGAGAGGTAATCGGGGTTGCGGGTGCGGACGGCACAGCCGCTGAGCTCGCAGCGGCAGCTGCGGCCGCTTGCGCTGCTTCGGCGGCAGCGATCTCTCGCTCCAGCGCAGCCCTCTGACCCTCGAGCTGCTCCGCCTCCTCGAGGAAGTGCGCTTTGTCGACGCGCACGGATGCGAGCGTGGCAGACTTCTCGCGCTCCGCGGAGACGAGCGCGTCGCGGCTCGCCAGCACCTGGTTGCGCACGGCGCGCTGCTCCTCGGTGCGGGCCGCGACGGCGCGTTCGACGTCCGCCGCCTCGGCGCGATCCCGCCGTGTCTGCGCGCGCAGCCGGCTCAGTCTCTCCTCGGCGTCCTGGACCTGCTCGACGATGCGCTCGTCCTGGCGCCCGATGTGCTGCAGGAGCTCGAGGTTGTCGAGCACGTCGGAGAACGAGGTCGTCTCCATGAGAAAAGACAGGAGGTCTGGCGAGTCCGACATGTAGATCTCGCGAACACGACGCTCGAGGATGCGAACGGCCGCGGCGTGCTGCTCGGCGAGGACGGTCAGCCGCGCGGTCTGCTCCTCGATCCGCCGGCCGAGCGCGGCCAGGGTGGCGCGCCGCGAGGCCAGCTCCGCCTCGAGCACGGCCAGCTCCGACTCCTCGGCGGCGATCCGGCTTTCCGCCTCGTGCACCTGGCTGGAGAGCGCTGCGAGCTCGCTGGTGAGCACCCCCGCCTGCCGGCCGGACTCCGCGATGCTGCCGCGAACCTCCCCGAGCTGCTGATCCACCCGCGCTTTCTCGTCCCCGGGGTCACCCACTGCCGGCGCGGTAAAGAGCAGCACGCCCAGCAGGACGGCTGCGAGCGCACGCCTCTCCATGCGCGGTATGTTCGCTACTCGACCGGCCGTCCCTGCGCCATAGCTCCCTGCGCGATGGCTCCTGGCGTGGTGTCTTCGAGGGCGCGAAGCGTCTCGGCTGCGTCTCGGCGCAGCGGCCCGACCAGAGCGCGGTAGTCCTCGTCCGAGACGCGACCGGTGCGGTGGTCGAGCTCCAGCTCGCTCAGCGCCGCGAGCGCGCGGTCGCGGGCTTCCGCGAGCTCCAGCCGTTGCCGGGCGGCGGGCTCGAGCCCCTCGAGCGCGTCGCTGGAAGGATCCGGCTCGCGCAGATAGGGCAACGCCACCACGACGACCGCTCCGACCGCGAGCGCGGCGGCGAGCACGAGCGCCAGCGTCATCGCGTGATCGGCGAGCGGGCGTCCCCGTAGCGCAATACGAGGCGCCGCTCCTCGCGTGCGTCGGGCCAGATCGCGATCACCGAGCCCAGGACGAACACGAAGCCCGCGAGCCAGATCAGGTTCACAAGCGGCTTCACGAAGACACGGAAGTACACGGCGCCGTCGTCCCCCACTTGCTCGGCGATCACGAACAGGTCCTCAGCCCGAAGCGGGTCGCTGCGGATCCCGACCTCGTTCGAGACCTGCCGCTCGATCGTGTAGGCGTTCTTGCCCGCCTGGACCGTGCCGAGGTCGCTCCCGCCCCGCGACACGGACATCACGGCCCGCACCTTTGTGGCGTTGCTCGTCTGCGTCTCCTGCAGCCGCTCGTACGTGAGGGTGTAGTCCCCCGCTCGCATCGACTGACCGGGCGTCAGGCGCCGCTCGGTGACCGAGTCGTAGGCGCTCGCGCCGGCGATGCCGATCGCGAGCAGGACGACGGCCGCATGTACGACGTAACCGCCGTAGCGGCGCCGGTTGCGGCCGATCAGCGCGCCGAACGCGACCGGCCAGCTCTCGCGCGACAGTGCACGCCGCGCGCGCGTGCCGCGCGCGAACTCCAGCCCAATCGTGGCGAGCACGAACGCGGAGAAGGTGTAGGCGAGCAGCCCGGGCAGCGACGACCCTGCACCGAGCGCGATCAGCACAGCCCCGGTGGCGAGCGCGACCGCCGCCGGCCAGGCAAACGTCCTGCCCAGGGCGCGGAGAGACGCGCGGCGCCACGCGACAAGTGGTCCCAGGCCCATCAGGAGCAGGAGCGGTAGGCCGAAGATGCGGAGGAAGAAGTCGTAGTAGGGCCTGCCCACGACGACGGACTCGCCGCGTACCGCCTCGGAGACCATCGGCCAGGCGACTCCCCAGAGAATCGTCAGGCACAGGGCGACGAGCAGCAGGTTGTTGTAGAGAAACGTTGCCTCCCGGGAGACGAGCGACTCGAGCTTCGTCTTCGCGCGGAGGAGCGGGAGCCGCCAGACGATGAGCGCGATCGAGACGGTCACCGCGAGGATCACGAACGAGAGGAACCACGGTCCGATCGAGCTGAGCGAGAACGCGTGGATCGAGGTCACGACGCCTGAGCGCGTGAGGAACGTGCCGAAGAGCGAGAGGCAGAAAGCGAGCGAGACGAGCACGACGTTCCACACCTTCAGCATGCCGCGCTTCTCCTGGATCATCACCGAGTGGAGAAATGCCGTCGCCGCGAGCCACGGCATCAGCGCGGCGTTCTCGACGGGGTCCCACGCGTAGAAGCCGCCCCACCCGACCTCCTCGTACGCCCATTTCGCGCCGATCAGCTGGCCAACGCCGAGAAACGCCCAGGCGACCAGCGTCCAGCGTCGCGTGGCGACGATCCAGCGCTCGTCCGTGCGGCCGGAGAGGAGCGCGCCCATCGCGAACGCCCACGGCACCGCGAGGCCGACGTACCCCAGGTAGAGCATCGGCGGGTGGCTCATCGTGTACGGGTTCTGCAGGCTCGGGTTGAGACCGAGGCCGTTCGCGGTCGCCGCCTGGCTCGCGAAGGGGCTGGAGACGGCGACCAGCAGCCACGTGAAGCACACGGAGATGCCCGCGAGCACGGGTGTCACCCAGAGCACGAGATCTGCTGCACGTCGCCGGTTCAACCAGACTGCGAGCGCCGAGAACCCCGTGAGGACGAGCAGCCAGAGCAGGAGCGATCCCTCCTGCCCGCTCCAGAAGCCCGAGACGGCGTAGACGCGCGGCAGCTCGCGGCTCGAGTGCTCGGAGACGTAGACGAGAGAGAAGTCGTTGCGGACGAAGGCGGTGACCAGCACCGCAGCGGCGACGGCAGTGGAGAAGAACGCAGCGACGAGCGCATTCCGCGCCGAGTGGGCGAGTCTCCGTCTGCGGAGCGTCGCGGCGGCCGCCCCCGCGAGGAGCGCATACGCGACCAGCCCGAGCGTGACGAGGAGCGCGGCCCTACCGAGCTCGGCCATCGCTCACTGCTCGGCCGGAGACTCGGGCGCGTACTTCGAGGGACACTTCGTCACCATCGAGCCCGGCTCGGCGACGAACACGCTGCCGTGCAGACGCCCCTCGACGACGAGCTCGCGCCCGGAGCGGAACTGATCGGGCACGGACCCTTTGTAGACCACCCGGACGCGGTCGGGCGCGTCACCCGCGATGTCGCGGAGGACGAAGTGCAGGCCGGCGCCGTGGGCGTCCCCGGTGGGCCGGCCGACGACCTGCCCGCCGAGCGAGACCTTCTCCGTGCGTCCGTGGAGCTCGCTCGGCGCCACTGCGGGCGTCCCCCCACCTGCGATCGACGTGTAGAGAAGGAAGACGGCGAGGACCGCCGCGATCGAGAGCGCGACGACGAGCCTGGCCGGGGACCCTTTCCTGGCCACGGTGGAAGTCTAGACCGGCTCTGCCGGCGTTCGTCTCAACAGCGCGCGCTAGGCGGCATCGCGCTCGGCCACCCGCTGACCGCGCGCCGGTACCGAGTAGCCGTGCTCGTGGCAGAGCGAGCCCGGATCGTCCTCTGTCAGCGCGTCGCAGTAGCCCTTGCCGTAGGCGGCGCGCATGAAGGCCGCGACGACGTCGAGGTTCCACTCGTCGATGTCCTCGGCCTCGCGCCAGAGATCGGCGATGCGGAGGTCGATGTCGAGCTCGAGGAGGTCGATGCGGGTCGGCTGGGCCATCGCGTCGCAGGGTACGGGTCCGATCGGACGGCATTAGAGTCCCTGCAGATGGGCGAGATTCGGCTGGGCCCTGCCCGCTTGCCCTCGCACGACAGCGCGGAGGCGGCGATCGCGACCCTGCAGGCGGGCGGCTACACGGCGTGCGAGATCGATTTCGAGTCGGGGTTCTGGATGGACTACCCCTTCGCCGAGCGCCTGGGAGAGCTCGCCACGGGGGCCGGCATCGCGCTCAGCGTGCACGCGCCGCTGTTCGGGTTCATGGGCCATCTGGAGGCGAGTGGACGCAAGTTCTCCTCCGCCGTCGGCGCACTCGACCGCAGCGCTGGAATCGCCGCGGCGAGCGGGGCGGCGCCCGTCGTGTTCCACCCGGGATTCCTGCTCGGCCGCACCCGCGAGGATGCACTCGACAGCGTCGTCGAGCAGCTCGAGACGCTGAGGGAGCGGCTCGTGGGCAAGGACCGCGCGGTCCCCTTCGGCGTCGAGGTGATGGGTCGCGTGCGCGACCTCGGCTCGCTCGACGACGTCCTCGAGATCAGCAGGCGCCTGGGGTGGGTGCGGCCCGTGCTCGATTTCGCGCACCTGCACGCGACGAGCGGCGGCGCCTACGTGGAGACGCGGCTGTTCGTCGACGCGCTCGAGGCGGCCGACGAGGTGCTCGAGCCGGGCGCACCGTTCCACGTCCACTTCTCCGACATCGCGTTTGCGAACCGGAACGAGACGAAGCACTTGCCCTACGGCGCCGGGACCCTGCGGGCGGATCCGTTGCGGGAAGCGCTCGACGGCTTCGAGCGCGCCGCCACGGTCATCTCGGAGTCGCCGGACGAGGAGTCGAGCCAGACGATCCGCGCCATCTTGACCGGGTGAGCCACAGCAAGGCCGCCAACAGCAGCGCGCCTGCCGCAGCGAGTCCGACCCACCACAACCACGAGGTGCCGCCTCCTGCAGGGCCTTCCGACTCGAACGCCTCCGCCCAGGAGCCGGCGGGCGGGAAAGGCGTCACACCGGCCGTGAGCTGCCGGAAGGCGGCGGCGGGCGCCGCGGCGACGTCCTCGAACACGGGCTCACCGGACTCGCCGACGAAGCCGACCAGACCCGCAGACGGGACCCAGAGCACCGTCCAGGCGTGGTCGGTGCCGTCACCCTCGCGTGCGACGAGACGGATCGTATGGAACGCGGACGTGGTCGGCGTTGCCTCCGCGATGCCGTCGCCGGCTTCTACCAGGGCGATCGGTGGCCCGTCGACGATGCGGCAGCCGGACTCGCCGCAGACCGTGGCGGCGGCGAGCTCCTTCGCCGCGGCCCCGCCGGGCAGGATGAGAGCCGCGGCGACGAGAGCGACCAGCAAGCGGGCGATCGCGGTCATGGTGCCTTTGTACACCGCTCGTGCGCACCGAGTTCCATACGATGGACGCGTGCTCGACCCGATCGTGTTCAAGGCGTACGACGTGCGCGGGATCTACCCGACGGAGCTCGACGAGGAGGGTGGATACGCGGTCGGGCGTGCGTACGTGGAGGAGTTCGAGCCGCGGTCGATCGCTGTCGGACGCGACATGCGCCTCGCCGCGCCGGCGATGGCGGCGGCTGTGATGGACGGCGCCGCCGACGGCGGAGCGGACGTGCGCGAGCTCGGGCTGGTCGGCACGGAGATGGTCTACTTCGCGGTCGGCGCGCTCGGTCTCGACGGCGGCATCTGCGTCACCGCCTCGCACAACCCGAAGCAGTACACGGGCATGAAGATCGTGCGCCGCGGCGCGCTCCCGGTCGGCGGCGACTCCGGGCTGGAGGAGGTGCGGCGGCGTGCGCTCGCCGGCTTTGGAGAGGTGGCACGGCGAGGCGAGATCACGGCCGTGGACGTCTGGCCCGGCTTTGTCGACAAATGCCTCTCGTTCGTCGATCCTGGGGCGATCCGCCCTCTCAAGGTCGTCGTGGACGCCGCCAACGGCATGGCGGGCGCCATGCTGCCGCCGATCCTCGAGCGCCTGCCCCAGCTCGACGTCGTCCGCTGCTACTTCGAGCCCGACGGCTCGTTCCCGCACCACGAGCCGAACCCCCTGCTGCCCGAGAACCGCGAGTTCATCGTCAGCCGCACGCAGGAGGAGGGTGCGGATGTCGGCGTCGCCTACGACGGTGACGCCGACCGTTGCTTCTTCGTGGACGACAGCGGTCAATTCGTACCCGGCGACTTCGTCACCGCCCTCCTCGCCGAGGCGGCGCTCGCGAGAGATCCCGGCGCGAAGGTGATCTACGACGTCCGCGCCAGCTGGGCGGTGCCGAAGGCAATCGAGGCGGCCGGAGGGATCCCGCTCGTGAACCGCGTCGGGCACGCCTTCATCAAGCACCGCATGCGCAAGGAGGACGCCGCGTTCGCGGGCGAGGTCTCGGCGCACTACTACTACCGCGATTTCACGCAGGCGGACACGGGGATCGTGCCGTTCCTCGTGATGCTCGAGCTGATCTCGCGCCGCAGCCTGCGCCTGTCGGAGATTCTGGCGCCGCTGCGCGCGCGCTACTTCCTCACGGGCGAGATCAACACGCCTGTCGCGGACGTGCCGCTCAAGCTCCAGGAGCTCAAGGAGCGGTACGCAGCCCAGGGCGGCCGCCTCTCCCACCTCGACGGCCTGTCGGTGGACTTCGACGACTGGCATTTCAACGTCCGCCCGTCCAACACCGAGCCGTTGCTCCGGCTGAACCTCGAGGCGCTGTCGCAGAAGGCGATGGAGACGAGGCGTGACGAGGTGCTCGCGCTGATCCGCTCCTGAGCAGGACCATGCGTGCTCCGCAGATCGAGTGGCGCTGCACGAACCGTGGAGCGACGGGATGACCGGCGCATCCCGGGGGCTTGCAGGTGCCATCGCGGAGACGCCAGGGCTGCCACTCACCGGCGTCACCGGCGACCCGCTCGAGCTCTGAGCGATGGGTGCAGGGCCGGAGCTGGGGCGCGTCACCGACCGGCGTCCGCCCTTCAAGTACTCGGCGCTCGCTCGGGTCTGGTTCTCGGATACGGACGCGCAGGGCGTCGTGTACTACGGGCGCTACCTGCCGTACTTCGACCACGCCCGCACCGAGTATCACCGTCACCTCGGGGGCATCGAGCTTCCCGACGCCGAGTTCGTGATGCGTGCTTCCAGCGTCGAGTACCACGCACCGGCACGGTTCGACGACCTGATCGAGGCGTTCGTCCGCGTCAGTCGCATCGGCCGCTCGAGCGTCACCTACGAGTGTGCCGCTTATCGGCTACCCGACGAGACGCTGATGGTCACAGCCACCCAGACGGTCGTCCTGATCGACCGCGTGGCGCGTCGGCCCCTGCCGATACCCGCCGCGTTCCGCGAGCAAGTGCTGACCTTCGAGAGACCGGACCTGGTGGAGTGAGCACGAGCGCGCTCGAGGCGGTCGATCGAATCGTCAACCGCGGCGGCGACGCCGACGACGTGCTCCGCGCGGTCGTGCAGACGCTCGCCGACGAGCCGACGATCGCGTGGGCGGGGGTGTTCTTCCTCGAGGAGGGCGCTCTCGTGCTCGGACCGCAGTCGGGAAGCCCGGACGAGGCACGGCGCGCGCGCGTCCCCGTCGTCTACCAGGGGGAAGCGGTGGGCGAGCTCGCGGTCGACGGCGACGCCGATCGCGCCTTCCTCGAGCGCGTTGCGCTCCTCGTCGCGGCCCACGTCCTCCTCGGGTGGGACACGGGCGGCGAGACCTGGGACCCGTAAGCGAGGAGCGGCTGGAGCCGCGGGCGCGCCTGCAGGACGTTGCGTGGAGGGCTAGCAGCGGGGCCGCCCTGCAGGGAGGCGCAGGCGCGGCGCTTTGTGTCGTGGTAGTGGGGCCGCGGGCGGCCACGCCTCCGTCAGGGACGTTGGTCAACAGGGGTGGGGCCGCGGGCGGCCCCCTTCAGGGATTTTTCGCACGCAGCGGGAATCCGCTCCTGCGGATTCCTGCTGCTTGCGCAAGAGAAGTTAGCGCAGGCGCGGGCCGCCCCTGCAGGGACGCTTGTGTCGTGGTCGTGGGGCCGCGGGCGGCCCCCTTCAGGGATTTTCGCGCGCAGCAGGAATCCGCTCCTGCGGATTCCTGCTGCCTGCGCCAAAGACTAGGGAGCGCCGGGCGCCCGCCTCCAAAGAAGCAGGCGCCGCAGCAGCTCCCCTCCCCCAGACCACGTTGTAGTGAGCCCTCGAGGGTGGGCCATCCCTCGTTCGAGGGAGCGCACCTCCCCAGGTGGGGTACCCCACTCGAACGAGGGATGCGCCTCGTTCGAGGGATGTCGTCCCTGGAAAGGGGTACCCCTACGGGAAGTCGCGGGCCAGCTCGAGCGCCTGCTCGCGTGTGATGTCGCCCTCCAGGCGGAGCGTCAGCGCTCCGCGATCGACGAGCAACGTGTTGCCGGCGAGCCGTGCGGTGTCGAAGATCGGCTCCCCCCGCGCAGGGTCGAGGACTGCGATCTCGTGTGCTCCCGTGATCCAGAGTGCGGGCCGACCGTCGACCGAGAGGTTCTCCACGGAGCTGCCGGGCGGGATCAGCTTGCCGACGATCCAGGGCGCGGGCTCTCCCGGGAGCTCGGTCACGGTGAACCTCGGAGCGTCCGCATCGCCCCAGACGAACGTGACGATCCCCGGCTCGTCGAGGACGAGGATCAGGTCCGGCCGGCCGAGCGCCGCCGGGGGCGCGAGTAGGTCGAAACGGACCGCCGACTGTGCCTCCGCCAGCGTGACCGGGCGCCCCGGCAGCGTGCCCGTCGCGGGGACGGTCGGAAGCTCGTCAACGTGCACGATCTGCACGGAGCCCAGGCCGAGCCATCGCAGCACCGCCGTGCGGGCGGAGGGAACGGCGAGCGTCGCGACCACGGCAGCCGCGATCGCCACCAGCGCCACGGCGAGCGCGGCGCGCCGGCGCCACCAGGGCACGGTCCGGCGAGGTGTCGCGACGATCCGCTCGGCCACGGCACGGGCGACATCGGGCGTGGGCGGCCACTCGAGCCGGCCGCCCAGGTCGCGGAGCTCGCGTTCGACTGCGCTCATCGCCCGTCCTCCCCGAGCTCCGCGCGCAGGCGCTCGAGCGCCCGGGACGTTCGCGACTTCACGGTCCCTCGCCGGAGACCGAGCGCGGCACCGGTCTCTGCCTCCGAGAGGTCGAGGAGGAAGCGGCAGCAGAGCACCTGCCGGTCGTGGTCGCGAAGACGGTCGAGGGCTGTGAGCAGCGTCGTGCGACGCTCGTCGTCGAGCAGGGCAGCCTCGGGAGACGGAGCCGCGCCCCCCGAGGCATCCGTGGAGGCCGCCCGCACCGCAAGCGCGGCGCGCCGGCCGGCCGACCGGCGCCGGTTACGCGCCTCGTTGGCCACGATCGCGAGGAGCCACGGGCGAAACGGGGCATCCGCACGGAACCGCGAGAGCGACCGATACGCCTTGACGAAGCCGTCCTGGACGGCGTCCTCGGCCTCGGCCGCATCGAGCCCGGCGACGAGCGCCACGCGGAAAGCGATGTTCTGGTGCATGCGCACGAGCTCCTCGTAGGCGGGTTCGTCGCCCTGCTTCGCCCGCGCCACGAGCGCGGTCTCGTCCGGCGGTCGGCTCCCCACTTCCCCCTTGTACACCGGTTCTGCCGGGGAAGTTCCGCCGAGTACGCTGCACGAGTGGCCGACGGCTGGACGAGCATCCGAATCGACGAGATCGAGCCGATCGCAGTGGTCGACGGCAAGCTGCTCTGGCGGCCGTTGCGACGTACCCTGGGCGTGGAGGCTTTCGGGATCAATGCCTACGTCGCGCCGAAGGCGGGCGACGACGTCGTCGAGGAGCACACGGAGGAGCAGCATCGCCACGAGGAGGTGTACGTCGTCCTCGCCGGCAGGGCGACGTTCACGCTGGACGGCGAGACGCTCGAGGCGCCCGCAGGCACCGCTGTCTTCGTGCGCGACCCTGCGGTGAAGCGACAGGCGCGCGCCGCGGAGGCGGGCACCGCCGTGCTGGCCATCGGCGGCCCGCGCGGGGAGACGTACGAGGTGTCGCCGTGGGAGACCTGGTTCGCCGCCTCTCGCCACCGCCACTCGGGGGACTTCGACGCCATGGTGTCGGAGCTGGAAGCCGGGCTCGAGCGGCACGGCGAGTACCCGGCGATGCTCTACCACCTCGCCTGCGCCGAGGCGCTCGCGGGACGGCGTGAGCAGGCTCTCTCCCATCTCTCGCGGGCGATCGAGCTCCGGCCCGACCTCGCGCAGCACGCCCGCGACGACGAGGATCTCGCGTCGCTCCGCGAGCTGGATAGATAGATCAAAACATTGAGTCTGCGGGCTTCCTCTCACGACTCGGAGTCGAGCCTCGATCGTGCGTCGGCTACTGGGCCGCAGCGGTTTCCTAACCTCGTGGAGGTGGTGGGGTGGGTCACCCGCCACTTGCTCCACGCGGGAACTGCACCAAGGAGCCGAACCTACCGGCGCAGCCGCCCGGATCGACGCGGACGAGTTCTGAACCCTACGCGTTCCCTGACGAATACATACTGATTAGTGTATATATGTAGTGATGTATATTGATGCCTTCCAGACGTTGGCCGACCCTACGCGGCGCCGCATCGTGGAGACGCTGCGGGACGGCGAGCGTGCGGTGAACGAGATCGTCGACGCGGTCGCGGTGCGGCAGCCGGGCGTCTCGCGGCACCTGCGCATCCTCCACGAGGCCGGCTTCGTCGCCGTCCGGCCGAGCGGCCAGAAGCGCCTCTACTCGCTGAGGCCGGAGCCGTTCCGGGAGCTCGACGCCTGGGTGGCAGGTTACCGCGGCCTCTGGGAGGCCCGACTCGACAGGCTCGGCGCCGAGCTCGAGCGCCGGCGCGGCACCACCGACCGAAAGGAACCGACCTCATGACCAGCGCACGCACCTCGCAGCAGCAGATCACCCTCGAGCGGACGTACGCCGCCACGCCCCACGAGCTCTGGGAGCTCTGGACGACGAAGGCCGGCATCGAGTCGTGGTGGGGCCCCGAGGGCTTCGGCGTCGAGGTAGGCGAGCTCGACGTCCGCCCCGAAGGCGTCCTCGTGTACACGATGACGGCGACCGGCGCGGAGCAGATCGAGTTCATGCAGCAGGCGGGCATGCCGCTCGCGACCGTGCAGCGGGTCACGTTCACAGAGGTCGAGCGGCCGCGGCGTCTCGCGTTCGAGAGCCTCGTCGACTTCATCCCGGACACGGAGCCGTATCCGGCATCGACGGTGGTCGAGCTCGAGCCGGCAGGCGACGGCGTCCGCATGCGCGTGCACATCGACGCGATGCACGACGAGACGTGGACACAGCGTGCAGTGATGGGCTGGGAGAGCGAGCTCGAGAAGCTCGCCCGGCTGCTCGAGCGCTGACCTGCGGCCGGCCGATGCCCCTCCTGCGACAGCCCTCCAACCGAGCTTGCGATCTCGATCATCTGATCGACGGTCGGTGAGCGGTGGGCCTGGTTGGATCAAGCCGCTCTGATAAGCGAGGGCAACGGCCTCGGTTTCTATCCCGCGCACATCCCGCATGTTCCGTCGCCCGCGGGGGTGGGAGTCCGCTGCGGACGGTGGGAGGCGACGAGCGTCATATCGTCGCCGGGTCGTCGGTCCAGTGCCGTCGGACCGACGGCGGGAAGAGCCGACCTTCTCGTTCGACGGAAGATCCAACTCAAGAGGGAGGTGCCGAACGGTGGTGTTCTCAATCTGGGAGTCGCGGTTCTCGCAGGATGCCGTCGTCGAGGGCCGCCAAGTCACTGAGGCGATCTGGCGGGACATGCAGGGTTATGAGGGTTACCTCCGACACGTCCTGGTCGAGGATCTTGACGATCCAGGGCCTGATCGTCGTGAGCGAGTGGGAGAGTCGTGCCGCCACAGATCGGGTTCTCGCTGAGTACGCTGACAACGACAACGCCAAACGGGCAAACGCACTCGCAGCAGAACCTCGCCGGTGGACCGTGGGCCGCGCGATCACCGACTAGGGGGAAACACAAGAGCTTGCGGCAGACAGCCGGAACTGGCGATCGAGGTGGTTGCAGTTGAGACAACCCACGGGTAGCCTCGCCCGGTCTTCCTTCCGCCAGTACGCCCAGCACGGCCCCGTTCGCTCGGTGAGCGCACGCTGGCGCAGGCGAGTGTTGGGGCCGCTGGTGATCATCGTCACCGCGACATACCACCTGGGCTACCCGCAGTACCGCCAGGACGGCATCCGTCGACCCGAGACCGGCAACGTCCTGATCTCGATCCCGACGTTCGCGACCGCGAACCCCGTCGGCTCGGTCGTCGCGCACGTCTCGCAGCACATTGCCGCCGTGACCCATGCGTACGAGTCGCGGATCTTCAACCCGCCGGTGACGAAGTCATGACGACCACTGCACACGAACACGCGCGCCAGGCGAAGCCGCTGCTCGGGCTGCGCCGGCAGCCGGGCCGCCTCGCCCTCGCTTTCATGCGGATGCCACGCCCGCTGTACCATCGCGGCTGGGGCCGGCTGCTCGACCACACGTTCCTGCTGATCGCTCACCAGGGTCGGAAGACCGGCAAGCGCCGCGAGACGGTCGCGATGGCGCTGGCGTACGATCTGGACACCCGCGAGGCAGTCGTCTGCTCGGCTTGGGGCCCGAACACCGAATGGATCCGCAACCTCCGCGCCCACCCGGCGCTGCAGATCCAGATCGGGCGCGACTCATACGTTCCCGAGCAGCGGTTCCTCTCCGAAGACGAGAGTGTCGCTGTGGCGGTCGAGTTCCGGCGCCGCCATCCGTGGCGATCGCGTCTGCTCGCGGCGATTCTCGGGTGGGGGGATCTGAGCTCGGAGGCGGCCGTGAGAGAGTTCGTTCGGAGCCGACCATTCGTTTCGTTCCGCCCGACGCGCGCCGCCGCGTCCGCCCCAGGCCTCTAGTGCGCGTGTAGTTCGTGCATTGGCCGCGTCGCCGCGGCCGCAAGCGATTAGCCATCGTGTCGGCGAGTAGCTGTTGATGTCGGGGCTCCGTCGTCCCGGTCTCTGGCAGCCGAAGTGCCTTCTTCCAGCATGATCCGATACCGTCTGAGGGGCTCGGTCGCCAGAGTTGGCGAGCCAAGGCTCTTGGGCTCTTCCGGACCTAGAATTCTTGTTCGGCGAGGAAGGTGCCGTGCCAGGCGTGGTACCAAACTGCTCCTGTTGTTGCGTTGACGGAGAGCATGCCCGCGTTCTTGCCGTTGCGGGTTGTGTCGAAGGGGTAGCAGCCGGGGAACTTGCCCATCGCGGCGCCGCCGGCGTCGGCGGCGACTTGTTCGCCTGGACTCGCTGCCGCGGGCCAGTGGTTGGCGACTTCGACGGCCTTGGCGGTGGTTGTCACCTTTCCGGTGCCCGCGCCGTACCAGCCGTTCCAGCCGTGCGAGGTGTTCCAGCCGCCATCATCGGGCGACGCGGTTACCGAGGCCGCCCATCATGCCGTAGCGGGTGTTCCACATCATGCTCGGCGGCTCTTCCATGACCCAGTTGGTGGCGAGGTCGGTGAGCATCTCGAAGGCCGGCTTGCCGCTCGGGTCGTGGACGGCGACGTAGTCGATGTTGGTAAATGCACGGGATCCGCGGCGGAATCTTCCAGGTGCCGCTGATGAGCGGATACCTCGGGTTCCAGCTGCTATCGGGACCGCAAACTCCCAGTTCGTCCTGGCGATCCTTTCCGCCGTCGGCACGACCACTCACGTCCTGAGTGGCGGATTCGCAGGCGGCCACGGGCTCCGACGCACCGCGAGTCTCTCCGCGGGCGTGCACGTCGGAGCACAACTCGGGGCCAGACTCTCACTAGTGATCGCCGCGTCTGTCGTGCAGAGACTCCTCGCGCTCGCGGTCATCGCCGTCGCGGTAGGGCTCGGAATGGCCGCGCTGACCTGACTGTCAACGCCTCGAGCCGCCTGCGCGGAGCACTCCTCCCTGAGGCGCGCGGAGGATCAGACTGGGACAGCGTGGGGGCTGTCGATGCGTTCGTGGAATTCGATTCCGGCTTCGATCGATCGGCGCACAGGGCAGGCTCGCGGCGACCTTCTCGAGGCGCTCGAGTTGTGCTTCGGTCAGGTCGCCCGTGAGGGTGATCGTGACCTCGAACCGGCGTGGCTTGGAATGGTTGTCGAAGTCGACGTGGACCGAGACATCTCCGAGTTCCCACTGCTTTGTGCGTGCGTACATGACGAGCGTGGTCGAGATGCAGCCGGCGAGCGCGGCGGGTAGGAGCTCGTGGGGTGCGGGGGCGCTGCCTTCGCCGCCGACGGCTTCGGGCTCGTCGGTGACGAGGAGGTGTTTGCCGTCGATCACGATCTCCTGCCGAAGCGAGCCCGGAATGGAGCGCGAGGTGGCGGTCAGGCTCATGAGTGGCCGAACCTGACGTTGGGGAGCACGCGGTCGAGCCAGCGCGGCAGCCCCCAGGCCCAGGTGCCGAGGAGGCGGAGCGCGACAGGGATGAGGACGAGCCTGATCAGGAGGGCGTCGAGGAGCACCGCAACGCCGAGGATGACGCCCATCTCCTTCGGCGGCAGCGGCCCTGAGAGAGCGAAGGTGAGGAAGACGGCGACCATCACGGCCGCGGCGGCGAAGATCACCCGCCCGGAGTGCGCGACACCGCCGACCATTGCCTCCTTCGGGTCGTGGGCACGGTCGTAGTGCTCCTTCGCCGACGAGAGCAGGAACACGGTGTAGTCCATTGAGATCGCGAAGATCATCGCGAAGAAGAAGACCGGCCCCCAAGCGTCGATGAACCCCTGCGGCTCGAAGCCGAGTAGACCGGCGCCGTGCCCGTCCTGAAAGATCAGCCGCGCGACGCCAAACGCGGCTCCCACGGCGAGTAGGTTCGTGACGACGCCCACTGCCGCGATCACCGGCGCCTGGAGCGCGAGCAAGAGCAGGAGAAAGCCGAGGACGAGCACGACGCCGATCACGAGTGGCGTCTTCGCCGACAGCGTCTGCTCGAGGTCATGGTTCTCGGCGGTCGCGCCGCCGACGAGAGCGCCGGCCGGCAGCTTCGCGCGAAGGCGGTCGATCGTCGCACCGACCGCGGTGCTCGACGGGTCGGCGTTCGGCACCACCTGGAGGATCTGCATGCCACCCGACCCAGACTGCATCGGCATCACTCTCGCAATTCCGGGATCGGCCTTCGCGATCGCGACGACATGCTCCATCGCGAGGACGGGACCGATGATCTGGAGGGCGCCTGGTGCCCCCTGCCCGAAGGCGGACTGGACGAGGTCATAACCCTGGCGCGATGTATCGCTCTTCGGGACAACCTTGATCGACGGCATCCCCGTCTTCAGCCCGAGCACCGGGAGGGCCAGCGCGACGAGAATCGCGAGCGCGGCCGTGCCGTACAGAAGCGGGCGCCGCCATAGCCGCTCGGCCCAGGCGGCGAACACCGGCGAGCGGTGCTCCCCGGAATGCACCCATTTCACGGCCAGTCGGTCGACGCGCGGCCCGAGCTTGGCGAGCACTGCCGGCAGGAGCGTCATCGTGGCGAGCAGGACGAAGACGACGGCGACCATGATCCCCAGGGCCATCGAGCGGAAGGCGGGGCTCGGCACGAGCATTACGGCGGAGAGGGAGATGAGCACGGTTGCGCCGGAGAAGAGCACCGCCTTGCCGGCTGTGTCCATGGTCTCGGCGACCGCTTCGCGCGCGCTGAGCTTCGAGCCGAAGAAGGCGCCGCGGAAGCGGTGGACGACGAAGAGGGCGTAGTCGATCCCGAGCGCGAGCGCGAACATGAGCGCGAAGTTCATCGCCCAGATCGAGATGTCGAAGAACCTCGAGCCGAGGTAGAGCGTCCCGGCCGACGCGACGAGCCCGAGGATCGTCAGCATCAGCGGCAGGCCGGCGGCGACGAGCGAGCCGAACGCGAGCAGCAGGATCACGAGCGTGACGGGCCAGGAGAGGAGCTCGGACTTCATCATCGCGTTCCGGTTGGCGACGTTGAAGTCGGACCACATGCCCGAGGCGCCGGTCAGGCTGACCTGCACCCCGTCTGCGCCGGCAGCCTTGAGATCGCCCTTCAGGGCGTCGGCGGCCGCGACCATCTCGGTCGTCGACCCGCCGGCCCCGGCGCTGACGATCGCGGTGTGACCGTCCTGCGAGATCGAGAATCCGGCACGAGGTAGCGCCACCGAGGCCACTCGCGGGTCGGCGCGCAGAATCCCCGTCACGCGGTCGACGGTGGCCGTGAACCGCGGGTCGCCGACCCTCGCCACCGAGGAGTGAACGACGACCATCAGGGCTGCGCTCGACTGGCCGCCAAAGTGGCGATTGATCAGATCACGCGCCTGCAGCGACTGCGAGCCGGATGCCTCCCAGCCAGCGCCCGATAGGGCTGTCTCGACCCGCGGTGCCAATACGCCGAGACCGACGGCGACGACGATCCAGGCGACCAGGACGGCGCGGAAATGGTCGGCCGTCCAGGCGCCGAGCCGGCCGACGGGGCCGACCGGCGTCATCGTCCTGCCCCCTCGAAGATCGCATTCAGCTCGGCCAGCTGCCGTTGCACGCTGCCGCAGACCGTCTCGCAAAGCTCGAAGACGCCCGCGTCGACGACCCGGTAGAAGACCTGCGTCCCCTCCTTGCGGCGGGCCACGATGCCTGCGTCGTGAAGCACGCTCAAGGTGTTTGGAGACGTTCTGCTGCGACGCAGATACAGCCTCGGTGAGCTCCTGCACGGTCGCCTCGCCGTTTCGGAGCCGGTCGAGAAGCTTGATCCGCATCGGCTCGCCGATGACGCGGAAGCGCCGGGCGACGAGCTCGACGAGCGGGTCCGGTAGTGGATGGGGTAGAGCCGACATCGGCTGCAGGCTCATCGCGTCACCTCTCCTCGCGGTATCGAACGATCTCTCCGTGGTAAATTTCTCGAACGTAGTATACAACTATATGATTGTAGATAGTACGTAGTTGTTACTGATTCGATCTGCGCCGCCACCCCGATGCGGGCGCTCTCGGCCGCCACGACACTGCAAGGCAGACGACGGAAACAGGAGGTGCGACGATGGCGAGAAGGATCGTGATCCTGGGCGGCGGCACCGGCGGTACCCTGATGGCGAACCGCCTCCGCAAGAGCTACGACCAGGGAGAGATCGAGATCGCCGTCGTCGACAAGGACGACCGGCACATCTACCAGCCCGGTCTCCTGTTCGTTCCCTTTGGCCTCGCGCAGATCGAGGAGATCGTGCGGCCACGGCAGCGTCAGCTGCACAAGGGCATCTCGTTCCACGAGAGCGAGATCGATCACGTGGCACTCGATGACGACAGCGTGCGTCTCGGCGACGGCACCGTGCTCCCCTACGACGTGCTGATCGTCGCCACCGGCGCCCGGCTCGCCCCGGAGGAGACCGAGGGGCTCACCGGCCCGGGCTGGATGGAGAACGTCTTCACCTTCTATACCCCCGAGGGCGCCGCGGCGCTCGCGGAGGCGCTATCGCGGTTCGAGGGCGGCAAGCTCGTCGTGAACATCGTCGACATGCCGATCAAGTGCCCCGTCGCGCCGATCGAGTTCGCCTTCCTGGCTGACTGGTACCTGCGCGAGCGCGGCATCCGCGATCGCACCGAGATCGTGCTCGCGACGCCCCTCGACGGCTGCTTCACCAAGCCGATCGCCTCGAAGCACCTGACCTACCTGCTCGAGGAGAAGGAGATCGGGCTCGAGGTCGAGTTCGCCACCGGCGAGGTGGACGGCGTGGGCGGACGACTCGTCTCGTACGACGGCCGCGAGATCCCCTTCGACCTGCTCGTCACCGTCCCCGTGCATTCCGGCGCCGAGTACGTCGGCCGCTCACCCGGACTCGGCGACGACCTCGATTTCGTGCCGACGAACCCTCGCACGCTGCAGTCGCTCGCCCGCGAGAACGTCTTCGCCCTCGGCGACGCGACGAACGTCCCCACCTCGAAGGCGGGCTCGGTGACGCACTTCGAGGGCGAGCTGCTGAGCAAGAACATCGAGCGCTTCCTCGCCGGCGAGCCGCTCGAGGAGTCCTTCGACGGCCACGCCAACTGCTTCATCGAGACGGGCTTCGGGAAGGCGCTGCTGATCGACTTCAACTACGAGACGGAGCCGCTCCCGGGCCGCTTCCCGTCCGCGCTCGGCCCGCTGCCGCTGCTGCAGGAGTCGCGGCTCAACCACCTCGGGAAGCTGATGTTCCAGTGGATGTACTGGCACCTGCTCCTGCCCGGCCGCGACATTCCGGGCATCTCGCCAGAGATGCACATGACGGGCAAGAAGGCCGTCGAGACGATCGCATAGAGAGAAAGGGAGACCACATGACCACCATCGAACTGATCGGCGTCGACCGAGACGCAGAGGGATTCCTCACCGACCCACAGCAGTGGAACGAGGAGATCGCCTCCGAGATCGCGCGCGAAGTCCGGCATCGCCGAGCTGACGCCGCGCCACTGGCAGGTCGTCCACTACATGCGGGACACCTACCTCGCGACCGGCGAGGCGCCCTCGATCCGCACCCTCGGCAAGGCATCCGGCGTCCCGATCAAAGAGCTCTACGAGCTCTTCCCCAAGGGCCCGGCCAAGCTCGCCGCCAAGATCGGCGGCATCCCCAAGCCCCACGGCTGCATCTAGGAGGAACGATGACCACGATCATGGAACCAATCCGCACCATGGACGCCGCGCCAGACGCGGAGGAGTTGCGCAAGCCGATCGAGAAGGTCTCGATCATCATCTCGAAGGGATCCCTGGACGGCGTCTACCCGGGCCTGATCATGGCGAACGGCGCCCGCATGGACGGGATCGAGGCGAACGTCTTCTTCACGTTCTTCGGACTCGAGGCGATCACGAAGAAGCGGCAGGACAAGATCAAGGTCGCCACCGTCGGCAACCCCGGGATGCACATGCCGACCCTGATCGGCGCCCTCCCCGGAATGTCCTGGCTCGCGACCAAGATGATGGCCCGGAAGATGGAGAAGCTCGACTTCCCGCCGGTCTCGGAGTTCGTCGAGATGATCGCCGACTCCGGTGCCGGCATCTACGCGTGCAAGGCCAGCGTCGACATGTTCGGCCTCAAGCCCGAGGACTTCATCCCTCAGGTCACGGGCGTGATCACGGTCGGCGAGTTCTACGAGCAGGCCGCAGGCGGGGAGATCGTCTTCACCTAGGCGGAACCCCACCGACGCATGTGAACGAGCCGCCCGGAGGCGGCTCGTTCCGTTCTCGGACGCGACTTTGCCCCGGGTGGAGTGGACGCCCATGGTTCATGGCCGGGGCGCCGTCCCGCGAGAAGCCGATCCGAGAGCCGCTGCCGCCGTACGGCGGCGTTCGCCCGGAGCGCGAGTGGGTTGCAGCCGCCGCCACACAACGCGTTCGGACATGAGTCAATGGGGCAGGCAGAGACCTAAGCGCTTATTCGCTTGCGTTCCCCTTCGACTGGAACGCGGCCGGCGCCTAGTGCGGCCTCTCGAAACGTTTGACCGGAAACGAGGCGGGGCCTGCCGTCTTGGTGTCGAATGCGGACGCATGCGACTGAGGGAGGTGTCGATGCGTCCCCCGGAGGTGTTTGTGCGCGAGCTTGCCCCGCATGAGGGGCAGCGGTTGAAGCGGCTGTCGAAGCGGGCGAAGCACGCCTCGACGCGGCAGCGGGCGTCGATCCTGCTCGCCTCCGCAACGCTGATGAGCGCGCCCGCGATCGCGCGCATGTGGATGACGGAAGGCTTCCCCGCCTAGAGACTCACACCGAGCGCAGCGCGTCTGTCGGTGCGAGCCGCGCGGCATGCAGGGCCGGGTAGAGGCTTGAGGAACTGGATCCCGATGTGACTGCGCGTCGCGCCGAGCGCGCGCCTGAGACCGATCTCGGCGCTCAAGGCTCGCGCAGCTGGTACCCGACACCACGCACCGTCTGGATCAGCCGCGGCTCGCCGCTCAGCTCGAGCTTCTTGCGCAGGTACCCGACGTAGACCTCGAGCGCGTTCGACGTCGGGCCGAAGTCGTAGCCCCACACGCGCTCGAAGATGAGCGAGCGCGTCAGCACCTGGCGCGGGTTGCGCAGGAACAGCTCAAGCAGGTTGAACTCGGTCCGCGTCAGCTCGATCTCCCGTCCGCCACGTCGTACCTCGCGCGCTCCGGGGTCGAGGGCGAGGTCGGAGAACGAGAGCGGCCCGTCGCCGCCGTTCGCCCGACGCAGGAGGGCGCGGACGCGGGCCAGGAGCTCCTCCAGGGCGAAGGGCTTGACGAGGTAGTCGTCGGCACCCGCATCCAGCCCGGCCACGCGGTCGGCGACGGCGTCGCGGGCAGTCAGCAGCAGCACGGGGGTGCGGTCGCCCTCCGCGCGCAGCCTTCGACACGCGGCGAGCCCGTCCAGCCGCGGCATCAGGACATCGAGCACGACGGCGTCGGGCGCGTCCCGCGCGAGCGCCTCGAGCCCCTCTTCGCCGTCGCCGGCGAGGGAGACCGCGTAGCCGTGCAGGTGCAACGCGCGCTCGAGCGCGTCGCGCACCGCCGGCTCGTCGTCCACCACGAGGATTCGCACGGGGCCAGGATGCCCCGCAGTTCTAAGAAAACCGTTAGAGCGTCGGCTCGGGGGCCGTCAGCTCGAGCTGGCGGGGATGGCCGAGCCTCCCGGCGTCATCCGGTAGGAATCGAAGACCGCGTCGAGGTTGCGGAGGGCCGAGAGCAGGGAGCGCAGGTCCTTCGTGTCGCCGAGCTCGGCGGTGTACCAGTTTCGCGCCATCCCGTCCTCGACGGTGCCGCCGTACGCGACGATGTTCGCGCCGTGCTCGGAGAAGGTGCGGGCAACGTCCTCGAGCAGGCGCGGGCGGTCCCAGGCCTCCACCGCGATCTGCACGCGGAAGCTCGTCGACGCTCCGCCCTCCCACTCCACGGGTGTGAACCGCTCCGGGTTGCGCATCAGGGAGCGAACGTTCGGGCAGTCGCGCCGGTGGATGGTGATGCCGCGCCCGAGCGAGATGTAGCCGGCGATGTCGTCTCCGGGCACGGGCGTGCAGCAGTTAGCGAGCCGGACGAGCACGCCGGTCTCGACCCCAGGGACGACGATGCCGAGACCGTCGGCGGAGACGACCCGTCGCGACTTCGCGGGCTTGAGCGAGACGGCCGGCTCCTCCGCCACCTGATCCGTCTTCAGGCGCTGGAGCACCTTGTTCACGATCTGCCCGACCCCGAGCTTCCCCGACCCGACGGCGAGGTAGAAGTCCTCCGCCTTCTTGAAGCCGAGCTCACGGATCACCTGCGCGAGCACGCTCGAGCCCTGCAGCTTGCGGTAGGGCAGGTTCTGCGCCTTGAGCGCCTGGTCGAGCGCCTCGCGGCCCTTGGCCTCGGTCTCGCCCCGCGTCTCGCGCTGGAACCACTGCCGGATCTTGTTCCGCGCCCGCGACGAGGCGGCGAGCCCCATCCAGTCGCGCGACGGGCCGCGACCCGACTTCGACGTGAGGATCTCGACGAAGTCGCCGTTTCGCAACCGGTAGTGCAGCGGCACGATGCGGCCGTTGATCTTCGCCCCCACGGTGCGGTGGCCGACGTCGGTGTGCACGGCGTAGGCGAAGTCGATCGGCGTCGCGCCCGCAGGCAGCGTCTTCACCTCGCCCTTCGGCGTGAACACGTAGACCTCGTCGTCGAAGAGGTCGGTACGCAGCGTGTGCATGAACTCGGAGGGGTCGGCCTCCTCCGACTGCCAGTCCATGAGCGACTTCACCCAGGTGACCCACTCGTCGTCGCCCTTGCCGGCGCGCCCGCGCTTGTAGAGCCAGTGCGCGGCGACGCCGTACTCGGCCTCCTCGTGCATCTCGCGCGTACGCACCTGGATCTCGAGCGGCGTGCCGTTGGGCCCGATCACGGTCGTGTGCAGCGACCGGTAGCGGTTCAGCTTCGGCATCGCGATGAAATCCTTGAACCGACCCGGCATCGGCTTCCAGAGCGAGTGCAGGAGGCCGAGCGCCCCATAGCAGTCGCGGGTGCCCTCCTCCCCGCTCCGCTCGACGATCACCCGCATCGCCGTGAGGTCGTAGATCTCGTTGAACTCCTTGCCCTTCTTGGCCATCTTGTCGTAGATGGAGTAGAAGTGCTTCGCCCGGCCGGCTATGTCAGCGGGGATGTCGGCCTTCTCCAGCTCCTCGAGCAGCGCCCCCGCCGCCTTCTCCACCTGCGCCTCGCGATCAGCCCGGCGGTCGGCCACCATCGCCTTGATCTCCGCGTACTTGCGCGGGTGCAGAACCTGGAACGAGAGATCCTCGAGCTCCCACTTGAGCGCGTGGATCCCCAGCCGGTGTGCGAGCGGCGCGTAGACCTCGAGGGTCTCCTTCGCCTTCTGCACCTGCTTCTGTCGGCCCAGATACTCGATCGTGCGCATGTTGTGCAGGCGGTCGGCGAGCTTGATCAGGATCACGCGCACGTCCTGCGCCATCGCCACGATCATCTTGCGGTAGTTCTCTGCCTCCGCCTGCTCGCGACTCGTGAACTGGATCCGGGTGAGTTTCGTCACGCCCTCGACGAGCTGGGCGATCTCGGCCCCGAACTCGGCACGCACCTCGTCGAGCGCGGTCTCCGTGTCCTCGACGATGTCGTGCAGGAGCGCGGCGGCGATGGTCTGCTCGTCGAGGTGCAGCTGGGCGCAGTTCTGCGCCACACCCCACGGGTGGTGGATGAATTCCTCGCCGGAGCGCCGCGTCTGTCCGCGATGTGCCTGCTCGGCGTGGTCGAATGCGCGCCGGATCAGCTCCCGGTCGACGCCGGGGTTGTACACCTCGATCGTCGCGATCAGCTCGCTGACGAGGTTCTCGTGGTGGCGTTCGGCGTCGACAACGGCCATGGAGTCAGTGTACTGAGGGGTCTGCTCTTGACAGGATCGGCGAACCTGACGCAGAACGTGACTGTCAGTGTTCGTGCGCCAACTCCTCCTCGAGCTCCGGTTTCGGCGCATTGCGCGGATGCTGGTCGCGCTCGATGCGGCCGCCATGCGCCGCTGACGGGCTATGCACGGCCCCTGCCGGGTAGGCAGGATGGCGGTACCCGAGTGAATGGAGGCGGCCGATGGCCACGAAGGCGACGCACCGCACCTTCCCGACCCGCAACGACCTCCCCGATGGCGCACGCGCCGAGCTGGTGGACCTGCTCAACGCGAGACTTGCCGACGCGTTCGACCTCTACAGCCAGCTGAAGCAGGCGCACTGGAACGTGAAGGGTTCGGACTTCATTCAGCTGCACGAGCTCTACGACGCCGTGGCGGAAAGCGTGCTCGGCTTCGTGGACGAGATCGCGGAGCGGGCGACTGCTCTCGGCGGCCTGGCAAAGGGGACGACGCGCATGGCGGCCGAGGCGTCGACGCTGGACGAGTACCCCGAAGACGCCGTGGCGGGGCTCGACACGGTCGAGGTCGTCGCCGATCGCCTCGCGGCGTTCGGGCAGGCGGTGCGCGAGGGGATCCAGCGAGGCGAGGAGCAGGGCGACATGGACACCGCCGACCTCTTCACGGAGATCTCGCGCTCGATCGACAAGCATCTCTGGTTCGTGGAGGCCCATCTGCAGGCATAAGCTGGGGCCGTGCGCGCCGGACGGATCGTCGCGATCGTCATCGGCACGGTCCTCGCCGTCGTCGGCCTGCTCGTCGTGGCCGCGGGCGTCATTGGGCTGGTGGTCGCCGGCGGCGACAACACGATCGAGACAGGCTCGCAGCGGCTGACGACCGTCACCGCAGCGATCGCGTCCGGGTCGGCGGAAATCGAAGGTGAGCGCCCGGCCGGCTGGTTCTTCGACGAGAACGACCAGCTGGCACTGCGCATCACTGCCGAGACGCGGGGCGCGAAGCCGCTCTTCCTCGGCATCGGCCCCAGCGGTGACGTGCTCAGCTACCTCGACGGCGTCGCCTACGACAAGGTGGACGACATCTCGTTCAATCCGTTCAGCGTCGACTACGACCGCAAGGGGCCGCCTGACGGGCGCGATCCTGCACCGCCGGGCGAGCAGACCTTCTGGACCGTCCACTCGGAGGGCACGTCCGGCACGGTGCAGATCGACTGGGACTACGAGCCGGGAAGTTACGTCGTCGTGCTCATGAACGCGGACGGCTCCGCCGGCGTCGACGCCGACACGTCGCTCGAGCTCGAAGTGCCGTTCCTCCACGCAGGCCTCATCGTGGCGATCGTGATCGGCGGACTGTTGCTCCTGCTCGGCCTCATACTGGCAATCTTCGTGGCCCGGGGCCCGAAAGCGCCGCGTCCTCCCGCCCCTGCCCCGCCAGAACCGGCATCACCCCCGCCCGCACCTGCTCCGCCCGCGTAAACGATCCACCAACTCCGGGAAGCGGCGAGCGCGGGAGGGTGACCTGCCAGCGGAGCCTGCCGGTAGCCCGGTCGCCTGCTACGCCGCCTGTGGGAGCGCCTCGCCGGCTGCTGCCAGGATGGCCCGGAAGGTCTCGGACTCCAGCAGCTCACGCTTGCCACTCGCACCCTCCGTGAGCCCGAGCTCGGCGAACACCTTCCGCGCCTCCGGCGTCCAAGCCTCTTCGCCGGCGCGCCACAACTCGGCGAGGCGATCTCGCAGGGTGCCGTACCGGGAGGGAGCCGGAAACAGCCGTCGCACGACAAGCTGCGGCGCGACGGTGCCGTTCCAGTGATTCTCCTTCAGCCTGAAGGCGACGTCGACCGGCAGTTCACGACGCACGGACTCCAGCTGCGAACCGAGCCCGAACGCGATCGCGCTGCCCCCGTCCCTTCCGTGCTGGCGCACACGGAAGCGCAGATGCTTGCCGTCGCCGACAGTCGTCGCGTCGACAGCCTCCACCGCGGCCACGAGGAGCGTCACGTCGGGATTGCCGAGGCCGAACGGGGCGAGACGGTCGAGCTCCTGCGCGAGCCCCAGGGTCAACGCCGAAGCGGGTACTACCGCGTCGATCGACGTGCGGGAATGGAGGTCGTCGTCGGTGAGACAGGCGTCGGCCTGGGCGGCGAAGGCCTCGGCGAACGCCTCTAGCTGCTCGGCCGCGATCGAGAGCCCGGCTGCGGCGCGATGACCGCCGAAGCGCTCGAGGTGCGCCGAGCAGGCGGCGAGCGCTCTGTGGAGGTCGAAGGCGGAGATCGAGCGGCCTGATCCTTTGCAGCCCTCGGCGCTCTGCGCGATCATCACCACGGGACGGTGGAAGCGCTCGACGAGCCGCGAGGCGACGATCCCGATCACGCCCTCGTGCCAGTCCTCGCTCCACAGCACGTAGCCGCGGCGCGCACGGCGGGAGTCGGGCCACCCCTCGACCTGGGCGATCGCGGAGCGCAGGATCCGCTCCTCCACGCCTTGCCGTTCTCGGTTCAGCGTCTCGAGCTCCTGGGCGAGCCGAGCGGCCTCGTCGGCGTCCGGCGTGAGAATCAGCTCCAGCGCGAGGTCGGGCCGGCAGAGGCGGCCGGCGGCGTTGATCCGCGGGGCGAGGCGGAAGCCGACCGCCGTGGACTCGACGGCGGCCGGGTCGACCTGCGCAGCCCGCATCAGCGCCCGCAACCCTGGCTTCTGCGTCCGCGCGAGGGCGCGCAGCCCGGCGGTCGCGAGCGAGCGGTTCTCGTCGACGAGCGGGACGACGTCGGCGATGGTGGCGAGCGCGACCAGGTCGAGATGGCGGGAGATCGCGGGGTGATCGGGGCCGAGCAGCGCAGTCGCGAGCTTGTGCACCACCCCGGTGCCGCAGAGCTCCGGAAACGCGTACGCAGACGGGTGTGTGGCGACTACCGGGCAGTCCGGGAGCATCTCGCCGGGCCGGTGGTGGTCGGTGACGATCACGTCCAGCCCGAGCTTCGCAGCCTGCGCGACCTCCTCGACGGCCGTGATGCCGCAGTCGACGGTCAACGCGAGGGTGCATCCCTCTTCGGCCAGCCGCGCGATGGTCTCGCTCGAGACTCCGTAGCCCTCTTCGAAGCGGCTCGGCAGGTACCAGGTGACATCGGCGTCGAGCTCACGCAGGGTCAGGACGGCGAGCGCGGTGGCACAGATGCCGTCGACGTCGTAGTCGCCGTGCACGCAGATCCGCTCACCGCGCTCGACGGCGCCCCGGATCCGCTCCACCGCGCCGGCCATGTCGCCGAGCAGCATGGGATCGTGCGGCTCGCACTCCCCTTCGAGAAACGCGCGCGCCTCGTCGAGGTCGCAGTAGCCCCGCCGAACGAGCACGGAGGCAGTGATCTCGCTCACTCCCAGCGCTGCAGCAAGCGTGCGCGCCGCGGCCGGATCGCAGTCTCGAATCGTCCACCGGCCTCCGTCCATCGGACACTTGAAGGTACGGGGTCAGCCGGACGGCATCACCGTCGCTCGGCGGGCGGAGAAGGAAAGACTGCGGGCGGATCAGGAACGGCGGTGGTCGTCTCGAAGCTGCAGCACGATCTTCACCCAGAGCAGCACCAGGGCGACAGTGGCGCCGACGACGACCATCCCGAGCGGGGCGAAGTACGCCATCTGCTCCACCGAGTACTTCGTCACGGCGGCCCCGATCAGCCAGACCGCCAGCACGGCCACGATCGCGCCGGCGAGAACGCGCCTGTTCTTCATCCCGTGAGGGTAGTGGACGCTAGCCTTCCGGCGTGACCGGCGACGCCAACTACTGGTCGGGCGACGACTACGTCCTCGAGTACCACCGCTTCCGGTTCGCCTTCGGCACGGACGACTTCGAGGAGCGCGTCTCCGCAGCCGCCGTGCGTCTGGGCCTCGTGGAGACGAACGACCTCGACCTGGAGGAGATCGCCGACCTCGTCGAGCTGTGCGCGGACGGCCGCATCCGCGGGGCGCGCAGCGGCCTCGGCCAGTACCTCGTGCGGAATTGGGACCGGGTGGGTGTCGTCGACGGGGAGTCGCTTGTCTACTGGCTGCGCAAGCTCGTGTTCCGCGGCGCCTACCTCGACCACCGCGTCAAAGAGGGCCTGCTCGAGGTGGCCTGGGACGATGACGCGGCCGAGTTCAGCTACGCGGAGCCGCGGGGTGGCCGCTCACTCCTCGAGCTTGCGCCGACCCCGTCCTGGCACGCGCTGCAGTTCAGGCGCTGACCGCCGAGCCGCCGGATCTCGACGTATTCCTCGACGGCATGGAGGCGGTCCGAAGCCGCCGTTAGGAAGCCAGAGCGACGCTCTTGTAGTCTCGAGGACGGGTGCCCGAGCACACATACGACCTGCTCGTGATCGGATCCGGACCCGCCGGTCAGCGGGCTGCGATCCAGGCCGCCAAGCTCGGACGCCGGGTGGCGATCGTCGAGCGCGGCGAGACCGTGGGTGGGGTCTGCGTGAACACCGGCGCGATCCCCTCCAAGACGCTCCGCGAGGCCGTCGTCTACCTCACCGGTCACACGCAGCGGGAGCTCTACGGTCAGAGCTACCGCCTCAAGGACGAGCTCACGATCAAGTCAGCTACGTCGGGCGCACAGAGGCGGATCTGACCGCCGACGCGATCCCGTACGAGATCGGGATGTCGCGTTACCGCGAGCTGGCCCGCGGCGCGATCCTCGGCGATCGGCACGGCATGCTGAAGATCCTCGTCTCCCCCGAGAGTCACCGGCTGCTCGGAGTACACGTGTTCGGCTCGGGCGCGACCGAGGTCGTTCACATCGGGCAGATGGTGATGGCGGCCGACGGCACCGTCGACGCAATCGTGGAGACAGTGTTCAACTACCCCACGCTCGCCGAGGCGTACAAGGTCGCCGCGCTCGACGTGACGAACCGGATGCGCGACTTCGCGCGCATCGGCGGCGCCTGATCAGCCCTCGGCGCTGATGGTGAAGCCGAGTTGCTGCGTCGGCTCGGCGGGCGCGAGGTGGATCTCGCGGATCGCGCCGAGCGGCACGATCAGCTCCTGCGGGTCGTCGCCGTCGCAGTGCGGGCAGAGCGTGACGAAGCCGAAGCCCGGGTCGGCGGAGATCCGTGCGAGACGGTGGAGCGCGCCGTCTGCCAGCTCGACACTGACCGCCACGTCGGCGACGCCGTGCTCCTCCTTGAACTGCTCCGCGCGGCGGTGGATCCGCTTGACGAGCTCCTCGAGCGGGCCCACCATCCCCGGTGTCCAGAGCTGCCCGCTCAGAAGAGGGCCTCGCCCGTCTTCGCCGCACCGACGTGGGCGCGGCCGAGCTCGGTGATCACGCGGCCGCGCGGGGTCCGCTGCAGGAACCCGAGCTGGAGGAGGTAGGGCTCGTAGACGTCCTCGATCGTGTCGGGCTCCTCGCCGAGCGAGACCGCGAGCGTGGAGAGTCCGACCGGGCCGCCGCCGAACTTGTACGCGATCGCGTCGAGCAGGTCCCGGTCCATGCGCTCGAGCCCTTCGCCGTCGACCTCGAGCAGGTCGAGTGCCTCGCGCGCCACGTCCGTCGTCACGGCGCCGGCATGGCGCACCTCGGCGACGTCCCGCACCCGGCGCAGGATCCGGTTCGCGATCCGCGGCGTCCCGCGGGATCGGCCCGCGATCTCCTCCGCGGCCTCGTCCTCGATCTCCACGCCGAGGATCGACGCCGAGCGGCGCACGATCGTCGCCAGCTGCCCCGCGTCGTAGTAGCCGAGGCGGAACGTCATGCCGAAACGGTCGCGGAGCGGTGTGGTGAGCAGGCCGGTCCGAGTCGTGGCACCGACGAGCGTGAAAGGCGGCAGGTCGAGCGTGAGCGTGCGTGCCGCCGGCCCCTGTCCCACGATGATGTCCAGCCGGAAGTCCTCGAGTGCCGGGTAGAGGATCTCCTCGATCGCGCGGTTGACGCGGTGGATCTCGTCGACGAAGAGGACGTCGCGCTCCTCGAGCCCGGTGAGGATCGCCGCCATGTCGCCCTTGCGCTCGAGCGCCGGGCCGGCGACCTGGCGGATGCCGACACCGAGCTCCTCGCGCACGATCTGTGCCAGCGTCGTCTTGCCGAGACCCGGCGGTCCGACGAGGAGCACATGGTCGAGTGCCTCGCCGCGGCCCTTCGCGGCTTCCAGCGCGATCGCCAGCTGCTCCTTCGTCCGCTCCTGCCCGACGAAGTCGTCGAGGCGACGCGGGCGGAGCGAGCGCTCGACCTCCTCGTCCTCCGGCCGCAGCGCCGGGGCGAGGAACTGACTCACGCCGCGCTCCGGAGCGCGACGCGCACGCGCTCCTCGGCCGGCAGATCGGGGTCGACGGCGACGAGCGCCTGCTCCGCCTCGACGACCGAGTACCCGAGCTCGACCAGAGCGTCGCGCGCGACCACGTGCGCGGGGGCGTCACCCTCGGCCGCGGCCGCGATCGGCACGACCTCGTCGGCGGCGAGCTTCTCCTTCAGCTCCAGCACGATCCGCTCCGCCGTCTTCTTGCCGATGCCGGGAATCGCCTGGAACCGCGCGTGATCGCCGAGCACGATCGCTCGCCGCAGCTCTGCCGGTGGAGAGCCCGAGACGACGGCGAGCGCCACTTTGGGACCGATGCCGCTTACTGCGAGCAGCTGCGTGAACAGCTCACGTTCCGCTCCGTCGGCGAATCCGTACAGCTGCAACGCGTCCTCCCGCACGTGGAGGTACGTCTCCACGCTGACCTCGGCGGCGCCGTCCGCCCGCCTGAGCACCGAGGGCGTCGCGGCCACGAGGTAGCCGACCCCGTTGACGTCGACCACGAGCCCCTCCGCCGTCCGGGCGACGGGCTTCCCCCGCAGTCTCGAGATCACCCTGCGAGCCTCGCGAGCGGCGGTGCGAGTGCGTGGCAGATGGCGACGGCGAGCGCATCGGCCTCGTGGGTCGTGCGGGGACCTGCTTCGAGGCGGAGAATGCAGCGGACCATCTTCTGCACCTGCTCCTTGTCGGCGCGGCCGTAGCCGCAGACGCTCTGCTTCACCCGGGCCGGCGCGTACTCAGCGCACTCCACCCCGGCGGACGCGGCCGCGACGAGCGCGGCGCCGCGAGCCTGGCCGACGAACAGCGCGATGCGGGCGTCTGCTCCCACGAAGGACTCCTCGAGTGCGACGGCGTCCGGCGCGTGCTCCCGAACGAGCTCCTGCACCCCGTCGAAGATCGTCTTGAGGCGAAGCTCCGGTCGCTCCCTGGCACTCGACCGCCAGCACCCGCCGGCGATGCGCCTGACGCGACCACCCCGTTCGTGGACGATGCCGTACCCGCATGCCGCCGTCCCTGGGTCGATGCCGAGAACCCTCACGGTCGCAGGGTACGGAGTGGCCCGGATGTTCCCGCCGAGCGCTGCCGGCCGTCGGATCGGCCTGTCGCGCCCCTCAGATCGGGCGACTTCGCTGCCGATACCGGTCGGGTGAGCGACACGGCCAACAGGCGGGGCGCGGCACGGCGCGGCCCTGAGGATCGCGGCGAGCTGCTCGAGCGGCTCCGAGTGCAGCAGGGGGAGCTCGAGCGCCTCACCCGCGAGGACGACCTCACAGGGCTCGCCAACCGGCGCCATCTGCGCCGCCTCCTGATCGCACGGCTCGGCGGGGCCGTCCGCCACGACACGCCGCTCAGCGTGGCGCGGGTCGACGTCGACCACTTCAAGCTCGTGAACGCGATCTCCCGCGACTACCGGGTCGGCGACGAGGTGCTTCGCCGCGTCGCGCAGATCCTGCGCGGCAGCGCGCGCGGCGAGGACGTGCTCGGCCGCTGGGGCGGGGACGAGTTCGCGCTGGTCCTCCCGCGCACGCCGCTCGCCGACGCGATCGCCGCGTGCGAGCGGCTCCGCGCGGCTGTGACACGCGAAAGCTGGGAGACGATCCATCCGCGCATCCGCGTCACCGTGACCGCGGCCGTTGCCGACCGCAGCGATGCCGACACCGCCGACGGCCTCATTGCGGCAGCCGATGCCCGGCTCGAGGCGGCCAAGGATGCGGGCGGGAACCGCGTCGCCCACTGACCGCGACGCCGATTGGGGCTCCCTGCTTCCTCGCATCGCACTCGCCCAGCCCGCCCCGCCCGCGAAGCTTCAGTCCGAGACGGTTCTTACGACGCCACGGCCTCCAACACGTCCACGGGGATGTCGAAGTTCGCGTACACGTCCTGCACGTCGTCGTTGTCCTCGAGGCCTTCCACGAGGCGGACGATCTTCTTCGCTACGGACTCGTCTGCCACGGAGACCGTCGTCTTCGGCACCATGGAGAGCTCGGCCGACTCGATGATGAATCCCGCGGTCTCGAGCGCCTCGCGCAGCGAGGCCAGCCGTTCGGGAGGGCTCGAGACCTCGAACGTGTCGCCGTCGCGCGCGACGTCCTCGGCGCCCGCATCGGCGGCGCTGAGCACGAGCTCGTCCTCGTCGGCGTCGTCGGCGGCGACGAGGATCACGCCACGCCGCTCGAACTGCCAGGCCACTGCGCCCGTGGCACCGAGGTTGCCGCCGTGCTTGGAGAAGAGGTGCCGGACGTCGGACGCCGTGCGGTTGCGGTTGTCCGTCAGCGCCTCGACGATCACGGCGACGCCCTCCGGCCCGTACCCCTCGTAGACGACCGTCTCGAAGCTCGCGGCGTCGGCCCCCTCTCCGGCTCCCTTCGCGATCGCCCGCTCGATGTTGTCCTTGGGCATCGAGTAGGAGCGCGCCTTCTCGATCGCGTTCTGCAGCGCGAGGTTGTTGGCGGGGTCTCCTCCCCCTCCTTCGCCGCGACGATGATCGCGCGCGAGAGCTTCGAGAAGAGCTTGCCGCGCCTGGCGTCAGCCGCGCCTTTCTTGTGCTTGATCGACGACCACTTGCTATGACCGGACAACTTCACCCTCCCGTACCAGCTCGAGGAACCGCTCGTGCACGCGCGTGTCGTCCGTCAGCTCGGGATGGAACGACGCGACGAGGACGCGCCCCTCACGCAAGAGCACCGGCTCGCCGTCGAGCTCTGCGAGGACCTCCACAGCCGGGCCGATCGCGTTGGCGCGCGGCGCGCGGATGAAGACGCCGCGGAACGGCGTCTTCTCGCCCTCGAGCATCAGCTCCGCTTCGAAGCTCGCCACCTGCCGCCCGTAGGCGTTGCGCTCGGCCTCCAGGTCGACGAGGCCGAGGTGCGAGCGGTCGAGCACGATCATGCCGGCACAGGTGCCGAAGATCGGGCCCGCGAACGCCCGGATCGCCTCCTGCAGCCCGTACAGGCGCGCGAGCCGCATGATCGTCGTCGACTCGCCGCCCGGGACGACGAGCCCGTCCAGCCCCTCGAGCTGCTCGGGCAAGCGGACCTCGACGACGTCGGCGCCGAGCCGGCGAAGCAGGTCCGCGTGCTCGCGGAACGCGCCTTGCAACGCGAGGACGCCGATGCGTGGACGATCACTCATCAGCAGGGAGTGTAGATCCCGGCCTCCGCACGGCCCCGTTCGGGGAGGAGCCGCCTGCAGACGCCGATCACGACGCGCGCCGCGCCGTCGACGGAGCGGTCTGGCCTACCAGCCGCGAACTTCGAGCCGCTCGCTGTCGGCGAGGGAGCCCGCGGCGATACCGACCATCGGCGCACCCAGACCTGTAGAGACGTCGGCCAGGATCTTCGGGTCGGCGAAATGGGTCGTCGCCTCCACGATCGCGCGGGCACGCCGTGAGACGTCCTCGACCCACCCGTCGTGATCCAGAAGCTTGTCGCGCCCGGACTTGAAGATGCCGGAACCGACGAAGACGCCGTCCGCACCGAGCTGCATGCAGAGCGCCGCGTCAGCGGGCGTGGCGATGCCGCCGGCGGTGAAGGTGACGACCGGGAGCCGGCCGTGCTCCGCGACCCACTGCACGAGCTCCACCGGCGCGCGAAGCTCCTTTGCCTCCGCGTACAGCTCGTCGGCGCGGAGCGTCTGCAGGTGGCGGATGCCGCCGAACACCGCGCGCATGTGCGTGACGGCGTTGACGATATCGCCCGTGCCGGCCTCTCCCTTCGTCCGGATCATCGCCGCGCCCTCGGCGATCCGCCGCAGCGCCTCCCCCAGATTCGTGGCGCCGCAGACGAACGGCACGGTGAATCCCCACTTGTCGACGTGGTGCGCGACGTCTGCAGGTGTCAGCACCTCGGACTCGTCGACGTAGTCGACCTCCAGCGCTTCGAGGATCTGTGCCTCGACGAAATGTCCGATGCGGCACTTCGCCATCACCGGGATCGAGACCGCCTCCTGGATTGCGCGAACCATCTCCGGATCGGACATCCGCGCGACGCCGCCTTCGGCGCGGATGTCCGCCGGAACCCGCTCCAGCGCCATCACTGCGCACGCGCCTGCCTCCTCCGCGATCTTCGCCTGGTCGGCGTCGACGACGTCCATGATCACCCCGCCCTTGAGCATCTCGGCGAGGCCCGTCTTCACGCGCAGAGTTCCGTGCTCGGCCATCGTGTTGAGTGTAGCCCCGTGCCCCCGAACGCCGCTCGCCGAGTCCTCGAAGCCGAGGGCGGCGGATCCCGCTGCGGGCTCGCGACCGCGTCGTGCCGGGCGTCGCTGCGATGCAGATCGGCCGGTCAGGGCCCAATCCACACGCTGTGGAAAAGAGTACGAAGCTACTCCATTTTGCGGCTTTTTCGGCTCCACTTATCCACCGAGGCCTTTCGTCCGGGCCCGTGATGTGAAACACATGCGTCTGGCTCGGCGCGACTCCTCTCCCCGCAGGCGCCCCTCGTGGTGCCTGGCCCCGAGGTTGCGCCGGTTGCGGGCGGGGGTTCCTCCTGGACCTCCGCCCGTCTGCATTGATTGCCCGATTCGAAGGTCGAATCTCCCCCGAGCCAACATCGTGTCCCGGTCGCCGTCGTATCGAGGCCGGGTGCAGCCGCACGCCTCCGGCGACGCTTGGCTAGCCGGCGGGTCGTGCTTCGCACACGGCCCCTCCGGGTAGCCACGCGGGCTTCGAGCGACGTCCGCTCGTCACGGCAAAGGCTGGTCGTAGGATCGTCGGCGGATCGGCGTACCCTCTTCCCCGTGAGTCACTCGCGGTCAGCAGGAGCAGCAGCAGTGCGCCCATCGCTCGTTCTCGGCTCGCCGATCCCTGAGGTTTGGTTGCACGTGAGCTCACCCGACAGCAGGACGCGATGAGCTCGCACGAGGCCACCGTCGTTCTGGTCGGGACGCTCGACACGAAGGGCGTCGAGTACGCCTACCTGCGCGACCGCCTGCGTGAACACGGCGTCGCCGTCGTCCTCGTCGACGCGGGGGTGCTGGCTGAGCCGCTCGTCGAGCCCGACGTGACCCGCCGGGAGGTGGCCGAAGCCGGCGGGCGCGGATCGTCGAGCAACTCGTCGCGGCGAGCGACCGTGGGGCGGCGCTCGAGGCGATGGGCCGGGGCGCCGCGGAGATCGTGCGCCGCCTGCACGCCGACGGCCGGCTGGACGGCGTCGCCGGGCTCGGCGGGGCGGGCGGCTCGAGCGTCGCGACGGCCGCCATGCGTGCGCTTCCGCTCGGTACGCCCAAGCTGATGGTCTCGACCGTCGCCGCGGGCGACACCCGCCTCTACGTCGGTGCCACCGACCTGACGATGATGTACGCGGTCACCGACATCGCCGGGATCAACCGCATCACCGCCCGGATCTTCTCGAACGCGGCCGCGGCGATCGCCGCCATGGCCACGTCGCGAACACCACTGCTCGGCGACGTGCGGCCGCTCGTCGGCGCGTCGATGTTCGGGATCACGACGCCCTGCGTCGACGGCGGCGCGGACGCGGCTCGAAGAGCTCGGCTACGAGGTCGCTCGTCTTCCACCAGACCGGCACCGGCGGGCGCTCGCTGGAGGAGTTGATCCAGGCCGGTGTGATCGCCGGCCGTGCTGGACGTGACGACGACGGAGCTCGCGGACCGGCTCGTCGGAGGGGTCTGGCCGGCGGCAGCGAGCCGGCTCGAGACGGCGGGCCGGCTGGGCATCCCGCAAGTCGTCTCGCTGGGCGCCCTCGATTTCGTCTGCATGGGCCCGCTGGAGACGATCCCCGAGAGGCTCTCGGACCGTACCTTCCACAGACACACACCCGAGATGACCGGGATGCGGACGACGCCGGAGGAATGCGCCGAGCTGGGGCAGACGATCGCGCGCAAGCTGAACGCGGCGACGGGCCCGACCGCCCTCTTCGTTCCGCTCCGAGGCATCTCGCGTCGTACGCGACCGCAGGTCAGATCTTTCACGACGCAGCCGCCGACGAGGCGCTCTTCGGAGCGCTCCGCGAGAGTGTCGACCGCGCGCGGGTCGAGCTGCACGAGCTCGACCTCGACATCAACGACCAGGAGTTCGCGCTCACGATGGCGAACTGGCTGCACGATCTCTGCGAGAGCGGATGAGCGCCCTCGCCGTCCAGTCCGACGAAGCTCATCGGCCGAGGGCAGGACGTTGCGGCCCTGCGTGAGCTCCTCGGCGGCGAGGACGTACGGCTGCTCACGATCACCGGGCCGGGCGGAGTCGGCAAGACTCGCTTGGCGTTCGCGGTGGCGAACGAGGTCGCGGACGAGTTTGCCGACGGCGTCGTCGCCGTGCCGCTCGCCTCCGTCGCCGACCCGGGCCTCGTCGTGCCGACCGTGGCCAGGACGCTGGGCCTCGGGCGAGCGCGAGGACGAGCAGGTCGCAGCGCTGGCGCGCCACCTCCGCGACCGCCAGCTCCTGCTCGTGCTCGACAACTTCGAGCACGTCGCAGAGGCGTCCCCCTTCCTCGTCGATCTCATCGGCGCGTGCCCCGAGCTGAAGGTGCTCGTCACGAGTCGAGCCCGGCTGCGCCTCTCGGGGGAGAGCGAGTGCGTGCTCGCGCCTCTCGCCGGAGAGGCAGCCGCTGCTCTCTTCCTCGATCGTGCCCGCGCCGCCAATCCCGGCCTCGAGCTCGGAGAGGCCGGTCTGCTCGCAGTCGCGGAGATCTGCGCCGCGCTGGACGGGCTTCCGCTGGCGATCGAGCTGGCCGCTGCGCGGACGAAGCTCCTTCCACCCGAGGCCATGCGCGCGCGCCTGGGACAGCGCCTCGAGCTGCTCACGGCGGGCCCACGCGACCTCCCGGCCCGCCAGCAGGCGCTACGCGACACGCTCGACTGGAGCTTCGGGCTGCTCGACCTCGACGAGCAGCGGCTCTTCGCCCGGCTCGGGGTCTTCGCCGGCGGCTTCACCCTCGAGTCGGCCGAGGCGGTCTGCGCGACCGACCTCGAGACCATCTCGTCGCTGGTCGACAACAGCCTCGTGCACAGGGACGGGCGAGCGCTTCGCGATGCTCGAGACGATCCGCGAGTACGCGCTCCAGAAGCTCGCGGCAAGCGGCGAGGAGGACGAGTCGCGCCGTGCTCACGCAGCGCACTACCTCGCCTTCGCCGAGGCGGCGGTGCCGGAGCTGACCGGCCCGAGCCAGGCAGCCTGGTTGAAGCGGTTGGAGAGCGACCACGACAACCTGCGCGCCGCTCTCCGCTGCGCCCTCGATGCGGGCTCGGGTGAGACGGCGCTTCGCCTGGCCTCCGCGCTCTGGGCGTTCTGGCTCGCTCGCGGCTATCTCGGGGAGGGACGCCGCTGGCTCGAGGAGGCGCTGGCGACTGGCGGCCGCGCCTCGGCGCCGGTCAGGGCGAGGGCGCTGAACGGAGCCGGGGTGCTCGCGCACTATCAGGGCGACTACGCTCACGCGGAGGAGCTCTGCACCGAGAGTCTGGCGCTGTACCGACGAGCGGGCGACGAGCGCGGCGTCGCGAGCGCCCTCTGCGGTCTTGCCCTCGCAGCGCGCACGAGGGGCGACTACGCAAGCGCCCAGACGACGTTCGAGGAGGCGCTCGAGATCTTCAGACGGGTCGGAGACCGGCAAGGCGTCGCGCGGACGCTCGGTCGTCTCGGGCTCGCCGTCTGGTTCGCCGGCGACTACGAGCGGTTCGCTGTCCTGGTGGAGATGAGTCTGGCTGCGTTCCGGGAGCTCGAGGACATCGAGGGGATCGGCCTCTGCCACCTCCACCTTGGCATGGTCGCCCTCAACCAGGGCGACCCGGCGAGGGCGCGCGCGCTCCTCGAGGAGAGCCTGGCGATCTGCCGCGGGCTCGGCGACCGACGGACGATCGCGAAGGCCGCGTACTTCCTGGGGGACGCGGCCTCCGGCCGCGGCGACCACGCGGGGGCGCGAACGCTCTACGAGGAGAGCCTGAGCATGTCCATCGAGCTGGGCGACCGATGGATCAGCGCCATCTCGCTGGAAGGACTGGCCAGAATGGCAGTCGCGACCGGGCAGCCCGAGGCGGCTGCGCGCCTGCTCGGCGCCGCCGACGCCCTGCGGGACGCAACCGGCGCCACGCGATCGGCGTACTTCAGAGCGCTCTACGAGAGCAACCTCGCCGAGACGCGTGCCCAGCTCGGCAACGAACGATTCGTTACCGCCCGGGAGGCTGGACGTGCGCTGACACCCGAGCAGGCGCCGGGCGTGCTGCGGCAACCCGCCGCGGCGGCGTCCGCGGCCGATCGGTCGGATGGATTGACTGCGCGCGAGGTCGAGGTGCTGGGGCTCGTGGCGGAGGGCCTCAGCGACGCGCAGATCGCCGAGCGACTCGTCGTCAGCCTCCGCACCGTCCACGCCCACCTGCGCTCGATCTACCGCAAGCTCGACGTTCGCTCCCGCAGTGCCGCCACGCGCTACGCCGTCGAACACGGCGTCGCCGGCAGTCCTGCCTAGGGACGCGACGCGAAAGATAGGCAGTGCGATATCGGCAGTCGTGCCGATGTTGCGGGTTCCTCCACCCCCTAGCTTGGCTGCCAGATCGACCGCAACCGGCGGTCGGAAGAGGAAAGGAACCGGAGATGATGCTCCGAGTCAGCCACCTGAAGCGGGTCGCGTTCGTCCTGGCGTTGGCAGCGGTCGTGGCACCCACCACGGCGATGGCCGGCAAGCCCGAGGCCAAGCAGTTCGCGCTGTACCTGAGCGGGACTCTGCCGCTGCAGCCGACTCCGGCCGAGTCCGGGCAGGCCGAGGCGAAGCAGATTGCCGCCTACCTGAGTGGCGCAGTTGGCGACCCACTGGTCACGCCCGCCGCATCCGCTCGTGCCGAGACGAAGCAGATCGCCGCGGTCCTGAGCGGCATCGTGAGCCCGCAGTCGACCCCCGCCGAGTCCGGCCGCGCAGAGGCGAGGGCGTTCGCGGACTTCCTGACGGTGTCCACCGCACCCAGCTACCCGACCCCGGCACAGGCGAGCCGTGCCGAGACGAAGGCGTTTGCCGACTCCATGCGCCTCGCGACGACGCAGCCGCTGGGCACGAGCTACACGCGGCCCGACTTCGACTGGGCCGACGCGGGCATCGGCGCCGCCGTCACGTTGGGCCTCGTGCTTCTGCTCGCAGGCCTCGCCGGCGGTCTCGCGATCTCGCGTTCCAACCACCGGCGGCAGGTCCCGAGTGCGTAGCTCAGGCCGAGTGCCATCTCTCCCGCTGGTTCGAGGCGCGGGCCCTCCGGGGCCCGCGCTCTTCGCGTCGCCGCACGCGCGCCCGACGCGTCCTGCAGGCGGCACGCTCGAAGCGAGAAATCCCGCTCGGCGGTTCCCGCCGCGATCTCGCCGGGTTTGTTCTGGGCCCGCCTGGCCTCGAACATCCCTGCTAATCCCAGGGGTTCCGCGTCAATGGGGGGACACGGAGGGGGGCACCGTTCGAGCACGTTCGGGCATCTGCGCGCGTCGCGAGCGCGTGTGGTCACGACGTGTCGATTGATCGAGTCGCACGTCGGGCCGCGACGACGCCGAGGCAGCCAGCGAGAAGACCAACCGGCAGTCCTGCGACGACGAACCAGAAGATGTACTTCAGGTTGCCGTCGCAGTCGCTATACCCGCCGCAACGGCTTCTGGTCTGGGCGCCATGCACCAGATGGGACGGCCCTGGTGGCAGATCTGGTCCTCGACCCGCCGGCGGCGTCCGTACCGACGTGGACAGCTGACTAGTCGTCCTGCCCCTCGCTCGTCGAGCGTGTCGTCCTGAAGTCACCGGCGAGCGCGGGACATGAGCAGGGCACGCGCTCACGGGCGGGGGGCGTCCAGCGCACGTGCCCCCTTTTGTGGGGATCACGTGCACCCTATCTGGCGATGCCGCGTGCGCAGGGTCGACCTACTCTCGGAGCATGCCCGGGACCCGGCGGACCTCGAGCATGCTGGCGCTGCTGGTCCTCGTCGCCCTCGTCGCCGCGGCTCTCGCCGAAGGCAAACCGGTTCCGGACGCACCGTCCTGTCCGCTGACGCCTGCCGATTCTTTCTGGCACGCCGACGTGTCCGGGCTCCCGGTTCACCCGCAGTCGGCGACCTGGATCTCGAGCGTAGGCGGGACAGCCGTGCTCAAAGCCGACTTCGGCGCCGGCATGTGGAACGGCGGCCCGATCGGCATCCCGTATGCGACCGTCCCCGGCACGCAAGCGCCGGTGCCCGTGTCGTTCACCTACGCCGGCGAGAGCGACGTAGGCCCGTACCCGATCCCGCCGGCCGCCCCGATCGAGGGAGGTCCAAGTTCCTCCGGCGACCGGCACGTGCTCGTCGTCGATCGCGACGCATGCCGTCTCTGGGAGCTCTACAGCGCGTATCCGCAGAACGGAGGCTCGGCGTGGTCGGCCGGGTCGGGTGCCACCTGGGCTCTCCACTCGAACGCGGTTCGTCCGCTGGGTTGGACCTCGGGCGACGCCGCGGGACTGCCGATCCTGCCGGGCCTCGTTCGCTACGACGAGGTCGCCGCAGGCACGATCGACCACGTCATTCGCTTCACCGCCCCGAGGACGGCCAACGCCTACGTCTGGCCGGCGAGCCACAAGGCCGCGACCGGAGGACCTTCGGATCCGCCGATGGGCGCCTGGTTCCGGCTCAAGTCGGGCTACGACATCAGCCGCTTCTCGGCAGAGAACCAGGTGATCCTCCGAGCGCTCAAGAAGCACGGCATGGTGCTCGCCGACAACGGTTCGCCGTTCTACATCAGCGGCGCGCCCGATCCGGGCTGGAGCGACTCCGACCTGAACGCCCTGAAGACGATCCCGGGCTCGGCGTTCGAGGCCGTCGACGTGTCCGCCCTGAAGGTGTCGAACACCTCGTACGCGATAGCCGGCGCGCCGTCTCCGTCACCACCCCCGCCACCGCCACCGCCACCGCCACCCTCGCCCTCGCCACCGCCACCGCCACCCTCGCCCTCGCCACCGCCACCGCCACCGCCGCCGGCGCCCTCGCCACCGCCGCCAACCCCCTCGCCACCGCCATCTCAACCGCCCGGGCCACCTCCGCCACCCACTCCCGCGTCGCCCGTCGACTTGATGGTCAACCGCGGCTTCGAGGCCGGCGTCGGAGGCTGGAGGAAGGGCAATCGGCAAACGACGCTTGTCCGCGCGTGCTCCATCGCCCACAGCGGCTCGTGCTCGGCCCAACTCGGTCGCACACGGTCGTCGGGCGACGCGATGCTCGACGACTGGCCGGATACCGTCGGGTCCACGATCGCGGGGGCGACCTACACGGCCTCGGCCTGGGTGCGCGCACCCGCGGGACGCCTGGTGACGCTGCGTATCCGCGAGTTCGAGGGCGGCTCAGTCGTCCGCACCAGGGTCGGTACAGTCACGGGAAACGGGGGCTGGCGGCAGCTCGTCCTGACCAGCACCGCCACGGCGGAAGGCACCTCGCTCAGCGTCGAGATCCTCGCCGCGCTCACTCGGGGCTCGAAGGCTTACATCGACGACGTGTCCCTGGAATCGACCCGATAAGACGAGTGGACGGGCGAGGCTCGCCCGTCCGTGCGCCCTACTTCGCCATTGTGGGTCCTGGTACGAAGCTGATGATCGCGGATCCGCTGCCGTCTGGCGGCGTGCACGCCGCGGCTGCGGGTCTCCCGGTGTGCGCCTGGGTGTGCGCCCGATCGAGACACGACCGGTCGGTTGCGGTGTTGTCCAGATAGTGAACCCAGGTCACTTCGCTGCCTACCAGGCGCACGCGCGTGGGATTGAGCCCTGACGTGCTTGTGCGTATCGCTCCCAGCCGTTGCCTCATCGCGGCTATTCCGCGGTCTCGTCCGTGGGACACTTGCTTCATGCCGAAGTGGCGGTACACGCTCCTCGGATGGCTCGTTTGGAGGCTCTGGAAGCGTCGATATCGAAACAAGCTCCGCCTCCCTCGTCGCTGAGTTCGTCGAAGAAAATGGACACGGGATCGTCTGGGCCGGCGGCTGGCGCGGCTACCTCGGCCGCGAGGACGACGACACGGTGTGCGTCATCGTGCTCTGCCCGACGTGCGCGCAGCGCGAGCTCGGCTGAGGGGCCGAAACCTGCGAAGGTGGGAAAGCGCGATTGGCTTGAGAGGATCGGCTTGCAGGGGCTCGGCCAAAGTCTCCCCCAGCCGAGCCCTGCCTCTCTGTAATGAGAATCACAAGCCGGTAAAGGCCAGTCCTTGGAGCGACCACCGCCGAGCCCGTCCACGTGCGGCACCGAGCCGCGAGCTGGTCGAGGACGTCGCCGAGCGGCTGCGCTGCTCGACGCGAACCGTTCGCGAGCTGACAAGAACGGGCCAGTTTGGGGGATGGGGTGCGATGGGGTTCTTGAAGAAGGCCTGGGTGGAAGCCAAGGCTGCCGAAGCGGCCAAGAAGTCATCGTCGGGGAGTGAGAAGAAGTCATCGTGGGGGAATGAATCAGTCGTCGTCTTCAAGGGGATGAGCCGCGAGTCGGGTCGCAACGCGAAGGTGACGCTGTACTCGGATCGGATTGAGCGGGAGAAGAAGCATTCGCACGTGAGCGTGTCGAAAGCGGCGCAGGAGGTCGAGGTCACGCCGATACGCACGATCTCGTCGGTGAAGACGGAAAAGGACGGCTTCCTCTACACCAAGGTGACTGTCTACGCGTCGGGCAACAACGTTGAATTCAAGATGCACATTCGGGCGTGCTGACGGAGGACGAGTTCGCGTCGAAGAAGGCGGAGCTTCTCAGCCGCATGTAACCCCAAGTCGACCACGCGCAGCCGAGTCGAACTCGCCCGCATGATCCCCGGCACCGCAGTCTGCCCCGGTGCGACCTCGAAATCGGAAACCCGGGTTACAGATTTTCAGCCGAACGCGAACGCGATCAGCGGCTACCTAGCTGGCGGATCCGTTCTACCGCGACGATGAAAGGCGTACGCCGCACAACTTCGTCGTTATGAACGTCGTGGAGCGTTGCGACCGTGAGCGCCCGCGACAGCGCCCGGTTCCGCGAGCTTGACGAGATGCCGAACGCCTCGGCGAGAAGGAGCGCCGTCTCGTGATCGAGGCCGTCGACCCCGTCTCGGAGGTGATGATAGAGCGCCCGCTTCGTTACGTCGAAGCGCGGGATGTCGCCGCGAACCGCAGCAGCGAGCGCCCGCCGCCGCAGCGAGCGATCCGAAGAACTCGGTGAGCGCCGTCTCGGAGTCGCGCGCCTGCGCTCCACCGGGCCGACGACCTCGACCTCTCCCGTCTCGGCCAGGCAGCCCCAGCAGAGATCGGGCGCGCGGCGTCGCCACCGCCCGGCCTTCGGCGGCCGGTACTCGTCGAAGCGCTCGCCGCAGCGGCGGTACGTGAACCGCTCATCCGTCATCGCGTTCAGCTCCCGTTAAGGTGGACGCGATCTGCTGTTGCCATTTCGTTGCCAGATGGGCCGTGCGAGAGGCGCGACCACCCCGCAAACGGCTTGTTTCCTAGTGGGCCCGCCTGGGATCGAACCAGGGACCAACCGATTATGAGTCGGCTGCTCTAACCAGCTGAGCTACGGGCCCGACGCGGTGAGGGTACTCCGTTCCGGCTGCGAGTTCCCCGCTCTGCTGACACAATGCGTCGCGCATGGCGATCGCGCCCGAATCGACGCACGCGACCGACGCGGGGACGATGAAGACCCTGCACCGCGAGACGCCGCTGCGCACCGCCGGCGGGCTCACGGTCTCCGACATCACAGACGAGGTGCGCGAGGCGCTCGAGACAAGCGGGGTGCGGAACGGCGTCTGCTGCGTCTACTCCCCGCACACCACGTGCTCCGTGCGGGTCAACGAATGGGAGCACGGCTTCCTCGAGGACTTCGCCGTGCTGCTCAAGCGGCTGGTACCTACCGAGCACTACTACGCGCACGACGACTGGGACCGGCGCACCGAGAACGTCTGCCCCGAGGACCAGGAGATCGGCAACGGGCACTCGCACTGCATGTCGATGCTGCTCGGGCCCGGCCGGCGAGTCGATCCCGGTGCGCGACGGTGAGCTCTGCCTCGGCCAGTGGCAGCGCGTCCTCTTTCTCGAGCTCGATCGCGAGCGCGACCGGCGCTGGCTCGTCCAGGTCGTCGGAGTCTGAGCTAGCCCGGTAGCGCCTGGGATCCCTGCACGAGGGCGTAGATGCGCTCGTCCGGACCGCGGAAGTACACCCAGGCGTAACCTTCCATCCCGGAGGGCCGCGTGATCGAGCCGATCAGCTCCACCCCCGCATCGCGCAGCTCCTCTGCACCTCCGCATCGCGCAGCTCCTCTGCACCTTCTCGACGTCGTCGACCAGCAAGCCGACTGTGCTCGCTACTCCGGCGTGACGTAGGCGGCGGTGATCCCGCCGTCGACGACGAACGTCGCCGCGTTCACGAACGAGGACTCGTCGCTCGCGAGGAAGAGCGCGGCGTTGACGAGCTCGCGCGGCTTGCCGAGGCGGCCCATCGGCCAGTGGATGCGGCGCCGCTCGTACGCGTCCGGGTTCGAGCCGTAGATGTTCAGCAGGAGCGGGGTCTCGACCGGGCCAGGGCAGAGCGCGTTCACGCGCACGCCCTGCCGCGCGAACTGCACGCCCAGCTCCTTCGACAGGGCGAGCACGGCGCCCTTGGACGCCGTGTAGGAGATCTGCGAGGTCGCGGCGCCGAGGATCGCCACGAACGAGGCGACGTTGATCACCGACCCGTGACCGCGTTCGAGCAGGTACGGGATGCCGTGCTTGCAGCAGAGGAAGACGCCTTTCGTGTTCACGTCCTGCACGCGCTGCCAGGCCTCGACGGAGGTGTCGAGCACCGAGGCGTCGTCGTCCGGGGAGATGCCGGCGTTGTTGTAGAGGACGTCGATGCCCGCCGAAACGCTCGGCCGTCGCGGCCATCATCGCGCGCACGCCGTCCTCGTCGGCCACGTCCACCGCGAAGGCGAAGGCCGAGCCGTCCGGGCAGAGGTCGACCGTCTCCTCCGCGGGCGTCACGGCGACGTCGGCCACGCACACCTTCGCGCCCTCCTCTGCAAAAACGACCGCCGCCTCGCGGCCCATGCCGCCGCCGGCGCCGGTGATCACGCAGACCTTGCCTTCCAGCCTTCCGCCCATGAGAGGCCTAGCCCTCCGTCGAGATGAACACGCTCTTCAGCTCCGAGTACCCGTCGAGCGCGGCCATGCCGAGCTCGCGGCCGAAACCGGACTGCTTCATGCCACCGAACGGGGTCGACGGGCGCACGGAGGAGTTGGAGTTGACGGACAGCACGCCGCTCTCCACGCCGCGCGCGACGCGCAGCGCCCGCGCCCCGTCGCGCGTCCAGATCGAGCCCGAGAGGCCGTACGGCGTGTCGTTCGCGATCCGGATCGCAGCCGCCTCGTCCTCGAACGGGATGATCGCCGCCACGGGGCCGAACACCTCCTCGCGCGCCACGCGGTCGTCGTTCGTGGCCTCGACGAGCGTGCACGGGAACCAGAAGCCGGCGCCGCTCGGCGCCTCGCCGCGGAACAGCGGCTCGCCCGTCACGAAGGAGCGGACGGTCTCGCGGTGCTGGGCCGAGATCAGAGGCCCCATCTCGGTCGCCTCGTCGGCGGGGTCGCCGACACGTACGCCCGCGGTGGCCTCGACCAGGAGCTCCACGAAGCGGTCGTACGCCGCGCGCTCGACGAGGATGCGCGAGCGCGCGCAGCAGTCCTGGCCGGCGTTGTCGAAGACCGAGTACGGGGCGGCGGCCGCCGCCCGCTCGAGGTCGGCGTCAGCGAAGACGACGTTGGCGGACTTGCCGCCGAGCTCGAGCGTGACCCGCTTGATCGTCGCCGCGGCTCCTTCCATCACCCGCCGGCCCACCTCGGTCGAGCCGGTGAAGCCGACCTTCGCCACGTCGGGATGCTCCACGAGCCGCTGCCCGACGACCGAGCCCTTCCCCACGAGGACGTTCAACACTCCTTCGGGGATTCCGGCCTCCAGGGCGAGCTCGCCGAGGCGCACGGAGGTCAGCGGCGTCAGCTCGGCGGGCTTGAGCACGATCGTGTTGCCGCACGCCAGCGCCGGCGCGACCTTCCAGCTCGCGATGTTGAGCGGGAAGTTCCACGGCGTGATCAGCCCGACGACGCCGAGCGGCTCGCGGAACGTGGCCGCCACGCCGCCCGCGACCGGGATCGTGTCGCCCGTGTGCTTGTCGACGGCCCCCGCGTAGTAGTGGAAAACCTGTGCCACCATTCCCACCTCGCCGCGTGCGCCCTGGATCGGCTTGCCCACGTTGCGGGACTCGAGCCACGCGAGCTCTTCGCCGTGCTCCTCGATCGACGTCGCCAGCCGCCGCAGCAGCCGTGCCCGGTCGGTCGGCGCGACGCCACGCCAGGCGGGCGCAGCCGCTCTCGCCCGCGCGACCGCGGCATCCGTCTCCTCCACACCGGCCTGCTCCAGCTCGGCGATCGGCTGCTCGGTGGCCGGGTTGAGGACGGTGACGCTCACGATCCGGATTCAACACGATCAGAAATGCGGCCATGGATCCGAACGTCCACGCGTCCGGCTCGGACGAGGAGTCGGACGCCGCCGCGGCGGAGCGTTGCTTCGGTCGCCGGAACCGCCTCGTCGAGGGCGACGTGCTCGCCTCCGGTCTGTGGGCGCTGCGGCCGGGCATCCAGAACGCGCCGCACCACTGTCATCATCTGTTCCGTCAGGAAGCGGCCGTGGACTTCTGGGACCGCGAAGAGAGGCGCGCCGACCTGTAGTCGCGCGCCTCGGCGACGAGCGCCTCGAACAGGCGCTTGTCCTCCTCCTCCATCTCCGGATGCCACAGAACGCCGACGGCGAAGCGCTTGGAGGGATCCTCGACCCCTTCGAGCGTGCCGTCCTCCGCCCACGCCGTCTCGACGAGGCCCTCGCCGACCGTACCGATGCCCTGGTGGTGACTCGACTTCACGCCGCCGTGACGAGCGCCGAGGATCGCCGCGAGCCGTGTTCCCTCCTGCACCTCGACCGGGTGCTCCGAGAAGATGCCCAGCGTCTCGCGGTGACCCTCGTGGCCCACCGCCTCCGGGAGGTGCTGCACGAGGTCGCCGCCGTGGAGCACGTTCAGGAGCTGGAACCCCCTGCAGATGGCGAGCACCGGCATGTCACGTTCGAGCGCGGCCTCGAGGAGCGCGAGCTCGGCACGGTCGCGATGGAGCTGGGCCGGGTCGGTACTGGGGTGCCGGTCGGCGCCGTACGCGGCCGGGTCGACGTCGATGCCCCCGGAGAAGATCACCCCGTCGAGCACGTCGAGCGTCTCCTCCATTGCGCCGTCGCTCGGCGGCACGAGCAGCGCACGTCCGCCCGCGCGCTCCACCGACTCGACGTACTGGAGCGGCACGAGCGCGGCGGGGAGCTCCCACGCGCCCCATCTCGCGGGCTGCGCGTAGGACGTGATGCCGATGATCGGCCGCAGGGTCATGCCCGCACTATGGCACGCGGTTTCGCGGCCAAGTAACAGTCTGTTACTTGGCGTTCGTCAGCCACGCTCGAAGTAGCGCTTCCGCTCCCAGTCGGTGACCGTGCGGTCGTAGAGCGCCTGCTCGGTGCGCGCGTAGTTCAGGTAGTGGTCGACGACCTGGTCGCCGAACGCCGGGCGGGCCATCGTGCCGCCCTCGAGCGCTGCGATCGCGTCGCGCAGCGAGGAGGGGAAGCGGTCTGCGTCCGACACGTACGCGTTGCCCTCCAGCGCGCGCGGCAGCCGCAGCTCGTTCTCGATCCCGTACAGTCCGGCCGCGATGATGGCGGCGAAGGCGAGATAGGGATTGACGTCACCGCCGGGGATGCGGGTCTCCACGCGCAACGACTGGCCGTGCCCCACGACGCGGAAGCCGACCGTCCGGTTGTCATGCGCCCACGCCAGCGTCGTCGGCGCCCAGCTGCCGGCCGCGTAGCGCTTGTACGAGTTGATCGTGGGGGCGAAGAACACCGCGAGCTCCTTCGCGCACGCGATCTGCCCGGCGAGGAAGCGCCGGAAGAGCGGCGTCTCGCGCTCGCCGCGGGCGAAGGCGTTGCGCCCCTCGTGCCAGAGGCTGGCGTGGATGTGGCACGAGTTGCCGATCCAGTCCGCGAACGGCTTGGGCATGAAGGTGATGGAGCAACCGTTCAGGTGCGCGATCTCCTTTGCCCCGTTCTTGTAGATGACGTGGTTGTCGGCCATCGTCAGCGCGTCGTCGAAGCGGAAGTTGATCTCGTGCTGGCCTGGCCAAGCCTCGCCCTTCGACGTCTCGACCCGCAGGCCGGCCCCGTGCATCCCATTGCGGATCTGCCGCACGAACGGCTCGTCGTACGTCGAGGCGAGGATGTGGTAGTCGAGGATGTACGGCACCGAGGGCGTCAGGTCCTCATAGCGCTGCCCCCACGCCTGCGCATACGTCTCCCGGAGGAGATAGAACTCGAGCTCGGAGCCGAGCATCGGGCGGAGTCCCAGGGCGGCCGCGCGCTCCACCTGAGCGCGGAGCACCTGGCGCGGGGAGGGTCGCACGGCCGAGCCGTCGTGCCACAGCACGTCGCCGAGGACGAGCGCCGTCGCCTCCAGCCAGGGAATCCGTCTCAGAGTGGCCAGGTCGGGCACGACCGCGAAGTCGCCGTAGCCCTGCTCCCAGCTCGCGATCGCGTAGCCGGGCACCGGATCCATCTCCATGTCCAGCGCCAGCAGGTAGTTGCAGCCCTCGACGGCATGGCCCGCGTCCAGCTCCTCGAGGAAGAACTCGCCGTGCAAGCGCTTCCCCAGCAGGCGTCCCTGCATGTCCGTGAACGCCGCGACGACGGTGTCCACCTCGCCGCTCTCGACCTGCCGACGCAACGCGTCCAGGCTCAGCACGAGCGCGATCCTATTCCGTCCGCTTCCGGGAGGACACTTCGGACCACCCGTGACATGCCTTGACACCGAAGTCAGGACATAGGTGAATGCACGCCGAAGCGCGCTGTTAAGCGATCAGGGAGGCTTGGCATGAGCACCACACCCGCGGGCGGCGGGTTTCACACCTCGGAGGACGAGCAAACCCTCCATAGGCTCGGCTACGCGCAGGAGCTCTTCCGTGCGATGGGTGGGTTCCAGAACTTCGCCATCAGCTTCACGATCATCTCCATCCTCGCCGGATGCCTGACGTCGTACTACGTCGCGTTCGAGCGGGGCGGCCCGGTAGCGGTCGTCTGGGGCTGGCTGATCGTCGGCCTGTTCTCGACGATCATCGCGCTGGCGATGGCGGAGATCGCTTCCGCCTACCCCACCGCCGGAGGCCTCTATTACTGGGCCTCCAAGCTTGGCAGCCCAGGCTGGGGCTGGGCCACCGGCTGGTTCAACCTGATCGGACAGATTGCCGTCACCGCCTCGATCGGGTACGGCCTCGCCACCTTCGGCGCCGTCCTTCTCGACTACTGGTTCAGCTACTTCCAGAAGATGGACGACTGGTTCGGCGCCTCCGCGAATTGCTCGTACTACATCCTCTACGCCGTCTTCCTGCTCGCCGCCGCGATCATCAACATGTTCCAGGTCAGCATCACGGCGCTGCTGAACACGATCTCCGCCTACTGGCACATGGCGGGTGTGGCGTTCATCGTTCTCGTCCTGATCATCGTCCCCAACGATCACCAGTCGTTCGGCTACGTGTTCGGCGAGACGGTCAACGCCTCCGGCTACGGCACCCCGACAGACAACTTCTCCAGCCCGGTCTTCTGGTTCGTGTTCGGTCTCGGCCTGCTGCTCTCGCAGTACACGATCACGGGCTTCGACGCCTCGGCCCACATGGCCGAGGAGACGCACAAGGCGTCGCGGATGGCGGCCGTCGGCATGTACATGTCGGTGGTCGTCTCGGTCGTCTTCGGCTGGATCCTGCTTCTCGCGGTCACGTTCGTCATCCCGAGCACAGACTTTGCGCTCGAGAACATCGGCACGGTCGTCCCGTCGATCTGGTCTGAGTCGATGAGCCAGAACTGGGCCGAGATCCTGCTGTTCATCTGCGTGGTGGCGCAGTTCTTCTGTCTCACGGCGTCGACGACGTCGGCCTCGAGGATGCTGTTCGCCTTCTCGCGCGACCGGGCCGTGCCGGGTCACCAGTTGTGGAGCAAGGTGGCACGGAACCGCGTGCCGCGATACGCAGTGTGGTTCATCGTCACCTGGTCGGCGATCCTGATGATCCCGGCCGTCTGGAACTACCTCGTCGGCTACGGAGTCGGCACGGCGATCGCGGTGATCGGCCTCTACATCGCCTTCGTGCTCCCGGTGTACCTGCGCCTTCGGCAGGGCGACCGTTTCGTGCACGGTGCCTGGAGCCTCGGCCCGCACTACAAGTGGCTCGACGTCATCTCACTGCTCTGGGTGGCGTTGATCACCGTGCTCTTCGTCTTCCCGCTCTACAAGGCGGGACTCCCCTGGGAGAGCGACTTCAGCTGGGAGCTGACGAACTACACGATTCTCTGGTTCGCCGGCATCGGCCTCATCTTCGGGGGCTGGTGGTTCCTGTCGGCGAAGAACTGGTTCAAGGGCCCGGTGCGCATGGGCACGGAGGAGGAGCTCGAGCGCATGGAGGAGGAGACGCTCGGGCAGTTCGACCTTCCGACAGAGGCTGGCGCCTAGCCGGCAGGCTCCGTGTCACTCAGGGTGGAGGGGCGCGCTGCGCCCCTCCACCGCTCACCCCATCCAGGCGCCGCCGTTCTGGTCGATCGCCTGGCCCGTCACCCCGCGCGCGTCCGGAGACAGCAACCAGGCGACGGTGCCTGCGATTTCGTCCGGTTGGGACATGCGGCCAAGCGGCACGGCCCGCATCGCGTCGCGGTAGGCGTCCTCACGCGTGCCTCCCGCCGCCTCCGCGATCGCGTCCAGGCCTTGCCAGGCCATGTCCGTGTCCACCCAGCCCGGACAGATCGCGTTGACCTGCACGCCGTCGTCGGCGAGCTCCGCCGCGAGCGACCGCACGAGGCCCAGGAGCCCGGCCTTCGACGCGCAGTAGCCCGTGTAGCCGGGCACGCCGATCCGCGCCAGGATCGACGACACCACGACGAGGCTCCTGGTTGCGGGCCCCGGTGCGAGTTGCTCTCACGACGGCCCGACAGCAGTAGTACGTGCCGTTCAGGTTCGTCGCCACGAGTTCGTCGAACCGATCCCCCGCGCCATCGGCGTTCGGCCCGCCGAGACCGCTCACTGCGACGAGCGCGTGCACGGCGCCCAACGCCTCGACCGACTCCGCGAACGCTCGGTCGACCCGCTTGCGCTCTCTGATGTCACAGGCAGCAACGCACGTCGGCCCCCCCGACGAGGCGGCGACGTCCTCCAGCCGTCCGCGGTCGCGGCCGATGAGCGTCAGCGACGCCCCCTCGGCCGAGAGCCTGCGGGCGATCGCCCGCCCGATTCCCGTGCCTGCGCCGGTCACCACGACGTGCTTTCCGGTCATGTGCGCTCCAGACATGTGCAATTTGCGGGAAAATCACGCCCGGATGCTCTTGATCCGCGCCATGTCTCCAGCATAAAGTGCCCCTGCGTCGAGCACGGGGCGTGAGTAGGACGAAGCCTCACCGGGAGGCGGTACGCGGAAGCGGAAGGTCACCCGGCGTGGTGGACGAAAGCGTACCCGGCTCGACGAATTTGTGGTCCTGCGGCTAGAGCACACAGCGCGGGTCGCAAAAAGAGCCTTCTTTTCACGGAAAGGCCGCAAATTCCGGGAATGCTCTCGCTTCCCGCTTGACGACTGCGACTCCTGCTCCTAGTGTGCCGCTTGCACCGAGCACGGAGCGCCCGAGGTTGAGGAGCTCATCGAGAGGCAATCGCGCAAGCGAAGGCCAGTCGGAGAGTTCTGACGGAGGCGAAACCGACTCGGTGCATTTTCTTTGGATTTTCGCCATTGCGCCTGGCTAACGGCACGGCAAAGATTGTTCGCGCAATTTGCGCGAAAATTCAACGCACATCGCTTGCCGATCACGCAACAGCCCCGATAGTGTCCCTCGTGCACCGAGCGAGGGGCGCTCGAAGTCCAGTCGCCCGGCGGGCAGCCACTTCGGTGGAGGTCAGTCGGGAGGGGGGATGGAGGCTCTCCCGTTCGGTGCGTTTTTTGTGTGCCGGCACGAGTAGAGCACAGGCGTAGGCTGTCCCGGTGCGCCGGCTCCTCGCACTCGTCAGCGTCGTCGTGTTCGTCGACGCGATGCTGTTCGGATCGCTGATTCCGCTCCTGCCCGGCTACGTCGACCGCTTCGACCTCTCCAAGCTCCAGGCTGGACTTCTGTTCGGAGCCTTCGGTGGTGGAGTACTGGCGGGCGGGATTCCGGGCGGCGTGCTGGCCGGCCGGCTTGGACCGAGACGCGCGGTGGTGCTGGGGCTCTGCCTGCTCGCCCTCGCGAGCTTCGGATTCGCCCTCGCCGGAACGCCAGTCGTGCTCGGCGTCGCCCGTTTCGCCCAGGGGGTCTCGAGCGCCGTGACCTGGGCGGGCGCGCTCGCGTGGATCACCGTCACCGCCCCACGCGCGCGACGCGGCGCGATGCTCGGGATAGCCTTCGGCTTCGCGGTGCTCGGGGCCATCCTCGGTCCGATGGTCGGGGCGGTCGCCAAGGTCGTGTCGATCCGCGTCAGCTTCGCGACCGTCGGTGCCGTCGCGCTCCTGCTCGCGGCAGCGGCGTGTTTCGAGCAGGCTGCCCCCGGCGAGCGGCAGACGGCCGGTGCACTCGGTCGCGCCCTCCGCGACCGCGCGTTCGGCACTGGCCTCTGGCTCAATCTTCTCCCCGCCTTCTTCTTCGGCGTCCTGGACGTCCTCGCTCCGTTGCGGCTCGACGCCGCGGGCTGGGGCGCGCTCGCGATCGGGGCTGTCTTCCTCGCCGCAGGGCTGCTCGAGACCGGCCTGAACCCACTCGTCGGACGCATCTCCGACCGCCGCGGACGGCTCTTCCCGATCCGCATCGCGCTCATGGCATCGATCGTTGTCGCGGCGGCCCTCGCCGTCGCGCGCTCGCCCGGCGCCGTCGCAGTCCTCACCGCGCTCGCCGCGCTTTCGTTCGGCGGCTTCTACGTGCCCGGGATGGCACTCGTCTCCGACCGGACCGAGGCAGCCGGGCTCGCACAGGGGCTCGGCTTCGGCCTCATGAACACCGCGTGGGCGACGGGTGCGCTGCTGGGCCCGACCGTTGGCGGCGGGCTGGCAGACGCGCTCGGTGACGCCGCGCCCTACCTCCTCTGCTCCGCGCTCTGCGCCGTCACGCTCGGCCTGCTCGCAGCACGCGGCGCGCGTACGCTGCGTACCGCATGAGCTCGCGCGACTGGGATCAACGCTATTCGGACGACGCCCGCGTGCGGGCGTGGGCAGAGACGCCGAACCGGTTCCTCGTGGCGGAGGCCGGCGGGCTGGCCCCGGGAAGAGCGCTCGACCTCGCCTCGGGAATGGGACGGAACGCGATCTGGCTCGCCGAACGCGGCTGGACCGTGACCGCGGTCGACTTCTCCCGCGTGGGGATCGCGCACTCGCGCGCGCGTGCCCTCGACCAGGGCGTCGACGTCGAGCTCGTCCTGGCCGACGTGGTCGGTTACGAGCCGGAGCCTCGCTCGTACGATCTCGTGCTCGTCCTGTACCTGCAGCTCCCCGCAGACAAGATGCGCGTGGTGCTGACGAGCGCGGCCGCCGCGGTCGCGCCAGGCGGGACGTTCCTCCTCATCGGCCACGACCTGCTCAATCTGACGGACGGCGTGGGCGGGCCGAGCACGCCTGACGTCCTGTACACGCCGGACGACGTGGTCGAGGCTCTCGACGGTCTCGACGTGGAGCGGGCGGAGCGGATCGAGCGGGACATCCCAGACGAGCCCCGCCCCGCGATCGACTGCCTCGTGCGCGCCAGAAGACTCGCCGCACACTGAAGCCTCGAGCCGCCGGCCGACCCCGTCCAGCGGCGAGGCGTTATCCAGCGAGCCTACGCGGCGCGCGCCAGCACGAGGTCAGCCGGAAAGCGTTCGAGCACCCAGGCCGCGTCGAGCGGCTCGCGGCGGTAGTCGCGCCCGAGCACGAGCGCGTAGTCGCCCCGCTTCGGGTCCATCGGCAGCCTCGACTCCACCGGGTACCAACGGTTGTGGCGGTCGATCAGGTCGTTCACCTCGTGGAACGACCAATCGTCGGCAGTCTCCCGCCACCGCTGCGCGAACGCCTCCGGCTCGTGTTCCTCGCCGGCGAGCTCCTCCCAGACCCGTCGCAGCTCGCTCTCGTGCGCCGCGGTCTGGTCGTCGATCGCCCGCAGACGCTGCATGTACGGGAGCGGCCCGCCGAGCGCAAGGAGATAGCCGTCGGCGGCCGGTCGGAAGTTCCGCAGTCGAACCGGCAGCGGCCTGCCGGTGAGCGGGCTCGAAGACATGTCCTCCACGAGCCCTTCTCGCTGCTGCCGCTCGCGCGGCGTCTCGGGCTTGACCACGCCCTGCCGCATGATCCGCTCGCGCTCCGCGCGCTCCACACCGCTAGTGAAGCAGAGACAGTGGGAGTCCTGTTACGACCCACGCGCGACGAATTCAGACATCGGCTTCGAGCCCGGCCGAGCGGCCGAGGAGGCGCGCCACGACGGAGCGGCGAGATCCGTCCTCGTGGGACGGCTCGACCGACCGGGGCGGTGCCGTCGGCGACGCAGGAAGCGGTGTCTCGGTCACGCCTCGCCGGGCCCGCAGCCGTTCGAAGTCGCCTCGCAGCGCGGCCGCCATCTCCTGCTTGTGGCTCTGCTCCTCCATCGGCGGCACGTTCCGCGCGTGCGCGCGAAATCCTGCTGCAAGCTAGTCGTGGTCGCGTCGCGGGTAGTGAGACTTCCAGGTCAACGCCGCGAGGCCGCCGAGAATCAGCGTCGGCACCATCGTGAGGAACCGGTACACGAGGACAGCGGCGACCACGCCGGCATTCGACCCCCCGAACGCGATCAGGCTCGCCGTGAGCGACAGCTCGACGACGCCCAGACCGCCCGGCGTGATCGGTATCGCTCCCAGGATCCGGGCGAGCGCCCAGGCTGCGAAGGCCTCGGCGACGGACACCTCGGACGCAGGAACCTCCAGTGCGCGGAGCGAGACCAGGAGGACGAGGAAGACGGTGAGATGACCGATGAGCGTGGTCAGCGTGAGCCACGGCCACCGACGGCGCAGAAGCGCCACCGCCTCGTCGCGGAAGCGGGCAAACGCCTCTCCACTCCAGCCGACGGGGCCGCGCCGCACCTTGCGAAGGCACCAGTTGACGGCGTTGGCGAAGGCGTTGCCGACGTCGCGCGCGAGGTCGGTCGAGTAGAGCACGAGCACGAGCCCGCCGACCGCCGCGCCGAGGACGGCGACACCGACGAACGCCGCGGTCGTCAACCCGGGATTCGTCTGCCCGTCCAGCGTGAGGAAGAACAACGCGCACACAGGGAAGGCGAGGTTTGCGAACTGATTCCACACACCGGTCAAGGTCACCGCCCGCGCGACCACAGTCCCCGGGAAGTCCCAACTGCGCAGCATCCCGTAGGAGCCGGCAACTCCCACGGCCGCGCCCGCTGGCGTCACCATCGAGAGCGCCGTGGACGCCTGCGTCAGCACGAGGCCGTGGCGAAACGAGAGTCCGGGCAGGGCAACCATCCACGGAGGCGGGAACGTCGCCACGTTGAGGACGACCGCAGCCGCGAGCGCGACGATCCACGGCCACGAGAGCGTCTTCACAACGTCCCAGACGTCGCGGTAGTCGGCGATCCTCGGCAGCAGATAGAAAAACGTCAGAGCGACGATCGCGACTGCCAGCGCGGCCAGCACGTACCGCGTCCAGGAGCGGCGACGCCCGGCGGACGCGACAGGAGCGCTCTGATCGGCCTCGGTCACCGCCGGAGCCTATCCCCGGCGCTGCAGAGGTCGGACGGGCGGTGGAGGTTCGTCGGCTCTCTCGCCGCCGCCGGCGGCGTCTCGCTCTCCGGCGCCGGCCACGACCTGGTCCCCGCCGCCGCGAGGAGGCTGATCGGAGATCTCGGCGGAGCCAGCTTCCTTGTTGGAGAGTGACAGCGCGCTCGTCGCCCCGACCTAAGCGCCGCCCCAGTACCATGCCACCGCATGCCCGGCTACGTGTGGATTCCGATCATCGTGCTGGGGGTCGTCCTGGTCCTCATGCTGCTCTTCCTGCTGCTGGCGCGGATCCAGGGAGGTCGCTTCCTGCGACCGATCGCGCTCCTCCTGGCCAAGATTCCGTTCATGCGGCGCTGGATGCAACGCGCCTCGATCGCCGCCTACGAGCGCTCGAACCCCGAGCTCGCGGGCGCGCTGAAGAAGATCAACATGTTCGGCGAGATCTCCACGCCGGACCAGATGCAGCGCGCGATGCGGGTGCTCACGCCGGCCGAGCGGCGCGCGTACATGGAGGCGGCGGGCGGCCAGGCCGAGCAGGCCGTCGACGAGCCAAATCGCGAGTTGCGCCGCCGCATGGAACGCGGCACCGGCGGCCTGCCTCCGACTGCCAAGCCCGTGTCGACGCGCCCCGGCTCGGCAGGCCGCAAGTCCGGCGGCAAGAAGAAGCGCTAGACCGTCTACCTGTACCGGTAGACGATTCGCCCACGTGTCAGGTCGTAAGGGGAGAGCTCGACCTTGATGCGGTCGCCAGGAGCGATGCGGATCCGGTAACGGCGCATCTTCCCAGCCGTGTAGGCGATCATTTCGTGGCCGTTGTCGAGGGTGACGCGGAACATCCCGCTCGGGAAGGCCTCTACGACCTCACCCTCCATCTCGACTTTCTCCTCGCTGGCAGCGATCTCTGCCTCCTTCCAGGCGTGTCGCGCGGCTCCGCGAAGGAGCCGCGCGAAACGATATCGCCTAGACGAGCGTCACGTTGGTCGCCTCTGGGCCCTTCTGGCCCTCGCGCGGCTCGAACGAGACCTTCGCGTTCTCGGACAGCGACTTGAAGCCCTCGCCGAGAATGTTGCTGTGGTGGACGAAGAGATCCTTGCCACCCTCATCGGGCGTGATGAAGCCGTAGCCCTTCTCGTCGCTGAACCACTTAACGGTTCCGGTTGCCATGAAACACACCTCCCCTCACCCTTGATCGAACGGTAGGGAAGGCGGGGCCTCCGGTACTCGCTCTTGGTTTTCGCGCGACAGTGTAGCTGGCGCCAGGGGTTCGTGTGCGCGGTCGGGTCCGCGCGGAGGAGGGACTTCGCTTCAGCGCTCGACCGTCTCTGCCGATTGATAAGGCAGCGGCCCACGAAGGAGTAACAGATGGTCACACACAGCTGGGAATGGTGGTATCGGTTCGCCCGGGAGCAGCTCGGCTTCGCCGACGTCGAGGCGCGCGAGTACGCAGACAGGCGCGCGGTCGAGGACGCGAACCGCGCGCGCCGCGCCCTTCGGCGCGCTGCTTGAGCGACACGCGTTGGCTGTTTGACCGAACGGCGAGCCGGCTGATGCGTGCCACTCTCCGGTCGACCCTCTAGGCTCGCAGCCGTGCAGCCGCGGATGCACGACAGCTGGCTCGCCGTGCTCGGAGACGAGTTGGACCAGCCGCACATGCACGCGCTGCGAGCATTCCTCGTCGCCGAAGTCCAGTCCGGGCGGGGCTTCTACCCACCCGCACATCTCGTCTTCGCGGCGCTGGAGCTAACGCCGTTCGACGACGTCCGGGTCGTCGTGCTGGGCCAGGATCCATATCACGGGCCAGGTCAGGCGATGGGTCTCTGTTTCTCGGTGCCACCCGGTGTGCCGCAGCCGCCCTCACTGCAGAACATCTTCCAAGAGCTCCAGACGGACGTTGGGATCCCCGTCCCCTCGACGGGCGACCTGACGCCGTGGGCGGAGCGCGGCGTGCTGCTCCTGAATGCAGTACTCACGGTCTCGCCGCGACGGGCCGGCTCTCACGCCGGCAAGGGCTGGGAGCAGTTCACCGACCGCGCGATCAAGGAGCTCTCGGAGCGTCGCGAGGCCGTCGTCTTCCTCCTCTGGGGCCGCTACGCGCAACGGAAGGGCGAGCTCGTCGACCGCATGCGACACCACGTGCTCACCGCGGCTCATCCGTCCCCGTATTCGGTCTCCGGCTTCTTCGGCTGCCGTCACTTCTCGCGCACGAACGCACTGCTCGGGGCGGCCGGCCGCCCCGAAGTCGACTGGCGTCTGTCGTAAGGGCTACCATCGCAGCGTGCCACTGGGTCTCGGTATCTGGGAGATGGTGATCCTCGTCGGGATCATCGCGCTCCTCTTTGGCGCCAAGGGCGTGCCGCAGATGGCGCGCCGGCTCGGCGGGAGCGTGCGCGAGGTGAAGGACGCCGTCGCCGACGTCGACCCCCGCCGCATGCTCGACGCCCCCGCGGAGACGAAGCCGAGCGCCACTGCAACCGGCACCCGCCGCCCCTGCCTCTGTACCCGCCTCCCCGGCGCCAGCCCCGGCGGCCAAACCTCCCTCGGATCCCGAGCCCCTCTAGTCCCGCTCGCCCGCAGCAAGCCGCGCGGCCTCGACGAGCCGAGGCGGCGCGACCTCGGCGTAGGCATCCTCGGCGATCGCCTTCAGCTCGTCCCCGTCGAGACCACGATCGAGCCGCACCCCGAGCCAGCCGCGATGCCCGACGTACGGCGGTACGAAGAACGTCTCCGGATCGGACTCCACGAGCATCGACTGCACACCGGCGGGCGCCGCGCACCAGATCGCGAGGCGACCATCGCCGTGATGGTCGGTGAGCACCATCAGGAATGCCCGCTTCCCGCGCACGAAGAACGTCGGGGCGCCGTGTGAAAGGCGCTCGCTCGTCTCGGGGAAAGACAGGCACAGCTGACGAATCCGCTGCAGCCATCGCGCCCGCACGGTCTCCCCGACCACCACGGCATTCTGGCAGAGGGTCGCCGCGACCTCTCCGCTCGCATCTGGCTGTACGAGCACCGAACGGTCGGTGTTGGCCAGGTGCGCGTGCGTGTGTGCGCTCGAGCAGGCCCGGAGGCCCACGAGGCTCCTATCAGCCCACGTCGATGAACGTGCGCATCCCGAGATCCTCGTGGCTCCCGGGCGTGCCGGCGAAGAGCGAGCAGTAGAGCTTCACTCGCCCGGCATTCAGCTGGGCCACGAGCGAACCCGTCTCCCGCGACGGCACGGTGACGGTCTGGACGGTTCCGTTCGCGTCGACGACCGCGAGGTCGTGATCGTCCATCCCGCGGTTGTAGATGTTGAAGGTGACCTGCCCGGCTCCGACGACGGTGCGCGAGAGACCGATCGCGTACTCCGTCTCGTCTACGGCCACGCTTTGCGGCAGGGGTGGTGGTGGCGGCGGCGGCGGTGGTGGTGGCGGCGGCGGTGGTGGCGGTGGTGGTGGCGGCGGCGGCGGCGACGTTCCGCCGCCGCCTGGTGGAGACGGCGGCGGCGTCGGTGCCGGCTGCTGGGGTGTAGGAGCGGGAGCTGCGACCTGGAGCGGCGCCGGCGGCAGGTGGAGCCGCCGCGGGCGCTGATCGAGGTCGCGTGCCGCGAAGGCCGCGCCCGACGCGAATGCGAGGAGCGCGACCGCGACGACGAGGTGCCGTGCCCGCAGCCGTTTTCTCACTTGAAGAGCGTCGTCGCCCCGTCGGGTCGGCTGATGCCGGCAAACGGCGCACCCGGGAGAATCCGGGTCGGATCGCCGCCGAGCCACTCGTTGATCACCGCCTGCCAGACGGTGCGGAAGTCAGTCGTCACGCCGAGGTTGCCGTTCATCTGCGCCGTGAGGCTCGGGTGGTTGCCGGCCAGACCCCCGCGCACCGCCGACCCCATCACGAAGCAGGGGCCCCCGGCGCCGTGGTCCGTTCCCACATCGCTCGTACCGGCAGTGCCGTTCTCGCCCACGCGGCGACCGAACTCGGTGAAGACGACCGTCGTCACCTGCTGCTCGATGTTGCGCGACGCCAGATCGCTCTTGAACGCTGCGAGTGCCCGCGACAGCGTCGTGATCTGAGGATCCATCGACGTCAACTCCTGACCGTGCGTGTCGAAGGAACCCCAGTCGATGGTCACGATCTTGACTCCGAGCCCTGCACCGAGGAGCGTCGCTGCCGTCTTGAGGCGGTCTGAGAGCGAGCTGCCCGGGTAGCCGTGGGGATTGATGTTCGGATCCGGCGCCGTGGTGTTGCGGAGCTGGTCCGAGACGTTGACCGTCGTCCCGAAGACCGATCGGCTGCGCGCCACACCCGAGGTGGATGCCGGGATCGCTGCGAGGCGGCCAACCTCGGCGTTGACATTCGCGCTGTTGACCGTGAAGCCGAAGTTCGCAAAGTTGCTCGGAACCGAGCAGACGGGCGCCGAAGCGGTGCGGATGGTCTTGGACAGCGCCGAGCCGATCGAGATCGCCTGCAGCGGGTTCGCGGTCGAGCCGTACAGGTCGAGCCAGCGGCCGAGCCAGCCCGTGCCCAGCTTCTGCAGGGCGCCGGCGAAGATGTAGTCCGTGGCCTCGAAATGCGAGCCGTTGGCGGGCAGGAAGTGCATCCCCGGCACGTATGCGAGGTCCGAGCCGACGCTGCCGGTGCCGTTGCCCCACAGTGTGTCGAGTCCCTTCGTATCGCCGTTGTTGCCCGTACCAGAGACCATCGGGTTGGCGAAGGCGATCTCCCCGCCGGTGCCCGGCGCCACCGTGGAGCCGACGCGGCCGGTGATCGACGGAACGTTGAGATCCCGATAGAGCGTCGGTCTCGCTGTCCGGTAGGCGTTGAAATTGGCGGTCGAACCGGGGACGAGGCAGTTGAGCCCGTCCATCCCGCCGTTCAGGTACAGCATCACGAGCTGGTTCTGGGGGCCGACCGCCGCCTCTGCCACCGCGGCCTCGAACACGCTCGTCCAGTTGAGGGCGTGCGCGGCGTATACCGACGCGAAGCCGACCACGCCGTTGCGCAGGAACTGCCGTCGGTTGTAGCCCTTCGTCTGTGGCACGCCGTCCGGGAAGCCGGCGAAGGCATCCACGGGGATCGGCAGCATGTCGACGGGGCGGGCGGTGTGGTCGGCGCTGTCGGCGCGGGCGCAGTCGGCGCAGCTCAGGGCGTGGATCTCTGCGGGCGTCTCGGTTGAAGGCGTGTCGGTCATCGACTCCTCGCTCATCACATGACGTGGGTGTCGGGGCCCGCGAGGGCCATCGTCAGGAGTACGCGCTGCCGCTGCTGCCGGTTGGCAGCGTTGTTGGCGAGTGCTCGGGTGGCGTAGTCGAGCATCGCCGTCCTGGTCGCCGGGCTCAGCCAGGGCTGGCCGCTCGTGGCCAGCGCTCGGTTGAATGCTGCCAGCGGTGTCTCGCCGGCGCCGACGTCCGGGGGGTTGAGGCGCCCGACCAGGTCGGTGCCGAAGCTCCACCGGTTTAGGACGGCGTTGGTGGTCAGGAACGCCGGCCCGTACTCCCAGCCGGAGACGTTGGGCGGGTAGAACGGGAGCTGCCCCATCTCGTTGAGCCGGTTGTAGGGGCCCGTGTTCGTGAGGTTGAGGCCCACCTGACGGAAGCCTCCGGCGACGAATACGACCGGCGGCTTGATCAGAGTCGGCTCGGAGAGCGAGTCGAAGAGCTGCGGGTGCGTGAGGATCTTGCGCAGCAGCGGCTTGAGCCGCAGCCCGTTGCCCGTGTAGGTGGCCGCGAGGTCCGCGAGCGTGGCGGCGTCGGGCGGACCCGCCACGAACTCGGACCAGAGCTTGCGGACGATGTGGCTCGCGTGCTGTGGACGGCCGAGCACGATGTCCACGGCCTGGCGCGAGTTGAAGTTGCCGGTGCTCCCCAGGAAGGTCTTCGAGCCGTTGTCGAAGCGCGAGGCATTGAACACGCCGCGCGGGTTGTTCGGGTCGGTCGTGTCGATCGTCCACCCGGAGAGCGCACGGGCCAACTCGCGCACGTCGGCCTCCGTGTAGTTCGGGTTGCCGGCGGTGTCGGTGACGCCGAGGCAGAAGAGCTCCATCACCTCGCGCGCGTAGTTCTCGTTCGGCCGGCCGCGGCGGTTGAGCTCGCCGCTCAGGTAGCGAAGCATCGCCGGGCCCTCGCCGACTTCGTAGGCGAGGTTGCGGAAATCGGCGTTCGGATTCGCGCCCAAATCGGCGTAGCGACGGAACAGGTCGTTCTGCTGAGCCATGAACAGCAGGTCGACCGAGTCGAGCGAGCACGCCCAGTGCCGGTGCCAGAAGAACGTCAGCCGTTCTACCAGCGGGTTGGCGGACGACGCCATGCGGCCGACCCACTCGAGCACGAGCTGGTTGGTGCCGGCCAGCCGGTCGATCGGTGCGCCGTTCAGCGCCGCCTGCGGTCCCACCGGAGCCCCCTGCGGCGTGTCGAGGAGCGCGTCGACGGCTTCGGCCACCGTTCTGCCCGTCCACGTATTGCGGATGGCTTGGCTGGGGCCGAAGCCCGCACGCCAGAAAAGGCGATCGACCATCTCGAGCGTGAGAATGGGGCCGCTCGGGACTCCCCCTCCCCCGCCGCCGGCCCCGCCGCCTCCTCCACCGCCCGGCGCCGGCGGCGCCCCGGGTGCAGGCGGTTGGGCTGCCGGCGTCTGCCCGGGGGGAACCGTGAGGCGCCTCCTGCGGTGGCTGACAATGCGTCGCGGAGCCCGGGTTGCCATCAGACGATGCACCTCCCCTTGAGAAGCGTCTTCGTGGTCTTGAGGGCCGGCCCGACAAGGCGGAAGTCGCCCTGCGGATCGGCGATGTCGAACCAGACGACGCCGCGCAGCATCGGCATCGACGTCTTGAGCGAGCGGAGCGCGGTGATCCACGCGGTCTTGCTGCCGCCGGTCGCTGTGGAACCGGTCTCGGTGATCCAGAACGGCTTCGACGCCAGCTTCTGGATCGCCGCGTACGCGGGCAAGAAAAGCGTCGACGGGTCTGACCACGTGAGGCCCCCGGTGGTGCCGAAGTTGTATCCGGACACACCGACGTAGTCCACGTACGGCGAGCCCGGGAAGTACTTGTCGATCGCGTTCTCGGGCGTTTCCGGCACGCTCCGCACGTACGGGCTCCAGAGGAAGGTCACCCGCGGGCCGGCGGTCTGGCGGACAACCTTGCGCACGTGCTTCCACGCCAGCACGTACTCGTCCGGCGTGTTGCCGTTGGTCGTCCCCGACCACGCATACCAGGGCGTGTTGGGCTCCGGCATCGGCCGGAACAGCACGGGCACGCCCGCAGCCTTCATCTCACGCGCCAGGGCGCGCAGATCGGCGTCGAGCGAGCCTCCGGTGATGTTGGCGAGTGAGTACTTGGGCAGATCAGGCTCGTCGGTGCCCTGGTCGGGCATCCAGGTGACCATCAGACGGAGGCCCCGTGTGCGGGCGAGCTTCGCGAGCTTCGGGTCGAGGCCGTTGCCCGCGGTCACGTACGTCGAGACTGTCGTCACGTTCGGCCCCAGGCTCTTGACGAGGGACGGGAAGGCGGCGACCGGGTCGTCGCGGTAGATCCCGAGCTCCGTGCACCGCTTGGGGAGCGCGGGGGGTCTGGCGGTCTGTCGCTTGGGAGCGACGTGCGGCTTCTTCGCCGGCGTCGCTGCGGCGGTGTCCGTTGCTGGGGCGGCGACAGGAGGCACGAAGGCGACGACGGCTGCGGACACGAGCACGACGAGCGTCGTTCCGCGACGTGCGTGCCTGCGGCGGCGGTCCTCTGCTTTGCGTGCCCGGCCCCACGGACGGCATGGGCTCGAGGTCATTGCCCGGCATATCGACGCGAGCCGGGGACCGCGGCGTCACCACAACGAGTGAACAGCCCCGGAATCCCCTGCGCTGGGGGAGAGGACGCCACTAGCCACCGCTCGAGGCGTGACCAGAGCACGGTGTACCGGGTTCAGCGGTGTCTGCGCCGACAACCCGACAAGGTCGTGAGCGACGGAGTCAGAAGCTGGTGTTCGAGCGACGCCCTGTCGAGCGCCTTCCGGGCTCAGCAGGCCGCCTCCCACAGGCTTCCGCTACGAAGATCCCAGACCGACGTAGTTCTCGGCGAGCGAACGCGCGGCCGCCTCCGACGTGGTGACGTAACGCAACTGGGAGAGCTGGAGCTTCACGTCGAACGGGTCGTCGCCGGGCAGCCGATGGAGCATCATGGTCATCCAATACGAGAAGTGCTCTGCACGCCAGATGCGCTTCAGACAGGCCTCCGAGTAGCCGTCGAGAAGCGCGTCGCTTCCCGTCCGGTACCGATGCACGATGGCCTCGGCCAGGAGGCGAACGTCGTTGATGGCGAGATTGAGCCCTTTCGCACCGGTGGGGGGAACGATGTGAGCGGCATCGCCTGCCAGGTAGAGGCGCCCCGACTGCATCGGCTCGACCACGTAGCTGCGCATCCCGGTTACTCCCTTCTCGAGGATTGGCCCCTCCTCCAGCATCCACCCCTCGAGGCGCGTGCGCAGCTGCAGCTCCTCCCAGATCCGCGCGTCAGGCCAGTCGGCGATCTGCTCTTCGTGGCCGACCTGCAGGTAGTAGCGGGACAGAGTCGGAGACCGCAGTGAGAGCAGGGCGAAGCCTCGCTCGTGGTGCGTGTAGACGAGCTCGTCGCTGGACGGCGGCACCTGGGCCAAGATGCCGAGCCAGCCGAACGGGTACTCACGGGAGTACTCGCTCAGCACTCCCCGTGGCAGCGACGGCCGGGAGACCCCGTGGAAGCCGTCGCAGCCGGCGATGACGTCGCATTCGAGCTCTCGCTCGGCACCGTTTTGCGCGAAGCGAACGCGCGGTCGCTCGGTGCCGACGTCGTGTAGCGACACCTCCTCGACCTCGAAGTAGAGCGGTAGATCGGCGTCGACGCGCGCGGCGATGAGATCGCTCACGACCTCGGTCTGACCCCAGATCATGATCGAGCGGCCGGTGTGCTCGCGCACCGGTACGTGGTTTCGCTCGCCGTCGAACTGCAGGTAGATGCCGCCGTGCTCGATCCCGTCGCGGTCCATCCTCTGCGCGACGCCAACGTCGCGGAGAATGTCGACCACGCCGTGCTCGAGCACTCCCGCACGGATGCGCTTCTCGACGTAGTCGCGCGAGCGGTTCTCCAGCACGACGCTCTCGATATTCTCGCGGTACAGGAGCTGCGCGAGCATGAGTCCGGCCGGACCGGCGCCGACGATGCCTACCTGTGTCCTCACCTCTCCCCCGACGCCGGGACGTTCATCATGCCTCGTCGGCTAGCACGCGGTCCGCGACGGCGAACGCGCCGTTCGCAGCCGGCACTCCGCAGTAGACGGCCGAGTGGAGCAGGACCTCCTTGATCTCCTCGGGCGTGAGCCCGTTCCGCCGCGCGGCGCGGATGTGCATCTCCAACTCGTGCTCGCGGCCGAGGGCGATCAGAGCGGTCAACGTGATGCAGCTGCGCGTCCTGCGATCCAGCCCCGGTCTCGCCCAGATCTCACCCCACGCGTAGCGCGTGATCAGCTCCTGGAAGTCGGCTGTGAACGGCGTCGTCGCGGTGATCGCCTGATCGACGTGGTCGTCCCCGAGCACCTCTCGGCGGATTTCGAGCCCTTGTCTGTAACTGTCGCTCACGCTGCCTCCTCGCTCGCCTGAACGTCGGGACGGTGACGCAGACTCACATCCGGGACCCCTCGTGTTGCTCCCGCTCGTACGGCTCGAGCGCCCGGTCGACCAGCAGGTCGGCAGAGCCGAGGTAGTTCGTGGGCTCCAGCAAGTCGTCGAGCTCCGCGGCGAACGCGGTCACGGCAGATCGAAGAACGCCGTCTCCTGCACGCCCTGCAGGTGGACGTCGAACCGGTAGCCGTCGTCCTGGGGATGCGCGACCATCGTCGCGTCCTCGGCGTGGTCCGGTCCGAGATAGAGACGGGTCAGCACCGGCTTGAGGAGACCTCGGGCGAAGACCAGGACCTCGAACCGTTCGGCACCGTCGGGCACGAGGAACGCAAAGCGGCCCTCCCGGTCCGTGCCACAGCGGCCGAAGCCGTGCTTCTCGCTCCACAGCTCGACCATCGCGTCCGGAACAGCCGCTCCGGCGCCGTCGAGCACCGCGCCCGCGACCTCGACGCTCCCGCCCGGCAGCTCGTGCTGCGGTCGCGTGCACAGCGAGAAGGAGAAGAACGGGCCGACGGTCTGGGACGGCGTTCTCATTCCTCGAAGGGTGTGCGGCGGAGCACGATGTCCCAGGTGAAGCCGAGTGCCCACTCCGGCACGGTAGTCTCCAGGTCGAACTTCGAGACGAGGAGCGACCTTGCCTGCGGATCTCGCACCGAGTTGAAGATCGGGTCGAACGGGAACAGCGGGTCGCCTGGGAAGTACATCTGCGTCACGAGCCGCTGCGTGAACGCGCGCCCGAAGAGCGAGAAGTGGATGTGCGCGGGTCGCCAGGCGTTCGGATGGTTCTTCCACGGGTAGGCGCCCGGCTTGATCGTCACCAAACGGTACCTGCCCTCCGCGTCGGTGAGCAGCCGGCCCGCACCGGTGAAGTTGGGGTCGAGCGGCGCCGGATGCTGATCGACCTCGTGCACGTAGCGTCCCGCCGCATTCGCCTGCCAGACCTCGATCAGCGTGTTCGGGAGCGGCCTGCCGGCATCGTCGAGAACGCGGCCGCTGACGATGATCCGCTCGCCGAGCGGCTCACCCTCATGCCGCCTCGTGAGGTCGGCCTCGTCGGGTGACACGCCGTCCTCGCCGAACACCGGCGCGCGGAGTTCGTGCAGCTCCTCCGGCAGCGGCAGCAGCGGCCGCGAGGGAGCACGGCGCTGCGTCGAGCGGTAGTCGGGATAGAGGTACGGGGGATCGATCTCGCTCACCCGTCCCCCTTCCGCCCCAGCGCACGCAGGGCAGCGAGCTCGGTGTCGGTGGGCGGCGACGTCTGACGGAGGTCGTCGGCGACCCGCAGCTCCCACCCTGTCGCCTCCCTCGCGCCTGCGGTGTCGACGCCCGGATGCACGTGCGTGAGCACGAGCTCGCCGTCCTCGCCGCTGGGCTCGAGGATCCCGAGATCGGTGACGACGACGGAGACACGGTTCCCGAGGCTCGTCGTGAAGTCGAGCTTCCGCACGAACGACCGGGGGCTTTGTCGGAGCATGATGAAGACCTTTCGTGCCGACGTCGCGATCTCGGGTGCGCCGCCGGCCCCGGGCAGACGGACTCTGGGATGGTCGTAGGAGCCGATCACCGTGCTGTTCAGGTTGGCGTAGCGGTCGATCTGCGCGGCGCCGAGGAACCCAACGTCGATGCGGCCCGCCTGGAGCCAATAGGCGAAGATCTCCGGGACGGTCACGACAGCATCTGCAGTCTCGGCGAGCTCACCGTCTCCGATCGAGAGTGGCAGGCACTCGGGCTTCGCCCCGATCGCGCCGCTTTCGTAGATCAGCACGAGACCCGGCGCGTGCGTGCGTCGCGCGAGGTTTGCGGCTTCCGAGGGATGCCCGATGCCGACGAAGCAGACGGTTCCGTCGTGGAGAAGCCGCGCAGCGGCGATGGACATCATCTCGTCGGCCGTGAAGCTCATGCGGCCACCTCGAGCGATGCGCGGTACTCCGTGACGTCCGCGGTGTCCAGCACGTGTCGTCGCATCCAGTCGAGGAAGGTGTCACGGTCACGGCTGATGTCGTCCCAGGCCCGGTAGAAGGCGTTGTCCCGGTCGTAATAGCCGTGGGCGTACGACGGGTGGGCGCCGCGCGGCGCAACGCAGACGGCGTCGATCGCCCAGCCCGGCACGATCACGCCCCCCGGCCTCAGCTCGAGCCGGTCGACGATCTCCTCGACGGTCACGATCGACCTTGCCGAGGCGAGGACGGCCTCCTTCTGGACGCCGGTGAGCCCCCACATCTGGACGTTCCCGGCTCCGTCGGCCTGCTGGGCATGGATCACGCCGACGTCCGGTCGCAAGGCCGGGACGGCGGCGAGCTCCTCACCCGTGAACGGGCACGTGACGATGGCGATCGACGGGGTCCGCCCGACGAGATCCGTGCCCGCGTATCCGCGCAGCATGGCGAAGGGCAGGTTGGCGGCTCCGGCGACATAGCGTGCAGCCATGCCGGCGTGGGAGTGCTCCTCCAACTCGAGGGGGGCGGGCCAACCGGCCTCGACGGCCTCCCGGAAGCGGTGCAGCGAGCCCACGCCCGGGTTGCCGCCCCACGAGAAGACGAGCTTGCCTGCACACCCCATGCCGATCAGCTGGTCGTAGATGATGTCCGGGGTCATGCGCACGAGCGTCAGCTCGGTGCGCCCCTGACGGATCAGCTCGTGCCCGGCGGCGTGCGGAATGAGGTGCGTGAACCCCTCGAGGGCGATGGCGTCGCCGTCGCTCACGAGCTCGGCGATCGCGTCACACAGCGAGATGATCCGTGCCACAGGGGCGACCTCTCTTCCAACCTAGAACGGGAACGGGTGCGAGCCGCTCTGGACCGTGATCCAGCGCAACTCGGTGAACTCGTCCACCACGGCCGAGCCGCCGAAACGGCCGAAGCCGCTGTCCTTCACGCCGCCGAAGGGCATCTGCGGCTCGTCGCCGACGGGCTGGTCGTTGACGTGGACGATGCCGGCGTCCACCCGTTGAGCGAGTGCGAAGCCGCGATCGGCGTCCTGGGTGATGATCCCGGACGAGAGGCCGTAGCTCGTCGCGTTAGCCCGCTCGACCGCCTGCTCTGCGTCGTCCACGATCTCGATCGCTGCGACCGGCCCAAACGTCTCGTGGCGTGCGAACTCGGAGTCTTCGGGCACGTCGGTGAGGAGGGTGGCCTGGAAGCACGGCCCGATCGCTTCGCCCCCGGCCAGGACTCTGGCTCCTCTCTTCACGGCGTCCTCGACCCGTTCCTTGACCGACTGGAGCGCGCTCTCGGTGATCAGCGGCCCGATGATCGTGTCGTGCTCCTTCGGGTCGCCGGCCTTCAGCGTCTTCGTCTTCTCCGCGAGCCTGGCGATGAACTCGTCTGCGATTGGCCGCTCGACGATGATCTTGCGCGCCGACATGCAGATCTGCCCCTGGTGCAGGAACGCACCGAAGGCCGTCGCGTTGACCGCGTACTCCAGATCGGCGTCGGCGAGGACGATCAGCGGGTTGAAGCCGCCGAGCTCGAGCACGACGCGCTTCAGGTTCCGCCCGGCGGCCTCCGCGAGCTTGCGGCCGGTTTGGGTCGAGCCCGTGAAGTTGAGCCGCCGCACGGCCGGGTTCTCGACGAGCTCGTCCCCGATCGGCCCCGCGTCGCCGGGTGCGTGAGTGACGATGTTGAGAACCCCGGCAGGCAGGCCGGCATCGGTGAAGATCTCGCCCCACAGGAGGCCGCCGACGACGGGCGAGAGCTCTGAAGGCTTGAGCACGACGGTGTTCCCGAGGGCGAGCGGCGCCGCGATCGATCTCGCCGACAGGATCAGCGCGGCGTTCCAGGGGGCGATCGCCCCGACGACGCCGACGGGTCGGCGCAACCCCATCGAGAAGGCTCCGCTGTCGGAGGGCAGGATTTCACCGAGCGGTGCGTAGGCGAGCGCCGCCGCCTGCCGCAGCAGCCCGGGCACGAAGTGCATCTGGAACATCGCGAAGCCTAAGGTGCTGCCCGTCTCGCGAGCGAGCAGTGACACCACCTCGTCCTGCCTTGACTCGAGCCGGTCGGCGGCCGCGAGGAAGATGGCTTGACGGGCCGCCGGGGGCGTCTGCGACCACGCCGCGAAGGCGCCGGCGGCGCTCTCGACCGCACGCCGCGCATCGTCCCGGGTGCCGGCAGGCACGCGGGCGACGATCTCGCCGCTGAACGGGTCGAGGTCGTCGAAAAGGACTCCATCGCTTCCGGCGACCCATTCGCCGCCGATGAAGTGCTGGTGCTCGCGCACCGACGTGTCCGTTGCGCTCATTGGTGCTCTCCTCTCTGGATCACAGCGCCGATGACGTTATACGCCAGCAGCTTTCCGCCGACGACCGGTGGGGTCGTGACGGCCATCAATCTCGCGGTGCACCGTTCGCTGGTGTCGATGGAGGATCTCGTCGTCCGCTTCGGGCCGACGCTCACGTAAAGGGCCGAGGAGATCGGCGTCCGCATCGGCCACAGATCGGCTACGTCAACTCCGTGACCCGTCAGAGTGCCGCGTAGCGGTCGGGAAGCTCGACGGTTCGCGTGGGGCCCAGCAGCTCGCGTTGGGAAGCCAGGAGGGCATCGAACGCGGCCTCGTCGGGCGCACCCGGAATCGACACGACCACTCCCCGCTCGAGGTCGAGGAGGCTCGCCTGCACGACCGCCGCGGGCTCCATCCTGGGCACCGCGCTCAGGTCGATCCCCTGGCGGGTGTGGAACTCGGATCGAACGAGGCCCGGGCACACGACCTGCGCCCGAACCCCGGTCTCACGCAGCTCGTTTGCGAGCACCTGCGTGAACGTGACCAGGAAAGACTTGGTCGCCGCGTACACCGCGCGCCGCGGCAGCTGCGGCGCGTCCCAGTCCCCGCTGAACGCGAGCAGCGAGGCGACGCTGACGACGGCACCCGCTCGCCGCGAGACCATGCCGGGGACGACCGCGCGCGTGAGGAGCACCGGCGCCAGCACGTTCAGCTGCACGAGCTCTTGAGCTCGCTCTGCCGGAAGCTCTGCGAACGGCATGTAGTGCGCGAGCGCCGCGTTGTTCACGAGCAGCTCGAGGTTCAGCCCGGCGGCCTCGGCGGCGAGGGCAGCAAGCTGGCTGGTGTCCGCCAGGTCGGCAGCGACCGCGCGCACCGAGCGGCCGTGCTCTCCCGACAGCCTGTGTGCGAGTTCGTCCAGGCGATCCCGCCGGCGCGCGACGACGACGAGATCCCACCCGTCCTGGGCCAGCCGATCCGCGTACGCCTCGCCGATCCCCGACGAGGCGCCGGTCACCATCGCCAGACGCGCCACGATCTCACCTCCACCGTCGATCCGAGCCTGCCCTGCTGGACGGACGATAGACGGTCGTGGAGGAAGATCGCGCCGAGTCTGTCGTCGCCGCTACAAGCCGGTCTGCGCCGTGAGCCGACCCGCGCTCACGGCCTCGGCGAAGGCTTCGTAGTCCCGCTCGTTCTGGTCCGCATAGGCGGAGGAGAAGTCGGCGATCGCCCGGTCGAACGCGTCGCCCTGCCCCAGGTACGAGGCGACCGCGATCCGGTCGCCCCAGCGCGCGTGAGCCCGAGCCAGGGTCGCTCCGCAGAGGCGGGCGTAGAGCGTAGCCCCTCGGCACCAGCAGGCCGTCGACCTCGGCGCCGCCCTTCCAGTCGTGAAGCTGGCGCACGTAGTAGTCGCGGGGCACGCCGTCGAGCCCTCTCGACGTGGAACCAGCCGAGGAAGATGTCGCTGGCCGCCTGCATGCAGACGCTGGCCGACGACGACACGCCGGCCGTGGTTGGAGTGCTCGCTCGTGCCGACGAACCGCTCGAGCACCGAGGCCTGCGCCTCCTTCGACTGCAGGAACAGCGGATCCTGATCGTCCCGGCCGACGAAGAGATGGACCCAGGCGCGGGTCCCGACGCTCCCCACGCCGACCACCTTGCGCGCCGTGTGGACGTAGTCGAACTCCTCGAGAGGGTGGTGATGGTCCGCCAGCGACCGCCGGTAGATGCGGACTAGCGAGCCCAGCCACTCCTCGATCCCCTCGCGGGCCGTTCCCGCCTGCACGAGATCCTCGATCGGCACGATCAGCGGCGGATCGGCGACGATCCGCAACTCGCCGTCGAGCTCGCCGGCCAGCCTCGAGAACACGCGGATGTGGTCCCGCGTCCGCGCCTTCGCGACGTGCTTCTCGGCTCGTTTCGCCTCCTTCTTGCCGAGACGTTTCTCGCTCGCCTCGGTGTAGACCCAGTCCATGACCTGCCCGATCTCCATGTGGTCGTACCAGGCCTCGAGGGTGCGCATGCCCGCGGCCTCGCGCATCTGCTGCCGGTATTCGCGCACGCACGTCGTCACGACCGCACGCCGGTCGGCCCGGGCGAACCCGCGCTCGCGACCCAGGACCTCGAAGCTCGCGGCGAGCCGCTTCACGTCCCACTCCCAGGCGCCGGGCAGCGTCTCGTCGAAGTCGTTGATGTCGAAGATCATCTGCCGCTCGGGCGAGCCGAACACGCCGAAGTTCGACAGGTGGGCGTCGCCGCAGAGCTGCACGTTGATCCCGGAGCGCGGTGTGGCCGCGAGGTCGGCGGCCATGATCAGCGCGGCGCCGCGATAGAACGCGAACGGCGAGACCAGCATGCGCCCGTAGCGGATCGGGACGAGCTCGGGAACCCGGCTCGCGGCCTGCTCCTCGAGCAGCGCGATCGGATCCGGGCGGTCCACGGCCGGCTCCCACGTGCCGTGGCTCGACCTCGGGCACCGTGCTGCGAGCCTCCTTCCCCCGGGCGATCCGCTCCTCAGCGCTCAGGTGTCTGTGCCGGCTCGCAAGAGCAGGCTGCGTGGCCGCCTCCGTCGCGGCAGCTCGCGGCGGGCGGCTGGAGCCTCTGGAATCACCGCTGCCACGTGTCGTGCTCATCGCCTACGACTCAAACTTCGAGATTCCCCCAGCTGGAAAGGCCGGCCCAGATAGCGTTTGCCCGCCAGAACGCTACTCGAAGACAGCGGCGCCGCACGCTCATCGAAGCCCCGGCTCAGCCCGGCGTCGATCCGTGCTCTCTCCAGGACACAATTTCGCCGGAGCGGCCGGTCGGATAGGTTCCGTCCACGGAGTGGAGTGGCGGCGTCGGCTTCGACTGCCGACAGGCGCGGCCGGAAGCAACGGACGAGGAGGTGGAGATGACTCAGACCGCCGAGACGACGCCGGCGCTCAGCCGGCGCGGGAACGTGCTCGTCGATCTCTCGCTCGAGATCTCGAACGGAATGCCGGCGCACGCGCTGTTCCCGTCGCCGATCATCCTTCCCTACGTCACACACGAGCAGGCGAAGTCCGCGGGCCTCGGTACGCCCGACGACGCGTTCACCTACTCGGTCAACTACATCTCGATGCTCGAGCATGTCGGGACTCACGTCGACGCGCCACTCCACATCGGAGCAGGCGGCGCGTCGGTCGACACGTTGCCTCTCGACTGGTTCACGGGACCGGCTGTGTGCCTCGATCTGCGTCAGGTCCCCGATCTCGGCGATATCGACGCCGGCGACCTCGAGCAGGCGGAGAAGCAGGCAGGCGTCAAGATCGACGGGCACATCGTTCTCCTGTGCACGGGGTTCCACGCACGCCACTGGCCCAACCGCGAGGTGGTGACGATGAATCCAGGCCTGACCATGGCTGCCAGCCACTGGCTCGCCGACCGCTCGCGCGTGCACGGCGTGGAGGGGCCCTCGACGGACAAGGCGGGGACGAAGGAGTTTCCGAATCACCGTGTCTGCCGCGACCGGGGGATGGTGCACTACGAATGGCTCGTCAATCTCGAGCAGCTGCTCGGCAAAGGTGAGTTCCAGTTCACCGGCTACCCGCTGAAGTGGCTCGGTGGGACGGGATCGCCCGTACGCGCAGTCGCCGAGCTGCCGGCGTGAGCCGGACTCCCGTAGGGAGAGGCCAGGATGGATCTGCGGGACTATGTGGCGCACGACGCAGTGGGTCTCGCAACGCTCGTTCGCGCCGGTGAGGTCTCGGCTGCCGAGGTCGAGGACGTCGCGCGGCGCGCGATCTCGGCGGTCGAACCCACGCTCCAGGCGACGGTCGGACAGCTGCTCGAGCCCGCTTTCGAGGCGAGGGACGACGGCTCGTTGGCGGGCGTGCCGTTCGCGCTGAAAGACGTCGCGCCACACTTGAAAGGGCAGGTCAGCCAGCTCGGCAGCCGCTGGACCGGCGCTGGAGTGACGGGCTCCGCGGACACGCACTTCGGTCAGCGCCTCCGCGCCGCGGGGCTTGGCGTCATCGCCCGAACCCGGTCGCCCGAGTTCGCGTTCAACGCCACGACGGAGCCGATCGCACACGGGCCCACCCGCAATCCGTGGGATCTCGAGCACAGCGTCGGCGGCTCGAGCGGCGGCGCGGCGGCGCTGGTCGCGGCCAGAGCACTTCCGATCGCTCACGGGACGGACGGCGGCGGCTCGATCCGCATCCCCGCCTCGCTCTGCGGGATCGTGGGCCTGAAGCCGACACGTTCACGAATTCCGGTCGGCCCGGGACTGTGGGAAGGGCTGCACGGCATGGCTCACGACTTTGTCCTGTGCCGCACGGTGCGTGACGCAGCGGCCGCGCTGGACGCTCTTCACGGGCCCGGCGCCGGCGACAAGTACCTCATCCCGCCGCCGGCGCGGCCCTACGCCGACGAGGTGGGGGCCGAGCCGGGGCGTCTTTGCGTGCGGTGGACCGCCGACGCCTGGTCGGGTGCGCCGGTCGCGCCAGAGTGCGGCGGCGCGGTGGAGACGACCGCCCGGGCGCTGGCCGGGATCGGTCACGACGTCGAGGCGGCCACGCCGGCCATCGATCCCGACATGCTCCACCGAGGGCTCGTCACGACCTGGGCGGCGGGCCTGGCCCAGCGGGCGGCCGTGCTCGAGCGCGCTGTCGGCAGCCCTCCGTCCCCGGATCACGTCGAGTCGTGCACGCTCGCCATGATTCGCCACGGCGCATCCGTCTCGGCCGTCGAGCTGCTCGACGGCTACGGCGACTGCAACGCGATCGGTCGGGCGATCGGGACGTTCTTCGAGCACGCCGACGTCCTCTTGCTGCCTGCGGTGGCCAGGCTCCCGTGGCAGCTCGGCGAGCTCGACCAGGACGACCAGTCGCTCGACGGCGACGCCTGGGTCCGAAAGCTGTTCACCCTCTACGCGCCGTTCACCGCGATGTTCAACATCACCGGCCAGCCCGCGATCAGTCTGCCTCTCGCCTGGAGCGACGACGACCTGCCGGTCGGCGTGCAGCTCGTCGGGCGCTTCGGAGACGAGGCCACGCTGCTCCGCCTCGCGTCGCAGCTGGAGCAGCTCTTCCCGTGGGCGACCCGCATCCCGCCGATCTCGGCCGGCTGAGGCACACGCCGTGGTAGAACCCGAGCGTGGCGACGTTCCTCGTCGTGCGCACACGCTCCGGTCCCCGGTAGGACCCGTCGCGGCCGCTGGAGGAGCAGAGCGACTGGCCCGCGCACGCAGCCTTCATGAACGGGTTGGTGGACGCCGGCTTCGTCGTCCTCGGCGGGCCGCTCGCCGACGAGCACCGCGTGGTGCTCGCCATCGAGGCCGAGTCGGAGGACGAGATCCGCGTCAGGCTGGCGCGCGATCCGTGGAGCGAGACGCACCTCCTGGTCGACACGATCGACCCGTGGACGATCCGGCTCGACGGGCGGCGCGGATAGCGGCGCGCTCCGTCGTCCGGCCGACGCCGAGCGCGTGGCTCAGCAGCGCAACCGCCTCCGGCTATCGCCGCTCGCGCTCGTCGCCGTCGCCGACCCGTCGTGGCATACACTCGCGACTGCTGGTTCTCCCCGACTCGGCTTCAACGACCGAGGGGTCCCACATGTCGTCTGCTATCCCGTGCGCGGTCTTCCCGATTCCGAGCGCCAGCACGCGCACCCCGCACCCGAGGGCCCGTAGGCGGCAATAGCGGGCACCGACCCCCAACCGGGCACGCCGCCGCGCTCCCTGCGCGACCGCGCCACGTCGGCGGGCAAAGGTGCCGGCGCCAACGCCCAGAAGGCGAGCGACATGCTCGCCGAGACCGTCGGCGCGCTGGCCGACCGGGCGATCGACCGCATCCTGCTCACCGACGAGCGCATCTCGTCGGCCGCCGCTGGCAAGCAGCTCCTCGCCGGCGGAGCCGACACGGAGGCGCTTGCGGGCGACATCCAGCGAGTGGTCGTGCTCGCCGTGCCCGTTGTCCGCACTCTGGCTCGAGGTGCCCGCTTCACCCGGGTGCCATGGGTGATGGTCGCCTCGAGCGCCGTCTCGATCGGGGTTGCAGTGCGGACGGGCGTCCGCGAGCTCCAGGTGCTCGCCTCACTCGTGGCCCACCGGCTCGAGCAGGCGGCGAGCGCGCCCGCAGACCCGGCACTCGTCAAGAAGGTGGCGATCGACCTGTACCTCGACCCGAAGGACACTCTGGATCTGGCCGACGACCGGATGCGCCTCGTCCGGCTCACCCGCAAGTGGGTGTTGACTGGGGCCTTCGGCCGGAACACGTCGAAGCGGGCCGCGAGGGCGCTCGATGCCGCCGAGCGACTCGACGCAGCCGCGCTCTCCGCGCGCTGGGCGACGTTGCGTCAGCGCCGGGCCGAGTCGCGAGGCGACGCGAGTAGTCTCGTCAGCCGAGGTCCTCGATGATCTCGACCAGCTCGTCCAGGCGGTAACCCTGCCGGCGGGCGAACTCGACGAGCTCCTTCGCTCGCTGGACGACGGCGCCACGTTCGGGCGTCCCTGCAACCGAGATGCCGCGTCCGCGCCGGAATTCGAGCAGTCCCTCGTCGCGGAGCAGCCGTAGCGCGCGCAACACGGTGTTCGTGTTGACGCCGAGGACGGCGGCGAGGTCCTTCGCCGGCGGGAGGCGCTCTCCCGGGTTCGCCTCTCCCTCGGCGATCGCGCGCCGGATCTCACCGGCGACTTGCTCGTACAGATCCGTGGGGTCGCCCCGGTCGACCTTGACATTCAACAACATGGTGCTAGTAATACTAGCGCAACTGTTTCGGAGGTGCAGCCGTGACCGTCACCGCCCCGCCTCGCCCGCGCGATCCCGTCGACCGTGAGCAGCTCGAGGCCCTCGTCGAGGCGCTGATCCAAGAGGCGCTGATCGAAGAGGCGAGGCAGTGCGCACGGCGCCGGCGGCGCAGGTACGCGGCCGTCGCCGCCTTCCTGGCGCTCGCCGGCGTCGCGCTCTTCACCGTCTTCGATCGCGCCGCTCAGTCGGAGACCGCCTCTCCTGCACTCGCCGCCCGGTCCAGCCTTTCCGGCGTGACGGCGAGCTCGAAGATCGCCTTCATACGCATGTTCGGCCCGCAGAGCAACACCGAGCTCTACGTCGTGAACGCCGACGGCAGCGAGCAGCGGAGGCTGACGCGCAACGCGGCGAACGACGACCTTCCCGCCTGGTTCGCCCGACGGGCGGAGGATCGCCTTCGTAAGCGGCAGCTACGGCAACGCAAAGATCTACGACATGAACGCCGACGGGAGCGGGCGGCGGAAGCTGACGCGCGACTGGGGGCTCGACGGCCTGCCGATCTGGTCGCCAGACGGGCGGAAGATCGCCTTCGAACGAGATCGCGACGGCAACTCAGAGATCTACGTCGTGAACGCCGACGGCAGCGGGCAGCGAAGCCTGACGCGGAACCGGCCGGGGAACGAAGGCTCGTTTGCCTGGTCGCCCGCGCAGAAGAAGTAGCGCGCGACCCGTAGGTCGGCCGCAACCCGTGCGTGCGCGGCGCCCGTAGGCGAGGATGTCGGGTTGAGCCAGGTGGAACTCTAGCTCTACGAGCGGCACGCACGGACGATCTACAACTACCTCTTCCGCCGGCTGGCCGACTGGTCGGAGGCGGAGGATCTCACCGCGGTCGTCTTTCTCGAGGCGTTCCGGCGGCGAGGAGAGGTCGTCGTAGTCGAGGGCTCGCCGACCAGGCGGAGGTCGAGCGGGTCGGGCCGAGGATCCCCGCGAGCTGCCCGCCGGCAACACGATTCGCGGGTATGCCTACGCGGCGCTCGCGCACGAGCTGCGCAGCGAGCAGGAGGCTGCGGATCCGTACATCGAGCTGACGTGTCGCTACTTCGAGCAGCGCCGCGATCCGGCTCAGGGCGGCCCGCTCCACACACCTCCGCTCGCGCTTGCGTTGGCGCGACGTGGGCGCTTCGACGAAGCGCTCGCGTTCCTCGTGCTGGTGCCTCGCACAGCGAGCGCAGGATTCACGCTCGAGGCCATGTGCGAGATCGCGGCTGCACGTGAGCGCTGGGACGAGGCAGCCGGGCTGGTCGCCGCCGCGCGTGAGGAGGCGGAGGTCGGAGAGCTGCTGTCCCTGGCCTGTTCGCCGACCGGCTCGAGGGCCGGGCGGCCGCCGTCGAGGGCGATGCGAAGCGCGCGGCGAAGCTCCTGCGTCGATCCGCAGAGGGGTTCGGCGGACTCGGGGCCTGCTGGGAGGAAGCGCAGTCCCGTCTCCTGTTCGCCGAGGTGCTCGCCGAAAGCGAGAGAAACTCGCCGAGCGCGAGCTCAAGGCCGCGCTGCCAGTGTTCGCAAAGCTCGGCTCGGTGCGAGAAGCCGAGCGAGCACGCCGGTTACTTGGCGGCGTCACGATGTAGGACGCGCAGGCGGATGGGCCGTGCTCCGACAGTCCGTCACCCCGACCGCTGACCCGAGAAGAAACGGCAGGCCACCCGTAGGTGATCCGAGTTCTTCGCGGCGGGTACACGAGGGCCCATGCCAGCTCATTGATCAGTTCAGCGTCAGATCGAGACTCACCTGTCAAGAAACGTCAGGTAAGTGTGGATGCTGGCGAGTACTCGTTCGGGTCGCGTGTCGGTCTCGACAAAGCGTTCCGACCATTAGGATGGCGCGCGGAGTGCAGATGGAGCAGGTGCAGGAGCTCGTACTCGAGCGGTCTCCGTTTCCAAAGGAGGAGACCGAGCGGATGCTCGCGGTCAGGTTCGACCACATGCCGCAGAGGCTCGAGGCAGCCTTGCGTCATTGGCCGCTCGCGCGGGCCGCGGTGCTGGACATCGGCTGCGGCTACGGGAACTGCCTCGTTCACTTCGGCTCCGGGTCGGCGGGTGTCGACAACGGTCCAGAGGAGTGCGCGTTGCTTCGCGCTCTCGGGCTCAACGTTCGCGAAGTAGACGTCGAAGAACCAGGCGCCCTCGAAGGGCTAGGGAAGTTCGAGTACGTCTGGGTGTCGGACATGCTCGAGCATCTGGATGCCCCGAGGCTGTTCCTGCGCAACCTTCACCCCGTGGTCGGCCGATCCCTGCTCTTGCAAGTCAGCGTCCTTCCGGGAATCACGCGCAGGGTCATGCGGAGGATTGGCGAACGGCCGTTCGACGCGGATGTTCATTACCACCAGTGGACGGTAGAAACCATTCAGCATCTCATCCGCCGGGCGGGCCACCGACCGGTGCGGATGATCTCGGTCTTGCCAACGAAGGCTCGCCACCTTCCCTTGCCGGTGCGTTGGGCCTCGAGGGTAATAATCGAGGCCGTGCCGGACGCGACCCTGTTGGCGACCGTGCTCCAGTCCGAGGCGCGGAACGAGCATCGAATCGCCTAGGATTGCGCACCAGGCTCCGGTTGATGCGTGCGCTACCGCAGGCGACGACCACCTCGCCTCGTACTCGCCCTGCTCGAACACCGCCCGCCGGTAGGTGGACGTGTGCCCAAGACCCTGAGCGTATGCCGCCGACTTCAGCAACCGGAAGAACGTCCGAGCGAATGCCTTTTCCAGAGCCGTCGTATGCCCAAGGACGAAATGCAGCTGTGGAACCCCGCGCGACTGACCCACACCAGCAGGCTCGGCCATTTCTCCTCGGCCCACCCCTCTTGACACCTGCCGGATCGCCGCCGTTCGAGACGTATTGAGCGTGTCGCGGCGACGCGCAGACCATAACCCCCGCTGATCCTCCGCTACCGACTCCAGCACACGACAGCCACGCAGCCCCGAGCACGGGACGTCCGGCCCGGTGCGAGCACTTCGACAGATCCCACCACCGCCGTTTCGCGCCGCACGTGAGAACCCCCTGCAGACCCCAGGCGCTTGCATCCACGCGGCGGCGCCAACGAGGTCGCATGCAACCCAAGAACGCCGCCGCCGCCGCTACCCGGCTGCAACCGCAAACGCCAAGCCGAGTCGCAAACCGAGGCTTATTGGCGCTGGGGATTTTCGCACCCCTGCGCAGCCCTTTTCTCTGCGCGGCGCGATTTCTCGCGCCCCTTCGTTGCTTCTGTGCGGAGAGTGGAGGCGGCGGGAATCGAACCCGCGTACGGTTTCGAACGTCCTGACGTGGCGCGACCGGCGGCGCAGGTCAATCGAAGGAATCGAGGGCGAGTGCGACGGCCTCGTCAGCCGTCATCGTCCGACCTTGCTCCCACGCAGCAGCGAAGGCGTCGGCATCCAGCTGCGACTGGACGAGGGTGAGCGTCTGCTCGCTGATCCTCGCGAACCAAGGCGGTCTCGCGCCGAGTTCGTCCATGAGAACCGTCGAGCTGGAGAGAACCTGCGCTGCCGTTGCCGCTCTTCCCGCGAGGGCGAGGACGCTGGCGAAGCGACCGACGCCGGAGGCGATCAAGAGAAGATCGTTGAGTTCGCGGAGGATCCGGTGACTCTCCTTCAACATCGGAATGGCGTCCGAGACTCGCCCCTCGTCGGCGGCGATCTCGGCCAGACTGAAGAGCGCAATCGCTTCGACCAGCTCGTGGTGTGTCGCACCAGCCCGAGGGAGGATGTCTTCGTAGAGCTCTCTGGAGCGTTCGAGGTCGCCACCCTCATAGAACGCCCAGGCATGCGCTCGAGCTGCGCGCAGAGCGTAGTACTCGTCGTCGAGGTCGTGAAACCGTTGGACGCTCTCGCCGAAGAGCTGCTGCGCTCTCGGCCAGTCGCCTTCCTGCCCGATGGCGTAGGCGAACATGAGCAGGGAGAAGGCGATGCCCCATTCGTCTCCGAGCCCGCGCTTGAGTTCGAGCGCCTCCTCGGCCCTGAGCCTGCCCGTCGCGACATCTCCACTCGTCAGCGCCATGTCGGCGGCGCCGCTGAGAGCCTTGGCGCGGGCGGCGGTCGGGCGCTCGTCGGCCTCGAGCGCGGCCGCGAGGCGACGCCGGCCTTCAACCAGATGCCCTCTCAGGTCCCAGAACCGCCAGAGCGCCGCTGCCAACCGCAGGGCGCTCTCGTTTTCGCCTGCCGCCTCGAACCAGTCCGCGGCAGCCCTGAAGTTGTCGTGGTCGCGCTCCAGCCGGTCGAGCCACTCCGTGTGACCGCCCACACCGATCAAGTTCGGCTCCGCCTCCTCGGCGAGCCGGAGGAAGTGCTCGGCGTGCCGGCGGCGAAGCGCGGTGGCCTCCGCTGACGCCTCGAGGTGCTCGAGCGCGTACTCGCGGATGGTCTCCAGCGTCGAGAATCGAGGTTCCTCGTCAGTCCCCTCCGTTCGGACGAGGCCATTGTCGGTCAGCGATGCCAGCCCGTCGACGACGTCGACGACGTCGCCGCAGACGCTCTGAGCCGCCTCGATGGTGCACCCTCCGTGGAACACCGCGAGGCGGACGAACAAGCGCTGCTCCTCCGGCTCCAGGAGGTTGAAGCTCCAATCGATCGTCGCGCGGAGCGTGCGCTGGCGCATGGGTGCGTCCCGTGCTCCTCCCACGAGGAGCTTCAGTCGCTGATCGAGCCGTTGGCGCAGGGCTGCCGGGGGCAATGTGCCGACGCGTCTGGCTGCGAGCTCGATCGCCAGCGGCAGCCCGTCGAGGGCTTTGCAGAGGTCGGCAACCGCTCCCTCGTTTGCGGTTGTGACGGCGAAATCCGGGCGGACGGCCTGCGCACGCGTCTCGAACAGCGCGACCGAGTGCGGCATGTCCAGCGGCGAGACGGGATAGACGCGCTCGGCCGAGAGCCGAAGCGGAGCGCGGCTCGTCACGAGCACCTTCACGTCAGCCGCTGTCGACGCAATGTCGGCAACCGATGGTGCGGCCGCGAGCACGTGCTCGAAGTTGTCGAGCACGAGCAGCAACTCTCGGTCGCGCAGATACCGGGCGAGATCGTCGGCAAGCGTCTCGCGACTCCTCGCGAGGACGCCGAGTGCTCCGGCTGCGGTGGTCAGGACCAGATTGTGGTTCTGCAGCGGCGCGAGGCCGATGAACACGACGCCGTCGGCGAACTCGTCGACAAGTCCGGAAGCGACCTGTATCGCGAGCCGCGTCTTGCCCGTCCCGCCGGTTCCGGTCAACGTGACAAGCCGGACCTCCGGTCGCCGGAACAGGTCCGTCACTTCTCTGACCTCGCGCTTGCGGCCGATGAGCGGCGTCGATTGGACCGGCAAGTCCACCCGCGCCCTCGCCCGGCTCCGGGCTGACGCAACGACATCCGGGACTGCGAGCTCGGGATCGTGATTCAGGATCTGCCGCTCGAGGTGCTGAAGAGCAGGACTGGGATCGATCCCGAGCTCGTCGACGAGCACCCGTCGCGTTGCCTGATAGACCTGGAGCGCTTCGGCCTGGCGCCCGGAGCGGTAGAGCGCGAGCATGAGCTGACCGCGCAGTCGCTCCTGGAGCGGATGCTCGGCGACGAGCATCTCCAGTTCACCGATCAGGGCGCTGTGACGGCCGAGTTGGAGATCCGCGTCGATTCGCTCGATCAGCACAGCCAGCCGTAGCCCTTCCAGGCGCTCGATGTCCGCCTTGGCGAACTCGTCGTAGGCGAAGTCGGTCAGCGGCGACCCATGCCAGAGAGCGAGGGCCTCGCCGAGCGCGGCCGCGGCGCGTGCAGGATCTCCGGCAGACAGCGCCTGCCGCCCGTCGGCGACCTCGTCGTTGAAGCGGTCGAGATCGAGCTCTCCCGGCTCGACCCGCAGCTCGTAACCGCGCCCTCGGGTGATCAGGACTCCGTCTCCGAGGGCCCGCCGGAGGCTCCAGACGCAGTTGCGGAGAACCTTCGTCGAGCTCGTCGCCCGGGTCTCTCCCCAGAGCTGATCGACCAGCCTGTCAGCGGAGACGGCCTCGTTGGCGTGGAGGAGCAACAGCGCCAGCAGCGCACGTTGCCTACCGCTCCCGACGGTGACCTCCACGCCGTCCCGAGCGACGGAGAACGGCCCCAAGATGCGGTACTCCATGACGACTGCTCCAGTGGCGTGAGGACCAGATGATGACAGCGTGATGATCGAACCGGGACCGCCTTCCGCCAAGGTCTGCACGACGAACAGCGACAAACGGATGGAGGTTTCGAGATGCGTTTCTTCGGATTGATCCTGACGCTTGCGCTTGCAGGGAGCACCGCGGCCGTGGCCAGCGCGCATGACGGATCCGGCGGGTGGGTTCGCTCGCGAGGCGGGCAAGTTGACCTCGCGAACCAGCGAAGCGGAGCGCTGCATGTGACGAAGGACTGCACGGATAACAAGGGCCTCGCCGATCAGCACTGCACGATCACGTCGTCGAACATCAAGGCGCTCACGGCCGGCTCGAGGGTCGTCTACCTCCAGGCTGCCGGCACCTCCTCCCTGGACAGCGACATCGTCATCGTCGTCGGGCCCGGCAACTTCGCCATCGGCCACGTCACGCTCGATTTCGCGACCAAAACCGGAGAGCTCACGATCTCGGGCGGGATCGGCAAGTTCAGCTCGTTCCACGCCAAGGCGGACGTCTCGTACCTCGACGGTAACAACTGGGCGTGGGACGGGAAGTACAGCGTCCGCAAGCAAGACGACTAGGACCGAGACCCGCTTCTACTCGAGGCACCGGCGCGTCCGGGAGGCGGATGGTCGTCGATCCGCCGCCCAGACGTGCTGGCCGGGCGACTGCGGCTGTGATGGAGGCGGCGGGAATCGAACCCGCGTCCGCGGACGCACCGGACAGAATGTCTACGAGCGTAGTCCGCACTTGGATCTCGCCCGGCGGCCGGTGGCGGACGGCCTACCGACGGGCCAGCCATCCTGTGGTGTCGCGCTCCGGGCGATTGGCTCTCCCTCGGCGCCGAGCCCGATCGTTGGCGCCCCGACCCGGGCCTCGGGCCCAACCCGGCGGGACGTCGCCTTACCTAGTCAGTGACTAGGCGGCGAGTGCGAGGTCTGTCTTCGCACTTGCATTGGTGCCGGTGGATTTACGAGGCCTACCGGCGACCTCGGCTCGCAACTCTGCCGGAGAACCGACCACGTCGAAACCTGATCGCCCCCGTATGTGTGTTCGCCCTGATGATAGCCACGTTGCGGGCTCAGCGGACGACGCGCGCCGACCCGCCGCGCACGAGCCGCTCCACCTCGTCGAGCGTGGCCATCGAGGTGTCACCCGGCGTCGTCATCGCGAGGGCGCCGTGCGCGACGCCGTACGCCAGCGCGGCGTCGACGTCCGTCCCCGTCAGCAACCCGTAGAAGAAGCCCGACGCGAACGAGTCCCCGCCGCCGACCCGGTCGAGGATCTCGAGCCCGTCGAGCGACGGCCCAACGTGGAAGCCCGTCCGCGTGTGACACACCGCGCTCCAGTCGTTGACCGTCGCGCTGCGCACCTGGCGCAGCGTCGTCGCGACGACGGAGAGCTGCGGGTTCCGCTCGAGCACCTGCTCCAGCAGCCGCCCGTAGACGCCGACGTCGAGCTCGACGAGGTTCTCGTCGATCCCCTCGAGCTCGTAGCCAAGGCCGGCGGCGAAGTCCTCCTCGTTGCCGAGCAGGAGGTCGACGTGCTCCACGAGCGCCCCGTTCACCTGCGCTGCACGTGCGGTGCCGCCGGACGCCTTCCACAGCGACGGCCGGTAGTTGAGGTCGTAGGAGACGACTGTGCCGTGCCGGCGGGCGGCCTCCATTGCTTCGCGGGCCAGCTCCACGCTCGTCTCCGAGAGCGCGCAGAACACACCGCCGCAGTGGAACCAGCGGGCGCCCTCCTCGCCGAAGATCTGTTCCCAGTCGACGTCCCCCGGGCGCATCTGCGAGGCGGCACTGTGACCGCGGTCGGAGCAGCCGACCGCGCCGCGGACACCGAAACCGCGCTCGGTGAAGTTAAGACCGTTGCGGACACTCCGCCCCACGCCGTCGTAAGGCGCCCACCCGAGATGTGCGCGGTCGACGCCGCCCTGGTAGAGGAGATCCTCGATCAGGCGGCCGACCGGGTTGTCGGCGAGCGCGGTCACGTACGCGGTGCGCAGCCCGAAGCAGCGCTTGAGCCCCCGCGCGACGTTGTACTCGCCGCCGCCCTCCCAGGCGCGGAACGTGCGCGTCGTGGCGATTCGATCCTCACCCGGGTCGAGCCGGAGCATCACCTCGCCGAGAGACACGAGATCCCAGCGACACTCCCCCTCAGGCCGCAGCGTAAGCACGCTCACCGTGCCAGCTTCACCGCCTCGCGCGCCAGGCGCTCGACCTCGTCGAACCTGCCCGCGTGCAGCAGCTCTGCCGAGACGAGCCAGCTGCCGCCGACGGCGAGCACCGAAGGCACGGCGAGGTACTCGGCCGCGTTGGCCGGTCCGACGCCGCCCGTCGGCACGAACCGCACGTCCGGGTACGTCGCACTGACCGCCTTGAGAAACGCGACGCCGCCGACCGTGGCGGCCGGGAACACCTTCAGCGTCCGCACGCCGAGGGCCCGCGCCCGTTCGATCTCCGTGGGCGTCGCGACGCCGGGGAAGAAGGGCAGCCCGAGGGCGCGGCAGCGCTCGATGACCTCCTCGCTCGTGCCGGGTGCGACCGCGAACTGCGCGCCCGCCTCGCTGGCCGCCTCCGCCTGCTCCGCGGAGAGCACCGTGCCCGCACCCACGAGCAGGCCCTCCACCTCGCGGACGCGCCGCAACGCCTCCGCCGCGGCCGGGCTACGGAACGCGACCTCCAGGCACGGGAGCCCACCGGCGAGGAGCGCCCTCGCCACCTGCTCCGCCTGCTCGGCGTCGTCGAGGGTCGCGACGGGGAGCACACGGAGCGTCTCCAGCCGGCGCACGACCTCCGCCTCCGCGACCGCGGTTGCCTCCATGGGAAGACCCTACGACACGAGGCCGCGCAGCCGCTCGAGCAGCTCCAGCAAGAGCCGCGGCGGGATGCGCTCCGCGGCACCACGCACGAGGCCGGCCGCGAAGCCGGGAAGCGCACCGGCATCCTCCGCGTCGTCGACTGCTCGCACCAGGCCGCGCCGCAGTGCGTCCTCGGCGCGCGAGCGCGAGATACCTTCCTCGCGGGAGAACTCCGCCAGGGACGCGTCGTCGCGCAGCGCGAGGACGAGCGCCTCGCGTGAGACGCCGAGCTCGCAGGCGGCGCCGTCGAGGGCGGACAGCGCGACCTGCTCCAGCGCCTCCTGCAGCCCGCCCGGATCGCGCCAGTCGCGCGTCGCGCAGGGATCGGCGACCGGGGTCGGCTTGTACGACCCGCCGCCGAGGGCGAGATACGTGAGCAGGACCACGGCGACGGCTGCGAGAGCAACCAGCACGGGTGCCATACGTCTCACAGGCCGCCTTCCTCCCGGCGAAGCAGTAGCGGCACCAGCGCAGCGAGCGCGAGCGCGGCTGCGAGGAGGAACGGCTGCGAGAACGCGTTCGTGACGGCGCGGTCGAGCTGATCCTCGAGCGCCGCGAGCAGCGCGCGGTAGTCCTCGTCGTCGGGACGATCCGCGAAGGCGGCGGCAATGTCCGGGAGTCTGCCGGCCGCGCGGTCGACCTGGTCGAGCACGTCCTGCGCCACGCGCAGCTTGTCGAGCGGAGGCACCCTGCTGTCCAGCACGATCGCGGTGCCGGCGCGCAGTGCCTCCTCTTCGTTGCGGTCGAGCGCGCCCACGAACACCGGCGCGAGCAGGAGCAGTCCGAGGACGACCCCCGCGTGCCGCGAGGCGATCGTCCAGCCTCCATGCACGACCGGCGCGGCGCGCCCGGCCAGCGCACGCTCCGTCAGCGCCGTGAACGCTAGGCCGATGCCGGCGCCGACGAGGAGCTGCGGAGGCACCGTCCACCCCCAGCCGGCGTGCGGGAGCAGCGCCAGCGCCTCCAGGCCGCCGGCGACGAGCACGATCCCGGCAGCCGCGCGGATGGTCGTGCTGCCCGCACGCGGCGCCACCCTGGCGGCCGCGATGGCCGCGAGCGGCATCACTGTGACCACCAGACCGGCTGCCGCCGGCGACATCCCCCAGCCGTCCACGAGCAGCAGGACGAGCAGGAAGAACGCGGCGACGAGGCCGCCCGAGAGCAGGAGCAGCGTCAGGTTCGCTCCTGGGTGCGGCCGGCCGGCAGGGGGGAGCAGCGGCCGCGGCGCCAGCCCGCGCAACGCCGCGAGCGTGAGGAGCGCGAGCGGTGCCTGGAGCAGGAAGATCCACTCCCAGCCGAAGAACTGTGTGACGATGCCGCCGAACGCCGGCCCGAGCGCGGCGCCGAGAATGCCCGCCGCCGCCCACATGCGCGCAGCACGGACGTCGCTGCCCTCGCTCTCGCTCAGCAGGTCGAGCGCCGCGGTGATCACGAGTGCACCGCCGACGGCCTGGACACAGCGCGCGGCCACCAGCGCCTCCAGCGACCCGGCCAGGCCGCACGCCAGCGAGGCCGCACTAAAGGTCACAATGCCCGCGGCGAACGCCGCACCGGGGCGTCGGCGGGCGATGTGGGCGGCCGGCACGGCCGTCAGGGCGAGCACCAGATTGTACGACGTCAGCACCCACGCCACGGTGGTGATGCCCACGTCGAACGCGCGGATCACATCCGGTAGCGCGAGCGTGACGATCGACGAATCGGCGAGCGCGAGTCCGATCGCGAGCCCGAACAGGCCGGAACGCCCGCTCATGGGGCGAGTCTAAGCGTAGGGCACGCGTCGTGACCGACGGGCAGTTACGGGCGGACGACGCAGCGGAAGCCGAGGTGCGACGTGGACGTGTCGATCGGCTGCGCCATCCGGGCCGCCGGCCTGTAGCGGCGGCAATAGTTGGGCGCGCAGAGGTGCGAGCCGCCCTTCATCACCCGGCGCGGGATGCCGGCCGGGTCGCTCGGGTCGCGGCTCGCCTCGCGCAGGTCGGCCGAGCAGCACGCCTCCCCCAGCTCCCCGTGCGCCGTGTACCAGGTCGCCGTCCACTCCCACGTGTTGCCGATCATGTCCACGAGCCCGTACCCGTTCGGCGGGAAGGCACCGACCGGCGACGTCCGCTCCCAGCCGTCGAGCCTGAGGTTCTCGAGCGGGAAGTCGCCCTGCCACGTGTTGGCCACGTGGCGCCCCTTCGGGGTGAACTCGTCCCCCCACGCGAAGTCGGCGCCGTCGAGTCCGCCGCGCGCGGCGAGCTCCCACTCCGGCTCGGCCGGAAGCTCCTTGCCTGCCCAGCGTGCATATGCCTCCGCGTCCTCGTACGCGACGTGGACGGCGGGGTGGCGCTCCAGCCCGTGGAGCGAGCTGTCCGGCCCTTCGGGATGCCGCCAGTCGGCGCCCGGAACGTACGCCCACCACTGATACGCGTCGTCGAGGCTCACGCGTTGGGACGGAGGCGAGAACACGGTCGAGGCCGCGACAAGCAGCTCCGGCCTCGCGCCCGGGTAGTCCTCGGCGCTCGCCGAACGCTCCGCGGAGGTCACGTGCCCCGTCTCCTTGACGAACTTCGTGAACTGGAGGTTCGTCACCGGGGTACGGTCGATCCAGAAACCGTCGACCGCAACCTCATGCGCGGGCGCCTCCTCCGCGTAGTGGCGGTCGGAGCCCATCAGGAACGACCGGCCCTCGATCCGGACCATGTCCTTCGCCGGCGGCGAGCCTGGCGGGCCCGCCGCCGTCTTCGGCGCGACCTTCACCCCCCGAGCGCCTCCTCGAGCGCCCTCCGCCCGAGCACCCGTGCCAAGTGGCGCCGGAACTCCGCGCTCGCCGCCTGGTCGTCGGCCGGGCTTGTGTCCTCGGCCATCAGGGCCGCCGCGTCGGCGGTCGTGGCGCCGCCGGCGATCGCGTCTTCGGCCTTTTGCGCCCGTAGCGGGACGCCGCCCATGTTCGTGAGCGCGATCGAGGCGCCGGCGACGGTGCCGTTGTCGCGATGGACAAGCGCGACGACGCCGACCGTGGCCCAGTCCTGGGCGCGCCGGTGGAACTTGAGGTACGACCAGCCGGTGGAGCCGCCGAGCTTGGGCACCCGGATCTCGGTGAGCACCTCGGCCGGCCGGAGCGCGGTCTCGAAGACACCGGTGAAGAACTCCGCCGCGGGGATCGTGCGCTCCCCGCCCGTGCCGCTGGCCACCAGCTCCGCGCCGAGGGCGAGCATCACGGCCGGCAGGTCGGAGGCGGGGTCGCCGTAGGCGAGCGAGCCGCCGATCGTGCCGCGGTGGCGCACCTGCGGGTCGCCGATCTGCCCTGCTGTGGCCGAGACGAGCGGGCAGTGTTCCTGCAGCAACGGGTCGCCGGCCACGTCCTTGTGCCGCGTGAGCGCGCCGATCGCCAGCTGCGTGCCCGCGTCACGGACGTAGGAGAGAGCGGACAGGCGGCCGATGTCGACCAGCTTCGAGGGCCTGGCGATGCGCAGCTTCATGGCCGGCAGCAGCGAGTGCCCGCCGGCCAGGAGCTTGGCGTCCGGGTCGTTGCCGAGGAGCTCGATCGCGTGCTCGACGCTCTCGGCGACCTCGTAGTCGAACCGTGCGGGGATCACCGTTTCGCCTCCTCGATCGCGCGCCACACACGCTCGGGCGTGGCAGGGATCTCGACGTGCGTGACGCCGAGGTACGAGAGCGCGTCCACGACGCCGTTGGCCACAGCGGCCACGGCGGCGATCGTGCCCGTCTCCCCCACCCCCTTCACGCCGAGCGGATTCGACGGGCTCTTGCTCTCGGTGCGCTCCAGCTCGTAGGACGGAAGCTCCGCCGCGGAGGGGACGAGATACGTGGTCATCGTCGTGTTCTGCAGGTTCCCCTCCTCGTCGTAGACGCCCTCCTCGTACAGCGCCGTCGCGATCCCCTGCGTGATGCCACCGTGTACCTGCCCGTCCACGATCAGCGGGTTGATCACCGTCCCCACGTCGTCGATCGCTACATAACGGACGAGGCGTGCGTCCCCGGTCTCCGTGTCCACCTCCACCACCGCGGCATGGGCGCCAGCGGGCCAGGAAAAGTTCGGCGGGTCATAGACGGCCGTCTCCTCCAGCCCCGGCTCCATGCCGTCCGGGAGGTTGTGAGCGATCCAAGCCTGAAGCGAAGCCTCCTTGGTGGTCATCGAGCGGTCGGGAGACCCCTTTACCGAGAATCTCCCCCCGGCGTACTCGAGGTCGTCCGCCGCCACCTCGAGCTGGTGGGCGACGATCTGCCGCGCCTTCTCGATCACCTTCTGCCCGGCGTACCAGAGTGCAACTCCGCCCAGGGGAAGGCTGCGGCTGCCGTAGGTGTCCATCCCGTAGTGCGAGACAGCCGTGTCTCCATGCAATACCTCCACCTCGTCGATCGAAACGCCGAGCAGGTCGGCGACAATCTGCGACCAGGCCGTCTCGTGGCTCTGGCCGTGAGGTGAGGTTCCCGTCACGACCTGCACCGACCCCAGCGGCTGGAAGCGGATCGTCGCGCTCTCCCAACCACCCGCCGCGTAGCGGATCGCTCCCAGGATCCGCGAGGGCGCGAGGCCGCACATCTCGGTGTACGTGGAGAAGCCGACGCCCAGCTGTTTCGCATCGCCGCGATCACGCCTCGAGCGCTGCTCTGACCGGAACGCGTCCAGGTCGAGCACTTCCAGCAGCTTGTCCAGCGAGGCGTGGTAATCGCCCGAGTCGATCGTCAACCCGGAAGAGATCGTCTTCGGGAACTCGGAGATGAAGTTCCGGCGGCGCAGCTCGAGCGAGTCCATGCCCAGCTCCGCCGCCAGCGCGTCCATCGTTCGCTCGATCACGTACGTCGCCTCCGGCCTGCCCGCGCCCCGGTAGGCATCCGTGGGCGTCGTGTTCGTAAACACGCCCGTGAAGGTGACGCTGTAGTTCGGGACGTCGTACGGCCCCGCGTAGATCCAGGCGCCGAGCAACGGAATGCCGGGCGTCACCAGCTGCAGGTACGCACCCATGGCCGCCTTCACGTCGGCCTTCACGGCCACGATCTTGCCGCCCCTGGTGGCGCCGAACGTGTACTCGGTCACGAAGTCGCGACCGTGAATCGTGGCCACGTAGTTCTCCGACCGCTCTTCCGTCCACTTCACCGGCCGCCCCAACCGGCGGGCCAGCGCCACCGCCAGCGCCTCCTCCGCGTACACGTCCAGCTTCGAGCCGAAGCCGCCGCCCACATCAGGGGCGATCACGCGGATCTTCGACTCCGGGATCCCGAGCACCAGCGCCATCCCGAAGCGCAGAATGTGCGGCACCTGCGTCGCCGACCACAGCGTGACGTCGTCGGTCGGGCTCACCTGGGCGAGCACCCCGCGCGTCTCGATCGCATTCGGGATCAGGCGCGGCTGACGGTAGCGACGCGTCACCACCACCTCCGCGCCCGCGAATCCCTCCTCAAAACCTTCGGAGGCCAGCTTCCACACGTAGCACTCGTTCGTCCCCAGGTCGGAGTGGACGAGCGGCGCGCCAGCGGCGAGCGACGCCTCGACATCCACCGTGACCCCAAGCGGCTCGTACTCGACCTCCACCAGCTCGGCCGCATCGCGGGCCAGGGCCCGCGACTCCGCCAGCACGACCGCCACGCCGTCGCCCACGTAGCGGGCCTCGTCGACCGCCAACGGGAAGTGCGGCGGACTCTTCATCTCCTCCGTCACCGGCCACGCACACGGCAGCGACGACTTCCACTCCTCCGCCAGGTCGGCGCCGCTGAACACCGCCACCACGCCCTCCGCGGCCCGCGCGGCAGCGGTATCCACGCCGGTGATCCGCGCGTGGGCGTAGGGGCTGCGCACGACGGCCATCGACAGCGTGCCCGGAAGCGTGAGGCCGTCGACGAAGGTACCGCGACCCGTAAGCAGGGCGTGATCCTCCTTCCGCTTCACAGCGGCACCGATATAGGTGGTGGTCTCCGTGGCGCTCATCACGCCCTCCCCGCTGCGGCCTCGACGGCCCGCACGATGTTGTGGTACCCGGTGCAGCGGCAGAGGTTGCCCTCCAGCCCCAACCGGATCTCCTCCTCGCTCCCCGCCTCGCCGTGGTCGATCAGCGACACGACCGCCAACACCATCCCCGGCGTGCAATACCCACACTGCAAGGCGTGGTGGTCATGGAACGCCTGCTGCACCGGATGCAGACCGCCGTTCACCGACAACCCCTCGATCGTCGTGACCTCCACCCCCTCCGCCTGCACGCCCAGCACCGTGCACGACTTCACAGCCTCGCCGTCGAACAGCACCGTGCAGGCGCCACACGACGAGGTGTCGCAACCCACGTTCGTCCCAGTCAGCCCAAGACGTTCGCGCAGCACGAACACCAAAAGCTCGCGTGGCTCGAGCTCCACGTCATGGCGCGTGCCGTTGACAGTGAGCGCTACGCGTCGCACCAGACCTCCTTCGGTCGCGGGGGGAGCACAGCTCGGTCGAGCCTACCGCGCGGCGTCCGCCCCGCACAACGCGCGACGGCGAGGATGCCCCGAGCGCCAGTCCGGCCTGCGCAGGCACGACACCGAACTAGCGTCTGGTCTTGAGCGCGCGCTCCATCTGACGCTTCGCGTCGCGCTCGGCGAGCGCCCGGCGCTTGTCGACCCGCTCGCGGCCGCGGGCGAGCGCCAGCTCGACCTTCACCCGTCCCTCGCGGAAGTACATTCGCGTCGGCACGAGCGTGAGCCCCTTCTCGCGCACTTTCTGGTGCAGCGAGTCGATCTCGCTGCGGTGCAGGAGCAGCTTGCGGTCGCGCTCCGGCTGATGGACGAAGTGCCCACCGCCCTCGGCGTACTCGGCGATCGAGGCGCCGATCAGCCAAGCCTCGCCGTCGCGGATGTCAGCGTAGGCCTGCCCGAGCTGAACGCGGCCTTCGCGGAGCGACTTGACTTCCGTGCCCGTGAGCACGATGCCCGCCTCGACGCGCTCGAGGAGCTCGTAGTCATGGCGCGCCTTGCGATTCTCGGCGATCTGTTTCGTTCCGGACACGGCCGGGAAGTTTAGGTCTGAGACGCATTCGCGAGCGCGATCAGGCGCGGATAGACGAACGCCGGCCGCGCCCACGGCTGGTGCGGGTCGATGATGTCGTGCTCCAGCACCGGCGTCTTCGGGAGCCAGACGACCTCGACCTGTGCCCCGTTCCGCCGCCAGGCTTTCGCGACGTGCTCGGCGCGCGCATTGGAGATCGTGTTGTCGTTGGGGTTGAGGAAGACGACGATCGAGCGTGTGCCGGCCCGCGTCTTCTCCGCGTCCTGCTCCACGCGCTTCCCGAGCCGGAACGTGTCGGCGATGCCACCCGTCGACCAGCCCTGGTACTCGTAGCGGACCTTGGAGGCGCCGCCCAGCGAGATGTCGGGCACGTGGGCGAAGAGATTCGTGGCCAGCCAGGAGACGGCGTACGGGACGCCCTCCATGGCGAACCCGGGCGCGATCACGATCGCCCGGTCGACGTCGTTCCGCTCCTGCGCCATCCAGGCGGCGACGGCGCCGCCGAGCGAGAGGCCCATCACGGTGACGTGCTCGCCAAGGCCGCGCGCGATGTCGACCGCGTGGTCCCCATAGTGCGCGAGCTTCGCAGGCGTCAGCGGCGCGAGGTGATCGACGCTGCCCGGCGTGTCGGTGGCGACGTCGCCGATACCATGGTCCGGCAGGCGCAGGATGAGCACGTTCCAACCCTGCTCGTAGATCTCCTTCCCGAAGAGCGCCCACTGCTCGGGGCAGTTCGTGAGCCCGTGGACGAGGACGATCGCGCGCTCGGTCTCAGGCCCGTGCGTCAGCAGCCGCGAGCGGCACGTGGGGATCACGGAGTCTCGCTTCTCCTCGCGCTGGACCTGCCGGAACGCGGCGGTCGCCGCGGCGTACGACGTCACGGGTCGAGGGTCGGAGCCGAGGCCCTTCGTCGATGCCGGCCAGACCGCCAGCGCGACGAGCAGGACGAGCACGGCCAGGACGACGAGCGCGAGGAGCCTGAGGATCCGCCCCAGCATGTGCGGCCTGCTCAGGACGAGCGCGCGTCGACGAGTCGCTGCGAGACCACGCCGAGGAGCGCCAGGGCGAGCTTCGGCTCAGACTCCACGAGCGCAAGCGCCTCGGCGCGTGGAATCGCGAGGCAGCGAACCGGGCCGGCGGCGCGCACCCGCGCGACGCGCGCGGCATCCGGGGCGAACAGCGCGAGCTCGCCGAACACCTCGCCAGCGCCGAGCTCGAGCGAACCGGACCGCACCTCTACCGTGACCGCCCCGTCCAGGATCACGAACATCCCCGAGCCCGGGTCATCGGGGAGCGCAAGCACCTGTTCGCCCGGCGCCTCGAACTCCGCGCACGTCGCACTGATGCGCTCCAGGCCGGCGTCGCTCACGCCGGCGAACAGGGAGATGGCGCGCAACTCGTCCGGCGTCACCGGAGGTTCATATCACGCGAGCATCGCCCGGTCTGCGCGGCTCCGCTACCTGGCACGGGCGCAGCGATCGCAGAGCGGGAACCACGGCGCGCAGGTCGAGCCGCACGAGCGGCAGCGGCCGACGGTGGGCGCATCGACCTCGACCTTCAGCCGCGCCACGACCCGCGCAGCGGCCGCCTCCTCGAGCGCGGCGGCACGCTCGATCGTGACGCCCGCCACCCCGGGGTACTGCAGCGCGAACCAGCGCAGGATGCTTGCAGTTCGTCCCGCCTGCTCGGCCTCCTCGAGCGATGGCGTCGCGCAGGCGGTCGACGTCGAGCAGGAACGCGAACAGCGAGCGCTGCGCCGTGTCGCCGGCGACGGCGAGCGCGAGCGTGGCGAGCAGCTCCGCGTCGTCCTCGTCGACCGGCGCGTTGACGAACAGCCAGGTGTCCTCGAGCGAGAGCCGGCGGCGGCGCTCGGCGAGCCTGCGCTGGATCGCCGCCAGGCGGCCGCGGATCGGGACGAGCGACTCGACGGCGAGCCAGCTCTCGTACGCCCACTCGCGCGTCGCGACCCGGTGCCACGCTGCGAGCGCGGCGTCGAGCTCGCGCGGGTCGTCGACGCCGAGGTCGGCGAGGCGCGGGCGGATGCGCGCCTCGTCGACGACGCGGTAGCCGTAGAGGCCGTCGCCGACCGGGACGTGCGGCTCGAGCGCGGTCTCGACGACCGTCGCGTCGGCCGCGGCCCAAGGGATGCCGACGAGCACGCCGACGTGCCCGCGCTCGACGAGCCCGAAGCGGCCCGCGCGGCCGGCGATCTGCGCCAGCTCCCACGGCAAGAGCGTGCGCCGCTCCTGGCCGTCGAACTTCGTCGTCTCGGCGAAGAGCAGCGTCTCGCACGGCAGGTTGACGCCGTGGCCGAGCACGTCGGTGGCGACGCAGACGTCCGCACGGCCGTCCAGGAAGCGGTCGATCTCCTCGCGCCGGGAGGCGAGCGGCATGGCGCCGTAGAGCACCGACACACGTCCGGGCTGGAGCCGGTTGACCTCGCCCGCGAGCGCGAGCACCGCCTTGCGGCTGAACGCGACGACGACCGTTCCCGGGGTGAGCGAGCGGAGCGAGCGCTCGCCGACGAACTCGAGCGGCAGCTTGCGCTCGAACACCTTCACCTCCGCCTCCGGGAAGGCGCGCTGGACGAGCGGCTCGGCGTCGAGCGCGCCGAGCAGCAGGATGTGCCGGTACTCGCCCGCGAGCAGGAGCCGCGTCCACGCCGAGCCGCGCTCCGCGTCGTCGGCCCACTGCACCTCGTCGAGCACGAGCACCTCGCCCGAGCCGGCGCCATCTCGACCGTGCAGCAGACGATCGGGGCCCCCTCGTTGACCCGCTCCTCGCCGGTGACGAGACCGACGCGTTCCTCGCCGAGCTCGGCCGCGAGCCGCCGGTGCGCCTCCTGCGCGAGCATGCGCAGCGGGCCGGCGTAGACGCCGCTGCCTCCCTCGCAGGACCTTCGAGCGCGTGGTACGTCTTGCCCGAGTTCGTCGGCCCGAGGTGCGCGACGACGGACTCGGGCTCCATGCGGCGCTCCGGCAGCGCGATCTCGATGCCCCGCTCGGCGCGCCTCACCGCCGCGCTGGCGCCGGCGGCGCGGGCCCGCTCGTGGCGCTGCGAGCGCGGGGCCGCTTCGGCGGCCGGCCGCGTCCGTGTCGTCTTCCGGGCATCGATCGACGGTAGCGGCCACCCCTGGACGAGCGACTCACGCCTCGGCCGAGCTCGTGCGACCGGGCCGCGACAGAAGCCGGCCTCAGGGATGCTTGCGCGCTGGGATTCGCGGGAAGCGGATCTGGCGCTGGCTTAGACCCGCAGGAAGCGGCGCAACGTCATGCCGGAGCCGAGCGCGCCGACGGCGAGCCCGACGACGAGCAGGATGAGCGCGATCAGCGAGAACGAGAGCGCCTGCACGTCGTCCGTCGTGTCGATGTGGCCGAGGATCGCGGGCAGAGCGACCTCCTTGCCGAGCAACAGGAGCACGATCGCGGCGATCGAGCCGAGCGCCCCGCAGAGCAGCCCCTCGAGCATGAACGGGCCGCGCACGAACCAGTTCGTGGCGCCGACGAGCTTCATCACCTCGATCTCACGGCGGCGCGAGAAGATCGACAGCCGGATCGTGTTCGCGATCAGCAGCACCGACGCGATGAGCAGCACGATCACGGCGACGAGGAAGACCACCCAGATCACCCGCGCCACCTGCAGGATCCGCTTCGAGGTCTGCTGGCCGTCCTTGACCTTCTCGACGCCCGCGAACTTCTGCTTCCGGATCGCGGCGGTCAGCCTTCACGTCCTCGGCGCTGCTCGGGGTCACCTCGTACGAGGCGGGTAGCGGATTGGACGGGAGGTTGGCGGTCAGCTCCGGGTACTTCTTCCGCATCCGCTGCAGCGCCTCGGCCTTGGAGACGAACTGGTACTCCTTCACGTGCCGGCGACCTTCTGCTGGGCGAGGTACCGCTCCACGGCGTTCACCTGCTTCGGCGTCACGTCGTCGACGAAGAAGACCTTCACCTCGAGCTGGGACTTGACGTGGTCGGACCAGGAGACGACCCACGTGCCGAGCGCGATCAAGAGCCCGAGCAGGAACATGCCGATCAGCACGGTCATCGTGGCCGCGATCGACGTCGACAGGTTCGCGCGATCGAGCGGACGGCCTCGGAGAAGACGAGCTTGAACCGGTTCATTCGGTCTCGTAGCCTCCGCGGCGCTCGTCGCGCATCAGCTTGCCGTGGTCGAGGGCGATCACGCGCTTGCGCATCTTGTCGACCATCTCGCGGTCGTGCGTGACCATCAGGATCGTCGTGCCGCCGGTGTTGATGCGGTGCAGGAGCTGCATGATCCCGACCGACGTGTCCGGGTCGAGGTTGCCGGTCGGCTCGTCGCAGATCAGGAGCGGCGGATGGTTGACGACCGCGCGCGCGATCGAGACGCGCTGCTGCTCGCCGCCGGAGAGCTCGTCGGGCCTTGAGCTCATCTTGTGGGCGAGGCCGACGAGGTTGAGCACCTCGGGCACCTTCTTGCGGATCGATGCGTCGACTCGCCCTGCACCGTGAGGGCGTAGGCGACGTTCTCGGACGCGGTGCGGTTCGGCAGCAGCTTGAAGTCCTGGAACACGCAGCCGACGTTGCGGCGCAGCAGCGGCACCTTCGAGTGCTTGAGGCGGCCGAGGTCGCGCCCGCCGACGATGATGCGCCCCGAGGTCGGCTCGAGCTCCTTCAGGAGCAGCCGGATGATCGTCGACTTGCCCGGACCCGGACGGCCCGACGACGAAGACGAACTCGCCCTTGTCGATCACGAACGAGACGCCGTCGAGTGCGGTGACGTTCGGGCTCGTAGACCTTGCGCACGTCGTCGAACACGATCATCGACGAGGCGCTCGGGCTCTGCTGCGCCGGGGCGTGGAGGGCTCCGGCTCGGCGAGCGCGACGGCGGCTGCGGCGCGTCTGAATCAGACATGAGAGAGCTCATGGGGTGCGCGGCGTCGTCCTGCACCGGATCATGGGTTGGCGACGGCCGCAGGCGCCGCTCCGGTTCGGGGTGTCGGCCGAGTGTAGCTGACATGCCTCAGACACCTCCGGACCTTGCCGGCGGCCTTCGCGAGCAGGTAGGCGTGCACGAAGCCGTCGAGCGCGCCGTCGAGCACGCCCTGGGCGTTCCCGACCTCGAAGTCGGTGCGGTGGTCCTTCACCATCTGGTACGGGTGCAGCACGTACGAGCGGATTTGACTTCCGAACCCGATGTCCTGCGTCGCGCCGCGCTCGCGCGCGATCTCGGCTTCGCGCTGCTCCTCCTGCAGCTCGGCGAGCCGCGACTTGAGGATCCGCATCGCGGTCGCCTTGTTCGACGTCTGCGAGCGCTCGTTCTGGCACTGCACCACGATGCCGGTGGGCAGGTGCGTGATGCGCACGGCCGAGTCCGTCTTGTTCACGTGCTGTCCGCCGGCGCCGCTCGCACGGTAGGTGTCGATCCGGAGGTCGCCCTCGTCGATCTCGACGTCGTCGTCGTCGGGCAGGAGCGGCGCGACGACGACCTGGGCGAATGCCGTGTGCCGCCGGTGGGCCGAGTCGAACGGCGACTGGCGCACGAGCCGGTGGACGCCGCGCTCGGCCTTGAGCGCGCCGTACGCGTTCTCGCCCTTGACCGTCATCGTGGCCGACTTGAGGCCCGCCTCCTCGCCGGGGCTCGCCTCGACGAGCTCGGTCTGGAAGCCGCGGTCGGACGTCCAGCGCAGGTACATGCGGAGCATCATCTCCGCCCAGTCCTGCGCGTCGGTGCCGCCCGTGCCGGCGTTGATCGAGACGACGGCGTCGCCGCCGTCGTACTCGCCGTTGAAGAGCGCGTCCTCCTGCAGGCGCGTGAGCTCCCTCTCCAGCGGGCCGACCTGGACTCCGCCTCCTCCTCGTCCTCGAAGACGTCCTGGTTCATCATCTCCGCCAGATCGGAGTACTCGCGCTCGAGGCGCTCGTAGCGGTCGAGCTTCCGCGTGACGCGGGCGTGCTCCTGCGAGATCCGGGCCGCCGCTGCCTGGTCGTCCCAGAAGCCGGGCGCACCCATGGCGGCCTCGAGCTCCGCGGGCGGATCGTCAGCGGATCGGGGTCAAAGGTACTCACGAACCCAGGCGAGCTGGGCTCCGAGCTCCTCGAGCTGCTGGTCGAGCGTCTGCTGTGCGGTCTCGGTCACCGGGCGATCGTACCGGCTGCCGCCGATGGGCCCCACCGCGCCGGTCGCGCGCGAGCAGAGCCGCACAGAGAACGACGACACCGACGCAGTACCCGGCCAGCACGTCGCTCACGTAGTGCACGCCGAGCGCGACCCGACTGGCGCCCACCGCCACGCCGAGGAGCAGGCCTGCTGCCACCCACGCCGCGCGGGCTCGCGGAGCAGACGACCGTGCGGCTGCCAGCACGCCGAGCGCGCCCAGCACGGCCACGCCACCCGCCGCGTGCCCGCTCGGGAAGGACGGCGATGAGGGCAGCGGGATTGCGCTCCCGAGCGTCGGGACGGGCCCGGTCGAAACCGGCCTTGAGCAGCCAGACGAGCGAGGTTGACGACGGCCAAGATCGCCGACGAGGAGCACCGCGTCGCCAGGCGCGTGCCGATGCCACAGCACCGCCGCGACACCGAGCGCGAGCGCGGCGAGCAGGAGGCCGCCGCCGAGCCACGTGAACGGCCGGGCGGTCCATTCCGCCCAGGCGGGCATGCTGGACGCGACCCACCGCGCCGTCCTCGTATCGACCTCCGCGACCACCGCCACCCGCGTCGTACGCGTGGCGGCGAGCACGACGAAGAGCACGACCGCGCACGCGCAGGCCCCGGCGAGTAGCAGCCGGTGCGACGTCACCCAGTCGCACGGCGCGGCGGCGATGCGAGCAGGCAGACGGCCACCCAGCCGATCGCGAGCACGGCCCCGCCCACGACGTCGAGGACCGTGTGCGCGCCGGCCGCGACACGGCTCCAGCCCACCAGCGCGGCAGCTGCGAGCGCGACGGTCACCAGGAGCGCGCGGACAAGACGCCGCGAGCTGAGCGGCCATACCAGCACGGCCAGCGCCAGGCCCAGCGCCGTGACCGCGGCCTCGTGCCCGCTCGGGAAGTCGGCCAGCCGCCCCGCCGTCCTGATCGGCGCCGAGCACCTGGAGGATCACCTTGAGCACGTAGGTGAGCACGCCCGCGCCGACGACCGCGGCGAGGAGGAACACCGCCTCCGCGCGCCGACCTGCGAGCGCGAGCGCGACGGCGACAGCACTCCGTGGCGAGCGGCAACACGACCGGTCCCGCGAGCGCACGCCGAGCGCCGACGCCCAGCCGGGAGCAGACCGAAGGTCACCGCTGTCCCCGGACGTTGCGGCGAAGACGGCCGACAGTACGGCCAGGAGAGCCGCGGACACCGCAACCGCCGCCACGAGGCAGCGCTGCTGGAGCCCGAGCTCGTCCCCCGTCGGCCGGCTCCATCGACGCATCAGTCACCGCGCTCGGCCAATCGCCGGTAGCGACCACGATTGCCAGTCGAGCCTAGCCCGACTCGAGCGCGCCAACGCCTGCCGAGCCATCACCAACCCGCGTCGACGGAACGACGCGCGTGGCGGCCGGAGGCCGGCTTGGCCGGCCGGGAGGCCAGCTGCCGCGCCGCGATGCTGCGCGCGCGAGGAGGGGGCTCGGCGGGGGAACCATGGGTTCCCCCACGTTAGGCGCCGTGACAGCGCTTGTACTTCTTACCCGAGCCGCACCAGCACGGATCGTTGCGACCGACGTCCCGGTGCTGGTTCACGACCTGCTGCGGCGCAAACGACTCGGCGGGCGAGGTCGCGACCGCGGTCGCCGCGCCGCCGCCGGCCGCCAGGATCGCGTCGGCCCCGGCGGCCGTCTCGTGCTCGTAGGAGAGCGCCTGCGGCGCCGGCGCCGGCTGCAGGTCGGCAGCCTCCTCCTGCGCGAGCTCGACGTGGAACAGCGTGAGCACGGCCTCCTCGCGGATCGCCCGGCTGAGATCCTCGAACATCGCGTGTCCCTCGCCGCGGTACTCGACGAGCGGGTCCTTCTGCGCCATCGCGCGAAGATGGATGCCGTCGCGCAGGTAGTCCATCGCCTCGAGGTGCTCGCGCCAGCGCGTGTCGACGACCTGCAGCACGACGAACCGCTCGATCTCGCGCAGGAGCTCCGGCGTGAAGCCCTCCTCGCGCTCGGCGTAGATGTCGAGCGCGTCCTCGACGAACTCCTCGACGAGCGCCTCGCGCGACTCGACGTCGATCTCCTCGCGGAGCTCCTCGACCGTGATGTCCGTGCCGTCAGCGCCTGCATCTGCGCGACGAGGCCGTCGAGATCCCACTCGCTCCGCTGCTCGGCGTCGGTGTGCTGCGCGACGTTGACCTCGATCACCTCGCCGATCCACTCCTCGATCTCGTCGCACAGGTCGTCGCCGTCGAGCACGCCGCGGCGCTGCTCGTAGATCACCATGCGCTGCGTGTTCATCACGTCGTCGTACTTGAGGACGTTCTTGCGCGCGACGAAGTTCTGCTCCTCGACCTTCTTCTGCGCGCCCTCGATCTGGCGCGAGAGGATCGACGGCCTCCATCGGCTGGTCGTCGGGGATCTTGAAGCGGTTCATGATCCCGTGGATCCGGTCGCCGGCGAAGAGGCGCACGAGGTCGTCCTGCGCCGAGAGGTAGAAGCGCGTCTCGCCGGGGTCGCCCTGACGGCCCGAGCGGCCGCGCAGCTGGTTGTCGATGCGGCGCGACTCGTGCCGCTCGGTGCCGAGCACGTACAGGCCGCCGAGCTCGCGCACGCCCTCGCCGAGCTTGATGTCGACACCGCGGCCCGCCATGTTCGTGGCGATCGTGACGGCGCCGGGCTCGCCCGCGAACTGGATGATCTCGCCTCGCGCTCGTGCTCCTTCGCGTTGAGCACGTTGTGCGGGATCCCGCGCCGTTTCAGCACCTCGGACAGGTACTCGGACGTCTCCACCGCGATCGTGCCGACGAGCACCGGCTGTCCCTTCTCGTGGCGCTCGACGATGTCGTCGGCGACCGCGTTCCACTTCGCGTCCTTCGTCTTGAAGATGAAGTCGTTCTCGTCGAGCGCGCGCGACCGGGACGTTGGTCGGGATCTCGACGACGTGGAGGTTGTAGATCTCGACGAACTCCTTCTCCTCCGTCTTCGCGGTGCCCGTCATGCCGCCGAGCTTCTCGTAGAGGCGGAAGTAGTTCTGCAGCGTGATCGTGGCGAGCGTGACGTTCTCCTCGCGGATGCGCACGCCCTCCTTCGCCTCGATCGCCTGGTGCAGGCCCTCGCTCCAGCGACGCCCCTCCATGATCCGGCCGGTGAACTCGTCGACGATCTTCACCTCGCCGTCCTGGATCACGTAGTCGACGTCGTTCTTGTAGAGCGACTCGGCCTTCAGCGCCTGGATCAGGTGGTTGACGAGCCTGACGTGCCGCGGGTCGTAGAGGTTGTCGACGCCGAGCGCACGCTCGACCTTCTCGATCGCGGTCTGCGCCGGCGACACGGTCTTGAACTTCTCGTCGTACAGGTAGTCGGCGCCGGAGAGCTCGGTCTCGTCCTCGCCCTTCATCGTCTTGCGCGTCGCGGCCTGGCCGTGGAGCTCGCGCACGACGCGCGCGAAGTCGTAGTACGTCTTGGCGGCCGTCTCCGGCTCGCCGGAGATGATCAGCGGCGTTCGCGCCTCGTCGACGAGGATCGAGTCGACCTCGTCCACGATCGCGTACGCGTGGCCGCGCTGCACCATGTTGTCGAGCGAGACGGCCATGTTGTCGCGGAGGTAGTCGAACCCGAACTCCGAGTTCGTGCCGTACGTGATGTCGCAACCGTAGGCGAGCTTGCGATCGGCGAACGGCATCATGTTCTCGATCGCGCCGACGGTCATGCCGAGGCGCTCGTAGACGCCGCGATTCCACTCCGCGTCGCGCTTGGCGAGGTAGTCGTTGACGGTGACGAGGTGGACGTTCTCGCCCGAGAGCGCATTCAGGTACAGCGGCAGACTGGCGACGAACGTCTTGCCCTCGCCGGTCTTCATCTCGGCGATGTCGCCCTCGTGGAGGACGATGCCGCCCATCATCTGCACGTCGAACAGGCGCTGACCCGATTCCCGCTTGCGCGCTTCGCGGACGAGCGCGAAGGCCTCGAAGAGGACGTCGTCGAGCGCCTCGCCGTTCGCGACCCGCTGCTTGAGGTCGCTCGAGTGCGCGAGCAGCTGCGCATCGGTGAGCGACTCGAGCTCGGGCTCGAACTCGTTGATGCGGACGGCCTGCTCGGCGAGGCGCTTCAGACGGCGCCCCTCGCCCATGCGCAGGACCTTCTCGAAGCGTCCGTACGACTGGCTCGGCATGGGATCTAGGGTATCGGCTCGGGTTGCCGGACGGCGGCGACGCCCGGCCGCCGTAACGGGTTCGCCACATGGCCGCGCTGCAACGGACCGTTCAAGGCTCGTCCTCCAGCGTCAACGCGAGGCCGAGGACCGCCTCGCGCTCCAGTCGCTCCAGCCCGACTTCATGCCCGTACAGGGCGAGCGTGGCCGAGAGGAAGACGGCGAGCACGCGCGCTCGGAGGAGTTGCTCGTCCGTGACCGGCCCGTAGGCGTCCAGGAACGCCGCGCGCGCCCCGGCGGGCAGGAAGCGACCAGAAGAGCGCCAGGTCGACGCACGGGTCGGAGAGGCAGAGATCGCCCCAGTCGATGATCCCCGTTAGCGAGCCGTCCTCGGCCACGAGCACGTGGCGGACGTGGAGATCCCCGTGCACGAACGACGTCGCTGCCGTCGCCGGGAGGGACCGCGCGTCGCGCAGCAGTCCGGCCAGCCGCGGCGACGACCGCCACAGACCGGCGCGTTCGAGTCGAGCGAGTTGCAGCCCGAGCGCCGGGAACTGCGACTCGATCAGGTGCCGCGCCAGCGGCTCGTCGACGACGTGCTCGGGGCTCCACTCGGGCATCAGCGATCGATCGAGCGCACGTCAGAGAGCGGCGATCTCGACCTCCCAGATCGTGCCCTCGAGCCGCCTCGCCCGGACCACGTAGGCGCCCGAGCGGCGCGCTCCCAGTGCCTCGAGCTCCGGCACGGAAGCGAACGTCGGCTCGCCGTCGACGCGGACGCCGCGCTCGGTGCCGTCGAACGCCAGCTCGACGTCCGTGCCCCCGGGATCCTGCGCGAGCTCGGCGATCTCGATGCGCCGCGCCGCGACAACCCAGACCGAGCCCATGCGCCGAACCGCCCGCGCACGGAAAGGCGGGGCGAGAGCGACCGCCGCCACGAGCGCGCCGACGTCCGCCGAGCGCTCACCCTCCTCCACGACCAGCCGCCCGGCGGGAAGCGCCACGAGCCAGACCTCGTCGCCGGGCACGTCGGCCTCCACCGAGGTCACGAGGTCCCACTCGCGCTGACGGTGGAGCCCGTGGATGCCGACCTCGCCCCAGTGCGGGCCGGGATCGTGCGGCAGCGGCATCAGCTGGCGCAAGACCGAAATCCGTTCACACGGATTCCGGTCGCGCGAAGATCCCTGCAGGCGTCCGCTTCGCGGCCGCGGCGCTCGGCAGCATCCCGTCCCTATGCAGCAGATTCGGCCTGACCCTCGAGCTCCTGCACGATCTGCTCGACGGGGACTGGTGGCGCGTGGCCACCACGCGCGGCTTCACGGCGGGGCTCGTGCACACGCTTGTCGCGCTGACGCTCGACCTGGCGCTCGAGCTTGTCGAGCAGCAGGTCGGCGGCCGCCTCGTAGCTGGTCGCCGCCTCGCGACCGACGATGTTCCTGCCCTTGGTGTGGATCTCGGCCTCGACCACGTGATCGTCGGCGATCTTCGGGTTGCGCTCCCTGTCGAGCACGACCTCGATGAGGGTCGCATCGTGGAGACGGCGCTCGAGCTTGCGGAACTTGCCCTCGACGTAGGCCTTGACCCCGTCGTTGACGTGCCCATGCCGGACGGTGACCTGCAGTCGCATCGCGCCTCCTTTCCGGGTCTCGTTCGACTCTAGCGCACCGCCCTTGCGAGGCAGACGACGTCGACGCGCCGTGCCCCTGCCCGTCGCAGGGCCGACGCGCAGGCGTTGACCGTCGACCCGGTCGTGTAGACGTCGTCCACGAGGCACACCCGGAGCGGCGGCTCGAGCAGAGCGACGAACGCCCCGCGCACGTTGCGGCGCCGGTCGGCGAGCGAGAGCGACGCCTGCCGCGACACCTCCCGGGTGCGGACGAGCAACCCGCACGCCGTCAGCCCCCAGTCGATGCCGAGCGCCTGCGCCAGGCGCTGCGCCGGCACGTGTCCGCGCTCGCGCGTCCGCTCGTCGTCACCGGGGACCCACGCGAGCGCGTCGGCCTCGGGCCGCTGCACCGCATCCGTGACGAGCGCGGCCAGCGCGGGTGCGAGCCTGCGGAGTCCGCCCTCCTTCCACGCGCGGACGAGCGTCCGCGCCCGCTCGTCGTAGGCGATCGCCGCGCGCGCGGTGGCGAAGGCGAGCCGTCGCCCGGCGCACTCCGCGCAGCGCGCGACCGGCCAGGCGCCGGGCGCTCCGCAGCGCGCGCAGCCCGTCGGGCCAAGCCGTACGAACGCCGCAGCGCACACCCGGCAGAGGGCCTCGCCGGGGTGGGCGCAGACCGCGCAGCGTCCGGGCAGGAGCACGCCGAGCACGTCCATGCCACGAGGCTACGCGCGAAGGTGTGACGGCTTCGCGCCGGGTTCGCGTCAGCTCGGCGATGCGGCGAGCATGACGCGCAGGTCGTCCTGCGAGCGCCGGAGATCCTCCGGCGTCTTGATCGGGAAGAAGCGACCGAGCGGCCCGCGGCGCGGCACCTCGAGGTACGTCGTCTCCAGGTCACGGGAGATCTCGTGATACACGCGCTCGAGCTGCACTGCCGGCCGGCCGTTGGTGTCCTTCTCGACGAAGAGCCACGTGAGCTGGGCGTCGCGGTCTAGAGCCTCGAGTTCGAACAAGGCCGTGTTCGTGTTGAAGACGGGCACCAGGTCCCGGTCGAATGCTGCCGGAAATCGCGGCGCCTCGAGCAGCTGCAGGCGCCCGTCGATCCGCACCGGAGCGCCGCCCAGGTCACCCTCCTTCCGCGCCACCTCGGCGGTCATCGGCCTGCCTGCGAGGAGATGCGCCCCGAGCACGGCAGGGTCGACGCGCGCGCCGAGATTGTCGACGTTCGAGACGGTGACGACGCGCACCCCCCTCTCCCGCAGCGTCGCGAGCGTGCCGGAGCCTCGCAGCGCCTCGAACAGGTCGCCGTGACCGGGTGCGTACGGCGAGGCGCGGCCGTTGTAGTCGCGGAAGAGCTCGCCGTCAGCTCCCAGGCGGAGCGAGACGAACTGGTGGAACACGAGCGGGTCGCCGAGCCCGCGGTCGGCCACGTGCGCGCGGACGACCTCGTCGGTGGCGAAGCTCGTCATCAGTGCCACCGGGATCTCGGTGTCGACGGCGCGTGCCAGCTCGGCGGTCTCGGCCAGCTTCAGCTCGAGGAAGCTGCGCCCGTCGACGGCCTCGACCACGCCCTTGACGACGCCGCCGAACCGTGTCGCCATGCCGCCGGTGAGCACGACCTGAGCGACCTCGCCGGCACGGAGAGCGGCGGCTCCGGCCTCGCGGGCGGCCTCGTACCCGGGCTCGCCGGGATCCGGGAGCCGCGTGAGGTCGGACGGGAGCGGCGGCTCGACCACGCCCGAGACGACGTTGGTGGCCGGCGACAGCTCGCCCGCGGCGACACGTCGCTGCAGCTCCCGGAAACGCTCGGCGTCGAACCCGAAGCGCTCGAGGAGCGCGCGCGTGCCGGAGTCCAGCTCGTCGAGGATCATCGGTGGTCGAGCACGGGCAGCGGCAGCGTGTCCGCGTACGGCGCCCGGTGGACGCCCCGCTCGGTCACGATCCGCGTCGATCAGCGCCGCTGGCGTCACGTCGAAGGCCGGATTTCGGGCGGCGAAGCGGGCGGTGACCTCCGCGGGCTCGCGCTCCTCGATCGGGATGTCGGCGCCGGTAGCCGACGCCGCGTCGAGCGTCGACGTCGGCGCGACGACGACGAAAGGTAGGCCGTGGTGGCGTGCAAGCACCGCCAACGCGTAGGTGCCGATCTTGTTCGCCGTGTCCCCGTTCGCGGCGATGCGGTCGGCGCCGGTGACCACGATGTCGACGTCGCCACCGGACATCAGCGATCCCGCCGCCGAGTCCACGATCACGCTGTGCGGGATGCCGAGCGTCTCGAGCTCCCAGGCCGTCAGCCTGGCCCCCTGGAGCAGCGGCCGCGTCTCGTCGACCCAGACGTGCTCGACGAGGCCGCGCTCCCACGCCGCGCGCACGGCGCCGAGCGCCGTCCCGTAGCCGCCTGTCGCCAGACCGCCTGCGTTGCAGTGCGTCAGGATCCTCGAACCGGCGGCGAACAGCTCGACTGCGTTGGCGCCCATCTGCCGGCAACGCGCGACCTCGTCCTCGTGGAGCCGCCGAGCCCGCTCCGGCGTCGGATCGTCGCGCAGCTCGTCGAGCGCCCAGCGCAGGTTGACGGCCGTCGGGCGGCTGCCGGCCAGCACGGCGTACGCTGCGTCGAGGTCCTCGCCGATCGCGGCGGCGAGCGCGAGCCCGTACGCAGCAGCAACGCCGATCGCCGGCGCCCCGCGCACCGCGAGCGTTCGGATCGCCTCCGCGACCTCGGCCGAGCTGGCGCACCGGACCTCGACCACCTCGTGGGGCAGCAGTCGCTGGTCGAGGACGACGACCGCATCTGCCTCCAGCCGGACGATCCGCTGCGGCTCGAGGACGGTCACAGGCCGACCGCGCATGTGTGCGAGAGGTACGAGCACCGCCCGTCGCCGAGCGCTACGTGCCTTCGTCCCAACTCGCCAGGTACCGCGCTTGCTCCTCGGTGAGCTGGTCGATCGCGATGCCCATCGTCGCCAGCTTGAGCCGCGCGATCTCCTCGTCGATCTCGATCGGCACGACGTAGACCTTGCGCTCCAGCGTGGCCGCGTGCTCCACCACGTACTCGGCCGAGAGCGCCTGGTTCGCGAACGACATGTCCATCACGAGCGCGGGATGACCCTCCGCCGCCGCGAGGTTGACGAGGCGCCCGTCGCCGATCAGGTACAGCCGTCGCCCGTCGGCGAGCGTGAACTCGTCCACGAACTGCCGTGCCTCCCGGGTCTCGACCGCGAGCTCTCTGAGCGCGGGGAGCTCGATCTCGACGTTGAAGTGACCGGTGTTGCAGAGGATCGCGCCGTCCTTCATCAGCTCCATGTGCCGCCGTGCGATCACCTTCTTGTCACCGGTGGCGGTGCAGAAGATGTCGCCCCTCGCGGCCGCCTGCTCCATCGGCAGGACCTCGAATCCGTCCATCGCCGCCTCGAGCGCGCGCATCGCGTCCACCTCGGTGACGATCACGTGCGCGCCCATCCCGCGCGCGCGCAGCGCGACGCCACGACCCGTCCAGCCGTAGCCGGCGACGACGAAGCGCTTCCCCGCCAGCAAGACGTTCGTGGCGCGGATGATCCCGTCGATCGTCGACTGGCCCGTGCCGTAGCGGTTGTCGAACAGGTGCTTCGTGCGCGCCTCGTTCACCGCCACGACTGGAAACCCGAGCTTGCCCTCGCGCTCGAGCGCACGCAGGCGGATCACGCCGGTGGTCGTCTCCTCCGTCCCGGCGATCACGTCGCCGAGCTGCTCGCGCCGGTGCGAGTGCAACACACCGATCACGTCGGCGCCGTCGTCCATCGTCACGTGTGGGCGGTGGTCGACCGCGGCCTCGATGTGCTGGTAGTACGTGTCGTCGTCCTCGCCCTTGATCGCGAACACGCTCGCCCCGTACTCGTCGACCAGCGCCGCGGCGACATCGTCCTGCGTGGAGAGCGGGTTCGACGCGCACAGCACCACGTCCGCGCCCCCGGCCTGGAGCGCCCGCATCAGATTCGCGGTCTCCGTCGTCACGTGGAGGCACGCCGACACGCGGTAGCCGTCCAGCGGCCGCTCGCGCGCGAACCGCTCGCGGATCGCGACGAGCACCGGCATCTGCCGGTCGGCCCACTCGATCCGGCGCACGCCCTCGGCGGCGAGCGCCAGATCCTTCACGTCATGCTTGCGGGTGGCCGCCATCTGGCAGCCATTGTACGGGCGGGATATCTCTCGCCCCTACGCGGCGCTCGTGCCCTCGCGGCCGTAGCGGTCCTCGAGCCTCACGACGTCGTCGAGCTGCGGCGTCGAGACCTCGATCACGAGCGTGTCCTCGATCGCGGTCACCCGGTGCACGGTGCCGGGGGGATAGCGGAACGCGTCCCCGGGACCGATCTCGATCGTCGTCAGCTCGCCGCCGCGATCGCCCAGCTCGAGTGCCGCGCGGCCCTCCTGCACGAGCCACGATTCGTCCTTCTGCTCGTGGTACTGCAGGCTGAGCGACTGCCCGGCGCGGACGAAGAGCAGTTTGCCGACGTACGCCTCCGCGTGCGCCCAGATCAGCTCCCAGCCCCACGGCTTCTCGACCCGCCTCGGCTCGAAGGCGTACGGAGAGGTCATGCGAACGCCAGCGCCCGGTCGGGGATACCCTGCCCGGCGCCGACGCGCAGGCCGTGGTCGAGCTCGTTCCCGGCCCCGACGACTGCGTCGGGGCCGACGACGGCGAGGCCGGCCACGCGGGAGCCGGCGCCCACCTGCGCGCCTTCGCCGAGAATCGACCCCTCGACGACGGCGCCCGCCCCCACTGTGGCCCCGGCCCCCACCACCGCGCCCTCCACCGTCGCGCCGGCCTCGATCCGCGCGCCAGCGCCGATCGCCGCGACACTGCCGGCACGGACGCCCGCGCCTAGCACCGCGCCGGCGCCGACGTAGACCGGCGGCACGAGCCGCGCCTCGGGATGGACCACCGCGGTTGGGTCGACGTAGGTGAAGTCACCACCGAGGACGTCGCCGACCTCCGTGCGAAGCGTGCGCTCGAGGACATCTCGGTGTGCCTGGAGGTACGAGGCAGGCGTACCAACGTCCAGCCAGTATCCGGGCAGGGCCAGCCCGTACACGGCGCCGCGCTCGCACAGGACGGGGAAGACCTCCCTCTCGATCGAGACGGCCCGACCGGGTGGCACGAGGTCGAGCATCTCGGGCTCGAGGACGTAGAGACCCGCGTTGATCAGGTGGGTGTCGATCTCATCGGGTCTTGGCTTCTCGAGGAAGGAGGAGACACGTCCATCGGCTTCGACCCGGACGAGTCCGTATCGTCCGGGATCGTCGACGGGCGTGAGCAGGATCGTCGCCAGGGCCCCGTGCTCGCGGTGGAACGCCACGAGCGCGTCGAGGTCGGCCTCGCGAAGTGAGTCGCCGTTGAGCGCGAAGAACGTCTCACCCATGCTTCGAGCCGCGAAGGCGATGCCACCGCCCGTCCCGAGCGGCTCGTCTTCCACCACGTACTCGAGCCCGAGGTCGCCGTATCCGTCGCCGAAGTGCTCCTGGATCTGTGCCGGGAGGTAGCCGCAGGACACGATGCCGCGCCGCACACCGTACCGGCGGAGGTGCTCGAACGTGTAGGCGAGCTGCGGCCGGTCGACGAGCGGCAGCATGTCCTTGCGGGTGCGCTCGGTCAGCGGACGGAGACGCGTCCCCTGCCCGCCGACGAGGATCACGGCGGGCAGGCTCATGCCGACGCCGCCCGCCCGATCCCCTCGTAGGCGAGCCCGGCAGAGCGCATCGCGTCCGGGTCGAGCATGTTGCGGCCGTCGACGAGGACGGGCGTCCGCATCGTCCGCGCGGCCGCCCCCCAATCGACGTCCGCAAGTTGCGGCCATTCGGTCACGAGCACCGCCGCGTCGGCGCCCGCGAGCGCCTCCTCGACGGTGTCCACCTGCTCCACGCCGCGGAGTCCGCTGGGGCGCGCGACCGGATCCCACACGCGCACGTTCGCGCCCTCGGCGAGAAGCCGTCCTGCGAGCACGAGGCTCGGCGCCTCCCGCATGTCGTCCGTGTGCGGCTTGAACGCCAGGCCGAGCAGGGCGATCGTGCGGTCGCGGAGCGTGCCGAGGTGCCGCTGCAGCTTCCCGACGACGCGGCGCTTCTGGAGCTCGTTCACCTCGATCACCGCGTTCAAGAGCTGGAAGTGGTACCCGGAGTTCGCCGCGAGCTGCTTGAGCGCGAGCGAGTCCTTGGGAAAGCAGCTCCCCCCGTACCCGACCCCGGCCCGCAGGAAGCTCGGGCCGATACGGCGGTCCAGGCCGACGCCCTCGGCCACGCGCACGACGTCCGCGCCCGTCGCCTCGCACACGTTGGCGATCTCGTTGATGAAGGAGATGCGGGTCATCAACGCCGCGTTGGCGGCGAGCTTGATCATCTCGGCCGACGCGACGTCGCAGCGCACGACCGGCGCCTCGATCCCAGCGTGCAGCTCGGCGACGAGGTTGCCGTCAGCCTCCTCGAAGGCCCCCACGACGATCCGGTCCGGGTGCAGGAAGTCTCGCACCGCCGTTCCCTCCGCCGTGAACTCCGGGTTCGACACGTAGCCGACCTCGGTCCTCCCCCGCTCACCGAGCCGGTGCCGCACCCGCTGTCCCGTTCCCACGGGCACGGTGCTCTTCATCACGACCACGATCCGGTGGTCTACGTCGGGGAGCTCGTCGACCACCGTCCACACCGCGGACAGATCGGCGTCACCCGAGGCCGTCGGCGGCGTGCCGACGGCGACGTAGACGAGCTCGGCTCCGTCGATCGCTTCCTCGACGTCGGTCGTGAAGCGCAGGCGCTCGCCACCCTGCTCGATCAGCTCCTCGAGCCCCGGTTCGTAGATGGGCACCTGGCCGCGGCGCAGGGCCTCGATCCGCCCCTCCAGGACATCGCGGACGACCACCTCGTGCCCGAGCTCCGCGAAGCAGGCGCCCGTGACGAGGCCCACGTAGCCGGCGCCGAAGACGGCGATGCGCCTGGGAGTCGTGGCCATGACCCGCGGCAGGCTACCGCTTGACCTTCGAGAGCGGCCGCAGGCCCTTCGCGATCGCGATCATCGTCTCGTTGGAGAGACGATCGAGCAGCGTGTTGACCACCCAGTAGCTCGCCTTCGGCGTGCGCAGGACGACCATGTGGAGCTTCGGGCCGTCGTAGTGGAGCTCGTAGCGGCGACCGCCGATGTTGCGCACGAAGCTCGTCGACCCGAGCACCGGCGCGCCGTCCCAGTCGGTCTCCTGGATGCCCCAATACTCGTTCGCCCCGCCCATCCGGTAGACGAGGCGGATCGCCTTGTGGCGCCCCTTGGGGTCGATGCGGTACAGGCGTACGGGCCGTTCGCGGTCGATCCAGGACGAGCGCTCGATCACCGTCGGCACCATGAGCGGGAAATCGACCTTGCCGCGCCGCTCGCGGAGGACGTCGCGGCTCGCACTCGTGCCCGGGGTCACGTTGGCCGGCGCACGTTTCGGGGTCTGGTCGACCGGGGCGGCGGCGAGCGTGCCGTGGAACGTCTGCCCGACGACGGTCGTCAGCATCGCGCCGTTGGAGAGCTGGCGGATCGCTGGCGTCGTGCGCTTGACGTCGGCGGAGCCGAACAGGCTCGCGATGCGCTGCGCCCCCACCTTCGTACCCTTGCGCGCTGGGTTGAAGAAGACGACGGTGCGGAAGAAGTCGAAGCTCGGCGCGTTTCCGTTGACACCGTTCGGCGGCAGCACCATCTCGTAGCCGCGCTGACCGAGCAGGTAGCTCGCGTTCGACGCGGAGCCCGGCACGCCGTTGCCGTTGAGGACTGTGACCGTCGTCTCCTTCGCCGGCGGCACCTTCACCTTCACCTTCTCCTTCAACGCCACCGCGGTCGCCTTCTTCGGCGCCTCGACGTCGGGATGGGTGAACTCGCGCACGGCTCGGCTCACGTTCTCGGGGGCGGTGGTCAGGTCGGAGAAACCCTGGAGGCCTTCGATCCGCGTCTGGAACACGTGGCCGTTCGGAAGCGAATAGGCGAGCAACGCGTACTCGAGCACCGTCTTGGCGTCGACGTTCTTGCCGCCACCCTGTCCGACCTCGACGTTGCTCGTCAGCACCTTGATCACGCGCGGCAGCTTGAGCGCGGAGAAGTTCGTCTGGATCTGCTCCTTGAGCGCCCGCACGAACTGCTGCTGGCGTGCGTTGCGATGGATGTCCGAGTCCGTGTGGCGGAAGCGGACGTAGTCGAGCGCCTTGTAGCCCGTGAGTCGCTGGTAGCCGGGCTGGAGGTTGATCGTGGCGTAGCCGTACGGGCCGGCGCGGTCGTTGAAGTAGCGGCGGTCGACGTCGAGCCAGATGCCGCCCAGCTTGTCGACGAGTTGGCGGAAGCCCCTGAAGTTGATCGTGATCAGGTAGTTCACCGGCAGCCCCGTCAGCGCCTTGACCGTCTGCAGCGTCCCTTGCGGGCCGCAGGCGCTGTACGCCGCGTTGATCTTGTCGGTGAACGGCGTGCGGCCGGGGCACCTGATCTCGACCCGGAGGTCGCGCGGGAAGGGCAGCATGGAGATCGTCTTCCCCTCGGGGTCGGCCCGCACCAGCATCAGCGTGTCGGAGCGCGAGGGCTCGCCCTTCGCCTCCCCCGCGCGGCGGTCGTACCCGATCACGAGCGCGTTCGCGGGCTGTCCGGGGAGCGCCACGTTGAGCTTCTTGGCCGCCTGCTTCACCTCGATCGTCTTCGGCGCCACCGCGGCCACGCTCTCGTGCAGGTAGAGGTAGGCGCCGCCGACGACGCCCGAGAGCACCGTTACGAGCACCAGGGCGGCCCAGCCGATGATGCGGAGCGCGAGTGAGCGGCCGGTCTGCGGCGGCGGCTCCGGCTGCCGGTAGACGTTGACGAGGCCGAGCGGCCCGGGCGGCAGCGTGGCCTTGCCGTTGCCGTCCAGCGGGGCGCTCTGACCGATTCCTCTCTTCAGCGTCGTTCGCATGCAGCGGCGGGCGCCGAGCGCCCGGCGAGCCAGGATACCGGAGCACCCGGCCGGCGATTGGCCCCGGAGCGGGCGTAACGCCCCGTTAGCACGTCACGACGACGCCGCGGTTCGGGCCCCTTGCGCCTCCAGCCGCTCGAGCGGCGACGGCTCGCCGCGCGCCGCGCGACGGGCAGTCGCGATGTGCTCGGAGGCGATCACCGCGATCAGGACGGCGACCAGCAGCCCGGCCACGACGAGCGCCGAGGCGAACGTAGCGACGCCCCCGATGGCCAGGCAGGCGAGTGCCCCGAGCAGCCGCCTCCAGCTCAGAGAGCCCGCCATCCGCAGACGGAAGAGCACATGGCCGAGGAGGTAGATCGCTGGCCCGGAGACGACAGCGACGATCTCCGCGGACGGCAAGACCGCCGTGGGATGGGCGACCACGAGCTCGTCGCCGACCGCGGACAGGACGATGCCCGCCACGAGCACGACGTGCAGGTACGTGTAGCCGTCTCGCGCCAACCGGGTTCGATCCTCCGCGAGCTCCAGCCTGCGCTCGGCGATCCCGGCGACGTAGTTGAAGTAGAGCCACCACAGCGCCGCGGTGGAGACGAACGCGAGCGCGAGGGCCGTCAACCTCGCGGCGTCGAGCTCGAGCTCCGCCGTCGTCGCCCCGGTGAGGACGATCGTCTCGCCGAGGGCGATGATGATGAACAGCTGGAAGCGCTCCGCGAAGTGGGAGGTCTCCACCTGCCACGTCGCGCTCGAGAGCCGCGGGCGGCCCGGAACCCAGAACAGGGCGAGTGGCGCGCAGTAGTCGACGGCGAGCGCAGCCAGCCAGACGGCCACGCGCCACGAGCCGTCGGCCAGCCCGCCTGCGAGCCACAGCACGCCAGAAGCCGCGAACCAGATCAGGATTCGGCCCGCCCGCTCGCGCTCGATCGTGGCGGCATCGGCAGCGGCGAACGTCAGGAAGGTGTGGCGTCCGACCTGGATCGCGACGTAGGAGCCGGCGAAGAGGAGCGCGTGGTCCCCGAAGGCCTCCGGGATCGCCACCGCCATCAGCAGCGTCGCGAGCATCACGCCCATGAGCATCAGACGGACCCCCATCGAGTCCGGGTCGAGCTCGTTCGTGACCCACGTCGTGTAGTTCCACGCCCACCACACGACGAGCAGGACGAGCGCGGACTCGCCCGCGCCTGCCCACGTCAGGTTGTCGAGCAGGAGATGGGACACCTGCGTGATCGCGAACACGAACACGAGGTCGTAGAAGAGCTCGAGTGCGGTCGCCCGCTGCTCCTCGCCGGCATCTCGGCGACGCTGGTAGCGCGACATGGGCAGTGCTAGACGGCGGCCCGCAGGGCCGACAGCTGCCCGGCGAAGAAGGCGATCTCGTCCGGCGTCCCCGCCGTGATGCGCAGCGCATCCGGTGCGCCGAAGGGCGCCATCGGACGCACGATCACGCCCCGGCGCAGCAGGGCCTCGTTCAGCGCGGTCGCGTCCTCGCCCACCTCGACGAAGACGAAGTTCGCGACGGCAGGCCCGGCCGGCTCGTAGCCCTGCACCCGCAACGCCTTCTGCAGCGCGGCCATCGCCTCGCGATTGGACGCACGCCGACGCGCGAGCTCGCCCTCGTCGCCGAGGCTGGCGAGCGCCGCCTCCTGGCCGGCGGTCGCGACGTCGAACGCGCGCTGCACCTTCTTGATCGCCGTGACGACGGCCTCCGGGCCGACGCCGTAGCCGACACGGAGGCCTGCCAGTCCATAGATCTTCGAGAACGTGCGCAGCACGAGGACGCGGTGTCCGGTCTTGGCGAGCTCCTCGATCGCGTCCGGGTAGTCCGGCTCGTCGATGTACTCGAAGTAGGCCTGATCGACGACCGTGAGGACGTGAGCCGGAACTCGGTCGAAGTACGCCCGCAGCTCGTCACGCGCGGTCATCGTCCCCGTCGGGTTGTTCGGCGTCGCGATGAAGACGAGCTTCGTCCGCGGCGTGATCGCGGCGAGCATGGCGTCGAGGTCGAGGCGATGGTCGCGGAGCGGCACCCGCACCGGCATGGCGGCCTGCTTTAGCGGATCGAGCACGTAACTGACGAACGACGGCCACCCGGTCACCACCTCATCACCCGGGTCGAGGGTCGCCTGGCAGAGGTAGCCGATCACGGCGTCCGCCCCCGCGGCGACCGTCACCTCCTCGAAGCGGACGCCATGCCGCTCGGCCAGCGCCTGCCGGAGCCGGTATGCCCCGCCGTCGGGATAGCGGTTGAGGTTGCCCTCCGTACGGGCGAGCGCCTCGCGAGCCGAGGCAAACGGCCCGTATGGCCCTTCGTTCGAGGCGAGCTTGACCACCCGCTCGAGCCCCAGCTCCCGCTGCACCTCCTCGACCGGCTTGCCGGGCTCGTACGGCACGAGGCCTTCGAGCGCGGCCCGGACGAGGCGCGGGTCCGAGTCAGCGAACGGTGTCACACCCCGACGGGGACCGCCGGCTCGGGCGTCGGCGGCGGCGGCGCCGGCTCGGGCTCCGGTATCCGCCGCCAGTCCTCGCCACCACCGGACTCACGGTTGAACCACCACCAGGCCAGCGCGGCGATCGCGCCGATCACCGTGAGCACGAGCGCCCAGCGTACGACCAGCCGCAGCGCATTTCCGGCACGACGCCGGACGACCATCAGCCCGAGCCACGTGAGCAGGCCGCGGTAGCGGAAGAGCAGCCGCCAGTTGTTGCGGAGGAGCGAGTTCACGTCCCCTGCAGCCTATCGCCGCGACCTCTGTTCCGCAGCGACCGCTGCCGCGACGATCGCCGCGAGGGCGGCCACCTCGGCAGCGGCGGAGGCGAACACGCCGAGCGGGATCGACGTAACGCCGCGAACGCTCGCTACCGCCGTCTTGGCGGCAGGTGGATCGCGCGCCCCAGGGCGACCAGCCCGGCTTCCTTCACGCCTCGGACAGCGTCGGGTGCGGGGCGATGCCGTCGGCGACCGTCTCCACGGTCGACTCGGCGTCGAGCGCGACAACGCCCGCCTCGATCAGGTCGGTCGCGTGAGGGCCGACGATGACGAGCCCGAGCAGCTCGCCGTACGTCGTCTCGTGGATCGACTTCACCCACCCGGTCGTGTCGCCCGACATCACCGCGCGGGCGTTCGCCACCCACGGGAACATGCCGACGGCGACGTCGTCGCCGTGGAGCTCGCGCGCCTGCGCCTCGGTGAGGCCGACGCCGGCAATCTCCGGGTCGGTGTAGATGGGCCTGGGCACGGCAGGCTCGCCGAGCCGCGCCTCGTGGCCCATTGCGTTCTCGGCGGCGATCTCGCCCTCGCGGAACCCGGTGTGCGCGAGCTGCCAGCGGCCGGCGACGTCGCCGGCTGCGTACACGCCCGGCACCGATGTGCGCATCGCGTCGTCGGTCGGGATGCCCGTGCGCGGGTCGGCGGCGATGCCGATGGCCTCCAGCCCGAGGTCTTGCACGAGCGGTGCGCGACCGACCGAGACGAGCATCAGGTCGCATTCCACGGCCTCGCCGTCGCCGTAGTGGACGGTGAGCTGCGACCCGTGGTCGTCGACGCTGGTGCACTGCTGCCCGAGGTGCAGGGCGATGCCCCGCTTCTTGAACGCTTTCTCGAGCTCCTTCGCGGCGTCGGCGTCCTCCTGCGGGATCAGCGTGTCGAGCATCTCCACGATCGTCACCTCGGAGCCGAAGCGCTCGAAGATGGAGGCGAACTCGCAGCCGATGATGCCGCCGCCGAGCACGACGAGACGGCTCGGCACCTCGGTCTGCGCGAGCAGGCCGGTGGAGTCGACGCAGAGCGGGCTGTCGAGCCCCGGGATCGGCGGGCGCATGGGGTACGAGCCCGTGGCCACGATCGCGCTCTTGAACGAGACGTCCTCCTGGCCTTCGACGGCGAGCGTGGTCGCGTCCTTGAAGCGGCCGGCGCCCTGCACCCAGGTGACGCCGAAGGCCTTGAACAGCGACGCGACGCCGCCCGTCATCTGCTTGACGACGCCGTCCTTCCAGGCAGCGGCCTGCGCGAAGTCGAGTTGCGGCTCCGAGACGCCGACGCCGAGCTTGGCGAAGGTCTCGCGCGCGTCGTGCAGCGCGTGCGCGGTCTGTACCCAGGCCTTCGTGGGGATGCAGCCGACGCGGAGGCAGGTGCCCCCGAGCGCTGGCTCTCGCTCCACGCAGACGACCGACCCGCCGAGCTGCGCGGCGCGGATCGCCGCCGTGTAGCCCGCCGGGCCGCCGCCGAGGACGACGACGTCACAGTCCATCGTTCACGAATCCTTTCCTCGGGACACCCCGCCGCGATCCTAGCCAAGTAACAGTCTGTTACTTGGCCGATGTCTCGAGCGGCGACGAGACGAGCAACGAGGCCGCCGGCCCCGGCTCGACCCGCTCGAGTGCGAAGCCGCCGTTGCGCAGCAACTCACGCTACTCCGCCTCCGTAGCGCTCCCGCCCGCCGAACATCACGAGCATGTGAGGCCTCCACCCAGGCGCGGCAGTGCTCGGTGGAGAACGCGATCGCGAGCGCCCGGACCGAGCCGGGCACGTCGCGCAGCAGCTCGCTGAGCTCGGTCTGGTGGACGCTCCCCGACTCGTGGCGGAAGACGCCGACGCTGGCGAGCGCGCGCAGAACACGGCGCAGCCCATTGGGGTCGAAGCCGGTCGCGGCGGCGAGCTCGACGACCGGACGCGGCCGCTCGGCGACGAGATCGGCGATGCCCAGACGCGCCACGGTACCCATCGCCTGCGTGACCATGAAGCCGCCGAGCAGATGCAGCGCATGCGGCCGGGCTTCGATGCTCACGAAGGCGCGCCCGCATCGTCAGCGAGTCGACCGTCTCCCCCACGCGCTCGAACCCGTGCTCCTCGTAGAGCCGGATCGCAGCGGCGTTGTGCTTGTCGACGCTGAGCGAGATCGCCTCGTGACCCGCCTCGCGCGCCTGCGCGACGAGTGCAGAGAGGAGAGCCGAGCCCACGCCCTTGCCGCGGGCGCTCGGGACGACCGCGATCGCGAGCTCCGGCGTCCGTTCGTCGACGAACCCGTACCCGGGCTGCTTGGAGGTGAAGAGCCGATACCAGGCGGCGCCGACGGGGAAGCCCTCGCCGATCGCGATCACCACCGTGTCGCCGCGCCGGCCCCACGCCTTGACGTAGAGGGCGACCGGGCCGGGGCCGCTGTCGGGCGCGCGCTCCTTCCAGTAGTAGGCGTGGTGGAGCATGTCGCGCAGGAAGCGGACGTCCTGCGCCCCGCCCCGACGGACGACCACCCCGCCCACTACAACGCGAGCGCGGGCTGCTCGATCAGTGCCACGAGCGTCTGCAGGAACTCGGCGCCGTCCGCGCCGTCGATCGCACGGTGGTCGCAGGAAAGCGTCAGCCGCAGAAGCGGAGCAATCTCCAGCTCGCCGTCCCGACCACGGGTTCCTCCTTGGCGGCGCCGACGGCGAGGATCGCGACCTGCGGCGGGTTGAGCACCGCGACGAACTGCTCGACGCCGTACATGCCGAGGTTCGAGATCGTGAACGTGCCGCCCTCGAGGTCCTGCAGCGTCAGCTTGCCGTCGCGTGCGCGCGACGACGAGGTCCGCGCGGGCGCGAGCGATCTCCTGGATCGTCCTGCGGTCGGCGTCCCGGATCACCGGCACGACGAGCCCCTGCGGCGCCGCCACGGCGATGCCGACGTGGGCCGAGGCGAAGCGGTGGATCTCCTCCCCGGTGAACACCGCGTTGACCGGCGTGTGCCTGGTGAGCGCGACCGCGGCGAGCTTCACGAGCACGTCGTTCACGGTCGGCTTCGCCTCACCCTCGCACGAGCCGCTCGACCAGACGCTCGCGCAAGGCGAGCAGCTCGGTCACGTCGGCGGACACGACGAGCTGGAACACGGGGGCCGTCCACGCCTCGCTGAGCCGGCGCGCGATCGTCTTCCGCACCGACGTCAGCTGCACGACCTCGACTTCGGCCGGCGGAAGCTGAACCGGGCCGGTGACGTCCGGCGCAGCTGCGGCCCGCTCGACGTCCTCCGCGACGACGCGGCCCTCGGGCCCGGTGCCGCGAACGGCCGCCAGGTCGACGCCGCGCTCGCGCGCGATCCGCCGCGCGAGCGGAGATGCCTTGACGCGACCGGTGGTCGCCGCCACGGCCGCCCCAGGCGCTGCAGGCGCGACCGGCTCGGACGGACCTTGCAACAGACTGTTGCTTGGCGCGGGCTCCGCGGCCGTCTCAGCCGGAGCCGACGCACCGCCGTTCTGCGACGCGGCGACGAGCTCCGACACGTCCTCCCCCTCGCTGCCGATCACCGCCACCGTCGTGCCGACGGATACCTCGCCCTCCGGCACGACGATCTTCAGCAGCACGCCGTCGGCCTCGGCCTCGACCTCTTGCGTCACCTTGTCCGTGTCGAGCTCGTACAGCGGCTCGCGCTTCTTCACCGCGTCGCCTTCGGACTTCAGCCAGCGCACGATCGTGCCCGACTCCATGCCCTGCCCGAGACGCGGGAGCTTGACCTCGGTCGCCATGGTCAGGTGCGGGCGACGGTGCGCTTGATCGCCGCGAGCACGTCGTCGGCGTGCGGGCACGACGAACTCCTCCATCACGGGCGCGAAGGGGAGCGGTGCGAACTTCGCGCCGACCCGCTCGATCGGCGCGTCGAGGTAGTCGAAAGCGCCGTGCTGGACGACGGCCGCCAGCTCCGCCCCGAAGCCGCCCTGCACGATCGCCTCGTGCGCCGTCACGCAGCGGGTCGTCTTCTGCACGGACGCCACGATCGCGTCGGCGTCGAGGGGTGACAGTGTCCGCGGATCGAGCACCTCGACGGAGATGCCCTCCTGCTCGGCCTGATCGGCCGCCTGCAGCGACTCGTGCACGAGCCGCCCGGTGGCGACCACTGTCACGTCGGTGCCCTCCCGATGAACGCGCGCTTTCCCGAGCGGGATCGGCGCGATCTGCTCGGGCACCTCGCCCTTGATCGGATAGAGCGTGCGGTGCTCGAAGAAGAGGACCGGATTCGGGTCGTAGACCGACGACCAGAGCAGGCCGCGCACGTCCTCGGGCGTGGACGCGAACACGACCTTCAGGCCCGGCACGTGCACGAACCAGGACTCGAGCTGCTGGGCGTGCTGTGCGCCCGGGGACCAGCCTGCGCCGCCCTGCGTGCGGATGGTCAGCGGCACCTTCACCTGGCCGCCCGACATCGTGCGGTGCTTCGCCGCCTGGTTCACGATCTGCTCCATGGAGATCGTGAGGAAGTCCTCGTACATGATCTCGACCACCGGCAGCATCCCCTGGATCGCGGCGCCGATGCCGGCTCCTACGATCGCGATCTCGGAGATCGGGGTGTTGCGGACGCGCTCGGGGCCGAACTCGGCGAGCATGCCCTGCGTCACGCCCATCGAGCCGCCCATCTCGGCGATGTCCTCGCCCATGATGAAGACGCGGTCGTCGCGGCGCATCAGCTGCGAGAGCCCGTCGCGGACGGCCTCCCTGTAGGTGACCTCAGGCATCCGGGTCCAGGGACCCTTCCGCGTAGACCCACCTCAACGCGTCCTCGGGCGCGGGGTCGGTGCCTGCCTTCGCGAACTCCACCGTCTCCTCCACCTCGGCAGTGACCTCCGCGTCGATGCGCGCGATCTCCTCGTCGGAGAGTGAGAGCCGGCGGCGAAGGTGCTCGAGCGGATCCTGCTCATCCCAAAGCGAGCGGAGCTCCGCCTTGTCGCGGTAGACCTGCGGGTCGCCGACGTAGTGCCCGGTGAGGCGGTACGTGCGGGCGTTCACGAACACCGGCCCCTCGCCGGAGAGCGCATGCTCGCGCGCCTCGCGTGCGACCCGGAAGACGGCCTCCACGTCCTGCCCGTCCACCTCGAGCGCCGTCATCTCGTAGGCGAGGGCGCGCTTCTCCATGTTGTCGACCGCGAGCGGCAACTGCTGCGACGCGGGCGTCGACTCGGCCCAGCCGTTGTTCTCGAGCACGAAGACGACCGGTAGCCGCCAGAGCTGCGCCAGGTTCATGGACTCGTGGAACGCACCGGTGTTGGTCGCGCCGTCGCCGAAGAAGGGGACGGCGACGCGAGCCTCGCCGCGGAGCTTGAAGGCGAGCGCTGCACCGACCATCATCGGCAGGCCGCCGGCGACGACGGCGTTCGCGCCCATGTTCCCCTTCGCCACGTCGTAGAGGTGCATCGAGCCGCCGTAGCCGCCCGAGCAGCCCTCCTTCTTGCCGTACATCTCCGCCATCACGGCCTTGGGTTCGGTCCCCTTGGCGAGCGTGTGCGCGTGGGCCCGGTGGGTGGAGGAGATCACGTCGTCCGGCCCGAGCGCGGCGCAGACACCGAGCGCCACCGCTTCCTGGCCGATCGCGACGTGGAGGAAGCCGGGCAGCTCGCCGGCGCGGAAGCGGTCCTCGACCTTCTCCTCGAAGCGGCGGATGAGCAGCATCTCGCGGAAGAGATCCCGCAGCCGCTCGTCGGAGAGACCGGGCTTCGCCTCGGGCTCGGTGCCTTCGACCTGGGTCATCCGGGGCGCATTATGCTGATCGCGCCGTGCAGCTCGTCGACCAGTGGCGCGTAATCGAGGAGAACCTTCCAGCAGGGTGGGAGGAGGTCCGTCTGACGCTGACGACAGAGCAGCCGGGCGAGCTCGCCCGTGCCGCTCAGGTGCTCGGGTCGATGGGGGCCGGGCGGCTCGGCGACGCGCTCGTGCTCGATGTTCGACGCGCCGGCGGCCAACAGGGGCCGGAGGCTGCGCGACGCCTGTTCGGCCGCCTCGACGAGCAGCGCATCTGGTGCTCGCTGCGGCCGGGTGACGTGCGTGCCGGAGCCAGCGCGGAGGGCGTCGCACACCCGACCGGCCTACCGCCGCTCGCCGACCAGTGGGAGAGCCACCTCGCGACGCTGCCGACCGACTGGGGCAGCCTGCTGTGCGAGCTCGAGATCGACTCCACCGATCTGCTGCCGCGCGTGGCGCTGCTCTGCGCACCGCTCAATCCGACGCGTGCTCGCGGACGCCGGGCGTTCACGTTCCGGGTCGCGAAGCGCGCGGGCTACGGCGCCTCGACCGGGATGACGGCACGCTGTCTCGAGCGCTGCGACGAGGAGGGCATCCCCGGGCGCGTGTCGGTCACGACCCTGTTCGCGAAGACGGACAACGTCGCCACGCAGGGGCCGGTCTTCATGGTCGGCGGACGCGCGCTGTGACGAGCCGCAAGGTCGAGTCGCTGCGCCGCGTGCCGCTGTTCGGCCACTGCTCGAGAAAGGAGCTCGAGGCGATCGCACGGCTCGGAGACGAGCTGGACCTCCCGGAAGGCAAGGTGCTGATGAAGGAGGGAGACCGCGGGCGCGAGTTCTTCGTCCTCCTCGGCGGCACGGCGGACGTGACCAAGGACGGGGCATTCGTGCGCCAGCTGATCCCGGGCGACTTCTGCGGTGAGATCGCCCTCGTCTCGAAGCAGGCCCGGACTGCGACCGTCACCGCGACCACCCCGCTGGAGGTCTTCGTGATCACCGACCAGGCGTTCGGCGGCCTGATGACGCGGATGCCGATCGTGGCCTCGCACGTGCTCGACGCGCTCGGCGAGCGCGTGGCGCCCTTTACGCTCTGAGCTCCGCGCCGAGCCGCCCGGCGAGAGCCTCCACGATGCGTCCGCGCAACTCCGCGGCATCGTCGTCCGACAACGTGCGCTCGGGCGACTGGAACGCGAGATGGACGGCCACGGACTTCCGGCCCTCACCGACCTGCTCGCCGCGGTAGACGTCGAAGACCCGCACCTCGCGCAGCTCTGGCCCGGCCGCCTCCCGCGCCACGGCGACGATCTCCCCCGCTTCCACGCCCTCCGCCACGGCCACCGCGAGGTCCTGCGTGAGCGCCGGGTACGTGATCACGTCCGTGTACTCGAGCCGCACCGGCACGCGGTCGAAGAGCGTCTGCAGGTCGAGCTCGAAGACACCCCACTCGCCGTCCAGCGTCTGCGGATGCAGCTCGCCGAGCCAGCCGGCGTCGGTCTCGGCAGCCTTCCCAGGGTGGAGGAACGCCAGCGACGCGCGCCGTACCTCGAGCGGAACGTGGAGCGCGGCGTACAGCTCCTCCACCGCGGCCCTGGCAGCCGTGAAGCCGCCCTCGGCGATGCCGCCGACGCGCCAGCGCTCGTCCGGCAGCTGCTCACCCGAGGGGAGATACACGCGGGCGACCTCGAACAGCGCGATCGAGGTCGAACCGGCGTCGACGTTGATCCTGGCGGCCTCCACCAGGCCGCCGAGCAGCGTCGTGCGCAGGACGGCCGCCTCGCCGCTCAGCGGGTCGGGGAGCCGGAGCGCCGCGGGATCCGTGTCGTCCGGCTGCAGGCTCCAGGTGTAGGCCTCGGCATAGCCGGCGCCAACGAGCACGTCCTCCACGATCCGTCGCCACCGCTGCTCGGAGCTCAGATGCCCCGCGATCTGACGCCGGAGCGGCGTCGTGAACGGGACGCGGTCGAGCACGACCCTCGCCACCTCCTCGACGACATCGATCTCCCGCGTGACGTCGCGCGCCCGCCACGTCGGGACGCTGACGTGCCACTCGTTCCCGACCACGAACCCGAACCGCTCCAGGATCCCACGCTGCGCGGCAGGCTCGACGGCGAGACCGATCACGGCGTCCGCCCGCTCGGGCCGGAAGCGGACGACGGGCCGCTCGGGAAGCTCGCCGTGCACGTCGGCGGCTGCCGTCATCCGTGCTCCCGCGAGGTCGACGAGCATGCGGCTCGCCAGCACTGCGGCGGGCTCCGCGAGATGCGGGTCGACGCCCTTCTCCCACCGGTTCGACCCCGCCGTGCGCAACGCGAGCCGCTCCGACGTCTCCAGGATCCCGATCGGCTCGAAGTTCGCCGCCTCGAGCAGCACCTCGGTCGTCTCCCCGCCCACCTCGCTCTCCAGCCCGCCCATGATCGCCGCCAGGGCGACGGCCTTCTCGCCGTCAGTGATCAGGAGGTCGCGCTCGTCGAGGCGATAGAGCGTGTCGTTGAGCGCACGGAGCTCCTCGCCGGGGCGGGCGCGGCGGACCACGATGCGGCCTCCTGCGAGGCGCGAGCGGTCGAAGGCGTGCAACGGGCTGCCGTAGACCTGCATCACGTAGTTCGTCACGTCGACGACGTTGGAGATCGACCGCATCCCCGCCAGGTGCAGCCGCGCACGCAGCCACGCGGGCGACGGACCGATCGTCACGTCCCGGAAGACGCGGCCGATGTAGCGCGGGCAGCGGCCGAGATCCTCGATGCGGATCTCCACCTCCTCCGCGTCCACGAGCTCCGCGTCGGCGGGTGACGGGGAACGAAACTCCCCGTGGAGGAGCGCTGCCACCTCCCGCGCGAGCCCGACCATGGACAGCAGGTCGACGCGGTTCATCGTCGGCGTCACGTCGAGCACCTGCTCGCGCAGCGGCAGGACATCGGCGAGCGGCGCGCCGGGCTCGAGGCCGGCCTCGAGCACGAGGATGCCGCTGTGGTCCTCGCCGAGCTGCAGCTCGCGCTCCGAGAGGATCATCCCGCGGGAGGTCTCGCCGCGGAGCTCCGCCTCGCGCAGGGGCTCGTCGGCACCGGGGAGCAGCGCCCCAGGCAGGGCCACCGCGACCGTCGCGCCGGCGCCGAAGTTCCAGGCGCCGCAGACGATCTGACGCGGCTCGCCCTCCCCCACGTCGACGCGGCAGAGCTGCAGCCGGTCGGCGTTCGGGTGCTTGCCGGCCTCCACGACGCGGCCGACGAGGAAGCGGCCGAGATTGCCGTCGACATCGGGCGGCCCGACGTCCAGCACCCGCTCTACCTCGAGAGAGGAGATCGAGAGCCGATCGGCGAGCTCGCGGGCCGTCGCCTCGAAGGACGCGTATTCGCGCAGCCAGGAGAGCGGCGCAAGCACTACTAGAACTGCCTCAGCAGGCGCAGGTCGTCGCGCCACAGCTCCCGGATGTCCGGCAAGCCGTGGCGCAGCATCGCGATCCGCTCGAGGCCGAGCCCGAACGCAAAGCCGCTCCACCGCTCGGGGTCGTAACCGACGAACTCGTACAGCTTGGGATCCACCATCCCGGCGCCGCCCATTTCGATCCAGCCCGAGTGACGGCAGACGGAGCAGCCTGCGCCGTCGCAGAGGAAGCACGAGACATCCGGCTCGATCGAGGGCTCGGTGAACGGGAAGTGATGCGTGCGGAATCGGACGTCACGATCCGGGCCGAAGAGATGGCGCATCAGCTGCAGCAACGTTCCCTTGAGGTCGGCGAGCGTGATCCCCTCGTCGACCGCGAGCCCTTCGACCTGGTGGAAGATCGGCGTGTGCGTCGCGTCCGGCGTGTCCCGCCGGTACGTGCGGCCGAGCGAGACGACGTAGACGGGCGGCTGCTGGGCCTCCATCACCCTGATCTGCGACGGCGACGTCTCGGTGCGGAGCACGGTGTCTGCGTCGAGGTAGAGCGTGGACAGCGGCGAGCGGGAGGGGTGCCCGGGCGGGAAGTTGAGGGCGTCGAAGTTGTAACGGACGGTCTCCACCTCGCGGCCGTCGACGACCCGGTAGCCCAGGCCGAGGAAGAAGTCCTCGATCTCGCGGCGGATCTGCGTGATCGGGTGGTAGTGGCCGCGCCGCGAAGCGCCGGCGGGCAGGGTCACGTCGACCTGCTCCTCCGTGAGGCGCCGGTCGAGCTCGGCGCGCTCGAGCTCTGCCTCCCGCGCGGCGACGGCGGCCTCGACGGCCTCCCGCGCCGCGTTCAACGCCATGCCCGTCTCGCGGTCTCGCACGTCGCGAAGCGCGAGCTTGAGCGGGCTCTTGCGACCGAGGTGCTCGACGCGGACGGCCTCGATCTCGTCCACGGAACCGGCAGCCGCGGCGGCGGCGAGTGCCTCCTGCTCGAGCGCCTCGGCATCCATCGGGTGGCGATACTACCCGGGCGCCATGGCCGCCCTGTACGACTCGATCGCGCCCTTCTACGACCCGTGGAGCCGCTCCGTGACGGAGGACGTCGCGTTCTACGTCGAGGAGGCGGTCTGCTCGGGGGGCCCCGTCGTCGAGCTGGCGGTCGGCACCGGCCGGATCGCGGTGCCGGTGGCACGGGCCGGCGTGCGGGTGATCGGGGTCGACCAGTCGCCGGGGATGCTGGCGCTCGCCCGAGAGTCGGCCGAGGCGGCGGGCGTCGGCGCGCTCGTCGACCTCCGGCTCGGCGACCTGCGGGAGCCGCCGATCGACGAGCGCGTCCCACTTGCGATCTGCCCCTTCCGCTCGCTCCTGCACATGACCGACCAGGGCGAGAAGCTGCGCGCGCTCCGTGCGGCCCGCAGCCTGCTCGCGCCGGGCGGCCGTCTCGTCTTTGACGTGTTCGCTCCGAGCCCCGAGGACATCGAGGAGACGGACGGACGCTGGCTCGAGCGCGAGCCCGGGATCTTCGAGCGCGCGGACTGGAACGAGAAGTCGCGCACACTCACGCTCTCAGTCAGCTCCGACGGCGCCGCGGCGATGTTCACGCTCCATTGGCTCGCGGTGCCGGAGTGGCGCGAGCTGCTGGAGCGGGCCGGCTTCGCGGTGGAGGCGGTCTACGGCTGGTTCGACCGCCGCCCCTTCGACGGCGGCGAGGACATGATCTTCGTCTGCTCTACGTGACTCGCTCGACGGTGTCGCCGACCCGCACGACGCCCGGGCCGACAACTTCGGCGTAGACGCCGAGACACGGCTGGCCGTCGATCGCGCCGCGGCGCGCCAGGATCTCGCGCAGCATGTCGGTCGTGCGTTCCCCCGTTTCCGGGTCGAAGGACGGGAGCGCGCAGCGGGGGGTTGGCTGCTCGACGAGCAGCTCGACCTCGCCGACGCGGACTCGCCACCCCTGCCAGCGATCCTCCGCGTACGCCTCCAGACCGTCGAGCTCGAGCAGCATGCGGAAGCGGCGGCCGTCGCCGCCGAACGCAGCGAGCGACGCCTGCGACACGAGCGTGGCCGGGCGCGCGTCGGTCGCCCACGATCCCTCGGGCCGCTCGACGAGCAGGACCGGCATCCCCGCGAGCTCGGAGAGCGCCTCGGCGAACGGCCCCTCGACGACGGTGCAGCCGAGCGTGCGCCCGTAGACCTCCACCGCGATCGAGCGGCCCTGCTCGACCACGGCGGACACATCGCCGCCAGGAGCGCGCACCGCCAGCCGCTCGTCGTCGGGGCTCCATGCCGCCGAGGCAAGCCCCAGCGCGCCCCCGATCCGCTTGCCGTTGACGAGCCGGCCCGCGTGGTCGGTGAGCAGGAAGCGACGGTCGTCGCGGGCGCCCGACGCCGTCAGCTCGACCTGCTCGGGGTGCTGCAGCGCCAGACCCTTGACGGGAGTGACGTTGATGCGAGCCACGACCGCCACGCGGCGATCCTAGTCAGGCGTCCTGCGGGTGTGATCTACTCGGGTCGCCATGTGGGTATGGATCGTCGTGCTCGTGATCGTGGCCCTGCTCGTCGTCGGCCTGATCGCGCTCTACAACAACTTTGTCCGGCTCCGCAATCGCGTCGACAATGCGTGGGCGCAGATCGAGGTGCAGCTGAAGCGGCGCTGGGACCTGATCCCCAACCTCATCGAGACGGTGAAGGGCTACGCCGCGCACGAGCGGGGCACGTTCGAGGCCGTGACCGAGGCGCGCACGGCGGCGCAGCGGGCGCAGACGCCGGCCGACGCGGCGCAGGCGGAAGGGTTGCTCAGCCAGGCGCTGGGGCGCCTCTTCGCCGTCGCGGAGGCCTACCCCGAGCTGCAGGCGGACGAGAACTTCCGGCAGCTCCAATCCCAGCTCGAAGAGACCGAGAACCGGATCGCGATCTCGCGCCAGGTCTACAACGACACCGTGCTCACGTACAACAACGCGATCCAGACCTTCCCCGGGGTGGTCCTCGCCGGCCCGTTCAACTTCGACCGGCGCGAGTTCTTCGAGGTCGAGGACGACGCGCAGCGGGAGGCACCACGCGTCGACTTCTCACAGCCTGCGTAGTCGCGCTCGCGGCGGCAGCCGCGCTGGCCGGCCCCGCCCGCGCGCAGACCTACTCGCTGATCTCTTCGAACGTCGACGTCACGGTGCGTGGCGACGGCGCTGTCGCCGTCGTCGAGGCGATCACCGTGTCCTTCAGCGGCTCCTTCACCTACGGGTTCCGTGAGATCCCGTACCGCTCGGGTGAGCAGGTCGTCGACATCGCCGTGCTCGAGAACGGACGGCCGTACGCGCCCGGGCGCCTCGACGGAGCTCCAGCCGGGCGGGCCGCCGGGGACGTTCGGCACCCGCGATCTCGGCGGCCGCGTCCGGGTCGTCTGGCGGTTCACGGCTGCGAACGAGGAACGGACGTTCACGATCCGCTACGCACTCACCGGGCTGGCCGTCGCCCACGACGACGTGGTCGACGTCAACCTGAAGGTGTGGGGTGACGAGTGGAAGCAGACACTCGGCCGGTTGAGCGCCACGATGACGGGCCCCGGCGACGTCGTCCGTGCCTGGGGCCACCCGGTCTGGGTGCGTGGAGACGTGACACTGCAGCAGCGGAGCGCGGTGCTGCGCGCGATCGACATCCCGGCAGGGCAGTTCGTCGAGCTGCGCGCGCTGTACCCCCGCGCGGCGTTCTCGTCCACCTCGGCAATGCGTGTCGAGAGCGGCAACGGCCTCGAGCAGATCACTGACGAGGAGCTCGCGGACGCGGCCGCCTACGAGCGTGACCGGGAGCGCATCGACGATGCGAAGGCTCACCCGTGGCGCTCTGCCCTCTATGTGCTGTTGCTGGGGACGATCCCGGCGATGCTCGTGATCGGGTTCGTCTACTGGAGCTTCGGTCGGGAGCGACACACCGGGTACGACCGCGAGTACGAGCAGGAGCCGCCCACCGCGACGGAGCCCGCGCTCGTACCCACCTTGCTGCGCCAAGGCGGCGAGGCGGGCTCGTTCGAGTTCACGGCGACGTTGTTCGACCTCATTCGGCGCGGCGTCTACCGCTCCGGGCCGGTGACGACGGAGCGCTCCACCTGGGCAGGGCTGCGCACGGAGCGGATCGCCGATCTCGAGCTTTCCCCCGGCGACCGCAGCGCGCCGCTGACGGCCTGGGAGACGAGCGTCACGAACGTCGTCGACGACGTGCTCGATGGAGGCAGCGAGCGCCTATCGCGCTTCCGCGAGCAGATCGAAGACCAGCGCGCGACGATGGCGCCGCGCTTCAGCGCCTTCAAGGGCAACGTCTCGACCGCGGTCGGCGACCGCCGCTGGCTCATGTCGCTCGGCGTGCTCCCCCTGGTTCTCGCGCTCGTCGCCTTCGTCGCCGTCGGCGCCCTCCTCGGCTGGCTCGCGATCGACGGCTGGCGCACCGTGTATCCGCGCTGGAGCGACGTCGTCCTGCTCGGCCTCGCCTTCGCCTCCCTCGTCAACGCCGCCCTCGTGCTCGGCGCGCTCACCCAGCGCCGGCTCTGGCGGCGACGCACCGCTGCTGGCGAGGCCGAGGCGGAACGCTGGGAGGCGTTCCGCCGCTACCTCTCCGACTTCCCGCGCCTGCAGGACGCGCCGCCCGCCACGCTCGAATTGTGGGAGCGCTATCTCGTCTACGGGATCGCGTTCGGCATCGCCGACCGCGTGCTCCAAGCCGCCCATCTGTACATGCCGGAAGAGCTCGCGACCGCAAGCACGATCTTCTGGATCTCGCCCAACGGCACCCTCGGCTCGGGCGCGAGCGCGATGGCGATCGGCGACCTCGCCTCGGGCTTCGGCTCGGCGCTCGCGCCGCCGTCGTCCGGCTCGGGCGGCGGAGGCGGCGGGTTCTCGGGCGGGGGAGGGGGCGGGGGCGGAGGCGGAGGCGGCGGGTTCGGCTAGGCGGGACGTGGCAAGAAGTGGCGTCTTGCCAGCGCATGTGCCACGCGGGCACACTCGGGTCATTAACCGACGAGGACGTGGAGTTGATGTTCGGCGTGCTGCTCGGCATCCGCCGCGACGTCCGCACCATCATCGCGGCACTTTCCGACGAGGACGACGATGGATCCGAGGAAGAAGAAGAGGATTGAGCAGCGCGTTGACGAGTGGGCGCGCTCCGACCCTCTCATGCAGCGGCTTCAGGCACGCATTGCGGAGCTGAGACTGCAGAACGCTGCTCGCGCCGCTCAGACCGAGCGTCGCGAGAGCTCGTAGAGCGCGATCGCCCCTGCCGCCGCCACGTTCAGCGACTCCGCCGCGCCCGAGAGCGGAATCGTCGCCTTGCAACAGTCTGTTACAAGGCGCTCGGGAAGGCCCCCGCGCTCGGAGCCCAGGAGCACCGTGAAGGGTGGCTCGAGCCGGATCTCCGTCAGGGGCGCGCCGCCGTGGGCGACGAGCGCGATGCCTCTTTCGGGCGCGTCGTTCCACGGGATCAGGGGCACCCGGAAGATCGCCCCAGCCGACGCCCGCACGGCCTTCGGCCCCGTCGCGTCGGCGCACCCCGCCGAGAGCGCGATCGACGCACCGAATGCGTCTGCCGTCCGTAGGAGCGTGCCCACGTTCCCGGGATCGGCGAGCCGCCACAGCGCCAGGCAGACTGGTCGCTCACCCCCGGGCAGGTCGTCCCGCCGGAACAGTCCGATCACGCGGGCCGGATGGGGCAGCGTCGAGACGGACGGCATCAGCTCCGCTGCCACCGACTCGCCGGCAACGAGCAGCTGCACCGGCTCGATGCCCGCCGCGAGAGCGGCGTCGACGAGATCCTCGCCTTCGCAGGCGAAGAGCCCGGTCTCCGTGCGATGCTTGCGCTCGCGGAGCTTGCGGACGAGCTTCAGCGTGTCGTTGTCGCGAGAGGTGATCACGCGGCTGGGTCGGTGAAGAACACCTCGACCATCGGCGCGCCGGTGGCGAGCGACTCCAGCGACGACTGCGCCCGGTACCAGTCGTTCCACCGATGCGGTTGCTCGAACACCCAGCGCCGCAGAACGGGATCGGTGACGGGAAGGGCGCGTGCCGGCAGGTCCGCGCTCACCGACTCCTTCAGGTGGAACCTGAAGCGCTCGTGCTGGAGCAGGTTCGCGTACCACCCGCGCGGGCCAGGGATGCCCGTGATGAAGGTCCGGCCGTCGAGCCGGAGGAACCAGATCTCGATGCGACGCGGCCGGCCGGTGCGAGCGCCGGTGGTCGTGATGTCGATCGTGCCGTCGACGGCGAGCGCCGCCTCGATCGCGCTCGCCGCTGGCGCCACTCCGGGCGTCCTACGCGGCCTCGGTCTCCGGCTCGCCCTCAGGTGCCGGTGCCGCTTTCGCCGGCGCCGTCGACCCGAGCGCGGCCTTCGCCTGCTCGGCGACGACGGTGAACGCCTGCGGATCGCTGACGGCGAGATCGGCGAGGGACTTCCGGTCGAGCTCGACGCCGGCCTTGTGCAGCCCGGAGATCAGCTGGTTGTACGACAGGCCGTTGGCCCTGGCGGCGGCGTTGATGCGCACGATCCAGAGCGAGCGGAACGTGCGCTTCTTGTTCTTGCGGTCGCGGTACGCGTAGACGAGCGAGTGCTCGACCTGCTCCTTCGCGAAGCGGTAGCTCGAGTGCTTGCGGCCGTAGTAGCCCTTGGCCTGCTCGAGGACCTTGCGACGCTTCTTGCGCCCGTGGACGGATCGCTTGACGCGTGGCATCGCTACATCCCCAGCATCTTCTTGACGTTCTTGGCGTCGCGCTCCGCGACCTCGTACAGCTTGCGGAAGCCGCGCCTACGCTTCGACGACTTCTTCGTGAGGTTGTGGCTCCTCATCGCGTGGCGGCGGAGGACCTTCCCGCTTCCCGTCACCTTGAAGCGCTTCTTCGCTCCGCTCGATGTCTTCACCTTTGGCATCCGGCTTCACTCCTGCGTTCTTGGTCGGTCCCAGCAGCATGATCATGTTGCGTCCGTCCAGCGTGGGCTGCTGCTCGATCTGCCCCAGCTCATGGACGTCCTCGGCGAGACGGAGGAGCAGATCGCGACCCCGCTCCGGATGGAGGTTCTCGCGCCCCCGGAACATGATCGTGACCTTCACCTTCGCCCGCTGGTTGAGAAAGCGGACGACGTGACCCTTCTTCGTCTCGTAGTCGTGTACTCCGATCTTCGGTCTGAGCTTGATCTCCTTGACGAGGATCTGCGACTGGTGCTTGCGGGCCTGCTTCGCGCGCTGCTCCTGCTCGTACCGCCACTTGCCGTAGTCCATCACCCGCGCGACCGGCGGATCGGCGTTCGCGGCGACCTCGACGAGATCGAGGTTCTTGCCGTACGCGTACTCGAGCGCCTCGCTCGTCGCCTTGATCCCGATCTGCTCCCCGCCCTCACCGACGAGGCGGACCCGCGGCACGCGGATCTGCTCGTTGATGCGTTCGTGCTGAACGACGGGGCGCGTCCTGTCTTCGGGACGGCGCCGTGGTCTCAAAGATCAATCACCAGTCTCGTCTGATCCTTTCACTGTGCTCCTTGCCCGACAACGAAAAAACCGCTGCATGCGGCAGCGGCTGTTCCCTCGTCGCCTGCGACTCGGTTGAACCTCGACCAACCTCTGCTGGTGAGGTGAGGGGCGTCCGCTCCTGCTTGCAGAGGGAGACTGTAGCAAGCGCCACTCCGTGCGTCCGTACAAGCGAGACAGATCTCGCGGCTACGACGGCACCTGTGCCGCGAAGGCGGCGAGCAGCCCGTCGAGCGACAGCGTCGACTGGCCCTCGGCGCGATGGCGCACCGCGAGCGCGCCCTCCGATTCCCGATCGCCCCAGACGAGCACGTACGGGACCTTTTCCAGCTCGGCGTCGCGGATCCGCCGGCCGAGCGTCTCGTCGCGGGCGTCGACGTCGGCGCGGTAGCCCGCTTCGCGCAGCTTCGCCGCGAGCCCCACCGCCGCGTCACGATGCCCTTCGCCGACGGGCAGCACCCGTGCCTGCACGGGCGCGATCCAGAACGGGAACTCGCCGCCCGTGTGCTCGACGAGGATCCCGATGAACCGCTCGAGCGAGCCGAGCAGCGCGCGGTGGATGACGATCGGCGTGTGCTCGCGGTTGTCCGCGCCCATGTAGGTCAGTCCGAACCGGCGCGGCATCTGGGCGTCGGCCTGGATCGTCCCCATCTGCCAGGAGCGACCCAGCGCGTCGTCCATGTGCAGGTCGATCTTCGGGCCGTAGAAGGTGCCCTCGCCCTCGCCGATCACGAATGCGATCTCGTGCCGCTCGAGCGCGTCCCGCAGGATGCCCTCCGCTCGGTCCCACTCCTCATCGGTGCCCAGCCGGTGTTCCGGCCTCGTCGACAGCTCGGCGTGCGGGACGACGTCGAAGAGGGCGTAGAGGTCCTTCGCGAACTCGATGCAGCCGTCGATCTCTCCCGGCACCTGCTCATCCGTGCAGAAGATGTGCGCGTCGTCCTGCGTGATGTGGCGCACGCGCAGGAGGCCGTGGATCGCGCCCGCCAATTCGTTCCGGTGCAGCGTGGAGCTCTCCGCGTACCGGATCGGCAGATCGCGGTAGCTCCGCAGCTGACTGCCGAACAGAAGCATGTGGCCGGGGCAGTTCATCGGCTTCAGCGCGAACGTCCGCTCGCCGTCCGGAATGAAGAACATGTGGTCGGCGTAGTTCTCGTAGTGCCCCGACGTCCTGTAGACGTCGACGTCGTACATGAGTGGGGTCTTGACCTCCGCGTAGCCGCGTCGCAGGTTCTCGCGGCGGCGGAGATCCTCGAGCTCGTTCCAGATCACCATCCCCTTCGGGTGCCAGAACGGCGAGCCGGGCGACTCGTCCGAGAGATGGAAGAGGTCGAGTTGCCGGCCGAGCCGACGGTGGTCGCGGGCGCGTGCGAGCTCGAGCCGCTGGAGGTGATCGTCCAGGTCCTGCTGGTTGTAGAAGGCGGTGCCGTAGACACGGGTCAGCTGTGTGTTGTGCTCGTCGCCGCGCCAGTAGGCGCCGGCGAGCCCCGTCAGCTTGAGCGCCTTGATCGGTGCCGCGTCCTGCAGGTGCGGGCCGCGGCAGAGATCGGTGAAGGCCCCTTGCGTGTAGAGCGAGATCGCGCCCTCGGCGGTCTCGGCGAGCTCGACCTTGTACGGCTGCTCCTCGGCGCGGAAGCGCTCGATCGCCTCCTCGCGCTCGACGTCCTCGCGGGCGAAGGCGCGCCCCTCGGCGAGCTCCCGCGCGATCTCGGCCTCGATCACCGCGAGATCCTCCTCGTGGATCGGCTCCGGGAACTCGAAGTCGTAGTAGAACCCGTTCTCGATCGGCGGCCCGATCGCGATCTTCACGCCGGGATAGAGGCGCATCACCGCCTCCGCGAGCAGGTGCGCCGCAGAGTGCCGGAGCACGAACAGGGCGTCCGGGTCCTGCGTGTCCCGCGTGGTCAGGATCTGCAGGCGCTCGCCGTCGTGGAGCGGCAACCGCAGGTCGCGCACGTCCCCGTTCGCACGCACGAGCACGGCCTGCTCGGCGAGCTTCGGGCCGATCGCGCGCGCCGCGTCGAGTCCTGTGGAGCCGTCCGGCAGCTCCAGCTCGGTGGAGTCGGGAAGCACGACCTTCATGGACGATGCAGGATAGTTGGGCGGCTCGAATCCCTCGGTCGGGTGGCGTGGGCCGAGCCGCCCGCGTGCCGATGAAGGTTCCATGCCGCTGCCGGTCTACACGGGACCGTTCGGCCCCGCGGAGGCCGAGCGCCTCCTCTGGCGCGCCGGGTTCGGGCCGCGGCGGGGGGAGGAATTCCAGGTTGCACAGCGCGGGCTAGATGGGGCCGTCGAGTGGCTGACGAAGCCGGGCCAGGACCGGCTCGTCGGCATGCATCCGCTCAGCTCGGACGGACGCCGCCTGGCGCCGGAGCACAAGTTCGGGCACGACGTCCTCTGGTGGCTCGACCGCATGGTCCGCACCTCGACCCCCCTGCGCGAGCGCATGACGCTCGTGTGGCACGACTGGTTCGCGACCTCGAACGAGCAGGTCGGCTCGCAGCGCCTGATGCTCGAGCAGAACGAGCTCTTCCGCTCGATCGGCCTAGGCTCGTTCAAAGGGCTCGCAATGCGGGTGGCGATCAACCCGGCGATGCTCATCTACCTCAACGGACTCAACTCCTCCAAGGAGCACCCGAACGAGAACTTCGCGCGCGAGCTGATGGAGCTGTTCACGATGGGCGCGGGCAACGGGTACACGGAGCGGGACATCCGCGAGCAGGCCCGGGCCCTGACCGGCTGGACCGCGGACTGGCAGGACGGCTACGGCTTCAAGCGTTTCCGCTTCAAGAGCGAGTACCACGACGACGCGATGAAGGTGGTCTTCGGCAAAGCCGGACCATTCAACTGGAAGGGGGCCGTGCGGCTCGCGATCGAGCACCCGGCACATGCGCCGTTCTTCGTGCAGAAGCTCTGGAGCTACTTCATCCCGGTGCCCCCCGACCCGGAGACGCAGGGCGCGCTCGAGTCGCTCTACAAGGGCTCGGGCCACGAGATCCGCCCCGTGGTCTCTGCGATCCTCCGCCATCCGGTGCTCTACGAAGGCCCGCGTATGGCCAAGTCGCCCGCTGTCTACCTGGCCGGCATGCTGCGCTCGCTCGGAGACCGCGTGCAGACCGAGGACTTCGTGTGGCTCTCGATCCTCTCCGGCCAGCTCCTCTTCTACCCGCCGAACGTATCCGGCTGGAACGACGCGCGTTGGCTCGACACGTCGACGTTCCATGCCCGCTGGGATCTCGCCGGTCGCGTGCTGCGCAGGCATGCGCCACACCCCGAGCGGGACGCCAAGCAGGTGGATGCCCCGCGCGATCCCGCCAAGCTCGTCGACCGCGCGCTCGAGTTCTGGGGCAACCCGCGGCTGAGCCCGGAGACGAAGAACGGGCTGCTCCGCTTCGCGTCGCGCTCGATGGACGCCGCCGTCGCCGACGACTGGCGCCAGAAGACCTTCCCCGTGATGACCTTGAACGCACTCCGTCAGCTCATCGCCGCCAGTCCGGAGATGCAAACCGCATGAGCGCACGCCGCTGCAACCACTGCGACGAGTTCGGTCGAGCCTCCTTCCTCCGCCGCAGCGTCGCGGAGGCCGGCAAGGGTCTGCCCTCGATCGAGCCGGGTATGCCGCGGCCCGCCGGTACGGGCCTCGACCGCCGCTCGTTCCTGTCGCGCACCGTCGGCACGGCACTGACCGTCTACGGCACCACGTCGCTCCTCCCCTCGGCGTTCGACGAGGGCATCGCGAAGGCAGCCGTGGGGGGTAGCGGCAACCGTGTCCTCGTCAACGTCTTCCTGCCGGGCGGCGCGGACGCGCTGTCGATCCTCGCGCCGGTCGGCGACGGCCGCTACCGCAGGCTCCGCCCCACCCTCGCGCTCAAGCCCGGCGACGGGCCAGCCTTCAAGGAGGACGGGCGCCTCCACTGGCATCCCGCGCTCAAGCCGTTCGCCGAGCTGCACAAGCGCGGCAGGATGTCGGTGTTCCCGGCCATCGGCTACTCGCACCCGGACCAGTCGCACTTCACGTCGCGCCACTACTGGGAGGTGGGCCAGCTCGACGTCCAAGCGTCGACCGGCTGGCTCGGCCGGCTCATCGACGTGATCGGAGACGGAGACAACGCGATGCAGGGCCTCAGCCTCGACGGGGCGCTGCTGCCCTCCCTGGCCACGGCGAAGAACCCGGTGTCGAGCCTGGCGAGCCCGGCGGACTACCGGTTCGGCTCGCACAACGTGTGGGACGTGGTCGACGAGCTCCTCGGCGACGCGATCGGCGACCTCGGCGCGCTGTCCAAGAGCCCCGACCTCCCGCTCGCCCAGGCGAGCCAGACGGCCGCAGCAGTCCGATCGCCTCCGGCAGCAACTGTCCCGGTTCATCGGCAAGGACGGCCAGGCGCACTTCGACTCCAAGGCGGAGTATCCGGACGGCGAGTTCGCGAAGCGCCTCGCCGGCCTGGCGGCGATGCTCGACCGCGGCTTCCCGATCCGCATCGCGGCGCTGACCGGCCCCGGCAGCTACGACACCCACGCCGACCAGCCGGGGGCGCTCGAGCAAGGGCTGAACGAGGTCTCCCAGGCGCTCGCTGCCTTCCAGAAGGACCTCGAGCGGCGCGGGCTCGGCGGCCGCGTCCTGACGCTCGTGTGGACGGAGTTCGGACGCCGGGCGGAGCAGAACGCCGACAACGGCACCGACCACGGCGCCGCCGGCACCGCCTTCCTGCTCGGCACGAGAGCGCGCGGGAAGATGGTCGGCGAGTTCCCGGGCATGCAGCGCCTCGACAAGGACGGCAACCTGCGGCATACGAGCGACTTCCGCGCGCTGTACGCATCGCTGCTCGAGCAGTGGTTCGACGTCGACGCCGCGCGCATCCTGCCCGACGCCAAGAAGATGCCCCGCTACAAGGTGGTCGCCTGATGCGTGCTCTGGCTGTTGTCTCCGCGTTCGTCGCGCTCGCCGTCCTTCTCGTCGCCCCCGGTGCTCCGGGTTCGACCGCGGCGCCTCAGCGGATCCAGGTGACGCAGGACGAGTGGTTCCTCAACCTCTCACGCCAGCGCCTGAGGCCCGGCAAGGTGACGATCGAGGTCGTCAACTTCGGGCAGGACGCACACGACCTCGTCGTCCTGCGCAAGGTGAAGGGGTCGAAGCCGATCCACTTCGCGAAGCAGGAGAACTTCCTCCGCGGCGGCCGCGCGGAGAAGACGGTGACCCTGCTCGCCGGGAAATATGCGCTCTGGTGCTCGCTGCCGACGCACAAGGAGCGCGGCATGTTCGCTCCGCTCACCGTGAAGTAGCGGAGGAACGCCCCGGCGGCGGCGCGAAGGAAACGACTGTGACCCTCCCTCGCTACAACGGCGCCTTCGGGCCCGCGCAGGCGGAGCGTCTGCTGTGGCGCGCCGGTTTCGGCCCGCGCCAGGGCGAGGCAGTGAAGCTCGCGAGGCTCGGGCTCGACGACGCCGTCCGCTCGTTGACCCGACCGGGCCCGGAGAAGCTGGTCGGGCCGCCGCCCCGCGACGACAAGGGACGGCCGCTCGCGCCGGCCGACGCCTACGGGCACGACCACCTGTGGTGGCTCGACCGGATGGTGCGCACCTCCACCCCGCTGCGCGAGCGGATGACGCTCGTCTGGCACGACTGGTTCGCGACCTCGAACGCGGGGGTCGGCTCCCAGCGGCTGATGCTCCAGCAGAACGACCTCTTCCGAGACCACGCGCTCGGCTCGTTCCGCGAGCTCCTGCGCGCCGTCACCGTCAACCCGGCGATGCTGATCTGGCTCTCCGGCACGTCGAACCGGAAAGGAAGCCCGAACGAGAACTACGCGCGCGAGCTGATGGAGCTGTTCACGCTCGGCGAGGGGGTCGGCTACACCGAGGCGGACGTGCGCGAGCAGGCGCGCGCGCTGACGGGCTGGCGCTCGGACTGGGTGCGCGGCACCGGCCCCACGAACTTCCGTTTCGACCGGGGTCGCTGGGACGAGGGCTTCAAGGCCGTCTTCGGCCAGCGCGGCACGTTCGACTACCGCGACGCCGTCTCGCTCTGCCTACGTCATCCCCGCCATCCGCGCTTCGTCGCGGAGAAGCTCTGGTCGTACTTCGTCCCGGCGCCGCCTGACGCGGCGACGCGAGCAGGGCTGGAGACGCTCTACCGGCAGGACTTCCAGGTGCGCCCGCTGATCGAGGCGATCCTCCGTCACCCCGCGCTGTACACCGGCCCGCGCCAGGTGAAGCCTCCGACCGTCTACCTCGCCGGCCTCCTCCGCGGGCTGGGCAGGCCGGTCGACACGACCTCCTGGGTGTGGCTCGGCGTGATGGCCGGGCAACGCCTCTTCTATCCGCCGAACGTGGCGGGCTGGGACGACACGCGCTGGCTCGACACGGCGACGTTCCGCGGCCGCTGGGCACTGGCGAATTACGCGCTCGCTCCGTACAGCCTTTCCGACGGCAAGGGCCCGAGGGTGCCGAACGACCCCGAGGCGATCGTGAAGGGCGCGTTCAAGGTGATGGGCAACCCGACCGTCCGGCCCGAAACCAGGTCGATGCTGCTCCGCTTCGCGAAGGACTCGCTTGCTGGCGCGAAGGGCTGGAAAGCGAAGTCGTATCCGCCGCTCGTCGCGAACGCGGTGCGCCAGCTCCTCGTCTCGTCCCCCGACTACCAGACGTGTTAGCACCGCTGATGCCTTCTGTCTCCCGCGCCCGCTGCTGTGCCGAGCACACCCGCTCCTCGCTCCTCCGCGCCGGCGTCGCGGAGGCGGGACGCGGACTGCCGGCGATCGAACCCGGGATGCCGCTGCCGGCCGGCAGCGGGCTCGACCGCCGGAGCTTCGTCCTGCGAGGGCTCGGCACCGCCCTCGCCGTGTACGGCGTCGGCGCGCTGCGGCCGGAGGCCCTCGCGGAGGGCATCGAGGCCGCGGCGGCGGCTGCTCCGTCGCGCGTGCTCGTGAGCGTCTTTCTCGACGGCGGCGCGGACTCGCTCAACATGCTCTTCCCCGCGGGCGACCCGCTCTACCGGCAGTACCGACCGCGGCTGGGGCTCTCGGCGGAGGCTGCGACACCATTCGCCGAGGACGCGCGCCTGTACTGGCACCCGTCGCTCGCCGGGCTCGCGACGCTGCACGGCGAGGGCAAGGTGAGCGTGCTGCCGGGGGTCGGGTACACGGGCGCGAACCAGTCGCACTTCACCTCGCGGCACTACTGGGAGGTCGGTGCCACGACCGACGCGCTGCGCACCGGCTGGCTCGGCCGCTACCTCGATCGTGTCGGCGCCGGGGACAACCCGCTGCAGGGCGTCTCGCTCGACAATCGCCTCCAACCGGCGCTCGCCACGGCGAAGGTGCCGATCGCGTCGATCGACGGTCCCGACCGATACGACTTCTGGACCCGTGGCGTCTGGGGCGAGGTCGCCGACCGGCTGCTCGACGCGGTCGGGGCCATCGGCTCCCTGCCCTCCGGCGGTGACGACGGGCTCGCGGCGGCGGCCGGCGTGGCACGGCAGTCGCACGAGCTGTACGGCCGCCTGGCGGGCTTCAGACCCAAGGACGGGAAGACGCCGAGCCTCGGCACGCCCGTCCCGTACCCCCCGTCCGACGACGCGTTCCCGCACCGGCTTGCCGGCCTGGCGGCGATGCTCGCCGCCGGGCTTCCCGTCCGCTGTGTGGCGATCACGGCGCCCGGACGCTACGACACGCACGACAACCAGCCGGACGAGCTCGCCAACGGGCTCAGACTGACCGCCGACTCGCTGCTCGCGTTCCAGCGCGATCTCGAGGCACGCGGCCTCGCCGACCGCGTGCTGCGTCCACGTCTGGAGCGAGTTCGGTCGACGCGCGCGGGAGAACGGATCGAACGGCACCGACCACGGCGCCGCCGGCCTGGGGTTCGTGGTCGGCACGCACGCTGCCGGCCGGATGGTCGGCGAGTTCCCAGGTCTGCAGACGCTCGACGTGGGCGGCAACCTCCGCGCGACGGCTGACTTCCGCTCCGTCTACGCTGCGCTGCTCGAGGGCTGGCTGGGCGCGGACGCCGGAGCGATCATCCCCGGCGCCTCGAAGTTCCCTCGCGTCGCATTGCTGAAATAGCCCCGCTGCGCCAGGCCGAGAGCACCCTGCGAGAGCACCCTGCGGGGCGCCTTCGCAACGACGGCAGCCGTCAGGCCTTGTAACAGACTGTCACTTGGCTGGCATCCCGAACCCAGGAGCGACGCGGCCGTTGGATGGGATTCGACCGGAGAATCCGGCTCCGTGACCTCCGCGAGCCCGTATGAGGGCTCGCGTGGCGGCGGTGCCTCGTAACAGTCTGTTGCAAGGCCCGTCGTTCCTGCGGACTCGACCTCTTGCAGGTCGAAGCGCTCGGGGCGGTCAGGCGAGGTCGATGAGGCGGAGGCGGTCGCCCGCGGCTAGACCCGCCCGGGCCGCGGCGCCCGCCGGGAGCTCGAGCGTCGCCTTCGCACCTTTCGCCCCAGCCGCCCGCCACGGCGGCACGTCCTCGCGCACCGCGACGACTGTGACCTCCCGGTCGACGAAGACACAGTCGATCGGAAAGCGCATGAAGAACGTGTGCACCGAGCCGGCGGGGCGGATCAGCATCCCCTCCTCCGGGTCGAGCCCGGACCGGCCCAGCAAGCCCCGCATGCGCGTGAAGAAGCCGTCGGCGAGCTCGCAGCGCTCGCAGACGACGGTCCCGTCTGCCTCTCGCTCGACGCGAACGACACGCACGCGACGCGCTTCGCCACGACCGATCGCCCTCCTCCGCCGAACGGGTTCCCTCGGACGAGGGATATGTGAGTCCCCCGATCGTCACTTCACTGCGACGAGGGAATACCGCTCGGAGGGAGTGGGATGACACGGTTCTGCGGCAACCGCGTGCAGGCGCTCGGCGACGAGGCGGGCCAGGCGATCGTCCTCGTCGCGATCTCGATGATCGTCCTGATCGGCTTCGTCGGCCTCGCGATCGACGTCGGCACCGCGTACTTCACCCAGCGGGAGCTGCAGAAGGCAGCCGACGCGGCGGCGCTCGCGGGCGCGCAGGAGCTGCCGAACGCGCACCACGGCGGTCGCGATCGCGCAGCAGTACGGTGCCTCCGGCGGCGAGAAGAACGAGGCCACGATCGTCAAGGACGCGACGATGACGGTCTCCACGCGGTGCGTCACCTCGCTCGGTTGTGCGCCGTCTCGCGGCGTCTCCACGAACGTGATCGCGGTGACGCGAGACCGCGCAGGTACCGACGCTCTTCGCGAAGGTCCTCGGCTTCGACTCGTTCACCGTGCACGCCAAGGCGACCGCGTGCTCGCCGTGCGCCGCGAAGCCGCTCGACATCATGATCGTGCTCGACCGCACGGGCTCGATGTGCCAGCTATCGCTGCCGAGCGGCATCGTGCCGGACCCGGCCTGCACCGACCTCAACTACGCGAAGCAGGGCACGAAGACGTTCCTGACCTTCTTCGACGAGTCGCTCGACCGGATCGGGCTGGCGGTCTTCCCGCCGACGCCGCCGAACCCGACCCAGGCGCAGAAGTGCGCGGCGCCGGCACAGGCCAACTACAACAACGTCAACGCGGCCTACGTGATCGAGCCGCTGTCGAGCGACTTCGACCCCTCGTCGCAGCTCGTGGCGACGGTCGACTGCTTGCAGGGGAACGGTACGACGTCCTACGCCGACGCGATCGACAAGGCACAGGCGGAGCTCGCCACGTCGGGCCGGCCGGAGGCACAGGACGTGATCGTGTTCCTCTCCGACGGCGCGGCCAACACCGCCGGCACGTGGCACACCCCGGTCGAACACGAACCCGTACCGGACGACGCCGTGCCGACAGGGCGTGACGTCGGCGGGGTGGGCGAAGGCGGCGGGGACGGTCATCTACTCGATCGGCTACGACCTCGACGGCGGGGGGAGCTCGCCGGAGATCTGCAAGAGCGCCGTCACCGGCGCGCCCGAGTCGGGGGGCATCACGGCCTTCGACGCGATCGAGCAGATCGCCTCCACGCCCGCGAACTTCTACCGGAAAGACGTTCCGGGAACGCTGAACCTGATCTTCAGCCGGATCGCGACGGACATCTCGAGCCTCTCTGCACGCCTGGTCTCGGACGACGTGAGCTAAGCCCGCAGGCCCCAGATGCTGGCCGGCAATCGCCGCCGCGACCCGCTCGCGGTGGCTTTCGGCCTGCGCGGGGAAAACCCAAGATCATCGCACTTTGCAGGACTTTCCCCATCACTCGATCGAGGGAAAGCGCCTCGGATTCCCTCGAACGAGGGATCGCAGAGCGGCCCCCGCCAACCCACTGTGCGTCAACGGAAATTCGTCCCACTGCGGACTTCCTCTCCTGGGGGAAGGGGGGTGTACATCGACATGACGGCACTTTTCGTTTCGCTCCAGACTCGTCTCGCCGGTCTCCGCAAGGAGGACGGTCAGGCGATGGCCGAGTACGGCCTCATCATCGCGCTGATCGCGATCGTCCTGGTCACGGCTCTCGTGTTCCTGCAGGGCGGTCTCGACGACGTCTTCAACTGGATCGGCAACCGGCTTCGCGCGGCGACGCCGTAGTCCACGCACGTCGGGGCGGCGGGATCCTCGGGGGAGCTCGCCGCCCCGGCCACACAGAACGGCAACTGAGCACGGGGGGATCGGGTGGCACTCATGCGGCGGAGGAGCATCAAGAGGGACGACGGCCAGGCGATGGTCGAGTTCGCGCTCGTGGCGCCGATCCTCATCGTCCTCGTGCTCGGGATCATCCAGTTCGGGATCGTCCTCCACGACTACCTCACGATCACCGACGCCGTCCGCGTCGGCGCGCGTGAGGCGGCCGTGAGCCGGAACGATCCGACGGCGCTCGCAGATGCGGAAGCCCGCGTGCGGGCCTCGGCGAGCGAGCTCGACCAGTCCCAGCTCGGCATCACGATCACGCCCGGTGACCCGGGCACCTGGACGCAGGGCGGCGACGTGTCCGTCGAGGCGTCCTATCCCTTCGACATCGACCTGCTCGGGTTCGTGGTCTTTTCCGGCGACCTGACGAGCAAGGCAACGGAGCGTGTGGAATGACGATCAACTATCGCACCAGGAACATCGTGATCGCGCTCGCGCTCGCTGCCGCGGCCGTCCTGCTGACGGTGATCTACGTCACGTCGGCGAAGGACGACGAGGTTGCGGGCAAGCAGCAGGTGACCGTCTGGGTCGCCCAGCGCGACTTCCCCGTCGGCACGACGGGGAGCAAGATCGCTGCATCCCTCCACAAGGAGGTCGTGCCGCAGAAGGCGGCGGCACCCCAGTTCGTCAGCAATCCCAACCAAATCAAGGGCCTTCTCTCCACGCAGCCGATCTACGCGGGAGAGCAACTCACGGAGCTGCGGTTCGCCACGCCGAAGGAGCAGGGCATCCGCACCGAGCTCAAGGGCAAGCTGCGCGCCGTCTCGGTCGCCGGCGACGCCAACCAGCTCCTCGTCGGCACGCTGCAGGCGGGAGATCGCGTCGACGTCGTCGCGGTCTTCAAGCGCAACGGCATGGAGACGGACGCCGAGTCCTCGGTCGTTCTCCGGAACATCCGTGTGCTGGCCACGAGCGACGGCGACGACGGCACCGAGGTGACCGCGGAGACCGGGAAGAACTCGGCCGTGCTCGCGCTCACCGACGCACAGGCACAGCGCTTCGAGCTCACCGACAACACCGCCGAGTGGACGCTGGCCCTGCGGCCGGTGAAGAAGCCGAAGGACTCGGCACGCACCGTGGACACGGTCAACACCGTCCTCGCCGGAGGCGCCCGGTGACGATCGCTCCTGACCTCTCGACGACGGCGCGGACTCTCCGCGTCGTCGTCACGGGTCATCTCGAGCGTGACGCCGACTTGCGGCTCACCCTCGAGGCGTCGTCGAGCATCCACGTGACGGCCTGGGCGGCCGACCCGCAGCACGCCGCCGACCAGCTCGCGGGCGTCCGGATCTGGCGGCGGTCCTGCACGGCACGTGCATGGAGGCCGGCGGCGACACGGCCGTGTACTTCTCCGTGCTGGAGGCCGAGATCGGTGCAATCCGGCGCTACACCGACGCGCCCGTGATCCTGCTCGTTCCCGAGGCTGCGGCGCCCGCGCTCGTCGGCGCGGCGCTCGCCGCAGGTGTGGCCGACGTGCTCATCCTCCCGCAGATGGCAGAGACGATCGCCTTCTCGATCGAGAAGGCGCGCTTCGGCTTCGGGCGCTACTCGGCCACGGCCGGCGCGCCCCGCGGCGAGATCGTCACCGTGTTCTCGCCGAAGGGCGGCACCGGCAAGACCGTGCTCGCCACGAACCTCGGCGCCTACCTCGCCCGCACCGGCGGCATCCGCGTGCTGCTCGTCGACCTCGATCTACAGTTCGGCGACGCCGCGATCATGCTCGGGCTCGAGCCCGAGCGCACCCTTTCCGAGCTCGTGCTCGCACCGGGCGAGCTCGACGCCGGCAAGCTCGCCGGTTACACGACGCGCCACTCGTCAGGGCTCGCGGTGCTCCCGGCGCCGCTGCGCCCGGAAGAGGCGGAGCTCGTCGGCGAGCAGAAGCTGCTCGAGATCCTCGAGGTCGCGCGCCGCGCCTACGACGTCGTCCTCGTCGACACGTCACCGTTCTTCTACGGCCCCATGCTCGCGACGCTGGAGCCGACCGATCACCTGCTCGTCGTTTGCGGGCTCGACGTGCCGACGCTGAAGAACGTGAGGCTGAGCCTGCGCACGCTCGAGCTGCTCGGCTTTCCGGCCAATCGTCTCGATCTCGTGCTCAACCGCGTCAGCCCCAAGGTCGGAGTCACGCGGGACGACGTGGAGACGGCCTTGCAGACGCAGGTGCGGTTCGAGATCCCGAACGACCCGGTCGTGGCGCTGGCCGTCAACCGGGGCGAGCCCGCAGTGCTCGCCGACGGTGAGTCGCCGTTCGCCGGCGCCGTCGCGGAGATCGCGGCCGCCATCCGGCCGTCGATCGTCACGGCCGCCGCTCATGAGCCCATGTTCGAGACGACGTCTCGATGGAGAGTGTTCGACGGGGCGCGGAAGCGCCTGCTGGAAGGGAGAGCCTGATGAACCTTGAGGATCAGCTGCGCGGCGACCTCAGCGGGCACGGCAGCGCTCGGCTCAACGAGCGCATCGTGGATGAAAGCCCGGAGGCACTCCCGGGCGACACCCGCACCGAGACCGCCGACCCGTACGCCGCGTTGAAGACGCGGATCCACGCGGCGTGCATCGCGAAGCTCGGCCCGCGCCTGTTCAACGCCACCGCGGACGTGCGCGCGGAGGTGCGCGCGGCCGTCGAGGAGGAGCTGGGCAAGGAGACGACCCCGCTCTCGGCGGCCGATCGTGTGCGCCTGACCCGCGAGGTCACCGACGACATCCTCGGCTACGGCCCGATCGAGCCGTTCCTGCGCGACGACTCGGTGACGGAGGTCATGGTCAACGGGCCCGACGGGGTCTACGTCGAGCGCAACGGCAAGATCGAGAAGACGGACGTCGTCTTCGTCGACGACGCGCACCTGGTGCGGATCATCGAGAAGATCGTCTCCCAGGTCGGCCGGCGCATCGACGAGGCGTCGCCGATGGTCGACGCGCGCCTGCCGGACGGCAGCCGCGTCAACGCCATCATGCCGCCGCTCGCCCTGAGCGGCCCGACGCTGACGATCCGCAAGTTCTCGCGCGACCCGTACACGATCGACGACCTGATCGAGTTCGGGACGCTGACGCGAGAAGGCGGCGAGCTTCCTCGAGGCGTGCGTGCGCGGGCAGCTCAACATCCTCATCTCCGGCGGCACCGGCACCGGCAAGACGACGCTGCTGAACGTCCTGTCGGCCTTCATGCCCGAGGACGAGCGCATCGTCACGATCGAGGACGCGGCCGAGCTGCAGCTGCAGCAGCCGCACGTCGTCCGGCTGGAGACCCGTCCGGCGAACATCGAGGGGCAGGGCGAGATCACGATCCGCGACCTCGTGCGCAACGCCCTGCGCATGCGGCCCGACCGGATCATCGTCGGCGAGGTCCGCGGCGCGGAGGCGCTCGACATGCTGCAGGCGATGAACACGGGCCACGACGGCTCGCTGACGACGATCCACGCCAACACGCCGCGCGACGCGCTCAACCGGCTCGAGACCCTGGTGCTGATGTCCGGCCTCGACCTGCCGCTGCACGCGATCCGCGAGCAGACGTCGGGCGCTCTCGACGTGATCATCCACCTCACGCGGCTCGTGGACGGCACGCGGCGCGTGTCGCACATCACCGAGGTGCTGCGCATGGAGTCCGACATCATCACGCTGCAGGACGTCTTCGTCGCCCTGCCCGTGGACGAGCGCTCGGCCTCCCTCGACGCGCACCTCGCTGCTGCGGCCGCTCGAGCCGACCGGCCTGCAGCCGCACTTCCATCGCAAGCTGGCTTCGGCCGGCGTCGTCCTCCCGACCGACTTCTTCGAGCCCGAGCTCGTGTCGGCGGCGAACGGAAGCGGGAACGGGAACGGGAGCTGGCGATGAGCACGGCGCTGTTCGACAGCTCCTGGGGCCTGATCGCGGTCTGCATCGCGGTCGGCTGCCTCGTGCTCGCGGCGGCTCTGGTCGCCACGGCCCGGCCGCGGGGCGCATGGCTGCGCGACCGCCTCGGCCCGTACGGCGGCCCGGAGGAAGAGCACACCCGCGGGGCCGACGCGGCCTGGCAGGTGCGCATGGATCAGATCTTCGGCGCCACCGAGAGCCGGCTCGGCCGGACGAACGTCTGGAAGCGCGTGGAGCACCGGCTCGGCCAGGCGGGGATGGACACGCGCCCGGCCGTCATCGTCTGGCTGTCCGTCGTCCTCGGCGTCCTCGGATTCATGCTCTTCGGTGTCTTCTCCGGCTCGTTCGCGCTCGGTCTGGTCGTCGCCTGCGTGCTGGCGGCGACCCCGTTCGTGGTCGTGTCGGTGCGCGCCCGCCGGCGTATGCGCGGGTTCGACGAGCAGCTGCCGAACGTCCTGCAGACAATGGCAGGCTCGCTCCAGGTCGGGCACAGCTTCAACCAGAGCCTGCAGGCGATCGTGGACGAGGGCCAGCAGCCCGCCGCCGACGAGTTCGGTCGCGTGATCGCGGAGATGCGCTTCGGCCGCCCTGCGGACGACGCGCTGGAGGCGGTCGGGAAGCGGCTCGACTCGCCGGACTTCGACTACGTGCTGATGTCGGTGCGCGTGCAGCGGCAGATCGGCGGCAGCCTGGCGGGTCTGTTCGAGACGGTCGCGGAAACCGTGCGCGAGCGCCAGCAGTTCCGGCGCAAGCTGCGCGCGATCACCGCCACGGGGCGGATGTCCGCGTACCTTCTCACCTGCCTCCCGCTCGCTACCGCCGCACTGCTCACGCTCATCCGGCCCGACTATCTGGCGCCGCTCTTCACGACGCACGGCGGTCAGGTGGCCATCGTCGTGTGCTGCGTGATGATCGTGATCGGCGCGTTGTCACTGCGCCGCATCGTCGACGTGAAGGGGTGATCCGATGTTGCTGATCCTGGCTTTCCTCTGTCTCGGCGGCGCGGCGCTGCTCGTGGCCGATCTCTTCGCCGAGCCCGCACGGCAGCGTGCAGCGTCGCTGCGGCGGATCCGCGCCTACGGCGCCTCGCCCGCAGCGGTCGGGCGGCAGTCCCTCTCGGGCCGGGCCCTCCGGTACGAGAGCGGTCTCGCGCGACTGGCAGGCCGCATCGACCCGCGCCAGACGGCGGAGCGAGTCGGCACCCGCCTCGTCAGCGCAGGGCTCGCCGACCGCTGGACGCCGACCCGCTTCCTGGCCACCAAGGTGCTTCTCGCAGGCGTCGGCGTGATCGCAGGCGGTCTGCTGTGCGCCTCGCTCGGCCGCTACGGCTGGGCGATCGTCGCGGCGGCGGGCCTCGGCGCTCTCGGCTTCTTCTTCCCCGACATGCGCGTGCGCACCCGGATCGAGCGGCGGCGCGACCAGATCAGGCGCGAGCTGCCCGATGCGCTCGACGTGCTCGCGGTCAGCGTGGAGGCGGGCCTCAGCTTCGACCAGAGCCTCGCCCGGTTGCACGAGCACATGTCAGGCCCGCTCGTGGAGGAGTTCCAGCTCGTGCTGAGCGAGCTCCGTGTCGGCGAGAGCCGCGGCAACGCGCTGCGCAAGATGGGCGACCGGGTCAACGTCGGGGAGGTGTCGGCGTTCGTGCACGCGATGATCCAGGCGGATCAGCTCGGTACGCCGCTGGCGAAGATCCTTCGTGTGCAGGCGTCCGAGTCGCGGCGGCGCCGTCAGGTGGCGGCGGAGGAGCGGGCGATGAAGGCGCCCGTGAAGATGCTGCTCCCGATCGCGATCTTCATCTTCCCGGCCATGTTCGTGGTGATCCTCGGACCGGCCGTGATCAAGATCTTCGAAGTCCTGTAGCTGTAGCGGACGGGGTCACCGTCGGCGACGTGGCTCCCGGGCGGCTTCGGCCGCGCGGGAGCCACGCGGCGGTTCACGGGCTCGGCTCCACGAGGCACGATCCGGCGCCGCGTGGCGTCTGCGCTAGTCGCGCCCGCCGCCGAGGAGCGACAGCAGCAGCAGGAAGACGTTGAAGACGTCGAGGAAGATCGACGCCGCGAGCAGCGGCGCGGCCTGGACGTCGCTCGTGCGTCGGAGGCGCTGGAAGTCGTACATCGTGTAGCCGGCGAAGATCACGAGCCCGAGCACCGCGTAGATCAGGTCTCCGCCCGGGATGGAGACGAACACCATCACGAGGCCGAACACGATCAGGCCCGAGCAGGGCGAAGAACGAGATCCGCCCGATCAGGGACGAGGTCGCGCCGCGTCGCGTAGCCGTACGCGCCGAACGCCGCGATGAAGAGCGCCGTCGCGCCCGCCGCCTGCCACAGCGCCGACGGGTTGCACGTCGGCGTAGTAGGCGAGTGTCGGCCCGACGCCCGAGCCGAGCAGCGCGCCCATGCCGAACAGGAGCCCGATCGCGAGCTGCTCCGAGCGCCGGATCGCGACGTTGAGCGCGACGATGCAGACGATCGCGCCGATCAGGCAGACGAAGCCCCAGCCCGCGGGAAGGTCGCGCCCGACGTAGGCGCCGATCGCGGAGACGCCGGCCGTGAGGGCGACGAGGCCCATCGTCTGCCCGAAGACGGCGCGCGCGCGGTCGCGGGCAAGTGCTGCGGGGACGGCGGTGGTGCCGTCCGGCTGGGTGACCTGCTCAAGCTCGCTCATGGCCGGATCGTAACCCGTGGAGCGGTCCCGGCCGACGGCCCGTACGAGTGGCCGATGAGACCGCGATGAGAGCGCGGCCCCGACCCGTCCACGCCCGCGCGCCCGTGCTCCGCTCCGGCCCGGACTGAGCCGACGACTTGGGTGGTTGTCGCCGCCCTCAGCCGGGGACGCGCAGAACGGCGCTCACGCGACGGCCGCGGCGCGGATCTCCCTGACCGGTTCCTCGACGACGCTGCGAGCCGCCAGATAACCGAACGTGATGATCGGCCCGAACGTGGCGCCGCCTGCCAGGTAGGCCTGCCCGCTCGGAGACGCGACGCAGTTGCCGACGCCGTACAGGCCCGGGAACGGGCTGGTCGTCGGCGCCGAGAATCTGCCCGTCGGCGTTCGCCCGTGGGCCGCCCTTCGTCTCGATCGCGCTCGGCGCGAGGATCGTCGAGTAGTAGGGGCCGTGGTCCGTGAGCGGATGCATCAGCCCGTTCGGGTACGGGTTCTCCTTCACCTCGCCGTGGAAGATGAACTCGATCGGCGCGTCACCGCGTCCGAAGTCCTCGTCCTTGCCACTCCGCGCGAACTCGTTGTAGCGCTCGATCGTGCGGCGAAGGGCCGAGGCGAAGTCGTCGGCGAGTCGGATGCCGCGCGCGGCCGACCCGAGCGACTCGAGCCGCGCGTCGAGCGCGGCCGCGAGCTCCTCGAGCGTCTCGCCCGTGACGACGGCCGACCAATCACCGTCCGGCTCGGGGATGAAGGCGCCGTACGCCGTCCCCGGATAGAGATCCGTCGAGCGCTGATCCCACACCGGGAAGAGCAGGAAGTTCCCGTACTCGGCCCGCCCGACGTCGAAGAGCAGGTGAGGCATCGTCCGATCGTTGTACGTCGTCTTCTCATTGCCGGCCCGGCGACCCTCCTTGTTGACGATGATCAGGCTGTCGCCCGGCACCGAGAAGACGCCGCTGATCTCGGGATCCCGCGCGAGCGCCCGCTCGAGCAGGACCGGCGCCATGAAGGCGGCGTGCATGTGCAGGAGTGGCACCCCAAGCCGTTTCACGATCTCCACGAAGTCGCCCTCGTTCGTCCGCGCCGCACAGCCGCCCAGGAGAAGCCCGCCGAGGTAGTAGCGGCGGAGCTCCTCGTCGTGGCTGAAGCCGCCACAGCAGAAGACGACGCCGCGGCGGGCCCGGACACGAACCTCGCCGCCCGCCGTGCGGGCTCGGACGCCGACGACCGCGCCTTCCTCGTTCAGGAAGACGCTCTCGACGCCGTGCTCCGTGCGGATCTCGACACCGCGCACGGCCGCCGCGGCCTCGATCTGTCGCATGAACTCCGCACCGTCACCGGGCTCTCCGCTCGGCAGCCTCGGAATCACAACGCGGCCCTTGGGGACGCGGTCAATCGGATGATGGCTGTAGTAGTTCGGGATATCCTCGAGGTGCATGAGCGAGAGCGCTCCGAGGTCCTCGAGCGCTCGCAACGCCGTGGCGCCGTTGTCGTAGAAAGCCTCGAAGAGCTCGTACTCCCAGTCGGCGAGGCCGAGCTTCGGATGCCCTTCGTCGTACAGAGCGGGTCGCGCCATGCGAGCGAGATAGCGGAGCGCATCCTGCTTGGAGTCGTGCATCCCCTTCTCTTGCATGAAGCGGTTGTTCGGCACCCACATCCAGGCGGCGGCCTTCCTCGCGGTGCCCCCGATCGCGTCCGCCTTCTCCAGGATCACCGTCGCCGCCCCGAGCTCGGCCGCGTGGACAGCCACCGTGAAGCCGGCGATCGAGCCGCCGACGACTGCGACATCGGCCTCGAGATCCCAGTCGATCTCGTCCGACAGGACCTCGATCAGCTCAGCCACTCGTCCTCCCTCTTCGCGCGGTTGGCGACTATCTACCAGGACCCTTCGAGTGCCGTCGAGACCGCCGTGCGCGGGTCTACGGTCGAGCTCGGACAGGGATCCGTTCGATCCAGAGGATCCCGTCTCCCTACCGGGGTCAATCCGACACAGTGGCCGGGCGCTGGCGCGAACACACGCGACACGGAGTCGGTACGGGTACTCCGCCCCGGAGGCGCGAGACGGCCGTCTTCGTGTTCGCCGACGCACCCTCATCAAGCGCGAGCTTGACGCATGATCCTGTTGTGCCTATCATCATTACTTTCTGAAATGAAGCATTGATACTTCTCCAACGGAAGCGAGGGTTCGTGCGCGTTCGAGAGGTGACGCACGCGGGAGGGCGACGTTCTGGAACCCGGCTGGCGACGAGGCACAGCAGGAGTGTTTCTCGATGAGCACGTCGCGACTGATCGAGGTCGAAGCGGGAGACAGCATCTCGTCGAGTGAGCTGCGCCGTCGCCTCGGGGACTCGGATCTCACGATCGTCGACGTTCGGCCCCTGGCCGCCTACAACGGCTGGCGGCTGCATGGAGCCGCCCGCGGTGGCCACATACCCGGCGCCGTCGCTTTCCCGAGCACCTGGCTCGACCGCATCGACCCCGCAGAGATCGAACATTTGCTCAACGTGAAAGACGTCGTCTCAGCCCGCGAGGTCGTCCTCTACGGCGATCGGGCCGATGACGTCTGGGCGGTGAGGAGGCGGCTGGTCGAGCTCGGCCACGGGCCGGTGCGTGTCTACGCTCCCGGCTGGTTCGAGTGGGCGGCCGACGAGACCCTGCCGATGGAGCGGCTGCCGCGCTACGACAAGCTCGTGCACACCGGCTGGCTGCAGCAGCTGCTCGCCGGCGAAACACCCGAATCGCCGCCCGCCGGCAGCTTCTTGCTCTTCCACGTCAACTTCGGAGTGCCCGAGGAATACGAGGAGAGCCACCTCCCCGGAGCGTTCTACCTCGACACGAACCAGCTCGAGAACCCGGTCGACTGGAACCGTCGCACGCCGGAGGAGCTCGCGGACGCCCTCCGCGATCTGGGCATCGCGCACGACACCACGATCATCGTCTACGGGCGAGATACGGAGGGCCAGGCGGAAGAGAAGTGGCCCGGACGTCGCGCCGGCCAGATCGCCGCGACACGAGCAGCGATGATCCTCCGCTACTGCGGCGTCGACGACGTTCGCCTCCTGGACGGTGGCTACGACGCCTGGGTTCGGGACGGCGGCCCGCTGGAGACGATCAAGCGCGAGCCAACGCCTGCGCCCGAGTTCGGCCTGCACATCCCGCTACGACCCGAGGTGATCGTCGACATCGACGAAGCCAAGCAGATCCTCGCGCAGCCGGAGGATGCCGCGCTTGTGAGCGTCCGCACCTGGAACGAGCACATCGGCAAAGTCAGCGGTTACAACTACATCGGCCCCGCCGGGCGCATCGCAGGTGACGTCTGGGGCAACTGCGGCTCGGATGCCTACCACATGCAGCACTACCGCACCGTGGACAACACGATGCGCGCCTACCCGGAGATCGCGGCCAACTGGGCAGAGGCCAGCATCACCCCCGACAAGTGGGTCGCCTTCTACTGCGGAACCGGCTGGCGAGCAAGCGAGACCTGGTTCTACGCCTACCTGATGGGATGGCAGCGAATCGCCGTCTACGACGGCGGCTGGTTCGAATGGAGCAAGGACCCACGCAACAACCCGATCGAGGTCGGCGATCTCGAGCCCGAGCAGGACGCGGAGGTCGCGGCGTAGAGGGCAGCAGGAGCGCGCGTCGAGCCTGAGCAAGCGGCGCAGCAGCCTGACAGATAGTGTCGGCGGGAGGATGCGAGTCGAGCTCGCGTACGGATCGGGGCAGCTTCCTGTCATCCTCCCTGACGACAGGACGACCGTGATTAGCCCTTCGTTCCCGGCGGCCGCCGAAGACGAGCGACAAGCGGTTATCACTGCACTCCGGCAGCCAGTCGCTGGCCGACCTCTGCGAGAGGTCGTGGCGCGCGGAGCGACGGTAGCGATCGCCGTGTGCGACGGCACCCGCCCTCAGCCGCGCCAGATCGTCGTGCCGGCCATACTCGAGGAGCTCCAGACAGCGACGCCGCTCGAGAACGTGGTCGTGCTCGTCGCGACCGGCACGCATCGCGGCAACACCGAGCCCGAGCTGCGCGACATGCTCGGCGATGCAGTCGTCGACAGCGTCAGGGTTCTCAACCACGACTCCCGCAACCGCGACGCTCTCACGTGGGTTGGCCGACTCGGAGCCGACGTTCCGGTCTGGCTCAACAGCCAGTGGGTAGGAGCCGACGTGCGGATCACGACGGGGTTCGTCGAGCCTCATTTCTTCGCCGGCTTCTCGGGCGGACCCAAGCTGGTCGCGCCGGGCCTGGCCGGGCTCGAGACGGTGCTCACGTTGCACGACGCCGCCCGCATCGGACACCCTGAGGCGCGATGGGGTGTCACCGAGGGCAACCCGATCCATGACGACGTTCGGGCGATCGCTGCCGCCACCGGTACCGACTTCGCTCTGGACGTCATCCTCACGGCGGACAAGAGAATCGTTCGTGCTTTCGGAGGCGCGCTACTCGAGATGCACAGGGTGGCGTGTCGTGCGGCGAGGGAGATCGCCATGCAGGAAGTGCCGCACGCGTTCGACGTCGTAGTGACCTCGAACTCCGGGTTTCCACTCGACCAGAACCTCTACCAGGCCGTGAAGGGCATGTCGGCGGCGGCGCAGGTCGTCAAGCCGGGCGGGTTGATCGTGTGTGCCTCGGAGTGCCGCGACGGCTTTCCCAGTCACGGCTCCTACCTCAGCGAGCTGACGTCGGCCAGCTCGCCGCAGGAGCTCCTCGCCACCATCGCCTCGCGGCGGGAGACCGTGGCGGATCAGTGGCAGGTACAGATCCAGGCCGGCATCCAAGCCCGCGCCCGCGTTGTCGTGCACACGTCCTTTCTCTCCGACGAGGAGCTCTCGGCCGCTCACCTCGAGCAGACGCGCGACATCGTCGAGACCGTGGCCGACGCCGGCCCGCTCGCCAGCATCTGCGTGCTGCCTGAAGGGCCTCAAACGATTCCCTACCTCGTCTGATGCGTGCATCGACTCGCGACCGCCGGAGGCGTCGGAATCGCGCTGATCGACCAGGCCGACGACATCATCGCTCTGGCAATGCGTGCGCTGCGCGTCCATGGACCGAAGGCGCGGCGCGCGTCGAGAGACGAACCCGCCGGACCCGCTGAAAGAACTTACTCCGCCGGTGGAGCCGTCCTAGGAATCGCCGCATCATTGATCGATTTACCAGGGCGACCGCGGAAGGGGATAACGAGTCGGCTCTCGGGCGGCTATCGGAACAGGCGGGCACACTCATCACCGGAACCGATGGTGGCGCTGCTCAACGTCTCCGACCGACGATCCCGCCTAGGGCGGGGCCCAGTGGCGAGTGCAGTCTCAGCTCACCGCTTTCTTCACGAGCGCGCCGATCCTTGCCTCTTCGGCGGCGGTCAACTTCTTCAGCGCGAAGGCGGTCGGCCACATGGCGCCTTCGTCGAGGTTCGCCGTGTCGCTGAAGCCGAACGTCGCGTACCGCGTCTTGAACTTCTGCGCGCTCTGGAAGAAGCAGACGACCTTGCCGTCCATGGCGTACGCGGGCATCCCGTACCAGGTTCTCGGCGAGACGGCTGGCGCGCTGGCTTTGACGATGGCATGGAGCCGCTCGGCCATGACGCGATCCGGTTCCGGCATCTCGGCGATCTTCGCGAGCACGTCGGTTTCCCCGTCCGCCTTGCCGGTGCGTGGTCCGCGGCGCGCGGCCGCCTTCAGCTCTTGGGCGCGCTCCTTCATCGCGGCACGTTCCTCGTCCGTGAATCCCTGGGACGCCTTACCGGTAGTGCTCGTAGCGGACTTCTTCGTGCCCTTCTTTGCAGGTCTCCCCTCAGCCATTGCGAAGCACCTCCGTGCGTCGAACGAGTCCCAGCCGCTTGACCTCCGGTGCGATCGCCGGACGCTCCAGCGTAGCTCCTGGATGCGGATCAGGGTGCCCGCGGCGCGGACGGCGCAGTCGCGAACACCGTACGGCTGGTCGGCCGGCTCCTGGACGACCTCGGCGTCGCTGGCCTGCAGCCGCTCGACGGTGCTACCAGGCTTCGGTTGGGCAGGTTGCGCGGTGGCTTTAGACGGCGACCGGCAGAGATAGCGGCTGCTGCGCCGCGTAGATCACCTTCGCCTTGACGGGATCGATGTCGGCCGCGAAGTGGTTCAGGAAGTCTTCCTCGGGTGGCCAGGCGAAGCCTTGCTCGTCGATGTCGAGGTTCGCGAGCGCGGGAGTCGGGGGCCGCCCTGCGCAAGCAAGGCGCCGATCGTCTCGCCTTCATCGAGGCCGAAAGGCTGCGATGTTAGGCGCGCGCCGCAGACTCCACCCGATCCAGCTACGCCCAAGCCGGCTGACGGTGGGTTAAGGAGAATTGGGAGGGATACCGGCTGATGAACTCGCGCCAAGCCCCGAAGTCCAGATCGACCTGCAGGGAGGACCCCGATGACGACATGGACGAGCGACGAGCTCGAAAAGATCGGCGCGGCTCAAGAGCTGAACCTTGCTTCCATTCGTGGCGACGGCTCGCTTCGCGCGCCGGTGACGATGTGGGTCGTCCGCCACGGCGACGATCTCTACGTCCGCTCCGTGAACGGACGCGGCTCGTCCTGGTTTCGTGGCGCGCGGAATCGCCACGAAGCGCATGTCAGTGCCGGTGGCGTCGAAAAGGACGTCTACCTCGTCGAAACCGACGAGGCAGACGATGAGGTGGATGCCGCCTACGGCGAGAAGTACAGCCGCCGGTATCCGACCATCGTGCCCTCGATCGTCGCCGCGCAGGCGCGCGCCGCGACCCTAAAGCTCGTACCCCGGTAGGAGGTCATCTGATGCAGAAACGCACACTCGGAGACAGCCTGGAAGTCTCGGCGATCGGTCTCGGTTGCATGGGCATGAGCTTTGGCTACGGTCCTGCCGCCGACAAGCAGGAGATGATCTCGCTCATTCGCACGGCGGTCGAGCGCGGCCTCACCTTGTTCGACACGGCGCAGGTCTATGGCCCGTTCACGAACGAGGAACTCGTCGGCGAAGCGCTAGCCCCCGTTCGCGACCAGGTCGTAATTGCGACCAAGTTCGGGTTCGACCTATCAAGCGGACAGCAAGGCGGCCTCGACAGCCGACCGGAGACGATCACGCGAAGCGTCGAGGCGTCGCTCACGCGGCTCCAGGTCGACACGATCGACCTGCTCTACCAGCACCGTATCGATCCGAACGTGCCGATCGAAGACGTCGCCGGAACCGTCAACGAGCTGATCCAGCAAGGCAAGGTCAAACACTTCGGCCTCTCGGAAGCAGGCGCGCGCAACATCCGTCGCGCCCACGCCGTCCAACCGATCGCCGCTCTTCAGAGCGAATACTCGCTCTGGTGGCGAGAGCCTGAGGCAGAGATCCTGCCCACGCTTGAGGAGCTCGGCATCGGCTTCGTCCCCTTCAGCCCGCTCGGCAAAGGCTTCCTCACAGGGGCGATCACCGAGGAGACGGAGTTCAACAGCTCCGACTTCCGAAACACCGTCCCGCGCTTCGACCCGGAAGCCCGCAAGGCCAACCAAGCATTCGTCGACCTCGTCACGAGCATCGCGGAGCGAAAGAACGCAACGCCCGCCCAGATCGCACTCGCCTGGCTGCTCGCACAGAAGCCCTGGATCGTCCCCATCCCCGGCACGACCAAGCTGCACCGGCTCGAAGAGAACATCATGGCCGCCGACGTCGAACTCACACCCGATGAGCTCTGCGAGATCGAAGACGCACAGATCACACCGGAAGGCGCCCGCTACTCAGAGGCCTCCCAACGGATGATCGACCGCTAGACGCATTCCTTGCGAGAGACATGCCGCGCGTCGCGATCGCGAACACGCCGTCACTGAACGCCTCGACCCGGCCTGTGGCCCATCGGTTGTTCACGGGGCGGTCACGGCATCGGTAGAACCTCGCGCCGGCCACTCACCACATCCTCCGCTGCCGCTTGGAACGACGGTTGAACACGTAAGCTTGACGCTACCTGAGCGACGACGTTCACACGGGTGAACGTCGTCGCGCCAATGGCGCGGCGGACCGATCAAGCGCATGCTCGTACTCCCAGCGCAACGAGAGAGGACGGCTATGGCTTCTGCTACCAAGACTCGCGCACTCTCGGATGAGCAGCTTGCGGAGTTCCTCACATTGACTCAGGGTGCCGACAGTGTCGAGCTCAAGCTCACGGTGCGGGTCTCCGACCGAGGCCGCGCGGGCGCGGCTCTCGGGGTGGACCCCATCGACGGCCACATTCGGCAGGTGTACTTCTTCGATACACCGGACCTGACGCTCAACAAGAGCGGCGTCGTCGTTCGCGGCCGCCGCGTCCAGCAGAAAGGGGACGACTCGGTCGTGAAGCTGCGTCCGGTCGTGCCCGAGGAGCTGCCGGCCGAACTGCGCCTGTCGCCGAACTTCGGCGTCGAGGTCGACGCGATGCCAGGCGGCTACGTCTGCTCCGGATCAATGAAGCGCGCATTGGGGACAACGGACGTCAAGGACGCCGTGACGGGGAAGCAGCCGCTGCGCAAGCTCTTCTCCAAGGAGCAGCGGTCGATGTACGCCGCGCACGCACCCGACGGGCTCAAGCTGGACGACCTCTCGATCCTGGGCCCGATCCTCGTGCTCAAGTTGAAGTTTGCCCCCGAGGGATATACCCGCAAGCTCGTCGCCGAACTATGGCTTTATCCGGACAACTCCATGATCCTCGAGCTGTCGACAAAGTGCGCACCCGCCGAGGCGTTCCAGATTGCCGCCGAAACGAGGTCGTTCCTGGCGCAGCGGGGCATCGACCTCTCGGGCGAACAGGAGACGAAGACGAAGAAGGCACTGGAGTTCTTCTCCGAACGACTGCAGGCAGTGGCCGAGTAGAAGCGAGCCCTGTCAAATTGTCGCGAGCCGAGAGTTAGCCCCAGGCCATTTCGACGGAGCTTGATGTTGCGGGGTCTGGTAGGCGCATCATGCGGAACGAGTTGAACAGGCCGATGAGACCGGCGAGGATCGGAATGATCGCGCCTGCGAACGCCAACCCGAAGGAGAGTCCGAACGAGCCGGCTGCCGAGTTCACGCCGGCGGCTTCGCTGACCCGCTCCTCGGAGATCGGGGCGAGCGTGTAGTTGTTGAGCTGGGACACCAACAGGCCCAACCCCGAGCCGGCGATCACCAAGGGGATCACAAGCGCCCAGCCGGAGTCTGCTCGGGCACGATCGGGATCAGCACGATCATTCCTGCCGTGATCCTCGGCCCGCGAGTGGCGACGTTTCTGTTCGCCGACCGGGTCCCGCGTTGAGGGGGTACTTGACGCGCGTTGGCAAAGATCCCTGCTTCCGTCCCCCCGGGAGCGCCGCCCGTCGTCCCGCATCGCTCGGCCTCTTGCCAAGCGCCGTACACACAGCGCTTCATGGGCAAGGCGCTCGCCGATGGTTCGAGTGGGTCGCCTGCTGGTTTTGACGTTCCTCTTCAGAAGAAGTCCGTGTCGCCGAGCGCATCTCTCGCGACGTTCCCCGAACGCGATGGCCTGGGCAAGTCGTCGTATACTTTGTGCTCTGCGGCGCTGCGGTCAGCCACATCCCTACGGGGAGGGAGGGTTGAGGAATGAAAGCAGCGCATCTCTTCGTCGGCATCGCGGCCGCGATCGCCGCGTGCCTGCTCGTACCGCTCGCGGGCTCGGCGGCCGGACCAAAGGACGTCGTCTGCCCGCAGGACACGTTTCTGTTCGCGGGCACAGCCCACGACCTGATCGTTCCGGAGAACGGCTTCTGCAAGGTGACGGGCGCGGCGATCACGCACGATGTGATCCAGCGTGACTCCGCAGGCGCCGAGATCTCGGAGACGAGCGTCGGTCACGACGTGGTCTTCGCGGACTTCGCCGGCGCAGATATCTCGAAGACGACGATCGGACACGACATCGTCGCCGGGGGAACCGAGTCCGGCGCCGGCATCACGGATTCGTCGATCGGGCACGACTTCGTCGGACGAGGAGAGGAGTCGGGGGCCGACATCCTGCGGTCGACCATCGGGCACGACATGCAGCTGCTCGGCCTGGGCGGCGGGACGCATCTGGAGAGCGTGACCATCGGGCACGACTTCTTCGCTTCGAAACCACAGACGGTGCAGACCGGGCACAACGCGCCGGACACGCCCGGCGGTCCCGTGAAAGTCGGGCATGACTTCGCGATCGAGGGTTCACCCGACCTCCCGTTCGTGTTCGACGGCCTCTGCAACCTGAGCGTCGGCCGCGACCTGCGGATCACGAACCGGTCCGTCAACCTCGGATTCGGGGTCGGCGGCCACTGTGCAGAGAACGGTCTGCCTGCGGACGCGATCGGACGCGACCTGATCGTGACGGGCAACTCCGCCTTGTCCGGGTTCTTCGGGCCGTCGTCGATCAACGTCAACGACAACCACGTCGGCCGCGATCTCGTGTTCAGCAACAACACCGCAGTCCCGGGCGGCGGCCTGGAGGTCTCCAGCAACGTCGTCGGCCGCGACGCGACCTGCGCGGCGAACAGACCCGCGGTCTCCGTCAACGGGCCCAACGTCGCGGGACGCTCGAACACCTGCGGCTAGATCTCATGGCGGGGATCTCGACGGCCGGATTCGGCGCTGTGTAGGCCGCCGCGCTGACATCCTGCTACATAAGGGGGCCGCAAAGGCCCCCTTCCTTCGCTTCGGTCGCAAATGGGACGCAAAAAAGGCCTCATTTCCGGGGCCTTTCCGAATGGGCCTAACTGGGCATCTCTCAAACCCCCCGGAACCCTTGAGGGAACTTCTCGCGATTCGTTGGCGGACGGCCCGAGCCCTCAGCCGATCCGCTCCGCCAGCTCGACGATGATCCCTTCCGGGCCGCGGACGTAGCAGAGCCGATAGATGTCTTCGTAGTTCTCCACCTCGCCAACGAGCTCACCGCCGCGGGCTCGCACGGTGGCGACGGCGGCGTCGATGTCGCCGACTGCGAATGCGACATGGCGGATGCCCAGGGTGCTCGCCGGCGCGTGCCCGTCCCCGCCCGGGACCGACGGGGAGTGGAACTTCACCAGCTCGAGCCGTCCGTGGCCGTCCGGGGTCTCCACCATCGCGTACTCCACCCGGACGCCCTCGAGCCCCACCACGCGGTCCACCCAGCCGCCCTCGACCTGTCCCTCGCCCTGCAGCTTGAGTCCGAGTTCGAGGAAGAACGCCGTCGCGGCCGCGAGGTCGTCGACCACGACACCCACGTGGTCCATGCGTCGGACCGTCACGCGCTCGACGTCGGCCCGCTCGTTGTTTGCACGCTCATGACAGTCCCCCCTCCGGGCGGATGCCGCCGAGCGCGTCGGGCAGGCGGCGTTGGGCCGCGAGCGCGTCGCGCTCCCTCATCAGCGCCTTCTCCTTGACGAGCACGGACTCCCACGCCTCCTGCCACTCGACGGGGCCGACCACGGTCGGGTAGTGCAGGTTCATCGTCAACACCTCCTTGTCCGTTTCCTTACGAAACTCAATCTACACCATAGAGTTCCCTAAAGCAACTTGATACGATTCAGAGATGCAACGAACCGCCTTCGGCGACATGACGTGCTCCATCGCCCGCACGCTCGACATCGCCGGCGAACCCTGGACACCACTCATCCTGCGAGACCTCTTCGTCGGGATCCGCCGCTTCGACGATCTCCAGCGCGACCTCGGCATCTCCCGCAAGGTCCTCACCCAGAGGCTCAACCACCTCCTCAACCACGGCATCGTCGAACGCCGCCCCTACACCGACAAGCCCGTCCGCTACGACTACCTCCCCACCGACAAAGGCTGGGAACTCTGCGACATCCTCCTCGCAATCACCGCCTGGGGCGACCGCTGGACAGCCGACGAACACGGGCCGCCGGTCATCCTCCACCACACCGCCTGCCGGCACACCGCACACGCGATCATCACCTGTTCGGCCTGTAACGAGCCGCTCCGGGCACGAGACGTTCACGTCACCCCCGGGCCAGGGGCATCACCGGCGGCCGACGCACCCTCAAAAACAGCTGCCTAGCCTAAATGGGCGGTACTGGGCTCGAACCAGTGACCCCCAAGCTTGTCGAGCCTGCCTCGGGAGCAGCCCAGACTGGACAGCACCCGACAACGTCAGGCGCAGAGCCGCGTTCGGGCAACAACGGTGGACTCAAATCGCCTCGGTTGGACGACGACCGCTGACACGTCGCTGACACTCGCGCCGCTCGCCATGGCTAGGGCTCTACAAACCCCTCGCGCTCCACCGCGAGCGACTCGTCCCTTCGCGGGTAGCACGGGAGGTCACCCGGATAGCAGCGGAAGACCCAATCGAGCGAGTCTCACGCGCTGTTTTCGACAGCGGGTGGGTTACGGCTCGTGTCAACCGGTGCCGGATCGTGCCGTCTGGTGCGGGTCGCGGCGCGCATTCTCGAGGCACTGGGCCAGCTACGGGACTCGATCAGCGGTCGGCACTCTTCGAGTCCACACGCGGAAGGTGTTCCGGTCCATTTACGGCCGCTCGCCTCACTGCCACCGTGAACTCGTACAGTCCATAGTCATGAATTAGTGCGGCGTGCCGCGAGAGCGTGCGCAGGCAGCTGTCGAGCGTCGCAGCCGGGTCCGCGTAGAAGAGGTCCGCACGCATGCGCGGCGGGTCTGAATGGGCCGTCAACATGTTGAACGCGAACGCCACTCGACTGTGCGCGTCGAGAAGCGCGATCGTCTCCCACACGTAGTCCTCCCAGACGCTCGTCGGAGTATCGAGTTTGACGTTGAAGAGACCACTCGCGACGCTGTAGTCGCCGACAGGCACCTCGTCGACGGTCCGGGCGAACGTACAATTCGTGAGGCCTTTCGTATGCTGCATCGCGACTTCGAGCATCTCCGGCGAGATGTCGTATCCGACGTAGGTGAAGTCGAGTCCGAGTCGCGCGAGGTAGAGAGCGAGTTCACCGTAGCCGCAGCCGAAATCGTTGATGTTGAAGCGCCCGTCCGTGTCGAGGCAACGCACGAGCTGCGCGAAACGTAGGTGCTGCGACTCCGTCGAGTTCCAGTCGACGCCGCGCGCGGTTGCCCCGTGCTCTTGCAGCGCCGCGGTGTAGTACGCCGCAACGGCTGACAGCAGTTCATCCCGGTCCCGCGTCACGGGTTATCCCGTTCGTAGATCGCGCGCACGATCGAGTACGGCCGCGCTTTGGTCTCCGTGAAGATGACAGAAATGTAGATCGCCACGACGCCGATGCTGAAGATGGTCAAGCCGCCGAGGAACCACAGCGACACGAGGATCGATGTGAACCCCGCCGGCGGCCGGCCGACGAAGATGAGCACTCCGAGCAGGTACGCGATCCAGACGGCAGACAGCGCGAGGATCGCCACTCCCACGCCCGCGATGAAGAGGAGCGGCCGGTTGCTGAAGGCCGTGACCCCGCGAACCAGGAGCCGCAGCTTCTGTCGCAGGGTATACGTCGTCTCCGGCTTCGCGTGCTTGCGAACCTCTATCGGCAGTTGTGCAAAGCCGGTGACCTGCCAGAGGCCGCCGATCAGAAGCTCGCGCTCGCGGTGCGCGACGAGGTTGTCGACGTACCGCCTGGTCATGAGCCGAGCGACCAATGCGTTACGTGGGAGTTCCACGTTCGCGAGGAGGTTGAAGACGGCGTAGAAGATCCGGCCGCCGATTCGCTCGCCGACTCCTCCCTTTCGCGTGCCTTGGACGCCGAAGACGACGTCGACGTCTCCTGCCATCAGCGCCTCGTAGAAGGACCCGAGCAGCTCCGGCTCCTCCTCCAGGTCCGAGTCGATCAAGAAGACGAGCTCACCTCGGGATTGCGCAAGACCGGTCATGAGCGCGCGGTGGTGACCAAAGTTCCGCGACAGGTCGACGACGCGGATGCGCTCGTCTCGCGCGATCAGGCGGCGCGCGCGCTCGAGCGAGTCGTCGGGTGAGCCGTCGTTGACGAAGACGATTTCGTAGTCGGTCGTGATCTCACCGGCGGCGGCGGCCGCGCGCTCGTAGAACTCCGCCACGTACGGCGCGGAACGGTAGAGGGTCGTCACGATCGAGAGGCGCACCCGCGGAACCCTAAAAGCTCCTACCTTAAGAACGCTTCAGGTACCGGTGCGCGTCCGGCCCCGTGTGGACAAGCAGGTCGACGATGCTGACCGCGTGCTCGAAGGGAGGATGGAGCTGCGGATACTCGGGGTAGCCGCTGTAATCCATGTACGAGACATCGATCCCGTCTCGTCGGAACCGTGCTTCGTCGAGATAGGCGCGGGCTGAAGGGCCGGTCAAGTAGCGGTCCGCCCCAGCCTGACGGCAGATCGAGACGAGTCGTTCGGTCGGCTCGTCGGCCAGTTCGAAGTCCGCCGACGCGGAGATCTCCGAGTCGATCTCTAGCTGGCGGCAGATCCCTTCGATGAAGATCCGGTTGATCACGCTCAGAGACGATTCCGAAGCGGCCTTCCCATAGAGCTCCTCGAGGATCGGATCGGACTCGCGGTAGTGCGGAGCGCGAGCATAGGCATGCCGCAGCGACTTGAGGTGGCGCGCGACCCACGACGAGTCCACGACCGTCGTCTCGCGTATCGTCTGGTGATATCTGTCCCGGACGTTCACGGGGATCGTCAGCCACATGAGTCCCTGCGGCGTCTTGATCCGGTTCCGGTTGCGCCAGTCGCGCCGCGTGAACTGGACATCCTCGAGAAGGACGAGCTGATCGGCGAAGTTGATGAGGTCGAAGTAGCCCTTCCAGGGAACGTAGCTCGACTGCACGATTGCGACCGTCTTCACCTGTGCCGCGCTCTCCGAGCAAGGATCACTCGAGTACCGCCCAGCCGACTCCCGTGCGACCGTAGGCGTTGCCGTTGTAGAGCATGTATCTCGAGCCCCGATGGTCGAACACGCAGGGATACGCCACCATCTCGGAGTCCCAGCCCGACGTCGAAGGCTCGAGCCTCACGAGGCCGTCGAGCCGGGTCCACTGCAACCCGTCTGCGGACTCGGCGTAGCCGATTCGATACGCCGACCCGCGATGTGAATACCACATCTTGTAAAGCCCGTCCTCGACCAGCACGTAGGGCCGGGAGATTGCGTGCTCGTCTTGCGACGCGAAGTCAATGCACACGATGCCGTCTCTGTCCCACGCGCGTCCGTCGGTGGACACGGCATGCTTGATGTGGTAGTGCGCTCGGCGCGAACCGGGATCGCCCTCCCAGCGAAGCCCGGAGACGTACCACATACGGTGCCGGCTCCCCTCCGACACGATGCAGCAACTCGCGACGAAGCAAGGGTCGTGTGGACCGCGGTCGAGGATCGGCCCGGTACAGCGCTCGAACGTGACACCGCCGTCCGAGCTGATTGCCAGACCGACTGCGTTTCGGAACGGAACCGTCGTGCCGCGGTTCCAGCCAATGTAGTAGAGCTCCAGCGAGTCGGGCGTCTCCCGCAACCAGGAGGCCATCGCGCCGCTGTCGTCGAACGTCCCCGGATCTCCTGGCCCGAGCACGAGCTCAAGCTCGATCGCCGCGCTCTCGTCCGGCCAGTCTGAGCTCAGCGTCAGCCGGCAGACGTGGGAGCGGCCGGCGCGATCGCGCGAACTCGCGTAGACGTCGAGGCCCCCGTCGGATCGATGCCGGACGGTCGGCACGGCCAGATGAGACGCTTGCCAGCCCCGCCCGCAAGCCTGGGCAAGCAAGGCCCCCTTAACCCAACGCTGAGCAATCCGCAACTAGAAGTCCCGCAGCTCGTCGCTACGGTACGGCGCCGGCTCGGAGGTGGCACCCTTGTAGACGCCCTTCGGCTCGGTGTCGCGCACGATCACGGCGCCCGCGCCGATCACGCACTCCGGAGCAACGGTGATTCCGTCCCTGAACGTGGCGTTGACGCCGACGAACGAGTACTTCCCGATGGTCACGCGCCCCGAGATGACGGCGTGGCTCGCGATGAAGCAGTTGTCCTCGATGACGCTGTGGTGGCCGATGTGGTTGCCACTCCAGATGACGACGTTGTTTCCGATCTTGACGAACGGCTGAATGACGTTGTCCTCGAACACGAAGCAGTTGTCGCCGATCACCAGCTCCCCCAACCGCGCGACGCGTGAGTTGACGTACGTGATCAGCTCGTAGCCTCTGCGCTTGCATTCGTCGTAGATCTGGGTTCTCGCCCGGTTGACGCCGCTGAACCCGATCGCGACGAACATCGCCGCGCTCGACGGCGGGTAGCGGGTCTCCAGCTCCTCCCAGGCGATCACCTCCCTTCCCAGCAGCTTGTCGGATGTCCGGAATCGGTCGTGCACGGTGAATCCCGCAACGACGTACGGACTGTCCTCCGTGAGGTACACAGCGGCGACCTGTGCGAAATCGCCGATCCCGAAGATGATGACCGGCTTCGAGTCGCCGACCCCGGTCAGCGGGCGCTCCCCTTGAGCGCGGCTCGGCGTTGAGTGTGATGAGTGAGAGCTCGAGACATCGCAGACAGTGGTCTCCGTCGACGGCGATCAGTTTAACTTCGCCCCTGTGCCGGTCGGCGCTCTGGTACCAATGCTCGCCTGCCCGCAATGCGGCCGCGACGTCGAGCTCGCTGGCGACTCGCTGCGCTGCACGAGTTGCACGGGTCGTTACGAGCTCTCCGAAGGCGTCCCGGTCTTCGCGCGGCGATGCGTTGGAAGCGGGGGCGCGCAGCCTCTCCTGTACGACCTCGCCCAGCTCGCATTCGGAGGGCGCCGTTCGGTCGATCGTGTCCGCGCGCAGCTCATGGCGATCGCTCCCTCGAGCATGCTCGACGTCGGCGGCGGGACAGGCTTCTACGCCTCCGCCGTGCCCGTCGGCGCCCGCTACGTCGTCGCCGACCTCGATGCCGCAAAGCTGAGGAGGCTCCAGCGGCGGGTGCCTGGCGTCGAGGTCATTCTCGCTGACGCCACCCGTCTCCCGGTGAGGACAGACGCGTTTGACGTCGCTCTCTTCATCGCCGTTGCGCACCACCTTTCGGACACCGCCCTCGACCTCGCGCTGGCCGAGCTTGCTCGGGTCGCCCGGCGGCGTGTGGTCTTCATCGATCCAGTCGCAAGTCCGCGCCGGACGGCACGCGCGCTCTGGCGGTTGGATCGAGGCTCCTCCCCGCGTTCGGCCTCTGACCTGACGAGTCGCGCGACGCGGTGGTTCGACCTCGAGCACGTCGAGACCTACTCGATCCGGCACGACTACGTGCTGTGGGTCGGCAGCCCGATTCCGTAATCTTGGTCGGGTGCACGTCGTCCCGTTCAACAGGCCTCATGTGGTCGGGCGCGAGTTCGCCTACATGCAGGAGGCGGTCGCTGGCTTGCACCTCTCCGGCGACGGCCCGTTCACCAAGCGCTGCGAGCGTCGACTTGCGGAGATCACCGGGTGCCGGCGCGCGCTGTTGACGCACTCGTGCACCGCCGCGCTCGAAATGGCCGCGCTCCTGCTCGACATCCAGCCGGGTGACGAGGTTGTCATGCCGTCCTACACCTTCCCGTCGACTGCGAACGCGTTCGCGTTGCGTGGAGCCCGCCTGGTCTTCGTCGACGTCCGCCCGGACACGCTCAACCTGGACGAGTCGCAGGTGGAGGAGGGACTCGGGCCGAAGACGAAGGCGATCGTAGCCGTCCACTATGCGGGAGTCGCATGCGAGATGGATGCGGTCCGGTCGATTGCCGACGGCGCAAACGTGTTTCTCGTCGAGGACGCGGCACAGGCGTTCATGTCAACGTACCGCGGTCGTCCACTCGGGGGCCTCGGCGACATCGGCGCCGTGAGCTTCCACGAGACGAAGAACGTCATCTCGGGCGAGGGTGGCGCGCTCCTCCTCCCGGACGAAGTGCCTTGGCTGGAACGCGCCGAGATCATTCGCGAGAAAGGCACGGACCGGAGCAAGTTCTTCCGCGGCGAGATCGACCGCTACAGCTGGATTGACGTCGGCTCGTCCTACGCGCCGAGCGAGCTCAACGCCGCGTTCCTGTGGGGCCAGCTCGAAGAGGCCGATTCGATCCTGCAGCATCGTCTCCGGACGTGGCACGCATACCACGAGGCATTCGCCGAGCTCGAGCAGCGGGGCGTGGCACGTCGTCCAGTTGTACCTGAGTATTGCGCGCACAACGGCCATCTCTACTACCTCCTCCTCGAGTCGGCGGAAGTCGAGCCTACGGTCGAACGCCTCCGGTCGCACGGCGTGAGCACGATCTCGCACTACGTGCCATTGCACAGCTCGCGCGCCGGTCGGCGCTATGGACGCTCGGTCGGCTACCTGCCGCACACCGTGCGCGCGAGCGAGAGCCTGATCCGGTTGCCGTTGTGGGTCGGTATGGACGACGTCGCCATCGAGCGCGTCGTCGACGCGGTTCACGCCGTTCTCGCGCCGAGTCGTCAACCGGCCGGCGCAGCTCGGTCGGAAGTCTGACCCCGCTGATGACACAGCTGGCCCAGCGTCCCGCGACGCAGCCCGCACTGCGGCTTCCCCGCGTCGACCAGGTCGGCTCCGGCGCGATCAGCTACGTCATCTCGCTCGCCGCCGTCTCGGCGACGTTGACTACGGCGACCTATCTCTACTTCGGATACACGTACGGCACCTGGCCGGGCACGGCGATGCTCGACTTCGTGCTGCGAGCCAAGGGCGAGCTGGCGAACGACTGGCAGACGGACCAGCCGGCGCCGCACTGGGCGGTAACGCATTTCCTGGCGCTGTTTCCCGAATCGTGGCTAGAGCCTCTCGTGCTCCTGCTGTGGATCGTCGGTCTCGTCGTGCTCTGGGCCGGCTTCGCCGAGATCTGCCGCGCACTCGGCACGGCGCGGCTGGTCGCCCTCGGTGCAGGCCTCGTCGCCGTGCCGACCGCATTCGGCGGCATCGGATGGAGCGAGCCCCTCTTCGGCTCGATGTATCCGCAGCAGACGGCATTTGCATTTAGTGTCGCAGCGCTCGCAGCCGCGCTCTTCGGTCGCTGCGCGTTGGCCGGAGTGCTCGTCGGGACTGCGATGTTGGTGCACCCGAGCGTCGGAGCGCTCAGCGTTCCCATCGCCGCTGTCGCACTCATCGTGATCGTCGGATGGAGTTGGCGGGCCGCAGCTCGCTTCACCGTTCCGCTGCTCTTGCTCGCCGCGCCCGCGCTGATGCCGATCGCGAGCTCACAGGGGTCGCGGTCGTCGCTTTCCGCGCGCGAGCGTTTCGAGCTCATCGCCATCGTTCGGCAGCCGCATCACGTCCTTTACAGCCACTTCGGTGGGTACGAATACACCCGCACCGTGCTGTGGGCCTGTCTTGGCGCTGCCGGCGCCGCGCTCCTCTGGTCGCGTCGTCCCGTGCGCGCCCTCGCCGCCAGCGCCGTCGCAGCCGTTGTTGGACTCGCGGTCGGAGGGGCGGTTTCGGCTGCGGAAGCCCCGCTGTTGCTCGTACAGGCCCAGCTCGGACGCCTTAGTCCGTACGTCGTTCTCGTCGGGGTGGTGATCGGCGCCGCCGCGCTCGCGCGTGACGCCGGAGGATGGGGGGCGGCCGTCCTCTTTGCCACCGCGTTCATGGCGCAACCGATTGCGAACGGGCTCTCGGGATCGCTCGTCTCGGTGAGCGGCGTCGCTGCGGGCGTCCTTCTCGTCGCGCTCGGGCTCGCTGTTGCGCTGGAGCGAGGACTACTGCATCTGCGGGGCGAGAGGCCGGTGCGCTGGCTGGCCGCCGCCGGACTGCTGTCGGCGACGCTCCTCGTCGCCTTCGCCGTGTCTGCTGCAAGCTACCGGACCACCACCGTGCGCGACGGCTTCACCGCGGTGTTGACGCCCGGGACAGTGCTCGTCTGCGCCGTGGTGTTTCTCGCGGCCGTCATCGCGTCGCGATCTCTCGAGGGCACTGTGTTTGCCAGCCGTCCGAGACAGTCGCTCGTGCAGGGAGCCGTCCTCGCCGCACTCGTGACGGCGAACGCGGCCGTGCTCGTGCGAGCGGACGCGTACATACCGGGGGTGGATCCTGCTGATCGTGCTTGGCGGAACATCGCGGCTGTGACGCGTGCGTCGACGAAGCCGACCGACGTGATCATGACCCCGCCGCAGAACTCCGGCTTCCGCTTCCTCTCCCACCGGGCCGTCGTCGTGGAGTTCGGCAGCTTTCGCTACGACAGCGAGGACGTGAACTGGGCGCGCCGCATGGCAGACACGACCGGCGACCCAAGAACCGTAGACCCTGGGTTCGGCACCAACGTCTACGCGCGAAACGCGCTCATCGCGAGCTCGTACGATCGAAACGTCGAGCACACCCGCGTTCCGATCTGTCGATACGGCGCCTCGTACGTCGTCGCGGAGGCCCCGGCGGCGGTGCCGGCCTGGCTAGTTCGGGTTGCCGCCAACTCCCGATACGTCTTGTTACGTGTGAAACCGGGCGCATGTTGACATCGCCGAGCGACTGCCCGGCATCACCGAAGCGGATCAGCGAGCGACGGCAACGCCGATCGACGACCGGATCCGCACCAGATCGGTGTTGTCGAGCCCGTCGAAGAAGCAGGGGTCCGAACCGCCGCGCAAGATTACTAGCGGCGTCTAAGCCCCCTCGTCCGCTTCGTGGACGGAACAGGCATAGAAAAAGGCCCCATTTCCGGGGCCTTTCCGAGTGGCGGTACTGGGCTCGAACCAGTGACCCCCAGCTTGTCGAGTCAGCGGAAGCCTTCGACACCCTCAGCCCCCGGCGGACATTCCCTCTGAGTGCGTCGATCTACCGACGCGTCGGGTGACTTGTGGCGACTTGCTTGGACACGAAACGCTGACACACGTCTGACAGGAAGTCGTGGACCTAGCGAGACAACGCTGGCGCAAGTGAGCGGTCTGTCCGCCGACCGGATCGACGTCCCTGTCAGGCCGTCGCCCATCTTACGGCCAGTGGGGTTACGGGCTGCGTTGCGCCAACCTCCGCTGTCCGCTTCCGTCCGCGTTCATGACGTAGACCCCGTAGCTGCCGTCGCGGTTGCTGACGAAGGCGATCTTCCGCCCGTCGGGCGACCAGGCAGGATCGGCGTCGAACGCCGGGTCGCGCGTCAAGCTCCGTTGCCCGCTGCCGTTGGCGTTCATGACGTAGACCTCGGAGTTGCCGTCGCGCTCGCTGACGAAGGCGAGCTTCCGCCCGTCGGGCGACCAGGCGGGATCGGTGTAGGCCCCCACCGGCTTCGGCGTCAGGTTCCGCAGCCCGCTGCCGTCGGCCTTCACGACGTAGATGGGGCTCCGATCTAGGCCGGCGTTGAGTCGCACGAATGCGAGCTTCCGCCCGTCGGGCGACCAGGCAGGATCGGATGCGGGACCGGCACCAGGACCACCGCCGCCGGCCAGCTTCGACGTCAGGTTCCGCAGTCCGCTCCCGTTGCTGTTCACGACATAGAGGCTGAAGCAGAAGTCGCCGCAGCCTGACTGGCTGAGGAAGGCGAGTTTCCGCCCGTCGGGCGACCACGCAAGAGAGCGCTTCCGCCCCGGCGACCGCTTCGTCAGGGCCAGGAGCTCGCTCCCGTCTGCGTTCATGAGGTAGATCTTGGAGCCGCCGAAGAACGCGATCTTCCGCCCGTCGGGCGACCAGGCAGGAGCGCCCCCGTTGCCCGCCATCCTCAGCGAAAAGCTTCCAACCGCGTTCACGACGTAGACGCCGTTGGTGCCGTCGGGCTGCCCGCCTTCGAAGGCGATCCGCCGCCCGTCGGGCGACCAGGCAGGAGTGGCGAAGAGCCTCGCGTCGCGCGTCAGCGTCCGCTGCCCGCTCCCGTCGGCGTTCACGACGAAGAGCTCCTTGTTGACGTCACGCCGGCTCAAGAAGGCGATCCGCCGCCCGTCGGGCGACCAGGCCGGAGTCTGAACCCCGGGCGGCCCGGGTGGGCTCTGGATCAGATCGAGGAGGCGACTGCCGATGCCGAGCGCCGGCGTAACGAGAAGCCCGCCCACGAGGATCACACCGGCGACAGCGACTACGCCTCGGCGCGTGGTTCGCGATGACTGCCGCCCGGTTTCGATGTGCGCGCCGAGGAGGGAGCGCTGCCGCTGGAAGGCCTCCTCGGGAAGCGGAAACTCGCGGGGAATCTCGGTCATCTCTCTGCGATCCTCTCTGGCTCCATCTCGACCTGTTTATGTCGCGGAGCGCCGTCGAGTTCCGCCAGGGGAGAGTCCAGGGAGGCGCGAGCTCGCGAGAGGCGCGAGCGGACGGTCCCGACCGGCACGCCCAGGGCGGCGGCGGCTTCCTCGTAGCTCAGTCCGGACCAGACACAGAGGGCGATCACGTCCTGCTGCTGGCGCGGCAACCTGGCGATCCGCTGCAAGACCGAACGCATCTGCTCGGCGGCTTCAGCGCGGGCGGCGACGGCGGGCGTCACGGCGGTGCCCGGCTGTCTCGCCAACTGCGCGATCAGATGGCGGTGACGCCAGAGCGCGCGCCGGCGATTGCGAAGCACGTTCGTCGCGATCCCGTAGAGCCAGGGCAGTAGCTTGCCCTCGACGACAACGACCTCCGATCGCCGCCGGAATGCCTCGAGAAACACGACCGCGGTGAGATCCTCCGCCTCCGACCAGTCGCCCAGGCGGCGGAAGAGGTAGTTGTAGATAGTGCGTGCGTGACGCTCGTAGAGCTCGGAGAACGCCTGCTGGTCGCCGCTTGCGCTCGCCTGCCAGAGAGACTCGTCGCTCCCACTCAGCGGCACTCGGCGATCGCTCGTCACATGGCTCTGATGTTCAACGGCCCCGGAAAGTTCCATCCAGCTCAACGCGACAACCTCACTGACCGATTAGCTCCCAGTCGACAGAGGGGCACACCCGTCGTCCTAACCTCGACACGCATGACACCCACTGCCACCCGGGACCCGCTCCCTCCATCGAGCCTAAGGATCCGTGCTTTCCGTCCCCCAGGTGTTAGGGGTCAGGCTTGGCGCCTGGCGCTCACGAGCGTCACGGGTAGACGGGAACCTGGTCGTTCTTTTTGTTGAAGTGCGCATGTGGGGCCTTGCACGGCACGGGCGGCGCTGGTGACCGTGTTCCTGGCCGCGCTCGTGGGTGTCGCCGACGCTGCTCCTGTGTCCGGCGGCGGCGGGAGCGCCGGTGCCCGCGGCACGGCCGATGCTGGCCCGCCGAGTAGGGATCCGTACACGGCGTCGCTCAGGTACGCGAGGTGTATGCAGCGGCACGGGGTTCCGCATCCGCAGCCGGACAAGCGCGGGGATTTCAACCTCACGCCTGCGGACGAGAAGCGCCTGCGTGCCGTCGACCCGAAGAAGCGGGAGGCCGCCGACAGCTCCTGCTTCCATCACCTCAAGGGACTGAATCTGAGGCCGCTCTCCCGCCACGCGATCGCCCTTGCCAGCAAGGTCGTGGCAGCCGGTGCCTGCGAAGCTACGGGCACGAGGTCGGACCGCCCCAGGTGCGCAACCTCGGTCGGGGCCGCGCCTCCTTCGGCTTCAAGGCGCAGCCCGGCCGGGATCGTGCGTACTGGCAGAGCGCGGCCGGGCAGCGCGAGATGCGACGCCTGCAGCGAGATCAGCCCAGGTGCGAGAAGCGGGTCAGGTTGGCTGCCAGGCTGAGCAAGATCATCGCGGACGATCGTCGCACCCGCCGCGATGTCTGAGCTTCACCCGGATCCGTTTGACTCCTGCCTGCGCGGGGGCGTTCCACCGGGCCGGTTCCGAGTTCACGCCGAGGCAAGGCGCTCGAAGATCAATGCCTTCGGGATCGAGTACGAAGGGAAGTCCGCTCTCTCGTCGTCACACTTCTTCTCGGTCTCGACCTTCGACTGAAAGGGGTTGAACAGACTGGATAGCCCCGCAGACTCTCGATGAGCACCTACACGGTTCCGCGCCGCTCGTGACCTGGGTCGTCCCGTGCCACGGATGCGCGGCATTACAGGTCCCGGCATGGACCACGAAGCTGCATGCGGCCTGGACTAGCTGCCGGCGGGCATGTCGGGCTGGGGAGACGGCGGGGCGATCGTCCTGTACGACGGCGGCTGCCTGCGCCGCAGGGTGTCCTCGACCATGATCCGGACGCGGCGGGTGAGTTCCGAAGCGACCCGCGCATCCCCCGCCGCAGACACGGCTTGGCACGCTCGTCCCTGCAGGCCGCGGGGCAGGGTTCGCCGCGCGACGTTGGCCGCGAAGCAATTGCCGTCCCCCGACCCTTTCGCGAGCGCGAGGTCTGCTGTTCCGCTGCCGGTCACGACGTTCCGGGACACGCGGTTCCCGCGCGGGCGCCACGGCGGGCCCGGCTCGGGGGTGTTCCGGGCAAGGGAGACGAACCGGGCCGTCGGGAAGATGGCGATTCCGTAGCGCTCGCTGCCTGTCACGCGGTTCTCCCTGATCACGTTCTCGTTACCGCCGGCGACGGCGATGCCGATGCCGACGAAGCCGGCGAGCGCGGTGCGGATTGGGACACGCGCCCGGCCGCTGTTCGTGACCCTGTTCCCCACGATCGCCGTCCGCGCCTGCGGCGGTAACGCCTCGTTCGCGTAGGTGTTGGGCACGAGCCCGGCGCCGTTGCGATCGAAGACGGAGTCGCGGATGACGACATCCGTGGCGTTGGTGCCGGAGTACCCGACCGCCGAGAGCCTCGCCACGACGTTCGAGATCGTGGCCGCGCACGGCTTGCACTCGCCGACGTAGTAGGCCGCGTCGGCTGCGCCGGAGACGTAGTCGTGATCGAGCACGCCGTGCTCGCTGTCCTCAACATAGATCCCGTAGCCCTGGACGTTCCACGCGGTCAGGTACGAGCCGCGGAAGCGATCAGCGGCGATCCAATAGAAAGCGTTCCGGCGGAAGTTGTGCGCCGACATGTTGAGGATCGAGACGCCCTCCGCGCGCACGAGGATCCCGTTCCTGCGTCTGTCGTCACCGTCGAGCAAGACCGTGTTCCGGTTGACGCCCCTGATCGTGATGTCGTTTTTCCCCTCGGGGACGACGTAGCCGCCGGGGTAGGTGCCAGCCGCGAGGATGATCGTGTCGCCCGGTTGCGCCCGTGCGATCCCGAGCTGCAACGTCGGCACGTCCTCCGGGACACGGATCTGCCGAGCCGGGGACGCCGCCAAGCTCGCGTCCGTGACAAGGATCGCGATCGCCCACGCCAGGGCCGCGAGCGGTGCCAGGCGGACCGTGGGACGGGCCCGCACGCCTAACCAGTTACGACGCCGCTACCGCCGGCAGTCCCATCCGGACGAGGATGCGCTGCAGCCCCGTCGCGCGGATCCAGCCTCCATGCGCCCTCTTGTTGTCCCAGAACATCTGACCCGGCCTGACGTACGTGAGCGGCCCAGGCTTCGCGTAAGGATAGATCCATTGGACGAGTCGGCTCTCGATGCTGTTCGGGCCGGGCACGACGTAGACGGCCTTGTAGCGCGGCCCCAGGGTGCCGGCCGGCCGGGCGGTGAGCGTCGGGTCGGGAGTCTGGCCGAAAATCTGCGCGAAGAAACCACTGGTCATGACGAGCCTGCCAAGCGGATTTCCGGTCGCTTCTCCGTCCCCGTTCAGGGACAACGAGCGGGCAAGCACCGGACCCGAGATCGATGCGCTGGTGGGGCCCTTCGCCTGAGCGACGGCCGGCAGCACGAGCGCAAGGATGGCGGCAGCAACGACGAACCTGCGCATGACAGTCCTTTCGACGAAGGTTGCCTTCGATACACCGCCTGCGCCTAAGTGGTTCCCCCAGTGTTACACGATCCTCTTCGTGGCACCGCGAGGCAAGAACGATCCACGCGTGCGGAAACGCCTCCCAGATGGAACCGCTCTTCCGCGACCCCGCCTACAGAGGCTCACATGCTCTTTCGCGGGATGCCGCGACGGCCGATCGCCGAGATGTCGGCGGCGATGTCCATCCTGATCGTGTTAGCTACCGTCCGTCTCTTCCGTCCCAAGAATGGGCTCCGGGCCCCCGCCGATCACTAGGCTGCATGCGGCCTGGAGCGTCCGGGCGTCCCGTTTGAGATGCGTGCTTCCGTTACCCTCGGCTGACTCGAGCACGCTGCCCGTCTTCGCTCAAGTGGCCTTGGCTTGGGGACAGTTCGTGCTCTCAGCCCGCGGAGAGGACGGACGGCTGATCGCACCGGCTCGAGCATCCCCGCGCTCCGCGGCCGATCCGTTTTCTCGCCTTCGATCCTCGCCGGCGCACGGGCTCGTTTCGTTCGGCCGGGCGTTCAGGGTTGCGAGATCGCGCGCAGGCCGAGCCGCAACTTGACCATGCTCAAGAGGTTGCCGTGGGGCACCGATGCGGCGCGCGCCGGGCGGGCGAGCCGCGCGAGCCGCTCCGCGGCGGCCTCTCGTAGAAGCTCCTCGCGATGCTGCCTGGAGAGCTGATCGACCTGCTGATACATGGCTCCTCCTTGGTGGACGTTCGCTGTAGCTGATGCCACCACCGTAGGAGCCGGGAGGCCGGCCCACCGCCCCGTGCCGGACGTTGGGAGTGTCGCCGCCGCGACACGGGCCCCGCCACGATTCGTGGCGGAATTTCCGGCGGCTAGGTTTCGCTCTGATTGACTCGCTCGGGCAACCGCAGCCGGACGACTACCCCCGGGAAGCGCAGGCAAACGCCGTCTCTTCCGTCCCCAATGCTGGGTCGTCGAGCGCACCAACGCCTGGCTACGACGCTTCCGCCGCCTCACAATCCGCACCGAACCCAACAGCACCGTCTACCTCGGCTACCTCACCCTCGCCCTGATCATCATCCTCGGCAGATCATTGTGAGTTCAGCTCCTGGGGACCGCCCCCGGGCGTGAGGGGAGCCGTCCGAAGTCACGAACACATGGTCCGGCACCGGTCTAGCCCCGGAGTCGCTCGATTCGCGCCGACTGTCACCCGCGGTGAACGGCGTGTCCGACGCCGACGTCCGACTAGTGTGCCATCGCACAAGCCGACGCTTCCCGACTTGTCATAAGGTCGGGGACGATGACCCGCCGCCTGCGTTCTCCGGCCGTGGCTCTCGGCGTGGGTGCGTTCGTCGGCTTGGTCGTTGCGGGCGGCGGCGCGCGTCTCGCGATGCGTCTCATCGCGCTCGCTGACGACAGAGAGGACTTCGGCCTTCCAACCGAGGGTGGCGACATAGTCGGCGAGGTGACCTTGGAAGGAACGCTCTTCGTCCTCTTCACGGGTTTTGTGCTGGGCATCGTGGGAGCGTTTCTCTACCTCGCCCTGCGGCGCTGGCTTCCTGAGCGACCGCTCTTTCGCACGCTCTGCTTCGCGCTGATCATCCTTGGGCTCGGCCTGACGGCGATCATCAACGGGAACGAGGCCGACTTCGAGTTCGTCAACACCGTCGTGAGCATCCTTTCGTTCGCGGCGGTGCTCCTCGCCTATGGGATGCTCGTGCCGACCCTGGTCGACCGGCTCGTCCCGCGCACGGTATCTCGATCCCGGTGGGGCTTTGGCGTGGTCGCTGCCGTCGTCATGGTCACGATTGTCTCCGGCGCGCTCGCCGTGAGGCATGCGTTCGAAATCGCGGACGGCGCACCGCTTATCAACTGACCGGTTTCAGATGAAAGCGCAGCGCCTAGCCAGGCTCCGTCCCCTCCGTCCCCAAAAATGCGGCTCCGTGCCTCGGCCGATCACTCGGCTGCATGCGGCCTGGAGCGTGTGCGCATGCTGATCGGGATCCGTGCTTCCGTTACCCCCGGCTGACTCGAGCACGCTGCCCGTCTTCGCTCAAGTGGCCCTGGCCAGGTGACAGTTCGCGCGCCCTCAGTCTGGCGTGGGGACGGACGGCGGATCGAGTCATCTCAGCCTGCTGGGCGCTGAACGGCCGATCTGTGCTCGAGTACGAGCGTTGCGGTCGGTTGCTGCTCTTTTGGTTCGGCCGAGCTGTCGCGTAGGCGGCGTACGTTGAAATACGGTTCGGCTCGTCCTAGAGTCGGGCAGGCTCCTAACGAAAGGACCACGTGCCGACCTGGCTGTGGATCGTCATCATCGTCATTGTCGTGTTGGCCATCCTTGGCTACTTTGGCCGGGGACGCTTCTCTAGATAGCCGCGCCGCCGCGCGAACACGACAGCCGCCGTATCGCAAATTCTGAGAGGCCTGAAGCCCGAACGGCGATCTAGGCACTCCTAGGCCTTCGCTCTCGTTTTCTAGGCGTCCCGCTCCGCCCGGTACGCGCCCGGCTGGCAGCCAACCCCGATCCACGCCAGCCCGTCCGGGCCGGCGACCATCTGGCGAGAAGTGCCCGGTGCAAGAAACACGAACTGGCCGGGATGGAGATCGCGCTCCTGACCCTCGACCCGGATCGTGCCGCCCCCCCGAACGATCGCATACACCTCCTCCTGGCCGTCCTCACCGTGGTCGTGCTCGGGGGCCCTCGGCATTGGAAGGCAGCTCAAGCTGGTTGATACCGAACGCGGAGACGCCAAGCGAAGGGCCCAGCGGCTTGAAGACACCGTTCACGGCCTCGATCTCGCTCGCATCGACGATCTCGTAGGGCATCGGCTCCTCCTTGCCAGACGGTCTGGGTAGCGCGGCACGGCAACACACCGTTCTCGTCGATCATGCCCGATTCCCCGGGGGAAGCGCTTGCCCGCGGAGCTCGATCTGTACTCGCTTACCGTGCTCATTTCGGTCGGCAGTCCCCCCTCATCCGGGTGCGCCGCCGCTACTCGCTCAGATGGTTCTGCCCTGGGACACAGTTCGATCTCCAGCCCCGCGGAGGGGACGGACGGCTACTCGCACCGGCTCAAGGATTCGCGCGCGCAGAGCCCGATCTGTATCTCGCGGATGATCCTCGGCTCGCGAAGGGCGACGTTCTCGTTTGGCCGACCCGGTCCCCGTTGGGGGAGCGGAGGCGATCCACCATCGATGCTGGTTACGTCGGTCTGCACGTCGCGTACCGCCGTTCTCGCGGCGCTCGTTCGTCGGCGGCTTGATTAGTCCTCGATCGACCAGGCGACATCGGGCGGTCGCACGCTGGCGCAAACGGGGTAGCCCTGCTGATCGGTGAGCCCAAGACTGGCGACGAGGCGACTGCCGGCGCCGAGAGCATGCTCGACGAGGGCCGGGTCGACGTCGGAGAAGCGCAGCTTCGCGGCTCGGAAGACCTCGAAGGAGTCGTCCCACGCAAGCGTGCCCCATCGCAGCCCGAGAGAGCGCTCGCCTCGCCTTCCGTGCACGAAGGGGCCGCCGAGGTCGGGTCGGCCTTCTTCGTCCCGACCAACGGTGACCTCGACTTGCCATCGTGCCGACTGCGCATCGCCCCGCACGAGTTCCACCGTATCGGCGCGGTGGGAAAGCCCAACGTGCACGTTTTCGTACATTCGTCCTTCGGGATTCGGACCGCAGCGGCTCCCGGGAAAGTCGCCGGCTCTGATCTCGACGGTCAAGGTCGGCACCGATTTCGCACGTCCAGCCTTGCCCGCGGGCGAACCGCGTTCGCCAGGCTCGTCGGGCTGCGCGGCCGACGTGAGCGGTGCCAGGATCTCCTCGACCTCGTCGTGTCCGGCGCTTGCGCTGGTGCCCGCGGGGCGGTGCTGTCGACACAGGTCGAGGGGCGCGCGCCCTTGGCCGTCACGCAGGTTGGGGTCGGCGCCGTGGGCGAGCAGGCGGCGGACGCTCGCCGCCCTGCCGTTCCCGGCGGCCGTGCGCAGCGCATGCCACCCCCACTCGGGGTCGACGCCGTCGACCGGGGTGCCAGCGGCGATCAGCTGATCGATCACGCACACTCGATCGTGGCCCGCCGCGAAACCCAGTGCGCGGACGCGATTGTCGAGCGGCGTCTCGGCGGTGAGCCATCCGCTCACGTCCCCAGCCGCCGCGGCCTGCTCGATGCCTTCGACACGTGCCCCTGACGCCACGAGGACATCGACCACATCGGTCATGCCGAACACCGCCGCGTGCAGCAAGGCGCTGCCGGCGGGGACCCCGCCGCTGTCGGGAGCGGAGGTCGCTTCGAGATCAGCTCCGGCCTCGATCAGCGCGCGGGCAACCTCGGCGTCGCCGTAGCTGGCGGCGGTGATCAACGGCGTCTCCCGATCTTCCGGATCGCCCTCCACGAGCGCCCCGGCCTCGATCAGCGCTCTCGCGACCGCACCGGTGCCCGCCACGTCACGCCACGCGCCCTGCGACGTGTCAAAGCGCAACATCGCGACATACCCGAGCGGCGACGACCCCATCGGATGATCGCACCAGTGCTCCATCGTCGCCGTCGCCAGCGCCGGCTCCTGGGCCAAGAGCGTCGTCAGCGGGCCAAGGTCTCTCTCGTCCAGGATCTCTCGCCGCTCGACCTCAGTCTTGAGCTTCGCCCAGCTCGCGAACCCGTATTCGCGCGCCAGAGCCAGCCGGGCGGCCGTGAGGGTCAGCCGGTCCGAGACCGCTCGGATCCGGGCCGACGCTGCGCCCTCGCCGTTCTGGGCGGCCCGTAGGAGGTCCTTCGCCTGGTGGCGCAGCTGTGCGAGGTCGGGCCGGGAAGGAAGATCGGGCATGACGTCTCCTTTCAACGGCCGGGGTTCGCGTGCCAGGCCCGAGGAGAACGCCACTATGTTCGCTTGCACTAAAGAGAGGTGGACTCGGTCCTGCCCGCGAACCCGGAGGCGCCCTCCAACGCCAACCCGGATGCTAGCGCGGAAAGGCAGCCGAGCTGATGCCTGCCCCGTGCGTGCGGCCTGTCTGCGCTGGGACCGCGGGCCGCTGAAGGTGTAGCGGGGGTCAGTGCTCTGCCCCCTGACGTAGGGATCAGCTTGAACACACGGGTTGCGGGCTCACGCAGCGGGAGGCGCGGGGCGTGCCGGTCGGCGCTGCCAGCACCCGTTGACCCTCTGGTCAAACACCTGTCAGGCTGGTAACTCCGATCCGGCGGGGAAGGCTCCCAGTCCTCGCCTCCCCCGCCGGCCCCCACGGGTGTATCACCGTGGCCGCCGTGGAGAAAACGGTCCGCAGCCCGATCCGAACGAAACGCTTACCTGCGCTGACGAGCGCCGACCGCCAGTAACGAAGGCCATGAGCTGCGAAGAGCCGCAGCCTCCCAAAGACGGGCACGTGGGCCCCGAGGTGAGGCCCACGAACCTCTCGTCCATTCCCGTGCTATCCGTTTGGGCGGAGAGAGAAACCGCCTCCCCCGACGAGGTAGCGCACCACGTCGTCCAGAGCCTCGATTTGAGACGTGTGAGCGCCGCGGCTGAACGAGGGGCGGAAGTGGAAGCCCCGTTGAGGGGGTACTTTGCGCGCGGTGTAAAAGCCACACGCCGTCTCGTCCGTCCCCAAAAATAGGGCTCCGTTACCCCCGGGAACACGTGTATCCATGCTGTGTAGCGTCACCGGTTGGCCGCTCCGTCCGATGGGCGGCTGAGTGTGCGGGGCGGCGGCGGGATGACCCATATTCATGCTGGCGGATCGGTCTTGCCTTGAACCCGACCTGTCTCCCGCCGCCGCTTCGCTTCGGCTGGCCGGTGACCTGATAGAAGCCTGCGTCCCTTGCCCGACACGGCCCTGTCCAGGCCGGTCGACCACCTCGACGAGAAGGAGGCTAGGTGATGGAGTGGACGGTGGCAATCGGGGTCGATAGGCACAAGGAGGCACACGTCGTCGTCGCTTTTGGACGCGCTCGGCGCACAGCTCGACAGCCGGGTGATCCCAACGACGTCGGCCGGCTACCGCTCCCTGCTCTGCTGGGCGCAGGAGCTCGGCGTGCCCGCCTTCGCGGTCGAGGGCACGGGCAGCTACGGCGTGGGCCTCGTCCGCTTCCTGGAGCAAGCTGGCGTCAGCGTCTACGAGTGCGAGCGCCCGCGCCGCCAGGAGCGCCGGCGGGGGAAGAGCGATCTGATCGACGCTGCCCTCGCCGCGCGCCGCTTGCTCGCCGGCGAGCGCCTGAGCCTTCCCCGCGGGGGCGGTCGGCGCGAGGACTTGCGCCTGCTTCTGCTCGAGCGCCGCGGCGCCACGCAGGCGCGCACCGCTGCCCTCAATCAGCTGAGCGCGGTCCTGATCACCGCCCCGGAGCACGTGCGCGAGCGTCTGCAAGCGCTCTCGGGCGAACGGCTGGCCCGGGAGGCGGCGCGGCTGCGACCGTGCGCCGATGTCGTGATCGGCGTCCTGCGGCGGCTCGCCCGGCGCGTCGAGCGACTCTCGCAGGAGCTCGCGGAGCACCGAGCGGAGACTCGCCGCGCTCGTCGCCGAGCTCGCACCCGATTTGCTCCAGGAGTGCGGGGTGGGGCCCGTCTGCGCCGCCCAGCTACTCGTCTCCAGCGGCGACCCGAGCCGGATGCAAAGCGAGGCGGCCTTCGCCGCGCTCGCCGGCACCAGCCCCGTCGAGACCTCGAGCGGCAAGCAGCGACGGCACCGCCTCAACCCAGGCGGCGACCGCCAGCTCAACTGGGCGCTACACGTCGTCGCCCTGCAACGGATCCGCCACCATCCCCAGACCGCCGCCTACTACCAGCGGCTCCTCGCTGCAGGCAAAACCGCCCGAGAAGCACGCCGCTGCGTCAAGCGCGCGCTCGCCCGCCACTTCTACCGCCGCCTGCGCGAAATCTCGAGTCCGCCCTTGACAACATAGAAGCGTCGGGTTCGCTCACACGGACGGGGCACGGTAACGGGCCTCATCCGTCCCCCCGGGTGGAGCGGAGGTCGCGCGCTCGTGCCCGGGCTGACTCCCCCACCGTGCCCGCCTGTCTTCGCTCAGGTGGTCCTGGCTGGGGGACAGTTCGATCTCTCAGCCGCGTGGAGGAGACGGGCGACGGATCGGGTCGGCTCGAGGATTCGCGTGCTCAGCACTCGATCTGTCTCTCGCCCATGATCTTCAGCCGCGAGGGGCGACGTTCTCGTTCGGCGACCCCTTTCCCGTCGTGGCAGTACTTGCCCTCGGTGTGAAAAGACTGATGGCTTCGGCTCGACCTCCACGCTGCCTCGACTGCCTATGATTCTCGACCGCAGTTAGGCGGGAGTGTGCTCGTAGCTCACGCGGCGACGCAGGTGGCCGTTGTCCGCCGGATCGAACCAGATGGAGATTAGGACCGCGCCGTGCTCTGCCGGGGAGTCGACCATCTCCGCGTACTCGAGCGCAGCCGCGACGCCGCGATCGGCCATCGCGGTGAGAGCGGCTGTGTTGGCGGCCGCTTCGGCGCTGCCGCGCGCCTTGTCCCAGCAGCGAACTTCGGCATGAACCTCCTCGCCGTCAGCGCGCCGGATCCGGTAGTCCATCGCCCAGCCGTGCTGTGACGGATCAGTGAGGTCTTGAGTATCCAGGAGCTCGGCCATCAGTGGTGACCGACACTAGCGGAGGCACGAGCATCGGCGATCTCTCGCGCGGGCGTCCGGCCGTCACCGTTGAATGGGTGGTCAGAGACCCATCTGAGCTTGGATGCGCCCTTCGTTGACGGCGTTCTGGAGTGCTTTGTAGTCGCGTTCGTTCTGGTCGGCGTAGGTCTCGGCGAAGTCGGCGAGCGCGTGGTCGAACGCGTCGCTGGCGCCGAGGTAGGCGTTGATCGCGATCGGGTCGCCAGAGCGGGCGTGGGCGCGTGCCAGCGTCCAGCCGCAGATCGTTCCGTAGGTCGCCAGCACGGTCGGATCCATGGTCTCGACGTCGGCCGAGCCCTTCGCATCCCACAACTGGCGGATGTAGAAGTCCTTCTCCTGCCGGTCGATCGTGACGATGCGCTCCCAGCCGAGCAGGACGTCTGGTGCTGCCTGCATCAGCCGCTGCCCTTCGACGACGCGCTGTCCATGCTGCTCGAACTCGCTCTTGCCGAGGAACGGCTCGAGCACGGACGCCTGCGCCTCCTTGAACTGCAGGAACAGAGGGTCGCCGCCGTCGCGGCCGATCAACAGCAAGATCCAGGTGCGGCTGCCGACGCTGCCGACGCCGACGACCTTGCGGGCAGCATGCGCGTACCGGTACCGCTCGAGCAGCCGGCGCCGATCGCCCGGAAGCGTTGCCCGATACGAGCGAATCATGGTCCGAACCACCGTCTCGAGATGCTCCTGCTCGGCACCGGGAAGCACGTCCTCGATCGGCGTGATCAGCGGCGGGCGCGCAACGATGCGGGGCTCGCCGTCGACGAGCTCGCACAGCTTCGAGAGCGCCCGCAGGCTGTCCTTCTTCGCCGCCGCCGTGATGTTCCGCTCGAAACGCTGCAGCTCCCTGACCTTCGCCGCACCGGCCAGGCGTTGCGCGATAGACGCGACGTCGAGCCGTGCGTACCAGACCTCGACGTTCCGCATCGAGGCGAACCTGCTCATCGCTCGGCGATATTCGCCTACCGTCGCGAGCACAGCTGCACGGCGGCTCTTCGGGCTGAAGCCGCGCTCCCGCGCGGCGACCGCCACGCTTGCAGCCAGCCGCTTCACATCCCATTCGAAGGGACCCGGCAGCGTCTCGTCGAAGTCGTTGATGCTGAACACGAGCCTCCGGTCGAGGGAGCGGAACACGCCGAAGTTCGCTAGGTGCGCGTCACCGCACAGCTGTACATGCAGCCCCGTCCGCGTCCCGTCGGCAAGGTCCGCCGCCATCACGTAAGCCGCACCGCGGAAGAAGGCGAACGGCGATGTGAGCATTCGCCCGTACCGAATCGGCTGCAACTCCGACAACCGCTCTCTGGCCTGATCCTCGAGCAAGTCGAGTGGAGACCGCCGCAGCGGCGACGGCTCCCAGAGCCCATGCGCCCGCCGACGAACCTCGGCCCGCGCCGCCTTCCCCCTCGCCGCCCCCTCGGCCGGCGTGAAGTACTCGACAGGGCCCTCAACGCCAAGCCCGCCGTCGGGCGGTGCCGCGTAGCCTACTGTCGATGCGACGTTCACAGCTCTACCAGCCCCTTCCAGAGGAACATTATCCCGGATGCCTGACCGACGATTTCGAGCAGGTGCGAGTTGGTCGGCATCCAGGCGGGCATCCGCCGCGGTAGGGGGAGACCCGGCCCGGCAAGGTGCCGCCAGACGAGCGCCGGTTTCGTAGTACGGCGGGAGCAGGTCGCAGGCCGGGTGGCCACACTCCAGAGAGCCGCCGATCGCTGATCACCGGTCATGCGAAGACGTTGACTGCTCGGGCGATGACGAGGCCGAGGATGGCGAGCGAGATGACGGACTGGATCGCCATCGTGATCTTGGCCCACGGGACGAGCGGCATCACGTCTGTGGGGCTGAACGCGGTTGCGTTGGTGAAGCCGAAGTAGAGCTAGTCGATGAACCGTGGCCGCCACCCGGACTCTGCGATTGCCGGTTTGGCGAGTCCGCAGCACTTCGTGTTCTCGTCGGCGAGGGGAAAGCCGCTCGACCGGCACAACGTGCGGAACAAGGGCATCGTTGTCGCAGCCGAGAAGGCCGGGCTGCACACCGAAGGCGACGAGAGAGTGACGACCCACGACCTCCGCCGAACGTACATCTCCCACCTGATCATCGGCCTCGGGCTTGACCCGGTACAGGTGAGCAAGATCGCCGGCCACTCGAACGTGAGCGTCACGCTCAACATCTACGCCGAGGAGTTCGAGAAAGGGCTGCCCCGTGACGATCTCATGGCGAGGATCGCGAAGGCCGGATTCGGCGCTGTATAGGTCGCCGCGCTGACATCCTGCTGACATGAGGGGGCCGCAAGGCCCCCTCCCTCGCTTCAACCGCAAGTAGGGAAAGAAAAAGGGAAAAAGGCCCCATTTCCGGGGCCTTTCCGAGTGGGCGGTACTGGGCTCGAACCAGTGACCCCCAGCTTGTCGAGCTGGTGCTCTCCCAACTGAGCTAACCGCCCGCAGCGTGCCGTCCGGGCACGTCCTGCTTCGTCCACACGCTTCCCTCCCGTCGCCCGGGAGTGCACGGGATTCTAGCCGAGGAGGAGCGGCGCGGCAGGCGGCCGAGCCCCATCGTCCGGGATCGCCGGCGTGGTTAGGCGCCGACCACGCTCGTCCCCTCGGCCTGCTCCCCGCTGCCCCGGCTGTCCGTGGCGCCGATCGCCCGGTTGACCTCGGGCATCACACCCTCCGCCATCAGCTCCATCGACCGTCGTGCCACGTGCGGATCGACCCAGTCCAGGCCGCAGTAGAGGAGCGTGCCGAAGTCCCCCACCTCCTCCCGGAAGGCCAGGAGCTCCTCGACGACCTGGCTCACGGTTCCCGCCACGACGAGCTGGTCGACGATCGAATCGGTCGTGACCACGGAGTCGGGCAGATCGGGGTCGAGCTTGAAGAGGTTTGCCCTCCCGGCCCGGACCAGCTTGAAGCCGAGCTGGTCGTAGTAGTGGCGATAGGGGCTTTTCGGGCCGAAGCCGTACTCCTTCGCGGTACGCTCGTCGTCCGCCACCAGCACCGTCTTTGCCACCCGCCAGGTCGCCGGGTCCGCTGCGGTGCCGGCGTCGCTCCACGCGTCGGCGTAGATCTCCCAGTGAGACCGGACCCACCGCGGAAGCAGGAAGTTGGCTGAGATGATCTCCCACCCGCGCGAGGCGGCCTCGGCGGCGCTCCTCGAGTGCGGCTCCACCACCGTCACCGCGATGGGCGGGTGCGGCTTCTGATACGGACGCACCATGATCCCCTGGCCGATCTCCGGGATCATCGTCCGCTCGGTCGAGATGCTCCAGTGCGGCCCCTCCAGGTTGTACGGCGCCTCGCCGGCCCAGATCGCGAGCACGTGCTCGAGACACTCGAGGAACTTCGCACGCCGGTCGAGATCGAGGTTCCCGAACACCTCCCAGTCCGAGGGCAGCCCGCCCGGGCTGACGCCGAAGACGAAGCGGCCTTCCAAGATGTTGTCGAGCATCGCGACCTTGGTCGCGATCGCCGCCGGATGACCGTTGGGCAGGTTGATCGTGCCGGTGCAAAGCCTGATGTCCTTGGTGATGTGAGCGAGGCTCGCGAGGAAGACCGCCGAATCGGTGACCGACTCGGCGATGTCCGTGACGTGCTCGCCGACGAACGCCTCCGTGAACCCGAGCTGGTCCGCGAGCACGATCGCTTCGCGATCCTCCTTGAGCGTCTGTACGTAGTCCCGCCCGGGCGGATGGAGCGGCATGGTGAAGTACCCGAGATTCATCGGACAGGCCGGGCCGGCTGGAGAGCAACTGCCGCGGTCTGGTGTCGTCGCGAGCCCACCGCGACGGCATGCTATCGCCGCGTGTTCAGCAGCGCTTGACCCTCTCGTTCAGGCTCGGTTAGCATCGCCACAGCGAGCCGAGGCTCGATCTCGACCAAGGTTTCAACGTCGATCCGTCATCGCAAGGCGTCACCGGCCGTGGCGCGACTCGTGCCGCCGGCCTCGTCCACGGCTTCCGCATCGTCGACCGAGGAGACCCGATGACCACCAAGATCGTAGACACCATTCTTCCGACCACGATGGTCGGCTCCTACCCGAGGCCCCACTGGTACCACCAGCAGCTCCTCGGCCGCGATGTGCGGGTCGCTTTCAAGGAGGTGTCACACGAGGAGGCCTACCAGGACGCCACCGCGGCGGTGATCCACGACCAGGAGGAGGCCGGCCTCGACATCGTCACCGACGGGCAGATGTCGTACGACGACTACGTCGGCGTGATCGGTTCGTTCTGCTGGTACATGTACGAGCGAATCGGCGGCTTCGACCCGGCCCGCGAGCCCCATCCCGCCGAGGCGAGCGCCGAGACCCGGGACAAGACGATCGAGCTCCTTCACGACTGGGGCGGTGTCATCAACAGCGGCCCTGTCACCCGAGGGCCGATCCGCCTCACCGATCTGTACAAGATCGCCTCGCAGTACGCGACCCGGCCGATCAAGGTCTCGGTCGGCGCCGGGCCTGTCAACCTTGCCTGGCACGTCTACTTCGAGCACTACAAGAATCCGAAGGAGCTGTGCTACGCGCTGGCCCCGATCTTCAACGCCGAGATGAAGGACCTGGTCGAGGCCGGCGCCAAGTACCTCCAGATCGAGGACCTCGGCGCCTGGCTCCCGCTCTTCACCGGCGACGAGGCCGATTACGACTGGATCCGCGACGTGATCGGGAAGTGCTGCGAAGGCGTCGACGCGAAGATCGGCTGGCACTTCTGCTTCGGGAACGCCTGGGGGAACGACATCCTCAGCGCGAACTTCCCCGAGGGGTACCAGACCGTCCTGCCGCACTTCTGGGACACGCCGGGTATCGATCAGTTCGTGCTCGACTACGCGAACCGGGATATGGCTGGCGTCGAGTTCCTGAAGAACCTGCCGAAGGACAAGGAGGTCCAGGTGGGCGTGCTCGACATCCGCAGCATGATGATCGAGTCGCCGGAGCAAGTCGCCGCGCGTGCTCGCCAGGTGCTCGAGCACGTGCCGGCGGACCGCGTGACGCTGTCGACGGACTGCGGCATGAAGCCGCTGCCGCGGATGGTCGCGAAGATGAAGCTGAAGTCGCTCGTCGAGGGCGCGCAGATCGTCCGCGGAGAGATCTCGTAGCGCCGGTCGCAATGCCGGCACGGTCACCATCTCGTTGCCGCTCGTCTCCGTGCATGATCGTTAAGCACGGATGCACGGCTCGCCGCGGGGGTGCCCGGCGCCGGGACCACTGCCCGAAATCGTTCCCGCAACTGAAGGGGACCGAGGACTGACTGCCGCCGGGCTCGACCGAGACGGGACAAGCTTCCACGGCTGACTTCGCGGTGTTCAGCGGGAGTGGATACAGCGCGGGTGTCGGAGGCGTGCGTGTGTCCACGGTTGACACTCCCCCCGTGCGTGCTCAGAATGGGCACCTGCGCACGGCGCCTTCACCGTCCTGGCTTCCTGGATCGGGCGGTTCGTGAACGCCGGCAGTCGCGTGGACCCCCTCGCAGCGTCTCAGGGGTCGAAGCGCTATGCCCCGCTCGTCGCGAGAACAATCGTCGCGGCCAGATTCCTGCCGATCTGGCTTGCGACCGCCCTGCTCGCGATCGTCGCCGCAATCATCGCGCCCGATGCGCTCCAACATACGTCGTGGGCCTACGTCCTTCCCTACATGACGATTCTCGCCGTCGCGGCGCTCGGGCAGATGCTCGTGATCATGCAGGCCGGCATCGACCTCTCGACCCCGGGCGTCATCTCCTTCGGAGGGAACTTGATCGTCGGCGTGAGTGTCGGGTCCAACCACCGGCTGGCGCTCGGAATCCTCGCCTGCGTCGGCCTCGGAGCGCTCGTGGGCCTCGTCAACGGGGTCCTCGTCGGGATCCTGAGGCTGAACCCGCTGATCGTCACGCTGGCTGTGGGGCAGATCGTGTTCGCGTGGAGTCTGAGGTACTCACGCGAGGTCACGAACTCGTCTCAGGTACCCGAAGCGCTTTCGTCGTGGGCGGCAGAGAAGCCTCTCGGCGTCAGCGCCGTCTTCTGGGCGGGCGCAGCGATCACGGTCGCCGTGGCGCTCGTGCTTCGCTACACGGCTGCCGGTCGGCGCTTTCAGGCGGTGGGCGCTAACCCGAGAGCCGCGTGGATGGCGGGCCTGCACGTCCGAGCGTACGTCGTGTTCGCGTACACGGCGGCGGGCATCCTCTATGGAGTTGCGGCCGTCCTGCTCGCCGGTATTCGCATCAACATCGATCCGGCTTTCGGCGCTGCCTATCTCCTCGCGCCGATCGCCGCAGTCGTCATTGCGGGCGCGTCGCTGTCCGGCGGGCTGGCAAGCGCAACGTCGACGTGGGTCGCAGCGCTCGCGCTCACCTTCTTGACGCAGATGCTGCTGATCCTCGGCCTGTCAGCGGCGATGCAGTTCGTCGTCTTCGGTGCCGCGATCATCGTCGGGATGCTGATCTCCGGCGATCGAGTCGCGTCGCTGCTCGGCCGAGTTCTGAGGCCGATCGAGGCGCCGGTGGTGAACCACCCTGGAGTGGATGTCAACACGAGCTGAGGCTCGCGAAAGGAGGAACGATGCACGTTCGGAAAGGGGTCGAAGTGACACGTAAGCAACCGATGCTGGTGGTGTTCTTGCTCATGCTGGTCGTGGCAGCGCTCGCGCTCGTCTCGACCGTTAGCGGCAGCACCGGCAACAGGCAGGCTGCAGGGGCGGCGCCGGTGACGGTCGGCAAGGGAGGCGGGTACGGGGAGGTGTACGTCGCCAAGGCCAGCACTCTCAAGAAGACGCTCTTCAAGGCCACGCTTCTTCCGAAGGACCAGACGGCGCGCAACATCGCACTGGCCGGCCTCGGCCGCGCCGACAGGAAGGTCAACTACGACCTGGCGCTGAAGTGCTGGAAGAGCAACGGCTGCACCACCGGAACGGGTGGCAAGCTCACCGTCGCCTACATCGAGCAGTTCGGCGAGAACGTCTACCGCCAGATGTCGAAGATGGAGTTCATCCTCCAGGCGCTGACGTACCCCGCGGTCGGCAAGATCATCTACAACAGCGCCCACTCTGATCTCAACCAGGGAATCGCCGACTTCAAGGCGGCGATCGCCCAGAAGGTGAGCCTGATCGTCTCCTATCCGGACTTCGGCGACGCCATGCTCCCGGTCATGAAGGAGGCGACCGACGCCGGAATCCCGGTGGCGACCTACGCCTGGGGCTACGTGACCGGGCCCGGCAAAAACTATCTGACGGTCGTCGGCGAGGACACCTGCGCGCTCGGCAAGGTATACGCGTACGTCATGAACACGCGGGTCAGGTCCGGCAACATCGCCTTCATGGGCGGGTTCCCGGGCAACCCGCTGTCCGAAGGCTGGCAGAAGTGCGAGGAGCCGGCCCTCAACCCGAACATCCATGTCGTCGCGAAGGAGCCGACGAACTGGGACCCGTCGAAGGTGCAGCAGGTCGTCGCCGGAATCCTCGCCAAGTATCCCGACATCAAGGGCTGGAGCTACGAGTACGGGCTCGGCATGGCCCAGGGCGCCTTCGCGGCGTACAAGGCCGCGGGCCTGCCGTTCAACGCCACGCTGACGCTCAGGACAGACGACGTCGGCATGGGCTGTACGTTCAACGATCAGGACAACCCTCAACTCCAGATGTACTACTACACCTCGGGGAACACGCAGATCCGAGTCGCCTTCACGGCCGCGATGATGAAGCTCAAGGGCGCGAAGATTCCACCCACGATCGTGTTCCCGATCCAGCTGCAGAACCAGAGGGTGCGCGACTCGTGCGTCAAGGGCTATCCGCAAGAGGCCTCGGCGACGTCGCTCATCCCGCTGAGCCTGCTCAAGAAGATGTACCCGTAGGAGGAATGGGCACCAGAACCTGAGTCAGAAGCACACGATGTCGAGTCCCGGGCCCGCGAGCCCCCTCGTGCTGACCCTGCGCGGCGTGTGGAAGGCGTTCGGAGCGGTGCAGGCGCTTCGCGATGTCAGCGTCGACTGTCGCGCAGGGGAGATCCATGCGCTCGTCGGGGAGAACGGGTCCGGGAAATCGACATTGCTCGGGATCGCGAGCGGCTTCGTCCATCCGGACGACGGAGCCGTCGAGATCGGGGGGCGGCGCCGGCGGCGCGGCTCCCCTGCCGAGGCCCGGAGCATGGGTCTCGGCATCGCGTATCAGACCTACTCGCACGTCCTCGACTTGTCGGTCGCAGAGAACCTCTATCTTGCCGTGCCCGCGGACGTGCAACCGAAATACGGACGCATGGAGGAGTGGGCGGCAGCGAGGCTCGACGAGTTCAAGCTCGACGTCCCGCTGACGGCGGCCGCGGGGTCGCTGTCGCTCGCCGAGCGGCAACTCCTCGAGGTCGTCAAGGTCCTGCTCGCCCAGCCGACGGTGCTGCTTCTCGACGAGCCGACGACGGCACTCGGACCGGAGGACGTCGAGTGGCTCCACACGCTGGTGTTCGAACAAAGTCGGGCAGGCGTCGGCATCGTCTACGTCAGCCATCGCCTGCCGGAGGTGCTCGGCATCGCAGACCGCGTCACCGTCCTGCGCGACGGGGTCTGTCAGGGGACGTTCGAAGCTGCAGCCATGTCGGAGGAGAGCCTCGTCGCGCTCATGATCGGACGGCCGCTCCAACTCGCCTTTCCGGAGCGACACGACCGCGAGACGCACCGCGAGGTGCTCCTGGCCATCTCTGGCTTGCGAGGAGAGCGATTCGGACCGATCGATCTCGACGTCGCGAAGGGCGAGATCCTCGGCATCGCGGGCGCCGAGGGCAACGGACAGGTGCACCTCCTCCGTGCGCTTGCCGGTGTCGAGCGCGCAGTCGGCACGGCCTCCTGCGACGGCAGGGAGCTCGACACGAAGTCGCCGGTCGGCCCGCTACGGGCGGGCGTCGTGTTGCTGAGCGGTGATCGAGTGCACGAGTCGCTCTTTCCGGTCTTGAGTGTCCGCGCCAACACGACGGTCCAGATTCTGCGCCGGCTGGGACGCCTCGGCCTCCTGAACCGCCGCCGTGAGCGCCGTACGGTCGACAATCTCGTGCGCCGCCTCAGCATCCGGATGGCGTCGATCGAACAGCCGGTGCAGTCCCTTTCTGGGGGCAACCAGCAGAAGGTCTCGCTGACGCGTCCGTTTCTTCGCGGAGACGTCAGAGTCATCCTGGCCGAGGAACCGACGCAGGGCGTCGACGTCGCCGCGCGTTTCGATATCTACGATGCGCTGCGCGCGAAGGCGAAGGAGGGCGTTGCCACCATCGTCAAGTCGAGCGATCCGCTCGAGCTCGCCGGACTCTGTGACCGCGTCGTCGTGATGTCGCGCGGGAAGATCGTCGACGAGATCCGCGGCGAGGAGCTCGGTGAACGCCGGATCGTTGAGGCGATAGTGGGCTCTGGGCGGGCGCGGGAAGGCCCGTGAGCGCGAGCGAAGGGCAGACGGAATGAGGCTTCGAACGCGCGCGAAAGCGCCGATCGCGCTGGGCAGATTTCGCGGCATGTTGCCGCTCGCGTTGATGTCGACACTGATCGTCGCGGTCGGCGCGTATGCGACTGTGAACCAGGCGGCGTTCCTCACCAGCTACAACCTCCGGAACCTCCTTCTTGCGACGTTGCCGCTCGCCCTCGTCTCGATCGGCCAGACGAGCGCGCTGCTCGTTGGCGGCTTCGACGTCTCCGTCGGGGCGCTGATGACGCTGTGCGTGGTTACCGCCTCGTTCACGATGGCGCCCGAGACGTCGGGGTTGGGATTGATCCCGGGGGCCCTCGCGCTCGTGGCTGTGGGCCTTGCGACCGGAGTCTTCAACGCGACGCTCATCCGCGTCCTGCGCCTCCCTTCCATCATCGCCACGCTCGCTACGTTCAGCATCCTCGAGGGCGTGTCGCTCTGGCTGCGGGACCATCCCGAGGGAGCGATCAACGGCGACGTCATCGACGCCCTGAAGACGAGTGTCAACTTCGTTCCGCTCGCCTTCATCGGTGTCGTCGTCCTCGCTGTGCTCGCCGACGTCTGGCTGTACCGCACGCGCACGGGGCTGGCGCTGCGGGCAATCGGTCTCGACGAGACGTCTTCGCGCCGGCTCGGGATGGGGACCGGGCGGACCGTGTTCCTCGCCTTCGTCGTCTGTTCCGTGATGGCGTCTCTGGCCGGCTTCTACTTCGCCGCCGAAGTCCAGATCGGCTCACCGATCATCGGCAACTTCGCACTCGAGAGCATCGCCGTTGCCGTACTCGGCGGCGCCAGCCTCGCCGGCGGGAGGGGATCGTTCATCGGCGCGCTTCTTGCCGCGCTCTTCCTGTCTCTCATCAAGAACATCCTTCCTCTCTTCCACCAGCCGACCGAGTACGCCCAGATCGCAATCGGGGCCCTGATCTTGCTCGCACTCATCCTTTATCAGGGTCCGGACCTCCTGAGGCGCTTCCGCTCGAGCCGGCAACGTGTCGGCCGACTGCGCTCGGCCGGCTAACTGCGAGCGATATCTCCCTGACGCGAAATATCGGAATCCGCTCGCGCGGATTCGTTGCGCAATGACCTCTGAAGGCGTCCGCTTCGTGGCCGCAAGGCCACCGATTCATCAAGCCTCTAGGAGACGAGCGCCGCGGGCTGCTCGAGCAACTCGCGCAGCCGCGCGAGAAAGCGGGCCGCGTCGGCTCCATAGACGATGCGGTGGTCGGAGACGAGGCAGAAGCTTGCAAGCTGAGCGGCTGCGATCGTTCCGTCGTCCGCCACGACGGCGCATGGCGCCGCCTCCCCCACGCCGAGGATCGCCGCCTGTGGGGGGTTGAGGATCGGGAAGAACCGGCGCACGCCCAGCATGCCCAGGTTGGAGACGGTGAACGTGCCGCCGTCGAGCTCCGCCGGGGTGACCGTACGCTCGCGCACCCGTGCCGCCAGCTCGCGCGCCTCCGCGGCGATCTCGCCGAGCGGCTTGGTGTCCGCGTTGAAGATCGTCGGCACCACCAGCCCGTCCTCCGTCGCGACAGCGACGCCGATATTCCGACGCTCGTAGAGCTCGAAGCCGCTCTCGGTGTACGAGCCGTTGAGACGCGGGAAGTCGCGCAAGGCGATCCCCACCGCCTTCACGACGAGATCGTTGAGCGACGGCCTCGGGTCGCCGCCGAGCGTCTCGCGCAGGGCGACGCAGGAGGTCATGTCCACGTCGATCTCGACCGCGAAGGTCGGGGCGGAGCTTCCCTCCACCATGCGGCGGGCGATCGTCTGCTGCAACCGCGACATGGCCTCGACCGTCACCTCGCCACGCGTGGAAACGTCCGCCGGCGCAGCGGGCGCCGCGGCCGAGCCGCGGGCGGCGGCTGCCGCCTCGACGTCCTCGCGCGAGATCATCCCTCCGGACCCCGAGCCGGTGACCGTCGCGAGGTCGACGCCCAGCTCACGTGCCAGCCTGCGCGCGACGGGTGACGCCTTGACACGCGAGTCCTCCCGACGTGGCGCCGGGATGCTCAGGACACGATCCTCGGAGTCCTGCACTCTCTGCTCGGGGGAACTCGGCGGCTCCTCGCCCGGCTCGCCCAGCCAGCCGATCACGGCACCGATCGGTGCCTGCCCGCCGTCCGTCACGAGCGTCGCGAGCAGCGTCCCTGAGGCCTCCGCTTCGTACTCCATCGTGGCCTTGTCCGTGTCGATCTCCACCAGGACCTGCCCGCGCGCCACGGGTGCACCGACCTCGATGCGCCATTTGGCGACCGTCCCCTCCTCCATGGAGTCGGAGAGGCGCGGCATCGTGATCGCGACGGCCACGTAGACGATCCTACGGCGGCGTCACGTGTGCGCCGGCGGCCCTTCGAGATCGTTGAGCGCGAGGGCGCGCTGGTCGCCGTGTCTCCCGATCACGAACCAGACACCGTGGGCCGGCTCGTCGCCCACGTTGCGCAGACAGTGGGGAACGGTCGAGTCGAAGCTGATCGAGTCGCCCGGCTCGAGCTGAAACGTGTCGAACCCCACCGTCACCTCGAGCGTCCCGCTGAGGACGACCCCGTACTCGCGCCCCGAGTGCCTGATGAACCGGTCGCCCTGGTTGGACGAGCCGTCGATGTCGTAGACGACATAGAGGAAGTCTGCGAACCGGTCGGCGTGGCGGGTGAGGCGCTCCCAGCGGACGCCCGTCTCGAACTCGATCGTCTTCCGGCCGGCCGCCCGCTGGACGAGCGGGCAATCGGCGCTCGCCGCCACGCCGTCCGCTTCGCCGCGCCTGCGCTCGACCAGTTCGGCTCGCCCACCCGCCGCCCCTCCGTCCGCCTGCACCGGGCCGCTGCCGCTGAACAGCTCGTCCAGCGACATCCCGAGCTCGCTCACGATGGCGTAGAGCGTGCTCACCGAGGGTCGAGAGCGCCCGGTCTCGATCTGCGAGATGGCACTGGGCGAGATCCCGAGCCGCCGCGCGAGCTCCCGCAGCCCCACTCCGTTCCGCTCTCGCTGTGCTCGCAGCCGGGCGCCGACGTGGCTGCTGACATCCGGCACCTCCTTGCGATCGCTGCGAGCCGCCTGGGAGGTGGGCTTCGCGGGCATCGCGCCATTCTATCGTCGTTCACCGTTGCTTGACACGAGCAGGTGGGCTCCGGGTAGATTGCCCGGTCGTGGGCACCACAGCCGTCGCACGAGCCGCTCGTCACCGTCGGCAACGGCGTCGCCGGGCGGGAGATCGGCTGTGACGAGGCCAGAGGTCGAGTTCCGGCACGCGATTCGCGACGCACTCGACGAGGAGCTCGCGCGCGACGAGCGAGTCGTGCTGCTGGGGGAGGACGTCGCCGTTGCAGGAGGGGTGTTCGCGGTGACGCCCGGGCTGCTCGAGGTCCACGGGCCGGACCGCGTCGTCGACACGCCGATCTCCGAGCTGGCACTCGCCGGGGCGGCGTTCGGGAGCGCCGTCAACGGGCTGCGGCCCGTGATCGAGATCATGTTCGCCGACTTCCTGCCGCTGGTGATGGACAGCCTCGTGAACCAGGCCTCGAAGTACTGGTACATCTCGAACGAGCAGGCGAGCGTGCCGCTCGTGATTCGCTCGGCTTGCGGCGCGGGTGGCCGCTTCGGTGCCATTCACTCGCAGATGCCGGTCTCCTGGCTGCTCGGGGTCCCGGGTCTCAAGATCGCGTGCCCCGCCACCCCGGGGGACGCGAAGGGGCTCCTGAAGGCGGCGATCCGGGACGACAACCCGGTCCTCTTCCTCGAGCACAAGCGGCTCTACTCGATCAAGGGCGAGGTCGGGGACGAGCCGATCCCGCTCGGCAGTGCCGCGGTGGTACGCGAGGGCGGCGATCTCACCATCGCCACCGCCATGAAGGGCGTTCACGACGCCCTCGAGGCGGCCGCCGGACTCGCGCGCAGCGGCATCGAGGCGACGGTGATCGACCTCCGCACCCTCAGGCCGCTCGACATCGACACGGTGCTCGAGTCCATCGAGCACACCAACCGCCTGCTCGTCGTGGAGGAGGGGCCGGAGACGGGAGGCTGGGCGGGCGAGGTCGTGGCGCGGGTCACGGAGCGCGCGCTCGGCTCGCTCGATGCCGCGTGGCGGCTCACCACACCCGACCTGCCGATCCCGTACAGCCCACCTCTCGAGGACGCGTTCCTCCCGGGCGCGGCCGCGATCGAGCAGTCGGTGCTGGAGCGTTTGGCGGGCGCGGCCGCCTAGGGATCTTTCGGTAGTGCGGCCTCGTTTCTGGCGTGCAAGGAGGAAGCTAGGGTAGGACGCAGGGAGCCCGATAGAAGGTATGGGCGACCGAGGACGACGCCGGCGCGAGGTTTCGCGGTACCCAGAGCAGCGCGCTCAGCGTTGCCAGCCCACCTCCCCGGATGAGCCCTGCGGGTGCGGGCATATCATCGCCGTACTCAATCGTCAGACGAATTAGGAGGCAGCGTTGGCTCAGACGGCGAACGAGCAGGCGAGCACCGGTGTCGTGTCGCGTCCGATGACCGGCCAGGAGTACCTCGAGAGTCTGCGCGACGGCCGTGAGATCTGGATCTACGGCGAGAGGGTCGAAGACGTCACGGCACACCCGGCGTTTCGGAACGGCGTTCGCAGCGTTGCGCGCCTGTACGACGCGCTCCACGATCCCGCCACGAAAGACGTGCTCACGGTCGAGACGGACACGGGGAGCGGCGGCTACACACACCCCTTCTTCCGCGCGCCGATGTCGGCAGAGGATCTGGTCCGCGGGCGAGACGCAATCGCAGCCTGGCAGCGGCTGACCTACGGCTGGATGGGACGCAGCCCCGACTACAAGGCCGCGTTTCTCGCCACGTACGGGCCGAACGCCGACTACTACGCGCCGTACGAGGAGAACGCTCGGCGCTGGTACAAGGAGGCGCAGGAGCGGGTGTACTTCATGAACCACACCCTCGTGAACCCGCCTGTCGATCGCAACAGAGAGATCCACGAGGTGGAAGACGTGTTCATCCACGCGGTCAAGGAGACAGACGAGGGTGTCGTCGTGCGCGGCGCCAAGATGGTGGCCACCGGCTCCGCCTTCTCGAACTACAACTTCGTCTCCTACCACGGGTCGGCGCAGATCAAGAAGGAGGAGTACGCGATCTCCTTCTTCGCCCCCATGCAGCTCACCGGGAATCAAGCTGATCTGCCGGCCTTCCTACGAGTTCATGGCGGCCACGATCGGTAGCCCGTTCGACTATCCGCTGTCGAGTCGCTTCGACGAGAACGACGCCGTGCTCGTGTTCGAGGACGCCCTCATTCCCTGGGAGAACTTCCTCATCTACGGCAACCTGGAGATCGCGAGCACCTACCACCTGACGGGCTTCATCTGGCGGGCGCTGCTCCAGGGGTGCACCCGGCTGGCCGTCAAGCTCGACTTCCTCGCCGGTCTCTTCATCAAGGCAGTCGAGGCCACGGGCACGCTCGAGTTCCGCGGCATCCAGGCCTCGATCGGCGAGATCCTCGCCTGGCGCAACATGTTCTGGTCGCTCACCGATGCGATGTGCCACAACCCCGTCCCCTCGGCTGGAGGATCGGTGCTGCCCAACATCGAGGCGGCGTCGGCCTACCGCATCCTCTCCAACCAGGCGTACCCCGCGATCAAGTCGATCATCGAGAACCAGACGGGTGGTGCGCTGATCGTGCGCACGTCCAGCTCGCGTGACTGGAAGAACCCGGAGCTGCGGCCGCTGCTCGACCAGTTCTACCGCGGCTCGGGCTACGACGCGCTCGAGAAGATCAAGCTCGTGAACCTGCTCTGGGACGCGATCGGCAGCGAGTTCGGCGGCCGCCACGAGCTCTACGAACGGTCCTACTCGGGCAGCCACGAGCTGACCAAGCTCGAGTGCTACTGGATGGCGAAGGGCGACGGCACCGTCGACCGGATCAAGGCGTTCGCCGAGCAATGCATGGCCGAGTACGACCTCGACGGCTGGACGGCGCCCGACCTCATCAACCCCGACGACGTCAGCGTGTTCGGTGAAGGCTGAGGGACGAGATCGCAGGATCCGACTCGTTCATTGTCGCTTGACAGGTTCACGGCGGTGCGGAGATCGGCTCTCGAGTTGCCACGCCGGCTTCCGATTCGTCGATCGCCCGAGGGCCTATTGCCCTGCACGTCGAAGGGGTTGAACGGCAACGATCGGCTGACGCGGACGCGGCCCTCGTGCCTCCGGCCGACTCTTACTTCCAGCCTGTCCCGGTTTGGGTGCAAGGCGCGCTTTGATCTAGTCAGCCCGGGTGCCGTACACTCGCCGCAAGCTCAGCAGGAAACCATGTCGCACCCTGATCCGAACGGCCCGCCGGACCTCACGCCACTCCACTCCGGGGAGGTCTTCGAGAATCCCGTCACCGGTGAGCGCGGCACGATCCTCGAGCCGCCGTGGCGGAACCCGGAGGGCCGGATGACCTGCGAGCTCACCGCACTCGTCGGGGCGCGTGTTGCCGGAGAGCACCGCCATCCCGCGATTGTCGAACGCTTCACCGGGCTCGACGGTGAGCTGACCGTGAAGCGCGACGGGAGGACGAGCGTCCTGCGCGAGGGCGAGACGGCCGTCGTCGAAGCGGGTGTGTGGCACGACTGGTGGAATGCGAGCGACCGTGACATTCGCGTGCGAGTCGAGATCACACCGGGCGAGCGCTTTCTCCACATGATCGAGACCTTTTGGGGCCTCGCGCGACTCGGGCACACGAACGCCAAGGGGATGCCGAATCCGCTGCAGCTGGCGCTGTTCGCGCGCGAGTTCAGCGACGTTGTCGTGTTTCGCAGGCCGCCGGTGGCGATGCAGCGCACGATCTTCGGCGCCCTCGCTCCGATCGCGCGCTTGCGCGGCTACCGCGCGACCTATCCGCAGCTTTCACGCACGGTGCAGGCGCCGCGGACGTAGGCGAACGCCACGGCGAGGGCTGGCGTCAGAGACCGGATTCCAGCCCACACGAGCCCGACAAGCGCTCCCAGTCGGCCTTGAAGCGCGCCTGATGGCGACCCGGCGGCTGCGGCACCTGCGTCTCGAGCCAGCGCACGGGCTCGGCCCGCCGGTTCGCGAACGCGTGCATGCTCCCCACTCCGCTCCAGCAGAAGTCGCCGGCGCCGAGCGTGTACGTCTCGCCATCGAGGACCGCTTCGATCTCGCCCTCCAGGAAGAAGAACCCCTCCTCGAACGCGTGGTCGTGCTCTTTGATCTGACCGCCCTCCACGTACCGCACGAGCATGAGGTTGAACTGGCTGGCGCCGAAGTCCTTCTGGATCAGGATCTCCAGCGACGCGCCGCCGACGTTTGCGGCCCCGAACCCGGCCAGTCCGATCGAGCTCGAGGGCTCGGGCAGGCTGCTCAGATCGAAATGCCCGCGCCGGAACGCCAGCTCGGGCTCGGCCCCCTGCACGTCCGGCTCCACGAAGACGGTGTCCTCGAACGACGCCGCCGGCTGCGGCGCGCCGACCTCGAACCAGCGCGCGGGCTGCGCCGAGCCGTTGACGACGGCGTGAGGAACCCCGACCTCGACGAAACAGTAGTCGTCGGCGACCAGCTCCTCCTCCGCGCCGGCAACCGCTAGGACGACGCTGCCTGCCAGGAGGTAGATGCCCTCCTCGAAGGCATGCAGGTGACGGTCGACGCGACCGTCGGGGGCGAGCTCGGCGACGGTCATGGCCTGGTGTGTCGATCCGGCTGCGCGCCCGACCAGCGGGAAACGGCTCAGACCCGTGCTGTGTCCCGCGTAGACGCCGTTGTCTGCTGGCGTCTCGGTCAACCGGCCAACGTGGTGCACGGCTAGTGGTGTCGTTCCGGAGCCGCCACTACGCCTTGAACTCGGTCGCAGTGGACGCCGCGGGATCGGGGAAGGGCGCTGCAAGGGCAGCCTCCTGCACCGCGTCGAGCTCCGCCGCGACCTCCGCCTCGAGGCCGTCGAGCGCTCCTGCGGTCACGCCGTACTCCGTCGTCAGGCGAGCCCGGGCGACGAGCAGCGGATCGCGCTCGCGCCAGCTGTCGAGCTCCCCTTCCGGCCGGTAGGCGCCGGGGTCGCTGCGGGAGTGCCCCACGAAGCGGTAGGTCAGCGCCTGCACGAAGGCCGGCCCCTGCCCGGCGCGAACCGGCTCGAGGGCTGCCGCCACAGCCTCCCGCACTGCCCAGACGTCGTTTCCGTCGACGGTCCGGCTCGGGATCTCCATCACCTCCGCCCGCGCCTGCACGCCTCCCGCCGTGACGAGCTCCGAGCGCGTGTACTCGCCGTAGACGTTGTTCTCGCACACGTACAGGGCGGGGAGGGAGAACACCTTGGCGTAGTTGAGGCACTCGTAGAAGTACGCCTGGTTGACCGCGCCGTCGCCGAAGAATGCAACCGCGACGCGCCCGCTCCCCCTGAGGGCGAGCGCAGCTCCCGTCGCCGCGGCGATGCTGCCGCCCACGATCCCGAAGCAGCCGATGAGGCCGTGCTCGAGGTCGACCACGTTCATCGAGCCGGCCCGACCGCCACAGACCCCAGTTGCCCGGCCGAGCAGCTCGTCCAGCAGCCGCTGCGGCTCGAGCCCGAGGGCGAGCGCGTGGCCATGTCCGCGATACGTGCCGGCGACGCGGTCGTCGGCCGTGAGCAGGCTGGCGACGCCGACCTCGACCGCCTCCTGACCCGAGCAGAGGTGCGTCGTCCCGTGCACGTGCCCCTTCAGGAAGAGCGCCTGGACCAAGTCCTCGAAGCCACGGATGAGGAGCATGCGGCGGTAGAGATCGAGAGAGAGCGCGACGTCCTCCGTCTGGGCGGTCGCGAGAGGCGTTCCCGCTTCGCTCATCGGGATGCTTCGAGCTCGGCGATGTCGGCGCCGCGCACGTACGTGCGCCCGCAGACGAGCAGCTCGTCTGCCGGGAACCTCGTCAGCACCTCGCAGCCGTCGGCGGTCACGAGCACCTCCTCCTCGATGCGAGCCGCCGAGCGACCGTCGCTCGCCGGGCAGTAGGTCTCGAGGGCGAAGACCATGCCCTCCTCGATCTCGACCGGGTCGTGGAACGAATGGAGGCGAGAGATCATCGGCGACTCGTAGAGACCGACACCCAGCCCGTGCCCGAACTGGAGGCCGAAGCACGACGCCTCGTCGGCGAAGCCGAGCTCCTCGGCGGTCGGCCAGACCTCCGCGATGCGGTCCGTCGTGACGCCGGGCCGCACGAGGTCGATGGCGTCGTCGAGCCACTGCCGGCACTGCTTGTACGCGTCGATCTGCGACGGCGAGGCGCTGCCGACGCAGAAGGTGCGGTAGTAGCACGTGCGGTAGCCCATGAAGGAGTGGATGATGTCGAAGAACGCCTGGTCGCCCGGTCTGATGAGGCGGTCCGAGAAGACGTGCGGGTGTGGGTTGCACCGGTCTCCGGAGACCGCGTTGATCGCCTCGACCTGTTCCGACCCGAGCTCGAACAGGTACTTCATCGCGTCCGCCACGATCTCGCGCTCCAGGACGCCGGGTCGGAGCTGCTCGTAGATGCGCTCGTACACGCCGTCCACGATCGCAGCGGCGTGGGAGAGAAGCGCCTTCTCGTCCTCGGTCTTGATCTTGCGCGCCTTGAGCATCACGCGCTGGGCGTCCGTTGTCGCGACCCCGGCACGGTGCAGGGCATCGAGCGTGACCATGTCGCTCATGTCCACGCCGAGCGGCTCGCTCTGGAGCCCGCGTTCGGTCGAGCTCGTGCAGGATGGTCGCTGCCATCGTGTCTGGCACGCCCGTCTCGCGAGGCATCGCGCCACGCATGCTCGTCACCCCGGCCCGCCAGCTCGTCTCCGGCAGCCATGGCGCGTACAGCTGATGATGTCGGGCCGCCGAGCCGAAGTCCCAGAGGATCGGATCGGAGTCGCGGCAGAGCAGCACGAAGCGCGCGTTCTTGTCCCTCGCCCACTCGCCGATGTGCGTGCTCGTCACGTAGCGGATGTTGTTCGGGTCGAACAGAAGCAGCGCACCGAGGTCCGACTCGGCGAGAGCGGCGCGAGCGCGCTCCAGCCGTTCCCGCCTGAGCCGCGGGAAGTCGATCCGCTGTTCCCAGTCGACGGCCATGCTGGCACCGCGCGAAGCGATGGTCATCGGCGCACTCCTTTCGATACGACTGCCGTCAACCGGTGTTCAAAGACAGTAAACACGCTGGCAGGGAAGCGTCAAGGCTCAAGCTCTGCCCAGTGCCAGCGACCGATAGACGAAGCGCCCGGCGTCGTCGCGAAAGGTCAGACGAATGGGGCAGGCAGCGGCGCGGGTTGTCGGCCTCTGCGTCACGCAGCAAGCCGGCTGCGCACCCATTCGATCTCCCGGCAGACGTACTCGACGATGTCGCCGGTCTTTAGGCTCTCCGGCAGCATGTCCCAGGTGTACGTCTCGATCTCGAGCTGCGCCGACAGCGGCGTGGCCCGATGGACGCGGAGCGCGTCCTCGATCGCGAAGCGTGTGGAGCGGAAGGCGCCCAGGTCGTCGAGGAAGACGGGCACGTGGATGTGGACGCGCCAGGCGCGAGGGCTCGGGTCGGCCTCCCACGCAGCGAAGGCATCCTGGAGATTGAGGTACTTCGTCAGCTCGCCGTCGCGACGCTCGAGCGTCTGGGTCAGATACACGGTCTCGGCGTAGCCCCGCAGGACGTCGACAGCCTCCCCCGTGACGACGGGGACATCGAGGGCCGCCGCCTCCTGGAGCTTGAGGATCGGAATCCCCGCGTCGACCAGCGCCTGCAGCGAGGTTGCGATGTCCTCGTACTCGACCGCCTGGTGGCAGATGTCGAACACGATGCCGAGATGACGGCGAAGCGCGACGTGAGCCTCCGAGACCGGGATCCGGGCCGCCTTCGCGACGGCGAGCGCCGCCGAGCCGGAATAGAGGTGCTCCTCGAAGTACGCAACCGTCTCGTCCGTGGTCTCGAGGAAGCAGTACGGCTCGGGCTCGATCGCCAGGGTGACGGTACGACCGGTGAGCTGCTCCAGTCGCACGAGGTGCGCGGCGACATCGAGCACCCGGGTCGTGAACGCGTCCACCACGCCCGGACCTGTGACGTTCGGCTTGAAGGCGAGCGGCGCGGTCTGGATCGACGGCTGGATGCCTTCGCGCGACACCTCCGCGAGCACATCGGCCACGTCGACCGTGTACTGCGCGCGCTCGCCGGTGCTCCAGTCGGGCTCGTACACCTGCTCCTTGACGACGCGCCCCTTGAAAGGCCCGTAGGGAAAGGCGTTCACCGTGTACAGGTAGAGGTCGTTGTCGTCGAGGAAGGAGCGGAGCTCGGCGCGCCGCTCCGCGTCGCCGGCAAGCGTCCGCGCCGAGACTGCGGAGAGCCGCAGCGAGACGCCGAAGGGTTCGTCGGGCGCCACGCGCGCCTTCACCTGTGGCACGTAGGTGGTGAGGCTCGACCACATCTCGTCCCAGGTGTCGCCTGGGTGGACGAGCGTCGAGTACGTCAGATGGCCGAGCCCGTTGCCGAGATCCATGTGCCTCCTGTCAGGTGACGCGCTCGACCGCACCGGTGGCGGCGGAGCGCACGATTGCTTCGGTGACGGCGGCGCCGTGCACCATCTCCTCGACGGGGATGGGGAAAGCCGGCCCGCCGTCGGCGGCGACCGCGAACGCCTCCAGGGCCGCCCGCGAGGTGTCGAACCTCTCCGCCTCCCACGTCTCCGCCTCACCCGCCACCGGCCGGAACTTGCACGTGCCGAAGAGCCCTGTGCGCCGCTCCTCGGACGACGCACCGGCGACGTGCGTCATGCCCTCGAGCCTCACCCAGCCCGCCGAGCCGAACAGCTGGAAGCTGAAGCCCGGCCCGGTGGCGGTCAGCGTGCCGAGGTACCCGGACGACCCCTCGCGCATGCGGAACAGCATCGAGGTGGTGTCGTCGTTGTCGATTTCGACCACGCGACGAAAGCTCTGGCAGTACACCTCGGCGACGTCGCCGCAGAGGTCGATCATGCCGTCGACGGCATGGACGCCCAACGGCGTGAGCCCGCCGCACGGCGCCTCGTCGCGCCGGGCGCGCCACTGGCTGGGCTCGAACGTGAGGGCGTTCGGGAAGGTCATCGTCGCTTCGGCGTGCATGATCGTGCCGAGCTCGCCCGAGCGCGACCGCTCTCGCAGCTTCGCCATCTCGGGATGGAAGCGGCGGTTGTAGCCGAGCCCCAACGCCACCCCCGCGCGTTCGCACGCCTCGGCCGCCTCCTCTGCCTCCGCACGGGTGAGCGTGAACGGCTTCTCGCAGAAGACATGCTTGCCGGCCGCGGCCGCGGCAACCACCTGCGCCGTGTGGACAGACGGCGGTGTGGCGAGCACGACCGCGTCGACGCCGGGATCCGCAAGGAGCTCGTCGTACGACGGGACGAGCCTCAGGCCCCGGGACGTGGCAGCCTCCTCGACCGAGGGCGTCAAGGTCCGCGTCGTTGTGGCGACGAACCGGATCGCGTCGCTGCCGTCCACCGACTCGACGAGCGTCTTCCCCCACCAGCCGAGACCGACCATCGCGGCCCTGATCACCGTGCGCCCCTCACCTCAGCTCGTCCTGATCAGCGAGTACCGCGGGTCGGCGGCGAGGCACTCGGCCTCCGGCAGCCCGAGCTCGGCGCGCACGAGGTTCGTGCCGAGCACCATCGAGACGATCTTGTAGAAGGCATGACGTCGGCTCATGCCCTCGCGTCCCATTCCGCAGTCGGTGCAGACGACGAGCTGCTCGACGGGAATGTGCTCGAGCGCGAGCCGAAGCAGCTCGGCGACCTCCTGCGGGGACTCCACCTGGAGCGTGTGGTGGTCGATCACCCCGATGCCGATGCGCTTGCCGCTGATCTCCCGTCCGATGGCGGCGAGATCCCCAGGGCCGGAGCTGCACGTCTCGAAGGTGATCACGTCCGCGTCGACACGATTCAGGTACTCGAGCGACGCCTCGTAGGACTGCACCTGGGCGAACATCCGCTGCTGCGACGGGTTGCCCCAGCAAGTGTGGCACCAGACCTCGGTCTTGTCGCGCAGGCCCTTGACGGTGTTGTTGAACACGTCGATGAGGAAGTCGAGCGTGATCACCTCGTCGACGATGCCGCGCACCGCGGCGAGGTGGATCTGCGGCTCCTCGATCTGGATCACGGGGCAGCCGGCGTCGGCGAGGTCGTGCAGCTCCTCGTTCAACGCGTCGCTGATCGCCATGATGCGCGCCCGGACGTCGTCGTAGTACGCGTCCTGGACGGCGAACGCGATCAGCTCCGCGGTCACCGTGCCGAACTTCACGGGCCGTGCCGTCTGCCGCTGCGCCGCCTTCCACAGCTCCGCGTACTGCAGGTCGCCGCGACCGATCGGCCCGACGATGCGCGGCATGACCCGGGCCTCGAGGTAGTCGTGCAGGATGTGCCCACGCGGGAACGCGAGGCCACCTGCGCCTGCGCGGGCGAGACGCGGATTGCCCCGTTCGAAACCGTCCATGTGCTGGGCGGGATATCGCGTCCAGCTCTGCCCCCCCACGTCGTGGTCGAAGCGGCAGTCGCCGTCGGTGACGATGTCGAGTCCTGCCAGCTCCTGCTGCCGCAGGTAGACGGAGAGCGCGTCCGTGTACTGGTCGCGGAACTCGATGTCGACCATCGCGTCCAGAAAGGAGCGCGTGCCGAGGTTTTCCGTGTACCAGCTAGGGCGCGGCAGGGAGCCGATGATCGTCGTGGGGAGCGTCTTTCCCGCCGATGCTCGAAGCACACCAACCTCCTCGGGCCAGCCCGCATCGGGCCTCCCGCAGCTGACCCAACGACCATACTGGAGAATGCGGAGTCGGCGGATCCCGTCCGTGTCGGCCAAGGAGGGGTTGCGTGAACGTCGGTTTCATCGGCCTGGGACGCATGGGGCAAGGCATCGCCGGGAGGGTGCTGGGTGGTGGGCATCGGCTCACCGTCTTCAATCGCACACCCGAGAAGACGGCCGACCTGGCCGCAGCCGGCGCGAGCGTTGGTGCGAGCGTCGCCGAAGCCTGCACGGGAGGCGAGGTCGTGATCACGATGGTGGCGAACGACGACGCACTGATGGAGGTCGCGCTCGCACCGGGCGGTCTGAAGGACTCGCTGCCGGCGCGAGCGATCCACGTCGCGATGGGCACGCACGGGGTCGCCGCCATCCGTGCGCTGGCGAAGGCACACGCGGACGCGGGCCAGGTGCTGGTCGCGGCGCCGGTGCTGGGACGGCCCGACATGGCCGCCGCTGGGCAGCTCGGCATCGTCGCCGGTGGCCCTCCCGATGCAGTGGAGCGCTGCCGGCCGCTGTTCGAGGTGATCGGACGGAGAACGTTCGAGGCCGGGCCACGGCCCGAGTCGGCCACCGCCATCAAGCTCGCGAACAACTTCTTGCTCGGCTGCGCGATCGAGGCACTGGCCGAGGCCTTCTCGCTCGGGCGTGCCTACGACGTCGCGCCGCACACGCTTTACGAAGTGCTGGTCGAGGGCCTCTTCTCCGCTCCCGCCTACAAGGTCTACGGGGAGATCATGGTCAGCGAAGAGTTCGACCGCGTGGGGTTCACCTCCGAGCTGGCCCTGAAGGACGTGAACCTGACGCTGGCGGCCGCCGGCGACGCGCGCATGCCCCTGCCGAGCGCCAATCTCCTGCGTGACCGGCTTCTGGGCGCCATCGCCCACGGTGACGGCGAGAGGGACTGGGCCGTGCTGGCCCGCGAGCAGGCTCGCGCGGGAGGGCTGATCTAGAGAAGATCCGAGGTAGCTCCCCGCAACGGGCTCGAGTTGGTCGATGCCCAGGGCTTCGCTGGCCTGTGCAGTACAGTGCCCGGCACGGTGGCTCGCCGGCTTGGAGATGGTCTCCGCGTCGCCGTCCTCGGCCTGGGCGAAGCAGGTGGCAGGATCGCATCCGACCTGGCGGCTGCCGGAGCGGACGTCCGAGGCTGGGATCCGGACCCGTCACGGCAGGTGGACGGCATCCGACTCGGCCCGGGTGCGGCGGCGACGGTCGGCGAGACGGATGTGGTGCTGAGCGTGAACTCGCCGGCCGCTGCGCTCGCCGCCGCCCGCGAGTGCCTCCCGGGCCTGGCATCAGGCACGCTCTACGCAGATCTCAACTCGGCGAGCCCGCGGATGAAGATGGCGGTCGCCGAGGTCGTCGGCGGTGCCGGAGCGCTCTTCGCCGACGTGGCGCTCATGTCCCCGGTCCCCGGCCACGGGCTCCGGACGCCGATGTTCGTGTCGGGCCCGGGGGCGACCGCGTTCGCCGAGCGCTTCGGCGCGCTCGGGGCGCCCGTCGACGTCGTCGGCACCGAGCCAGGAGCCGCCGCGGCCCGCAAGCTGCTGCGCAGCGTGTTCATGAAAGGGCTCGCTGCCGCCTGCCTCGAGAGTTTGCAGGCAGCCGCCGCTGCCGGCTGCGAGCCGTGGCTCCGCGCCGAGATCTCGTCGGTGCTCGCGACGGCGGACGCGACCCTCCTCGAGCGGCTGCTGGCGGGAAGCCGTCTCCACGCCCCGCGACGTGTGGAGGAGATGGACGCGGCCGGCGAGCTCCTGCGCGAGTTGGGCGTCGAGCCGCGGGTGACCGCAGCCGCCGCCGCTACGCTCGCCGGGCTGGCGTCGTCACCAACGGGAGCGGGCTCCTCCTGACGCCGCATGAGCACGACCGCCCACCACTCGACAGCTCCCTCGACGCACGCGCGCGAGCTCGTGCGCGGTGCTTTCGACCTGCACGTCCACATCGCGCCCGATGTCGTCGCGCGTCGGATCGACGACGTCACGCTCGCACGCCGCTTCGAGGAGCTCGGGCTTGCCGGCTTCGTGCTCAAGTCGCACTACGTCCCGACGGCCGAGCGTGCCGCCGTCGCTCAGTCCGTCGTCGACGGCGTGAGCGTGATGGGCGCGATCGCGCTCAACCGTGCCGTCGGTGGCCTGAACGCGCTCGCCGTCGAGGTGGCGGCACGCGAGGGCGCGCGTGTCGTGTGGCTCCCGACTGTCGACGCCGTGAACGAGACGGCCGGCCGCAGCGAGCCGAAGCCCGGTGACAAGGTGCCGGTCTGGGCGGCGCTTCACTACGACCTGCGTGCCCGCGGCATCGCGATCGAGCCGGTTGCCGTCGTAGACGCGGACGGGCGCCTGCTCCCGGAGGCGCGTGACGTGCTGGCCACCGTCGCAGCCAACGGGCTCGTGCTCGCGACGGGTCACCTCTCCCGCGACGAGATCTTCGCCGTCGTGGACGCCGCGCTCGACGAGGGGGTGACCGAGATCGTGATCACCCATCCGGAGTTCCCCTCGCAAAGCCTCTCCGTCGAGGATCAGAAGACACTGGCGCGCAAAGGCGCCTTGCTGGAGCGCACCTTCACCACCCCGCACACGGGCAAGGTCACGTGGGAGCGCTGGCTGGCGAACACGCGCGCGGTCGGACCCGAGCACGCCGTGCTCGCCACCGATCTGGGCCAGGTCGACAACCCACCCGTGGAGGACGGCCTCGCCCTGCTCGCCGACCGCCTGCTCGGAGCCGGCTTCTCCGACGGGGAGGTGCGCACGATGGCGGTGACGAACACGCGACGGCTCGCCGGGGTGCCTGGCGGATGAGCTCTCGCCGGCTGCTGGTGGTGGGCGCGCACGCGGCGGACTTCGTCTGGCGCGCGGGGGGCGCCATCGCCGTGACCACGTCGTCGGGCGGCGTGGCGCGGGTGATCGCCCTCTCCTACGGCGAGCGCGGGGAGTCGGGCGAGCTGTGGGGCGAGGAGGGCCAGACGGTCGAGAATGTGAAGCGCATCCGGCACGACGAGGCAGAACGCGCGGCCGCCACGCTCGGTGCCGACTTTCGCTGCCTCGATCTCGGCGACTACCCCCTGGACCTGGACGCCGCCGCCCTCGGGCGGCTCGCCGACGAGATCCGCGAGTTCGCACCCGCTGTCGTCGTGACCCATACCGACCGTGACCCGTTCAACCCCGATCACGCCGTCGCCTTCGCGGCCGTCGAGCGGGCTCGGGCGCTCGCCAGCGGCGCGGGTGTCGCGAGCGCCTTCGAGACGATCGCGCCTCCGGATCTCCTGCTGTTCGAGCCACACCAGCCCGAGCTCTGCAACTTCACGCCGACGACCTTCGTCGACATCACGCCGGTGATGGAAAGCAAGCGCGCGGCGATGGCCGAGTTTCGCTCGCAGAGGTACCTCCAGACGTACTACGCGCAGCGTGCCGAGCAGCGCGGCAACCACGCGCGCCGCGTCTCGGGCGACTCGTCGATCGAGCACGCCGAGGCCTTCCAGCGCGTGCTGCCCCAGGTGGTGACGGCCCTCTGAGCGGCGTGTACGCGGAGCTGGCCCGGCTCGGGGTGGCCACCGTCTACGAGGCGTCCGGGCGGCGCGGGCTGGTCGACGCGCCGCTGACGCAGGTCGTTGCCGGCTCCCGCGCCGCCGGCCCGGCCCGCACTGCCCGCTGCGGCGCGGGAGACAACCTCATGGTCCATGCGGCGGTGGCCCACGCGCGACCGGGAGACGTTCTCGTGCTGACGCTTCCGGATCCCGAGCCGGTGGCGCTGCTGGGCGACCTGCTCGCGACGCAGGCGAAGGCACGCGGGGTGGCGGCGGTGCTCGTCGACGCCGCGATTCGCGATCTCGAAGAGCTCAGCGAGCTTGGCCTGCCCGTCTGGGCGCGCTGGGTCCGGGCCCGGGGCGCGGAGAAGCGAATCGTCGGCGCCCTCGACGAGCCCGTCGAGGTTGGTGGCACCGTCATCCGTGCGGGCGATCTCGTCGTCCTCGATGCCGACGGTGCGGTCGTGGTCGAGCAGGGGCGACTCGACGAGGTGGTCGCCGCTTCCCGCGCCCGAGCGGAACACGAGCGCGTGAAGCGGAAGCAGCTCGAGGCCGGAGCGTTGTCGTACGACCTCGACGGCCTCCGCGAGCGCGTCGAGGGCGTCACGTGACGGAGCGAATCCACGACGTCGCCCACATCGGCCACGTCGAGCTCCTCACCCCGGAGCCCGAGAGCAGTCTCGAGTTCTTCGTCAGCGTGCTCGGCATGGAGGTCGAAGCGCAGGACGGGGGCTCCGCCTACCTGCGCGGCTGGGGGACGTATCAGCGTTACGACCTCAAGCTGACGGCGTCGGCGCGCAGCGGTCTAGGACACCTGGCGCTGCGCGCGTGGAGCCCGGAAGCACTCGAACGTCGGGTCGAGGCGATCGAGCGGGCCGGGCTCGGGACCGGCTGGAGCGACGGCGATCTGGGCCACGGGCCTGCCTATCGCTTCACCGATCCGGACGGCCATCGGTACGAGCTCTACTACGAGACGGAGCGGTACTCGCCGCCGGCGCACCTGCGCCCCGCGCTCAAGAACCAGCCGCAGCGGTATGTCCCGCGCGGGGCGTCGGTGAAGCGTCTGGATCACGTCAACCTGCTGGCGCAGGACGTCCGTGCGAACCGGGTCTTTGCCCAGGAGCTGCTCGGCTACCGGCTCTACGAGCAGGTGGTCCTGGACGACGAGACCGAGGCCGGCGCCTGGCTGAGCACGAGCATCGCCGCGCACGAGCTGATCTACGTCGCGGATGCGCTTGGCGAGCGCGGCCGGCTCCACCATCTCGCGTTCTGGGTCGACACCCGTGAGGAGGTGCTACGGGCGGCGGACGTCTTCCTGGAGCACGACGTACACATCGAGGCCGCGCCGTCGAAGCACGCGATCGCCCAGGGTTTCTTCCTCTACGGGATCGAGCCGGGCGGGAACCGCATCGAGGTCACGCACGGCGGCTACCTCGTCTACGACCCGGATGCGGAGCCCGTCGTCTGGACGGAGGCGGAGCGCGCCCGCGGGCAGGCGTGGGGCGTGAAGACGGTGGAGAGCTTCCATCTCTACGGCACACCACCGGTGGAGGGGGCCGACACCCCGAGCTTGGCACGATAGGCCGTCGGGCGTCATCAGCGTGCTCGGCGCCAGACGAACTCGCGCGCGAGCGCAGCGAGGTCGTCCGGCCGTTCGACCGGGACGACGTGACCGCAGCCCGCGAGCTCGACGTGCTCGCAATCCTGGATCGCCGGCATCATGGCCCGTGCCGCCTCGGGCGGCACGACCCGGTCGAGCTCCCCGTGCACGAGGAGCACCGGAGCGGCGATCCTGCCGAGTGCGCCGGCCAGGTCGAGCTCGGCGACCACCGCGCAGAGCGCCCCATACCCGATGGGGTCGCACTCCGCGATGACGTTCTCGTACGCGCGGGTCTCGGTGGGGTGCGCGGCGCGGAACGACTCCGGCAACCCCGTTTGCGCATGGCGCTTCGCCACCGCCGCCATTTCTTCGTCCACCGCGACACGAGCCAACTCGCGAAGCGCGCTCTGCCGCTCGCTGGGGGTGCTCACGGGCGCCGAGACCGCGATCACCGCGCCTACCCTCTCCGGCTGCTCTGCTGCGTAGGCGAGGGCGACCGCGCCACCCAGAGAGTGGCCCAGCACCGAGACGCGCCCGGGTGCCGACCGCTCGACGAGAGCGTGCAGGTCGGCGACGAGCATGCCGAGCGAATACGGCGGTGTCGGAGTGCCGCTCCGGCCGAGACCGCGCAGGTCGTAGGCGACCACCCGGAAGGCAGCTGACAGCGACGCGATCATCGGCTGCCAGATCCTCGTGTTGCCGCCGAGCCCGTGGACGAGCACGAGCGGCACGCCGGCGCCGTGCTCCTCGTAGTACGTCTCGAATCCGTTCAGCCGGGCGAGCATCGTCACCGCTCCCCGCGCTCGCCGCCGGCCAGCCACTCGCCCCCGCGCGCGTACAGCGCCTCGACCTCCGGCCCGACGAGGCCCGGCATGTCGGGCTTGACCGTGAAACCGATGTGCGTCTGCAGGTAGGCGAGGTGCCTGTAACCGATCGGGAACCGCTCGAGCACTCCGCGATCGAGGCTGAGCGACGCGGCCGGATCGACCGGGTCGATGCGGTCCGTCTCGTAGATGGGCTGGCGCAGGACGATGCCCCAGCGGCCCTGTCGCTTCGCGAGGAAGTCGTAGAACCGCCCCGTGCAGACCACGTCGCACTCGACGCCGTGCACCGGCGCGCGCTGTGTGATGGTCATCTTCGTCTGGGCGATCGCGCGCTCTCCTCCCACGTCGACCGACGTCCCGCCGAGGAAATGCAGGATCCGCACTCCGCGATCGAAACCTTCCCGGCTGACGCGGATGAACTCGTCGGCGGAGCCCTGAAACCAGGTCGCCATCATCCGGCCGTCCTCGTGCCAGACCGTCCTGAAGCGATCCCAGTCCCCTGCGTCCCGCCAGACGACCCAGCTCTCGACGAGCTCCCGGATCGCCTGCTTCTCCTCCTCCACGCCCGGCATCGACCCTCCACTCGAACCCCCTGGCCCTGACCCGCCGGCTCTCATCATCGTCGCGTCGTGTCCCGGCTCGCAAGCCGCCGTGCGTCGAAGGCGGAGCGCCGTCGAAGATCCGCCACGTGCCGTGATCACGCCGGCTGGGATAGGGTTCCCGATGCGGTTTCCCGAAACGGCAGGGCTCGAGCGTCGGGAACGACAGAGGCTTTGGTCCTGTCATCAGGAGGAGGCTACGAGGAGATGAGCCATCGCAGTCTGGAGGAGTTGCTGAGCGAAGTCGGCAACCCGGTAGAGCTGGTGCGCAACTCGCAGATAGGACCGTACGTCTATCCGAGGGTGCCCGGTGAGTTTTCGAACTGGAGAGACGAGCAACGCGCCTGGCGGGAGACCTGCGCCCTCTTCGATCAGTCTCATCACATGACCGATCTGTACGTCGAGGGTCCCGATGTCATCCCCTTGTTTTCTCATCTCGGTGTAAATACGTTCCAGAACTTCACCGTCAACAAGGCGAAGCAATTCGTCGCCTGTAACGACGATGGCTATGTGATTGGAGACGGGATTCTCTTTTGTGTGGAGGAGAACAGCGTCATTCTCGTCGGTCGTCCTTCCGCCCACAATTGGGTCCAGTACCACGCGGAGACCGGAGGGTACGACGTCAAGCTCGACAGAGACGAAAGAACCGCGGTGAACCCGTCCGGCCGCCGCCGGGTCTACAGGTACCAGGTTCAGGGTCCCAACGCACTGCAGGTCCTCGAGCAGGCAACCGGGGGATCGTTGCCCGACATCAAGTTCTTCAACCTGGGTGAGCTCACCATTGCGGGCCGCAAAGTCCGCGCCTTGCATCACGGCATGTCGGGAGTGGCCGGCATGGAGCTGTTCGGGCCGTGGGAGGAGGGCGAAGACGTCAAGGCCGCCATCCTCGAGGCGGGTCGAGGTTTCGGGCTCCGGCACGTTGGTTCCAGGGTGTACGCCACCAACACCCTCGAATCGGGATGGATACCGTGCCCTCTTCCGGCGGTTTTCACCGGTGAGAAGATGCAGGCCTACCGAGAGTGGTTGCCGGCGGACGGCGTACGAAGCCACCGGCTCGCTCGGCGGCAGTTTCTACTCCGACGACATCAGTGACTATTACCTGACGCCACACGACCTCGGCTACTGGCCGTTCGTGAACTTCGACCACGCCTTCATCGGCCGAGAGGCCCTGGAGACGATCGCCGACGAGCCGAGCCGGAAGAAGGTCACGCTGGCCTGGAACGGCGAAGACGTCGCCCGTGCCATCGGAACGCTGTTCGAAAAGGGAGACGCGGTCAAGTACATCGATCTTCCCCTGTCCAACTATGCGACCTGGCCCTATGACAAGGTGCTGGAAGACGGTAGAACGGTCGGTCTCTCGACGTTTTCCGGCTACAGCTACAACGAGCGCTCGATGCTCTCGCTGGCCATGGTCGACGTCGACCTCGAGCTCGGCACCGAAGTGACGTTGGTGTGGGGCGAGGAAGACGGCGGCTCGTCGAAACCCGTGGTCGAGCGCCACGTGCAGGCCGAGATCCGGGCGATCGTCAGCCCCTGCCCTTACTCCGAGGTTGCTCGCACGTCATACGCCGAGGGGTGGCGCACCAAAGCCACCGTCGCCTGACGACGGAGGGCGCCTGGAACGAGCGCCCTGAAGATGCGTCCCGGCACTGCTCTCAGCGCGCGGACGCGGTGCGAAGCCCCGCTGCTTCGACGACGCGGGGGACGGCCTCTGCCTCCCAGCCCGGGGCCATGATGTGGACGCCCGCCACACCCGGCACCTCACGCACGCGCCTGACGACGTCGACGGCGATCTCGACCCCGGCGGCCTTCGCCTCGTCCCCCGCGAGCCCTTCCAGCCGCGAGAACGTCGCCTCGTCGACCTCCACGCCCGGGACGCGGTCGTGCAGGTGCTGCAGCATCCGCGTGCTGCGCGGCGGAGCGACACCGACCAGCACGGGCGCTCGCTGCGCGACGCCCGCCTCGGCCACTGGGGCGAACCATTCGGCGAACCGGTCGACGTCGTAGACGATGTTCGTCTGAAAGCAGTGCGCGCCCGCATCGAGCTTCTGCTCGAGCTTCTCGACCGAGTCGACGAGCGGATTGGCGGCGCTCGCGATCAGGAACCCGGTCGGTGTCTCCAGCGTCTCGCCCGCCGCGAGCCGGCCTTCGTTCAGTCCCGCCACAAGGCGGATCAAACCCGTCGAGTCGACGTCAAACACGGGCTTCGCGATCGTGCCGTACGGCCCCACCTGCAGCGGGTCGCCCGATAGGGCCAGGATCGTGCGCACGCCGAGGGCCCACGCGCCGAGCAGGTCGGCCTGCAATGCCAGCACGTTGCGGTCCCGAGTCGTCAGCTGCATGATCGGATCGAGCCCCTCGGCGAGCATCCAGACGGAGCAGGCAAGCGGCGAGACCTTCACCGTCGCCGTCTGGTTGTCGGTCACGTTGGCTCCGTGGACGACGTCGACGAAGGCTCGTGCGGTACGGCGCACAAGCTCGGGGTCGGGGTTCAGCGGGGGGCCGAGCTCGGCCGTGACGACGAACTCGCCGGCGGCGAGCGCGGCGCGGACCGTCATCGGCCGGCCGACGACTTCGTCAGCAGTGGCACGGCCCGCGGGTCGCCGTGGTCTTCACTCTGCCTCAGAAGGCGCGCTCGCCGACGTGTCGCGCTCGATCTCGAGCAGGTACGCCACCATCACGTCCTGACCGCCGAGCGTCAGGTGGTACGCGTCGGAGAGCTCCTCGACGCGCGCGATCTGCTCCTTGTTGGCGTCGAAGAGCGGGCCGAAGGGGAAGAAGCTGAAGTCGACGACCTGGCAGCGGAGGCCGAGTTGCTCGAGCAGGCGTGAGGTCTCGCGCTCGCCGACGATCGAGAGCTGCATCACGTACGCCTTGCCGTCGTCCTCGAGCAGGGTCGGCAGGGTGTGCAGGAAGTGGTCGAGCAGCGTACGCCCCCAGTAGTCCAGAGGGCGATGCCCCGTCGACTCCTCGAACGGATCCACCGGCATCTGGTACAGGCTCGCCACGACGATGTCGAAGCGCTCGTCCGGCTCCCACTCGTAAAGGTCGACGTCCTCCCCGCCGACACGGTCGGAGACCCCGTTGCGGAACGCGTTCGCGAGGGTGTTGGCGACGGCGTTGCGGTCGATGTCGATGGCGTGCACCCGCGCGGCGCCGTTGAGGGCGAGCTGGACGCTGAGGATCCCGCAGCCGCACCCGACGTCGAGGCACCTCAACCCCGCGCCGACCCCCTCGCTGAACAGGTACTTCCAGCACAGGTAGCTGCCCTGTGTCGGGACGAAGACGCCCTCGTCGACGGTCAGCTTCGGGAAGGGCAGCGGGTTGACCACCCGCCCCCGGCGGTCGAGCCACGGCTTTGGCGCCGGCTCGTCCTGCGGCCCCTCGCCGTTGACAGCGAAATCGGGGAGCGGCGGCCGCTTGCGGCCGGGCTTCGTGCCCGCCAGTGCCTTCGCCGCCGCGGCGATGTGCTCCGGTGTCGTGCCGCAGCAGCCGCCGATGATCTGCGCGCCCTCCTCCCGCCACTCGAGGGCGAGCTGCGCGTACTCCTCCGGCCCGATCCGGTCGTCGAACCGCCACTCCCGCCCGGCGAGATGCCCCAGGTTCGGATACACGCCCAGCGGCAGCCCGGTGAAGTCGCGGAGCCACGGGATCATTCCCGGCACGTGGTCGACCGGGAGGCAGTTGATGAGCAACGCGCCGACGCCCATCTGCTCGAACCGCCGCGCCGCGCGCCCGAACAGGTCGCCCTCGGGCGGACCCCAGTGCTGCCCGTAGACGCCGCAGACGCCGTGGCGGCAGCGGCGGAACGAGAGCCAGACCGGCAGGCCGGTGTCGAGCAGCAGCTCGACGGTCTCGAACGTTCCCGGGTCGCGGATCAGCGTCAGTGTCTCGAGCAGGATCAGGTCTGGAGGGTCCTCGCGGAAGGCACGTGCCAGCAGCGCCACGGTCTCCCGCTGCCGGTCCGAGGTGACGTCCTCCGAGATCGTGAACGCGACCGCGCAGGCGCCATCCCGCTGCTCGTCCTCGACCGCCTGCCGGGCGAGCTGGACGCCGAGCCGGGCCACGTCGAGCCAGTGCGCGGACTCGCGGCCCCTCGAGGCAGTCCGGCGCTCCGCATCGGGAGTCGAGAGGATCGACCACGTGTTCGTCGAGATCACGTCGCAGCCGGCGGCGACGTACCTGCGATGCACGTCGCGGACGGCCTGCGGGGCGCGGTAGAGGCCCCAGGTGCCCCAGAGCTCCTCTGCGGGCCCCGGCTGCTCGGCGGGTTGATCGCGTTGCAGCTCCGTGGCGATGCCGCCGTCGAGGACGACGCAGCGCTCGGCCGCGATCAGGTCCTCCAGCCTCCGGTAGGCCGGTGACCGCGCCGCCGCCTCGGGCGCGGCTGTCATCGAGCCGTCACGTCCCTTCGGCCCCGCGATGCGAGACGCTTCGTCCTCGTGCTCACGCGGTTTCTCGCGTCGGCGACAGGGTGGGGCTCCTTCCGGTCACGTGCGAACGCGGGCCAGCACAGGACGCGATTCGAAGTGCGTCATCCGCTTGAAGTCCGCGAAGCGCGCCTCGATCTCGTCGAGGCCGAGGCTCTGCAACCGCTCGCTGCCGAAGGCCTCGATCGCGAACGATGCGACGACGGACCCGTAGACCGCGGCACAGCGGAGCACCTCAGCGGTGAACCCGGCGCCGGAGTGACAATCGAGATAGCCGAAGAAGCCTCCGGCGAACGCGTCCCCGGCCCCGGTCGGATCGACGACCGTCTCGAGCGGGTATCCGGGCACGAAGAAGAACCCGTCGTCGTTGAACAGGCACGCGCCGTAGCTGCCCTGCTTGACGACGACGAGGTGCGGGCCGAGCTCTCTGATCTGCCGCACTCCCCGCGTGAGGTTCGGCTCGTTCGTGAGCATCCGGATCTCGGCGTCGTTGAGCACGATCACGTCGACCAGGCGCATCGTGTCGAGCAGCGCGTCGCGCGCCGAGTGGATCCAGTAGTTCATCGAGTCGAGGCCGGTCGAGCAGCGCCCCCGTGCACTGCCCGCGCACCCGGCTCTGGAGCTCCGGCTGGATGTTGGCGAGGAAGACGACGGACGAGTCGCGGGCCGCCGGGGAGAGCACCGGGTCGAACTCGGCGAAGACGTTCAGCTGCGTGTCGAGCGTGTGCGCGACCTGCAAATCCTCGTCGTAGCGTCCCGACCAGAAGAAGGAGCGCGAGCCCGGCACGCGCTCGAGATCGTCGGTGTTGATGCCACGCCGCTCGAAGACGGCGAGCTCCTCCGAGCCGAAGTCTTCGCCGACGACGCCGACGACCCGCACGTCCGTGAAGAAGCTGGCGGCGATCGAGAAGTGCGTCGCCGCCCCCCCGAGGATGCGATCCCTCTTCCCGAACGGAGTCTCGAGCGCATCGAAGGCGACCGAGCCGACGACCGTGACGGCCATGTCAGACGGAGGTGGGTTGGGGTGCCGCGAGCCCGGCGGCGATGCGTAGCGCCTCCGCCTTGTCGGTTCGCTCCCACGTGAAGTCGTGCTCGTCGCGACCGAAGTGGCCGTAGGCAGCCGTCTTCACGTAGATCGGACGCCGCAGGTCGAGGTCGCGCAGGATGGCGGCGGGGCGAAGGTCGAAGTGCTCCCGCACGAGCTGCTCGAGGCGGGTGAGTGGCACCTCTTCCGTGCCGAAGCACTGCACCTGGATCGAGAAGGGGTGGGCGACCCCGATCGCGTACGCGACCTGGAGCTCGCAGCGATCGGCGAGCCCCGCCGCAACGATGTTCTTGGCGACGTAGCGCGCGGCGTACGCAGCCGAGCGGTCGACCTTTGTCGGGTCCTTGCCCGAGAAGGCGCCGCCGCCGTGCCGGGCAGCGCCACCGTACGTATCGACGATGATCTTGCGCCCTGTCAGCCCCGTGTCGCCCTGCGGCCCACCGACGACGAACCTGCCGGTCGGATTCACGTACAGGAAGTCCGCGTGCTCCAGCCGAGCCTCGTCGTAAAGATGCCGGGGCAGAATCGGTCGCAGAACGCGTTCGATGAGATCCGGCTTGATCAGCGACTGGGCGTCGATCCCGTCCGCATGCTGCGTCGAGATCAGCACGCGCTCGATCTCGACCGGTCTCTGGTACCCGTGCTCGTCCACCTCGTAACGCACCGTCACCTGCGCCTTCCCGTCGGGTCGCAGGTAATGAAGCTCGTCGGCCTTGCGCACCTCGGCGAGGCGCTTGCAGATCTTGTGCGCCAGCGTGATCGGCAGCGGCATCAGCTCGTCCGTCTCCCGGCAGGCGTAGCCGAACATCATCCCCTGGTCGCCGGCTCCGACGGTGTCGAGCAGGTCGACGTCGTTCGGGTCGTGTTGCGACTCGAACGACGCGTCCACGCCCTGGGCGATGTCGGGCGACTGCGGGTCGACGGCGACGATCACGCTGCAGGTGCTGGCGTCGAAACCGTACTCGGCGCGCGTGTACCCGATCTTCGCGATCCGATCGCGCACGAGCCGCGGGATGTCGACGTGCGCGGTCGTCGTGATCTCGCCGCCGACGAGCGCGAGCCCGGTCGTGAGGAAGGTCTCGCACGCCACGCGCGCTGTCGGGTCGACCTCCAGGAGCGCGTCGAGCACCGTGTCCGAGATCTGGTCGGCCATCTTGTCGGGATGGCCCTCGGTGACGGACTCCGAGGTGAAGGAGAACGACTCAGCCATGAAATCGGTAAGCGAATTGGTCAGGCGTGGCTGGCCAATCGTTAGCGTGCGAGCTCGGCCGTGTCAAGTGCTGGAGAACAGTCAGCGGCCGCCGGTCGGTGGGGCGTCGACCTGCAGCAGCGGATCGGCCGCGCGGACGATCTCCTCGTCGAGGCCGAGCTCGCGGCGCACGATGTTCGCTCCCTGGACGATCGCCGCCGACTTGTAGAGGGCGACGAGCCGGTTCGACCCCTGTCGCCCGAAGCCGCAGTCGGACGTGAGGACGAGGCTCTCCGCGTCGATCTGGCTGAGCACGTACCGGATGTCGTTGGCGACCTCTTCGGGTGACTCCACCTGGAGCGTCCGGTGGCTGACGACGCCGACGGCGACCTTCTTCGGCAGGCGGTTGCGGTAGGCGCTGAACAGCTCGAGATCGGCGAAGTCGCGATCCTTCATCTCCACCGTCCACACGTCGCCCGCGACGCGGTCGAGGTAGGTCTCGATCACCTCGGCGTAGGACGTGCGCTCCTGGACGCGCTGCATGTTGGCGTTCCCCCAGCACGTGTGGATCCACACCTCCGCCTCCTCGAGGCCGCTGATCTCGTGGTTGAAGCAGTCGATCAGGAAGTCGAGGTACTGCCGGTCGCGAGAGCTGGTGGCGACGAAGTGGAGGAGAGGCTCCTCGATCTGGATCACGCGGCATCCGGCCGCTACGAGCCTGCGCAGCTCGACGTTCATCGCGGTCGCCAGATCCCACATCAGCTCGCGCTTGTCCGCCGCGTAGACGTCCGTGCGCAGGTCGAGCGTGCTCGCGACGAGCTGGCTGGACACGGTCCCGAACTTCACCGGTCGGTTGGCGCGCGACTGCGCGACCCGCCACAGCTTGTCGAACTCGAGACGGGCGCCGCTCCCGATCCGCCCTGCGACCGTCGGCAGGCGCCAGGCGCCCGACACCTCCGCGAGCAGCGTCCCCGGACGCTCCTGCGTCTCGACCACCGGCACCGTCTGCCGGACGTCCAGGCCCTCGATGCGCTCGAGCGGGTAGCGCATCCACGAGAGCCCGGCGAGGTCGGGGTCGAGGTGGAAATCGCCGTTCGTGACGATGTCGAGCCCCGCCCGCTCCTGCTCGCCGACGACGACCGAGACCGCGTCGAGCAGCTGCTCCCGGTAGGAGATGTCGACCATCGCGTCCGAGACCGGGCGCCCCCAGAGACCGGCCGTGAACCACGTCGGCCTCGGCCACGAGCCGGTCACGGTCGTCGGCAAAACGCGGTCGGCAGTCGCGGTGAACATGGCGGCTGCTCAGGCGTAGAACCGCGAGGGCGGGCCGTCGACGTCGGCGCGGGTGACCAGCCGCGCCAGCTCCGCTCGTAGGTGCCGCTCCATCTCGAAGCCCGCCAACTCGGCGTCACCGAGACGGAGCGCCTCGAACACGGCCCGGTGCTCGGCCGCCATGCGCGGCGTGTCCTCGGGTGCCCATGTGCTCCCCGCCGCCGGCGCGACGGCGGACACGATCGCCTGCCAGCATGGTGCGACGAGCGCCTCCAGCTGTGCGTTCCCTGTGAGCCGGACAACCGAGCGGTGGAAGGCGACGTCGATGTCCACCGGGAAGGCGGCGCGTGCCTCGGACCGCTCGAGGGCTTCGACGACGGCGCCGAGCAGGTCGACGTCCTCGCGGCTCCGCTGGGCGCGGCGCGCCGCGAGCCGGACGCCCCCCACCTCGAACACGAGCCGTGCCTCCATCACCTCGGCGAGGATCTCGGCCGTGGCGGCGTCGTGCGCGTCTGCGACCGCTGTCGCCCCGACCACGAACGTCCCGCTGCCGATGCGGGCCTCGACGAGCCCGCGCGCGGCGAGCACGCCGACCGCCTGTCGTACGGTCGGTCTGCTGACCCCGAACTCTGCCGCCAGCGTGCGCTCGGCGGGCAGCCGATCGCCGGCCTCGAAGCCCCCGCTCAAGATGAGCACGAGCAACTCGTGCGCGACGAACTCGTGCGCCCGCCGTGACAGCGCCAGTGCGCGTGCCGAGGACTCCGCTACCGTCGTCTCTCCGGACATCGGGCCAGCTCACGGTAGCAGGCAGCCTGTCCGCCGCCACCCCCCGGCACGGAGAACGCCGTCGCGGGTCGGCGGTCATGGATAGATCTCCCAGGAGCCGATGCCGTACTCGTGCACGTACGTTCGCATCCTCGCCTCCAGGTCGCGCACGACGACGGCGACCTGCAAGGTCTCGCTGAAAGCGGGCATGCGCATCCGGATTGCTCCTTCGGTCGGATCGAACGGCCGGCGGGGAATGCTACGCCCGGCCGCTGCAGCTTCGCCGCCGCGGGCCGTGCTTTGCCTAACACGCGCCGGTCTGATTCGATCAGCGGCAGGAGGTCGGAGATGAGGGCAGCGGTCACCCGGGCCAGAGGGCTGATGGAGGTTGTCGCCGTGCCGGAGCCGGGGAGACCCGGTCCCGGCGAGGTCCTCGTGCGACCCGAGGCGGTCGGGCTGTGCGGCTCGGACTTTCACTACTTCCTCGGAGACATCGGCACGATCGACGATCCCGCCTCGCTCTACCCGAGGATCCAGGGTCACGAGGCGTCCGCCACGATCGAGGATGTCGGCGCCGGCTGCCCTGCCGAGCTCGCATCCGGGGTTCGCGTCGCCATCTGGCCGGTCTCCTCCTGCGGTCACTGCTACCCGTGCCGCATCGGGCGTGGGAACGCCTGCACGAACATCAGCCTGACGGGCGTCCACGTGGACGGGGCGCTGCAGGAGCAGCTCCTCCTCCCCGCCGGCCAGGTGTTCCCTGTCGGCGACCAGGACCCCGCGCTCACCGCACTCGTCGAGCCCGTCTCGATCGCGATGCGCACGGTCGCCCGCGGACGGGTCGCGGCGGGCGAGCGCGTGGTCGTCCTGGGGGCCGGCCCGATCGGGCAGGCCCTGGCGCTGGCGGCGACCGACCGCGGCGCGTCCGTGCTGCTCGTCGACACGCTCGAGAGCCGCCTCGCGCGCGGCGCCGCATCGGGGGCCGACCTCCTGCAGGTCACCGCAGCCGACGATCCGGTCGCGGCCGTCCGCGAGTGGTCCGGCGAGGACGGGCCCGAGGTGGTCGTCGAAGCGACCGGCGTTCCCGGCCTGGTGCAGACGGCGGTGGAGCTCGTGGCGCAGGCGGGGCGCGTGGTCGTCGTCGGGCTCTCGAGCGACGCCGCCCCGGTTCGGGTCGGCGACCTGCCGCTGAAGGAGATCGACGTGCTCGGCGTGAGCTGCTGCGGTGCCGGCGAGTTCGCGGCGGCCGTCGACCTCGTGTCGAAACGGCGGGACGTGGCGGCGGGCCTGGTCACGCACGAGTTCGCCTTCGACCGCGCTCCCGAGGCGATCGCCTACGCGCTGGAGCACCCCGCGGAGGTCATGAAGGCGGTCGTGCGCCTCGATCGCGGCTAGCCCGGAGACAAGAGGAGACGCGATGACTGAGACGGACCGGCAGGGCACGACCGCAGAGGAGCGTGCAGCGGAGGTGCTCGGACGGCTGTTCGACGTCCGCGGTACGCGCGTCGTCGTGACGGGCGCCGCGAGCGGGCTCGGGTTCGCGATGGCCGAGGTGCTCTCGGACTGCGGTGCACACGTCACGCTCGCAGACATCGACGAGGGGCGGCTCGAGGCGTCGACGGAGAAGCTGCTGGCGCGCGGCGCGCAGGCCCGCGCCTTCGTCGTCGACGTCACCGACGAGGACCGCGTGCAGGCCCTGTTCGACGACGTCGTCAACGCCGAAGGGGGCGTGGACGTCGTGTTCGCGAACGCCGGTCTGGCCGCGGTTCCGGGCTTCCGCGTCGACGGAGGTCAGACGCTCGACACCGTCCGGCTCTCGGACTGGGACACCGTGCTCGGCGTGAACCTGAACGGCGTCATGTTCACGATGAGAAGCGCGGCGCGCGCCATGAAGCGCCAGGGCTCCGGGCGCATCATCGTCACTGCGTCGAACGCTGGCCTCCGTCCCGAGCCGCTCGTCTGTTACGGCTACGCGGCGAGCAAGGCAGCAGTGATCCACCTCGTCCGCCACGCCGCGCTCGAGCTGGCACGCCACGGTGTGCTCGTCAACGCGATCTGCCCCGGCCCGTTCTACGGAACGCTGATCGGCGGCGGCGTCACCGAGCACCCCACCGAGGAGATGAAGGAGATGTGGGCCAAGCTGATCCCGCTCGGGCGCATGGCCGACCCGGAAGAGCTGAAGGGTCTCGTCGTGCTGCTCGCGTCCCCGGCGTCCAGCTTCATCACGGGTGCTGCGCACGTCATCGACGGCGGGTCGCTGGTCCAGGCGTAGCACTGCACCGACACGCGGAGCGCGCCCGCCGGTGCGTTTGACAGGACTGAACACTCGGCATTACGTTTGTTCGGGCGCACGCCTGTGCGCCCGAACGAGCGGCAACCGATGTTGCGCAGGAGGTCTGGTGTGGGCGCGGTCGACGACATCAAGCTCTACTTCTTCCACCACCACCACTACATCGACATCCCGGAGAACCACGAGCGGTTCCGGACGTCGATGGTCGACTACCCGAACACGCAGTACGACCCGGAGCGTGGGGCACGAGCTCTACGAGCGGCACCTGCGCTCGATGATGCGCGCCGACGAGCTCGGCTTCGACGGCATCGCATCAACGAGCACCACAGCATGGTCTACAGCATGACGCCCGACCGTGAGCCTCCTGGCGGCGCGGCTACGTGACCGCGACGAAGGCGACATCCGATCATGGTCGCCGGCACGCCGATCAACCTCGCAGTACCCGAACCGCGTCGCCGAGGAGTACGCGATGCTCGACGTCATGTCCGGCGGCCGGATGGAGTACGCGTTCCCGCTCGGCACCGGCATGGAGTACTGGTCGAACGAGGGGACGATCAACCCGACCACGGCGCGCGCGCGCTTCCGCGAGTCGCTCGACATCATCCTCAAGTCGTGGACCGAGGACGGGCCGATGCGCTACGACGGCGACTTCTACACCTACCGCTACCTCAACGTCGTGGCCGAAGCCGTACCAGAAGCCGCGCCCGAAGTGCTTCATCGTCGGCACGGGCAGCGAGGAGACGGTGCGCGCTCGCGATCGACTACGACCTCGGCTACTCGATCGTGTTCGTCCCGATCCCGAACCAGCTCCGCGCGTTCGCGCGCCTGCGCGAGCTGGCGGACGAGCGCGGGCAAGACGGTCGACCCCGACGACCTGATCATCGTCGTCATGGCCTACGTGGCCGACACCGACGAGGAGGCGGTGCGCGAGGCGCGGCCGCACATCGAGAACTTCTTCAGCTGGTTCCACCGCGTCACGCCGCGGTTCCTCGTCCCGCCCGGCTACGTGACGACGAAGGAGTTCCTGCGCCGGCGTCTCGGACGCCGCGATGGCGCAAGAGCACCGAGGCGACGCTGGGACGACATGGTCAACATCGGCCGCATCGCCTGCGGCTCGCCGGACACCGTCGCCGACACGATCGTCAGCTGGTGCGAGGAGGCGGGCGCCGGCCGGGTGAACGTCGTCCTCGAGAACGGCGACATGCCCGAGTGGAAGATCGGTGAAGAACATGACGATGTTCGCCGAGGAGGTCATCCCGCGGATCAGGGCGCGGCTCGCCGGTCCGAAGGGCGAGCGCGAGCTCGCGACCGCGGGGGTGAACGTGAATGGCCGGAGTACCAGCGAGGACCACTTCGACATCAACGGCATCGACACCGCCGTCTTCACGGCCGGCGACGGGCGACCCGCTCGTCTTCTTCCACGGCGCGCGGCACGGCGACCGGCTTCGACGCGCTGCTGCCGCTCGCCGAGCGCTTCCGGCTGATCGTCCCCCACCATCCGGGATTCGGCGCCTCGGCCGACGATCCGAGCGTCGACAGCGTCCACGACTACGTGCTGCACTACCTCGACCTGTTCGATCACCTCGGGCTCGGACGAGATCTCGCTGGTCGGGCACTCGCATGGGCGGCTGCATCGCCGCGACGTTCGCGATCGAGCAGCCGCCGCGCGTGCGGCGGCTGGTGCTCGCGGCGCCGTTCGGCCTGCGCGTGCCCGAGCATCCCGACGATCGACTTCTTCAGCATCCCCGACGAGGAGGTGCCCTCGTACCTCGTGGCCGACATGTCGCTCTTCGCGGGCACGCCGATGCCGCCGCCGCCGGAGTTCCTCGCCGACCGCTACCGCGAGTCGACGTCGCTCGCCCGGGTCGCCTGGCACAGCCCGTACGACCTCAAGCTCCCGAAGTGGCTGCATCGCGTGACGGCGCCGACGCTCGTCGCTCTGGGGCGAGGCCGACCGGCTGATCCCCGTCGGGCAGGCGGCGGTCTGGGCGGAGCTGATCCCGAACGCGGAGGTGCAGGACCTCCCGGGTGTCGGACACCTGCTCTTCGACGAGTCGCGGGAGGCGGTCGACGTGATCGCGGACTTCGTCGGAGCCGGGGTCCCGGTGTAGCAAGCGACGACTCACAGCCCGGAGACGGACACCGAGAACCGACCGTGGACGACGACGTTCCCGTCCTGATCGCCGGCGGCAGCCTCGTTGGCCTCTCCACGGCTCTGTTCCTCGGCTGGCACGGCATTCCCTCGCTCGCGGTGGAGCGCCATCCGGGCACGGCGATCCACCCCCGCGCCGCCCTCTTCAACCAGCGCACGATCGAGCTCTATCGCAGGGTCGGCCTGCAGGACGCGATCGTCGAGGCGTCCGCGGAGGAGTTCGAGCAGAACGGCGCCATCGTGTCCGTCGAGTCGCTCGGTGGGCGCGAGCTCGAGTACTACTTCCGCCACATCAACGACGGCGTCGAGGGCCTCAGCCCGTCGCCGCGCCTGTTCATCACGCAGATCGGCCTCGAGCCGATCCTCGTCCGGCGGGCCGAGCACCTTGGCGCGCAGATCGAGTGGGCCACGGAGCTGGTCTCGTTCGCCGCCGACGACGATGGGGTGACCGCCGTCGTGAAGCAGCGTGACAGCGGTGCCGAACGAACCGTGCGTGCGCGCTACCTGGTCGCCGCGGACGGCAGCCACAGCCGGGTGCGAGAGCTTGTCGGCATCCCGCTCCAGGGGCATGGGAGCTTCTCGAACAGCATCACCATCTACTTCCGCGCGGACCTCACACCGCTGTTGCGCGGACGCAACCTCAGCGTGATCTACGTGTTCGGGCCGACGCAACAGGGGTTCTTCCGCTTCTCGAAGGCGGGTGACGCCGGGTTCCTCGTGGTCAACAAGGCGTTCGACGAGCGCGGCTCGCTGACGAGCGATCTCTGGGGGGACACGAGCGACGAGCGGTGCGTGCAGCTCGTGCGGGAGGCCCTCGGAGCCCCGGAGCTCGCGGTCGAGATCGAGAACGTGCAACGCTGGAACGCATGCGCGGAATGGGCCGAGCGCTTCGGGGACGGTCGTGTCTTCCTGGCCGGCGACGCGGCGCACAACATGCCTCCGACGGGCGGGTTCGGTGGCAACGTGGGTGTGCAGGATGCGCACAACCTCGCGTGGAAGCTCGCGTACACCCTCCACGGCAGCGCCGGCGCGGGCCTGCTCGCGACCTACGACGCCGAACGCCGACCCGCCGCGGAGCTCGCCGTCGAGCAGGCCTACACGCGCTACGTGCTCCGGCTCGCACCGGAGCTCGGCAAGGAGAACCTCCAGCCGATCGTCCCCGAGGCGACGGTCGAGCTCGGTTACCGCTACCGGTCCGGCGCGGTGGTGGCCGGAGACGAGACGGACTCCGCGGGCTTCGAGGATCCGCGCGAGCCGTCGGCTGCGCCGGGCACGAGGGCGCCGCACGTGCTCCTCGACCGGGACGGCGAGCGCGTCTCGACGATCGACCTCGCCGGCCCAGGCTTCGTCCTCCTCGCCGGTCCGAAGGGCAAGGGGTGGTGCGACGCCGCCCGCGCCGCGGCCTCCGATCTGGGCGTCGGCGTCGACGCCCTCGGGGTCGGGGACGGCTGCGACGTCGGCGACGTCGACGGACGATTCGCCGCCACCTACCGACTCGGCGAGGACGGCTCCGTCCTCATCCGGCCGGATGGATTCGTCGCCTGGCGGACGACCGCCGAGGCGCCGGCCGACGCCGGCCTGACGCTGACCCGCGTGCTGGAGACCGTGCTCGCGCGGTCGGCGCCCGCCGCGCTGTCCGTGACCGGGCAGCCCGGGACCGCCGGTTCGGTCGATTAGTGTTCGCCCCTGCCGGACAGCGTTCGCAATGGGAGCTTCCTCACGTCGAGTAAGGAGGAGAGGGTGGCCACCACCAGCACCGACGCGGTTCGCTCGCTGAGCGGCCGGATCGCCGGGGACGTCGTCGTCGCCGGAGATGACGGCTACGACGAGGCTCGGCAGGCCTGGAACCTGGCTGCCGACCAGCGGCCGCTCGCGGTCGTCTACCCGGAGTCCGCGGACGACGTCGCCGCGGTCGTGGCGTTCGCGGGTGGGCATGGCCTCCGCATCGCGTTCAACGCCGGCGGACACAACGCGGGGACGATCGACTGGAGCAAGGACGCGCTCCTGCTGAAGACCGAGCGGATGCGGGGCATCGAGATCGACCCCGAGAGGCGGTGCGCCCGGGTCGAGGCCGGGGCGCTTGCCAAGCCGCTCGCGGAGGCCGCCGGAGAACACGGCCTCGCGTATCTCGCAGGCACGTCACCCGACGTCGGGGTGCTCGGCTACATCCTGGGCGGGGGCTTCAGCTGGATGATCCGCAAGTACGGCCTGGCTGCGAACAGCATCCTGGCCGCCGAGATCGTCACGGCCGACGGGAGACACGTTCGAGCCGACCACGAGCACGAGCCCGATCTGTTCTGGGCCGTGCGTGGTGGCGGGGGGAACTTCGGCGCCGTCACCGCGCTCGAGCTTGCCCTCTACCCGGTGTCGGAGCTCTACGCCGGGTGCTTCTTGTGGCCGATCGAGCGGGCCACGGAGATCCTGAACGCCTGGCGGCAGTGGATCGACACCGTGCCCGAGGAGTGTCACTCGATCGGCCGCCTGCTGCAGTTCCCCGAGGCTCCGTTCCTGCCGGAGCATCTGAGCGGACGGTCGTTCGTGCTCGCGGAGGTGGCCTTCATCGGCTCTGACAGTGACGGCGCGGCGCTCGTCCAGCCGCTGCGCGACCTCGGTACCCGAGTTCGACACCGTCGCCATGCTCCCCACGAGCAGGCTCAGCGAGGTGAACATGGACCCCGACTTTCCGCTGCCGTACAGCGGCGACGGGACCCTGCTCACGGACGTCACGCCCGAGTCGATCGACGCGCTCGTCGGCTCGTTCGTCGGCTCCCCGCTCCTGCACGCGGAGATGCGACACCTCGGCGGCGCGGCCGCTGTCGGCTCGCCCGATCACGGCCTCCTCGACACGGTCGACCAGCCGTTCATCTTCTTCACGTTCGGGCTGGCGCTCGACCCGGAGATGGAGGCGGCGGTGGAGAAGCATGTCGAGCTCGTCTTCGAGGCGATGACGCCGTGGAACAGTGGGCGCCGTTACCTGAACTTCGCCGAGAAGCGGGCCGACCCGCGCACGATCTTCCCGGAGGCGACCTATGACCGGCTCTGCGAGGTCAAGGCCAGATACGACCCGAACGGGATGTTCCTGGCAAACCATCCCGTCACCGCGGCGGCATAGCCCGCGCGGCAGGGCGGCCGGCTCCACGTGACCGACCTGATGCTGGCCGCGGTCCTGCCCGCGGCCGGGGCCGCCCTGCAGCTGGAGCAGATCCCGATTCCACGCCCTCGGCGAGGGGAGATCCTCGTCCGGGTCGCGGCCTGCGGCGTCTGCCACACCGACCTGCACGTGATCAAGGGCGAGGTGGCGTTCCCCACCCCGGCCGTGCTCGGCCACGAGATCTCGGGCACCGTCGTCGAGCTGGGCGAAGGAGTCGAGGCTCCCGCCGCAGGCACGCGTGTCGTCGGTACGTTCATCATGCCGTGCGGCGCCTGCCCGGCGTGTCTGCGCGGCCGTGACGACATCTGCGGGCCGTTCTTCACGTTCAACCGGCTGCGGGGCACGCTCTACGACGGCGAGACTCGGCTCTATCGAGCGGACGGCACTCCGCTCGCGATGTACTCGATGGGCGGGTTGGCGGAGTACTCGGTGCTGCCGGCGACCGGCGCGTTCGAGCTGCCTGCGGGCGTGCCCGCCGACGAGGCCGCCGTGCTCGGCTGCGCCGCTCTGACCGCGTATGGGGCGGTACGGAACGGCGCCGACCTTCATCTGGGCGAACGGGTGGTCGTGGTGGGCACCGGCGGGGTTGGGTCGCTGATCGTCCAGTTCGCACGTGCCCACGGTGCCGTGCAGGTCGTCGCGGTCGACATCAGCGACGAGAAGCTCGAGGCCGTGAGGGCGCTTGGCGCGACAGACGTCGTCGATGCGTCCCGCGAGGATCCCGTGGCTCGTGTGCTCGACGTGACGGACGGCGGCGCCGACGTCGCGTTCGAAGCCCTGGGTCGCCCGGAGACGTTCGTCCAGGCCACCGAGATGGTGCGCGACGGCGGCCGCATGGTCGCCGTCGGCATTGCCCCGGCGGGCGAGCGTGCGGGGGTGGAGATCACGCGTCTGGTCCGACGGGCGATCCGCATCGTCGGCTCGTACGGCGGCCGCCCGCGCGCCGACATGCCACGTCTGTTGTCCCTGGTCTCGAAGGGGGTCCTGCACCCCGAGGAGAGCGTCACGAGGCGCTTCACCCTGAACGAGGTTGTTTCGGCGTACGCCGCGCTCGACCGGCGCGAGATCCTCGGCCGCGCGATCGTCGTCATGCCCTCCTAGCGCGAATGGCCGTTCCGGAGCCGATTAGGATCGTCACGTGCCCGGAACGGTTCGCGACGCGACGTTCGACGTTCTTCGCCACCACGGGCTGACATCGCTCTTCGCCAACCCCGGCTCGACGGAGATCCAGCTCCTAGTCGATCTGCCGGCTGATCTCCGCTTCGTACTGGCCCTGCACGAGAGCTCCGTCATCGGGATCGCAACCGGCTGGGCGATCGCCCGCGACGAGCCCGCGCTCGCCATCCTCCACACCACGGCCGGCCTCGGAAACGCGGTCGGGGCACTCGCCACCGCTCGGGTCAACCGGGCGCCGCTCGTCGTGCTCGTCGGCCAGCAGGACCGCCGTCACCTGGCGCTCGAGCCGTTTCTCGCCGGCAGGTTGCAGGGCCTCGCCGGCGACTATCCCGTCTGGGTCGACCAGCCCGTCCGCGCGCAGGACGTGCCGGGAGCAATCGGTCGCGCCTGCCACGAGGCGATGACGGGCAGAGGGCCGGCACTCGTGATCGTGCCGATGGATGACTGGTTCGCGAACGCAGACGAGGAGCACGAGGATGCCACAGCGAACCGGGTCGTGCGCGCACAGGCCGTGGCTGCCGCGGTCGTCGGGGAGCTGACGGAGCTCCTCGCCGGCGCCCGGGCGCCTGCGCTCGTCGTCGGCGCCGGGGCCGACTACGCGGACACCTGGGAGGCGCTCGTGGCGCTGGCCGAGCGCTTGGTGTGCCCGGTCTGGCAGGAGTCGTTCGGTGCCCGGGCCGGGTTCCCACAGGATCATCCGCTCTTCGCCGGGCATCTGCCGGCGGATCGGACGCGTCTGCGGCGGTTGCTGGCCCCACACGATGTCGTGCTCGCCGTCGGCGCGCCGGTCTTCCGTCAGTACCCATTCGAGCCGGGCCTCCTGGTCGAGAAAGGAACCCGCGTCGCCGTCGTCAGCCAGGATCCGGCGGAGGTGCACCGCAGCCCTGCCGAGCTGGCCGTGCTGGCCGCGCCCGCCGCCGTCTGCGCCGAGCTGGCACGGACGGTGCCGGCGCGCGTGGGGGTTCCGCCCGCTCCCTTCGTACGACCTCGCCCGCCGTCACCCCCGGCAGCGGGCGAGCCGCTGCGTGCAGGCCACGTCCTCGCCGCACTGGCCGAGCGCCTGCCGCGCGACGTGGTCCTGATCGAGGAGACGCCGTCCAACCGGCCCGAGCTGCACGCGCGCATCCCGGCGCGGATGCCGCTCGGCTTTCTGAGCGCTGCGATGGGTGGGCTCGGATTCGCGCTCCCGGGCGCGATCGGGGTCCGGCTGGCGCGACCGGATCGACCGGTCGTCGCAGTCGTCGGCGACGGGTCGTCCCTGTACGGCATCCAGTCCCTCTGGAGCGCGGCGCACTATCGCGTCGGTGCGCTCTTCGTGATCCTCTCCAACGGCGGCTATGCCGTTATGGACCGGCTCGTTGAACAGCAGGGCGGGACCGCGCCGTGGCCCGGATTCGGGGTGGACATCGGCGGGCTCGCCCAGGCCCTCGGCTGCCCGGCGCGCAGGGTGGTGGAGCACGACGAGCTCGTCGGGGCGCTCGACGATGTGCTCCCGGATCTCGCGGGTCGCGACGAGCCGTTGCTCCTCGACGTCGCCGTCGTTCCCGACACGACCTTCGCGCCGTGATGGCGACTCCCGGCGTCGCCGTGTCGATCATCTAGGAGGGAGTCGTGAAAGCAGCGCTGATGCGTGAGTACCATCGCCCGCTCGAGCTCGTCGAGCGGCCCGTGCCCGAGACGACGCGGGCGACGGACGTCCTCGTCCGGGTTGGCGGCGCCGGCGTCTGCGCCACCGACCTGCACGCCATCGACGGCCTGATGGAGCCGGCCGGCGTCACGCTGCCGCGCGTCCTCGGACACGAGAACGCGGGCTGGGTGGAGGAGGTCGGCGCCGGCGTCACGACCGTCGATCGCGGGGACGCGGTGCTCGTCTACCCGCCGTACAGCTGCGGGCTCTGCCTCGCGTGCCGCCGCGGCAACGACATGCACTGCGTGCGACACGAGTTCACCGGGCTGTCGGTCGACGGCGGCTTCGCGGAGTACGTGCTCGTGTCGGAGCGGTCGCTGCTCGCGCTGCCGGCCGGCGTCGAGCCAGCCGCGGTCGCTCCGCACGCCGACGCCGGACTGACGGCCTACCATGCGGTTCGACGGCTGGCGCACCTCGCCGTACCGGGTACGACAGCCGTCGTGATCGGCGTCGGCGGTGTTGGCCACATCGCGTTGCAGCTGATCCGCGAGCTCGGGTCGAGCTCGATCGTCGCGGTCGACCTCGACGAGCGCCGACGCCGCCTGGCGCGAGAGCTTGGCGCCCAGGAGGTCCTCGACGGTCTCGGCTCGGTCGAAGCGGTGCGCGAGCTGACAGGTGGCCGTGGGGCCGAACTCGTCTTCGACTTCGTCGGCACGGACCAGTCGCACCGTGACTCGACGGCGATGCTGGCCAGGGCCGGCACCTATTCCGTCATCGGCTACGGCGGCACGGTCTCCATCCCCTCAGCCGGACTGGTGGTGAACGAGCAATCGGTCGTCGGCAACCTCGTCGGCACCTGGGTCGACCTCTGGGAGCTGCTGCAGCTGCACGCGGCCGGTCGGCTGACGCTCAGGACCGAGTTGCACGACCTGGACGCTGTCAACGAGGTTCTCGACGCACTCCGTGAGGGCGAGATCACCGGCCGGGCGGTGCTCGTCCCCTCATAGATGGGACGTCACGTGCCGTCAGTGGCCCGGCCGTCCTACGGATCGAGCACGGGCTTTGGGTCGGCGCCAACGCGGGAGATGACCTCGCTGCTCGCCTGCTCGCGCAGGAGGTACGCGGAGTGCAGAAGCTCGGGATCGTCCTTCAGCTCCTGCGCGGTGCCGTGATAGCGGATCCGGCCGCCTTCGAGAACGTAGACCGCCTTCGCCAGTCCGAGTGCCACGTGCGCGAATTGCTCGATCAGTAGGACGCCGACGCCGTTAGCGGCCACGGACTCCAGCGTCGGGACGAGCCGCTTGACGACGATCGGGGCGAGGCCGAGCGAGAGCTCGTCCACCAGCACGAAGCCGGGGCGGGAGACCAGTGCCTGGGCGAGCACCACCATCTGCTGCTCACCGCCCGAGAGTTGTCGCCCGGGGATGTGCCATCGCTTCTCGAGCTCGGGGAAGAGCTCGAGCGCGTAGGCGATGCCGCTCTTCGCCTGGTCCCGGCTCAGCGAATAGGTCGCCACGCGCAGGTTGTCCTGAACGGAGAGCTCTGGTAGGAGCCGCCTTCCCTCGGGCACGACAGCCACGCCGGCCGCACGTACCTGCTCGGGGCGGCTGCGCGTCAGGTCGCGCTCTCCGAGCAGCACGCGACCCTTGCTCGAGCGAAGCACCCCCGCCACCGCGAGGACGAGCGTCGACTTGCCGGCACCGTTGGGACCGAGCAGCGCGGTCACCTCGCCCGGTGCGATTTCCACAGAGACATCGGCCACGACGGTTCGCCCCCCTCGAGCGACGGACAGCTCGTCCAGGCGCAACACCGCAGCTGACGTCGCCTCGCTCACAGCACCTCCTCCGTCCCCAGGTATGCCCGGATCACGTGCTCGTTCCGCAGGACCTCCGCCGTCGGCCCTGAGGCGATCAGCCTCCCGAAGTCGAGCACCGCCGTCGTCTCGCAACACCTCGACACGAGGCTCATGTCGTGGTCGACGAGAATCGTGAGGGCGCCGAAGTGAGCGGGAATCGACTGGATGAGCTTGCCGAGATGCTCGGTCTCCTCGTCGGGGAGTCCGGCGGCGGGCTCGTCGAGCAGCACGACCCGCGGCTTGCCGACCACCGCCCGCGCGACTTCGACCAGGCGCCGCTCGTGCGCGCCGAGCCCACCCACCTTCGTCCTGGGCGACACGTCGAGATCGACGAAGTCGATGGCGCTCAGCACCTCGCTCTGCCGGGAGGAGCGCTTGGCACCCGAGTGCTCGTGGATCATCGCCACGTTGTCGTACACCGACAGTCCCTCGATGGCCTGCTCGGTCTGGAACGTGCGCCGGAGCCCCCATCGCGCTCGCCGATAGTCCGCGAGCTTGAGCAGATCCTCGCCGAACGCGCGGATCGATCCCCCCGCTGGCCTCACGAAGCCGCTCAGGACATTGAAGAACGTCGTCTTCCCTGCCCCGTTCGGGCCGATCAGGCCGCAGGTCCCGCCCGGAAAGACCACGCTCATGTCGTCGATCGGCGTCACGCCGGAGAAGCGGACGGTGAGCCCTTCGACCTCGATCATGTCGACGGTCTCCCCGCGCCGGTCAGCTTGCCGAACCCGCGCCACACGAGGCGCCCCAGATTCGCCATGTCCTTGGGGAACTGCTGCGCCAGCCCGCCCGGTGCCGTCAGCAGCACCTGCAACAGCCCGACGCCGAAGATGATGGTCAGGAAGTTCGGGTTGATCCCCCATTGCGCCTGGAAGAGGAACGGCACCAGCTGGCTGAAGCATCCCGCGATCACCGCTCCCCAGAGGCTGAAGATGCCGCCGATGAGTGTCGTCGCGAGCAGCGTCAGGGAGTCCTGGGTCTGGAACGACTGGGCGCTGGGCTGGCCGGCCTGCGCGGCGAGCAGGCAGCCGGCGATCCCGGCCATGAACGAGGCGAGAGCGAAGGCCCAGAGCTTGTACAGGACGGTGTTCACGCCGGCGGCGAGCGCGGCGGGCTCGCTCTCGCGGATCGCCGCCCACGCCCGGCCGGGCTTGCCCCTGACGTGGAGCAGGGCCACGAGGAACATCACCGCGGCGACGATCACGACGTAGCGGTAGTACGCGGTGTCGCCGGTGGCAATTCCGGGCCTGCGCACGGGCTCGAGGCCGGAGAGATCGGGCACGCTCGTGCGGCCGGTGAACCCGCCGCCGCCGTTCGGGAAGTTGATCGCGCTCAGCACGACCGTCACCGCACCTGCCGCCATCAGCGTGATCAGCGCGAGATACAACCCCGAGAGACGCACCGCAGGCAAGCCGATCAGCACGCCGACGGCGCAGGTGATCGCTCCGGTTGCCACGAGCAGGAGAAGAAACGGGAATCCGGTGGCGAACGACAGGCGGGTCGCGACCCAGACCCCGATCACGAGCAGCGCGACCTGACCGAGCGAGATCAGCCCTACCCGGCCGTAGAGAATCCCGAGACCCAGGGTGATCACGGAGTAGATGGCGACGCTCGTGAAAGTCGTCGTCCAGTCGGCGCCGAACGTGGGCAGGACGAAGAGCACGATCGCGAGGAACACCGCGATCGCACAGCCGCGTACGACCGTGACCCGATCGACCGGCAGCGGAGAGCGAGACGAAGAGGCGAGCCTTTGTTCCGATGTCGGCGTGACGCCCACCGCTACCGTGCGGTCCGCGTGATCGTGACGACGCGACGGCGTGACAGCCAGAGGAGCGCGATGATCGCGAGCACGAACGGCGCCGCGGAGCGGTAGCGCGTCAACGACGCGTACGGTGCGAAGATCGCCTGGGCGAGCCCGACCGCGAGCCCGCCGGCCATGGTCGCCCACAGAGAGCTGAGGCGGCCGATCAACGCCGCCGCCAGGGCGGCGATCACGAGGAACGTGAGAGCGGCGTAGTCGAGCGACGTGATCAGGTCGGGCATGATCAGCCCCGCGGCACCGGCGACCAGGCCGGAGCCGAGCCATGCCGAGGCCTCCACGCGACGAACGGGCACGCCGAGCGTGGCGGTGATCTCGCGGTCGTTGGCGATGGCGCGGTACGCGGTACCGAGGTTCGTGAACTTGAGGAAGAACGTCGTCCCGACGGTGAGCACGAAGGCGAATGTCAGAGCGATCACCTGCGTCCAGTTCACGACCGCTCCGAATAGCTCGAAGCGGTGGCTGGAGCTCGGCAGAGGCAGGAAGCGGGCGAAGGCGCCACCGACGGGGGCACGCCAGGCCATCAGCCCGAGCAGGATCAGGGCCAGACCGAGCGTGCCCATCATCTTGACGAGGGGATCTCGCGCCGCGAAGGCGGGGCCGAAGACGAGCCCGTAGGCGAGGTTGACGACCCCGCCGAACGCGACGCAGACAGAGAAGGCCAGCCAGTGCGGCCAGCTCGTGTGGTTGATGAGGTAGTAGGCGATCAGGGCGCCCGCGGCACCGATGGCGCCGAACGCCAGGTTCAGGACCCCGGTCGCCTGGTACAGCACGACCAGCCCGACGCCGGAGAGCGCGTACACCCCGCCCAGTGCGAGGCCCAGCACGATGTACGGCTTGATGAACTCCCAGTCGACGCCGAACAGCGCGAAGCCGACGCTATGCACGGAAGCTCCGGGGCACCCTGATTCACCTTGTCCTGTTTTTCGTCTCCGATCAGCCGCCGGTGTTGAGGTTGTACTTCTTCTCCCAGACGCGCGTCTGGGCCAGCTCCGCGTCGACGGCCTGGATCGCGAAGCACTTCTCCTTCAGGACGACCTTGCCGGCCTTGTAGTCGACGGTGATGTCCCAGTTGCTCGGGATGTGGTACGGCAGCGCGTTGCCGACGTACCACGGCTTGCAGAGCATGTCCGTCTTGACGTTCTTCAGCGCCCGCACGGCCGCGTTGTACGACTTCACCGTGATCGCGCCCTTGACGTTGAGCAGTGCCTTCGTCGCGAACATCCCGTCCATGAATCCCATCTGGGCGAAGGCCTGCGGAGCGATCTTCGTGTACTTCTTGAGGATCGCCAGCATCAGCCGGGTGTCGGGCCCCTGCGAGGCGTCGAGCAGGTTGAACTCCTGGTTGATGAACATCTTCCCGTCGAACTCCGGGAACTGCTCCGCCATGAACGTGTTGGCGATCGGCGTCGACGAGCCCCACTTCACCTTGTCGACGATCCCCTGCGCGATCGCCGCCTTCATCAGCGCGGGCGCCGTGTCCGGGGTGAAGTCGAGGATGATGCCGCCGCCCTGCCCGGCGGCCTGGTACAGCTGCTGGATGATCGTGTTGGCGTCGGTGACCGGCAGCTGGACCGGGAAGCTCTTGCCGGGGATGCCCGCCTTCTCGGCGACCTTCAGGACGCCGCCGTCGGCGTAGGCGGCGATCGTGTCGGGCGAGGCGACGACCAGCGACTTCGCGCCCGCGCGAACGAGCGCCTGGGCGGCGCCGATGTTCGCTGTAGCGCGGGCCCATGTTCGACTCGACGAAGATCGGGCGTGCCGAAGCACTCCGCCTGGACGCCCGCGCCGATCACGGTGAAGCCCTTGGACTTGTAGTACTTCCAGTTCGCGCCGCACTCGGTGAAGCTCGTGTTGCCGACGATGCCGACGACCTTGTCGCTCTCGACGAGCTTCCGCGCGAGGGCGGCCTGCTGCGCCGGGTTGAGCTGCTCGTCGTAGAGCATGTAGCTGGATCGGGCGGCCGTTGATGCCGCCGTTGTCGTTGACGCACTTGAAGTAGGCCTTCGCGACCTTGCCGATCGTCGTGAAGTCGACGCCCGGGATCAGCATGTCGATCCCGCCGATCTTGATCGGCGTACCCGTCGCCTTCTTGCCGGTGCCGTGGCCGCACACGCTCTTCGTCGCCGACGCCTTGCCCGACCCGACCGGCGCAGCAGCCGTCCGGGACTTGCTCGCACCGGTGGCCAGCGCCGTCACCAGCAAGGCCAGAAAACAGCCTGCGGCGAGAGCGCTCACCAGCTTCTTCGATCTCATTCCTCCTCCTTGGCTCCGTTTCGCAATGACGTAATGGATGGGCTACCGGCGGCTCACGCGGCGGTCTGCGCGCTGTGAGCGGCGGGTCCCTCCAGAGCGAGGTCTCGTCTAGACATCTCCTCTCGTACGGCCTCCGTCGGGCACGGAACTAGGACGACCGAATAGCAATCGAGTTGGCCGTTCGCACAGCGAACAAACGTGCGTGGAAGACCGTACTCGGGCTCGCCGCGCGGTGTCAAGCGGTGCCAAGGCCGCAATACAGTCGGCACAGAGTTCAGCCCGAGTTCCGCACAGGAGACCGTTCCGGCAGCGCGGCGCCTGCCCCCGCCGAGATCAACGCGGCCGTCTCGAGCAGCGCCGGCAGGAAGCGTGCGTGGAACTCCTCGACGGAAACCCGGTGCGTGGCAGCCGACACGTTGACCGCCGCGATCGTCCCGCAGAGAGCCCGGGTAATAGGCGCGGCGATCGACCGCAGCCCCACCTCGAGCTCCTCGTCGACGAGCGCCCAGCCCTGTTCTCGTGCCCGCGCCACGGCAGCTCGCAGCTCGTCGGGAGCCGTGATCGTGCGCTCCGTGAACCGCTCGAGCGACGACTCGGCGAGGAACTGCTCCAGCTCGTCGTCGGTGAGGGCGGCGAGCAGGACCCGCCCCATGGAGGTCGCGTGCGCGGGCAACCGGGCGCCGACGCCGAGCGTGATCGTCATGATCCGCCGCGTCGGCACACGGGCGACGTAGACGACGTCGGGCAGGTCGAGCGTCGCCATCGAGCAGGACTCCCGCATCCGCTCGCCGAGGTCCTCCATCAGGGGTTGCGCGAGCTCCGAGAGGTTCAGCGACGAGAGGTACGCCCAGCCGAGCGTCATCACGCGTGGCGTGAGCGAGAAGAGCCGGCCGTCGGAGCGGACGTGGCCGAGCTTCTGCAGCGTCAGCAGGATGCGCCGGCACGTCGCGCGCGTCATCCCGGTGAGGCGTGCCACGTCGCTCAGCGTGAGCGCCGGGTGCTCGTGCGAGAAGACCTGGATCACCGCGAGCCCGCGCTCCAGGGAGCGTAGGGACTGGTTCCGCTCGGTCGAGACCGCGGCCATGCGCGGCCCCACTGTAACGCTCTCGGCCCATTTGCGCACAGATGTGTGCAGAGCGAACGCAGCGGGCGAGGCCGCCCGGCTGCCGGCACGGCCTCCTCGCCGGCTCAGAACGGAAACGTGACCGCTCGCTCGCGCGAGGTCAGCCATTGCCATTCGGTGAAGACCTCGAGATTGGCGGCCCCGCCGAAGTGACCTCCGTTGCCCGACGAGCCAAACCCTCCGAACGGAGCTGGAGACTCTTCGTTGACCGTCTGGTCGTTGATGTGCACCATGCCGGCGCGTAGCCGATCGGCGAGACGGGCGGCGCGCTCGGGGGAGCCGGACTGGACCGCCGCCGCCAGCCCGTACTCGGTCGCGTTGGCGAGCTCGATCGCCTCCTCGTCGTCTCGGAAGGTCGTGACCGGCGCAACCGGTCCGAAGATCTCCTCCGCGAACGCCGGCATCGTCGGTGTGACGTTGCGGAGCACGGTGGCGGGGTAGAACAGGCCGTCGCTCTTCCCCCCCGCGACGACGCCCGCACCCTGGGTCACGCTGTCGTCGACGATGCGCTGGACGCGCTCCAGCTGCTTCTGGTTGATGAGCGGGCCGAGTGCCACGTTCGCCGCGGCAGGATCCCCGACCGGCAAGCGCTGTGCCCGCTCTGCCAGCGCCTCGAGATACCGCTCCGCGATGCTTTCGTGGACCAGGTGGCGGCTGGTCGACATGCAGACTTGACCCTGGTGCAGGAACGAGCCCCAGGCACCCGCCGAGGACGCAGCCTCGATGTCGGCGTCGTCCAGAACGACGAGCGGGCAGTTGCCGCCCAACTCGAGCACGATGCGCTTCAGGCTCCGTCCCGCGATCTCACCGACAGAACGGCCCACGTTGGTCGAGCCCGTGAACGAGATCATGTTGACCTTCGGGTCGGCGACGAGCGCCTGGCCGATTTCCGGCCCACCGGGGACGACGTGCAGAACTCCGTCGGGCAACCCGGCCTCCTCGAAGATCCGCGCCATGAGCACGCCCCCGATCACGGGTGTGCTCACGTCGGCCTTGAGGACGACTGCGTTCCCGACCGCCAGCGCCGGCGCGACGGAACGTAGTGCAAGGACGACGGGGAAGTTCCAGGGCGTGATCACTCCGACCACACCAAGTGGCACCCGCCGTGCGACGCTCTGACGGCCGGGTGTCAGGGACGGGAGCACGTGACCCAGAGGCTGGGCGATCAGCGCGGCCGCCTGGTGCAGCTGGTTGATCGAGGCCGTGATCTCGACCTGTGCCTTCCCCGGCACGGAGCCGGACTCACGGATGATCCAGCGCTCGACCTCGGGGCGATGTCGGTCGAGCACGTCGGCGGCTCGACGCAGCACGGTGGCGCGCTCGGTCGCGGCGAGCGCGGCCCACTCCGGTTGCGCCCGCGCCGCGGAAGCTGCAGCGCCGGCGACCGCCCCTCGATCCGCGATCCCGGCGGTGCCGAGCACTCCTCCCGTGGCGGGCTCGATCACGTCGACCGTGGCCGGCGCGTCGATCCACCCGTTGCTGAAGATCCGGCCGGCCCAGATCTGCTCGTCGAGCAGAGTGCCGGTTGTCTGGTGTTCGTCGGCGACCGCGGTCATGACAATGCTCCTTTGCTCGTCGTCACACGCTCAGAGCGGCACGGTCTCGTGACGCTCTGAGCCGGCGCGAGGGAGAGGCTCGAGGCCACGAATGAGGTCGGACGCCTTCTCGGCGACCATGATCGTCGGCGCATTCGTGTTCCCGCGCGGGATCGTCGGCATCACGGAGGCGTCGACGACCCGGAGGCCGTCCACGCCGTAGACGCGGAGCTCGGCATCCACCACCCGACCCATCCCGCAGCTACCGACCGGGTGGAAGACGGTTTGGCCGTGTCTTTCGACGAACTCCGCCACGTCTGCGCTCGACCCGGACGCCGGCAGTACGAAGCCACCGCGGGTGATCCGCCGTAGCGCGGGCCGTGAGGCGACATCCAGCGCCACCCGGACTCCTTCGGCCAGACTCGCGCGGTCGTCCTCGGTGGCCAGGTAGTCGTGCAGGATCCGCGGCTTCGCGTGCGGCACCGGGGAGCGCAACGTCACCCGCCCGCGGCTGCTCGGCTTGAGGAGCGAGGGACCGATCTGGAACGCATGGTCGACGAGGGGCCCGAGGAACTCCTCGTGCAGCATGAGCGCGCCGAAGTACAGCTGGACGTCGGGTGCCTCGAGCGTCGGCCGCGTGCGGATGAAGGCCGCGCCCTCACCGACGTTGGAGGTCAGCGGCCCACGGCCCTCGGTCTCGAACAGCTCCACGTTCTCCGGCCTCATTGCGGTGAGCAGGCTCTCCTCGTCCGTGAGCCAGAGCATCGAGACGACCACGTGATCCTGGAGCTCCCGGCCCACGGGGAGATCGTGCCGTACTTCGATCCCGAACAACCGCAGCTCCTCGGCGGGCCCGATGCCGGAGAGCAGCAGGAGCTGAGGCGACTGGTACGCGCCGCAGGCGATGATCACCTCACGCTCGGCCCGCAGCTCCTCGAGCCGGTTGTTCCGCAGGATCTCGACGCCCACGGCGCGGTCTCCCTCGAGGAGGATCCGCGTGGCGAGGGCGTCAGTGGTCACGTCGACGTTCCCGCGCTCCACGGCCGGATGCAGGTAGGCGACGGCCGCACTGCAGCGCCTGCCGTCGCGCTGGGTGACCTGCAATCTGCCGGCGCCGTCCTGAGCGGCGCCGTTGTGATCCGAGTTCGGCTGGATTCCCGCCTCTGTCGCGCCCTCGATGCACCTGTCGATCAGAGGGTGCATGGAGCGACTGTCGCTCACGGTGAGCGGTCCGCCGACGCCGTGGTAGTAGCTCTCGCCGCGCTCGTTGTCCTCGGCTCGCCTGAAGTACGGGAGGACGTCGTCGTAACCCCAGCCGGCGAGCCCCAGCGCCGCCCATTCGTCGTAGTCGGCGCGGTTGCCGCGGATGTAGATCATCGCGTTCAGGGAGCTCGAGCCACCGAGCACGCGGCCGCGTGGGAGGTAGATGCGCCGGTTGGCCAGCGCCGGCTCCGGCTCGCTGACGAAGTCCCAGTCGACACGGCTCTTGAGGAGGGCGCCGAACGCGAACGGGATGTGGATCTCCGGATCGGTGTCGGGCGGGCCGGCCTCGATCACGGCGATTTTCACGTCGGGCGATTCGCCGAGCCGGTACGCGAGCACGCAACCGGCAGAACCCGCGCCGACGATCACGTAGTCGTACGCCACCGGCCAATCCTATGCGGGACAACGCCGCGGTGTTAACCAATCCGAAACGCCGCGTTGTACAGTGGTCGCTGCCGGCTCACCAATAGACGATACGGAGGAGCGATGACGGAGAAGACGGCTGTAGCCGCGCAACCATCCTCCCGTTTCTACACCGAGCCCAGCCGCCTCCAGGTCGGGGATCTCGAGGTCGCGTACCGGCGCCAGGGCTCGGGGGAGCCGGTCGTCTTCCTGCACGGCGCCGGCTCGACGCGGATGTGGCTGCCGTTCTACGAGCGCCTCTCACAGTCCGTGGACCTCATCGCGCCCGAGCACCCCGGCTTCGGCGACACGGAGTTCCCCGACTGGCTCGATGGCTTCGACGACCTCGTGCTCCACTACCGCGCGTTCTTCGACGAGCTCGCGCTCGACCGGCTGCACCTCGTCGGCTACTCGCTGGGCGGATGGATCGCGGCCGAGCTGGCGATCTTCTATCCCGAGCGCCTCAAGAGCCTCACGCTGATCACGCCGGCCGGGCTGCACCTACCGGAGGCGCCGATGGCCGACATCTTCGCGATGCCGCCGGAGCAGATCCCCGTGCTGCTCTTCAACGGGAACGTCGAGGAGTACACCGACTTCCTGCCGGACCCGACCAGCCTGGACGACATCGTCCAGGCCTTCGGCGAGCTGGCAACGGTCGCGAGACTGACATGGTCGCCGCGCTACGACCCGAAGTTCGAGCGCCGGCTGCCGTCCGTGCACGTGCCCACCTTGGTCGTCGACGCCGAGGACGACTGGCTCGTCCCCAACGCCCACGCCGAACGCTGGGCCGAGATCCTGCCCGACGCCCGGCTCGAGCGCATCCCCGGGACGGGACACGGGCTGATCATGCAGGAGCCCGACCGCGCGGCAGACGTCATCCTCGGCTTCATCGAAGGAGTCACCCCGTGAACAAGCTCCAGTTCTACACGCTGATGTTCATGCCCTACCCGTACATCCCGCCGGCCGAGGAGCTGCCGTCGACCTGGGTCAACCTGTCGAACTCGTACTACGACCCGAAGGTCGGCCACAAGCTCTACACCGAGTACCTCGAGCTCAACGTGCTGACGGAGAAGCTCGGTTACGACGGAGTGCTCGTCAACGAGCACCATCAGACGGCCTACGGCACGATGCCGAGCCCGAACATCATGGCCTCGAACATCGTCGCGAGGACGGAACGGATCCCGGTCGGGGTGATCGGCAACGCGCTCCCGCTGCACGGCAATCCGATGCGCGTCGCCGAGGAGATCGCGATGCTGGACGTGATCTCGGGAGGCCGGATCATCTCCGGGTTCGTCCGCGGCACCGGCAACGAGTACCACTCCTACGGGGTCGATCCGAGCACGTCCCGCGAGCGCTTCTGGGAGGCACACGACCTGATCCTCAAGGCCTGGACCGAGCCCGGCCCGTTCGCCTGGGACGGCAAGTACTTCCACCTGCCCTACGTGAACCCCTGGCCGCAGCCGCTCCAGCAGCCGCATCCGCCGATCTGGCTGCCGGGGTTCGCCTCTCTGGAGACGATCGAGGAGGCGGCGAAACGCCGCTACACCTTCATGCAGGTCTTCTCGCCGCGCGTGGTGCTGAAGAAGGCGCTCGACACCTACCGCCGCCTCGCCGAGGAGAAGTTCGGGTACGAGGCCAAGCGCGAGCAGCTCGGGGCCGCGATCCTGATCTACGTCGCCGAGACCGACGAGCTGGCGCACCGCGAGGCCCGGCCGCACATCACCTGGCTCTTCCGGGAAGGGCTCAAGCATCCGCCGTACTTCGCGATCCCGCCCGGGTACCAGTCGAAGCAGTCGTTCAGGAACTTCCTCGGGACGATCATCGAGAAGGGCATCCCGGACATCTACGACCTCACCTACGATTTCCTGCTCGAGAACGGCTACGCCATCGTGGGCTCTCCCGACACGGTGATCGAGGAACTCACGAAGCTGACGGACGACCTGGGAACGGGCGTCGTCACGGGCGCGGGCGGTCAATGGGGCGCGATGCCGCACTGGATGGCGATCAAGAACATGACCTTGATGGCAGAGGAAGTGATGCCGCACTTCCGCGATCCCGACGGGAAGCCGATGTGGGCGAAGGAGGAGCGGCTGGGCAAGCACACCCTGACCGAGCACGCGGCCACCGTCGGCAAGCCGGCCATCGATCCGAGCATCCCGTGGGGAGAGAACGGCGAGCGCGTCGACCCGCGGATCGCACATATCCCGGAGCTGGTCGACCAGGCGCTCGGGGTCAAGGAGGCCGAGCCGGCGTAGCGCGGGCCGCGAGCCGTCAGTCCGACGCCGCGAAGCCGGGCGGCTCGGGTACGCCGAGCTCCGCCTGCAGCGCGACGCCCAGCGAGAGCAGCTCCCAGTCGGCACCCGCCGGGCCGATCAGCGACACGCCGACGGGGAGGCTGCTTCGCCCGACGCCGGCCGGCAAGGCCGCCACGGGGAAGCCCGTCCAGTCCCAGAAGTGCGTCAGCGAGATCAGGACGTAGTCGGTGCCGGCGTGCTCGTAGCCGTCACCGCGCAGCGGAGCGACAACGGGAATCGTCGGCTCGACGAGGGCGGCCAGCCGGTGCTCATCGAGCCACGCCGCCCAGGCATGCGTCACCTCCCGGCGGCGGACCTGAGCCGCGACGTAGGCCTCGCCGGACACGGCCCGACGCTCGCCTTCTTCGACCCACTCGCGCAACGCCGGCCGGTAGAGCGCGCGCCGCGCGTCGAAACGGCGATGCCAGACGAGCATCTCCGTGGTCAGGACGTCGAGGAAGTCGTCGCCGATGTCGGCGCTCACGGGCGGCGGTGGGGCGTCGACGAGCGTCGCCCCGAGCGCGGTACAGGCCTCGAGCGCCCTGTCGAAGCCGGCCGCCACGTCCCGATCGAGCTCGATGCCTGCCACACGCGGGGAAACCGCCAGACGTACCCCCATCGAGGGGTCGCCGCCCTTCACGCGGGCCCGGCATGCCTGGAGGCGGCGCCTGGAGGGCGCTCTCGGCTTGCCCGGGGTCGGGGCCGCTCATCGCACGGAGCAGCAGGCCGCAGTCGACGAGCGAGCGTGCCATCGGACCCGCGTGGTCGAGGCTCCAGGCCAGCGGGACGACCCCCGCCAGCGAGACGCGCCCGCGTGTGGGCTTGACCGTGGACGTGCCGCTGCACGCAGACGGGATGCGCAGCGAGCCCGCCGTGTCGGTGCCGGTGGCGGCGGGAACCATGCGGGCGGCGAGCGCCGCCGCCGACCCACCACTCGAGCCACCCGCGGTGCGATTGCGCGCCCACGGGTTGCCGACCTGGTCGGTCGTGCCGCCGGCGGCGAACTCGTGCGTGTGCAGATGCCCGAGCAGGATCATGCCCGCCCCGGCGAGGCGGGTCCAGACGTCGCAGTCCTCCGCGGGAACCTCGTCGAGCAGGCGGCTGGAGGCAGTGAGCGGCTTGCCCGCCACGCCGTACAGATCCTTGAGCCCCACTGGGACTCCCGTCAGGGCAGGCGCCGGCCCGTCGCGCCGCGCCGCCGCGGCGCTCAGTCGCTCATCAGCCAGCGTCGCGGCCGCAACGGCGTCCTCCTCGTAGAGCCGCACCCACGCGTTGATCGACTCCGGGTCGCCGTCGTGGCTGTGCGCTCCGTCGCGCTCTCGGATCCGCGACAGGCAGGCTGCGGTCAGCTCAGACGCCGACACGCTGCGCTGCGCGAGCAGCCTCGCGGCCTCCACAACGCCGAGTCGGGTCAGGTCGCTCACACCTGCACCAGTCTTCCTCACCGGTCACGTTGGCGCGGATCTCTCGGGATAGCATCGGCGGGATGACACCGACGGGGTGCTCCGGTTGAGGGCCGAGGCGACGGACGCCACGGCCGCGTCGCGCTCCTTCGAGCTCGGCCGGGAGCTGACGGCGGACGGATGCTTCGTGCGGCAGGAGAGCGCGTTCCGGCGCTGGGTGACAACCGACGGCAGCTCCGACTTCCCCGCCGCGCCCGGCCGCTACCACCTCTACGCCAGCCTCGCCTGCCCCTGGTCGCAGCGCACGATCATCGGCCGCCTGCTCAAGGGCCTGGAGAACGCGATTCCCGTCTCCTATCTCGACCCCTTCCGCGACGCGCGCGGCTGGGCGTTCACCGGCGGAGAGTTCGTCGACGACGCGAACGGGTTCTCGTTCCTCAGTGAGGCCTACCTGGCGACCGACGAAGGGTTCAGCGAGCGCCTCACGTTGCCGGTCCTGTGGGACACCGAGACCCGGCAGATCGTGAGCAACGAGTCGGGCGATGTCCTGCGCATGCTCAACGGCGCCTTCGACGCCTACGCCGAGCACGACCTTGACCTCTACCCTCCTGCCCTGCGAGCGAAGATCGACGCGCTCAACGAGCGCATCTACCCGAATCTGAACAACGGCGTCTACGAGGCGGGGTTCAGTCAGAAACAGGCCGCGTACGAGAGGGCCTGCGCCGGCGTCTTCGCCGTGCTCGACGAGCTCGAGGAGCGGCTCGTGTCGACGCGCTACCTCGTCGGCGACACGCCGACCGAGGCGGACTGGCGGCTCTTCCCCACACTCGTCCGCTTCGACACGGTCTACTACCTCCACTTCAAGTGCAATCTCCGGCGGGTGGTCGACTACCCGAATCTGTGGGGCTACGCGCGCGACCTCTACCAGCTGCCGGGCATCGCGGCGACCGTCGACATGGCCCAGATCAAGCGCCATTACTACACCACGCACGACATGATCAACCCGAGTCGCCTCATCCCCGCCGGCCCCGACCTCGACTTCTCGGCCCCGCACGGCCGCGGCTGATCCCTCGCTGCGCCGAGAGCAATAGAGGCTTGATGTGGAAGGTGGCGCCGCGGCCGCGAAGCGGACGCCTTCAGGGATCTGCGCGCGACCGGAATCCGCGCGAGCGGATTCCGGTCTTGCGCCAAGCAACAGAGGCTTGAACTGGAAGGGTGGCGCCGCGGCCGCGAAGCGGACGCCTTCAGGGATCTTCGCGCGACGGGAATCCGCGCGAGCGGATTCCGTCTTGCGCCAACTACTCGCGCAGACCGAGCAGGCGTGCGGCGTTCTCCTTCAGCACCAGCGGGCGCACCTCGTCCTTGAACGCCGCCTGCTCGAAGTCGGCGAGCCAGCGGTCGGGTGTGATCAGCGGATAGTCGGAGCCGAAGAGGACGCGCTCCTTGAGGAGGGTGTTCGCGTAGCGGACGAGGTTCTCCGGGAAGTACTTCGGCGACCAGCCGGAAAGGTCGATCCAGACCTGCTGCTTGTGCAACGCGACGGAAATCGCCTCGTCCTGCCACGGGAAGGAAGGGTGCGCGAGCACGATGGGGAGCTCCGGGAAGTCGACGGCGACGTCGTCGACGTACATCGGGTTCGAGTACTTGAGGCGGATGCCGCCCCCGCCCGGGAGGCCGGAGCCGATCCCGGAATGGCCGGTGTGGAAGAGCGCCGGCAGCCCCGCCTCGGCGATCACCTCGTAGAGGGGGTAGACGGCGCGATCGTTCGGGTAGAAGGCCTGCAGGTTGGGATGGAACTTGAACCCCTTGACGCCGTGCTCGGCAATCAGCCTCCGGGCCTCCGCCACGGCGCGTGCGCCTTTCCCCGGGTCGATGCTCGCGAACGGGATCAGGACGTCGGCGTTCGCCGCCGCGACCTCGGCGATCTCCTCGTTGCGCACCGCCGGGCGCCCAGTCTGCGTCTCGGCATCGACCGTGAAGACGACCGCGGCCATTCTCCGCTCGCGGTAGTAGGCGGCCACATCCTCCACGGTCGGGAGGCCGCCCTCTCCGAAGTACGCGGCAGCAGCTTCGCGCCACGCCGGATCGAGCCCGTCCTCACCCGTGCGCCCCACCTCGGCGTGCGTGTGGACGTCGATCGCGACCACGGCATCGACGTCGATCGTCAGCGGCGCTCCGCCCGCCCGTCCCATCCGCACCCGACCTCCGTCGCGAGAGTCACGTCGTCCGACTCCGCCATGATGTCAAGGAACCTGCGACGCTCCGTTCAGACGTGAACCTGGCGACCGTCCTCTCCGACGCGCGCGTCGCGCACGGAGACCGCCCCGCGTTGCTCCACGAAGGCGAGGTGATCTCGTACGCGGAACTCGATCGCCGTGCCGGCGGCGTCGCCGCGCTCCTGCGTGGTCGCGGCGTCGAGCAGGGCGACCGTGTGGCGATCCGGCTCCCGAACGGGCCGGCGTTCGTCGCTGCCTGGTTCGGGGTGCTCCGGGCCGGCGCCGTCGCCGTGCCGCTGCACGTGCTGCTGGCCCCTCCGGAGATCGAGGCCCGCCTCGAGGCGTCCCGGCCGGTGCTGCTGCTCGCCGACGAGGGCGAGCTCGACATCACCGTGGATACGGCCTCGGTGCTCGTGGAGCGAGCGGACACCGATCCGGCGGTGATCCTCTTCACGTCGGGGACGTCGGGAAAGGCGAAGGGAGCGATTCTGACGCACGGCAGCATCCGGGCCGCCGCGTCCTACGCACGCGACGCGCTCGCCCTGCGGGAGGACGACGTGATGCTCGGCGCGGCCCCCTTCTCCCATGTCCTCGGCCAGGTGACCGGCCTCGTCTCCACGTTCATGGCGGGCGGCGCGGTCGCCGTCGTGCCCCGCTTCGAGGGCGAGCAGACGTTGCGGCTGATGACGGAGACGCGCACGACGATCCTCCTCGGTGTGCCGACGATGTGCATCGCCCTCTGCCAGGCCGCGCGGAAGACGCGCGAGCTGCCGCCGGTGCGGATCGCCCACGTCGGCGGAGCCCCGGTCCCGGTCGAGGTGGCGCGCGACTTCGAGCGGACGTTCGGCGGCGAGGTCTACGAGGGCTACGGACTGACTGAGACCTCGGGGGTGGCGACGACCTACAGGGCCGATCAGCTGCGCAAGCCGGGCTCGGTCGGCACGCCGGTGGGCGAGACGGAGATGCGGGTGGTGTCCCTGGAGGGAGTGCCGCTGCCGCCCGGTGAGGCCGGCGAGGTCGAGTTCCGGGGGCCTGCCGTGATCCGCGGCTACTGGGAGGACGCGGAGGCGACGGCTGCGCTCTCGGCAGACGGCTGGTTCGCCACTGGCGACATCGGCTACGTCGACGACGACGGCTACCTGTTTCTCGTCGACCGGAGGAAGGAGATGATCATCCGCGGCGGTTACAACGTCTACCCGCGCGAGGTCGAGGAGGCGCTCTACGAGCATCCGGACGTGCTCGAGGCGGCTGTGATCGGCGTTCCGGACGCGAGGCTCGGCGAGGAGATCGCGGCGCTCGTCGTCCCCCGCCCGGGCACGAACCCCGACCCGGGCGATCTCCGCGAATGGGCCCGCGCGCGAGTCGCCGCGTACAAGTACCCGCGGCAGATCGTCCTCGTCGAGGAGCTGCCGAAGGGGCCGACCGGGAAGATCCTCAAGCGCCAGATCGACCGCGGCGCTGTGCTCGCCGCGATCGACGCCGGCTGATCCTTACCCCTCTAGGCCTCCCACACCTCGAAGACGGAGGGCTCGAACCGCACGCCCTGGTGATGGATCCGGGTGCCGATGGTGTGGCCGAGCTTGTCGCGCTTCGTCTCCAGGTAGCGGCGGTTCTCGTCACCGGGCTGGACCTCGATCGGCTCCTGCGAGACGACGGTGAGCCCGAAGCCGGTGATGCCGGCGATCTTCTTCGGGTTGTTGGTCAGCACGCGGATCGTCGTGAGGCCGAGGTCGGCGAGGATCTGCGAACCGATGCCGTACTCCCGCGCGTCGGGCGGGAACCCGAGCTCGATGTTCGCCTCGACGGTGTCGAGCCCGTTCTCCTGCAGCTCGTACGCCCGCAGCTTGTTCAGCAACCCGATCCCCCGCCCCTCCTGCCCGAGGTAGACCAGCACGCCGCGGCCCTCCTCGTCGATCTGCGCCAGGGCGTGCGCGAGCTGCTCGCCGCAGTCGCATCGCTGCGAATGGAACACGTCGCCGGTGAGGCACTCCGAGTGGACCCGCACCAGCACGTCCTCGATCCCGTCCACCTCTCCCTTCACGAGCGCCAGATGCTGCTTGCCCGTGAGCGGCTCGAGGTACGCCACCGCCTGGAACTCACCGAAGTCGGTCGGCAGACGAACGGAGGCGACACGCTCGACGAGCCGTTCCGTGCGACGCCGGTACTCGATCAGGTCGGCGACGGTGATCATCCGCAGCCCGTGCTGCCCGCAATAGGCGGTCAGGTCGGGCACCCGGGCCATCGTGCCGTCCGTGTTCATCACCTCACAGACCACGCCGGCCGGGATGAGTCCTGCGAGCCGGGCGAGATCGACCGCCGCCTCGGTCTGGCCCGAGCGCTGCAGCACGCCTCCGGGGCGCGCACGCAACGGGAAGACGTGGCCGGGCTGGACGAGATCGCGCGGGCCGGAGCGCGGGTCGATCGCCACCTGGATGGTGTGCGCGCGGTCCTGCGCGGAGATGCCGGTCGAGACGCCCTCCCGCGCCTCGATCGAGACCGTGAACGCCGTCCCGAAGGGAGTCTCGTTCTGATCGGTCATCTGACGCAGGCCCAGGTCGTCGCAACGCTCCGGGGTGAGGCACAGGCAGATCAGGCCGCGCCCCTGCGTCGCCATGAAGTTCACGGCGTCCGGGGTCACGAACTGCGCAGCGATGGTGAGGTCGCCCTCGTTCTCGCGGTCCTCGTCGTCGACCACGACGACGAACTTGCCGGAGCGGAGGTCCTCGAGTGCCTCCGGAATGCTCGAGAAGACCGAACGCTCTGCTCCCGCCTGGACCATGGCCGCATCGTAGCCGCGCCGACCACGCAGGCACCGCCCCTCAGCGAGGCTGCCGCGGACGTTCGAGAGTGTCCAGGCAGCGCGGCGTGAGCTCCGCGGCCACGCGCGCCGACGCTCGAGGGCCGTGAGCGGATCGCCGTAGAAGCAAGGGTCTGACGGCGTAGGCCGGCGCGACGACATAGCTTTCCTCGATCGGATCGTGCTGCTTGGGCGATCGATGCCCCGGGTGGACCCAGCGACCGACGATGAACTCGACGCCGATCGCCTCTCGCTGCTCGAGCTCGCCGCTTTGGAGCTCACGACGGCGCAACCGCAGACAGCGGTCAACACCGAGTCCTTGACAGTCGTTCGGGGGCGCCCCTATCGTCGTGGGAGATCAGCAACGAGAAGGGAAGCGCAGGCTCGGTGCCCGGGCTGGCCAACGTTGCTGCGGCACTTTTCCGCTCCGGCCGGGTGGACTCCCGGCTGAGCGCCTGAACACCCTCGTGCACCGAGTGTCGGAGCCCAGCGGTGCCGACTGACGCTGATCTAGAGCTCGGGCTGTGGTGGGATCGGCGCCGAGAAGCGCTCTACGCAAACCTCCGCTTCGACCTGGCCGGAACGAACACCGAGCGCTGGGAACAGCCGGAGGAGCCGATCTCGATCGACCTGGCGGAGCTCAGGCAGCTCAGCGCCGACGAGCCCGCCTACGGCGAGGCGCTGACGAGAATGGTGCTCCGCCCAGGCGACGTCGGACGGTTCTACCAGGAGGCCGTCGCCGTGACCGAGAACGGCGAGGTTACGCTCCATTTGAGGCTTCACATCAACGCCCCCCCGCAGTTCCACGCGGTCCGGTGGGAATCGTTGCGGGACCCCAAGACGGGTTCTCCGATCGCCACGCGAGCCGGCGTGCTGCTCTCCCGCTACCTGAGCAGCCCCGATTGGCGGGCCATCCCGGTGCTCGCGCGCCACGAGCTCCGCGCGCTCGCAGTCGTGGCTGGGCCGACCGATCTCGAGGCCTTTCGTCCCGGCGGGCGCAGCCTCGCAACGGTTCAAGTAGATGAGGAGCTCGCGCGGGCTCGGGCGGCGCTCTCGACGTTCCAGAACGTCCAGGAGCTGGCTCACGGGCGCGCCACCCTGGCGAACATCCTCGAGGCCCTGGATCAGGGTGTCGACGTCCTCTACCTGGTGTGCCACGGCGCCTTGAGCGAGGACGTGCCGCTGATCTATCTCGAGCTGCCCGATGGAACGTCCGACGTCGTAGACGGCCGCAAGGTGGTCGAGCGACTGCTCGGTCTCGAGCGACGCCCGACCGTCGTCCTGTTGTGCTCCTGCCAGTCCGCAGCTGCGGGCAACGAGTTGTGGAGCGACGACGAGGGTGAGCTGTCGACGCTGGGGCCGAGGCTCGCGGCGGCGGGTGTCTCCGCGGTCGTCGGGATGCAGGGAAATGTGTCGATGACCACGGCGGGCATGTTCGGGCCGGCGTTCTTCGCCGCGCTCGGCCAGGACGGCATCGTCGATCATGCGATGGCGGTCGCGCGGCGCGGTATCAGTGAGCGGACGGACTGGTGGGTCCCGGTCCTCTTCTCCCGGCTTCGCTCCGGCCGCACGTATTACAAGCCCGAGTTCGCAGAGCGCGGAGATGCCACCTGGCAGACGTTGCGCTTGCAGATGAAGAGCGGCAACTTCACGCCCGTGCTGGGCCCCGGACTCGCCGACGGCATCCTCGGCTCGCGCCAGGACATCGCTCGCGGCTTCGTGGAGCGGTGGCAGATGCCGCTGGCGAGGCACAGCCAGGGCGATCTGGCACAGGTCGCGCAGTACCTGCGCGTGCGTAGCGCGGCCGGCACCGTTCGCAGCCAGCTCTTCGAGTACCTCGCCACCGAGATCGCGAAGCGTCGCGATGCCGCGGCCGGCCCGGAAGATCCTTACTGGCAGCTCGAGCTCGATCCGCAACGCCCCGGGCCGTCGATCGTCGAGGTGGGTAGGCGCCTCCGCAAGGAGGATCCCGGCGATCCGTACCGCGTCATGGCCGCGTTACCCGTGAACGTCTACGTGACGACTGCGTGGACCAACCTCCTGCAGGACGCGCTGCGCAATGCCGACCCGCCGCGGGACCCCATCACGATGGTGTTCCGCTGGAACGACGACGACATCACCGACCTGAACACGCAAGACCTGGTGGAGGAGCCGACGAAGGAGCGGCCGCTCGTCTACCACCTGTTCGGCCGCTTCGACCATCCCCGGAACCTCGTGCTCACCGAAGAGGACTACTTTGCGTGGTTCACCGCCTGGCACACGCGGCGCAAGGACATCCCGCCCGTCGTCCCGAGGTCGCTCCTCGAGAAGTCGCTGCTCTTCGTCGGCTTCCGCCTGGACGACTGGGACTTTCGGGTCATCTTCCACGCGATCAAGAGCTTTGGCGGGCGCGCCCTTCTGGCCGAGAACCTCCACGTGGGGGTACAGCTCAGCCCGGAGAACCAGCTGATCGAGCCCGAAGCGGCGCAGGAGTACCTCGAGTCCTACTTCGGCAGCGACTCGGTCAGCATCTACTGGGGCGACACGCGGCGCTTCCTCGACGAGCTTCGCGCGCGAACCGAGCTCCGCACATGACCAGCGCCGACGACCACGACAACCCGTACGTCGGGCCACGGGCGTTCCGGACGGGCGAGCCGCTGTATGCGCGGGACCGGGAGACGCATGAGCTCGCCGACCTGCTCGTCGCGGAGCGCATCGTTCTCCTGCATGCACCATCGGGCGCGGGCAAGACGTCGGTGATCCGAGCGGGACTGAAGCCGCTCCTCGAACAGCGACGGTTCCGGCCGACCGTGCCGCTGCGGGTCAACACGCCGCCTCCCCCGAACGGTCGGGTTCACAACCGCTACGTCTACAGCGTCGCGCTCGGGCTGCTCGAGGAGCAGGACCCTGCGGAGCTCGCGGAGCTCTCGTTCGAGCAGGTGATCGAGAGGGCCGTCGCACGCCAGGCCGACGACGGCTTCCTGGTCCTGGTCTTCGACCAGTTCGAGGAGATCCTCACCATCGATCCCACCGACTGGGTGGCCCAGGCGACGTTCTTCATGGAGCTCGGCACCTCGCTCGCCGCCGGGCGCGTCTGGACGCTCTTCTCCATGCGGGAGGACTACATCGGCGGGCTCGACCGCTATGTCCGCTTCCTACCCGGACACCTTCGTGCCACGTACCGCCTGGACTTCCTCGACCGGTCGGCGGCGAAGGACGCCATTCAGCTACCTGCGCGTGGGAAGGGCATCGAGTTCACCGATGAGGCCGCCGCCGAGCTCGTCCGCCGGCTCGCCCTGGTGAAGGTCCAGCGCCCCGATCGCGGAGTAGCCGAGATCGAGGCGCCGTACGTCCAGCCGGTTCAGCTGCAGGTCGTGTGCCGGAAGCTCTGGAAGTCCGTCTCCGAGGAAAAGGGCGACAGCTTCGGCACGATCGACCTCGAGGATGTCTACGCGCACGCGGACATCCCCAAGGCGCTTCGGAGCTACTACGCGGGGACCGTCGAGGAGGTCGCGAGGGAGACGGGTGTCGAGGAAGTGGCGATCCGCGATTGGTTCGAGAAGCAGCTCATCACCGCCGAGAGGTTCCGCAGCCAGACGGTGACCGGCCCCGAGTCCGGAAGCGTCGACCCTCAGGTCGTCCTGACGGCACTCGAGTCCGCCTACCTGATCCGCAGAGACATCCGAGCGGACGTGCCCTGGTTCGAGCTCACGCATGACCTGCTCATCGGTCCGATCCTCGACGACAACCTCAAGTGGGTGCGTCGCCGCCTCGAACCGTGGCAGCTGGCAGCTCGGGCGTGGGGGGCCGATCGCCAGGTGGGGCGGCTTCTACATGGGTCGGAGCTGCGAGACGTCGAAAGGCGGGTAGACAAGTCCAGTCTCAACGAGGTCGAGCGCCAGTTCCTCGAGGAGAGCGAGAGCGTCGAGCGGGCACAGGGAAAGCTCGCGCGCATGCAGGGCATGGTCTCGCTCGTCGGCGCGGTCGCGCTCCTGGAGGCCGTCGTGATCTGCATTCTGGCTGTTCTCCTGCTGAAGCCCTGATGGCTGCGGCGAACCCGAACCGGTCAGGCGGTCTTGAGCGCGGCCGCCGGGTCCCCCAGAACGATGTAGTTCTGGGCGTCGTTGCGCTCCGTCCACAGACGCGCCAGTTCGGCGTCCGGAACCACTCGGCCGCCGAACCCGATCCGCTCGAGCACGTCGCTCAGGCCCGCGGAGAGGGCCGCGTACTTCTCGTTGAAATCCTTCATGGCGTGGGCGATCGGCTGGCCGAGCAGGATCCGTCCCGTCGCATTCTGGAACGGCAGGAGCTGCGCCTCCTCTCCGGACACGAACGAGTAGCCCCAGGCTTGGTCGACATGACCGATGACCGCCAGCGCCCCGCCCTCCGGGTGAGACAGGAGCTCCTTCGGCAGGGCGGCGACGAAGGGCTCAGCGGCGAGGACGGGCGGGGGTTGGCCGGGCACGTGGGCGAAGGCGTCGACCTCGGGCGTTCCCGCGCCGAAGCAGGCGAAGAGGAACGCCACGAGGCCGTGCACGCCGGCGTCGGCCGGCACGTCGACGCCTGCGAAGTAGTGCTCCGCCGAGATCCGTCCGACACCCGGCCAGTCCTGGCAGAGCAGCGCCCCGTGCCTCGCCGTCTGGTCGGCGTGCCCGGCAGGCCAGCCCCCGAGCCCGTGTGTGGCCGAGAAGAGCAGCGCAGGCCTGCCTGACGGCCCTGCTCCGGCCAGGATCTCACGGAGCGCGCCCTTGGTTGCAGGCTCCCCCAGGACATGCTCGATCCGGTAGCCCGTGACGGCGCTCGCAAACCGGCCGCCAGGCCGGAAGCTGTCCGCAAGAGGCTTGACGAGCGAGTCCGCCGAGAGCTGCGTGGCGCCGTCGAACGGGTGGCGGGTGCCGAAGAAGGTGGCCACGGCGTCACGCGGCGGCGCGGCGGACCGTTCGTAGTCGATGAGGCCGGCGACGTAACGGCGATAACCGTCCGCGTCTCCGAAGTCCAACCGGCCGACGGCGTACTCCACACCCAGGAGGTACTGGAAGCTGAAGGGGATCCGCTCGGGTCTCCCCACCAGCAGGACGTAGTAGGGGATCTTGTCCGGATCGACGTTTCCGGGCGCCGTTCCATGCCGGTCCAGCCACTCGGGCCACCGCTCGCCCGGCTGGTGGTCGAGCACCTTCGTCCTCGCGTCCCCGACCTGGGCCCTGCGATGCTCGATCAGAGGCTCCAGCGCCGCCTTGACGGCGTCGTCTTCATTCGCACCGAAGACGATTGCCCACCCGGCCGCACCGACGTCCTCCGGGTGGATGTTGAAGGGCAGCCGAAACGAGGCCTCGGTCTGGTCGGCGTGCACCTGCTTCAGCCGCTTCGTGATGTCGGTGTCCTCGCCGGGCTCCTTCGCGCGGATGGCGACGTCGGCCGGAGCGAGCGGCGCCAGCAGATACTCGCCGGTCAGGCCGTTGACCCCGTTCGGGTAGATCAACTCCTCGGGCATCCCGCTGTCCTCTCGGACGTGGTTTGACCGCTCGCTGCAGTCGCGGTTGAATGGCGGGAAGGCGGGCGACAGTGGGGAGCGTCGATGCCGGGAGCGACTGTCAGCGACGTGATCGTACTCCTTCCGGGGATCACCGGCAGCGTGCTCCAGAAGGACGGCAAGGACGTCTGGGCGCTCTCCGGCGGCGCGGCCGTCCAGGCGCTGACGACCCTGGGCCGGAGCATCAAGGACCTCGAGCTCCAGGGCGACGATCCCGACGCCGACGACCTCGGTGACGGGGTGACTGCCCCGAGAGTCATCCCCGACGTCCACCTCATCCCCGGCCTCTGGAAGATCGACGGGTACGGGAAGGTGTCGAAGACGATCAGGACGGAGTTCGACGTCACGCCCGGCGTCAACTTCTTCGAGTTCCCGTACGACTGGCGGCGGGACAACCGCGTTCACGCCCGCCGGCTCGCACGCGAGAGCCGCGACTGGCTGAGAGCCTGGCGCGAGCGCTCCGGCCACGACGACGCGAAGCTCGTGCTCATCGGGCACTCGATGGGCGGGCTCATCTGCCGGCAGTTCCTGGAGCTCCACGAGGGCTGGCGGGACACCCGTCTCCTGATCACCTTCGGGACGCCCTACCGCGGCTCGCTGAACGCCGTGGACTTCATCGCCAACGGGATGAAGAAGCGGCTCGGGCCGATCACGCTGCTGAACCTCACCGACGTGCTGCGGTCGTTCACGTCGGTGTACCAGCTGCTGCCGATCTACCCTTGCGTCGACCCGGGAGACGGCAACCTCGCGCGGGTCACCGAGGTCGACGGCATCCCCGGTCTCGACCCCGCAGCGCGCGGCGGACGCGCTGGAGTTCCACCGGACGATCATGAAGGCCGTGGACCAGAACTCGACCGACCCCGAGTACCGCGACCACGGGTACACGATCAAGCCGATCGCCGGCATCTTTCAGCCAACCTCTCAGTCCGTCCGGCTGACGGGGGGCGGCTTGGAGATCCTGCGGTCGTACGACGGCGAGGACGAGGGTGGGGACGGCACCGTTCCGAGCGTCTCCGCCACACCGTTCGAGCTGAGCAACAAGGATCTCGAGGTCTACGTCCGCGAGCGGCATGCGTCCCTGCAGAACGCCGACTTCTCACTCGACCAGGTGATCGGCCTGCTACGGCGCCAGAAGATCGACCAAGCGCGGGTCTTCGCGCCGGGTACGGGCATCAGCCTCGACCTCGAGGACGCGTATCTCGTCGGCGAGCCGATCGCCGTCCGTGCGCTGCCCGAGTCGGAGTGGGCGATGCTGACCGTGGAGGTGCGGGATACCGACACCGGGGTGCAGGTCTCGGCGGCGCCGCTGCAGGCGGCGGGGGACGGGTGGCACCAGGCCGAATTGACGCCCCTGCCCGCAGGGACCTACCGCGCGACCGTGTCCGGCGGCGGCGACGTCAACCCGGTCACCGACGTCTTCTGCGTGGTCGGCGAGGGAGTGGACGTCGAGGTCTGAACCGTCGACCGCCGGATTCGGCCTCCGGCAGGGGTTCCCGGCTCGCCACCGAAGTACGCGCTCCGTACGAGTCGGAGGAAGAGCGCACCGTCCCGCCCGCCAGGCCGAGCCTGGACACACGGGAGGGTGCCGGGAAGGATTGCGGCGATGCCGGTGCGAGCGCAGGGCCAATCACTCACCAGCGGCGACTGCCTACCCACCCGTGGGGGTTGCCTGACCGGCCCGTGTGATGAGAATGGGAGCAGGGTGGAGATGCGGATCGCTGCGCGCGAACGCGTCCTCCATGGGGGAGATAACGGGTCGGGGGTCGCATGAGCACCGCACGGACACAGGAGTTCCGAGCCGGGAACGGATCCGGCACCTATGGGCACGGCAACACCGTCGAGCTGGAGCGCGCTGCGGCGCGTCGCAGGCGTTCGGGCCCCGGCGGCCTGACGCGGCGCGAGGTCGAGGTGCTGCGTCTCGTCTCGCGCGGCTGGACGAACCGCACGGTCGCCCGCACGCTGTGGGTCACGGACGAGACGGTGAAGTTCCACCTCTCGAACATCTACCGCAAGCTCGGCGTCTCGAACCGCGCCGAGGCGTCGCGGTGGGCGGCAGAGCGGGGGATCGCCGACCGGGCGATAGAGATAACTCCCCTGGATCTGCGCACCAGCTGAGTCCATACTGGTCGGTTGCACGTAAGCTGACGCACGTCAACGAGGCAGACGACCAGGGGGTCTCCGCTGCCGCAGCTTCGGGGGGAGCATGGGAATGGCTGGTAGGGGTCGCACACGCATCCGGCGGATAGCCGGCTTGATCACATTGACGGGGGTCGTGGCGCTGCTTGCTGGTCGCGGCAAACGCCCGTATCAGCAGACTCGACGGGATCCGATGGCGTCACCCCCGTCGGAACGATCGCGACCGAGGGTGATGGCGTACGCGAGCTTCACAGTCACTCGTGCCGGGACGGATCCGCTCACGCCGGTGGCTGTGACCGTAGCGGTCACGGCCGGCGACCCAGACGTGGACGCGCCTTCCACGACCGTCATTCACGCTGGACGACACAAATCCGTCAGCACCGTCACCGTCGGCGCCACGAACGACAACGTCTACGAACCGCAACAGAACTTCACTGTCAGATTCAGGTCGAGTTTTGGCGATGTCTTCCAGAACGGCACAGTCGTCGACAACGAGCCCGTACCGCACGCTGTGATCGCTGACCGAGCCAAGCCTGAGGGCAATCAACGGGACAAACCGCCCTTTGACTTCACCGTCACGCTCGACCGGCCAAGCGAGGTTCCGCTGTCCCTCAACTGGAGCACGACGCCGATAGCCCCGACGGACGCGAACGACTATGCGGTCGGCAGCAGTGCGGGTCGTCTCCTTCCCTGTCAGTGACACAGCCAGGACTGCGACGATCAACGTGAACGTGAACGGGGATCTCGTGCTCGAGCCCGACGATCTGTTCCAGGTGAACCTCTCCGGTTCCATTCCCTTGGACGACGGGATCGGTCTTGGAACCATCCAGAACGACGATGCCGCCGCGCCGCTCCCCACTCTCGTCCTCGGCGACGTCACCGTGCCCGAGAACGTGACTGGTGGAAACGCGAAGCTGACGGTCACGCTGAGCGCATCCCCCCGGGGCCGGTCAGCGTGAACGTGCGCACCGACGAGGGCACGGCGAAGATCAACGCCGACTACTCACAGGTCTCGCCGACGTCCCTGAGCTGGAACGGTGGCGAGACCGGGGCGGCGCTCTCCAAGGACATCTTCGTCCCGATCGTCAACAACAGCACGGACGAGCCGACGGAGTCGTTCACCGTCACGATGTTCGGAGAGTCGGGGGCGAATAACCCCGATCCATCTGCGGCCGTCACGATCACCGACGACGACAGCAACTCACAGCTGTCCGTCAACGACATCTCCGTCAACGAGCCAGCGGCGGAGCCACGACGAACGCAACGTTCACAGTGGCCATTAGCCAGGCGAGCGATCGCGCGGTGACCGTGAACTACCAGACGGTAGCCGGCAGCGCCTCCGCGGGCAGCGACTTCGTCGCGAAGTCCGGCTCGCTCACGTTCAGCCCCGGCCAGGCGCTCAGCCAGACCGTCCCAGTCGTCGTCAACGGCGATGTCATCAACGAGCCGAACGAGACGTTCACGCTGCAGCTGTCGGGAGCTGTCGGTGGGGTTGTCGGCGACAGCTCGGGGCAGGCGACGATCGTGGACCCGTCGGCGCCGCCGTCGCTCACGATCTCCGATGCGGTCGTCAACGAGGGCGCCGGGACTGTCGCGCTCGACGTCACGCTCGCGGGCACGACGGCGCAGACCGTGACGGTGCAGTACGAGGGCCAGAGCGGCCCCAACTTCCCGAGCGCGACGCTCGGAACCGACTTCACGCTCACCGCCGGGACGCTGAGCTTCGCCCCGGGCGAGACGAAGAAGACCATCACGGTCGGGATCGTCAACGACACCGTCGCCGAGGCCGACGAGACGTTCCGGGTCGTGCTCAAGAGCCCGGCGCCGGCCGGGGTCACGCTGGCCAAGAGCACGTCGACGGTGAAGATCGTCGACAACGACCCCACTCCGGGCGGCGGCGGCGGTAACCCATCCGCGAATCCGCCGCCCGCTCCCCCGGGCGCCAACCCGCCGGCGTCACCGCCCCCGCCCGCAGTCAAGCCGGCGGTCGTCAAGGTCAAGCTCCTGACGGCGCGGGTGCTGTGGATTAAGCTCGACGGCAAGGTGCAGGGCCGCAAGCGCGCGGCGATCCGCGTCACGCTGAACCAGAAGGTGGCCGCGCGGCTCCTGATGATCCAGGGCAAGCGCACCGTGCGCTCGGGTCAGTTCGAGCTCAAGGCCGGCAACCGCACGGTGTACGTGCTCCTGCCGAAGAACGTGAAGAAGGGCCGCGTCAACTTCCAGCTCCTCTTCACCACCGCGAGCGCCTCCAAGGTGCTGAAGACGAACCTCGTCCTGAAGGCGTAGCCACGCGTCCATCGCCGGGCGGCAGCCTCTCGCAGGCTCCGCCCGGCCCGTTCCGCGGCTACTTCGTCTTCGGCAGCTGGGCCGAGATCGAGAGCTGGTACGAGCGGCGCCGGGCAGGGTCGCACAGGACCTCGACCCGGTGCAGGCCGGTGCCGACGATCTGCGACAGGCTGCGGAGCGTCGGATCGCTGGGCGGCAGCAGCGAGAGGATGACCTCTCCCTTCGGCGCCACCACCAGGATCTGGCACTCCCTCGCGCGACTCGCCTGGTAGTGGACCTCGAGGCGGCCGCGACCGACCCGGACGGTCCGCGTGATGCGAGCCTTCATCACACCCGAGAGGTAGGACAGCCCGCGCTCGGTCGTCGCGCCGTTCGCCTGAGACGGTGTCGGGGTCGACCCGGGGGAAGGCTGCGTCGGCGCAAGCCCTCCGGGCGCCGTGGACGCCGGCAGCGGCTCGGGCACGCCGAGCGCCTTGACCGCGGCGACCGGGTCGATCCGTCCGGCGTGGACGCCCGGGATCGGCTTCGCGGTGCGCACGAGCAGGTCGTACAGCTCGTCGTCGGTCAGCTGCGGCTTGAGCGACAGCAGCAGCCCGGCAATGCCGGCGACCGCGGCCGGTGTGAACGACGTGCCGCATTGGGTGCCCGGGCCGACGTCCGGGTCGATGATCATCGCGCAGCCGGGTGCTGCGAGCTGCACCCAGTCGCCGCGCGTCGACCAGAAGTAGATCCGGTCGGCGTCGTCGGTAGCCGCAGCCGACAGCACCTCGGGGTACGCCGCCGGATAGCGGAAGTCGGTGTTCCCAGTGTTCCCGGAGGAGGCGACGACGAGCACGTTCTTCTCGCGCGCGTAGCGCACCGCGGCGAGCTCCTCGAATTCCTCGATGTCGGAGGAGAAGCCCACCGTGATGATCCGGGCGCCGTGGTCGACCGCCCATCTGATGCCGGCCGCGACGGCGCTGCTGTTCACCTTGTCGCCGCGGGAGACCCGCACCGGCATGATCTTGCAGCCCCAGCAGTAGCCGGCGATCTCGGAGCCGTTGTTCCCGCGCGAGGCCATCGCCGTCGAGACGTACGTCCCGTGCCGCCCCGGAGACGTGTCCTCGGAGACCGCGTCGTCGTCGACGAGGTCCCAGCCCTGCACGAACTGGCCCTCGAGATCCTTGATCGAGTAGTTGACGCCGGTGTCGACCATGGCGATGACGACGTTCGGATCGCCTGTCGTGTACTTCCACAGCTCCGGCATGTCGAGCACCCGCTGCCCCCACTGCTGCGGGTAATACGGGTCGTCGGGCACCAGGCCGTCGGCGCCCGCGGCGGCAGACGCGAACAAGACGACGACCGCCACGACCACGCACATGGCGCCCAGACCCCCCCGGATCCCCCACATGGGTGATAACGGTACAGCAGTCGCCCGCTGCCGCATACGGGAAATGCCCTAAATTGCCTGGAACACGCGGCAAAACTACCCGCCGATCCCTTGATTAAGGTACCCGTATCGGGAGACAATGGCGCTCGGAAGGAAAATGCGCCGAATCGACAGGGAGGTGCGACTGACCGAGGACTGACTGTTGGCCGTCGAGGGGAGACGGTCACGGGGTTTGGCGGCCACGTGGGTCGCACCACTTGTTATCTGGGAGAAGACAACGAAGGGGGAGGCAGCAATGCTTCGAAAGGTCGGCGTTCTGCTCGCCGCTGCGGTGGCCGTGATGGCCGTCGTAGCGTCGGCGGCGAACGCTAACGAGAACGGGGACTCCGGTTTTCCGGATCCCCAGACCACCAACATCCCGTACACGGCGTGGGTCGGGACGCAGATCCGGCTCGCGAAGTGTTTCGACGTCGGAGCGCGATGACCTCACCGGTGTCACCTCCGACCAGCTCGCGGCGGTCGACAGCGGTCAGCGTGTATCGCTCTTCTCGCTGATCTTCCGCGGGCAAGTACACGATCGAGGCGTGGTCGGGCAGCAACGACAGCATCGTCAACTCGCCGTTCTTCGTGAACGGCGCGAACGGCGATCGCACGTCGCAGGACGTCGTGCCGTTCCTGGAGCACTACCGCGGCGAAGCGGTGCAGATCTGGGACGGCAAGGAAAACGTCACCCGTTATCCTGGCGACGAGGGACTCCGCCTCTGCTTCGCGGTGCACCTCACGTCGTACAGCCCGGGTCTCGCGGTCGTCAAGCTGGCGATCCGTGAAGACCTGCTCGGGCTGTTCCCGGGTCAGGAAGTCGAGCTCAAGCATCAGTTCCTCGCCATCTTCATGACGGCGACGGCGCCGACGCTGACTGAGCAGCCCGGTGGCGGCGACCCGGATGGCTCGGGCAACTACCACCCGCAGGGGACCGCGCCTAACCGGACGTGGCATGCCGGCCTCGTGAAGGCGACGGTCAAGGGCACGTTCCCGCACGGGAGCCTCGGCCCGGTCTTCCCGGCCGGTGCGGCCAGCTACACGCTGCCCGACGACTGGGCGGCGCTCGCCGCTCTGTGGGCGACCGACGACGACGCCTTCGACGGCGGCGTCTACGGCAGCGCGCCGATGCGCTGGGACATCCACGACGACACGACGACGGCTGAGGGCCACACGAGCAACATCTGTAGGGACCTGCCCGCCGTGACCGAGTCGGTGGACAACTGCATCGGCAACATCGGCACGTACGACGGCGACCTCGGTCCGTTCTCGCGGGCGAACACGAACCACTCCGGCGACGGAGAGGCCGCGTTCCCGGCGGTCGGCCCGTTCGATCCGCTGCGGCCGAACTCGTCCTTCCTGCCTGACGGCAAGCTGGACGCTGGCGATGCCAACATGCCGGCCCTCCGTGTCGACCTCGACACGACGGGCACGATCGGCATCCTGACCAAGGCCGACAAGAGCGACGTGTACTCGCGTGACGGGGGTCGGGCGATGACGATCGCGCACAACCTGTACGCGCCGTTCTACAAGGCGTACATCCCGGCCGCGTTCCTCAGTGGTACCTCCGGCGTCGCTGGAGCCGAGGGGAACAACTTCCCCGGCTTCCAGGGCTACGGGCTCTACGACTACTGGGACACGCTGCTCAGGGAGGAGTACACCAACCCGCCGAACACGTGCAAGAACCCGCTGGGCAACACGTATCGCACCTCCAGCGGAGTCGGTGGCGTGACGCTGTACACCGACGAGCACGGTGAGGCGTGGGCGATGTTCGACCCGAACGTCGACCCGATCCTCGGCGGGTTCCCGCTGACGCCGACGGTGGCCGATCAGACCAACCGCAAGTGCGATCTGTCCCCGGGTGTCGCCGGTGTCGAGCACATCTCGGCAGTCGGCAAGTACCCGGAGCAGCCCGCACTGGCGATTCCGTTCCCGCAGGTGCTGACGAAGACCGTCCATCACGAGGCGTCGAAGACGCTCGTGTGCGCTCCGAAGACGGGCTTCGACGGCATCATCTGCACCGAGACGATCACCGATCTCGCCGGCAATCCTCTGGGCCACGCGCCGGTGCGCATCTCGGTCGTGAGCGAGGTCGGCGGCGGCGCTCAGGTCCTGCAGGGCGAGGGCCAGGTCGGCATCGCTCGACCAGAAGGGGCTGACGCTCTTCACCAATCCCGACGGGCAGGCGAAGGCGTTCATCTCCGACTCGTTCAACCGGTGTCTCGACATCCGGGCCGAGAACCTCGGCACGCAGTGGTTGCCCGCCGCACGCCCCGGCTATCCGACCGGTGAAGCGGCTGGTAACGACTCCAGCGTGGGTGTCACCCGCACCGTCAAGTACACCGGCATCACCGGTGTCGTGTGCGGCACCGCGCCGACGACGCCTCCAGCTGGTGGCGGCTCCGGCTCGGGCAGCGGCTCCGGCTCCGGCTCGGGCAGCGGCTCCGGCTCGGGTAGCAGCTCGGGCAGCAGCTCGAGCGGCGGCTCGTCCGTGGTCGTCAGCCTCGGCCAGCCTGTGATCCAGGCGCAGCCGGTGCTGCAGGTCGCAACCACGAAGAACGCGCTGATCGCGTCGACTTCGGCGAAGCTCTTCTCCGTGAAGGTGCTCCAGTCGAAGCTCGGCCGCTATCTGGTCGTGAACGTGAAGGGCTCGGCCAAGACGGCGAAGCTCCGGATCGTGTTCGTGGGCAAGAACGGCAAGGCGCTCAAGTCAGTGACGCGCGTCGTGCCGACCAACAAGGCGTTCAAGCTCGCCAACCTCGCGCTCCCGAAGGCGGCAGTGTCCGTCCGCGCGAGCGTTCTGTCGGCGTAACCGAACGCGTATCTCCCAGTCAGCCGAGGGGCCCGCACAGCGGGCCCCTCGGTGTTGCTACCGGCTGAGGCGGCAGGCTCGGCGCATCTGGACGGCTGGCGACAGGTCGCGCCCGCTTGTGCGTCCACGTAGCGCCCCAGACTTTGCAACAGTGTGTTGCAAAGTACGGTGCGTTCATGGTGTTTTTGAGCGGGCGACGCTATCGGCGTCGTCAGCGGCCGACGTCACGGGTGTTCGAGCGGCACGTGACAAGCGCGGGTCGAATGCCCTGCTCGATGCCCCAACATGTCGTCGGTTTTTGGGGCCGCGGGCGGCCCCCTTCAGGGATCTTCGCGCGCGGCGGGGATCCGCTCCAGCGGATTCCCGGCGCCTGCGCCGGAAAAAGCAGCGCCGCGGGCGGCCCCCTTCAGGGATCTTCGCGCGCGGCGGGGATCCGCTCCAGCGGATTCCCGGCGCCTGCGCCGGAAAAAGCAGCGCCGCGGGCGGCCCCCTTCAGGGATCTTCGCGCGCGGCGGGGATCCGCTCCAGCGGATTCCCGGCGCCTGCGCCGGAAAAAGCAGCGCCGCGGGCGGCCCCCTTCAGGGATGTTCGCGCGGTCGGGAATCCGCGCTAGCGGATTCCCGACCTTGCGCCTAGAAAATCTCAGGACACCACGGGTACGGGTCCCCCGTGGCGAAGAGTGCATCCGCGCGGCCGAGGCCACCGCGTGCGGCCTCCTGCAGCCGTCCGCTGCGGGCGAGCGTCGCGAACGAGAAGCCGTTGAGGTACACCTGTCCGAGCGCCTGCACGTCGAGACGGACGTCGGGGCGCCGGCGCGACCGGCGCGCCACCCCGTCGGCGATCGTCCAGGTGCCGACGTTGTCGGCAAAGAGCGGATCCGAGGTGACCTCCAGCGTGACGCGGCCGTCGCCCGCGTATCGCCTCGCCGAGAGCATCGCCGGGACGTCGAGCGGGCGCAGCCAGATCCCGTCACCCATCCGGAAGCGCATGCGCCGCGGATAGGCGAGGAGCTGGAAGAGCGGGTGGTCGGGAGGCATGCACTCCGCCTCCACGGTCGCGGTCCAGTCGAAGTCGAGCAGGAAGCGCCAGATCTCGGCGGTCGCCTCGAGCGACAGGGCCTGGACCTCGACCGCCATCAGCCTCCCCTTCGGCTGGGCCTCCTCCCAGTCGGACTTGAGCCTGTAGATGGCGTACGCCACGGGGCGGCCGTCGAGCTCGAGCGCGACGACGCTCTTCTCGCCCCAGCCGTAGCGCTGGTCGGGGTCGTCACGCAGCTGGCGACCCTCCCACCATGCCCTGCTCCGCTCGACCATGCCGGGCGTACGGCGGGAAACGCGGCGATAGATGGGAGCGCAGACAGCGTACGCCTCGTCGAGAGGCAGGAAGCGGGCCTTGCCGCGCGACGCGAACGGCCGCATGAAGCCCCCGTTCACCCGCGGGATCGCGACCTCGCCGTTCACGCACCCGAGGCCGTAGCCGAAGCGGCCGTAGATCGGCTCCTCCGACGCGTAGAGCGCGGCGAACAGCCGTCCGCGCTCGCGCTCGTCGATCAGCTGCGCGCGCATCATGCGGGTGAGCACGCCCTGGCGGCGATGGGTCGGCATCACGCCGACCACCGTGACGCCCGCGCAGTCGACCAAGCGGCCGCCCGGAACGGTCATCCGGAACGGGAACGCTCCCGCTCCCCCGACCACCGAGCCGCCGTCGAGGGCCGCGTGCATGAACTCGAACGGGAGCACCTGCTGCCAGCGCTCCACCATCTTGTCGTCCGGCGACTGGCCGACGTAGTGGAAGATGCACGCAGCGGCGCCCTTGTACTCCTCGGCTGTGCGGCAGGGGCGGACTCGGATCGGCATCGGCGGCCAGGCTAAAGGATCTTCTCGAGCGGCGCGTACTCGAGCATCAGGCGGCGCTCGGTCCCGTCACCGGCGAACCGCACTACGACGACCCCCCCGGCCTCCACGGCCGTTACCACGCCTTCCCCGAGCGACGCGTGGCGGACGGAGTCCCCGGTCGCGAGCGACGGGAGCTCCGTGCGTGGCTGCGCCGACGCGGCCTGGCGCGGCGAGGCGTAACCGGACCACGACGCCGGCCGCAGCCGCTCCCGCTCGACGCCCGCCGGCAGCTCGTCGAGGAAGCGCGACGCGAGGTTGTACTCACGGCGCCCGAAGAGCGTGCGCGCCATCGCGTGCGTCAGCGTCAGCCGCTCCATCGCCCGCGTCACGCCGACGTAGCAGAGTCGCCGCTCCTCCTCGATCCCGTTCTCCTCGATCGCGCGCACGTGCGGGAAGATCCCCTCCTCCATCCCGATCAGGAACACGCCGCGGTACTCGAGCCCCTTCGCGTTGTGGAGCGTCATCAGCGTCACGAGCGGCTCACCGGCGCGCAGCTCGTCCTGGTCGGAGGCCAGCGAGATCTCCTGCAGGAAGGTGGCCAGCGTCGACTCGGCGTCGTCGCGCGCGCGGTGCTCCTTCGCGACGCCGACGAGCTCTTGCAGGTTCTCGACCCGGCCGCGCGCCTCGATCGTGCGCTCGGCCTCGTAGGCCTCGATCGTGCCGCTCCGCTCCAGCATTGCCTCGAGCAGCTCGTCCACCGGCAGCTCCTGCGCGGCGGCCATCAGCGACTCCATGATCGTGCGGAAGCCGCGCACCGCCTTGACCGCGGCCGTGCCCAGACCTGCCGCCTGCGGGTCGGCCATCGCCTCCCACAGCGAGAGCCCGAGCGCGTCGGCATGCGCGACGAGACGCTGGATCGACGTGTCGCCGATGCCGCGGCGCGGCCGGTTCGCGATCCGCATCAGCGACACGGCATCGGACGGGTTCTCGAGCACGGTGAGGTACGCGATCGCGTCGCGGATCTCGGCGCGCTCGTAGAACCGCGGTCCGCCGATCACCTGGTACGGGACCTGCTGGCGCACGAGCACGTCCTCCAGCACGCGCGACTGGGCGTTCGTACGGTAGAAGACCGCCACCTCGCTGCCCGACCAACCCTCGTCGACGAGGCGCGCGATCTCGGCCGCGACGAAGCGCGCCTCGGCATGCTCGTCCTCGACCTCGATCGCCTGCACCGGGTCGCCCTCGCCGAGGTCGGAGAAGAGCCGCTTCGGCTTGCGGTCGCGGTTGTTCTCGATCACGGCGTTCGCCGCACCGAGGATCGCGTTCGTGGAGCGGTAGTTCTGCTCGAGCGCGATCGTCTCCGTCCCCGGGAAGTCGCGCTCGAACTCGAGGATGTTGCGGATGTCGGCGCCCCGGAAAGCGTAGATCGAGTTGTGCGTGACGAGGCCGTTCGCCACGAAGTTGTGCGTTCGTTCGACGTCCAGGTCGTACACCGGCTGGTCGAGGGCCACGCGCTCGACCCGCTCTACGACCTCGAACCGGCCCTGCTCGTTGACCATGACCATCCCGGCGCGGACGGCCGAGGCGCGGGTGAACGGAAGCGAGTTTCGGTCCTTCTGCGTCGTCTCCGCCTGCGCGGCGAGCCGGGCCGAAAAGCGAACGGACACGTCGATCGTCTCCTCGATGTCCTCGACTCGTTCGACGAGCTTGCCGAAATCGGCAAAGGCGGACTCGTGTCGCCACCCGGCCGAGCCGCGCCGCGCCGGACGGACAGAGAGCCCGATCCGCTCCAACGCGCTACGACCCTGACGGTCGTAGCCGTGCAGCGAGATCCGATGCAGCGGCCTCCCACCGCGCGAGTCCCCGCACAACGACACCGTCAGGCGGCGGCGCACTCGCGCGCCCACGGTCGTCGTCGCCGCCGCGAAGTGCGGTTGGTCGAAGCCCAGGCCCTCGTGTTCCAGCAGCGCACGACCCTTCGGTTCGGTATCAAGCACGGCGAAGATCGCGTCAAGGCGAGCCTGGCTGGCCACGAGGCTGCGCCCCTCGTGCCGGATACGTGTGCGGGCGACGAACGGGAGCGTGGGCAAGCCGTAGCGCAGGGAGGTCAGCGCCTCAGCTTCTCGCGCGTCGACCTCCGAGTCGTACGTGGCAAGCACCCACGTCGCGTCGGCGTGCTCCTGGTTCATGCGGAACGCGGGCCCCGGGAGCGGCTGGCTCCTGCCGTCCGTGTACGTCCGTGACGTCCCCACGCGGAACCCGGTGCCGCGCTTCCACATCAGATACGTCATGTGGAGCTGCGGCGTCCAGCCTGTCTTGAAGCCGGCGAAGTGGACGTGCTCCGGCGTAGACACGATCGTGCGGCCGGACGCCGTCGTGATTGCGATCCCGGCCCGGCGAGCGGACGAATGGACCCCTCCCACACGTGCCGACCGGAAGACGCCACTGCCGTAGCACGAGAGCACCTCGTCGCCTTCCTCAATCAGCTCGATGGGCCGCTGGCTTCCGTCGGCCATGGCGACCAGCGTCCCCTCGACCAGACACTGATCCGGATCGCCGACGGCGAAGACGTTCTGGTGCTCGCCGGCGAGCAGCTGCAGCAGGCGGTACTGGGCGTGGTTCGTATCCTGATACTCGTCCACGAGCACGTGCCGGAACGCCTTCTGCCAGCGCTCGCGCGCCTCGGGAAAGCGCTCGAGCACCTCGACGGTGAGCATCAGCAGGTCGTCGAAGTCGACGGCGTTCGAGGTGAAAAGCTTGCGCTGGTAGAGCCCGTAGACCTCTGCCACGGTCTGGTCGTAGAACGAGGCGACGCGAGCCAGATATGCCTCGGGCGAGACGAGCTGGTTCTTCGCGTTCGAGATCTGCCCGTGGATGCCGCGCGGCGTGAAGCGCTTCGGGTCGCGGCCGAGCTCCTCCAGGCACGCCTTGACGACGCGCACCTGATCCTGCTGGTCGTAGATCGAGAAGCTCGACCGGTAGCCCAGGCGCTCCGCCTCGCGGCGCAGCATCCGCCCACAGGCCGCGTGGAACGTGAGGATCCAGATCGCGCGCGCGGTGCGCCCGAGCATGTGCTCGAGCCGCTCGCGCATCTCCCCCGCCGCCTTGTTCGTGAACGTGATCGCGAGGATCTCGTTCGGCTTCACACCGCGCTCGCGGATCAGATAGGCCACACGGTGGGTGAGCACCCGCGTCTTCCCCGAGCCCGCTCCCGCGATCACCAGCAGCGGCCCCTCGTGGTGCAGAACCGCGGCCCGCTGCGCCGGGTTGAGGTCGTAGAGGAGCTCGTGGGTGGGTGCGACGGCCACCCGCCGATGCTACCGGCGCCCTGGGCGCGTCAAGGCACGCGCAACGCCAGGTACTTGCCGAACAGTCCGAAGCAGCCGAGCACTGCCAGGGCCTCCGCTCCCGCCTGCAGCACGGCGTCGAGCGAGTCGCTGCCCGCCACGCCCGCGAGCAGGACGACCCCGGCGGCGAGGGCCGCCACGAGGCCGGCGAAGCGCCATGGATGACCGGCGAGACCGAGTCGTTGCACTGGGACGATCGGCGGCAGGAGCACCGCGAGATCGTCGAGGGCGTCGCCTGCCACTGCTCCGGGAGGCGCCGCGGGGCGTGCGGCGCCCGCGATCAGCATCCCTGCGTGCACGAGCACGGGCGACAGCAAGAGGCCGCCGACGAGGACGGCGACGGCCCACCATCCGGGGAGCTCCGTTGGGTCGGCGAGCGCCAGCGCACACAGGCACACGAGCGTGACGGCTCCGGCGGCAAGCGCCACAACGCACCGTCGACGCTGCACGCGCAGCTCGCCCGCCGAGAGGACTCCGCGGTCGCCCAAGCGCCACGCACGAGCCAGCGCGAGGCAGCCTGCGGCAAACGCGATCTGAGGCGCGAGGAGCAGACCGAGCGTCGCCGCGGTTGCGAGTTCGCCCGGGTCACCGGATCCCAGTTCGAGCCTGCCCCGCGCCGGACCGCTGAGCCACGCGGCGACGAAGAGAGTGCCGACGGCGGCGAGAGAGGCAAACGTGCGATAGGCGGCGACCCGAGTGCGCGAGGTCGCAAGCTCACCGGCGATCGCACCTGCCAGCTCGTCGGGCCGTCCGAAGGCAGCAACTGCGGCGGCTTCTCCGTCGCGGCGTGCTGCGTCGAGCAGGTGGCCGCGGGCCTCGGCGGCGGCGCGACGGCCGGCACGGCCTCGCACGCCCGCTCTCGCCAGCTCGCGCTCGAGCTCCGCCACTACCAGCTCGATCATGCGAGCACCGCTTCCATCGCCCGAACCTGCGCGTACCAGGCGGCACGCTGGTCCTCGAGAGCAGCAGCTCCGCGTCGCGTGAGGCGGTACACCCGCCGGCGGCGCCCGTCGACCGTCTGCCACCTGCTCGCGACGAGACGCCTGGCCTCCAGACGGTAGAGCGCCGGATACACGGTTCCCTCCGCCAGCTTGAACGCGCCACCACTGCGCTCGCGCAGCGTGTCGACCAGACGATAACCGTGCGCCGGACCCGCAGCCAGCGCGGCCAGAAGCAGTAGGTCGACGTCGCGCACCGTGGACGGCACGACTCGATCATATACCTAGTGGTGCTAGGCGTGCGCAGAGAGGTACGGCGTGCAGCTGAGAGCGCCCCAGGCGTCCGCCAGTACCCTGCCGGCTGTGAAGCCCCGGGCAACCGCCGCGCGCGACGAGGTCGTGCTCCGCTACGAGGACCCCGACAGCCGACTCGCAGGAGTCCGCCTCGTCGCCGAGCTCTACAAGCGCGAGCCGCCGCGCACGTTCCGACACGCGAACGGCGGCTGGGAGCTCCGTCTCCCCCACCCCGACGCCGACCGTCTCGAATACCTGCTCGAGCTCATCGGTCGGAACGGAACGCGCGAGCTCGTCACCGACCCGGGCGCGCCCTCTGTGCCGGGTCCGTTCGGCCCCAGGTCGGAGGTCCTCCTCCCCGGCTACGCACCGCCGGCCTGGACGCTCGCGACGCCGCCCGAGGGCGCGCTCGTGCCGCTCGCGCTCCCCAGCCGAACGCTGCGCACGGCCGTTCACGGCCTGCTCTGGTCCCCGCCGGGCAGCCGTGCCGGCGAGCCCTTGCCGCTGCTGGTCGTCCATGACGGCCCCGAGTACGCCGCGTACTCGGGGCTCGCGCGCTACCTCGAGGTCGGCACCGCGCGCGGCGAGCTTCCACCCCTGCGCGCCGCGCTGCTCGCGCCGCACCGGCGCGACGAGGATTACTCGGCTTCTGCGCGCTACGCCCTCGCGCTCGGCCGTGAGCTCCTGCCCGCTTTGGCCGAGCGAGCCCCCGCTCCCCCCGGCCGTCGCCATCGGGCCGGGCTCGGAGCGAGCCTCGGCGCGCTCGCGCTGCTCCACGCCCACCGGCGCCACCCGGAGACGTTCGGCGCGCTCTTCCTCCAGTCCGGCAGCTTCTTCCGGCGCCGGCACGACGCGCTCGAGCGAGGCTTCTCGCGCTTCGCGCGCGTCGTCCGCTTCGTCGGCTCCGTGCGCGCGGCCACGACGTGGGACGACCCGATTCCGAGCGTGCTGACCTGCGGCGCGGCGGAGGAGAACCTGGGCTCGAACCGGGCACTGGCGGCCTCGCTCTCCGCACAGGGCTACGACCTCGAGCTCGTCGAGACCCGCGACGCGCACAACTGGATCTCCTGGCGTGACGCGCTGCACCCGCACCTGACGACGCTCCTACGACGCGCCTTCGCGTGACCGGCAGGCACGTCGAGCTCGGCGGGGGCAACGTGATGGCGTATGGCCACTGGGGAAGGCCGCTGGTCGCGTTCCCGTCCGAGCAGGGTCACTGCCTGCAGTACGAGGAGCGCGGGATGATCGACGCCGTGGGCGACCTGCTGGAGGCGGGCCGGGTGAAGATCTACTGCGTCGACTCGTACGACGGCGCGAGCTGGCAGGACCACTCGCTGCCGCTCGAGGAGCGCGCACAGCGGCACGGCGCCTACGAGCGCTGGCTCGTGGACGACGTCGTCCCGTTCGTCCGCGCCGACTGCGCCGGGGCGGAGGAGATCCTGCTCACCGGACCGAGCTTCGGGGCGTACCACGCGGCCAATCTCGCGCTTCGCCGCGCCGACCTTTTTCCGGTCGCCATCTGCCAGAGTGGCGTCTATGACGTCTCCCGCGTCGGCTGGGGCGAGCAGGGAGACGCCGTCTACTTCAACAACCCGATGGACTACGTCACCCACCTGCACGGCGACCATCTCGACTGGCTCCGCGGCCGGGTGCGGCTGCTCCTGACCGTTGGTCGAGGCTCGTGGGAGGACACGACGGGGGCGCTCGAGTCCACGCACCGCTTCGCCGCGCTGCTCGACGAGAAGGGCATCTCCCACGAGCTCGACGTGTGGGGGCTCGAGTGGCCGCACGACTGGCCCTCGTGGCGGGCCCAGCTGGTACACCACCTGCCCCGCTTCGTCTGATGCGGCGCCATCTCATCGGTCTGCTGCTCGGCACCGAAGAGGACTGGCCGTCCGCGTTCGAGGAGCTCGTGCGGCGGCTCGGGCCGGTGAGCTGGCGCGGCGAGAAGCACGTCTTCGCCACTGAGCGGATCGTGATCGAGCCGTTCGACCTCCGCTACCGGCCCCGCTACGGGCTCGTCATCGACCGGCTCGCGTGGTGGTACGACGTCCCGCGCGAATGGCTGAAGAAGATCGCGCTGATGGACGACGTCTACCTCCTCAACAACCCGTTCACGTTCCAGGCGATGGAGAAGCACGCCGCGTACTGCGCGATGATGCGGCTCGGGCTGAAGGTGCCGGAGACGTGGCTCGTCCCGCACAAGCTGCCGCCCGACAACCCGCGATTCGTGGCCACCGCCGAGCGCTACAACGCGCCGTTCGACCTGGAGGACGTCGGCGCACGCGTCGGCTATCCGCTGTTCATGAAGCCGTTCGATGGCGGTCAGTGGGTCGGCGTCTCGCGCATCGGCGACCCGGCCGAGCTGCACCGGCACTACGACGAGTCGGGCGAGCGGCTGATGCACCTGCAGGCGGCGGTCGAGGGGTTTGACGTCTTCGCCCGCAGCCTCTCGATCGGCCCCGAGGCGATGGTCATGCACTTCGAGCCCGACCGCCCGATGTACGACCGCTACCAGGTCGACCACGACTTCCTCACGCCCGAGCTCGGCTGGGAGGTGGTCACCATCAGCCGGCTGGTGAACGCGTTCTTCCGCTGGGAGTTCAACTCCTGCGAGACGATCGTCAAGGATGCCGAGGCGTTCCCGATCGACTACGCGAACGCCTCACCGGACGTCGCGCTGACGAGCCTCCACTACTACTTCCCCTGGGCGATCATCGCCCTCGCACGCTGGTCGCTGTTCTGCCTCGCCTCGGGCCGGCGGGTGGGCGTCGAGCAGGACTTGCGGCCGTACTTCGCGATCGGCGACCGTGACGACCTCTCCTACGAGGAGAAGCTGCGCGGCTACCGCGGGCTCGCGGACGCCTACTTCGACGCCGAGGAGTACGGGACGTTCTGCGCAGAGGCGCTGCCGCACGCGGAGGAGACGATGCTCGAGCTCGTCGCGAGCCCGTGGTTCGACGAGCTCCTCGTGGCGACCGTGCGGTCGACGTTCCCGCCGCACGAGCACGAGCGCTTCGTCGCGCACTACCGGGGCTTGCTCGGCGCCTGGGCTGCCGACCGGCAGCCCGCAGGCGGTTAGCGGCCGCGCTCCGGCTCACGCCACTCCCGCGAGCTGGGCCAGCCGATCCATGTCCAGACGCTCCTCGACGAGATCCGCGAGGTCCTCGAAGGCGGCGTCGAGCGGACGCTCGGGCCGTCGGCCGAGCAGTGCCGCCACCACGTCCGGACGCTCGAGCGTGCCGTGGACGGTGATCCCGAGGACCGGGCCGCGCACGAAGCCGCGTCCACCGGGAAGCGCTTCGGCGACCGGCCCGGTCGGAGCCGTTTCGCCGTGCCGGATCTCGTAGCCCTCGACGGCCAGCCCCGCGAGAGCGCTCCACGGTGGCGGCAACGGCCCGAAGGCGCTGGCCAGCGGCTCCGTCACCTTCACCCGCCGGAAGGTGGTTCGGACGGGCAGCAGGCCGAGCCCCACCGCACTCCCGTCGACCCCGTCGGGATCGGTGATCTCGCCGCCGAGCATCTGCAGCCCGCCGCAGATACCCAGCACGCGGATGCCGCGACGCGCGGCGTCGGCCACTGCACCGCCGAGCCCTTGCTCGCACAGCCACCCGAGGTCGGCCGCGACATGCTTCGAGCCCGGCAGGATGATCAGCTCCGCGCCGTCGAGCTCCGGCGGACGCCGCGCCCACACAAGCTCGGCAACCTGCTCGAGTGGCTTCAGCTCGTCGAGGTTCGAGGCGGTCGGGTACCGCACGGCGGCCACTCGGGGCGCGCCGGGGCGCGCCGGCGGAGACGCCGCGCCGTCCTCGTCGGGAAGACCGTGCTCGACGAACGGGAGCAGGCCGGCGTACTCCATCCCGGTGGCACGCGCGAGGTCGTCCGGTGCAGGAGCGAGCAACCGCTCGTCCCCGCGGAACTTGTTGAGGACGAATGCGCGCAACAGCCGGCGGTCGTCGTCCGTGACGAGCGACCACGTCCCGTGGAGATGGGCGAACGCTCCGCCACGGTCGATGTCGGCGACGAGCAGCACGGGCGCCCCCGCCGCGTGCGCCGCGCGCATGTTGGACAGGTCTGTCGAGCGCAAGTTGGTCTCGGCCGGGCTGCCCGCCCCCTCGAGCAGCACGAGGTCGTACTCGGCGAGAAGCTCGAGCAGCGCGCTCTCCGCCACCGGCCAGAGCGATGGAGGCCGCTCGCGCCAGGGCTTCCGGCTGAGGCCGTGATCGACGCGGCCGAGGAGCACGAGCTGGCTGCGATCGTCGGCCTCGGGTTTGACGAGGATCGGGTTCATGCGCACGTCGGGCTCGACCCGCGCCGCCAAAGCCTGCAGGTACTGCGCGACGCCGATCTCGCCGCCGTCCACGACCCGCGCATTGTTGGACATGTTCTGCGCCTTGAACGGCGCCACCCGCACACCGCGGCGGACGAAGGCGCGCGCGAGCGCCGTCGTCACGAGACTCTTCCCGGCGAAGCTGGAGACGCCCTGGACGGAGAGCGCGCTCAGCGCCCCGCCCCCGCGCCGCGACCCGCCGGGCGCCGGGGCACGACGGCGATTCTGCCGTCCACGGCGACCACCTCGATCGACGCGTCGTAGCGGGACGAGAGCAGCGGCTCGGTGAGCACCTCGTGCGGCGTGCCGTCGGCCGCCACCTCGCCCTCGTCGAGCAGCACCATGCGGTCGACGTACTGCGCGGCGAGGGTCAGGTCGTGCATGGCGGCGATCAGGGTCAGCTCCGACTCGGTGCGCAGCAGGTCCAGGAGCTCCAGCGCCTGCTGCTGGTGACCGATATCGAGCGCGGCCGTCGGCTCGTCGAGGACGACGACGCTTGCCTCCTGGGCGAGCGCTCGAGCGACGACGGCCCGCTGCTTCTCGCCGCCCGAGAGCGTGCCCAGCCGTCGCTCGGCGAACGGAAGCAAATCGAGCCGCCCGAGCGCCCGCGTCGCCGCCTCGAGGTCCAGGCGGCCCTCGCGGGAGAACGTGCCGAGGTGCGGGGTGCGACCGAGCAGCACGTACTCGGAGACGGTCATCCACGGCGGCGTCGAGGGCTCCTGCGGGACGACGGCGATCAGGCGGGCCAGCTCCCGCCGCCGCATCGTCGACCCCCGTCGTCCGAGCACCGAGATCGATCCCTCGAACGGGACGAGCCCGGCGATCGCGCGCAGGAGCGTCGTCTTGCCCGCGCCGTTCGGCCCGATCAGCCCGACCCACTGCCCCTCTGCGATCGCCAGGTCGACATCCCTGACGACGGCGCGGCCGCCGAGCCGTACCGTGACGCCGCTGAGCTCGATCGCGTTCACGATGCCCCCACCCTGGTCGTGCGCAGCACGAGCGCGAAGAACGGCGCACCGAAGAACGCGGTTACGATCCCGATCGGGATCTCCGCGGGCGCGAGCGCCGTCCGGGCGATCACGTCGGCGAGCACGAAGAAGCCGGCGCCGCCGAGCACCGAGAGCGGTAGCAGCGCCCGGTAGCTCGCGCCCGTGAGCATCCGGATCGCGTGCGGGACGATGATGCCGACGAAGCCGATCAGACCCGTGACCGACACCGCCGCCGCCGTGCCGACGGTGGCCGCGACGACGAGGATCAACCGCGTGCGCCCGACGTCCACGCCCAGGCTCGCCGCCTCGTCGTCGCCGAGGCTGAGCACGTCGAGCACGCGCCGGTGGGCCAGGATCACAGCCGCGGCGACGACGAGGTACGGGGTGACGAGCCACACGTCGCTCCACCCCGTGCTCGGCAGGCCGCCGAGGATCCAGGCGTACACCTGCTGCAGCGTGTCCTGGTTCTGCTGCTGCACGAAGGTCTGCAGCGCGGTGAAGAACGCGGCGACCGTGACCCCCGCGAGCACGAGGGTGGCGGCATCCCGAGCTCGTCCGGCCGAGCGACCGAGCGCGTACGCGAACACGACGGCGACGCTGCCGCCGAGGAAGGCAGCCGGCGGCAGCGCCTGCTGCCCGCGCAGCCCTGCCGGCAGGTAGGCGATCGCCAGCGTGGCGCCGAGACCGGCGCCGGCGGCGACGCCGAGGAGATACGGATCGGCGAGGGGATTGCGGAAGACGCCCTGGTAGGTCGCGCCGGCCAGGGCGAGCGTCGCCCCGACGAGCGCGGCGAGCGCAACGCGCGGGACGCGCAGCTCCCAGAGGATCGACTCCTCCACGGGGGAGAGCGTCGAGGTGACTCCCGGCACGTGCAGCCGCTCGCCCGCAGAGCGGAGGATGCTCAGGACACCCAGATCGATCGGCCCGGCCAGGATGCCGACGGAGACGGAGAGCAGGAGGAAGACCACCGCCGCTGCCGCCCAGGCCGGCTTGAGCCCGCGCGCGCGGACACCCTGGGCGGACGCGGCGGTGGCCTCGATCAACCGCTACGCCTTCAGCCGCGCGAGCGCGACCGACACTGCGCGGAAGAAGTTCACGATTCGGGGGCCCCAACGGGAGGCGATCGAGTCGTCGATCCGGACGATCGACCCGCTGCGGACGGCCTTGATCGAACTCCAGCCAGGACGGGAGGCGACTGTCGATGTCTTCTGACCGCAGCAGACCGTGTCGGCGAGGACGATCACGTCCGGGCTCGCGGAAACGATGTACTCGCCCGCGAGCTGCGGGTAGCCGGAGCCCGCGCCGTCCGCCTTGTCGGCGATGTTCTCGAGGCCGAACTCCTCGTAGACCCGGCCGATGAAGGACTTCGACGAGACCGAGTAGTAGTCGGGCGTCAGCTCGTGGTAGACGGACAGGCCGGAGGCGCGGCTCTTGGAGACGGCCAGGATCCCGGCGATGCGCTCTTTCATGCCCGCGACGAGGCCCGCGGCACCCTCGTCGTTGCCGGTGATGCGACCGAGTTGCCGGATCTGCTGGTAGGCGCCCTTCAGCGTGGCGGGGCCCGTGTGCATGATTACCGGAATGTTGAGCCTCCCGAGTGCATCGGAGAGCCCTTTCGGGTCGTACGAGATGACGACCAGGTCTGGCCTGTACCCGGCGATCGCCTCCACGTTCGGCGTGAAGCCCGACAGCGACGACTTCGGTGCCGTCTTCGGGTAGTCGGACTGGTCGTCGACGGCGATCACCTGCTTGCCGGCGCCGATGGCGAACAGCGTCTCGGTCGCCGACGGCGACAGGGAGACGATGCGCGTGGGTGCCTTGGTCAGGGTCACCTTTCCGATCGGGGTGGTGACGCTGACGGGGAACTGCGCGCTCGCGCGGCTCGCCCCGGATGCTCCTGCGGCGAGCGCGACCAACCCCAGCGCTACGGTGGTAGCGAGAGCGACGAAGAGCCTGACCACGAATCCTCCTTCCACGAGGGGTTCGGTGTATGTCGGGAGGGCGACAGGTCTTCTGACTCGGGGCTCCCTCCCCCGCCGCCTTCCCAGGCGCGCTGCCCAGTGGCGTCGTGGCGGGTGAGCGTCTCCCCTCACAGCGGCGGGACCGTCCCGGACTTGCACCGGGTTCCCTCACCGCACTCCCTTTCGAGGCGCGAGCCTATCATCACACGGTGTCTGGAACGTTCCGTTTGTGGCTGCCCGTCGCGGCGTGGGCGGCCGTGATCTTCGCCTTCTCGTCCGTGCCCGACCTCGGCACGGGCCTCGGTGGCTGGGACCTGCTCCTCCGCAAGCTCGCCCACACCGGCGAGTACGCCCTTCTCGGCGTGCTGCTCGCGCGCGCGCTCCGCAACCCCTGGCCTGCGGTCGCGCTCGGAGTGCTCTACGCGGCGAGCGACGAGCTGCACCAAACCTTCGTCAGCGGCCGCCGGGGAGCGCCCCTCGACGTCCTCATCGACGCGATCGGTGTCACGCTCGGCGTGCTCGCGTGGCAGCAGCTCGCCCGGAGGACGGCGTGACCCGCGTCGTGCTTGTCGACCTCGACGGGGCGCTCGGCGACACCCGGCCGCTCTGGCAGGACTGGCTCGCCTCTGCGACGCGCGTTCTCGAGCTCGACGTCGCAGAGCTGCCGGCCGATCGGGGCCAGGCGGCGGCAGTGCTCGACCGCGCCGGAGGGAACTGGCGCGTGCTCCTCGAGCGCTACGCGGCGGACCGGGCGCCCGTCTATCTCCGTCCCGCGGCCGACGCGAGCAGTGCATTGCGACGCCTGTCCGCAGGCGGCGCGCGGATCGGCGTGTTCACCGACGCCCCCGAAGAGCTGGCGCGCGTGGCGACTGCACAGCTCGGCGCCGCCCGCCGGGCGGAGGCGGTCGAGGCGGGTAGCGGCGCGCTGGAGCGGCTGCGCGACCGGCTCGGCGGCGACGCGACCGTCGTCCTCACGCGTGCGGAGCTGATCGACGCGGCCGCGTAGAATCCAGGCCGTGGAGCGTTCCGACCTCGCCGACCGGCAGTTCGACGCCCTGCTCGAGCGGCTCGACCGCATCGCGGAGCACCTAGAGCGGATCGACCGGCGACTGGACGACAGCGAGGGCACGCGCCTCGTCGCAGCCGAGGTCCGGCAGCTGAACGAGTCCCTGAATGCCCTCGCCTACGCCGCGCTCGGGCAGAGCCCGCAGGTGCGGCGCCGCACCGGTTGATCTGCAAGCGCCGGATCCGCTGGCGCAGATCCACGGCTTCGCTCCCACGAATCCTTCGCGCGCAAAAGACATCCGTTTCTACTCGCCATACAGGTCATTCCAGCTGACGGCGTCCCAGGTTGTGTCGCCCGGGAGGCTCTCGCGCGCGTAGCTGATCGCCGCCGTGACCGTGGCACCGCCGCCGATCGCGTTCCAGCACTGTCCGTCGGGCGACCGGAACTCGACAGCGAGGATGCGCTGCTCGGGCGCCGCCGGGGCCACCGGGAGCAGCACGAGCTTCCCGTTCGCAGCGGGGAACGGTGCCCCGGCCAGGTGGTCGGCGGTCTCCTCGTCGTCGTCGGGCAGGCCGTTGCTGCGGGTCGTCACCAGCACGGACATGGGCCGTCCTTTCTCGGTGGGGTAGCTGTCAGGGTGCTGGGGTGAGGCCGTGGCGGCGCATTACTGCTGCGATCGCTGCGATGTCGGGCGGGCCGCCGGCCGAGGCGACGAGGACGGCCGCTACCTCGCGGAAGTAGTCGGGGCCGAGGATGCCGGGTGTCACGACCGCGAGCGCCTTCGCGTCGATGTCGTGGGTGTTGTCGAAGCGGTGGACGGCGCCGCGGTGGATGCAGAGCGCCTCGCCGGGGCCGACGTCGGTCGAGCTGCCCTCGATCGTCCAGGTCAGGACGCCCTCGAGGCCGTAGATCGTCTCCTCGTAGCCGTCGTGGCTGTGTGCGGCCGGGACCTTCGCGCCGGCCGGAACGTCGAACTCGAAGACCGCGACCGACCCTCCCGACTCCTCACCCTCGACCAGGAACCGGATCGCCAGCGGCCCGACCCTGATCTCTTCGCGCGTGCTTGTTGCCATCGTGGCTTCCTCCTCTTTGCGGGGGTGGTAAAGTTGTTTGACGATACATGACTGCGAGCAACTCGTCAAGTCACTTTATTAACTCGGAGGCGGCGGAGCAGCCGTTCGGGCCGCCGCTGATCGGCGCGCTCCTCCGCATCCCCTGGGAGGCGCTGCAGCGGCACATGCTCGAGCGGCTGCACGAGCGCGGCTTCGACGACCTCGACATGGCGCACCTCAACGTCTTCCAGTACCCCGGACCGCAGGGTGCGAGGCCTACCGAACTGGCCACCCGGCTGCGGATGAGCAAACAGGCCCTCAACTACCTCCTCGGCGAGCTCGAGCGCCTCGACTACCTCGAGCGCCGACCGGATCCCGACGACCAGCGCTCCAAGCGCGTCGCCCTCACTCCACGCGGCACCTCCGTGGTCCGCGTGATCCGCGAGGCGGTCGGCGAAGTGGAGACCGCCTGGGCACAGCAACTCGGCCCGAAGCGCTTCTCCCAGCTCCGCAACCTGCTGCTCGAGCTCAACCAGTCGGCATAGCTGCGCGGAGTCTGCACCGGTCCTGCGGTGGCCCTGGGCAACGGACCTTCAGCAGCAGCAACACCCTCTTTGCGCGCTAGGGACGCAGCCGGTAGATCGTGCCGCCGTGCGAGACCAGGTAGAGCTCGCCCGCAGCGTCCTCGCCGAACGAGCTCAGGTTCGCCACGTTGAATGGCTCGCGGCGGAGACCGATGGCCTTGCCGCCGCTCAGCTTCAGGCTCCAGACGGTGCCCGTGCAGTAGTCACCGTAGAAGTAGCGCCCTGCCGCGGCCGGCGCCGACTGGCCGCGATAGACGTAGCCGCCCGTCACGGAGCAGCCGTCGGCGTGCGGGTACTGCGCCACCGGCTGCACGAGCGCGCCGGGGCCGAGCTCTTTCTGCTCGAAGACGGAGCGTCCCTCGTACACGTCCCAGCCGAAGTTGAGCGTCTCGCCGAGACGGCTGCGGGGTACCCAGTCGACCTCCTCGATCGCGTTCTGGCCGACGTCGCCGAGCCAGAGGTCACCAGTCGCCCGGTCGAAGGAGAAGCGCCACGCGTTGCGCAACCCGAGTGCGGCGATCTGCGCCTTGGCCGCGCCCGCGACGTCGATGCGGAGCAGCTTGCCGTGGAGCGAAGAGGGATCCTGCGCGCGGTTCTCCGGGTCGCCGCCGGAGCCGCCGTCGCCGAAGGTCGTGTACAGCTTGCCGTCGGGCCCGAAGACCAGGTTGCCGCCGTTGTGGTTGCCGTAGGGGTCGCGCACCGAGACGAGCTCGCGCCGCGTGGAGGCAATCGCTCGGGTGCCGTTCGACCGGACTCTCGCCACGACGTTCCGGCCGTCCCGCGACGTGTAGCCGATGTACAGCAGGCGGTTCTTCGCGTAACCCGGGTGGAACGCGAGCCCGAGCAGCCCCTGCTCGCCGCCGGCGGTGATCACCCGGCTGACGTCGAGGAAGACCGTCCGGCGCCCCTTGGCCACTCGGTAGACACGCCCGCCCTGCTCGACGACGTAGAGCACGCCTGACTCTCCCGGGGCATACGTGAGCAGCACCGGCTGCGAGAAACCGCTCAGCACCGGTGTGAGCGACAGCGCGGACGGGGCCGACGACGCACCCGTAGCGAGAACGAGCGCGAGCAGCGAGAGGGCGCACCCCATCGCGACAACTCGTCCTCGGAGCATGCGTCTACGGTAGCCGACCGGTCGGTCGCCGCGCCTTCCCCCGATCGGAGTACCCTCCGCGCGCATGAAGGTGTTCGTCGTCGGATCGGGGCAGGTCGGGTCGACGATCGTGGAGGCGCTCCACGACGAGCACGACCTCACCGTGGTCGACGTGGACACGCAGCGGCTCACGCCGCTCGCCTACCGCTTCGACGTGCGGACGGTCGAGGGTAACGGCGCCAGCCGCCGCGTGCTGCAGGAGAGCGGGGCGCGCGAGGCCGACCTCTTCATCGCCTGTACGTCACGCGACGAGGCGAACCTCGTGAGCTGCTCGTTCGCCCGCCTCGAGGCACCGAAGGCGACGACCGTGATCAGGACGTCGAACGTCGAGTACATCGACCTCTGGCGTGAGGGGCGCCTCGACGTCGACTTCGCGGTGTCGGCCGAGCTCGAGACCGCGTACGCGGTCGGCCAGGTGATCGGCGTGCCCGCGGCCCGCCAGACGGACGTCTTCGCCGAGGGACAGGTGCAGATCGTGGAGTTCGAGGTGGACGAGCACGGCGGCGGTGACATCGTCGACGTGCCGCTCCGCGACGCGCGCATCCCGTCGGACTCGAAGGTGGCGAGCATCATCAGCGGCGACACGATGACACTGCCGCGCGGCGACGCCGTGATCCGGCGCGGCGACCGCGTGATCGTGATCGGCTCGCCCCAGGCCGCGCTCGCGTGGAGCGAGATCCTCGCCCCGGACGAGGCGAAGGTCGAGGATGTCGTCGTCTACGGAGCCGGCCGCGTCGGCAGCGCCATCGCGCGCCACCTGCTCGACCGCGGCATCGGCGTCCGCATGGTGGAGTCGAACGCAGAGCAGGCGCGGCTCGCCGCGGAGGAGATCGCGGGGGCCCGCGTCTACCGGGCGACGGGGATCGACCCCGACTTCCTGGAGCGGGAACGGATCGGACAGGCGCAGGCGGCGATCTTCGCCATGCGGGAGGACGAGCGGAATCTCTACGCCGCCACCATGGCGCGGGTGCACGGCGTGCCCTTCACGATCGCGATCGTGCACGACCCCGTCTCGCGCGAGGTGTACGAAGCCTCGGGCGTCGACGTCACCGTCAACCCGCGGCAGGTGACGGCAGAGGAGATCGTTCGCTTCGCGCACGACCCGCGCACGCAGCAGGTGGCGATGCTCGAGGGCGACCGTTACGAGGTGCTCGACCTCACGACGAAGCCGACGAGCGAGTACGTCGGCCTCCGCTTCCACGAGATGCCGATCCGCGGCGCGCTGATCGGCGCGATCGTGCGTGACGGGCGGGCGATCTTTCCGCACGGCGACGACGTGCTCGAGGCGGGCGATCGCGTGATCGTGTTCACCGAGTCCTCGCGCGTCCAGGACGTCGAGCGCGCCCTGTGAGCCCCGAGTCCCGGGCCACCCGCCGGATCGGGCCGGCGAGGCGGCTGGCGATCGACCTCCCCGCCACCTTCAACCTCGTCGCCACCCTCGTCACGTACCTGGCCTTCGCGGTGCTCGTCCCTGCAGCCGTCGCTCTGTGGTACCGCGAGCCGCCCTGGCCGTTCCTCGGCGCCTTCGCCCTCGTCGGCGGGCTCGGCCTCGTCGTGCAGCGGGCGACCCGGGGGGCCGGCACGGTCGGCTTCCGCGAGGGCTATCTCGTCGTCGCGCTGACCTGGCTCGCGGCGGCCGTCGTTCGGCGCGCTGCCCTACCTGCTCTCGGGGGACGCGCAGCTCGACCGGCCCGTCGACGCGCTCTTCGAGTCGATGTCGGGCTTCACGACCACCGGGGCGACGATCCTCGTCGACGTCGACGCGGTCGACCACTCGCTTCTGTTCTGGCGGCAGCTCACCCAGTGGCTCGGCGGCATGGGGATCATCGTGCTCGCCCTCGCCGTGCTGCCCCGCCTGCGCGTCGGCGGCCGCCAGCTGCTCGAATCCGAGATGCCCGGGCCGGAGATGGACTTCGCAGAGCGCATCCGCTCCACCGCGCGCCGGCTGTGGCTGCTCTACGTGGTCCTGACGGCGGTGATGATCGCGATCCTCACCGTCTTCGGGCTCATCGGGATCGACCACCGGATGGGACTGTTCGAGGCGGTCTCGGCGGCGTTCGCCACGCTCCCGACCGGCGGCTTCATGCCCGATGAGCGGTTCGTTCGAGGAGCTTCGCGGCCGCGTCGCAGTGGGTCACCGTCGTCTTCATGGCGATCGCCGGCACGAACTTCGTGCTCACCTACCGCGTGCTCGTGCGCCGGCAGCCCCGTGTCGCGTGGCGGGACGAGGAGTTCCGCCTCTACCTCGCCCTCCTCGCCGCGGCCTCGCTCATCGTCGCGGCGCAGCTCTGGCCGGAGGATCTCGCGACCGGTGAGGCGGCGATCCGGCACGGCGTGTTCCAGGCCGTCTCGCTGATGACGACGACCGGATTCGCGAGCGTCGACTTCGCGCTCTGGCCGACGCTTGACCGTGATGACGTTCGTGCTGCTGATGTTCATCGGCGGTTCGGCCGGGTCGACGGGCAGCTCGATCAAGGTCGTGCGACACCTCGTGCTCGGGAAGTCGCTGCGCCGCGAGCTGCGCCAGACCGTGCACCCCGAGCTCGTGGCTCCGGTGAGGCTGAACGGGCTCGTCGTCGACGAACGCATCCTCCGTGCGATCACCTCGTTCATCCTCCTCTACATGGGCGTGTTCGTCGCCGGCGCAGGGTTGATCGCGATCGACGGCGCCATCCAGGGCCCGGACATCCGACCCATCGACACGATCGCAGCGGCCGCGACCACGCTCGGCAACGTCGGCCCCGCGCTTGGCGCGGTCGGCCCGATGTCGTCGTTCGAGCCGTTCAGCGACGTCTCGAGCCTCGCGATGATCGTGCTGATGTGGCTCGGACGGCTCGAGTTGATCCCGGTGCTGGTGCTGCTGTCTCGCCGCTACTGGCGCGTTTAGGTGGGGGAACCCATGGTTCCCCCGCCAGCCCCCTCCTTCGGGCCTCGGCACAGACATCCGCAGTTGGCCTCCCGGCCGGCGGAGCCGGCCTCCGGCCGCTACGCGTAGCGATCCATGACCGGTCTTCGGTGATGGTCCGTTGCGCGTAGGCGCGGAGCCGGGCTTGGCCCGGCGGGAGCGCACCCTGCGGGTGGGCATGTCGAGCGGTGAAGGAGGGGCAGGTGGGGGAACCATGGGGTTCCCCCACCTAAATGGGGCCCTCGGCGAGGAGCTTGCGGAAGGCGGCGTACTGCCCCGCCTTGCCGACCACCACCAGCGTGTCTCCTTCCTGGATCACGTCCCCCGGTTGCGCGCCCGAGATCGGCTCCGGCTCGCGCAGGATGGCGATCACCGTTACACCCGTCCGTTGCCGGAAGCCGCACTCGGCGAGCGAGTGGCCGATCGCCGGCGAGCCGTCGGGAACCTTGATCCACTCGATCGTGAGCTCGCCGAGCGCCAGCTCGAGGTCCTCCACGATCCGCGGCCGCTCGTACGCGCCGCCGAGCACGGCGCCCAGCTGCCGCGCCTCGTCGTCGTCGAGCTCGATCACGGCATCCGGCTCCTCGCTGTGCGGCGCGGTGTAGTAGATCTCGCGGTCGCCGTCGTTGTGGAGGATGAGCGCGAGCCGCGCACCACGGGCCGTGCGGAGCGTGTACTTGACTCCGACGCCGGGGAGCCGTGTCTCGCGGAGGTCGACGGTCATGGAGCTCCTTCCAGTCTAGGGGCCGCGGGACGAGCGAAGAGGAAACGGCCGAGGCGTTTGGACTCCTTCATCAGCACGACGCCGATCGTCGCCGTGACGAGCACGTAGATGCCCGCGAACGCGAGCAGGTCGTCGCGATCGGAGGTGGAGAGCACGGCGTTCCCCGCGGCGACCTGGGCGAGGATGATCGTGAACTCGCCATGCGCGAAGAGCGCGGCGCCGGCGTTGAGTCCCTGCCGGCGCGAAAACCCGCCGAGTCGCCCGGCGACGAGCCCGGTGGCAAGCTTCCCCATGGCCGTCGCGGCGGTCGCCATGAGCACGAGCCACCAAACGGAGCTGAGCGCACCGAGGTCGATCGTGAGGCCGAAGACGAAGAAGAAGAGGGCCGCGAAGACGTCACGGAAGCTGAAGAAGCGCTCCTCGATCTCCCGGCGCGCCGACGTCTCCGCGAGGACGATGCCGGCCATCAGCGCGCCGATGGCCTCGGAGAGGCCGAGCTCGGTGGCGACGGCCGACATCCCGATCAGGAACCCGAACACGGCGAGCAGGAAGAACTCGAGCGGCAGCCGGCCGAGCACCCAGTCGACCGGCCGCGTCAGGTAGCGCGAGGCCAGGAGCGACAGCCCCACGAAGCCCACAGCCTTCGCGACCGCGCCCGCGGTGCCGCCGATCCCGATGCCGCCGGCGGCGACGACGCCCAGCACGACTGCGAGCACGAGATCCTCGAAGACGAGGATCCCGAGCACGAGATCCGTTTCGTCGTCGGCGAGGCGGCGGAAGTCGATCAGCCCCTTGACGCTGATCGCGCTCGACGAGACGTAGACGCAGGCCGCCACCACGAGCGCGGCGAACGTAGGACCGAACGCGAGGAGCCCGACGGCAAGCCCGAGGAGGCCGTTCAGCGCGAGGTCGACCGTGCCGCCCGTCGCGACATGGCGCCCGCTGCGCACGACCCGGTCGAGGCTGAACTCGAGGCCGAGGAAGAAGAGGAGGAAGATGAGCCCGATCTCGGCGACGAACTCCGTCACCTCCGAGGGCTGGATCAGGCTGAGGACCCTCGGCTCGTTCGGCCCGAGCAGCAGGCCGGCAAGGAGGTAGGCCGGGATGGCGGAGAGACCGACGCGGGCGGCAACCAGGCCGAGGGCGGCAAGCACCGCGATCGTGATGGCCAGCTCGGCGAGGGTCACCGGTCGTCATTCTCGCCGCTGGCGATGCCGCGGCTACGGCTGGGACTACGAGCGGCCGACGAGCGCGCGCCGGAACGCGTCCTCGAGACCGGGCTTGAGGATCCCGATCACCTGGTCGCCCGGCCGGAGCACCGTCTCGCCGACCGCGATCTCCGCGACGCCGTCGCGCATCACCGAGACGAGGCGCGAGCCCTCGGGCAGCTGCAGCGCCGCCACCCGCCGGCCGGCGGCGGGCGAGCCGCCTGCGACCTGCAGCTCGACCACCTCGAGCCCTTCCTTGCGGAGCTCGAGCAGCCGCACGAGCCCGCTCTCGGGCATCGAGTGGCCGACCAGGCCGAGGATGCTGGACGTCGCGCACACGGTCTGGTCGATCCCGAGCAGGTCGAAATGCGGCTGGTTGCGGGGATCGTTGACCCGGGCGACGACCCGCGGCACGCCGTAGCCCTCCTTGCCGAGCTGCGAGATCACGAGGTTGTCCTCGTCGTCGCCGGTCACGGCGAGCAGGAGGTCGGGTGGCCGCGCGATGCCGGCGCGCTCGAGGACATGGAGCTCGGTCGCGTCGCCCAGCATCGCGATCGGCCCGAACTCGGCCTCCAGCGTCTCGTAGCGGTCCCGCCGCTGCTCGACGAGCGTCACCTCGGCGCCGAGATCGACGAGCGTGCGCGCCACGTTCGCGCCCACCTTGCCCCCGCCCGCGACGATCACGTACATCTGGCGCCCCTTGGCACTAGGCGCTGCTGCCCTGCGGCTCGAGCTGCCGCGGCTCGCAGGCCCGCACCGCCTCGGTGAGAACCGAGATCGCCGTCTGGGTCGGGCAGACCGTGCGGAGACCGCGCTGCGTGTAGAAGTCGGCCCGGCGGGGATCGAGCACGCGCACGACGACGCACGCGATCTCGTACCGCTTCTGCACGACCTGTCCGATCACGAGGTTGGTGTTGTCGCCGTCGGTGGCGACGACGACGGCGTCGGCACCCGGGACGCCGGCCTCCTCGAGGACGGTGGTGTCCATCGCGTGGCCGACGATGAAGCCTCCCCGCCAGCTGCCCAGGCGGGCGAGCGCCTGCTCGTCCTCGTCGACGCACGTCACGTCCCACCCCTCAGCGGCGAGCATGGTAGCCACGGACGAGCCGGTGCGCCCGCAGCCGATGATCACTGCTCTCACGTGCGGAGCGTAGCGGCTGGATGATCGCTGCCACGAGCAGTCATCTAGTAGAGGCTTGATGTGGGTTAGGAGCACGTCCGGCTGGGGGTATGCGCGCGGCGCATCGCGGCCGGCTCGGTCGACACCAAGGCCGCCAGCCTTGGCGCCGACCGCTCCGACCACGCTGCTTGGCGCAGACCCTCCCCGAACGCACCCCCAACCCACATCAAGCCTCTAGCCCTCCTCGAACACGCCGTCCGGGAACGCGACCACGAGCACCTCGCACGGCGAGTGGCGGAGCACGTGATCCACGGTCGGCGACCAGAAACGGGATTGCCGGCGCCAGCGGGGTGCCGAACCGAGCACGACGAGGTCGACGTTTCTCCTCTCCGCCTCCTCGACGATGGCCGGGCCGATCTCTCGGGCCCTGACGACGAACCCCTCGACGAGGACGCCGTTGTCCTCCCCGAGCGCCCGCGCCTCGTCGAGCGACGCCCGTGCCCGCTGGTCCACCTCGGGGGGCAGGGGCCCTTCGAGCGGGAAGCGACGCGGCACGCGGACGACGAAGAGCGCCTCCACCGAAGCCTCCCGCTCCTTCGCCAGGGCAACCGCCGTCGCCACCATCTCCTCCCCCACGTCCCCGAGCTTCATCGGCACGAGCACCCGCCTGAACTCCGCACCGGGCGGCAGCTCGGCGACCGGCTCGACATCCTCGAGCAGCCCACGGTCGGCACGGATGCGCACGAGCCAGTACACGGTCAGCCCTAGCACGAGCCAGGCCGGCCCCACGTAGCGGGCCCCCGGGTGCGTGACGAGCGCCAGGACCCAGACGGCCGTGGTCAGCACCGCGCCGACGAGCGCGGGCAGCGGCAGACTCACGCCGCGGATGGTGACCTCCGGCCGCGCGCGGAACGGCCGCGGCAACTCCGGCTCCCGCCTGCGGAGGCGGATCACCGCGAGCTGCGCCGCGGTGAACGCGAGCAGGATTCCGAACGAGTAGACGCTCGCGAGCCCCGCCAGGTCGTCGTCGACCGCGAGACCAGTGACGACGACGATTGCGGCGGCGATCAGCGCGATCAGCACGATCGCCTCGCGCGAGACGAGCGAGCGGCGCTCGAAGCGGCCGAGCTCGCGCGGGAGCATGCCGTGGCTCGCCATCGAGTGGGCGAGCCGCGTGCACCCCGACATCGACGTCACGGCAGCCGTGAACAGGATGAGCGCGCCCGAGAGGCCGACGACCACGCGCAGAACATCCACGAGCCCGCCCGGGAGCTCGCCCTGGAAGGCCGTCGCGATCCCGACCATGGGCGCTTCGAGCCACTCCTCGCCGAGCGCGGTCGTCCCGTCCTCGCCCGGGAACGCCGACACGCCGACGACGGCCACGAGCACGGTCAGCACCACGACGAGCCCGATCGCCGAGAACAGCGAGCGGGGCAGCGTCTTGCCCGGCTCGCGGGTCTCCTCGGCGAGGTTCGCGACCGTCTCCAGCCCCGTGTAGGCGAGCATCGCGAGCGGCAACGCAAACGCGAGGTCGTCCCAACCCTGTCCGGCCGAGAGATCGAACCCGTCGACGAGCGTCTCCGGCGAGAAGAGGAGTGCGAGCCCGAGGATCACGATCACGAGCTGCACCGCCAGGTCGAGCACCGCGACCACGAGTCCCGTGGTGTGCATACGCGAGTGGCGGAAGAGCCTGACCGCTGCGATGCCGAGGATCACGCAGACCGCGACCACGACGTCCCAGGGCGACTCGCGCAGCCTGTCCGCCGAGAGCGCAGCGCCGACGTAGTGCGGCAGGAACAACGCGGAGAGCGCGATCACGATCAGGTAGTCGAGGAACAGCGCCCATCCTGTGACGAAGCCGGCGAGGTCGTTGAAGGCGCGCCGCACGAACGTCTCGGCGCCGCCGGTCTCCGGGATCGCCGCGGTCCCCTCCGCGTACGAGAGCGAGACGAGCAGAAAGACGGCGCCCGACAGCAGGAGCACGAGCGGCGTCAGCCCGAGCGCCACGGAGGCGACGATGCCCAGCGCGAAGTAGATCGAGGAGCCGATCTCACCGTACGCGACGGCAAAGAGCGCAGGCGCGTCGAGGACGCGCTCGAAGCCGCGAACCTTGCGGGCCATTAGTGGTGTCTCCGGGAAGTTCGAGTGCTGCTGGGCCGAGCGAAAACCGAGCAGCGCTAGGACGCAGGGAGCCCCCATACCTGAAGGTATGGGGGCGACCGAGGACGACGCGAGGCGAAGCGTTTGCAGCCGGCCAAGCGGTGCCGTACTTCCCGGAGCCACCACTAAAGACCACTCCGCTTGCGCTCGACGATGAAGCGGGCGACGCCGAGCGCGATGAACAGCCCGCCGAGGACGAACCCGACGAGGCCGCCACCGCGGGCCGCCGTGACCGCGAGCAGCGCCACGCCGATGCAGACGAAGAGCACGGCGAAGACGAGCACCGCGAGGTGGTACCAGCGCGAGCTCACGCGGCCTTCTTCCCCTGCGTGGCGGCCACCATCACCCGGCAGGGTGCGTGCTTGAGCACGTAGTCCACAGTGCTCCCGAACACGCCGGCTCGGGCGCTCGTGAGCCCGCGCCGGGGTGAGCCGAGGACGATGATCTCCGTGCCCCGCCGTCCGGCCTCCTCCACGATCGCCGGTCCCGCGCTTCGCGCGCGCACGAGGCGATCGATCACGCGGACGTCGTAGGAGTCGCCGATCGCCACGGCCTCGTCCAGCTCGCGGTTCGCCTGCTCCTCGAAGGCAGGCAGATCGGCGTCGAGCGGCAGCTCGAGCGGCACCTCGAGCACGTTGAGCGCGACGATGCGGGCGCCGCGCTCGGCGGCGAGCGAGCAGGCAACGTCGAGCGCCTCGTCGGACGGCTGACCGGAGATGACGGGAACGAGGAGACGACGATATTCGAGGGCGAGCGCTGCTCCGAACGCGGGCGGCGCCTTGACGGTCTCTCGGAGCGTGCTGCGCACGACGCGGCGCCGGTACACCGCGTAGCCGACGAGTCCGAAGGCAAGCCAGCCGAGCCCCACCCAACGCGTCGCCGGATTCTGCACCACGAGCACCAGGAACGAGACGCCCGTCGCGACGCCGCCGAGGAATGCGAACAGAGGCCAGTCGACGCCGCGAACTTGGAGATTGGGGCGTCCCGTGTAGATGGGCGGCTCCGCGCTGTCGCGGTCGAGCATGCGCAGGCGCACGATCGAGGCGTGCGCGACCGTGAACGAGAAGCGTTGCGCCGAGCGAGTACAGCGTGCCGACGAAGTTCACGTCCCCCGGCAGGATGATCAGGATCGGGGCGATGCCGGCGAAGAGGATGAGCGCGAGCCACGGGGTCTTGAAGCGCGGGTGCAGCCTCCGGAAGACCTCGGGCAACTGGCGGTACGTCGCCATCGAGTACGTGATGCGCGAGGCACCGATCACCCCCGCGTTCGTGGCGATGAAGAGGATCGTCGCTGCGAGGATGCCGACGTAGACTTGCGTCGCGTCGAGCACCCATCCCTCGAGCCCGAGGTTGTCTACGAGGCCGAGGATGGGATCGTTGGCGTAATCCGCCCGTCCTCCGGCGGCAGCGCTAAGCGCGTCGTGAGCTCGCCGTCGATCTCCTCCACCGGCATCGCCGACAACGCGACGAGCGGCAGCGTGAAGTAGATCGCGAACACCGCCCCAGCCACGAGCTTGTACGCGTTCGGGACGGTGCGCACCGGGTCGCGCGCCTCCTCGGCGAGGTTGGAGACCGTCTCCACGCCGGTGTACGCGAGCATCGCGACGGGAATCGCGACGGCGAGGTTCGACCAGGTCGGGGCCACACCCCAGTGGACGTTCTCGACGAGGATCTCAGGGCTGAAGACGAGCGCGAAGCCGAGGAGCACGAGCAGGATCTGCGTGGCGAAGTCGATCACCGCGAGCGAGATCGAGAGCTTCGTGGCTTCCTGGACACCCACCATGTTGAGGCCGACAAGGATCACGATCACGATCGCACCGACGACGATGTCCCAGGGGTTCGTGTTCAGCGGCTCCCAGAAGACCGAGAGGTAGTGCGGCACGAAGAACGCGGACACGGAGACGGTGACGACGTAGACGAGCATCTGTGCCCAGCCGGCCGAGAAGCTGATCAAGCTCGTCGAAGGCGTGGCGGGCGAAGCTTGCCGAGCCGCCTGCTTCCGGGTAACGCGCCGTGCCCTCCGCATACGTCGCAGCGGTCGCGGCGAAGACGACTCCGGCGACGACGAAGACGAGGGGCGTCAGCCCGAGCGCATAGACCGCAGTGAGCCCGAGGGCGTAGTAGATCGACGAGCCGACGTTCCCGTACGCGGTGGCGAAGAGCGCCGGCGTCCCGAGCACGCGCTCCATGTGCACCTCGCGACCACGACGCCTCCCTGGCACGTGGCGAGTCTAGAGCGCCGGTCGTCCGGTCTCCTGGCCTTGAGTTCTCGATCGATCCAGCCTCTCTGTCGATGGAACGGCTCAGCTGGGCGCGCGGAGCCGGGCTTGGCCCGGCGGGAGCGCACACACGGCTGGCCATGCCGAGCGATGAAGGAGGGGCGCGCGGGGTAACCATGTGGTTCACCCACGCCTAGCGGGACATCCAGCCGCCGTCGACGGTGACCACCGAGCCGTGCACGTAGTCGGCGGCGGACGAGGCAAGGAAGAGAACGGCGCCGGCGACATCCTCGGGCGTACCCCAACGCGCTGCCGGGATCCGCTCGAGGATCTGGCGCGAGCGACCGGGATCGTCCTGCAGCGCCTGCGTGTTGTCCGTCTGGATGTAGCCGGGAGCGACGGCGTTGACGTTCACGCCGAGGCTCGCCCACTCGTTGGCCAACGCCTTCGTCAGCTGCGCGATGCCGCCCTTGCTCGCCGCGTAGGCCGGAACGTAGATGCCGCCCTGGAACGAGAGCAGGGAGGCGATGAACACGATCTTGCCGCTCCCCCGCTCGATCATCCGCCTCCCCACCTCGCGCGTTAGCACGAACTGTGCGTTGAGGTTGACCTGGACGATCCGCTCCCAGTCCTCGTCCGGGTACTCGACCGCGGGGGCACGGTAGACGGTGCCCGCGTTGTTGACGAGCACGTCGATCGTGGGGACGTCGTCACGGAGCGTCGCGACGAGCGCGCGGACCGCGGCGCGATCGGCAAAGTCGCAGGCGTAGCCGCGAAACGCACGACCGCGCCGCTCCACCTCCCGTGCAACCTCTCCCCCGTCCGCCTCGAGCGATGCGCTGACGCCCACGACGTCTGCCCCGAGGTCGGCTGCAGCGAGCGCGACCGCTCGGCCGATCCCCCGCCGGCACCCGGTGACGAGCACCGTGCGGCCGGCGAGGCCAAACCGAGCCAGAGCAGTGTCCGCGGCGTTCACGAGCGGCAGTCGACGAGCACTTTGACCGCCGACGAGGTGGACGCGGGATTCGCGAAGAGCGCGGGCAGCGAGTCGAGCGGCTCGACGCTCGTGATCAGGCGCGCGAGCGGCAGGCTGCCGCCGTCGACCAGGGCGATCGCCCGCGTGTAGTCCTCGGGCTCGTACACCCGCGTCCCGATCAGCTGCAGCTCTTTCCAGAAGAGGTCGAAGAGCCGGACCGGCTCCGGCTCCGGGAAGATGGCGACGATCACGATCGTCCCGCGGATGCACGCGAGCTCGGTCATCAGCCCGGCGCCAGCGGTCGAGCCCGACACCTCGAAGACCACGTCGGCGCCGGCCCCGTCGGTCGAGGTACGGACGAGGCTCGCCAGATCGTCTTCGTCCGGATTGGCCACGTCGAGCCCGAGCTCGGCGGCGAGCGCGAGCCGATGGGCGTTGACCTCGCTCACGAGCACGCGGGCGCCCTGCGCCCGCGCCACCAGCCCGACGAGCAGGCCGATCGGGCCGCCACCGATCACCACCACGGCGTCATCCGGCCTGACGCCGCCCAGCCGCACGTCGTGACACGCGACCGCCAGGGGCTCGACGAGCGCGGCGAGCTTCAGGTCGGTGCCGGCCGGGAGCTTGTGCACGGTGAAGGCCGGGACGGTCCATGAGCCCTGGAACGCGCCCGGCGTGTCGATCCCCAAGAACTTCAGCTCGCGACAGATGTGACTGACACCCTTGTCGGCGGGCGTCTCACCGCGGGTGTCCAGAGGGCGCACGACGACGGCGTCTCCGACCTCGAATCCGGTCACTCCGGCCCCGAGCTCGGCGATCGTGCCCGACATCTCGTGCCCGATCACCTGTGGCACCCGGACGCGGTGATCCATGTGCCCGCGCGCGATGTGCAGATCGGTCCCACACACACCGCAGTACGCGACGTCGAGGCGGACCTCACCGGCCCCGGCCGGCCGGACCTCGCAGGCCCCGAGTGCGAACCGGCCCGCCCCCTCGTAGTAGACGGCCTGCGGGGTCACGATCCGCCGTCGTCACGAGAGGCGCCGTCACGCGGTTCGATCGCGCCGATCGCCTCCTCGCTCTCGATCACACGGCGGAGCCAGTGTTCGCCTTCGGAGAGGTGGATCAGGTCGGCGGCGCTGGCGCGCTCGGCGTCGCCGGCGCGAAGCGCCTCGTAGATGTCCTGATGACGCTTGCGGGTGACCTCGATCGCGTCCTGCTCGGTAACGGAGCGCCAGAGCCTGGCCCGCAGCGTGCCGCCGGAGAGGTTCTGGATCAGCGAGGCGAGCGTCGCGTTGCCCGAGGCGGTGACGATGATGCGGTGGAACTCCTCGTCGGCGGCGATGAAGGCCTGTGTCGTCTCCGCGATATCCATGCGAGCCAGGCACTCCTCGAGTGCCGTGAAGTCCGTTTCGGTGAGCCGTGCGGTCGCCATGCCCGTGGCGACCGGCTCCAGGATGCGCCGCACCTGGTGGAGCTCGAGCAGCGTCGGGCCGGTGAGCAGGTCGCTCACGAACCCCATTCCGGTGAGGAGGAGCTCCGGCTCGAGCGATGTCACGTAGGTGCCGTCGCCGACCCGGGGCTCGAGCACGCCGATGAGCGTCAAGGCCCGCACCGCCTCGCGCAGCGAGTTGCGCGACAGGCCGAGCCGCTGCGCGAGCTCCTGCTCCTTCGGCAGCTTGGAGGCGGCGGCGAACTCGCCGGACATGATCAGATCCTTGATCTTGGCGATCGCCTGGTCAGTGAGCGCGGCCATCGATGTCTCCTGGGTCGGCCGTGCGGGAGAACTGGCTCTGATCTTCCAGCCTGTACAGGCGCCGTGCCGTGCCTCGCAGTATGCGGCCTGCGCCCTGGGGTGCGACGGCTTGGACGACACGTACCGTCTCGTCCCAGACTCGGGCATAGCTGCCGTTGAGCAGCGCCACGGGCCAGTCGCTGCCGCAAAGCAGCCTCTCCGGGCCGAAGCACTCCACGGCGACAGTCACCGCCTCACGGAGATCGTCGGCATCCCAATCCGGCCGTCGCAGCGCGGTGTTGAGGCCGGAGATCTTGGCGGCGACGTTGGGAGAGTCCGCGGCGGCGCGGATCCCTGCCGCCCAGCGCGTCATCTCAGCCGTTCCGAGCGGCGGCTTCCCCAGATGGTCGATCACGATCGTGAGCGAGGGGAAGCTCCTCGCGAGCTCGGGGACGTCGTCGAGATGCCGAGGGAAGACAACCGGCAGCTCGAGCACGAGGCCGTGTTCCGCGACGAGCTCGAGACTCTCCAGCACCGGCGGTCGCAGGATCCAATGCGCATCGGTCTCCTCGTGGATCAGGTTGCGGACGCCCCGAAGCTTCGGGCGCGCGGTCAGCTCCTCGAGCCGCTCACGCGTTCGTGCGGGGTCGCCGAGCGGGACCCAGGCAACCACGCCTCCGATCCAGGCGTGGGCCTCGGCGTGCTCGAAGGCGTAGTCCGTATCCGCGTCGAGGCTGGCGCTCTGCACGAGCACCGTCTGCTCGATGCCGCTCGGCGCGAGCATGGGCTCGAGGTCCGGCGGCTCGAACGTGCGCGCGATCGCCGCGTGCTCGTCCGTCAGCCACGGCTGTGCGACGCGTTCGAGGTTCCAGAAATGGTGGTGTGCGTCGACGATCATGAAGGAAGGCTGCCAGCGCGGCCCGAGAGTACGGATCCCCCGATGCAACCCGCACCGGGGGATCCACTTCCGTCACCAGGAGGGCAGATGACGGTGCTCGATGTCTAGCCGAACGTGCTCGCGTTGGCCTTCGTGACGAAGGCGGTACCGGTGTCGACGTTCTTCGGCACCTTCTTGCCCTGAACGGCCCTGTACAGCGTCGCCACGCCAAGCGAGCCGATCTTGGCCGGGAACTGCGCCACGCTGCCGTCCTCGGTCCCCGCCTTGATCTGGGCGACCTCGTCGGGCAACGCGTCGAAGCCGACGACGATGATGTTCGCTGGCTCGATGCCGGCGTTCTTGATCGACTGGATCGCGCCCAGGATCGGCGGTCCGCAGGCGCCGTAGATCGCGGTGATGTCCTGGTTCGCCGTCAGCATCGTCTGCGCGGCCGCTGCACCCTTGGTCTGGTCGCAGTCGGTACGCAGCTTGGAGACGACCTTGATCTGGCTGCGCAGCGAACCGAGGCCCGTGAGCATCCCCTTCACGCGGGCATCGAGCGCCGGGACGCCGGGAACGCCTTCGAGGATCCCGAGCGTGTCGCCGGCCTTGAGCTTTGTCGACAGGTACTTCCCGGCGAGCACGCCGCCCTTCAGGTTGTCGGTCGCCACGACCGACGTCTTGTTCTTCCACGCGGGAATGTCGTTGTCCATCAGGACGACCTTGACGCCCTGCTTGATGGCTTTGTCGAGCGCGGAGGACACGGCGGGGCTCGTCGGCGTGATGGCGATGCCCTTAGACTCCCTGTGCGACCATGTTCTGGATCGCCGCGATCTCACCGGCGTCGTCGGTTGCGCTCTTGCCCTGCGCGAAGATCACCTTCGCCCCGGGAGTGGCCGCGTCCCACTTCTTGGCCGCGTTCTGCAGGGTGAAGAAGAAATCGACCGGGAACTTCGTGATGAAGCCGAGCTTGACGACCTCCTGCTGCTTGCTCGGCTTCGCCGCTGCCCCAGCCGCGAGGATGGACGCCGCCGCGAGGACGGCCATGAGCGCCACGCCTCCCAACAGCCTGTGCTTGAACATCTCGAGTCCTTTCGTCAGGCGTACAGAATCGACACGACCGATGCACCTCTCCGGGCGTCGCCTCCGCAGCCCTGCAGTAGCGGCGGAGTGCCTGTGGCCGCCAGACCGGCGAACCGGCCCGGACTGCAGACAGCCCTACAGTCCGCTCACTCGGCACCTCCCACGATCAACGAGACGATCTGCTCGTACGTCTCGGCGGACGGGACGAGCTCACCCGACGTTGCGTCCGCGCCGCAGGACGACGGCGCGGTCGGCGACCTCCATCACGTGATCCATCGCGTGCGAGACGACGACCACGGCGCGGTTCTCGCCCCGCAGCCGGAGGATGAGGTCGAGCACGTTACGTGCCTCCCGCACGCCGAGGGCGGCGGTCGGCTCGTCGAGGATCACGACCTTCGAGGCGAAGGCCGCCGCCCGGCTGACTGCAACGGCCTGGCGCTGCCCTCCCGACATCAGGCCGACGAACGCGCCCGGATCGGGGAGGGTGACCTGCAGCCGATCCAGCACCTCGCGCGTCGACTCCGTCATGCGCTTGCGCTTGAGGAGCCGGAGCGAAGGAGGGAGCCACGCGGGCGCGGCGAGCTCGCGCCCCGCGTAGAAGTTGTCGGGCGCGCGCAGGTTGTCGAACAGCGCGAGATCCTGGTACACGGTCTCGATACCGAGCTCGCGTGCGTCGGAGGGCGACTGGATCGACATCACCGCGCCGTTCATCTCGATCGAGCCGCGTCCAGGCGATGCACGCCGCTCAGGCACTTGATCAGGGTCGACTTCCCAGCCCCGTTGTCGCCCAGCAGCGCCAGGACCTCTCCGCGGCGGACTTCGAGGTCGACGCCGTCGAGCGCTGTGACCGCCCCGAATCGCTTCACCGCGCCGCGGACGGCGAGCACCGGAACCTCGGTCTCGGCGAGCGGCTGCGGTCGTACAGCGTCGCGGTCATCCGTGCCTCGCCGCCTGCGCCACGCGCGCCGTCCCTCGAGATAGCCGCGCAGCACGTCCGCCTCGACCGCGAGCAGTACGACCACGCCGATCGCGATCAGCTGGTAGAAGGCATCGACGTTGTGGAGGTTGAGGGCGTTGCGGATCACGCCGATCGTGAATGCCCCCACGAGTGCGTTCCCCACGCCGCCTCGCCCGCCCGCGAACGCGGCGCCACCGATGATCACCGCGGCGATCGAGTCGAGCTCGGCGAGATCGCCTGCGGTGGGTGACCCGGCGTCGATCAGCCCGGCGGTGATGAGGCCGCCCACGCCGGCGGCGAAGCCGCACAGGACGTAGACGGTGACCAGCACGCGCCGACCGGGATGCCCGAGCGCCGCGCGGCATCGGGGTTGCCGCCCACCGCGTACAGCCACCGTCCCCAGACCAGGCGCGTCGTGAGCAGCAGGCACAGGACGAGCCAGCGCCGGCGACGACGAGGATCGAGTAGGGCAGCCAGTCGATCGAGCCGCCCCCGATCGTCTGCACGATCGGGGCATGCCCGAGATCGGCGTCCCGTTGGCCGCCCACAGGGCGAGCCCGCTCGCGATGCTGAACGTGGCCAGCGTGACGATGAACGGGTGCGGCACACGCCCGTACACGTAGATCAGCCCGTTCGTCGCCCCACCGCGACGCCCGTGCCGCAGGATCGCGGCGATCACGAGCACGCTCGAGGTCGTCGTGCTCGTAGACGATCGCACCGACCACGCCCGAGAGCGCGATGCGTCGGCGCCGACCGAGAGGTCGATCCCCCGAGACGATCACGAGCAACTGGCCGAGGGCGAGGACCGCGATGACCGAGGTCTGGCGAGCAGACGTTGCCGATGTTTCGGCTCGTCAAGAACACCGGCGTGGTCAGCCCGACGACGACGACCAGGAGGATGAGGATCAGCGCGGGCCCGGACCGGAGGGCAAGCAGGCCCGCCTGGAGCAGACGATCGCGGCCGATCGCGAGCGACTTGGTCGTCGACTCCGCCGTCACAGGGTCCTGCTCCATCGCGGACGCCATCGTCACGTTCCCCGACCGGCGAGCGCAACGTCGGCCCAGGCGACCCCGTGCTGGCGAACGCGTACTCGTCGAGCGATTCGGGCAGCATCTCGACGCTGTAGCCGGGATCGCGCGGCACCACGTACCGTCCCTCACGCACGACGGCGGGATACCGGAAGTGCTCGTGGAGATGATCCACCCATTCGACCACGCGGTTCTCGAGCGACCCGCTCGACGGCGATGTAGTCGAACAGCGCGAGGTGCTGCACGTACTCGCAGAGACCGACGCCACCCGCGTGGGGACACACCGGGATCCCGAATTTCGCGGCCAGGAGCAGAATCGCGATCGCCTCGTTGACCCCGCCGATCCGGCACGCGTCGAGCTGGCAGACGTCGATCGCCTCGGCCTGGAAGAGCTGCTTGAACACGACCCGGTTCTGCACGTGCTCGCCGGTCGCGACGCGGATCGGCGCGATCTCCCGTCTCGATGCGGGCATGACCGAGGATGTCGTCGGGGCTCGTCGGCTCCTCGATCCACCACGGGTCGTGCACACCGAGGCGCGTCATCGCCTCGATCGCCTCGTCCACGCCCCAGACCTGATTCGCGTCCATCATCAGCACGCCGTCAGGCCCGAGCGCTCGACGGATGAGGGACGCACGGCGGTCGTCGTCCTCCAGATCGGCGCCGACCTTCATCTTCACGTGGGCGAAGCCGTCGGCCACCGAGGCACGCACCAGCGCCTCGACCTTCTCGTCGGTGTACCCGAGCCACCCTGGCCGACGTGGTGTAGGCGGGGTAGCCGTCCCGGATCACCTCCGGCCTCGCGCTCCTCTCGGCCGCGCCGGGCGTCGCGGAGGAGGTCGATCGCCTCCTGAGGGCTGAGCGCGTCGTCGATGTAGCGGAAATCCACGCAGCCGACGAGCTCCTCGGGCGTGAGGTCCGCCAGGAGCTTCCACATCGGCTTCCCTTCGCGCTTGGCCCAGAGGTCCCAGACGGCGTTCACCACAGCCGCCGTGGCGAGGTGAATCACGCCCTTCTCGGGGCCTAGCCACCGCAGCTGCGTCTCCGAGACGAGGCTGCGCCAGAAGCCGCTCATGTCCCCCAGCATCTGCTCGAGCGACCGGCCGACGACCAGCGGCTCGAGGGCGCGCACGGCCGCGACACAGACCTCTGTGCCACGCCCGACTCGTGAACGTCAGTCCGTGACCGTCGAGACCGCCGGCCGCGTCCGTGCGCAGCACGACGTAGGCGGCGGAGTAGTCCGGATCGGTGTGCATGGCATCCGAGCCGTCCAGCCAACGTGACGTGGGAAAGCGCACGTCGCGGGCATCCGAGCCCGTGATCATCGGCCCGGCGCTCATCGCCGGCCACTCCTCCTCTCGGATCAAAGACCCGATCATTTACCGCTAGACTGCACGTCGTTGCCAATGCGGGGGGATTCTAGGCATAAAGATCGGATCTTTTGCAACAGCTGTCTCGAAGGCAGCTCCAGCTGGCCGCGCGCGAACTGGTCGGCGTCAAGGATCCGTCAAGGGTGCGGCGACTGCCGTAGGGGATCCGTCAACGAGCCTCGCCCCGCACGCCCTGCACCGCTACACCGACGGCATGGACATCGTCTTCCTCCTCGTCGTCGCGAGCCTTCTTCGCCCTCGCCGCGCTGCTCGTGCGCGGGTGCGACCTGCTGTTGGGCGAGAGCACCGAGCGGGCCTCCGAGGCGCGACGAGCAGCCGTGAGCGCGGGCGACGCGATCGGTGTCGTGCTCGCGCTTGGAGCGCTGGCGTACCTGATCTTCGCGCTCGTGTACCCGGAGCGGCTCGGATGACCTCCGGCTGGTTGCAGCTCGGCGTGCTCGTCGCGATCGCTGCTCGTCACGACGCGCGTCCTCGGCGCCTACCTCGCCGCGCGTCTTCGGCGGCGGCGCCGCGCCCGGCGACCGGGTCTTCGCTCCCGTCGAGCGCGTCGATCTACCGCCTCTGCGGCGTCGACCCGAAGCGCGAGCAGCGCTGGACCGTCTACGCGTTCGCGCTGCTCGCGTTCAGCGTCGTCTCGGTGCTCGGGCTCTACGCTGCTCCAGCGCCTCCAGGGCTAGCCTGCCGCTGAACCCGACCGACGTCGGCGCCGTGCCGCCCGCGCTCGCGTTCAACACCGCGGTCAGCTTCGTCACCAACACGAACTGGCAGAACTACGCCGGCGAGTCGACGATGAGCCACCTCACCCAGATGGCCGGGCTCGCGGTGCAGAACTTCGTCTCGGCGGCCGTCGGGCTCGCCGTCGCCGTCGCGCTCGATCCGCGGGCTCGTGCGCCGCCGCAGCGGACACGATCGGCAACTTCTGGGTCGACCTCACGCGCGCGATCGTCCGCGTCCTGCTGCCGCTCGCGATCGTGTTCGCGCTCGTGCTCGTCGGGCCAGGGCGTCGTCCAGAACTTCGACGGCCCGACGCACCGCGACGACGGTCGCAGGGCGCGACGCAGTCGATCCCCGGCGGCCCGGTCGCGAGCCAGGAGGCGATCAAGGAGCTCGGCCACGAACGGCGGCGGCTTCTACAACGCGAACTCCGCGCACCCGTTCGAGAACCCGAACGGCGTTCACGAACCTCCTCGAGATCTTCGCGCTGCTCGCTGATCCCGTTCGCGCTCACGTACGCCTTCGGCCGGCTGGTCGAAGGACCACGCGCCAGGGCTGGGCGCTGTTCGCCGCGATGTTCGTCCTCTGGATCGCCGCCGCCGGCGTCGGCGATGCACTTCGAGACGCGACGGCAACCCGCAGCCTGCGAGGCGCTCGGCGCCGTCGGCGGCGAACATGGAGGGCAAGGAGATCGCGCTTCGGCGCCGCCGTCGTCCGGCCTCTTCGCGGCCTCGACGACCGGCACGTCGACCGGCTCGGTCGAACTCCGCGCACGACAGCTTCACGCCGCTCGGCGGCGCCGTGCCGCTCGTGAACATGATGCTCGGCGAGGTCAGCCCCGGCGGCGTCGGCGCCGGCCTCTACGGGATGCTCGTCTTCGCGCTGCTCTCGGTGTTCATCGCCGGGCTGATGGTCGGCCGGACGCCCGAGTACCTCGGCAAGAAGATCCAGGCGACCGAGATGAAGCTCGTCGTCGCTCTACCTCCTCGCCGTGCCGCTGCATCGTGCTCGCCTTCGCCGGCGTCTCGGTCGTGCTCGACACGGTCAACGACGTCTCGATCCTCAACCCCGGCCCGCACGGGCTCTCCGAGATCGTCTACGCGTTCACGTCGGCGGCGAACAACAACGGCTCGGCGTTCGGCGGCCTCACCGGCAACACCGACTGGTTCAACACGACGCTCGGGCTGGCGATGCTCGTCGGCCGCTTCGTCCTGATCGTCCCCGTGCTCGCGATCGCCGGCTCGCTCGCCCGCAAGCAGCCGGTGCCCGCCGTCCGCCGGCACGTTCCCGACCGACACGCCGCTGTTCGCCGGGCTGCTCGTCGGCGTCGTCCTGATCGTCGTCGGCCTCACGTACTTCCCCGTCCTCGCGCTCGGCCCCGATCGTGGAGCACCTGCAGCCTGTGACCACAGAAGCCCGTCTCGCCTCTTCGATCCGCAGCGATCGTCGCGCCGGCGCGCGCTCGGTGCGGCCGTGCCGCAAGCTCGACCCGCGCCGCATGGCGCGCAACCCGGTCATGTTCGTCGTCGAGGTCGGCAGCGTCGCTCGTCACGGTCCTCTTCTTCAAGGACCTCGGCGACGCTCGACGCAGGAGAACGTCTTCGCCGGGCTGGTCGCGCTCTGGCTCTGGTTCACCGTGCTCTTCGCCAACTTCGCCGAGGCGATGGCCGAGGGGCGCGGCAAGGCGCAGGCCGACGACGCTGCGCAAGACCCGCGCCGGAGACGGTGGCGCGCACGCGGCGGCGCCGACGGCACGATCGAGGAGGTGCCGAGCGCGCAGCTCGCCGTCGGCGACGTCGTCGTCGTCTCCGCCGGCGAGGTGATCCCCGGCGACGGCGACGTGATCGAGGGCATCGCCAGCGTCGACGAGTCGGCGATCACCGGCGAGTCGGCGCCGGTGATCCGCGAGTCGGGCGGCGACCGCTCGGCCGTCACCGGCGGCACCCGCGTGCTCTCCGACGAGATCGTCGTCCGCGTCACCGCGAAGCCGGGCGAGACCTTCCTCGACCGCATGATCGCGCTCGTCGAGGGCGCGAGCCGGCAGAAGACGCCGAACGAGATCGCGCTCGACATCCTGCTCGCCGGGCTCACGATCATCTTCCTGGTCGCGGTCGTGACGCTGCAGCCGTTCGCCGATCTACTCCGGCGCCGCGCAGTCGACGATCGTGCTCGTCGCGCTGCTCGTCTGCCTGATCCCGACGACGATCGGCGCGCTCCTCTCCGCGATCGGCATCGCCGGCATGGACCGGCTCGTGCAGCGCAACGTGCTCGCGATGTCGCGGCCGCGCCGTCGAGGCGGCCGGCGACTGCTCGACGCTGCTGCTCGACAAGACCGGCACGATCACGCTCGGCAACCGCCAGGCCGACCGAGTTCCTCCCGGCGCCCGGGCGTCACCGAGCACGAGCTCGCCGACGCGGCGCAGCTCTCGAGCCTCGCCGACGAGACGCCCGAGGGCCGCTCGATCGTCGTGCTCGCGAAGGAGCGCTTCGGCCTGCGCGAGCGCGAGCTCCACGGCGCGACGCTCGTCCCGTTCACCGCGCAGACCGCGATGAGCGGCGTCGACATCGGACGGCCGCCGCGATCCGCAAGGGCGCGGCCGACGCGGTCCGACGCTGGGTCGAGGAGCAGGGCGGCGCCGTTCCCGCCGAGCTCGGCGCCAGTCGTCGACGGCGATCGCCGCGTCGGGCGGCACGCCGCTCGTCGTCGCCGAGAACGGCCGCGCGCTCGGCGTCATCCACCTCAAGGACGTCGTCAAGGAGGGCATGCGCGAGCGCTTCGACGAGCTGCGCGCGATGGGCATCCGCACGGTGATGATCACCGGCGACAACCCGCTCACCGCGGAGGCGATCGCCGACGAGGCGGGCGTCGACGACTTCCTCGCCGAGGCGACGCCCGAGGACAAGATGGCGCTGATCAAGCGCGAGCAGGCGGGCGGCGACCTCGTCGCGATGACCGGCGACGGCACGAACGACGCGCCCGCGCTCGCGCAGGCCGACGTCGGCGTGGCGATGAACACCGGCACGCAGGCGGCGCAAGGAGGCCGGGCAACATGGTCGACCTCGACTCGAACCCGACGAAGCTCATCGAGATCGTCGAGATCGGCAAGCAGCTGCTGATCACGCGCGGCTCGCTGACGACGTTCTCGATCGCCAACGACGTCGCGAAGTACTTCGCGATCATCCCGGCGATGTTCGCCGGCGTCTTCCCGGCGCTCGACCGGCTGAACATCATGGACCTCGACAGCCCGCGCAGCGCGATCCTCTCCGCGGTCATCTTCAACGCGCTGATCATCGTCGCGCTGATCCCGCTCGCGCTGCGCGGCGTGAAGTTCCGGCCGCATCGGCGCCGCCGCGCTGCTGCGCCGCAACCTGCTCATCTACGGCGCTCGGCGGCATCATCGCCCCGTTCATCGGCATCAAGCTCGATCGACGTCGTCGTCACGGCGCTCGGGATCGTCTGATGCGCCGCCAGCTCCTTCCCGCGCTCCTCGCCTTCGCTCGTCTTCACCGTCCTGCTCGGCCTCGTCTACCCGCTCGTCGTCACGGGCGTCGCGCAGGTCGCCTTCGCCGACAAGGCCGACGGCTCGCTCGTCGAGCGCGACGGAAGCGTCGTCGGCTCGATCGCTGATCGGCCAGCCTTCGCAGGGCCGAACGTACTTCCAGCCGCGCCCGTCGGCGGCCGGCGACGGCTACGACGCGATGGCGAGCTCGGCGTCGAACCTCGGCCCGACGAACCCGGAGCTGCTCGACGACGGTCGCGCGAGCGCGTGCGCCGCGTACCGCGAGGAGAACGGCCTCGCCGCCGACGCGCCGGTCCCGGTCGACGCGGTGACCGCGTCGGGCTCGGGCCTCGACCCGCACATCTCGGTCGCCAACGCGCGGCTGCAGGCGCCGCGCGTCGCCCGGGCGCGCGGGCTCGCCGCGAGCCGCAGGTGCTGGAGCTCGTCGACGAGCACACCGACGGCCGCTCGCTCGGCTTCCTCGGCGAGCCGCGGCGTCAACGTGCTCGAGCTCAACCTCGCGCTCGACGCGAAGCGCAGTAGGTCGCGTCTGCTACGTGCGATGGCCGCGCGGCGACGCTCCGCATCTACCTCGGCGCCGCGCCCGGCGTCGGCAAGACGTTCGCGATGCTCAACGAGGGCCGGCGCCGGCACGAGCGCGGCACCGACGTCGTCGTCGGCTTCGTCGAGACGCACGGCCGCGCCGAAGACCGCCGAGCAGATCGGCGACCTCGAGGTCGTGCCGCGCGAGGCCGATCGAGTACCGCGGCGCGACGTTCGAGGAGATGGACGTCGACGCGGTCCTCGCCCGGCAGCCCGCAGGTCGCGCTCGTCGACGAGCTCGCGCACACGAACGTCCCCGGCTCGCGCAACGAGAAGCGCTGGCAGGACGTCGAGGAGCTGCTCGACGCCGGCATCGACGTCATCTCGACGGTCAACATCCAGCACCTCGAGTCGCTCAACGACGTCGTCGAGCGGATCACCGGGCGTCAAGCAGCGGGAGACGATCCCCGACGAGGTCGTCCGCCGCGCCGACCAGATCGAGCTCGTCGACATGACGCCGGAGGCGCTGCGGCGCCGCATGGCGCACGGCAACATCTACCCGCCGGAGCGGATCGACGCCGCGCTCGGCAACTACTTCCGCGACGGGCAACCTCGGCGCGCTGCGCGAGCTCGCGCTCCTCTGGGTCGCCGACCGCGTCGACGAGGCGCTCGAGGAGTACCGCGACGCCGCACGGCATCGACCGGCCCGTGGGAGACGCGCGAGCGGGTCGTCGTCGCGCTGACGGGCGCCGCCGACGGCGACCGCCTCGTCCGGCGGGCGGCGCGCATGGCGCAGCGCGCCGAAGGGCGACCTCGTCGCGGTGCACGTGCGCCCGCAGGACGGCCTGGCCGCGCCGGCGGCCGACGCGCTCGACCGGCAGCGCGACGCTCCTCGAGGAGCTCGGCGGGACCTACCGCGAGGTCGTCGGCGCCGACGTCGGCGACGGCGCTCGTCGTCGGCGGCGCGCACGCTGAACGCGACGCAGATCGTGCTCGGCGCGACCCGCCGGTCGCGCTGGCAGCGAGCTCACGCGCGGCTCGGTGATCAACCGGCGTGATCCGCGACTCGGGCGACGGCATCGACGTGCACGTGATCAGCCGCGCCGGACGACGAGGAAGGCGCCGGCGCCGACCCGCGACGCGTCGGCCGGCCGCGCTGCCCCGGCGCCGCGTCGTCGCCGGGGTCGCTGCTCGCCGCCGTCGGCGCTGCCGCTGCTGACGCTGGTGCTCGCCGCACCTGCGCGAGCACCTCGGCCTGCCGAGCGTGCTGCTCCTCTACCTCCTGCTCGTCGTCGTCGTCGCGCGCGGTCGGCGGCATCTGGCCGGCCCTCGCCGCGGCCGTCGGCGGCTTCCTGCTCGCCAACTGGTACTTCACGCCGCCGCTCTACACGTTCACGATCGCCGAGGGCGAGAACCTCCTCGCGCTGCTCGTCTTCCTCGCCGTCGCCGTCGTCGTGAGCGCGCTCGTCTCGCTCGCCGCCCGGCGCGCGGCGGAGGGGCACGCAGGCCCGCGCCGAGGCCGAGGCGCTCGCGCGGCTCGCCGGCGCCGCGCTCCGTCGCCGACGCTCCTCGAGGCGCATCCGCCGCACGTTCGCGCTCGACGGCGTCGCCGTCTGGCACCGCGACGAGGAGCGCGTGGCGACCGGGCGAGACGCGTCGGGCGCCCGAGCCCGAGCGCCGCGAGCGACGCCACGGTCGAGCTGGACGACGTCCACGAGCTCGCGCTCGTCGGGCGGCCGGTGCGCCCCGGACGAACAGCGCGTCCTCGACGCCTTCGCTGCGGAGCTCGCCGCGTCGCTCGCAGCTCGAGGAGCTCGAGGCGGAGGCCTCCGAGGCTGGACGAGCTCGAGCGCGGCGGCCGACCTGCGCACGGCGATCCTCTCGGCCGTCTCGCACGACCTGCGCACGCCGCTCGCCGCGATCAAGGCGTCGGTGACGAGCCTCCTCGCAGCACGACGTGGACTGGCCACCGGAGGAGCGCCGCGAGTTCCTGGAGACGATCGACGAGGAGACCGACCGCCTCAACGCCCTCGTCGGCAACCTGCTCGACATGAGCCGGCTGCAGACCGGCGCGCTCGCAGGTCGACGCCGACGCCCGTCGGGCTCGACGAGGTCGTGCCCGCCGCGCTCGCGCAGCCTCGGCGCCGTCGCGGCGCGACGTCGACGTCGACGTGCCCGAGACGCTGCCGCGCGTGCTGGCCGACCCCGGCCTGCTCGAGCGCGCGATCGCCAACGTCGATCGACGAACGCGCTCCGCCACTCGCCGCCCGGCACCGCCGGTGCGCGTCGATGCCGGCGCCGTCGGACGGCTGCGGTCGACCTGCGCGTCGTCGACCGCGGCCCGGGCGTGCCCCCGACGCACCGCGAGAGCATCTTCCAGCCGTTCCAGCGGCTCGGCGACGCTCGCGCAGGACGGCGGCGTCGGGCTCGGGCTCGCCGTCGCGCAGGGCTTCGTCGAGGCGATGGACGGCGAGATCGAGGTCGAGGACACGCCCGGCGGCGGCCTCACGATGGTGCTCCGCCTGCAGGCGGCGCGACGTGACGCGGATCCTCGTCGTCGACGACGAGCCGCAGATCCTGCGCGCGCTCGGCGTCAACCTGCGGGCGCGCGGCTACGAGGTCGACCTCGCCGGCCGGGCGAGGCCGCGCTCCGGCTCGCCGCCGAGCACCACCCCGACCTCGTGCGTCCTCGACCTCGGGCTCCCGGGGATCGACGGCGTCGAGGTGATCGACGGGCTGCGCGGCTGGACGCAGCGTGCCGATCGTCGTGCTCTCGGCGCGCGACGAGCGAGCGGGACAAGGTCGCCGCGCTCGACGCCGGTGCGGACGACTACGTGACGAAGCCGTTCGGGATGGACGAGCTGCTGGCCCGCGCTGCGGGCGTCCCTCCGCCGTGCCGCGCCCGCGGAGGAGGAGGCCGGTCGTCACCACCCCCGACTTCACCGTCGACCTCGCCGCGAAGCGCGTCACGACGCCCGAGGGCGAGGTGCGGCCTGACCCCGACCGAGTGGGCGATCGTCGAGCTGCTCGTGCGCAATCCGGGCAAGCTCGTCTCGCAGCGCCAGCTCCTGCAGGAGGTCTGGGGGCCGCAGTACGAGCGCGAGACCAACTACCTCCGCGTGTACCTGGCGCAGATCCGGCGCAAGCTCGAGCCCGATCCCGCCCGGCCTCGCTACTTCGTCACCGAGCCGCGGATCGGCTACCGCTTCCAGGATGGGGGAACCCCTGGTTCCCCCATCAGCCCCCTCCTCTAGCGCTTCTCGCCGTCACTCGCCGCTGGCCTCCCGGCCGGCGAAGCCGGCCTCCGGCCGTCAGGCCACGCGATCCATCAGCCAGCGGGGGACGGAACCGCTACCCGATGCGCGCGGAGCCGGGCTCCGCCCGGCGGGAGCGCACGCGCGCGTTGCTATGGCACGCGCTGAAAGGAGGGGGCTCGTGGGGGAACCATGCGGTTCCCCCACGCTAGGTTCCCCCACGGATTTAGCCGTGGATCGAGGCGATCACAGGAATCATCAGGATCGCGACGATGTTCGCAATCTTGATCATCGGGTTGATCGCCGGGCCGGCCGTGTCCTTGTACGGGTCGCCGACGGTGTCGCCGGTGACGGCGGCCGCATGAGCTTCCGAGCCTTTGCCGCCGTAGGCGCCGTCCTCGATCAGCTTCTTGGCGTTGTCCCAGGCGCCGCCGCCCGAGGTCATGGCGATGGCCAGGAAGAGACCGGTGACGATCGTTCCGATCAAGAGGCCGCCGAGCATCTCGGGCTTGATGACCCCCACCACGATCGGGAAGACGATCGGGATCAGCGCCGGCACGAGCATGCTCTTGATCGCCGAGCCGGTGACGATGGAGATCGACGTCGCGTAGTCCGGACGCGAGGTGCCCGCCATGATGCCCGGGTCCTCGCGGAACTGGCGGCGCACCTCCTCGACGACCTCCCCGCCAACGCGCCCCACCGCGGTCATCGCGAGCGAAGCGAACAGGAACGGCATCAGGCCGCCGATGAAGAGGCCGGCGATCACCCATGGGTCGTCCAGCGAGAACACGGTGTCCAGTCCCCGATCGACGAGGCCGCGCGTGTACTCGTCGAACAGGATCAGGGCGGCAAGGCCGGCCGAGCCGATCGCGTAGCCCTTCGTCACGGCCTTCGTCGTGTTGCCGACCGCGTCCAGAGGATCGGTGATCCCGCGCACCGACTCGGGGAGGTCGGCCATCTCGGCGATACCGCCCGCGTTGTCGGTCACCGGCCCGTACGCGTCGAGCGCGACGATCAGTCCGGTCATCGAGAGCTGCGCCATCACCGCGACGCCGATGCCGTAGATGTTCTCCCCCGCCGCATAGAAGGCGCCGACGACCCCGGCCGCGATCACGATCACCGGCAGCGCAGTGGCGCGCATCCCGACGGCGAGCCCCGCGATGATGTTCGTGGCGTGCCCGGTCTGCGAGGACTTGGCGATCGACTTGACCGGGTTCCAGCGCGAGCCGGTGTAGAACTCGGTGATCGCCACCAGCAGGAACGTGATGGCGAGACCGATCAGCGCCGGACCGTACAGCTCCCAGAAGCTGAACCTGCCGCCGTCGTAGGCGAGCGTGACCGGGATGAACCCCAGCGCCGAGAGCACCGTGGCGACGATCACGCTCTTGTAGAGGGCGTTGATGATCGCGTTCTCGCCCTTGCCGACATGCGCGAAGAAGGTGCCGATCACCGACGCGAGGATCGAGACGCCGCCGAGCGCGAGTGGGTAGAGCCACAGCGAATCGGCCGAGTACGCCGTTCCGAGGAGCATCACCGCCACCGCAGTCACCGCGTACGTCTCGAACAGATCCGCGGCCATTCCGGCGCAGTCACCGACGTTGTCGCCGACGTTGTCGGCGATCACGGCGGGGTTGCGCGGGTCGTCCTCCGGGATGCCCGCCTCGATCTTGCCGACCAGATCGGCGCCGACGTCCGCGGCCTTCGTGAAGATGCCACCGCCGAGACGGGCGAACACGGAGATCAGGGAGCCGCCGAAGGCGAGGCCGATCAGGTCGTCGACCGCCGAGTCGGAGGAGTTGCCGAGCCAGCCGGTGAGGACCCAGTAGTACCCGGCGACCCCGAGCAAGCCGAGACCGACGACGAGCAGCCCGGTGACCGAGCCGGCGCGGAACGCCACCTTGAAGGCGGGCGACAGACCCTCCCGCGCCGCCTCCGCCGTTCGCGCATTGGAGCGCACCGCGACATTCATGCCGATGAAGCCGGCGGCAGCAGACAGCGCGGCCCCGATCAGGAAGCCGAACGCCGTACCCCAGCCGAGCTGGTGGTAGAACCCGAGCAGCAGGAACGGTACGACGGCCACCATCGCGATCGTCGTGTACTGCTTGCGTAGGTACGCGGCGGCGCCCTCCTGCACGGCGCGCGAGATCTCTTGCATGCGCTCGTTCCCGGCGGGCTGCCGGAGCAGCCAGTACGTCAGGTAGAGCCCGAACGCGACCGCGACGCCCGCGCACACGAGCGCGAACAACACGGCGTGGTCAACGAAGAAGTCCATCGATCCTCCGGAGTGCAGCCCTCACAAAGAAGCGCCGAAATGGCCTCGGCGCGGGGGATTATCTATCACAAGCCCCGGCGATGAGCCGGTTCAGCCGGCCGCCCCGACCGTGGCGCCGACCTGCTCCGCGTAGATCTCCTCCAGCGACGCGCCCTCCTCGAAGCGGGCGATCTGGCGCTCGGCGGCGTTCCGCTCGGGGACGAGGAGCCAGGGTTCGGCGCCGATCTCCCGCGCCACCGGCAGCACCCACTCGAGCAGCCGCTCGATGCGGGCACGCGTCGGCACGACCTCGCCGCGGGCGAGGTCGATGAAATCCCCGGAGAGCCCCCAGCGGATCGCCCGCCACATGTTCTCCTCGATCAGCCGGTGCGGCTGGTGCGCGACCGGCTCGCCCTCGTCGTAGGCGCGGGCGCAGCGGGCGGCGACCGAAGCCATCAGCGCGGCCAGGGCGTGCGAGTCGGCGAGCTCGGGTTGCCCGTCGCAGATGCGGATCTCGACGGTGGGGAAGGCGAGGTGAGGCCGCACGCTCCACCACAGCTGCGTGTGCTCGTCCATCGACTTCGTCTCGTAGAGGAAGCGCACATAGCGCTCGTACTCGTCCCAGCCCGCGAACGCGTCCGGGACGCCGCAACGTGGGAAGAAACGCGTAAAGATCTGCGTGCGCGCCGAGTGGAGCCCCGTGTTGACCCCCTCCACGAATGGCGAGCTGGCAGACATTGCGAGCAGCTCCGGCAGCAGCGTGCGCAGCCCGTTGACGACCGCGATCGCGCGATCGGCCCCGTGGATGCCGACGTGGACGTGCACCCCGAACGTGTTGTTGCGCCACACGACGTAGCGGAGAAGCTCGTCGTTCCGCCGGTAGTGCGGCGTGTCGATGATCCTTTGGTCCTTCCAGTCCGCCCACGGATGCGTGCCGGTGGCGCCAAGCGCGAGCCCGAGCGGATCGACGAGCTCCGCGAGCTGCACGCGGCGCTCGGCCATCGCCGCGGGAACGTCCGCGAACGAGTCGATCTTTCCCGTCTTCACCTCGACCTCGGAGGCGATCAGCTCGCCGACGAGGTTCGGCCGGAGCTGCGTCTCCTGCGCGGCGGCGTGGACGTCCTCGAACCGGCTGACGAGGTCGAGCGTCTCCGGATCGAGGAGCGCGAACTCCTCCTCCACGGCGACCGTGAAGTCGACCGCCGCGTCGAACCGGTCGCGCGCGTCGCGCAGCAACTCGTCGTACGGAACCGTCTGGGACTCGCCCATGGGCCGGAAGGCTAGACGATGCTGCAGTTCGGAAAGCGTGCTCGCCCGTCGGCTCTTGGCCTTGCGTTACAGAGACACAAGCTCGGCCCGCGGTCCGTGACCGACTCGCCGACTAGGTGAGGTGGAAGTAGAGCGCGTAGAGGAGGTCGACGGCCGGGTTCGACGTGTGCACCTGGACGTCGGAGGGCGTATCGAGGAGCGCCTGCGAGTAGTTGAAGACGATCTTCACCCCGGCTCCCACCAGCGCGTCGGCAGCGCCCTGCGCCGACTCCGCGGGCACCGCCAGCACTCCGGCGATCACGTTCCGCTCGCGCACGACGTCGTCGATCTCCTCGACCGGGCTGACGCCGACGCCCCCGAGGCTGCGACCGACCTTGACGGGGTCGTTGTCGAACACGGCAGCGATCGTGATCCCGTGCTCGGCGAAGATCGGCGATGAGGCGATCGCCTCGCCGAGGCGCCCCGCGCCGACGAGCGCGATGTTGTGCTGCCCCTGCGTGCGCAGGATCTTGCGAATCTCCGCGAGCAGCGAATCGATGTTGTAGCCCACCCCGCGCTTGCCGAACTTGCCGAAGGCCGAGAGATCACGGCGGATCTGCGTTGCGTTGATGTTCGTGTACTCGGCGATCTCCTGCGAGGAGATGCGGTCCTTGCCCATCTTCTTCGCCTGCGTGAGCACCTGCAGGTAGCGGCTCAACCGCGCCGCGACGCCGACCGTCAGCCGTTCTGCCATGAGCTTCCTCTGTCCGGACTTTGTGACAAGGCGCAAGTCTGCCTACGGGCGCCTCACGCCTGTCGAGGGAACCGTCACGCGACGCGGGCGCGAAAGGCGGCGGGCGGCACGTGGTGGTGGAACGCGCGCACGCCGTCGATCTCCACCACCGGGATCAGCTCTCGGTACGCCGCCTCGAGCTCCGAGTCGTCCGTGATGTCGACCACGTCGAGCACGAACGGCACCCTCGCCCGTACCTCCGCCACGACCTCCAGTGCGCGTTCGCACAGGTGGCAGCTGCGCCCGACGTACACGGTGACGCGCTTCATCGCGGGCCTGAGGACCCGCCGTCGCGGCGCCAGCAACGCGAGGGCGGCGCCGGGGAAATCATCTGATCCCCGACTACGGGTAGAGGCCGCGGATCGTTGTCGCCTCGGCCACGCGCTGCACGGCGAGGCCGTAGGCCGCGAAGCGCATCGACGTCTGGAATCGATCCCGCGTCTGCCAGGTCTCTTCGAACGCGCGCACGATGATGTCGTTGAGCTTCGCGTTCACCTCGTACTCCTTCCAGAAGTACTCCTGCAGCCCCTGCACCCACTCGAAGTACGAGACGATCACGGCGCCGGCGTTCGCGAGCATGTCGGGGAGCACGAGCACGCCTCGCTCCTCGAGTACGTCGTCGGCCGCCGGCGTGACCGGGCCGTTCGCCCCCTCGCAGATCATCCGCGCCTTGACGCGATCGGCGTTGCCGGTGTGGATCACCTGCTCGAGCGCGCACGGGGCGAGTACGTCGCAGTCGAGCTCGATCAGCTCGTCGTTCGTGATGTCGTCCGCGCCCGGAAGCCCGATCAACGCACCATGCTCCGCCTTGTGCGCGATCGCGGCGGGGATATCGATCCCGTACGGGTTCGCCACGCCGCCCTTCGTGTCGGAGACAGCGACGACACGCGCCCCTTCCTCGGCGAGCAGGCGGGCGAGGTTCCGCCCCACGTTGCCGAAACCCTGGATCGCGATGCGCGTGTCGTGCAGCCGTCCCCCCTGCTTCTGCAGCGCCGTACGGGTGCAGTAGAGCGCGCCGCGCGCCGTCGCCTCGTCGCGTCCGACCGAGCCGCCCAGGGAGAGAGGCTTTCCCGTCACCACGCCGAGGACCGAGTGACCGACGTTCATCGAGTACGTGTCGAAGATCCAGGCCATCACCTGGGCATCGGTGCCCACGTCGGGGGCGGGAATGTCCTTCTCCGGCCCGATCTCGTTGATGATCTCGGTCGTGTAGCGGCGCGTGAGGCGCTCGAGCTCGTCGCGCGAGAGCACCTTCGGGTCGCAGATGACGCCGCCCTTGGCGCCCCCGAACGGAAGCCCCATCAACGCGCACTTCCACGTCATCCCCATCGCGAGCGCCTTGATCTCGTCGCGTGTGACCGTGGGGTGGTAGCGGATGCCGCCCTTCGCCGGGCCGCGGGTCATGTTGTGCGTGACGCGGTAGCCGTCGAAGGCGCGCACCACATCGTCGTCCATCAGGACCGGCACCGACACCTCCACCACCTTCTTGCACTGCGAGAGCACTCGGATCAGGTTCGCGTCGACGCCGAACGTCTCGCTGACCCGTTGCAGCTGTGCCTGCGCGAGCTCGAACGGGTTTTCGCGCAGATGCGAGGGCGCGGCCTCGGTGGCGCTCACCGGTGCGCTCCTGGCCCGCTCACGACAGCCGGATGCTACCTACTCGTCCGGGCGCAAGCTCGCGCGGTCCGGCGGGTGTCAGGCAGTCGCCGGGCAGTTACGCGATGCGGAACTGGACGCTGGACTCACTGGGCTCGCCGCCGTCGAGGGGTGTCCCGATCACGCGGATCTCGTAGCCTCCCTTCGGCAGGCGACGACCCCGTGGCCCGCGTCCCGTGAGCCCGAATGCGTAACGCCCCGGCAGCACGTCGCGCACCCGCGCGAGCGTGCCGAGCCGCCGTGTGCCACGGTAGAGGTCGACCGCCAGCTCCGCGAGGGGGCGCAGCTGCGGCCGCTCCGCGGTGCCGTCGACGCGACCGGCGACGAAGGCGAGCACCGCCGGCTCCGTGTCCGACGGCTCGAACGTGCGGCGCGAGAGGACGAGATCGGACACGAGGCGGGCGTTCGCGAGCGGAACGGCGACCGCCCACGGCACGCGCAGCCAGCGGCCGTTCCTGACGCGCAGGACGAGCGTGCCTCGCAGCGCGCTCGGCGGCCGTGGTCGGACGCTGACATGGACGGTCAGCGCGACCTCGCGCACCGCGCCGGGCCGGAGTCGGAGCCGGCGCGGCGCCACCATGACGGTGACCCCGGCCGCCGCAGGCTCCCGCGCGTCGAAGACGACGTCGAGCGGGCGCCGCGAGACGTTACGGAGCGTCAGCATCCGCCCTGCCTCGGCATCGGCGGCGAGGACGACGCCCAGACCGGCTGTCGGCGGGTCGACGACGAGCTCGGCCGTGGCGGCAGCGGCCGGATCGATGGTGCCGACGACCTCGGCTCCCGGGAGAGGGCTCGCCGAGGCGACCAGCGCGCCGCGGAGGGCGGCGGTGTCCAGCTCCGGCCGCGCCTGCGCGACGAGCGCCGCTGCTCCCGCGGCGAGTGCGGCGGCCGTGCTCGTGCCGCTCATCGCGCCGTACCGGGCCGTTCCGTCCTCGCCGCGACCCGGCTCCGACGTGGCGAGCCCGACGCCGGCCGCGGCAAGCTCGGGCTTGAGGCCGCCGTCGAGCGCCAGCCCCTCCGAGGAGAACGGCGCGACGCCGGAGTCGGGGTTCTCGCCCAGGTCGGCGGCGCCGACCGAGAACCGCACCGGCGCTCCAAGCGCCAGCGCGCTGCGGATCTGCGCGGCGACGGTGGAGGCCACGCCGACGATCGGGATCTCCACGGGCTGGTCGATACCGAGCGCCCCGGCCGGAATCGGCCCGTCCACGAGCACGGCGCGCGCGCCGGCGGCGGCCAGCTCACGCACGGACTCCGGGGAGGTGGTGCGCGGAGGGAGCAGCACGGCTGTGCCCGCGACACGACTGTAGCCGCGCTGGTCGAAGAGCCGCTCGAGCTCGCCGGGCGCGCCGACCAGCGCCGATGGAGGACGCGCCAGCGCGACGACCCGCGTGTCGAGGGTCTCCTTGGGGAGGACCGCCCCTCCGAGCGGCTGCCGGCCCGCGAGCAGCACGTCGAGCCCCGCGGTGAGGAGCACGTGCACAGTGGGGCTTCTCGGTCGCTCGTCCGCGGCCGCGATCCCGAGCGAGGCCGGCACACCGCCCGGGCCGCCGATGCTCCCGTAACTCGGGCCTGCCGGGCCGTCGTTGCCCGCCGGTGCCACGACGAGCGTGCCGAGCGCTGCGGCACCGTCGACGGCGCGGGCGAGCGCGCCGTCGCCGAACGAGGCGAACGGCTCGACCAGCCCTACCAGGGCGACGCGCGCTGCGTCGTGCGTGTTGCCGTCCGCGTCCGGGTCGACCGCGAGCTCGAGACCGGCGAGCAGCTGGTCGGTGCGGGCGTAGATCGCGACCCCGCCCTGGGCGTCGGGCTGCCACCCGGCCACGCGGATGGGGAGGATCGACGCGCCCGGAGCGACGCCGTGCAGCCCGGCCGGGCCCCCTGCGCCGGCGACGAGGCCGGCGAGCTCGGTGCCGTGCCGCTCGGGTCGGCTGGACTCGGTCGGGTTCTGCTGCGCGCGCGCGTCCGACCCGGGGTCGAGCACGTCGAGGCCCGGAAGCAGCCGACCGCGCAGGTACGGGTGCTGGAGATCGACGCCGGTGTCGAGCAGCGCCACGGTGACACCGGTGCCGTCGAACCCGGGCAGGGCGAGACCCGGGCCGGCGCCGGGCGTCGGCTCCACCGCGGCGTCCACGGGCGCCGCCGTGTGGCTCGCCGGATATGCGACCCGCACGGGGTACACACCTTCCACGTCCTCCTCCCGGTCGAGCGCGGCGAGCGTGCTCGGCTCGATCGAGGCAGCGAACCCGTTCAACGTGCGCACGTAGCGCTGCTCGGGCACGAGCGGTGCGCCGTGAAGGGCCAGACGCGCAAGCACGGCATCCTGGCGAGCCGCGATCGCCCTCGTCCACGCCTTCAGGCGCGCCTCGTCGGCGCCACCGGCTCGCCGCACGCGGTCGGCAAGAGACGGCCCGCGCAAAACGACGATCCAGCGACCCCCGAGCTGCGGCTCCGGACGGTCGCCGAGCAGGCCCTGCCAACCTGCTGCGCCGCTCGTCCGGCCGCCCTGGTCGACGGCTGCAGCAGCCGCGGTCGCGCCCGCCGCCAGCACCAGGAGTGCCGCACACACCGCGAGAGTCGGGCTGGCGTCAGGCCGCAGACGCATACGCATCGAGGTCTAGGTAGTCGGGCCAGGGCAGCGCACGGGTGTGCGCCGCCGCCGCCGCGATCATCGCGGCGTTGTCGGTGCAGTAGGCGAGCGGGGCGAACGAGGCGTCGGCCAGCGCGGCGCGGAGCTCCGAGTTGGCCGCGACGCCGCCGACGAGCGCCACGCGTTCGATCCCGGTCGCAGCCGCTGCTGCCGTTAGCCGACCGGCGAGTGCACGCACGATTGCCCGCTGGTACGACGCGGCGAGATCGGCCCGCCGGGCCTCGAGCTCGGCCTCGGCCAGACCGCGCACGGCATAGAGGAGCGCGGTCTTGAGGCCGGAGAACGAGAAGTCGAGCCCCGGCACGCGCGCCACCGGGAAGGCGAACGATTCGGGATCGCCCATCCGCGCGAGGCGGTCGATCTCCGCGCCGCCCGGATACCCGAGACCGAGCAGCCGCGCACCCTTGTCGAACGCTTCGCCCGCCGCGTCGTCGAGCGTCGAGCCCAGCCGCTCGGCCGCGCCGCGCTCGCGCACGGCATACAGGATCGTGTGCCCGCCGCTCGCGAGCAGGCAGACGAACGGCGGCTCGATCCGGTCCGGACCCAGATCGAGCGATGCGATGTGACCCCGCAGGTGGTCGACGGGGACGAGCGGCAGGCGCCGAGACCACGCGATGGCCTTCGCTGCGGAAAGCCCGACGAGGAGGGCACCGACGAGGCCTGGCCCCTGGGTGACGGCGACGCGGTCGATACCGTCGAGGCCCACACCGGCCTGAGCCAGCGCCTCGCGCACGACCGGCGACACGAGCTCGAGGTGACGCCGCGACGCGACCTCCGGCACGACGCCGCCATAGCGCGCGTGCAGCTCGGCCTGCGACGAGACGATCGAGGAACGCACGATGCCCGCCTCGTCGACGACGGCTGCAGCGGTCTCGTCGCACGACGTCTCGAGCGCGAGAACCGTCATGCCTCGGCCGCCGCATCGACGGCCGCTGCGGACGTCGCCGTGGGATCACGCCACATGATCAACGCGTCCTCGCGGTTGTCCGTGTAGTAGCCGCGACGCAGGCCCTTGCGGCGGAACGCGAACCGCTCGTAGAGCTCGATCGCACCGACGTTCGAGACGCGCACCTCGAGCGTGTAACCCCGCCGCGGGTCGTCCGCGGTGGCCTCCAGGACCTGCTCGAGGAGGACGGAGGCGATCCCGCGCCGGCGATGCTCCGGCGCGACCGCGACGTTCATCACGTGCCAGGCGTCGACGTAGCGGCTCACGATCACGTAGCCGCGGAGGCCGGCGCCCTCGAAGGCGCCGAGCGCCACCGAGCTCGGCTTCGCCAACTCGGTGGCGAACATCGAGCGCGACCAGCCCGCCGGGTACGACACCCGCTCGATCTGCTCGACGGCGTCCAGGTCCTCCGTGACGAGCGGGCGGACGTCCATGCTCATGCGAGCACCCGATCCGCGTCGGGGTTCCGCACGTACACGGGCTCCAGCGCTTCGGCAGAGCCGAAGGAGTGCGCGAGCGCGGCGTGGAAGCGCGCCCTCGGCACGTGCACCTCGCACGTGTCGGCGGGCACCAGCGCACCGCGGGCGACGAGCGCGTCGCGATACCGCTTGGCCCCGTCCCCCACGCACACCGTCCCGGCCCCGAGCTCGAGGTCCTCCGGTGCCACCGCACGCGGCCCCGGGACGAACACCTCTCCGCGCCGGGCATCGATCAGCGGGTAGGCGCCGTCGGCCCCGGCGGCGAGCGCGTCGAGGGTGGAGACGCCTGCGGCGGGAATGTCGAGCGCGAGACCGAGGCCCCGCGCCACCGCGAGGCCGATCCGCGTGCTCGTGAAGCTCCCGGGCCCGACGCCGACGGCCAGCGCTTGCAAGTCGCCGGGTCGCGCCCCCGCCTGCCGCAGCATCGCGTCGACGTCTTCGAGCAGCGCCTTCGCCACGGTCTGCCGCTCCGAGAGCACCTCGCCGTCGTCGACGAGCGCGCACGTCGCCACCTCAGTGGCGGTGTCGAAGGCCAGGAGCAGCACGGTCGAACCCTTGTAGCAGCGCTTCTTCGTCCGCGTCGAGGCGAAGGCGGCGGGTGTCGGGGGAGGCATGCTCGAGCGTCACGCGCACGCGGGGCCGCGGCAGCGCCGCTGCGCCGGCGTCAGGCCACTCGACGAACACGATCGCGTCGTCGAAGTACGGCTCGAGATCTCCCCACTCCGCCGGTGAGACACCCGTGAAGCGGAAGAGATCGAGGTGGCTCACGTCGACACAGCCGCCGTAGCGATGGCCGATGGTGAACGTCGGGCTGGTGACCGCGGTGGTGACTCCGAGCGCGCGGGCGGCGCCGCGCACGAACGTCGTCTTGCCGGTGCCGAGCTCGCCGGCGAGCGTGACGACATCGCCTGGGCGAAGCAGGGCCGCGAGGCGGGCGGCGATCGCCTCGGTCTCCGCCGTCGAGCCGGAGACGAGCTCCAGTGTGACCACCACTAGTGGTGTCTCCGGGAAGTTCGGTGCTGCTTGGCCGAGCGAAAACCGAGCAGCGCTAGGACGCAGGGAGCCCCCATACCTGAAGGTATGGGGGCGACCGAGGACGACGCGATGCGAAGCGTTTGCAGCCGGCCAAGCGGTGCCGTACTTCCCGGAGCCAACACTAGAACAGGCCGAGCTGCACCGTCCGCGGCTCCGGGGCGATCATCACAGGGGAGTGCCCCTGCAGGGCCGGCGGTTCCGCGCCGGCGCGCTCCAGCAGGGAGGGGAGGCGCGAGAAGTCCCGCTCGAGCACGGCGAGCATCGACGGCGTGTAGAGCGCTGCGGCCGGGTGGTAGAGGGGATAGAGCAGGACGCGGCTCGTGCCGAGCGTGACCTCCCGCTCCTGACCGTGCACACGCGTGATCCCCTGCGCCGAGCCCGACAGGAGCTTCGTGGCGAAGTTGCCCAGCGTGGCCACGACGCCCGGTCGGATGAGCTCGATCTGCCGGAAGAGGTGGGCCTCGCAGGCTGCGATCTCCTCGGGCAGCGGGTCCCGGTTACCCGGTGGACGGCACTTGAGCACATTCGCCACATAGACGTCGCTGCGCTCGAGCCCGATTCCGGCGAGGAGCCGGTCGAGGAGCGCGCCTGCCTGCCCGACGAACGGCACGCCCTGGGCGTCCTCGTGGAAGCCCGGCGCCTCGCCCACGAGCATCAGCTCGGCGCCGGGGCTCCCGGCTCCGAACACAACCTGCGTCCGGCCTTCCGCCAGCGCGCAGCGCTCGCACGAGGCGGTCCGATCGGCGTAGGTGCGTAGCTCGCTGGCCCGGTCGACGGCATCCATCGGCGCATTCAGTCTACGGCCGCTCGCGGACGGGGCAGATCGCGGGCCGCCCCAGGCGTTCGCCCGCCTCCTGCGCCGACGCTCTCAGTGCCCGCAGCCGCACGAGCCGCCGCAGCACCCGCCGCCGGCGGCGGTCGTGCCGAACGACGGCTTGGAGCGTGTCCCGTGCACGGCGAACGCGGAGAACTGCCTCAACACCTTCGCGGCGCCGCACTCCGGACACGTGACGACCTGCGTCTCGCTGCGCACGAGCTCCTCGAAATGCTGCTCGCAGGACATGCACGCGTACTCGTACATCGGCATGGCCCCGAGTGTACGCGACGGGCTGCGCGCTGCAAGCGTCTGCTCGCAGCTGCCTCCCGCGGCTCGTCTTGACAGATAGGTATCGAGTATGTATACCCGTTTACTATGCGTTACCCGTTCCTCGCGCTTCTGGCGGAACAACCCGCTCACGGGTACGAGCTCCGGCAGGCGCTCGAGCAGCGCTTCGGCGCCACGCTGCCACCGCTGAACGCCGGTCAGGTCTACACGACTCTGCAGCGCCTGGAGCGCGACGGGCTCGTGCACGGGGAGGACGTGCCGGACGACACGCGCCAGAAGCGCGTCTACGAGCTCACCGACGCCGGCCGGCGCCTGCTGGCCGAATGGGTGGCCGGCCCCACGCCCGCGACGCGGCCGCGCGACGAGTTCTTCCTCAAGCTCGTGCTGGCCGGCCTCTCGGGCATCGCCGACCCGGCCGCGCTGATCGCGCGGCAGCGCCAGGAGTACCTCCAGGCCTTGCGGGCCGTGACCGAATCGGCCGCGAACGGCACGACCGTGGGCGCCCTCCTCGCAGAGGGCACCGCTCTCCACCTCGAGGCGGACCTGAGGTGGCTCGATCTCTGTCAAGAACGACTCCTCGAGGAGGATTCAGGTGGAAACGGCTCTCAGGGCTAACGGCCTCGCCAAGACGTATGCCAGCGACGGCGTCGAAGTGCTCGCGCTGCGCGGTGTCGATCTCGACGTCGAGGTCGGCGAGTTCCTCGCGATCATGGGGCCGAGCGGCTGCGGAAAGTCCACGCTGCTGCACCTGCTCGGTGGTCTCGACCGCCCGACCGCGGGCTGGATCGAGCTCGACGGCGAGCGCGTCGAGCGCCTCACCGAGGCGCAGTGGGCGATGCAAGCGACGCGCCGAGGTCGGCTACGTGTTCCAGTTCTTCAACCTCGTCGGCAACCTCACCGTCGCGGAGAACGTCGAGCTGCCCGCCCTGCTCGTGGGCGACGCCGCCGGCCGAGGCGCGTGTCCTCCGTGAGGGGCTCCTCGAGCGGCTCGGCGTCTCGGCGCGCGCCGACGCGCTGCCGTCACAGCTCTCCGGCGGCCAGCAACAGCGGGTGGCGCTCGCGCGTGCGCTGGTCAACTCGCCGCGCGTCGCTGCTCGCCGACGAGCCGACCGGCAACCTCGACAGCGGGAGCGCTCGCGACGTGCTCCGCCTCCTACGCGAGCTCCACGCCGAGCGGCCAGACGTTCGTCATCGTCACCCACGACCCGCGGGTCGCGTCCGCTGCCGATCGCGTCATGCAGCTGCGCGACGGGCTCGTGGTCGATGAGACGCGGCTCGAGCACCGCTCCGGCGAGGTCGCAGCAGAGCTGCTGCGACTGGAGGTCTGAGATGGGCCGGCTCTCCGTCAAGCTCGCGTTCGCCGGCCTCCGCCAGCGCCGCCTGCAGGCTTTTCTGACGCTGCTCGTCGTGGCCGTCGCGACGGCCGCGCTGACGATCGCGCTCGGCGTGGGCCGTGTCGCCGACCGACCCTTCGAGCGCACGTTCGAGGCCACGCGCGGCGCGCACGTCACGGTGGACAGCCTCCGGTCGGGCGCGGACCTCTCTCGGGTCGAGACGCTCCCCGGCATCACGGGCTCGACGGGAGTCCTGCCCTCCGTGTTCTCGTCACTGCGCCACGAGGGCAAGACGTTCGGGCTCCATCTGCTCGGTGTCTCGCCCGTGCCGCCGGAGGTCGCGCGTCCGCTCGTGGTCGAGGGGGCGTGGCCCCGTGCGGGCGAGGCGCTGCTCGAGCAGAGCTTCGCGCGTTTCCTCCGGTACTCGCCAGGCGACCGACTGTCGGTCGGAGACGGTGTGTCGGTGATCGTGTCCGGCGTCGCCGTCTACCCGCTCGGGGAGGCCTACCCGAAGTCGCAGCCCGGCATGGTGTTCGCGCCTCGCGAGACCCTTCTGGCGATCCAGCCGGACACGTCGCGGTGGGGACGTGCGATCGGGGTGCGGCTGGCCGACCCAGAGGACGCGCCGGCCTTTGCCGCGCGTATCCGTGCGTGCGCTGGGCGATGTGGGAAGCGTGAGCGACTGGACCGAGGAGCGTGCCGACGCGGCGGAGCTCACCCACACGATCACGGTGATCCTCGGTGTCTACAGCACGCTCCTGTTGCTCACGGTGGGGGCGGTGCTCGCGACGCTCGTCGGCGGGCGGGTCGTCGCACAGGTGCGGCAGATCGGCGTGCTGAAGGCGACCGGGCTGACACCGCGGCACGTGGCCGGGCTGTTTCTCGCCGAGCAGCTGACCGTGGCGGCGGCCGGCTGCGCGCTCGGCGTCGTCGCCGGGCGGTTCGCGACGCCGCTCTTCACGTCGAAGAGCGCCGCGCTGCTCGCAGCCTCGGAGACACCGCCGCTCGAGCCGGGGCGCACGACGATCGCCGTCGCGGTCGTCCTCGGGCTCGTCGCTCTGTTTACGTTCGTCCCCGCGCTCCGCGCGGCCCGCCGTACGACCGCGGCGACGCTCCATGGGGGTCTGTCCTCCACGGCGGGCCGCTCCCGGCTCGGCCGGACGGCGGAGCGGCTGGGTCTGCCGCTCGCTGCCTCCCTCGGCGCCCGCGGCAGCTTCGCGCGACCGGGAAGGGCGACGCTGACGCTGCTCAGCCTCGCGCTCACCGTCACGGCGGCGGTCTGCACGCTCGGCATGGAGGCGTCGCTCGACGTGGCGACGACGCCGCCGCCCGCACCTGCGCTCGACGCGAAGCTCGCGGACGTCCCTGCGTGGGACCCGGTGGACGACGACGCGGCCGAGGGCGCGACGTTCCGGCCGATCGTCTACGGCCTCGACGGAGTTCTGCTCTTCGTCGGCCTCGTCAACCTCGTGGCCACGCTGATCCTGACCACGCGCGAGCGAGTGCGCGACCTCGGGCTCCTCAAGGCGGTTGGCCTGACGCCGCGCCAACTGCTCGGCTCCGTGCTGTCGTCGCAGGCGATCCTGGCCGTCGTCGCCGCGCTCGTCGGCATCCCGGCCGGTCTGGCGCTGTTCCGGCTCGCGATCGGCCTCACCGGCTCGACCGACGAGTTCGCCTACCCGGCCTGGTGGTCGCTGCCGCTGCTCGCCGTCGGCACGGTCTGCCTCGTCGCGTTGATCACCGCCCCTCTCGCCCGGCGGGCCGCTGGACTTCGCGTGGCGGACGCGTTGCGCTACGAATGACAGCCATGACCACCTGGACCGCACCTCCGCTCGAAGGGCGCTTCGTCCGGCTCGAGCCGCTGTCCCCGCAGCACGCGGACACGCTCTGGGAGGCCTCCCGCGACGCGCGCACGTGGCGCTGGCTCCCCATCGTGCAACCGGCCGACCGGCGGGCATGGGACGCGTGGATGGCACAGGCGCTTGCCGCCGGCGACGCAGGCACGGAGATTCCGTTTGCCACCGTCTCCCGCCCGACCGGCATCACAGTCGGCTCCACACGATTTCTGGCACTGCGGCCCGAACATCGCTCGGTCGAGATCGGCTGGACGTGGCTTCAGCCGTCGGCCTGGGGCACGGGCGCCAACGCCGAGGCCAAGCTGCTGCAGCTCACCCAGGCCTTCGAGAGGTGGGGCTGCAGGCGCGTGGAGCTCAAGACCGACGCCCTGAACGAGCGCGCGCGCCGAGCGATGGAGGCCTTCGGCGCGACCTTCGAGGGCGTGCACCGCAACCACATGCTCGTGCGCAACGGCGAGAGCCGCGACTCGGCCTGGTACAGCGTGCTCGACGACGAGTGGCCCGGCGTGAGGGCAACCCTCGAAGCGCGCCTCGCCGCCTTGTAACAGTCTGTTGCAAGGCGTCGCGCCCCCCGGCCGCGTGGCATACACTAAGACCGAGCCCGGTATCCCACCAGGAACTGGAGCAGAGCGACAGATGATCGACAGCGTGCACGTCGTCGGTGCAGGCCGCGCCGGACGGGCGATCGCGGCCCGACTGGCCGAGCGCGGCCTCGACCTCGCGGCGGACGAGCCGGCGCTCGTGCTCCTGTGCGTGCCCGATCGCGCGATCGCAGAGCTGGCACGAGAGCTGCCGCAGGGGCCGTGGGTCGCCCACGTGTCCGGCGCCACGCCGCTGGCGGCGCTCGACCCGCACACGCGCCGCTTCGGCCTCCACCCGCTGCAGACGCTGACGCTGCGACGCGGCCCGGAGCAGCTGGACGGGGCGTGGGCGGCGGTGACCGCGGACAGCGAGGAGGCTAGGGCGACCGCGACCTGGCTGGCCGAGACGCTCGGCCTCCGTCCGTTCGAGCTCGACGATGACGCCCGTGCCCTCTACCACGCGGGCGCCGTCGTGGCGTCCAACTACCTCGTCACGCTGCGCCGGGCGGCGGGGGCTCTGCTCGACGCGGCCGGCGCTCCGCCGGAAGCACTCGATCCCCTGATGCGACGCGTGATCGAGAACGACTTCGAGCTGACGGGGCCGATCGAGCGGGGCGACTGGGAGACGGTCGAGCTGCACCTCGAGGCGATCCGCGCAGGCAGGCCGGAGCTCGAGGACGTCTACCGGACACTCGCCGACGCGACTGCACGGGTGGCGCGGGAGGTGGCGGCATGAGGGTCGCCCGCACGGTCGAGGAGATCAGGGCCGCTGTCGCGCCGCGGCGGGACGGCGTCGTCGGGCTCGTCCCCACGATGGGAGCGCTGCACGCCGGCCACCGCGCGCTACTCGACGCCGCACGCGAGGAGTGCGACACCGTCGTGATGAGCCTGTTCGTCAACCCGGCGCAGTTCTCCGCCGGAGCGGATCTCGCCGCATACCCGCGCGACGAGGAGCGGGACCTCGAGCGCGCTGCTGCTGCCGGCGTCGACGTCGTGTTCGCGCCAGAGACCGACGAGATGTACCCGCCCGGATTCCAGACCTGGGTCGAGGTGACGGAGCTGGGCGCGATGCTCGAGGGGCGGTTCCGCCCCGGGCACTTTCGCGGTGTCGCCACGATCTGCCTGAAGCTGTTCACGATCGTCCGCCCGCGGCTCGCGTACTTCGGGCAGAAGGACGCCCAGCAGGTCGAGGTGCTGCGCCGGCTGGTCCGCGACCTGCACCTGGAGCTGGAGCTCCGGGTGATCCCGACCGTCAGGGACGCGGACGGGCTCGCGCTGTCGTCGCGCAACGCGCGGCTGTCAGCCCAGGATCGCGCCCGCGCGCTCGCGCTCCCTCGCGCTCTCGCCACCCGCGACCCGGAACGCGCCCTGAGGCTGCTCTCGTCGGACGGTCTCGTCGTGGACTACGTCGAAGCTGCCCCGTTCGATCCACCCGTCCTGGCCGCCGCAATCCGCGTCGGCGACGTCCGCCTGATCGACAACGTGACCCTGGAGGAGACCGCATGAGCACCCGCCCGCGCACGCCCGCGCCCAACACGCCCGCTCCCGGCAAGCTGCCGCTCACCGAGTTGGTCGAGCTGAAGCGCCGGGGGCAGAGGATTGCCATGATCACCGCTTACGACGCGCCGTCCGGCCGGCTGGCCGACGCGGCGGGCGCCGACGTGATCCTGGTCGGCGACTCGGCCGCGATGACGGTGCTCGGCCACGACTCCACGGTGCCGGCCACGATGGACGAGATGATCATGCTGACCCGCGCGGTCACCCGGGGTGCACGGCGACCGCTCGTGGTGGCGGACATGCCCTTCGGGTCGTTTCAGGTCTCTGACGAAGAGGCGGTCGCAAACGCCATTCGCTTTGTGAAGGAGGCCGGCGCCGACGCCGTGAAGCTCGAAGGTGCGGGCCCGATGCTGTCGCGCGCTGTGGCGATCGTGGCCGCGGGCGTGCCCGTGATGGGGCACATCGGCCTGACACCGCAGTCGGCGACGATGCTGGGCGGCTTCAAGGCGCAAGGCCGTACGGCCGAGAAGGCGCTGCGCCTGCTCGACGACGCGCTCGCACTGGAGGCCGCGGGGTGCTTCGCCCTCGTGCTGGAGGCCGTGCCCGCTGCGGTGGCCGAACGGGTGAGCGAGCAGCTCTCGATGCCCACGATCGGGATCGGCGCCGGCGGCGGCACCGACGGTCAGGTGCTCGTTTGGCACGACCTGCTCGGTCTCTACCACGGAACGTCGCCACGGTTCGTGAAGCGCTACGCGGATCTCGCCGGGACGATCCAGGCTGCGCTCGAGGACTACGTCGCCGACGTCCGCGAACGGCGGTTCCCGGACGAGAGCCACACGTACTCCATCCCGGACGAGGAGCTCGCGCAGCTCGAGGCTGCTCTCCCGGAGCGCGGGATCCCTGCGGGGCACGTGCTCTGAGAGACGTCGTCAGTCGATGTGGAGATTCGAGACGACGTTGGCCTTCTCGGCCCTGCGCTGATCGCTCATGATCGGCCACACGAGCCAGCGGTAGTAACCCGTCTGCAGCTTCGTCGGGTGCCCCTTGTACTCCCACGACCCCGGGAGAAGGGTCCGCGCTTCCTCGGTGCGCGCCTTGTAGACCTCCACGCCGTCGCGTTGGAGCACGAGCTCGTACGCAATTGCGCCGTTCACCGGCGCCCAGGCGAGCGTCCGCGCCTTCGGGGACGACTGTGCGGCCGGCGACTTCGGCTTCGGAGTCTCTGTCGCCTGCTGCGTGGGCGCGGCCGGCTTCGTCTCCTGCTTCGCCGCAGCCTTCGGCGGCTGCGCCGCCGGGCTCTGCGGCGCGGGTTTCGCCGCGGCGCCCGTCGACCCACCGTCGGATCCCGGATCGGGGGCCGGCTCCTTCGCGGCCGCCTGCGGACCCTGCTCGGCCCGCTCCTGCTTCTTCACGGTCGCCTTGGGCGCGGAGCTCTGGGACTTCGCGGCGACGGGCGGCTTAAAGATCGACAGCGGCGGCGCGAGCTTCGACGTCGGCTGGTCGGAGTCCGCCGCCTGCTTCTCCCTCGAGTTGCCCCCGCCGAAGGGGTCGAGGAGACCCACGGCGAGCGCGGCCGCGACGGCGCAGGCTCCGAGGGCGGCCGCCAAGACGACCGACCGGCTGGGGCGCGGGCTGGCGGTCCCGGACGACCGGGCGGAGTCGGTCTGACCGGCTGCATACGCGGCGACGACCGCCCAGGTGGAAGCTGAAGCGTCTGCGGGCCAGCGAACGGCGGGCAGCTCGGCCAGCGTGCCGAGCGTCGAGCCCGCCCGTCTCACGACGACTCCGCAGACGTCGCACAGCCGGGCGTGCAGCTGCACCGCGCGGCGCACGTCGTCGGGCGTGGCGCCCCGAACCCGATCGAGCAGCGTCAGCAGGCTCAGGCACGAGGTCCTCTGGCGGAGCACGAGCTCGCAGGCGGCGAAGCGCTCGAGCCCGGCCCCTAGACGTTCGAGACGGTCGCGCACCGCCTGCTCGGAGACCCCCGTGATCGCGGCCAGCTCGCGGACCGACAGCCCGCGACGGGCATAGAGATCGACGAATGCATACTCGCGCGGGCTCAGGGCATCCGCCCAGCGACGCGCCAGCTCGGCGCGCTCGCCCACAGCCCCGTCCGGGAGCGAGACGTGCGTCGACCGGGTGCGACCGAGGGCGCTGCTGCGCGCGATCCCCAGGAGCCAGGGCTCGACGCGCGTCGGCTTGATGCCCACGCGGAGCCGATCCCAAGCGCTGGTGAACGTCTCCTCGACGACGTCGGGGGCATCGTCGGCGCCGGTCACCCGGACCGCGAAGTCGAACACGTCTCCCGCGTAGCGTCCGTAGAGCGACCGCAGTGCGCGGCGGTCGCCGTGGCGCACGCGCGACGCAAGGGCGGCGTCGGACGAGAACGCGCCGCGCGCCGGCACGGTCGAGCCGCGCGAGCCCCCATCGCGCACGGCGGCACTCCCGTTCGCCACTCGGACGTCCAGCTGCTCCAGCATCCCACCCCCATGGCGGCGCTCGGCCGCCCTGCGAAATGATAGTCGCCGTCAGGCGACGCGCGCAGCCGAGGAGGCCGCGGGCAGGACGGACGCGCCGAGATACGTGGTGACCCCGATCGTGTGGAGGGGCTCGCCGAAGTAGAAGCCCTGGCCGAACTCGCAACCGAGTGCGCTGACGGCGTTCGCCTGCTCCTGCGTCTCGATTCCCTCTGCGACCGCGCTGAGGCCGAGGGACGCTGCGAGCCGAACGATCGTCTCCACGAACACCGCGTCGACGTGGCCCTGCGGCAGGCCGTCGACGAACGCCTGCGCGATCTTCAGCTGGTCGAGCGGGAATTCGCGCAGGTGCGCGAGAGACGAGTGCCCCGTTCCGAAGTCGTCGAGCGCGAGCGAGACGCCGAGGCTGCGCAGCGTGGCCATCGTCCGGCGTGCCTGGTCCGGGCTCCTCATGACGCCGCTCTCGGTGAGCTCGAGCACGAGCAGCGATGGGTCGAGCCCGGTCTCCTCGAGCACCTGCTCCACCTCGTGCACGAGGTCGGGGTCGTGGAGCTCGCTCGGCGCGAGGTTGACGTTGACGCGCAGCCCGCCGTGACCCGGGAAGTTGCGCTGCCACGACACCGCCTGCCGGCACGACTCGCGCAGGACGAGGCGCCCGATCTCGACCATCAGGCCGATCTCGTCGGCGACCGGAAGGAAGGTCGACGGCCCGAGCAGCCCGTGCCCCGGCCGCGTCCACCGGGCCAGCGCCTCCACGGCGGCGAGCCGGTTCGTCTCCAGCTGCACGATCGGCTGGTAGTGGACGTCGATCTCGCCTCGTTCGATCGCGCGCTCGAGGGCGGTGACGAGCTCCTGCCGGTGACGGACCCGCACGTGCATCTGCGGCTCGTAGACGACGAAGCGCCGCTTTCCGCCCTGCTTCGCGGAGTACATGGCGACATCGGCGCTGCGCAGGAGCTCGTCCGCCGTGGCGCCCGTCTCCGCGAAGGCGATGCCGATGCTCGCGTGCACCGAGATCTCGCGGCCCCCGACGACGAACGGCTCGTCGAGCGAACGCACCAGGCGCTCGGCGATCGCCTCTGCGTCCTCCGGTTCGGTCGTCGGCGCGAGGACGGCGAACTCGTCGCCGCCGAGCCTGGCCGGCACGTCGCACGTGCGGACCGCGTTCTTCACGCGCCCTGCGACCGCCACGAGCAGCTCGTCGCCGGCCTCGTGCCCGAGGCTGTCGTTGATCGTCTTGAAGTCGTCGAGGTCGAGGAAGAGGACGGCCGGCGTGCCACCGCCGCCGGCCTTCGGGGACGTCGCCCGGACGACGTGCTCGGCGAACAGCACGCGGTTCGGCAGCCCGGTCAGCGCGTCGTGGAAGGCCTGGTGGCGAAGCTGCTCCTTGAGTGCCGTCACCTCCTCGAGCGAGCGCTCGAGCCGGTCGTTCTCGATCAGCACGCTGGCATGGCTCGCGTAGGCCTCGAGCACACGTAGATGCTCGGCGGTGTACGCGCCGCGATCGTCGTCGCGGTCGCCGACGAGCAGGACGCCCACGACGCCGTCCTCGCCTCGGAGCGGCATCAGCATGCCGCGCCGCAGCCCGAGCTCGCGGAACATGCCGTCGAGTCCCCGTGGACGGCCGGGCGCGACGATCAAGCCGCCCTCGCTCTCGGTCGCGGCCGTGATGGCCGAGCGCTGCAGGGGCGTCAAGGTGCGTCCGGTGAGCGCGGAAACGCCTCGCTCGTCCGCCCACGCCACGAGTGTTCGTCCCGAGGGCGTTTTCGGCAGCAGTCCGATCCAGGAGAGGTCGGCGTGGAGCAGGCGACGCGCGGCCTCGAGCATCTCCCGTACCCCTTCGTCGACTCCGGGCGAGCGCTGGGCGGCCCGCATCGAGTTGTAGAGCGCTCGCAGATGTCCGAGCCGGCGGCGCTCGGAGGCGTACATGCGCAGGACGATCGCGCACGAGACGAACGGCACGACGAGGAACACCGCTGAATTGCGGCCCGCACGCAAGAGCTCGACTGCGGCAATCGCAATGCTCGAGCTGGCGATCGCACCGGCAGCCACGAGCGCCAGGCCACGCCCGAGATCCTCAACAGAGGTGCGCCTGCCTGCGATGTGTGCCGAGGCCGCGGAGACGAGCGCCATCGCGAGCGACCCCGTGAGCACCGCAGCGAACACCGCGACCCAGCCCACCCAGCCCGCTCCGTCCCCCATGCGGAGCAGCGCGCCGAAGAGGAGCACGGCGACCGACGAGGAGATCACGAGCGTCGCGAGGCGCCCGAGAATCCGCCACGGCCCCGGCGTGCGCAGCAGCACGAGCGCTGCGGCCGCGCCGATCAGTTGCGCGCTGAGCAGGTCGGCTGGGGCCAGCATCACAAGCCCCAGCCCGACGCCCGCGTCGTGGGGAGAGAGGGCCGCGATCTCGGGCCTCCACTCTGCCTTGACGACGTACGCCTCCGCGAGCAAGAACGCGAGCGCGAAGACCCACCAGGGCACGAGCCCGCCCTGGATCGCCTCGCCGCGGTCCTTGACGGCGAGGTAGCCGACCAGGAGCGACGCCGCGAACAGCCCGAGCCCGAAAGCCCAGCCGCGCGCGCGCCAGACCGAGGAGGTCGCGGGTACCGCCGCTTCGGCGGCGTCGGTCGCGACGCTCACGCTCTGCGCCCCGGCGAGACGGGGCGAGCCCCGGTCCCCTCTGTCACTGCCGCATTCAATTTCACCTCCGGTCATGCGCCGCACCGCGCGACCTGTCTCCGTGTGCGCACGGTCCTCGCCGGCCGCTCACCGCTCATCCCCCCTCAGGGGTAACCGAACGAGGGATCCGTTTACAGCACGGACGGCAGCACGCCGAGTGCAGCGAGCAGAACGGCGGCGAGCGCGAGCGCGCCGACCACGCCGCGCCAGGGCAGGCGGAACGTCGTCCGCAGCCCGAGCGCGAGCAGGCCTGCGCTCCAGGCGCCCGCTGCGAGCCCGATTCCGACGACGAGCCAGCGGCCTGTGCCCTCGTCCGAGCCGCCCGAGCGGAACCAGTCTCCGCCGAAGACGATGAGCGCGAGGGGCAGCGTCAGGGCGAGCGAGAGGGCGAGCGGTAGCGCCGAGAAGCCCACCAGCTGGCGGGCCAGACGGAACGGCCCGCTCACGCCCATCCCCTTCGCGCCCAGCCACACCGCGAGCCCGATCAGGAAGTATCCCGCAGCGCCGTAGAACACGCCGCCGATGAAGGTGACGACCGCGATCACCAGGCCGTCGACGGTGGCCTGGTCGAGCAGTGTCCCCCAGGCCGGCGTCAGCACGATCCCCGCCATGCCGGCGACGATCACGATCGCCAGGATCGGCTCGGAGCGTGCGTCGACGTCGGCCTGCGCGGTCACACGAAGCGCTGCAAACACCGGCCGCGGCGCCGTGAGCAGACGCGGTACGCGCGCCCACCAGGCGCGCGCCGCAGCCGCGCCCACGTCGGCGCTCTCAGCGGCGCGGGCGTCGGCGAGCTCGACGGGCTTCCGGGGTCGCGGGGACTGTCCGGAAGCGCTCATGGTGCGAGCGTAGCCTTCCCTGTACGCGGGACGGTCCGACGTCTACATTCGACGAGTCGTGTCCACGGGCACCAGCGTCTCCTGCCGCGAATGCGGGACGGTGAACGAGAGCGGACGCAAGTTCTGCGGCGAGTGCGGTACCGCGCTGGCCTCGGTCTGCGCGTCGTGCGGCACACCGAATGGCCCGGGCGCGAAGTTCTGCGGCCGAATGCGGCGCGAAGCTCGGCGGCTCACCTGCCGTCCCCGCGACACCGGCCGCCGCGGCGCCCGCGACGGTGGCCGAGCGCAGGCTCGTCTCCGTCCTCTTCGCCGACCTCGTCGGGCACACGGCCCTCTCCGCGAACCGTGATGCCGAGTACGTGCGCGAGCTCCTGTCGCGCTATTTCGAGACGGCGCGGCGGGTGATGGAACGCCTCGCTGCGTCGACGGCCACGGCCTGATCAGGCCGCCGCCGCGGCTCGCGGCTCGAGCACCTGGCGCAGGAAGCGACCCGTGTACGACTCCTCGACGTCGGCCACGAGCTCGGGCGTGCCAGCCGCGAGCACCTCTCCCCCGGCCTCGCCGCCCTCCGGCCCAAGGTCGACGACCCAGTCCGACTGCTTGATCACGTCGAGGTTGTGCTCGATCACGAGCACCGTGTTGCCGTTGTCGACGAGCCGCTGCAGCACCTCGAGCAGCTTCTCGATGTCCGCGAAGTGGAGACCGGTCGTGGGCTCGTCGAGGATGTACAGCGTCCGCCCCGTGGCGACCTTCGACAGCTCGGCGGCGAGCTTCACCCGCTGCGCCTCGCCGCCGGAGAGCGTCGTCGCAGGCTGGCCGAGACGGATGTAGTCGAGCCCGACGTCGTGGAGCGTCTGCAGACGACGCCGGATCTTGGGGATCTTGGCGAAGAACTCGAGCGCTTCCTCCACCGACATCTCGAGCACGTCGGCGATCGAGCGACCCTTGAAGCGCACCTCGAGCGTCTCCTTGTTGTAGCGGCGTCCGTGGCACGTTTCGCACGGCACGTATACGTCGGGCAGGAAGTGCATCTCGATCTTGATCTGCCCGTCGCCCTTGCACGCCTCGCAGCGGCCGCCGCGCACGTTGAACGAGAAGCGTCCCGGTTTGTACCCGCGCACCTTCGCTTCGGGAGTCAGCGAGTAGAGCTCCCGCACGTGCGTGAACAGGTCGGTGTACGTGGCCGGGTTGGAGCGTGGCGTGCGGCCGATCGGGGTCTGATCGATGTCGATCACCTTGTCGAAGCACTCGATTCCCTCGACGCCGTCGTGCGCTCCGGGCTTCGTGCGCATCCGGTTGAGCCGGTTGGCGAGCGACTTGTAGACGATCTCGTTCACGAGCGTGGACTTGCCGGAGCCCGAGACGCCGGTGACGGCGACGAACTTGCCGATCGGGAACTCGACGTCGATCCCCTTCAGGTTGTGCTCGCGCGCGCCCAGCACGCGGAACCAGCCGCGGTCGTCCTCGCGCCGCGGGGGCACCTCGATGCGCCGCTGGCCGGAGAGGAACGTGCCGGTGACCGACCCGGAGACCTTCGCCACCGCTTTCGCGGTGCCCTCGGCGACCACGTGGCCGCCGTGCTCGCCGGCGCCGGGGCCCATGTCCACGAGCCAGTCGGCGGCGCGCATCATCTGCTCGTCGTGCTCGACCACGAGCACGGTGTTGCCGAGGTCCCGCAACCGCTCGAGCGTCGCGATCAGGCGGTTGTTGTCGCGCTGGTGGAGGCCGATGGAGGGCTCGTCGAGGATGTACAGGACGCCGACGAGCTGCGACCCGATCTGCGTTGCCAGCCGCAACCGTTGCGCCTCGCCGCCGGAGAGCGTCTTGGCCGCCCGGTCGAGCTGGAGGTAGCCGACGCCGACGTCGGTAAGGAACGTGAGCCGCTCCCGGATCTCCTTCACGATCCGGTGCCCGATCAGCTCCTCCGTGGTCGTCAGCTCGAGCCCGTCGAGGAAGCGGAGCGCCTGCTCCACCGACAGCCGCGTGAAGTCGTGGATCGACAGCCCGCCCACCGTGACCGCGAGCACCTCCGGCTTGAGCCGGGCACCGTGGCACTCGGGGCACGGGCGCATCGACATGTACTCCTCGATCCGCTCGCGCTGCTGCGCCGAGTCGGTCTCGCGGTAGCGCCGCTGGAGATTGTTGACGAGCCCTTCGAACGCCATCGTGTACTGGCGCTTCCGCCCCATCCGGTTGCGGTACGTGACGAGGATGCGATCACCCCGGGTGCCGAACAGGAAGCGATCCTGCTCCTCCTCCGAGAGCTCGCGCCACGGCGTGTGGAGGTCGATCTCGTAGCGGTCGGCGATGGCCTGGATCACGCTCTCGTAGAAGCCGCCGTTGCCGATCGTCCACGGCACGAGCGCGCCCTCCTCGAGGGTCAGGGACGTGTCCGGCACGAGCAGGTCGGGATCGACCTCGAGCTGGGAGCCGAGGCCCGTGCAGCGGGGACACGCGCCGTGCGGGGCGTTGAACGAGAAGATGCGCGGCTCCAGCTCGGGCAACGAGACGCCGTGCTCCGGACAGGCGAAGTTCTCGGAGAAGAGAAGCTGCCGCTCGTCGTCGACGAGGTCGACGGCCACGAGACCCTCGGCCAGCGACGTCGCCGTCTCGATCGACTGCGTCAGCCGCTGCCGCAGATCCGGCTTCATCACGAGCCGGTCGACGACGACCTCGATCGTGTGCTTGAACTTCTTGTCGAGGACGATCTCGTCCTCGAGGAGCCGCTGCTCGCCGTCGACCTTGACGCGCGTGAAGCCGTCCGCGCGGAGCTCCTCGAGCACGTCCTTGAACTCGCCCTTGCGGTCACGGACGATCGGAGCGTTGATCGTGAAGCGCGTGCCCTCGGGCAGCGCGAGCACCTGCTCCACGATCTGGTCAAGGCTCTGCCCCGCGATCGGTCGACCGCAGACCGGGCAGTGGGGGCGCCCGACGCGCGCGAACAGCAGCCGCAGGTAGTCGTATACCTCGGTCACCGTGCCGACCGTGGAGCGCGGGTTGCGCGACGTCGTCTTCTGGTCGATCGAGATCGCCGGCGACAGCCCGTCGATGGAGTCGACGTCGGGCTTCTCCATCATCTGCAGGAACTGCCGCGCGTACGCGGAGAGCGACTCCACGTAGCGGCGCTGCCCCTCTGCGTAGATGGTGTCGAAGGCAAGCGACGACTTGCCGGAGCCGGAGAGCCCGGTGATGCAGATGAGCGCGTTTCGCGGCAGCCGGACGGTGACGTCCTTGAGGTTGTGCTCGCGGGCGCCGTGGACGATCAGCTCTTCGGCCACCATCAGGGCGAGTCTAGCGATCGAACGCACGTTCGTACAGCGCAAGAAGTTGCGCCGATCGGCACGAAGTGGGATGCTCGTTCGGACACGACGGAGAAAGAAGGTCGAGATGGCAGACTCAGGGATCTTCATCGGTTGGAACGAGGTCGTGCGCGGCCGCGAGATCCAGGCGGTGGAGAGCTTCAACGAGGCGCTGCAGTTCTTCGCCGAGCGCGTCGAGGACGGGACGCTCGAGAGCTTCGAGCCCGTCTTCCTGGAGCCGCACGGCGGCGATCTCGGCGGCTTCATCCTGCTCCGCGGCGACGTCGCCAAGCTGGCGGCGCTGCGCACGAGCGAGGAGTTCACGCGGCTGATCCTCCGCGCGACCCTCTTCGTCGAAGGCATGGGCGTCGTCGGCGCCGACCTCGCCGAGAGGCTCGAGCGCCAGATGGCGTACTACACGGAGCAGATCGCGGTCTTCGCCTAGGGGGATGAAGGAGAATGGCGGTGTGCGCGCCGTCGCGTCCGCCGCCATTCTCCTCGCTCTGGCCGTCGGCGGCTGCGGGGATGACGACGCGCCGGCTGCCTGGGAGGGACGGCCCGAACTCCTCCCCGACGGCAGCATCCCGGCGGACGAGTTCGCGTCGCTGCAGGACGAGGTCGACGCACGCTGGGAGCACGCGCCCGTGCTCGTGGCCGGTGAGTTCCTGCGCCTCGACGAGAGCGACGCGGTCCGGACTTCGGTCGTGGCGGACGCGGGCCCCGAGGCCACCGGCCCGGCGATCGTGACGGTGACGCTGGACGGCCTCCAGGACGACTCGGTGGCGGCGGAGCGCTACGTGTTGGAGCTGTCCCGGTCAGGAGGCGCGTGGACGCTCGAGTCGGCGCGGTGGAGCCAGCGCTGTCAGGCCGGCCGAGGGCACGAGGCCTTCACGCCTGAGCCCTGCCTTTGAGCGCCAGCGCCAGCGACGGGTAGATCAGCACGGAGAGCATCCCGGCGCCGACGAGCGCCGCCGCGTTGACCGACGTCACCCGCCCCGTCTTCAGCGCGATCTGGGTGATGGCGACGATCAACGGCAATCCCGTGGCCGCGAGCAGGCCGAGCGGGGCGAGCTCGCCGCGCGGCAGCACGCGTCGGGTGAGCACGACCGTCGGGATCCCGCGAACGACCAGGAAGAGCACCAGGAACAGTGGCACGCGTAGCAGGCTCGATGGTTTGTCGAGCAGTGCGTCGAGGTCGAACTGCATGCCGCTGACGACGAAGAAGATCGGCACGAACACACCGAAGGCGATGGCGTCGAGCTTACGCTGGAACGCCTCCGCCGCGGTGTGCTCGCCGTCCTCCGTCCGTTCCTCGGCGCGGATCGCGAAGCCGGCGATGAGACCCGCGGCGAAGGCGCCGAGGATGATGTCGAGGCCGAACTCGTACGCCATGAAGACGAGCAAGGTGAGCAGGAACACGCTCAACCGGACCGCGAACTGCCCGCTCGCGTCCATCGTCTTGCCGATCACCCCCAGGACGCGGGCAGGCCGGACGTTGGTCACGACGATGGCGAGGGCGATCGTGATCACGGCGAAGGTGACGAGGAGCGCCACGGTGACCGACTCCTTCGCGCTCTCGGTCAGGAGCAGCGTCACGAGCACGATCGGCCCCAGCTCGCCGACGGCGCCGACGGCAAGTGCGTGCGTGCCGAACAGCGTCCGCGTCTCGCCGGCGTCCCGCAGGATGGGCAGCAGCGTGCCGAGCGCGGTCGTGCAGAGCGCGGAGCCGACGACGACGAAGGAGATCACCATGCCTGCGGCCTGGAGCAACCCGGCGATGGCGAACGCGAGCCCCACCGAGATCGCCCAGCCGATGCCGGCAAGCTCGAGCGGCCGGCCGCGCACGCGCTGGAGGTCGATCTCCAGGCCGGCCATGAAGAAGAGGAACGCAAGGCCGAACTGAGAGAGCGGCTCGACGATGCCGTTCGCGTCGGCCCAGTCCAGCACCTGCGGCCCGATCACGATCCCCGCCACCAGCTCGACCACCACCGGCAGCCTGCCGCCACGAGCAGCGTGGCGACATCACCGCGCCGATCACGACGACGGCGAGCCGAGTCGACGTCCACGCGGCGACGCTACAGACTCGTTTCCGAGAGCGCACGGGGCGACCATCGCCGCGCCGATCACGACGACGAGCGAGACGATGTCGAAGTCCACGCGGCGACGCTAAGCTAGGATCGTTGCGGGCACCCTCACGCCTTCGCGCGACGCCAGCGGCCGAAGACGAGACCGCCCAGCGTGAAGCCCAGCCCGAACGTGCCGACGGAGAACGCGCCGATCGCGACCGACTTCCGCCAGACGCTGAGCCGCTGCCAGTGGCCAATCGCCTGCTCCTCCTCCTCCGTCAGCTCCTCGCCTCGGCGCTGCTTGCGCAGCGCACCGCCGGCGCGCAAGCCGAGATAGAGGTCGTCGAAGATCTCCGGGCTCTCGGACACAGGCCGAGTGTATAGCCTGACCCGGGCGTGACCGGGTGCGCGATCCACGTTTCCGACCTGCACCGGGGCAAGTCGATGGATACCCGGGTCGACGACGCCCTGGGGCGTCTGGCAGACGATCTGCGACCCGATCTCGTCGTGGCGAGTGGCGACCTCTCCAACCGCGGGCTCAGAACCCAGCTCGAAGAGGCGCGGACACTCCTCGCGTCGCTCGACGTGCCGGTGCTCGCCGTCCCGGGCAACCACGACCTCCCGTATACGTTCCCGGGCCGTCTCACCCATCCGTGGCGCGCGTTCGAGAGCGTCTTCGGCACCGTTCAGCCCGTGCTCCGCAGCGATGCCGTCGTCGCGGTCGGGCTCAACTCCGTGTGGCCCACCAGGCAGCAGGGTGGGCGGCTCACGGGCGCGGAGCTCGACCGGGCTCAGCGCGAGCTGGCTCGTGGGCCGACCCGCGCGCTGCGGCTCGTCGCCCTGCACCATCACCTGGCCGGCTCGCCCTGGCGTGCGGCGCGCAAGCTCCCGCTAAAGCACCGCGACCGGGCGCTCGCACGCCTGGCCGACGCCGGCGCCGAGCTCGTCGTCGGCGGGCATATTCACCAGTCGTCGACCGTCGAGCGGCACGAGTTCGCCGTGCTCGACGGCGCGGTGCGCAGCTCCCTCGTGCTCGCCACTGCACCAGGCTACGGCCGGCCGCGGCCTCGACGGGCGGGGGAGGCCCAGGGGCTCCACGTCTATCGCTGGGACGAGATGCGGCTCACGGTCGAGACGCGCGTCTGGGACGGCGCGCGCTTCGCGCGGACTGCGGAGCGCTCGTTTCCTCGCCGGCCGCTACAGTCCGCGATCGTCGTCGGACAGGAGCGGACACCGTGAACGGAACGTACGAAGAGCTGAAGCGCCGAGTCGGCGAGATCTCCGACCTCCAGGGCGCGGCCTTAGCGCTCTCCTGGGATCAGCTGGTGATGATGCCGCCCGGTGGTGCGGCGATACGCGCCGAGCGGCTGGCCACGCTCGCGCGCCTCGCACACGAGCGCTTCGTCGACGATGAGCTCGGCGACCTCCTCGAGCGGCTGCGTGGGCCCGAGGACGAGCTCCCGTTCGACTCGGACGAGGCGAGCCTGATCCGCGTGACGCGCCGCGACTGGGAGAAGCGACGCCGCGTTCCGGCCGAGCTCGCCGCCGAGATGTCCCGCCACGCCTCGCAGGCGGACAGGGCCTGGGTGGAGGCCCGCGCCGCCTCCGACTACGCCGCCTTCAAGCCGTGGCTGGAGAAGACCTTCGAGCTCAAGCGCCGCTACGTCGAGTGCTTCGACGTCGCCGGCGACCCGTACGACATCCTGCTCGACGACTTCGAGCCAGGGCTCACGGCCGCGACGGTGGAGGAGGTGTTCGACCGCCTCAGGGACGGGCTCGCGCCGTTGATCAGGTCCGCCGCGGACGAGACCGACGACCGCTTCCTCGAGGGGCCTTTCGACGTCGACGCGCAGCGCGATCTCTCGCTGCACGTGCTCGAGCGCCTCGGCTTCACGCGAGAGGAGTGGCGCCTCGACCCGACGGTGCATCCGTTCTGCTCGAGCTTCGCGACGGCGGACATCCGGCTCACGACCCGCTACGGGCCGGACGACCTGCACTCGCTGTTCAGCTCGATGCACGAGTTCGGCCACGGCATCTACGAGCATGGCGTCGCCACCGCGCTCGAGCGGACGCCGCTCGGGTCAGGTGCGCTCGATGGCGATGCACGAGTCGCAGAGCCGCCTGTGGGAGAACCTCGTCGGCCGCTCGCTGCCGTTCTGGCGCTGGGCGTACCCGGCGACGCAGCGAGCCTTCCCCGAGGTGCTCGGTGACGTGGAGCTCGAGCGCTTCCTGCCGGCGATCAACCGTGTGCGACCCTCGTTCGTCCGCGTCGACGCGGACGAGACGACCTACGGCATGCACATCATCCTGCGCTTCGAGCTCGAGCGCGAGCTGCTCGCCGGCACGCTCTCCCTCGACGACCTCCCGGAGGCGTGGAACGCGCGGTACGTGGAGTACCTCGGCGTGGAGGTGCCCGACGACGGGGTCGGCGTGCTACAGGACATCCACTGGTCGGGCGGGCATGGTCGGGTACTTCCCCTCGTACCAGCTCGGCAACGTGATCTCCGTGCAGATCTGGGAGAAGGTGCGCGAGGCGCTTCCCGACCTGGACGAGCAGCTCGAGCGGGGGGAGTTCGGGGTGCTGCGCGAGTGGCTGCGCGAGAACGTGTACCGACACGGTCGCAAGTTCACGACGACCGAGCTGCTGGAGCGGATCGTCGGCGGCGGCATCGACCCCGAGCCGTACCTCGCGTACCTGCGGGGGAAGCTCGAGACGCTGGCGCCCGCCTAGGAGTTGAGCGAGGCAGTCATCGGGTTCGCCGGTTGTCCTCAGGCGAGGTGCTCGCGGTGGATGATCCCCTGCTCCTTCGCCGGCTCGGCGGGGAGAGGCAGTCCCTCACGCTCGTACGCTCCGAGCGGGCGCTGACGGATTGCCGGCCTAGCGCCGGCCGAGCGCGTACATCGCGCCGCCGCGCGTGCCGAGGTAGACCCGCCCACGCCACACCGCCGGCGTCGACTCGATGCAGCCGCCGAGACGGACGCGCCACAGCTCGCGCGGCCGCCTGCCCTGCTTCGCGACGTCGTAGGCGTGCAGCACGCCGCGGCAGTCGCCCTGCAGCAGGACGTCGTCGACCACGACGGGCGAGCTCCAGGTGGGCCCCGGAAGCGCAAGCCGCCAGCGCACGTGGCCGGAGCGCCGGTCGACGGCCACGAGGCCGCCGGTCTGCGTCGCCACGTAGACCATCCCGCGGTCGAGCGCAGGCGTCGACCACGAACCGCCCTTCGCTCCCGCAGCCGGCAGCCGCACGGACCACACGAGCGGCTTTGCAGGACGACGCGGGTTGAGCTTCAACAGCTGACCGACCTGCCGCGAGCGCGCGTTGAACTTCTCCAGCTCGCTCGCGACGTAGAGGAACCCTTCCCGGTCGATCACGATCGTCGCGTCGGTGTCCTCACCCGTCCAGAAGCGGAACACGCGGCGCGCACCCTTCTTGCCCTTCAGGATCCGCCTTACGTCCCATCCCTGCACGAGACCCGGCGGAGTTGGCGAAGTACGCGACTCCGTCGTGGAACGCGACCGAGTTCTCGATCGAGTACGCCCTGTCCGGCCGGTCGGCGAGCAGCTCTGCGTCCCAGCTCGGCACCGTGAGCACGACGCGCGGCCGCACTTGCACCTTGCCCCGGTGGTCGTAGCGGCGGTTGAGCTTCACGACGTAGAACCACGAGTTCTCGCCCCCGACGAGCAGGTGGTCGCCGACGACGAGTGCCGCACCGTCCCAGTCGTTGTTCCACACGACGTGGGAGACGCTCGCGTTGGCGTCGAGCGCCCACAGCACCTCGGGCCGGGGACCGCGGTCGAGCGCGACGATCCGGAGCTTGTTGTCGCGAGAGCCCGCGTAATAGAGGGGGTACCCGTCTGGATCCGAGGTGGCGGAGCCCTTGGCGAGGTCGCCGGTGACGAGACTCGCGCGCACCGGCCGTCCGCTCGCGCCGTCGACGAAGTGGTACGCGCGGTCGTACGCGCCGAACCGGACCTCGACGCGGCCGCTGCGGCGAGGGATCACGCTCGGCTGCCCGGTCCAGCCGACGCCGCACCACGTGTGCGTTCCGGTCTCGTCTGCTGACGGGGCGCACATGCCGCCGGTGCGCGGGTAGCGCCACAGCACGCGCGGGGCGCGCGGGACCGGGCCTTCACCGTAGTACGAGCGCGAGAGGTTGCCGCGGAAGGTCGTCAGCCCCGGCACGTTGGGGTTGATCGCGCCGGCGATCTGTCGTGCAGCGACCGTGCGCTCGCGTGGCTTCTTGGCTCCGGCCGTGGCCTGGGCCCGTACCGTGACGTGACGGACCGGCTCGACAGCCACGGTCCGGGCTTCACTGCCTGCGCCGCCGACGAGGCGCAGCGCAAGCAAGGCCACGAGCGCGCAGGCGACACCGGCGCCCGCTCGCTTCCACAGCGAGGCGACGGGCGTGCGGTAGTAGGTGACGCGGCGGCTGCGCGCCATGTCGCACCTTGCGCGAGCGGCGGACGAACTCCTGCCTGCGGGCGCTCAGACGGCGGTTGCGAGGTCGTGGTCGCGCTCGGCGGCAAGCACGCGTGCGAGGGCCTCGACGCACCGGGAATCGAACTGCGAGCTCGCGCCTTCACGCAGGAGCGCGAGCGCTCGATCGTGGCTCCACTCGTCGCGGTAGACACGCCGGGAGATAAGCGCGTCGTAGACGTCGCAGACGGCGAGGATCCGAGCATCGAGCGGAATCTCCTCGCCGCGCAGCCCGTGCGGGTAGCCGCTGCCGTCGAGCCGCTCGTGGTGGTCTCGGACGAGCCCGAGCACCGCGTCGGCATAGCCGCCCAGCTGACCCAACAGGCGGACGCCGGCGTCGACGTGCGCCTGCACGAGGCGGTACTCCTCCACGGTGAGCGGCGCCGGCTTCTTGAGCACCGCGTCGGGCACGGAGAGCTTGCCGATGTCATGGAGGAGCCCGCCGACGGCGAGATCGCGAAGCCGCCAGGGGGGCAGTCGCAGCTCCTCTCCCACCTGCACGGCGCGGAGCGCGACACGCCGCGTGTGCTCCTCCGTGTAGCCGTCCTTGTCGGCGAGGGCGACGAGCAGCGCCCGTACCTGCGAGCCGAGGTACTCCTCCTCAGCACGCACGAGCTGGGCGGCGCGCAGGTCCCCGATCAGCGGATGAGACCGGCTCGCGCGACGCAGGTCGATCGCAACCGGGATGCCGACGAGGCCGATCGCGATGAGCTCGGCGCCGTGGCCGATCCACCAGCCGAGCCGCCAGTAGCTGAAGATGAGCGCGGCGTAGAGCGCGGGGGCGAACCAGGAGACACCGACAGCCACCACGAGATCGCTGCTCCTGCGAGTGAGGAGGTACGTGCGGACCGCACGCCACACGAGCCAGGCGCAGAGGGCGACGCCGGCCGCCAGGAGTGCGAGCGCCGGCAGGCTGCGCGGCTTCGGCACCGGCGGTACCAACGCCGGCCAGACGACGGCACAGATGCCGAGCACGAGAATGCCTGCGACACCGACGGCGAGCAGCGCGAGCGCGGCCGGCGTCGCCGCCCGTTCACGCCACGACGGCAGGGCGCCGAACGCGAGCACGGCGCAGCCGACCGGCAGCGTGAGCGCGCCGGTGAGCGCCACGACGCCGTTCGCGTCGAGGAGCACGCCCGGCGTCGTCGCGCCGTGGAGGCAGAGGAGCGCCGCCATGAGCGAGAACGCGCAACCGACGACCACCGAGCGCGCGTCCCCGGCGAGGACGCCCGCGACCACGAGCGCGAGCGCAGCACCCGTGGCCACCGCCGCGGCGACGCCGACGGCCGAGAGATGCACCCAGCCCGGGATGTAGACCTACGTGCGACCCGACCGCGATCACCAGGGCCACGGGCAGCGCACCCGCGAGCCCAGCGAGTGAGAGGGCACGTGACGCGGCGGAGGGCATTCCCCTCGTATCGGCACGACGGCGCGCCGGGGTGAGTGTTCAGACGGCCGACTGCGCACCAAAGCGCGCAGCTGCGCGCGCCCTGGCCCGCTCAACCTCCCGCTCGCGATCGCGCGGAGGCGCCGTGGTGACCAGCTCGGCAAGGAGGCGGCTCGTCGTCGCGGCGATACCGTCGACCGCGCGCGCGAACGCCTGCTCGTTGGCGCGCGACGGCCTCGCCGAGCCGCTCACCTTGCGCACATATTGGACTGCTGCCGCCCGAATCTCGTCGTCGGTCGCGGGAGGCTCGTAGTTGTACAGGGTGTGAATGTTCCGGCACATGCAGGGAGAGTATCGCGCACCGGCTTGACTGCCCGGGGTGATTTGCGAAACGGTGTGTGTGGAGAGGGGTGACGAATGCGGGAGCCCCACCGGGGACACATGCGACTCTTGCGCCGCCGGCCGAGCTCGTGCTGGCCGGCTCTTCTCGTCGCGTGCGCCGTCCTTTTCTCCTGCAGCACGGTGCAAGCGGCACCCGGTCTGTTCGTGGGCGTGACCGACGACACGCTCAAGGCGACGCCGGCGGAGACCTCCGCCGTGGCCCGCGATCTGGGGTTGCGGGCCTTCAGCCTCTCGCTCCGCTGGACGGCCGGCGAGACGGCGCTCTCGGCCTCCGCGGCCGGTGCCCTCGGCACCGCCGTGCGCGCGGTGGGCGGGGCGCGACCCGTGGTCTACGTGTTCGGCGACGTCGCTCCCGCATCGCCCGAGTGGCGGGAGGACTACTGCTCGTACGCGCGCGACCTGCTGGTCCGCTTCCCGCAGGTCAACGACGTCGTGATCTGGAACGAGCCGAACCTCATCTACTTCTGGTCGCCACAGTTCGAGCCCAACGGAGCGAGCTTGGCGCCCGCGCAGTACGAAGCCCTGCTCGAGCGCTGCTACGACGTCCTGCACGGCGTCCGGCCCGGCGTCAACGTGGTCGCGCCGGCGTCGTCCCCGTGGGGGAACGACGACCCCTTCGCGCAGAGCAACGCCTCGCACTCGCCGACGAGCTTCATCCTCCAGCTCGGGAGGGCATACCGCGCGAGCGGGCGGGCGAGGCCCATCTTCGACACGCTCGGGCACCACCCCCACCCGGTCTCGTCGAACGAGCGACCGTGGCTCGCGCACCCCTCCGAGCGGTTCATCTCCTTCGGCGACCTCGACCGCCTGGTGGGAGCGGTGACCGAGGCGTTCACGGGCACGGCTCAGCCCACACCTGGCCGCGGCCTGCCGATCTGGTACCTGGAAACCGGCTACCAGACCGTGCCGGACGCCGCGAAGCAAGGGCTCTACTCCGGTGTCGAGAACTGGCCGGGCACGCTGCCCGACGACGCCGGCGGCGAGCCTGCGCAGCCTCCTCCCGCTGCCGACAGCGCGGCACCGGACCAGTCCACCCAGCTCGTGGACAGCCTTCGGCTCGCGTACTGCCAGCCGTACGTGCAGGCCGTCTTCAACTTCCAGCTGCGCGACGAGCCCGAGCTCGGCGGCTGGCAGTCGGGCGTGCTCTGGGCTGACGGAACTCGCAAGGACTCGTACGACGCATTCCGCCGGGTGGTGGCGGAGGTGAACAACCGCGCGGTCGACTGCTCGCGGCTCAAGGGCGGCGTGTGGGCCCCCGACGGCGCGAGCCAGGCCGCGGGCGCCGCTGCCGCCACGCCGAAGAGCGGCGCTGCCAAGGCGACCGGCCGCGGCCGTCAGAGCGTCGACAGGCGTCGGGCGACCAGGCTCGCCTGGGCGGCGCGACCCGCGCCGTTCGGGTACGCGCGAGTCTCCGCACGCCTGATGGCAGGCCCGAAGCCGCTCGCCGGCCGCCAGGTGACATTCGGATTCGGCGGCATGTTGCTCCTCACGTCGACGGGGAAGACCGGCCTCGCCCGTGTTCCGCTCGCGCACCCGCTTCCACCGGGCGCGCACCTGGTAACGGTGTCGTTCCGCGGCAGCCGGACGCTCGCCCCTTCCGGCCTCAAGGTGCTCGTGCAGGTGAAGAACTCGCGGGCGACGATCACCACCGCCGCCGGCGGGCGCGAGCTCGCCGGCTCGCGCGGCGGCTTCCGGGTCAGCTCCAACGGCCGCTCGGTCGCGGGCTCCATCCGGATCCGAGCCGGCACACGCGTCGTCCACGCGCGGCGGCTGAACGCCCTCGGCGTCTCGGCCGACGGCAGGTCTTCCTGGTTCGCCGGCAGGTCCCGGAGCGGGATGCGCTTGGTCGGCAGGGTCGGGCTGGCGGGACGGAAGGGCGGCGACACGCTTCGGCTGTGGGTCGGCGGGAAGGCGCTCCCGCTCGTGCGTGGCCTCGACGTGAGGATCCTGCGCGCGAGACGCTGACTGTCGGCACCGCAGGCGGCGGCGCGCTGCGTTCACAGGCACGAGGAGGCCCAGTGGTGGCTAGCGCGCCGTTGCCGCGAGCGCGGTCAGCTCGCGCCGGAGCTCCTTGATCTCGTCGCGCAGCTTCGCCGCGTACTCGAACCGGAGCTCCTCGGCGGCGGCGAACATCTCCTCCTCGAGCGTGATCACGAGCTTCTCGATCTCCTCGCGGCTCATGCCCTCGACCTCCTGCTTGCCGCGGCGACGGCGCGACGGCACGGTCGGCGACTCGAGCGAGAGGAACTCGGCGATGTCGGACACGCCCTTGACGATCGTCTCGGGCGTGATCCCGTGCTCCTCGTTGTACGCGAGCTGGACGGCGCGCCGGCGGTCGGTCTCCTCGAGCGCGCCCTGGATCGCCTCCGTCAGCTTGTCGCCGTAGAGCAGCACCCTGCCGTTCACGTTGCGCGCCGCGCGGCCGATCGTCTGCACGAGCGCCGTCTTGCCGCGGAGGAAGCCCTCCTTGTCCGCGTCGAGCACCGCGACGAGCGACACCTCCGGCAGGTCGAGCCCTTCCCGCAGCAGGTTGACGCCGACGAGCACGTCGTAGTCGCCGAGGCGCAGCTCGCGGATGATCTGGATCCGCTCCAGCGTGTCGATCTCCGAGTGGAGGTAGCGCGCCTTGACGCCCGACTCGAGCAGGTAGTCGGTCAGGTCCTCGGACATCTTCTTCGTCAGCGTCGTGACGAGCACGCGCTCGTTGGCCTCCTCGCGGCGGCGGATCTCCGACAGCAGGTCGTCGATCTGGTTCTTCGTGGCGCGCAGCTCCACCTCGGGATCGACGATCCCGGTGGGCCGGATCAGCTGCTCGGTCACCACGGCCGAGTTGCGCAGCTCGAACGATCCAGGCGTGGCGGAAACGAACACGAGCTGCGGCACCTTGCCGAGGAACTCGTCGAAGCGGAGGGGCCGGTTGTCGAGCGCCGACGGCAGCCGGAAGCCGTAGTCGACGAGCGTCTGCTTGCGCGAGCGGTCGCCCTCGTACATGCCCCCGATCTGCGGCACGGTCTGGTGCGACTCGTCGACGAAGACGACGAAGTCCTCGGGGAAGTAGTCGATCAGCGTGAACGGGTGCGAGCCCGGCGGCCGCCCCTCGAGCACGCGCGAGTAGTTCTCGATCCCGTTGCAGAAGCCGAGCTCCTTCAGCATCTCCACGTCGTACTCGGTGCGCTGGCGGATGCGGTGGGCCTCGAGCATCCGCCCGTCGGCCTCGAACTTCGCCACCTGCTCCTCGAGCTCGCCGCGGATGTCGTCGACCGCACGCTCGATCGTCGGCCGCGACGTGACGTACTCGGTCGCCGGCCAGATGGCGAGGTTGTCGAGCTTCGAGTACACCTCGCCGGTGAGCGGGTCGAAGTGCGTGATCTGCTCCACCTCGTCGCCGAAGAACGAGACGCGGTAGGCCGTCTCCTCGTTCGCCGGCTGGACCTCGACGACGTCGCCCTTGACCCGGAAGCGCCCGCGCCCGAGCACGGCGTCGTTGCGCACGTACTGGCTGTCGATCAGCTTGCGCAGCACCGCGTCGCGGTCGTGCTCCTCCCCCACCTCGAGGATCAGCACGCGCTCGCGCCACTCCTCGGGCGAGCCGAGGCCGTAGATGCAGGAGACCGACGCGACGACGACGACGTCGCGGCGCGTGAGCAGCGCCGACGTGGCCCCGAGCCGCAGCCGCGCGATGTCGTCGTTCTGCGACGAGTCCTTCTCGATGTAGAGATCGGCCTGCGGGACGTACGCCTCGGGCTGGTAGTAGTCGTAGTAGGAGACGAAGTACTCGACCGCGTTCTCGGGGAAGAACTCGCGGAACTCGTTGCAGAGCTGCGCGGCCAGCGTCTTGTTGTGGGCGATGACCAGCGCGGGCCGCTGCAGCTGCTCGATCATCCACGCCATCGTCGCCGTCTTGCCGGTGCCGGTGGCGCCGAGCAGCGTCTGGAAGCGATTGCCCGCGGCGACGGACGCCGCGAGCTCGGCGATCGCCTTCGGCTGGTCGCCGGTGGGCTGGTATCCGGCTGCAGTGCGGAGCGGGCGGGCCACGTGCCCAGCGTACCGACCGCCTCCGGAGGGTCGCGTGGCGTGCGCGCCACCGACGCCTACGACTCGTCCCGACCGCGTCTTGAACGAGCAATGACGCGATCAGCGCCGATCCCACCGTGGCGCTGCCGTGCACTCAGCCAGGGGTCCGGGGGACCAACGCACGCAGCCGCTGCTTGCCCATCGTCACGAGCTCGCCTCGGTCGCCGCAGAGGCGGCAGACGTACGTTCGCACCGTGCCGTCGGCGCTTCCAGTCACGATCCGCCGGCTCCCCGGAGCAAAGGCGACGGCCGTCAGCGGTCTCGTGTGCCCCCGCAGAAATACGAGCCGGTCGCCGGGGCGGCCACGAAGCGCCAGCCCCCAGACTCCCGCCCGGCTCGGACCGGCGGTGACGACCCAGCTTCCGTCGGGGCTGAAGCGCCGCGTCGGTGACCTCGCCGGCGTGACCACTGAACGTCTTCACAGTCGTCGCCCGCGCCAGATCCCAGACCCGCGCGTCGTGGTCGACGCTCGCGGTGACGAGAAGCTTCCCGCCCGCGTCGAAGGCCACCGAGAGCACGTCGTTCGTGTGCGCTCGCAGCTCCTTCGTCCGGTGTCCGTCGGAGACGGACCAGAGGCGCACGACCGTTCCACTCGCCGTGGCGAGGAGCGAGCCGTCCGGCGAGAACGCGACCGCAGCCACAGGAGCGTCGTGACGGATCTGGAGGCCCGGCTTGCCGTCGGCGTTCCAGAGCCGCACGATGCCGTCCTCACCAGCCGTCGCGATCGTCCCATCCAGGCTGACGGCGACATCGTGCACCGGGCTGCCGTGGTCGAGGCTGCGCACGGTCGCGCGTGTCCGCAACGACCAGACGCGCACCACCCCGTCCTTGCGCGCGGCGACCAGGAGGTCCTCGGGCGCGAAGGCGAGTGCCGACAGAGGTGCTCCGCCCTCGAACACCGGGCCGGGCGAACGGTGGAGATTCCACAGCCGTGCGCGCCCGTCCTCGCCAGCGCTGGCCACAAGCGCTCCCGTGGAGTCGACGGCGACATCGTTCACCGATCCGTCGTGGCGACCGAGGAAGGCGAGCTCGGGGTCGGATTGCGGATCCCAGACGCGTGCCGTGCCGTCGACGCTCGCGGTGATCGCACGCCGGCCGCTCTCATCGAACTGCAGCGCTCGTGACCGCGCCACGGTGCCCGAGGAGCGCGACGTCGGGGTTCCCGCTGAACGCATCCCAGATCCTGGCCGAGTGATCCCGGCTCGCAGTGGCGATCAACGTGCCGTCGGGGCTGAAGGCGATCGCGTCGACGAAGTTCGTGTGACCGAAGAGCACCGTCTGCAGACCGCCGCTCTCAACGCCCCAGACGCGTCCGGTGTTGTCCGCGCTGGCCGTCGCCACGAGCGTGCCGTCCGGGCTGAAGGCGGCGTCGAACACCTCACCGCGATGTCCAGCGAGCTCGTGCAGCAGAGCCCCGGTCGCCGCATCCCACAGCCGTGGCACCGTGTCCCGGCCCGTCGTGACGATGCGGTCCCCTCGCGGGCTGATCGCAGCGCTGGTGACGGCACCCGCCTGTTCGAAGGTATGGACGAGGTCGCCGCTGCGCACCTCGAACAGACGGGCCAGGTGATCTCCGGCCACTGTCAGGATCGTCGTTCCGTCCGGGCTGAAGCTCACGTCACGCACCGACCGCGGGTGCGGGATCCGCTTGAGGAGTCGTGTGCTGCCGGCGACGTCCCAGATGCGGGCGCTCTGGTTCGTCCCGGTGCTGACCAGCAGACGGCCGTTGGGTGAGAACGTGAGAGCGGTGACGGAGCTCCCGTGGTCGAGCGATCGTGGGCGACGACCACCGGCGAGGTCGCGCAAGGTGATCGATCCATCGGCCGTCGCCGTCGCGATCACATGTCCAACCGGATCGACCGCCATAGCGGTGATGCGCGAGGTGCCGTCGGCAAGCGTCGCCGGGCCGGACAGCTCGCGCGACAGCCGGCCGGAGCCGTCGAAGATCCTGGTCGCTCCGTTCTCGGCAGCGGTGACCATCGCGCCGCCGGTGAACGCAGCGCCGACCACCGGCCCGCCGCCGCCGTCCAGGACACCTCGCGCCCGGGATGCAAGAAGCGCATTCCGAAGGGCGCTCTCCGCCTCCGGGCTCGGGTCGATGCCCACGGCCTGGAGGGCCGACGCGACACTCGCGTCGGGGTCGATGGCCAGGCCGGAAACGGCCTGGGCGACGAGCTCGCGACCGTGCGCGAGCCGAGCCTGCGTGGTTGCCTTCTCACTCGCCGTGCGCGCCCGGCCTGCCTGGCGCTTCGCGTCCTGCTCACTTGCTCGGGCGCGGTTCGCCTGCTTCTGCGCGAACGCGCGGGCCGCACGAGCTGCGGCCGCCTCGGTGTTGGCCCGGTCTCTCTGCTGCTGAGCGTTCGCCGTCTGTGCCGCTGCGTTGTCGCTCTGTTGCTGGGCGTTCGCGGCCTGCGTCTGCGCTTCCTCCTGCGCCGCCTCGGCGGCGTCCGCCTGCTGCTGCGCGATCGTCTCCTGCTGCTCCGCCTTCGCCTCGTTCTGCTCGGCGAGCTTGGCCTGCTTGACCGCCTCGGCTTGTGCGTTCTTGGCCACGGTCGCCTGCTTCTCGGCCGCGTTGCGCTCCTTGATCGCCACCAGGGCCAGCCGATCGGCCCGCTCTTGCGCCTGCTGGGCCGCCTCGGCCTCGCTTTGCGCAGCGCTTCGTTGATCCAGTGCGTACAACGTCACGGCCGCCATCAGGGCGAGCGCCACGAGCGCGCCGAAGGCGAGGAATCCGAGTCGCCGGTGCCGCCGCCGTGCCTCGGCTCGCGCCCGCTCGACTGCGCGGTCGGCCTCGTAGCGCGTGCGCCAGGCGAGCACGGCAGCTGCGAGGACGTCGTGGAAGATCTCGTAGCGGCCGCTCTCGTCGCGGCCGCAGGATGCGGTCGCTCCGCGAGCGACTGCCGACCACGGCGCCGCACCTCGGCCTCCGGGACGTGAGCGTACTCGCGCGAGGTCGGCGACGCCGTGCGCGATCTTCGTGCCCGACGGCGTGACGAGATGGTCGAACAGCTGCGCGGCGATCTCCTGCTGCCGCGGCGGAGCGCGGCCGAGCGCGCGCTCGAGGTGATCGGCGACGATCCGCCTGCGCACCGCCGAGCGCGTCGAGCGTCTCGGCGCGGAGCGTCGTCCGAGCCCGCCGTCCGCTCCACCTCCCACAGCGCGCTGCATCACGAGCTGGAGGAACGGCGCCTCGATCCCGGCCGGCTTCCCCGGTTCCTCCTACGCCGGCCCGACCCCGCCAGACCGCCGACGCTGCCGATCCGCCCCGCCGTGACCTGGTCGAGCACGGCCTCGACGAGCTCCGGGCTCGAGTCGACCGCGGCGCCTCCGAGCTCGCGGTAGCGCGCCAGCGGCCCCACAATCGCGGCGCGACGCGGCGGCGCGGTCGAGGCGGTCGAGCCGCAGCTAGTTGGCGAGGATGCGCGGGGATGCGCGCCTTGAAGCGCGTCGAGCTGCGCCAGCGCGTCCTCGCGCAGCGAGAGCAGGACGTTGACGCGCAGGCGGCCGGTGACGAGCGCGGGCGAGCTCGGCTCGAAGCGACCGGTCGTCGGCGTGGTACAGGAAGTACTCCTCGACCTGGTCGAGGATCAGGTAGACGTCGCCGTGCGACCGCCTGGGCGCGCTCGACCGTCTCGAGCAGGGTCGCCGCCGGCTCGACGCCGGCCTCCTCGGCGACCGCCGCGATCAGGCCCCGAGCGGATCCTCGCCCCAGGACGAGAAGACGACGACGAGCGGCTCCTCGGGCAGCTCGCGCAGCGCGCGGGCCACACCGGCGCGCAGCAGGGACGACTTCCCGACCCCGCTCGGCCCGTAGAGCACGGTCAGCCGCGCGGCGATCACGTTCGCCGCGACGATCTCGCCGTCGCGCTCGCGGCCGAAGAAGAGCAGCGCGTCGAGCTCCGAGTCGCCGAACGGCGTCAGCCCCTTGTACGGCGAGGCCGGAACGCCGGCGAGCGTGCTCACGCCGCCGACCTGCGGTCGAGACGGGCGTCGAGCAGCCGCACCACGTCGTCCAGCGGCGTCGACCACGTCGACGTCGAAGTGGCGCCAGAAGGCGCGCTCGAGCGGGCTCGGGTCGGGTTGCACCGCCCACGAGCCGTACGCCACCGCGCGGTCGCCCCAGACGCGGTTGAGCACGAGGCGCAGGTTCCAGTCGGCCATCGTCGTAGCCGAGGAAGAGGAAGTGGCTGCGCCGGAGCCGCGCCGCGAGCGTGACGGGGATCGCGCCCGCCAGCTCGCTGCCGGCCGAGGTAGTCGATGTGGTCGTCCTCGGTGACGACGAAGCTCTCCCACTCCCGCTCCGGCAGCAGGTCGACGGCACCACGCAGCTTGAGGAGGACGGTGCGGCGCTCGAGCGAGAGCTCGGCGTACGTGTTCGGCGAGGTCCACCGGCCGTGGCGCCTCGCCCGGCGGGCGGTGCAAGAAGCGCCCGCGGTGCGGTCCCGAGGCGACGTAGGTGACGACGTCGAGCTCCTCGCCGACGTCGTCGAACGCCTGCTCGAGCGCGAGGTCGTAAGTTCGTCGTCACGATCAGCTGGTGCGGCACGCCCCGCTCCCGCAGGAGCGGCGGCAGCGACGCGAGGAAGCGGTGCACCGGGCCCGGCTCGACGGCAGCCTCGAAGCGCGCGTGCAGCTCGTCGTAGAGCGGCCCGGCGCCCTTCATCGTCGTCACGTACTGGCACACGCCGGCGAGGTCGAGTGGGCCGTCGCGCGGGTAGTCGAACGCGGTGGCGAGGCGTTGCGCGAGCGCCGCGGAGCCGGCCAGCCCGAGCACCGGGACGACGCGCCCGGCCAGAACGGCCTTGGCGATCTCGCCTTCGAGATCGGCCCCGCCATTGGTGGTCGCGGCACCGAGGCCGAGCGCTCCTGCCGCAGGATCTGGTGCTGGAGCTCTTGCAGCCGCCGGCCCGGCTCGATGCCGAGCTCGTCGACGAGCCGGCCTCGCGCGTCCTGGTAGGCCTGCAGCGCCTCGGCCTGGCGCCCTCCGGCGTAGAGCGCGAGCATCAGCTGCGCGCACGAGGCCTTCCCGCAGCGGGTGGACGGCGATGAGCGATTCCAGCTCGACGATCACGTCTCCGTGGCGGCCGAGCTCCACGTCGGCGGCGATCCGCTCCTCCAGGGCGACGAGCCGGAGCTCCTCGAGCCGCCTGCGTCTCGCCCTGCGCGAACTCCTCGGCGGCGAAGTCGGCGAGCGCCGGCCCGCGCCAGAGCGCGAGCGCCTCTCGGAGCACGACCGCCGCTCGGCTCCGGCGGCGCCGCCGGGCCTCGCCGAGCAGCCGCTCGAAACGGACGGCGTCGATCGACGCCGCGCTCGACGCCGAGCACGTAGCCGGGCGGCCGGGTCACGAGCACGTCCGGCCCGAGCAGCTTGCGGAGCTGCGAGATCGAGTTCTGCAGCGACGTCGTCGCCGTCTTCGGCGGTGCTCGCCCCAGAGAAGGTCGACGAGCCGCTCCGTGGGCACGACCTCGCCAGCCCGCAACAGCAGGACGGCGAGAACCGCACGCTGACGCTGCCCCCCGAGCTGCAGGACCCCGTCCTCGCTCACGACCTCGAGCGGCCCCAGCAGGCGGAACTCGAGCATCTCCCTCCGGTTGTAGCAGCCGTCACAGATGTTGACCAGGGTCCGCACTGGGGTCTTGATCAGGTCTTGAACGGCGTCGCGGTCGTGCAGATCGTGACGAGAGCCGGACTTCTGCGAGCGCGACACCATGCAGGCCGCGACCGACGGACCCCCGTGCGTCGCCTGCGCCCATAGTCGACGGCCGCCACCGTCGGCCACTGGACCTCCACTGGCCCGTTAGCGGGCCGTTAGACGGCCGTGACCGGGCGGTGAGGAGCCGCTTCGAGCGTGCGGGCCATGACCCGCACACACTCACATCTCAACGCACGGCGGCTGCTCGCGCAGGCCGCCCTGCTGCTCGCCACGGCTGGCAGCCTCGTTCCGCTCGGCCTCGCCGTCCGGGAGCTCGTGCCCCTGGTCTCCCCGACGCTCTCGGCCTCGATGGAGGACGAAGACGAGGAGGAGGAAGAGGGTCGCGACCGAGCCGCGAACCACCAGAACGGCGCTCACGTGCTCGAGGGGGCATTCACGCAGGAGAGCTACTCGCCGTCGTCGCCCGCGCGGCTGCGGTTCTTCACCGCGGCGACGGACGTCGTCGTCCGCGTCTTCCGCGTCGGCCCGGAAGGGATCCGCTGGCAGCGCAACGACCTGATGCACGGCATGGAGGCGTCGAGGCCGCTACGCCTCGGGACGGTGGAAGCCGGCCGCGAGGTCGGGATCCGGATCGGCGGCTGGCCCTCCGGTCTCTACTTCGCCCGGCTCAGCGGCGCCGGCAAGCTCGGCTTCGCCCCGTTCGTCGTGCGACCGCGAAGGCTCGGCACGAGCCGCGTCGCCGTCGTCCTGCCCACGTACACGTGGCAGGCCTACAACTTCCGCGACGACGACGGAGACGGCGAGTGCGACACGTGGTATGCCGGCGCCGGTCGCCAGGCGCACCTCGCCCGGCCGTACCTGAACCGCGGCGTGCCGAATCACTTCCGCAGCTATGACCTGCCGTTCCTGCGCTGGCTCGACCGCACCGGTCGCGACGTCGACGTGCTCGCCGACTCGGATCTCGAGCGCATCGGCGCCGGAGCCCCGCTCAGGCGTGCGTATGACCTGATCGTCTTCCCCGGCCACCACGAGTACGTCACCACGCCCGAGTACGACGCGATCGAGCAGTACCGCGACCTCGGAGGACGGCTGGCGTTCCTGTCCGCGAACAACTTCTTCTGGCGCACGGTGCGGTCGGGAGACACGCTCTCGCGCACGGTGCAATGGCGTGATCTCGGCCGCCCCGAAGCAGCCGTGATCGGCGTCCAGTACATCGCCAACGACCTCGGCGAGCACCGCGGCCCCTGGCGGCTCGCGAAGCACACGCCGCGCTGGCTCCTGCGCGGCACCGGTCTGCGCGGCGGCATGCCGGTCTCGAACGGCGGCATCGAGATCGATCGCACGGCATCGAGCTCGCCGCACGGGGTGCGCGTGCTGGCGGAGATGCCGAACGTCCTCGGCCCTGGCCTCACCGCACAGATGAGCTACTACGAGACCCGAAGCGGCGCGCGTGTCTTCGCCGCCGGCGCCTTTACGCTCGGGGGCGCGATCTTCCAGCCCCCGGTGCGCGCCCTGATGGAGAATGTGTGGAGCCGACTGACCGCCGCAGAGGTTTCGTAGCGCTCGACCGACTCGAAGCGCACTTGGGCCGATCGCCCGCTCCCAGCGGGCGATCGGCCCGTCGTCAGCGGCTCGTGAGAACTCCAATCGCGTGGGGCCATGACCCGCGCGCAGTTGGCAGGTCACGATACGGTCAACCACCGCTCATCCACGTCCGGCGCGCACCGAACCTTCTCCTTACACCATCGATTAGGCTCCGCTCGCATGAATCACCCTCGCTCACTCGTACCCGCCTCGTTCGAGCCGCCATCGGTGGGGCGGCCGCGTTCGGCCTCGTCCCCGGAGGGAAGGCCGTCGCCGCGAAACTGAGGGCGCCGCACCTCTTCCGCATCGCTGTGCGCAACCCCGGCCGCAGCTACCTCGGCGACCGGCGGCTGTTCGCCACGGTGAGCCCGAGCGTGCCCGGTCGCGACGCGGCCAGGATCGCGTTCCAGCTCGACCGCCCCGGCAAGGTCAAGCTCGAGGCCCTACGCACCGCGCTGCGCAGCATTCGGACCGTGTGGCAGGTGGAGTACGAGTTCGGCGCCGGCCGCCAGGTGCTCGAGTGGAAGCCCGACCCCGCGCTGCCGCCGGGCTCCTACGTGATGCGGCTGAGCGTCGAGGACCGGCAGGGTCTGCGTCGTGTCTACGGGGGCAAGCGGCCCGCCCGCCCCGAGCGCGGTCGCTCTCCCGTGGTCCGCCTGCTCGGCGTCGAGGCGCTGTTCCAGCGTCGCAGCTATGCGGCCGGTGAGCCGATGCGGCTCACGATCACAACCGACGCCAGGGCGCTCAACCTCGAGATCCTCCGCTGCGGCGTCGAGGACGGCTTCACCGATCGCAACGACGAGATGCGAGGCGTCCCCGTCGGGCCTGCGGTTCCGATCGACTGGCGCCACAACCGCGGGAAGGCGACGACGATCTCGGTCCCCGGCGGCCCGTGGATCAGCGGCGTCTACGCTGCCAAGCTGACGACCGACGACGGTCGCGTGGGCTTCGCGCCGGTCGTGATCAGACCGGCGACGCTCGGCAGCGTCCGGGAGGCGGTGATCATCCCGACCAACACCTGGCAGGCCTACAACTTCTACGACGAGAACGGGGACGGCTGGGGAGACACGTGGTACGCGGGCGGGAGCCCGCCCGTCGACCTCCGTCGCCCCTACCGTGAACGTGGCGTGCCGCCCCACTGGCGCCGCTACGACGTTGGCTTCCAGCGCTGGCTCGTCTGGACCAGCCGCACTCCCGACCAGCTCAGCGACGACGACCTCGAGGCATTCCCGAACGGCGACGAGCTGCGGAAACTCTACGACCTCGTCGTCTTCCCGGGCCACTCCGAGTACATGACCGAGCGGGCGTACGACGTGATCGAGCGCTTCCGGGACCTCGGCGGCCGGCTGATCTTCCTCTCCGCCAACAACTTCTTCTGGAAGGTCTCGAAGAGCGACGGGATGATGCAGCGCGTGAAGAAGTTCCGCGACCTCGGCAGGCCGGAGTCGCGCGTGCTGGGTGTGCAGTACAGGGCGAACGACAACGGCTCGAAACAGGGCGTCTACTACGTGATCGACGCCGACTCGGCGCCGTGGCTGTTCGCAGGCACCGGCCTGATGAACGGGATGACCCTTGGGGAGACCGTTGGCGGCTACGGAATCGAGGTCGACGGGACGACGCCCGACTCACCCCCCGGCACCAAGGTGCTGGCGCTGATTCCCAGCCTCTTCGGCCCGGGCCTGCACGCTGAGATGACCTACTACGAGACCCCGGCCGGGGCCCGTGTGTTCTCGGCTGGGGTGCTCGACTTCTGCGGCTCCGTCGTCTTCTGGCCGCAGCGGCGCATTCTCGACAACATCTGGCGCTACATGCGCGCCTAGAGCGCGGGCTCTGCGGCCGTCGCGCCCGTTTCCCGTTGACGCGCGGCGATGACGGCGAAAGCGATCGCGAACGGGAGTTGTCCCAGCGCCGAGATCAGGAGCACGGCCTGCGGGCTCCAGGAATCGAGCGCCCTCCCGGTCAGCACGAGCCCGAGCGGATGGGCCAGCGTGATGATCGTGATCGTGGCCGTCATCACCTTCGCGCGCAACCGCTCAGGTGTGCGGGTCGTGAGCAGACCGATGAGCGGAGCGTTGACGAGCAGTCCCGCGATCGAGGTGAAGAAGAGCACCGCGAGCACCCCCCACAGCGGCAGCTCGAACGCGAGCAGAAGTCGCGGCACCGCGATCCATAGCAGGCCGATCGTGATCAGCCGCAGCGGCTCCATCCTGCGCACGAGGGCGATGGCGGCAAGGCCGCCGAGCAGTGACCCGGCTCCGATGGCGCCGAACATCAGCCCTGCGGCACGCGACGAGCCGTCGTAGTCCTGGTAGGCGAGCACCGGGAGCGTGGCGATCACGCCCTGGCCGAAGAAGCTGATGAAGACGCCGGTGGCGAGGATCGGGGCGAGGAGCCGGTCCGAGAGCACGAAGCGCAGGCCTGCGAGCACGCCGCCCGTCTCCTCAGCCTGCCCGAGCCGCCGCGTCTGCGGCACGAGGAGCGCGATCACCAGGAACGAGAGGGCGAACGTGGCGGCGTCGATATACAGCACGCTGGTGGCGTCGAAGCCGGCAATCAGCAGGCCTGCCACGACCGGTCCGAGCAGGATGGTCAGACGCGTGCCCAGCTCGATGACGGCGTTCGCCTGCGAGACGACCTGGACGTCCTCGCCGACGAGCTCGGGCAGGATCACGCGCTGCGCGGAGAAGTACGGCGCGAGGAAGCACCCGAGCGCGGCCACGAGCAACAGCAGGACGGGCAAGGAGAGGGCGCCGGCGGCGTGGAGGACGGGAATCGTCACCATCAACGGCGCCCTCATGAGGTCGCAGAGGAGCATCGTGGTACGGGCGCCGAGGCGCGCGACGACGGTCCCACTCGGGATGCCGAGCAGCACGGTCGGCAGAATCTCGGCGGCGAGGACCAGGGTCATCTTCGACGTCGAACCCGTGGTCGTGAGCACGAACCAGGGCAGGGCCAGGAACGTCATCTGCGTGCCGAGGGACGAGACGACTTCGGCCGAGAGGAGGGCGAGCGGCCCGCGCCGCAGCAGCGGGGAACGCTCCGCTGCCACCGACGACCTCAGCGAGCCGGCTTGCCGGGCCGACGGTCGACGCGCACGCCGTGCGCTCCATGCGAGAGCAGGCGCTCCGAGGCGGACGGAACGGTGATGAGGCCGAGGCCACCAAACGCGGGTGCGACGTACATGGGATTCACCTCCGGGTTCGACATCATGGCGTCATAGTACGAACGTACGGTTTATTGTGTCAAGAAGTACGGACGTTCGGTTTATAATGACGACCGATGCCCAAGATCTCGGACGAGAGGAAGGAGGCCCGCCGCGAGCAGATCCTCGCCGGCGCCCGTCGGTGCTTCGCGGAGTACGGCTACGAGGGTGCGACCGTCAGGCGCCTCGAGGAGGCGACGGGGCTCTCACGCGGCGCGATCTTCAACTACTTCCCGTCGAAGGAAGACGTCTTCATCGAGCTCTGCCACCGCGACAACGACCACATCATCCACCTCTGGATCGACCAGGGCTGGGAGGTCGCGCTCCGCGACGTCGCGGAGTCGGACCCGGACTGGGTCGGGGTCTACCTGGAGGCCTCGCGCCGCATGCGCACCGACCCGGAGTTTCGCGAGCACTTCGTCGGGCGGGAAGGCGACCCGCTGATCGACGCGCTCGTGGCGCACACGAAGGATGCCCAGGACCACGGGACCCTGCGAGACGACGTGCCGGCCGCCAGGCTGGCCGCCTACATCAGCCTGGTCGCGAACGGGATGGTGGGCCAGATCGCCTCCGGCACGCCGATCAGCGATGTCGGCGCGGTGATCGACTTCACGCGGGCGGCGGTCGAGCCGCGAGATCGTCCGCGTACGCCTCCGCATACACCTTCCTGACCCGGATCACCTTGTCGACGTAGGCCTGCGTCTCCGGAAAGGCGATCCCGAGGCCCATGCGGCGCCACTCGTCGACGTTCCCCTGCCCGGCGTGGTACGCGGCCAGCGCGGTGCGCTCGTCGTCGTAGCGGTCGAGCAGGTGACGCAGGTACCAGGAGCCGTAGCGGACGTTGATCTCGGGGTCGTAGAGGTCGGCGACGACGAACCGCTTCCCGCCCGTGCGGACGGCGATCCCCTTGGCCGTTTCGGGTAAGAGCTGCATCAGCCCGATGGCTCCAGCCGAGGACCTGGCGTTCGCATCGAACTTGCTCTCGGTGTAGATCACGGCCGCGACGAGCGCGGGATCGAGCCGGTAGTTCTCCGCATGGCCCCGCACGATCTGCTCGTAGCGCAGCGGGTAACGCAGCCGGTTGTACCAGTCGGGCTCGGAGCGCACCACCAAGGCGGCCCCCACGGCGACGGCGAGTACGGCGGTGATGGCGACAGGGAGCTTCCGGGTCACTCCACGGCGCCCACGAGTGCTGCCATCACGCCTGCGATCCATGCGTCCAGTTCCTCGTAGGTGCCCGTGTTGACGTAGTGATAGTCGGCCCGCCGGACCTTCTCGCGGTCTGGCAGGAGCCGCTCGTCGCGATTGTCGAGGGGGACCCGGCGGCGCTGCTCGCGCAGCGCCTTGGGCGCAGTGATCACGACGACCTTGTCGAACCGCTCCTCGGCACCCACCTCGTAGAGGAGCGGCACCTCGGTCACGCAGACGCGCGGCGGCTCCGCCACGCGGGCGAGCTGCTCGCGCCAGTGGAGGTACTCGCGCGCGACGAGCGGGTGCAGCAACCCTTCCAGCCAGGCGAGCAGCTCGCGGTCGCCGAAGACAGCGCGACCGACGCTGGCCCGGTCCGGTCGGCCATCCTCCCCGAGCACCTCCCTGCCGAGCCTCGCGACGATCGCGTCGCGGACGCCGTCGTCGCTCGCCAGCAGATGGTGGACGATCTCGTCGCTCGAGACCGTCGCCGCTCCATGCGCGCGGAACGCCTCGAGCGCCGTGCTCTTCCCCGCACCGATGCCGCCCGTGATCGCCACCGCGATCGGCCGGCGCGCCGCTGCGTCAGGACTGCTCGTCGGCGCCGGTGTCGTCGGTGCTCTGCGCGACGTCCGCCGCCTCGTCGGCCAGCTCGAGCTCGACGGTCGCTTCTTCGTCCGCCTCCTCGGCCTCGACCACCGCGGCGTCCTCGACCACGAGCTCCACCTCGTCTGCGTCCGCCTCGACCACCGACGCGTCCTCGACCACGAGCTCCACCTCGTCTGCGTCCGCCTCGGCCACCGACGCGTCCTCGATCGCGAGCTCCACCTCGTCTGCGTCCGCCTCGGCCACCGACGCGTCCTCGATCGCGAGCTCGCCCTCGGCGATCTCGCCGTTGTCGGTGACTTCGACGTCCTCGAGAACCGCGACCGAGCCGCTCGTCGGGAACGCCTCTTCGGAGAGCCGGAGATCGGGCGTGGCGTGAACCGACTCACCGCCGTCGGGACGCGGCAGCGGATCCTGGCCCTCCTCGACCCGCTTGAGCGAGAGCGAGAGCCGTCGGCGTTCGCCGTCGATCTCGAGCACGAGCACGTTCACGGGGTCGCCCTGCGAGACGATCTCGCGGGGGTTCTCGACGTGGTGGTTGGCGAGCTCCGAGATGTGCACGAGCCCCTCGACGCCGGGGAGGATCTCGACGAAGGCGCCGAAGGTGACGACCTTCGTGACGCGACCTTCGACGACGTCGCCCTCCGCGTAGCTGTCGATCACCTGTTGCCACGGGTCGGACTGCGTCTGCTTGAGGCCGAGCGAGATGCGCTGCCGGTCGCGGTCGATGTCGAGCACCTTGACCTTCACGTTCTGGCCGATCTCGAGCACCTCGGACGGGTGGTTGACGTGGCTCCACGAGAGCTCCGAGATGTGGATCAGACCGTCCATGCCGTCGAGGTCGACGAACGCGCCGAAGTCGACGATGTTCGAGATCGTGCCGTCGACCACGTCGCCGGGGTTGAGCCGGTCGAGAATGGCCTGGCGCATCTCCTTGCGCTCGTCCTCGAGCACCGCCCGGCGAGAGAGCACGACGTTGTTGCGCGAGCGATTGAGCTCGATCACCTTGCAGCGGAGCTCCTTGCCCAGGAACTCGTCGAGATCCTGGACGCGCCTGATGTCGACCAGCGAGGCCGGCAGGAAGCCCCGCACGCCGAGGTCGAGGATCAGGCCGCCCTTGACCACCTCGATCACCCTGCCGTTGACCGCTTCGCCGCTCTCGGCTGCGCCCTCGATCGCCTTCCAGGCGAGCTCGAAACGGGCGCGCTTCTTGGAGAGGATGAGGCGGCCCTCGGCGTCCTCCTTCGTCATCACGAGCGCATCGATCTCTTCGCCCAGCCCCACCTCGTCGGCGGGGTTGACGTTGCGGCGGATCGACAGCTCGGAGACGGGAATGACGCCCTCCGACTTGTAGCCGATGTCCACGAGCACCTCGTCCTTGTCCACGCGAACGACGGTGCCGTGGACGACCTCCCCCTCGTTGATCGTGGGGAAGGTCGAGTCGTAGTCGGGGACGAGTTCCCCGTCGGGCCCGGTCGTCCAGACGCCGGCCTCCGCTGCGGTCGGCGTTTCGATGGTCTCGTTGGTCATGCGAGCGCGGAGTATAGCCTCGGCTCCGCGAAGGGCGTCAACTCGCGGCCGACCTCGTGGCACTGTGTTACAAGCCGTCGATGCGCCTCACTCTGGTTCGCAGCGCGACCCTGCTGCTGGACGTCGGCGGCAGGCGGATCCTCGTCGACCCCATGCTCGACGACGCCGGCGCCCGCCCGCCGATCGAGGGCACGGCCAACCCGGTGCGCAACCCGACGGTGGCGCTCCCGCTGCCTGTGGCGGACATCGTGCGCGGGCTCGACGCGGTGCTCGTGACTCATCGGCACCGGGATCACTTCGACGAGACGGCCGAGCGGGTGCTCCCCCGCAACGTTCCTGTCTTCTGCCAGCCCGAGGACGAAGAGGCGCTCGCAGCTCTCGGCCTCGACGCGCAAGCGGTGGCGGACTCGATCGACTGGGACGGCCTCACGCTCGTGCGCACCGCGGCGCGTCACGGCTTCGGTGCGATGGCGGAGGTGCTGGCGCCGGTGAGCGGCTTCGTGGTCGGCGACGAGCTCTACCTCGCCGGCGACACTGTCTGGTACGAGGAGGTCGAGGAGACGATCGAGCGGTTCCGGCCGCGTGTGGCGGTCGTGCACGCCGGTGGCGCGTCGTTTCTCGAGGGCGGGTTGATCGTGATGGGCGTCGACGACGTGCGTGAGGTTGCGGCGCGCGTCCCCGTCGTGGTCGCTGTGCACATGGAGGCGATCAACCACTGCCACCTCTCGCGGGCGGACCTCGCCGCCGCCGCCCCGGGGGTGCTGATCCCCCGGGACGGCGAGACGCTCGACCTATGAATTACCCGAGCCGGACGATGCGGTTCTGCGGGCCCGGTGCGACGGGCGAGTTCTCCTCGAAGTAGCGAACGAGCGCGTCGAGGTCGATCTCGCCGCCGAGGTCGTTCGTGCATTGGGTGAACACACTGAAGCCGTCACCGCCCGGGGCGAGGAACGAGTTCATCGTCACGCGATACGTGGCGAGCGGATCGATGAGCGTCCCGTTCAGCTTCGCGGAGCCGGGGGTCACCCGCGACCCCGCAACCAGTGCCTGGTTGTAGCTGTACGTGAAGCCATTCGACACCTGCAGGATCCGGCGTTGGCCTCCTGCGGGGTTGTCGAACTGCTGCTCGAGCACCGCGTAGATCTGCGCTCCTGTGCAGTCCTTGACGACGAGGGAGTTGAAGAACGGTTGCACGGTGAACAGCTCACCGTACGTAACCTCACCGGGGGCCTCGGTGCCGGACTGGTTGGCGAATCGGAGGCTGCCCCTGATCCCGCCCGGGTTCATGAATGCGATCTCGGCTCCTCCGAAGTCCGTGGGTGCCGTGGCGGCCAGCTGTGCGTCGGCGATCACATCGCCCATGGCGGACTCGCCGGCAGCGTTGTCGCCTCCGTCCCTCCCCGCGATGATGTCCGCGGCGATGGTTCCCACCACCCTGTTCGCGAGCGGTGCGGACAGGGTGTCGTACTTGTTCACGAGCGCGGTGAGCGCTGGGTCTTTGGGCACGTTCTGGGTGACGACCACGTTACGGGCCTTTGCCGACTGCACGTCGCGCGTCCCTCGATCGATCACGAGGTCGATGTCCGTGACGACGCGACCGAAGGACGATGCGCTCGTGACGAGCTTGGTGGCGATGTCGCAGATGTACGGCCGATGGGTGTGGGCGCTGACGATCACATCCACATCCCCGTCGAGCCCAGACACGATGTCGGTGATCGGACCGGTGAGGTTGTCGCAGCCGTTGACGTCTTCGAAACCGTTGGTGAACGGCGCGTTCTGCCCGCCCCCCTCGTGCAGGAGCACGACGAACGCTCGGATGGCCTGCTCCCGCTGAAGCCTCTTGACGAGCGCGTTGACGGTCTGCACCTCCGGTCGGAACTCGAGCCCGGCCACGCCGGACGGCGTGACGATCAGCGGGGTTCCCTCCAGCGTCAGCCCGATGAACGCGATCTTCACCCCGTCCACCGAATGCACCTCGTACTCGGGCAGGATGGTGTCGTCCGTGCCCTCGTAGTAGACGTTCGCCGCGAGGTAGCGGAAGAGCGCTCCGCCGAACGGGTCACCGTCCTGGCACCCGTCAACGGGATGGCAACCTCCGAACTGCATCCGGAGCAGCTCGGCCACACCTTCGTCGAACTCGTGGTTGCCCACCCCCGAGACGTCGAGCCCGATCAGGTTCATCGCCTCGATCGTCGGCTCGTCGTGGAACAGACCGGAGATCAGCGGGCTCGCCCCGATGAGATCGCCGGCGCCGACCGTGAGCGTGTTCGTGTTGGCGGTCCGCAGCGCCTTGATGTGCGTGGCGAGGTACTCGACGCCACCGGCGGGAACCACGCTCGTCGGTGACACGCGGATCGTCCCCGGCGTGTTCGGCTGCAGGTGACCGTGGAAGTCGTTGATCGCGAGCAACTGGACGGCCACGTCCTGCCATGGCCTCGGCACCCGTTGCTTCGCAGCGACGGCAGGCGATGCCGAGAGTGCGAACGCTGTGGCGAGCAGCGTGGCCAGCAAGACGGCTGGTCGTTTCATCGCCGGGTCTCCCCTCTCGTTGACGAACCCGATCCTATGCCTGTACACGGGTCAAAGGTGATGACCTCGCGAACGACTCGGACCGCGCCCGGCTCTTGCTGCGGTCAGGACTTCGCTTCGGCCCAGTTGTCGCCCACGCCGATGTCCACGGCCAACGGCGGGTCGAGCGGGTACGCCCCGGTCATCTCGCGGCGCACGAGGTCCCGCACGCCGCTGACCTCGGTCTCCGGTACTTCGAGGAGGAGCTCGTCGTGCACCTGGAGCACGAGCCTTGCACGCCTCCCCTCGGCCTGGCGCGCAGCGTGGATCCGCACCATCGCGACCTTGATCACGTCCGCCGCGGTGCCCTGCATCACCGTGTTGACCGCCAGCCGCTCCCCGAGCGAGCGGGTCGTCCAGCTGGCCGCCCGCAGCTCGGGGATGGGACGCCTCCGCCCGAGCAGCGTGGTCACGTAGCCGTCAGCGGAGGCCCGCGCAACGGTGCGCTCGATGAACTCCTGCACGCGTGGGAAGCGAGCGAGGTACGTGTCGATGTACGTCTGCGCTTGATCCTTCGGGATCTCCAGGTTCTCCGAGAGGCCGTACGCGGAGATGCCGTAGATGATCCCGAAGTTGACCATCTTCGCCACGTCGCGCTCGTCTTTCGTGAGCGCCGCGCGCTCCCGGCCGAGCACCTCGGCCGCGGTCGCCGCGTGAATGTCCTCGTCGCGGGCGAACGCCTCCTTGAGCACGGGCTCGCCGGACACGTGCGCGAGGATCCGTAGCTCCACCTGGCTGTAGTCGGCCGAGAGCAGGCGGTAGCCGTCGTCCGCCACGAACGCCGAGCGGATCTCCCGTCCGAGGTCCGACCGCACGGGAATCGCCTGCAGGTTGGGGTTCGACGTCGAGAGCCGGCCCGTCGCGGCGACGGCCTGGTTGAACGTCGTGTGCAGACGTCCGTCGAGCGGCGAGAGGAGCGAGGGCAGCGGGCCGAGGTATGTGTTCAGCAGCTTCGTCAGCTCGCGCCACTCCTCGATCACCGGCACGATCGCGTGGTTGCCGCGGATCGCCCGCAGCACGCGAGAGTCGGTCGAATAGCCCGTCTTGCCCTTGCGGCCGGGCGTGAGCCCGAGCTCGTCGAAGAGGACGCGAGCGAGCTGTTGCGTGGAGCCGAGCTGGAACTCTCCGCCGGCGAGCTCGTACGCGCGCGCCTCGAGCTCCTCGACCCGGTCGGCGAGGCGCGCGGTGATCTCCCCCATGCGGTACGTGTCGATCTTCACGCCCGCGTCCTCCATCGCGGCGAGTACCGCCGTGAGCGGGAGCTCGATCTCGTCGTAGAGCCGCTCGGAGCCACGCTCGCGGAGACGCTCGCGCAGGAGCGGCGCCAGGCGTCGCACCGTCTCGGCGTGACGCACGAGCGACGCTGTCTCCTCCTCTGCCGCCGGTTGCGGCGTGAGCTCGAGCCCGTACTCGGGCGCGAGGTCGTCGAGCAGGTACGCGGACCGGCCGGGATCGACGAGATAGGCGGCGAGCAGCGTGTCTTCGGCGGGGGCGCGCCCGAGCCGGAGCGCCTTGGCGTCGTGCGCCGCGACGTCCGCGTCCCGCAGCACCGCAGCCAGCTCGCCCCGGGCGGCGGGCGCCACCACGACCGGGCCCGCACCGCTGGCGACGGCAGCACGTTCACCGTCGAAGACGACGGCCACCGCCCCCTTGGGTGTGCCGACCTCACGCTCCACCCACGGGACGTCCTCGCCGTCGAGCCGCGGCTGCTCGGCCGCCGGCACCGCCTCGTCGAGCTCGTCCACGCGCCCGAGCAGCGCCCGGAACTCGAAACGGCGGAAGATCTCCTTCAGCTCGGAGCGGTCGGGTGGCGCCGAGACGAGCTCGGCGGGGTCGACGTCGAGCGGGAGATCACGGCGCATCGTGGCGAGCTCCTTCGAGGCGTGCGCCTGCTCGGCGTGCTCGCGGATGGCCTTCGAGCGACCGGGAGAGAGCTCGTCCACGTGCTCGAGCACCTCCTCGAGCGACCCGTACTGGGCGATCAGCTGGCCCGCCGTCTTGTCGCCGATCCCGGGGACCCCCGGGATGTTGTCCGACGTGTCGCCCTTGAGCCCGATGAAGTCCGGCACCTGGTCGGGGCGGACGCCGTAGCGAGCCTCGACGCGCTCCGGCGTGTAGACGTTGACGTCGGAGACGCCGCGGGGGGTCATCATCAGGCAGACGTGCTCGGAGCAGAGCTGGAAGGCGTCGCGGTCGGTGGAGACGACGCAGGTCCTGATCCCAGCCTCGTCCGCGCGCGTGGCGAGCGTGGCGATCACGTCGTCGGCCTCCCATCCCTCGAACTCCAGGTTTCGGTAGCCGAACGCCTCCACGATCGGCCTGAGGTGCGGGAACTGCTCGCGCAGGAGGTCGGGCATGGGGCGGCGGCCCTCCTTGTAGACCACCTCGGCCGCCTCCGCGATCTCGGCGCGATGCGTCGGCCGCGTGTCCCAGGCGACGGCGACACCGCGCGGGCGGTAGTCGCCGAGCAGCTTGAAGAGCATGTTCGTGAAGCCGAGCAGCGCTCCCGTGGGGAAGCCCTCGGTCGTGGCGAGCTCCTCGGGCAGCGCGAAGTAGGCGCGGTAGGCGAGGTTGTTGCCGTCGACGAGGAACAGCTCACACTCGCGGGCGGGGCCGTCGTCGAGCTGGAGCTCGACCCCGGTGAGCGACTTCGGCGCCATCGCTTCGAGTCTATGTCGCGCGCTGGTTGACTTGGGGCGTGCCCCGCCTGCCGCTCCTCGCCGGGTCCCGGCTGACCGTCGTCAACACTCCTGACGATGCCGTCCTGCTCGCGCCGCCGCCGCCGCTCGACCCTATTGCCGACGTCGGCGCCGCAGTCGGCGACGCCCTGCGCTTCCCCCTTTCGGGGCCGGCGCTCGAGGAGCTCGTCACGCGCGGCGGCAGGGCGACGATCGTGGTCGAGCCACGGTCGCTGCCTCTGCCGGGCGCGCAGCTGGATCCGCGCCAGGACGCCCTCGCTGCCGTGGTCGGAGCAGTCGACAGAACGGGAATCCCGAGCGATCGGCAGACAATCCTCCTGGCCGGTGGCCTCGAGCGGCGTGCGGGGCGCCGCGAGCTGGAAGCGCTCCTGCGACCCGAGCCGGCGCGGGGATTTCGGGGCACGGTCGTCGTGCACGACTGTGAGGACCCCGAGTTGCGGGCCGTCGACGGTCCGAACGGGATCCCGCTCCGTGTCCACCCGGCTCTGCTCGACGCGGATCTCGTCGTCACCGTCACCGCCGCGGAGACCGTGCTCCACGGCGGGCCCGCGACGCTGCTCGCAGCCGGCGGGGCGGAGGCACTCCGCGGCACCGCGGCCGAGTCTCTGCTGGAGCCCACAATGTCGGAGGGCTGGAGGCTGGCGAGTGCGGTGGAGGACGCGCTCGCGCGCGCGGTGCCTCTCGCGGGCGTCTCGCTCGTCTTGGACCATCCCCGTCTCGGAGGCCGCCTCCGCGGCTATCCGTGGTCGTCAGAGACACGTGCCATCATTGCCCGCCAACCTGCACGCTTCCTCCTCGGCGCCGCGCCCGCCTCGGCGCGACGGCGCTTCATGCAAGGCTCGCCGCGAGAGCTGCACGCGGTCGCCGCGCTCGCCGGACCGCCGTCCGTGGCGCACGTCGAGGCGCTCCTGCGCGGCATCGCGCTCCGCGGAGCGGCGCTCTCCGAGCCGCTGGACACGATCGTGGTCCCGGTCCCCTGGAAGTCTCCGCACCAGCCTCGCGAACCGCTCAACCCGATCACGGCTTCGGCGGTCGGACTCGGTCTGGCGCTTCGACTCTGGCGCGACGTGCCCCCGCTCGCGCCGGGCGGCACGATCGTCCTTCTGCACGGATTCGGCCGGACGTTCGGGCACGGCCCGCAGGCGCCGTACCGCGCGCTCTTCGCGGCACTGCTGGGGGACCGCGCTCAGGGCGCCGTGGAGCAGGCCGAGCGCAACGCGCGCGGCGACGCACGCGCCATCGCGGCGTACCGCGCCGGCCGGGCGCCCCACCCGCTGCTGCCCTGGGTCGACTGGGCGACCTGCGGGCCGGCGCTGGCGCGGGCCGGGCATGTGATCGTGGGTGGCTGCCGAGACGCCGGCGCTGCGCGCGCGCTCGGGTTCGTGCCCAGCCACAGCGGCACGGCAGCCGTGGAGATGGCGCGGGCGATGACGGGTGGCGGTGGGCGTCTCGGAGTCCTGCTCGCTCCCCCCTACGCGCCGCTAGTCGGCAGTTGACTGTGGACGCGGCCGCGAGTACGGCTGTGAGTGCGCCTACTCCTCGCCGAGGTAGGTCTTGCGCACCTGCTCGTTCGCGGCGAGCTCGTTAGCGGGCCCCTCGAGCGCGATGTGCCCCGTCTCGAGCACGTAGCCGCGGTCGGCGACGTCGAGGGCCATGAGCGCGTTCTGCTCCACGAGCAGCACCGGTGTGCCCTGCTTGTTGATCTCCACGATGATCTCGAAGATCCGCTCCACGAAGATCGGTGCCAGCCCCATCGAGGGCTCGTCGAGGAGCAGCAGCTTCGGCCGTGCCATCAGCGCGCGGCCCATCGCCAGCATCTGCTGCTCGCCGCCGGACAGCGTGCCGGCCTTCTGCGTCTTCCGCTCCTCGAGCCGTGGGAAGAGCGCGTACACGCGGTCGAGGTCCTCCTGCACGTCGGCGCCCTTCGGCCGCTGATATGCGCCCATCTCGAGGTTCTCGAGCACGGTCATACGGGGGAAAACGTGCCGTCCCTCGGGCGACTGCGAGATCCCGTTGGCGACGACGTCGTGGGGAGCCATCTGGGTGATGTCCTCGCCCTGGAACTGGATCGTGCCCTCGCGCGGGTGCACGAGGCCGTTGATCGTGCGCAGCGTCGTCGACTTGCCGGCACCGTTCGAGCCGATCAGCGTCACCACCTCGCCGTCGTGGACCGTGAGCGAGATCCCCTTCACCGCGTGGATCCGGCCGTAGTACGTGTGCACGTCCGTGAGCTCGAGGATCGTCGCCGCGGCGCTCACGTCGTTGCCGCCTTGCCCAGGTAGGCCTCGATCACGCGCGGATCCTTCTGCACCTCGGCCGGCTTCCCCTCGGCGATCTTGGTGCCGTAGTCGAGCACGGTGACCCGGTCGGAGACCCCCATCACGACCTTCATGTCGTGCTCGATCAGGAGCACCGTCAGCTTGCGCTCGTCTCGCAGCCGGCCGACGAACGTCGTGAAGTCCGCCGTCTCGTTCGGGTTCATGCCGGCGGTCGGCTCGTCGAGGAGCAGCAGCACCGGCTCGGTGGCGAGCGCGCGGGCGACCTCCAGGCGCCGCTGGTCGCCGTAGGAGAGGTTCTTCGCGTACTCGTCGAACTGCGAGGGGCGAAGCCCGACGAACCGCAGCAGCTCCTTTGCCTGCTCGGCCGACCGCTTCTCCTCCTCGCGTTCGCGCTTGAGCCCGAAGATCGTGGCCCAGACCCCGCCCTTGAGGCGGTGGTGCATGCCGACCTGCACGTTCTCCACGGCGGTCATGTTGTGGAAGAGGCGGATGTTCTGGAACGTGCGGGCCATCCCGAGCTGCGTGATCTTGTGCGGCGGCAGACCCTGCACCGGCTGGCCGCGGAAGACGATCGTCCCGGACGTCGGCTTGTAGACCCCTGTCAGCTGGTTGAAGAACGTTGTCTTGCCGGCACCGTTGGGCCCGATCAGCGAGACGACCGCGCCCTCGGGAATCGTGAAGTCGACGTCGTTGGAGGCGACGAGGCCGCCGAACTCCTTCCGCACCTGGGTGGCCTCGAGGATGTTCTCGGCCATCAGGCGCCCTCGCGGCGCACGTCGTAGAGGTCGTCGTACGGGTCGCGATCCTCTGGGTGATCCGCCTCGTCGTGCAGCTCTGCCTTGCGCCGGGCGCTCGGGATGATCCCTTCGGGCCGGACGAGCATCATGATCACGAGCAGGACGCCGAAGATCAGGAACTTGTACTTCGGGATGTCGACCTCCTTGTCGATCCCGACCGCGCTGATCGTGTTGTTGATCCCCTCTCCGATCTTGTCGAGGCCCTTGAGGTTGATGTACTCGAGCACGACGGCGCCAAGCACGACGCCCCAGATCGTTCCCATGCCCCCCACGATGACCATGCACAGGATGATCACGGAGATGTTGAAGAAGAAGCTCGTGGGGTCGGTGCTGCCCACGAACGAGCCGTAGTACGCACCGGCGATGCCGCCGAAGATGGCGCCGATCGCGTAGGCCCACAGCTTCGTCCGCATCAGCGGCACGCCCATCGCGGAGGCAGCAACCTCGTCCTCGCGCACGGCGATCCACGCGCGCCCCATCTTGGAGTCCTGCAGGCGGCTGATCACGAAGATCGTGATCAGCACCAGCACGATGATCGCCAGGTACCACCAGGTGACGTGGATCCGATTGAAGCGGTCGGGCAAGAAATCGCCGGTGAGGTCGGAGATGAACGGGAACCCGGCGGGGTCGAGCGGTCTGATGCCGCGCACCCCGTTGGTGATGTTGCGGGTACAGAAGTCGATGAACGGCGGCGCCGCCTGCAGGCCGCACGGAATCGGGAACTGGTCGCCGTTGCGGAAGACGTCGGGGATGATCTCGCCGAAGCCAAGCGTGACGATCGCGAGGTAGTCCCCGCGAAGTCGCAGCGTCGGCCAGCCGATGATCACGCCCGCGAACGCTGCCACCGCTCCGGCCAGGACCAGCACGAGCCAGATGCTCAGGTGGACGCCCGGAGTCGAGTTCGATGTCGCCGAAAGGATGTGGACGTCCGCCCGGTTGATGAAGGCCGAGCCGAACCAGCCGAGCGTGTACGCGCCGAGAGCGAAGAACGCGACGTAGCCGAGGTCGAGCAGGCCGGCGTACCCGACGACGATGTTGAGGCCGAGCGCCAGCATCACGTAGACGCCGATGATCACGGCGATGTCCAGCTTGAGGCCGAGCACGTCCTGCGTGACGTACGTGAACGGAGGCACGTCGTACCACCACGGATAGGTGACGGCGATCGCCAGGATCACGAGCGGCCAGAACCACGACTTCGCACGCCAGCCGCTCAAGGTGGCAGCAGCGGTGCTCATTGCCCCTCGGGCGTCCGCTCGCCGAGGAGCCCGGCCGGCCGGAACACGAGGATCAGGATCAGGATCGTGAACACGATCGTCGTCGTCCAGCGCGCGTCCGCAAAGCCCTCGTTGTAGGCGGCGATGAGCCCGAGCAGGATGCCGCCGAGCACCGCGCCGGTGAGGTTGCCGATGCCGCCGAGCACCGCGGCGGTGAAGGCGATCAGCCCGAGCCGGAAGCCGAGCTGGAAGCTCGAGGTGCCGATGTAGAGCATGTAGACGACGCCCCCCGCGCCGGCGAGGGCGCCGCCGAGCGCGAAGGTGAACGAGATCGTGCGGTCGACGTTGATGCCCATCATCGCCGACGCGTCCCGGTCCTGCGCCGTCGCCCGCATCGCCTTGCCCGGCTTGGTGTTCTGCACCATGTACGTGAGCCCGAGCAGGACGGGGATCGTGATGCAAAGGACGATGAACGCCTTCCACGAGTAGGAGACGCCGTGGATGTCGAATACGTCCCCCTGCGGGAGCACATCGGGGATGGGCACCGGTCCGGGGCCCTTCCAGGCGAGGCCGATGCCCTGCAGGATGAACGAGAAGCCGATCGCGGTGATCAGCGGCGCCAGGCGTGGCTGGTTACGGAGCGGCTTGTAGCCGATGCGCTCGATCGCCACGTTGATGAAGGCGCAGAAGGCCATCGTCAGCACGAGCAGCACGAGGATCGAGTAGAGCTTCTGGCCGGTGCCCGAGTCGACCGTGACGGTGGTGCCGAGCGGAATGGCGATCACGCCGAAGATGAGTGGGATCTGGAACGAGCCGTCCTTCACGAGCGACTGGGTCTGGAACGTGGCGAGCATGAAGTTGTCGCCGTGGGCGAAGTTGATCAGCTCGATGATCCCGTACACGAGCGTGTATCCGAGGGCCACGAGCGCGTAGATCATCCCGTTCGTGAAGCCGATGAGAGTGACATCGAGGAAACGCGACGGCTCGTCGATCGCGACTCCGACGAGCCAGAAGCCGACGCCGAGGACGATGAGCAGCCCGAAGACGAGCCGCAGCCAGTCCCCGACCGACCGCCGCTGCGTGACGACCGATCGGAGAGCTGCGGTGTCTTGTGTCGACATTGTTGGTGGGAAGCGCGGGGGCCGGCGACAGCCGGCCCCCGGTTACCTCACGGCCTCGCTACTGCGTGATCGACTTCTCCTCCTGCCACACGATCTTGCCGTTGTCGAACTTGTAGACAGATTCGACGCCGCCGGCGACGTCGCCGTTCGCGTCGAAGGAGATCGCACCGACGACCGTGTCGGAGAGATCCGTCTCGAACATCTTGGCCACCACGTCCTCGCGGCTGCCGTCCGAGCGCGAGATCGCGTCGAGTGCCACCTGAGCCGCCGCCATCGCGTAGGCCGTGTACACCTCGATCGCCTTGCCGCTCTCGGCGTCCTGGAACTCCTTCATCAGCTCCTTGCCCGCGCCGGAGAGCTGGTCGACCGGCTTGGTCGGAGCGGTGCCGAGCGCACCGTCGATCTTGTTGTCGGACTCCTCGAAGATCGACGTCAGCACGAACCCGTCCGGAACGAGGAGCGGGAAGGCCGTGTTGTCGCCGATCACGTCGACCTTGTCCTTGACCAGCTGGCCGCCGTTGTTCGTGGAGACGCCGCCGAAGTACAGGCACTTGGCGCCGGAGGCCTTGACCTTGGACATCAGGGCCTGGTAGTTCTGCGCCGCCTTGTCCCAGCCCTCGTGGCCCTTGACCTCGAGCCCGATGTCCTTGGCGGCGGACTCGAACACGTCGGCGACACCCTTCCCGTACAGCTCCTTGTCGTCCAGGATGTAGACGCTGGCGCACTTCATGTCGTTCTTCATCAGGTTGGCGCCGATCTGGCCCTGGAACTTGTCGGACGCGACGACGCGGGCGTAGTTGCGGTTCCCCGACGGGTAGTACTTGTCGGGCTCGCCCGTCTCGGTACCCGGCCCTGCAACCGTGAGCCCCGTGTAGGTGTTCGCCGGGCTCAGCATCGCCGTGCTCGTCTCGTTCAGGATCGGGATCTCGATGCCGGCGCAGCCGGAGTTGTACGTGCCGATGTTCACGACGATGCTGTCGTCCTCGGCGTACGTGCGGGCGTTCTCCGAGCACTTCGCCTCGTCCCACTTGCCGGCCGCCGCGGTGGAGTCGTCGTTCGACTCGAACTCGATCGTGTAGTCGCCGGCCTTGTTCTCCGCCTTCTTGATCACGAACTCGATGCCGCGCACCATCTGCTCGGTCTGCACGCGGTCGGAGCCCTGCAGCGGCAGGTCGGACACGATCTTGACCGTGTTGCTGCTGCCGCCGCCGCCGCAACCCGCGGCGACGAATGCCAGCACGGCCACGACAAAGCCAAGAAGGATGAATACCTTCTTTCGTGCCTTCAAGCTGTCCTCCTCAGTCGGTCTTCGGCCCCGAGCGGCGCGCAGGTGGCGGCCGCTGGAACCCTCTTCCTCGTCAGCGTGGCGCAAGTCTAGTGCGCTCCGGCACGGATTCAAGCGTCTGCATGCCATGTCAGCCGCGGGGGACGCGGAGGCTACGATCCGTCCACGGGCCGAAGTGGCGGAACTGGCAGACGCGCCGGACTCAAAATCCGGTTCCCTTCGGGGAGTGTGGGTTCGATTCCCACCTTCGGCATCAGAGGTCATGCGGGATCGTGGCCTTCCGCTGGTTCGGTGGAGGGGAACGGCCCCGTCTCGTGCGCGTGACACGCAGGCTGTCGAGCGGCGAGGTGGGTGCGCCGACTGGCCGGTTGGTTTGCACGCGCTGCAGCACTCCTACGCGACGATCCTGCACCGCCGGGGCGTGACGAAGGAGCGGATCCGCAATGCGCTCGGGCATCACTCGTGAGAGTTCACGGAGAGCGTGTACCCCGCAGCATCTCCATCCGCATCCGCCTCGCCTCTGCAGGAGCGGCCGCCGCGCTCGCCCTCGTCGGCATCGGGACCGCGCTCGCAGTCGTCCAGGACGACAGCGGCTACGCCTCCCCCGCGCGCCTCCAGTCCGGCCACGGACCGGCGGGGAGCTCGGCGACTGCATCGGTCCTGGCGACCGAGACGACCGGCGGCGCCACGTACGGGTCGGCCGCGCTCGTTCAGCTCGGCCATGGGCCTGGCGGGCCGCCGCCGCGGCGTTGAGCCACGGTCACGCGGCGCGCCGCCGCTCGGTGTGCGTCAGCGCGCCCTTCTGCCTTCAGGCCTCCCGGTCGCCCAGGACGTGGAGGCGCGTCGCGCCGCGTTCATAGTGGCAGCGCAGCTCGGGTTTCTCCTGCGAGTCTGATGACGACTGGCTCCGCCTGATGCACTTCCGCGACAACCAGAGGGCGGGCGAGGAGCACGTCAGGCTGAGGGTCTGCGCACTGCGCAGACCCTCCCTAAAGCGCGAACCCCCAACCCACCTCGAGCCACTCGCTAGGCTGGTCGCGTGCGCATCGGGATCCTGACCGGCGGCGGCGACTGCCCCGGGCTCAATGCGGTCATCCGCGCCGTCGCGCGGCGCTCGCTCGATCGCAGCCACGAGGTCGTGGGCGTGCGCGAAGGGTGGCGCGGCCTGGTCGAGGGCAACTTCGAGTCGCTCGGGCGCCGCGAGATCTCGGGTCTCCTGCCGCGCGGCGGCACGATCCTCGGCACCACGCGCACGAACCCGTTCCAGGTCGAGGGCGGACCGGAATCGGTGCTGAGGACGTTCGCCGCGGAGCGCCTCGACGCTCTCGTGGCGGTCGGGGGAGAGGACACGCTGGGCGTCGCGGCGCGGCTGTACCGCGAGCGCGACCTCCCGGTCGTCGGCGTCCCGAAGACGATCGACAACGACCTCTCCGGCACCGACTACACGTTCGGGTTCGATACGGCCGTCTCGATCGCCACGGAGGCGATCGACCGGCTGCACTCGACGGCGGAGTCGCACAACCGCGTGATGGTGGTCGAGGTGATGGGCCGCCACACGGGCTGGATCGCGGTGATGAGCGGCATTGCCGGCGGCGCGGACGTGGTGCTCATCCCCGAGCATCCGATCACGGTGGAGGACGCGTGCCGCCAGCTCGTCAAACGCCATGACGGCGGCAAGGACTTCTCGATCGTGGTCGTCAGTGAGGGGTACGAGCTGACCTACGCCAGCGGCGAGCAGCGCCTGGTGGCAGGCGAGGCGCGCACGTCCGATCAGTTCGGGCACGTGGTGCTGGGCGGAGTCGGGGACGCGTTGGGCCGCGAGATCGAGGAGCGAACCGGCTATGAGACGCGCGTCACCGTGCTCGGGCATGTGCAGCGCGGAGGTGTTCCCACCGCCCGCGATCGCGTCCTCGCGACCCGCTTCGGTCTGAAGGCAGCCGATCTCGTCGACGCCGGCAGCTTCGGCCGCATGGCGGCGCTGCACGGGGACGCGGTCGTCGACGTCTCGCTGGACGAGGCGACCGCGCAGCTCAAGACGGTGCCGCCCGAGTGGTACGACGTCGCGCGCGCGTTCTTCGGCTGACTGCTTTCTTGTTAGCGCAAGATCGGGATCCGCTCGCGCGGATCCCGATCGCGCCAAGACCCCTGAAGGCGGCCGCGCCGCGGCCGCAGCGCCCCCCTCACACCAGGCCACTACCTGGCGCAAGACCGGAATCCGCTCGCGCGGATCCCGAACGCGCCAAGACCCCTGAAGGCGGCCGCGCCGCGGCCGCAGCGCCCCCCTCACACCAGGCCACTACCTGGCGCAAGACCGGAATCCGCTCGCGCGGATCCCGAACGCGCCAAGACCCCTGAAGGCGGCCGCTCCGCGGCCGCGGCGCCTTAACTTCGCGCGCGGCAGGGCGCCTAGCCGGTGAGGAGCGCGTCTGTGGGCGCGTACCCGTCGGTGAGCACCGGCACGTCGTCGAAGGGCACCGGCCGCTCCCAGCGGTCGCGGATCGCCTGCGCGAGGTCGGGCGCACTCGGTGCGGCCTCGCGCAACGCGGCCCAGTTCGCGGCCAGCGCGCTTTGGCGCGGCGAGGCCCCCTCGGTGGCGACGAGGATCACGTTGCGGATCGACTCGCCGTCCCGGTCGGCCTCCCCGAACACGGGGTGCAGCTCCACCGTAGGGAAGACCGTGCGGTAGGTCTTGGCCATCGATCGCAGCAACCTCGAGCTCGAGCCGGCGACCGCGCCGATCACGTTGGAGACGACGACGCCGCCCGGAGCAAGGCGCGTGCGGACGAGGTCGGCGAACTGGCTCGTGGCCAGGTGGAAGGGGATGGAGTCGGCGAAGTAGGCGTCGATCACGATCAGGTCCCAGCGCGCGTCGGTGGTGCGCAGGAAGCGGCGCCCGTCCTCCACCGTGACCCCGAGCCGGCGGTCCCTGGGGAGGTCGAACCACCGGCGAGCGACGCGGACGACGTCGGGATCGAGCTCGACCACGTGCAGTTCCAGCTGCGGGTAGTCGCGCCAGAAGCGCTTCGGGGCCGTGCCGCCGCCGAGCCCAATGAACAGCACCCGGCGCGCCGTGGGAGCGTAGGCGAGCCCGAGGTGGAGGTAGTCGGTGTAGGCGAACACTGTGGCGTAGGGATCGTCGAGCTCCATCGCGCTCTGGAACGTGTTGTCGAAGCGGAGGTAGCGGGTGTTGTCGCCGTCGAGCACGAACAGGCGGTGGTACCGCGTGTCGCGTGCCTCGCGCACGGTGTAGCCGAGCTCCTGCTGTGCGATCGCATCCGGGTCGAGGGCACGCGCCGTCCGCTCTTCGCGCAACCGGTAGAGCGGCGACCAGTTGCGCGCCTCGGCGCCCGCGAGCCGGCCGCCCTCCTCGGGCGCGAGCCCCGCCACGGCGATGGCGGCCACGGCCACCGCGCCCGCGAGGGCGATGGCGGGAGCGAACAGGCGCTCGGCGAGCGCGAGTCCCGTCGCGGCGACGAGGAGGGTGAGGGCGCCGATCGCGAGCACCTGGTCGGTGCCGAGCTCGGGAACGAGCCAGAACGCCGTCACGAACGTGCCCACGATGCTGCCGGCGGTGGAGATCGAGAACAGCCTGCCGGCGGTGCGGCCCAGGCGGTCGAGCGAGCGGGCGGCGAGCCGCACCGCGATCGGGCTCGCGGAGGCGAGCACGACGCTCATCGGGCCGAAGAGGACGATCGCGGCCAGGAGCGGGTCGAGCCGCGGTCCCGGGTCCCACGCGACGATCCGCTCGATCACCCAGCCGTCGAGCACGGGGATCGCGAGGACGAGCGCCGCACCGAGCGCGAGCGCTCCCACGAGGAGGTACGACGAGGGAAACCGGTCCGCGAGCGCTCCCCCCGCCCAGTACCCGATGGCGAGACCGGCGAGCACGACGCCGATGAGCGACCCCCAGACATAGAGCGAGCTGCCGAACGCGGGCGCGAGCACGCGGCTGGCGGCGATCTCGACCCCGAGCAACACCGCACCGGAGAGGAAGACGGCGGTCCCGATCGCGGCGGCGCTGACGCCTTCGTGTCGACGCTGCACGCCGGAAGGCTAGCGCCCGACCCGATAGACCCTGACCCAGGGGCCGCCGAGACCCGCCCTGCCCGGCTCGGCCTCGAACACGGTCTCCAGCCGCCTGGCGGCTGCGTCGTAGAAGCGGGCCTCGCGGGGGTAGTCATCGCGTGCTGCCAGCACGCGGTCGGTCACCGCGCCCGAGACGAGCAGATAGCGGACGCCGTCGCGCCGGAGGCGCTCGAGGTCGCGTCGCGCGTCGAAGGGTCGTCCCGGGCCCGGGAGCTCGAAACGGACGACGCGCCGCCCGGCGAGCGGCAGCGTGCTCGGATCGGCGGCCACGAGCACCCGCGGCGGCACGTTGGTCGCGAGCCACGCGTCGGCGCGCAGGCGTGTGTCGGTGCGCGTGAGGTCGCGGGCGTCCCCGATCGACCAGACGAGCGGCACGGCAAGCGTGACGAGCGCCACGGGTGCGAGCACGCGGATGCTGCCGGCGAGCACCGCGAGGACGGGGACGACAGGCAACACGTAGCGGTCGAAGTGCTGGTTGATCGGCTGCAGCTGCACCGCCCACACCGCGAGGAACGAGACGAGGACGAGATCCGTCCGGCTGCGTCGCAGGACCGCGGCGACCAGGCCGAGGACGGAGAGCACGAGCAGCGGTCCCACGGTGTCCCAGGCTCGATCGAGGTACGCGAGCGGTGTCGCCGGATCGTGCTCGAACCCGAGCCAGCCGAGGCGTGCCAGCCGTTGGACCCTGTCGATGTCGTCCCATGCTGCCCCGGCGTGGACGAGCACGAACGGGCTCGTGACCGCAAAGGCGGCGACCGCGAGGGCCGCGGCGCGGGCCAGCGCGCGCCATCTGCCCCACCCGGCGACGAGCACCGGCACGGCGGCGAGCACGCCCGGGTACTTGGCCGAGGCGGCGAGCCCGACGGCGATCCCGGCCCACTCGATGTGTCCCGATACGGCGAGCGCGAGCGCGCACGTGACGCCGAGCGTGAGGAGCACGTCGGTGACGGCCATGCGGGAGTAGGCGACGTGGGTCGTGGCCACGGCGACGGCGGCTGCGCCGACGACGCCCGCCCAGAACCCGTAGGCCTGGCGGCCGAGCCACCACGCCGCCGCCACGCCAGCCACGCCGATGGCGACGGCGACCGCGCGCGCAGCGCCGTACGACGGCTCGCCAAACGGCGCCTGCAGCGGCGCGAGCAGCGCCATGAGCAACGAGGGGTAGTCGTACCAACCGGGGTCCAGATGCCCGTGGGTCATCTCCCAGGCGCGGGGGACGATGCTCTCCTCGTCCGGGTTGAGGAGCGGGTACGGGAGTCCGTACCCGAGTCCGACGATCCTCAGCGCGGCGGCGAGGGCGAGGATCCCGCCGAGCGCTGCGAGCGCGGCACGATCGCCGCGGCGAGAGCTGTCCCCGCCCTCGAGGACTCCCAACGGGTTGAGGCCTTCTGCCACCGAGCTGCGCTGGGCGCCGCGAATGCCGCGTGCCCGGTCACGCCCAGATGCCCGCATCGGGGCGCTCCCTGCGTCCTTGCCTCGCGCCACCCAGCGCACCTCGTCGGCGAAGCATCTTCACGTTGGGAGCTCTACACCTCGGGGGTTGCTTCACCGACGAGCGTGCCGACGTCGCCGGCGGCCACGAGCACGGCGTCCACCCCGGCGCGCTCGAGCTCGGCCACCTCCTCCACGCTCGCAGCCGCGAGCTCCGCGATTGCGAGCTTGCCGGCGGGCACGTCCTGCAGGAGCTCGAGCAGCCGCTCGAGCTGCTCCTGCCCGTCGTCGGCCTGCTCAGCAGAGAGAAGCAGGATCTCCGGGTCGAGGTGTTCGAGCACGCGTTCGAGCTCGTCCTCGTCGCGCACCTTGAGCACACACTCGAACCCGCTCGCTCCGGCCTCGTCGACGAGCTCGGCAAGCTGCTCGCCGGCCTCGTCGGGGTCGATCATCACAGCGTCGACATCCGCGGTGCGCGCGGCGGCGAGCGATCCCAGCCACAGCAGCGGCAGCGCGCTGACATCGCGCAACCTGTCGGCGGCGTCGCGCAGCACGAGGCCCGCTGCTCCCTGCTCCTCCGCCGCGCGGGCGCCGGCGTGGTCGGACACCTCTGCGAGGATCGAGATGCCGTCTCCCTCCGCGATCGCCTGGCTGAGCCGCCCCATCAGGCCGTGATGGTACTGGGCGCCGCAGCTACCGTTCCCCGCGATGCGAGCGCCCGCCCTCGCGGCTGCGACTCTGTTTGTCGCCGCGGCCGCACCGGCGGCCGTGGACGCCCCGCTCGTCGCCTGGGGCAACCGGACCGCCGACACGGTGCTGTGTGACCCGGGTGAGGTGGCGAACGTCGACCCGGGCGACCGGGCGACGAGCACGTGTCGCACCGTACTCGTTCGCATCGCCTCGGACCGCACGTCGCGTGCTGGCGCCCAGCACGCGACGATCGCGGAGCCGCACGCGCACGCGGTCGGCCGCACCATCGTGACGGTGTTCCAGGCGGGCCGATTTCGGGACGGCGCTGCCGCGGCGGTCGGGTGGGCGACGTCACGGGATGGAGGCCGTACCTGGCGCGACGGTCTCCTTCCCGGCCGCGGCCCGTTCGCGCGGGCGAGCGACCCCGTCGTCGCGTTCGACCCGGTACGAGGCGTCTGGATCGCCGCGACCCTCGGCGTCACCCGCGGCGGTGCAGCAGGACCTTCGAGCGGGCTCGTGGTGACACGTTCGCGCGGCGGGATCAGATGGGAGCAACCGATCGTCGTCGATCACGCGAGCGGCACACTGACCTTCGACAAGGAGTGGATCGCGTGCGACGAGTGGCCGGGCAGCCCGATGCGTGGCACCTGCTACCTCGCGTACACCGATCTCGCCTTGAACGGAATCGCCCTCCGTGCGAGCAGGGACGGAGGACTGACGTGGAGCGCTCCCGTGTTGACCGCACTCGGCAGGCCGTCAGAGGTCGGCGCGTACCCGGTCGTCCGACCCGACGGCACGCTTGTCCTTCTATGGGCGGAAGAGCAAGACGCGATCGTCGCTGCGCTCTCGCGCGACGGCGGTCTGACACTCGATGCTCCTGTCATCGCCGCGCGGTTTGCCGTGCGGCGGCCGGCCGGAATCCGGTCCGTCGCGATCCCCTACGCGGACGTCGCAGCCGACGGCACCGTCTGGGTCGCGTGGGAGGGCTGCATCCTCGACGCGCCGTGCGACCAGCAGAGCGTCCTCGTCACATCCTCGCCCGACGCCCAGACCTGGTCGGAACCAACCGCCATCGCGCTGCCGGACGGATCCGCGTATGCGCCCGCACTCGCCGTCGCGCGCGTCGCGACCCGCGTCGGCATCGTCGCCTACGCCGCCCACTCGTGCCCGCCGACGTGCACCATCGATGCCTTTCTGCTCGAGTCGCGCGCCGGCGGCGGGTTCGGCGCCCCGCGCCCACTGAACGCCGAGCCCGTGCGCTTCGACTGGACGGCACAGGGTCGCCTGGGAGAGGCCTCGGGCTCGATGCTGGGCGACTACTTCGGCCTCGTCTACAGCGACGGACGCCCCGTCCCAGTGGTGACGCTCGCCCGCGCGAGGGCCGGCGCCGGCTTCCGGCAGGTCTTGCTAGCGGGCCTGCGCGTCGCTCCCGGCCAGTAGTGTCGGCCGCGGTGACGGCGGACACCAAGCGTGTCTGCGTGCTCGGTGCTGAGTCGACCGGCAAGAGCACGCTCTCGGCCGCGGCGGCGGCAGCGTACGACACCCTCTGGAACCCGGAGTACGGGCGGCCGTACACGGAGCTCGGCCGCGGCCGTGACGCCCCGTGGACGAGTGCGGAGTTCACCCACATCGCACGCATTCAGTGCTGGTACGAGGACTTTCTCGCCGCGAGCGCGAACCGGGTCCTCTTCTGCGATACGGATGCGTTCACGACGGCGGTGTTTCACGAGCTGTACCTCGGAGTGCCGGCGCAAGGGTTCAACGAGCTCGCGACGCGCTCCTACGACCTGTTCGTCGTCTGCGGCCTCGACGTGCCGTGGCGCGGCGACGGCATCCGCGAGTTCGAGGAGCAGCGCGCGTGGATGCACGATCGCTATCTCGAACGGGCCCGAGCGAGCGGCTCGCCGTGGCTGCTCGTGGAGGGAGCAGCCGAGGTGCGGTTGGCCGCGACACGCCTGAGCGTCGACCGATTGTTGGCAGGAGAGGTCACCCCAGCGGTCAACGGTTAGCCGACGACAGCGATGGGGCAGGGGCAGGCCGACGGAGCATCGGTCTCGAGCCAACGCGTCTACACGTCGACGGGTCCGCACGAAATCGGCACAGTCCCGAAAAGCCGCACGAAGCGCAGATCGCCGCTACAGCCCCACGGGATGCCAGACGGTCTTCAGCTCGAGGAACGCCGCGATGTCCCACGGGCTCTGACCGTCCGGATCGGACGGGGCCACAACGCGCTTCACGTTGTCGGCGGCAAGACGCTCGAGCTCCACGCGGTCGCCGTCGGCTCCGGTGACGTCGATCGCGTTCACGTCCATGTGCGCCGCGAGCACCGGTGCGAGCTCGGCCCGCGAGCCGGTGAGGATGTTGACGACACCCGCGGGCAGGTCCGAGGTGGCAATCGCCTCCGCGAGCTCGATCGCCGCCAGAGGATGCATCTCCGAGGCGAGCGCGACCGCCGTGTTGCCACCCACCAGCGCCGGCGCGAGACGCGACGCCAGACCGCCGAGGGGAGGCTCCTCTGGCGCGACGAGCGCAACGACGCCGGTGGGCTCGGGCACGGTGAAGTTGAAGTACGGGCCTGCCACCGGATTCGAGGAGCCGAGCACCTGAGCGAGCTTGTCGGCCCAGCCCGCATACCAGACGACGCGATCGACGGCAGCGTCGACTTCGCGGCGCCCCGAGCAGACGCGTGCGAGGTCGTCGGCACGGGCCTCCATCATCTCCGCGAGCCGGTAGAGCACCTGGCCACGGTTGTACGCTGTGGCGCCGGCCCAGCCTGGCAGCGCTCCCCGGGCCGCGCGCACCGCATCGCGAACATCCTTGCGCGAGGCGCGAGCCACGTTCTGTCCTTCCACCTCGAAGGTACGGCCCGACTCGGAGCGAGGAAACGCGCCGCCGATGAACAGCTTGTACGTCTTCTTGACCGGAAGTCGGCTCACGGAGTGAGAATACTCGCGTGATCGCGCGCACCTGGCGTGGCTGGACGCGTACCGAGGATGCCGACGCTTACGTCGCCTACCTCCGTGAGACGGGTATGCACGCGTACCGCACGACACCCGGGAACCTGGGCGCGTGGATCCTTCGTCGCCGCGACGCCGATCGCGTCGAGTTCGTGACACTCTCGTTCTGGGAGTCGATCGATGCGGTGACGGGCTTCGCTGGCGCCGACCACGAGAGAGCGGTCTTCTATCCGGAGGACGACCGCTTCCTCGTCGAGCGCGAGGAGACCGTCGACCACTTCGAGCTGTTCGACTGAGGCCTCGCCGACCGCACCGAACGCTGCCGGTCACGACCCCTTCCCACCCGAGGAGCACGGCGATACGACGGTGGCGCGGTGGTCGCCGCAACGTCGCTACCGCGGGATCCGGCGTGCGTACCCGTAGCGCTGCTAGTCGAACCGTAGGTACGCCTCGAGCCCGTGGCGACCGCCCTCGCGCCCGAACCCGGACTCCCTGTAGCCGCCGAAAGGCGAAGCCGGGTCGAAGCGGTTGTAGGTGTTCGCCCAGACCACCCCCGCTCGCAGCCGCTGCGCCATCCAGAGGATGCGGGAGCCCTTCTCGGTCCACACACCGGCCGAGAGCCCGTACGGCGTGTTGTTCGCCTTCTCCACCGCCTCCTCCGGCGTCCTGAACGTGAGCACTGACAGCACGGGCCCGAAGATCTCCTCCTGCGCGATGCGGTAGCTCTGGGCGACGTTCGTGAACACCGTCGGCGCGAACCAGTACCCCTTCTCCGGCAAGGTGCAGGGAGGTTGGTAGATCTCGGCGCCCTCCTCCTCGCCGCTCGCCACGAGCTCACGGATCCGTTCGAGCTGCTGCGCGGAGTTGATCGCGCCGACGTCGGTGTTCTTGTCGAGCGGGTCGCCGACCCTGAGGGTCGACAGGCGCCGCTTCAGCTTGGCAACGAGCGGCTCGTAGATCGACTCCTGCACGAGCAGTCGCGACCCGGCGCAGCAGACGTGCCCCTGGTTGAAGTAGATGCCGTTGACGATCCCCTCCACCGTCTGGTCCAGGGCGCAGTCGTCAAACACGACGTTCGCCGCCTTGCCGCCGAGCTCGAGCGTGAGCGGGATGCCACGACCGGCTAGCTCGCGCTGAATCGCCTTGCCGACCTCGGTCGACCCGGTGAACGCGACCTTGTCGATCCCTCCGTGGCGGACGAGATGCGCGCCGGTCGAGCCATCGCCCGTGACGATGTTCACGACCCCCGCCGGCAGCTCGGCCTGCCGGCAGACGTCGCTGAAGAGCAGCGCCGTGAGAGGTGTCGTCTCCGCCGGTTTGAGCACGACGGTGTTGCCGCCGGCCAGCGCCGGCGCCACCTTCCACGCGAGCATCAGCAGGGGGAAGTTCCACGGGATGATCTGCGCCGCCACTCCGAGCGGCTGCGGCCGGCGGTTCGGGAAGGCGTACTCGAGCTTGTCGGCCCACCCCGCGTAGTAGAAGAAGTGAGCGGCGGCGAGTGGCAGGTCGACGTCGCGCGATTCCTTGATCGGCTTGCCGCCGTCGAGCGACTCCGCCACGGCAAGCTCGCGAGCGCGCTCCTGCAGGATGCGCGCGATCCGGAAGAGGTACTTCGCCCGCTCGCTGGGGCGCAGGCTCGACCAGCCGTCCGCGAACGCATCCCGGGCGGCGCCGACGGCGAGGTCGACGTCCTCGGCTCCGGCCTGCGCGACCTCCGCCAGCGGCTCCTCCGTGGCGGGCGAGATGGTGGCGAACCACTCGCCGCTTCGCGGCTCGACCGTCTCTCCGCCCACGAAGAGCCCGTATCGATCCTGGAACGAGACGATGTCCGCGCGCCTCGGGGGCAGGCGCGTACTCCCACTCGAGCGGCGCGACCGCGCCCGCAGCCCTCTCCTCGACGTCGCCCATCAGTCGATCGTGAAGTAGTCGCCGGACTGATAGGCACCCGTCCGCTGCTTGCGGATCTGCATCAGCACGTCGTTCAATAGTGACGAAGCGCCGAACCGGAACAGATCTGGGGTCAGCCAGTCGACGCCGACGGTCTCGTTGACCACACAGAGGTACTGAATCGCCTGTTTGGCGTGGCGGATGCCGCCGGCGGGTTTCATGCCGACCCGGCGGCCGGTCTCGTCGTAGACGTCGCGGATCGCCTCGAGCATGCACAGGGTCACGGGCAGCGTGGCCGCTGGCTGGATCTTGCCGGTCGAGGTCTTGATGAAGTCGGCGCCCGCCGCCATCGCGAGCAGCGAGGCGCGACGCACGTTGTCGTAGGTCCCGAGCTCGCCCGTTTCCAGGATCACCTTCAGGTGCGCGTCACCGCAGGCCTCTTTCACCCGCACGATCTCGTCGTAGACCTTCGCGTAGCGACCGGAGAGGAAGGCGCCGCGGTCGATCACCATGTCGACCTCGTCCGCTCCGAACGAGACGGCGTCATGCACATCGGCGAGCTTGACGTCGAGGGGCGACTGGCCGGACGGGAACGCAGTCGCGACCGAGGCGACCTTGACGTTCGAACCGCGGAGCCGCTCCTTCGCCGTCGACACGAGGTTCGGATAGACGCACACGGCGGCAACCGAGGGGATGCTCGGGTCCACCGGGTCGGGTCGCATCGCCTTGGAGCACAACGCCGCCACCTTGCCGGGGGTGTCCGCGCCCTCGAGTGTCGTCAGATCAATCATGCGCACCGAAAGCTCGAGCGCGGCGAGCTTCGACTCCCGCTTGATCGACCGTTTCGCAAGCTCCGCGGCGCGCGCCTCGAGGGCGACCGCGTCGATCGCGCCGATGCGCGGCAGACGCAGCTCGAGCGGCAGCTCGAAGCCGTGCGGCAGAGCGGGCGCCTGGGCCATGCGTTGAGTGTAGACGGGTCGGGTCGCGACCCAGGGCGGGCCCACGAAACCCGCGGGTTCCGGGCGGTGGCGTATCACCCGCCGACGCAGATCCGCCACCGCGCCTCCAGCTGTGTGCCGCAGGTGACGGAGACACTGCGCCGTCGCCGGCGTGCGAAACACTCGGGTGGACCCGGACAGCGGAGCGATCGTGGAGTGCGAGCACGAAGGAGCGACCGTCGAAGACGACGGCGAGCGCTTCGGTTGGGCCACGTGACCGGGCGATCCGCCCGGCAGGCCCGCGTGGCAGGCGAGGGCGGCACGAGTGTCCGCCTGGCTCACGCCAGGCGTCACTCGTACCGACGGCGATCAGAGTCCGAAACGCTCGAGCATGCGTGGGTCGCGCCGCCACTTCGGGCGCACGCGCACGCTGAGCTCGAGGAACACGCGATGCCCGGCGAGCGCCTCGACCTCGGGCCTCGCGCGCGTGCCGATCTCGCGGATCATCGCGCCGCGCTTGCCGATCAGGATTCCCTTTTGGGACTCGGTCTCGACGTAGATGCGGGCTCGCACGACCGGATCGCCGAGCTCTTCGACCTCCACGGTGAGCGCATGCGGCACCTCTTCCCGCGTGAGGTGCAGAGCCTTCTCGCGGATCACCTCGGCGACGCGCTCCTCCACCGTCAGATCCGTCGCCTGCTCGGCGGGGAAGAGCGCCGGTCCCGCCGGGAGCAGCGAGACGAGGTCGTCCCGAAGCTCTCCGATCCCGTCCTTCGTCTTCGCGCTCACGGGGTGCAGCGCGTGAAAGTCGCCGAGCGTCGCCGCGGTCTTCATCTGCGACGCCACGTGGCCGTGCTTCAGCCGGTCGATCTTGTTGACGGCCACGATCACCGGCTTGCCGAGGCCGAATACCCGCCGGGCGACGAAGCGGTCGCCCGCACCGATCCGCTCACGCGCGTCGACGACGAGGAGGACGGCGTCGACGTCGTCGAACGAGGAGTCCACCGTCTCCTGCATCCGCTCGCGTGAGCGCATCCATCGGCCGCTGGAACCCTGGCAGGTCGACGAGCACGAGTTGCCAACCCTCTCCCGACGCGACTCCGAAGATCCGGCGGCGCGTCGTGTTGGGCACCTTGGAGGTGATTGCCACCTTCTCGCCGCAGAGGGCGTTGACGAGCGTCGACTTACCGACGTTCGGGCGTCCGGCCACCGCCACCACGCCCGTCCTCATCGCGCTGCGCCGGCGCATCTCGCCGTGGTCCAAACGGCCAGGTCCGTGCGTGTCGAGGTCCTGGGCCACCGACCTCCTCCCCACGGCTCGAGCCTAACGCGAAAACTCGCGACGAGGTGAAACGCCTTCGTGCCGGATGTGCGCCGAGGAGCGCACAGGCTCTGCGCAGACCGAAGGGCTGCAGAGCAGACCCAGGGCGTCACAGCTCGAACTGCTCGGGCAACAGCTCGGCCACGGTCATCGTCACCAACCGGCCCCCGTTTCGGAAGACGACGCGGTCGACGCCCATCTCGGCCAGCCACTGACGGCAGCCGCCGCAGGGCGAAGCGGTGATCGCCGCGACGGCGAAGTCGCCCGGCGCGTACCCCTCGACCACCGCGCGGGAGAAGGCGGTGCGCTCGGCGCAGACCCCGAGCGGATACGCGGCGTTCTCCACGTTGACGCCCTCGATCACGCGGCCGTCGCGCGTCAGCACCGCGCACCCCACGGGGAACTTCGAGTACGGCGCGTACGCACGCTCCGCGATCGCGTCCGCACGCTCGAGAAGCTCGGCGTCCGTCATACGTAGAAGAGCTGGAAGACGAACAGGGTGACGAGCGCGCCGATGAGGCCGCCGGTCGTCACCTCGACCGTCGAGTGCACGCCTGATTCCACGCGGGTCTGGGCCACGAGCAACGCCATGATGAAGGTCACGGAGGAGATGATGAAGCGGTGCGGCGAATCGTCGAGCACGAGCGTCACCGCCGCCCAACCGGCGAACGCAACCGCGGCGTGACCCGAAGGCCAGCCGCCGCGCAGCGGCGTGCCCCGGCCGGTGAACGCCTTCGCCCCGATCACCAGGGCGATCGCGAGGACGAGCGCGATCAGGGTCAGCTGGGCCGGTGACTCCGACAGCCTGTCGAGGAACTTGGAGCTGCGGTCGGCAACCTGGCCCGAGAAGACGAGGTAGCCGATCGCCACCGCGTTGATCGCCGCGATCAGCACCGCACCCGCCGCGATGTCCTTTGCCAGCTTCGCCATCGGGTCGAAGGAGGTCGAGGCGACGTCGACGGCGGCCTCGATCGCCGAGTTGAACATCTCGGCGATGAGCACGAAGACGATCGCCAAGCAGCAACGCGATCAGCTCCAGCCGCGACACGTCGAACGCGAGCGCGGCCACGATCACGCCGATCGCGAGGACGAAGTGGATCCGCATGTTCCGCTGGGTGCGGAGGACATGGATGATCCCCTCGAAGGCGACGTTGAAGCTCTCGAGGAGCGAGGGCGCCTGCGCTGCGCGGTCTCATGCCTCGAGCAGCACGCGCTCGCGTGCCTCCATCTCCGCACCGTGCTCGTAGCCGACAAGGTGCAGCAGGCCATGGACGAGCGGTGCCCGCCACCCCGTGCCGACGACCTGGGGGCAGAGAACCACGTCGCCGAGCTGCCGCGGCACGCCGTCGGGCAGCAGGTCGCGGCCGTCGATCGGGAACGAGAGCACGTCCGTCTCCTCGTCGATTCCGAGATGCTCTGCCTTCAGCACGCGGATCTCCTCGGGAGTCACGAACGCGATCCCGAGGTCGCCATCGTCGACGCCTTCCGCGGCGAGCACGTGACGTGCAAGTGCGACGGCGCCCTCCTCGTCCGCCGCGATCCCGCTGCGGTTCGCGACCTCGACCTCGACCATCCCGTCTACTTCGAGCGGCCCGTGCCGGTCTCCTCGGCGTGGCGCTTGTACGCCTCGACGATCCGCTGCACGAGCTTGTGCCGGACGACGTCCTCGTGCCCGAACTCGACGAAGCCGATGCCGTCGACGTCGCGCAGGATCTCACGCACCTGGATCAGACCGGACGCCTGCTCGCGCGGGAGGTCGATCTGAGTCACGTCGCCGGTGACCACCATCCTCGAGCCGAACCCGAGCCGCGTGAGGAACATCTGCATCTGCTCGGGCGTCGTGTTCTGGGCCTCGTCGAGGATCACGAACGAGTCGTTGAGCGTACGGCCCCGCATGAACGCCAGCGGCGCGACCTCGATCGTGCCCCGATCCATGTAGGCGGAGAGCCGGTCCGCGTCCATCGTGTCGTACAGCGCGTCGAACAGCGGACGCATGTACGGGTCGACCTTGGCGAGCACGTCGCCGGGGAGGAACCCGAGCCGCTCGCCGGCCTCGACGGCGGGACGCGTGAGGATGATCCGCCCGACCTCCTTCTCCGACAGCGCGGCGACGGCGAGCGCGATCGCCAGATACGTCTTGCCGGTGCCCGCGGGGCCGACACCGAAGGTCACGGTCGAGCGCCGGATCGCATCGACGTAGCGCTTCTGCGTCACGGTCTTGGGCGCGATCTTCTTGCCGCGATGACGCCAGACGACGTCCTCGAACACATCGCGGATGTCCTCGGCCTGATCGAGCGCGGCCACCACCGCCCCGACCGTGTCCGGGCCGATCTGGTGACCACCCTCGACGAGCTCCACCAGCTCGTCCACCACCGCCCGCGCCTCGACCACGTTCGCCGCCTCACCGTCGAGGGTGAGCCGGTTCCCGCGCAGCGAGATCGAACAGCCCAGCCGTTCACGGAGCGAGTCGAGCACGCCGTCGCCGACGCCGGCGAGCTCCGCGGCGACCTCGTTGGGGACGGTGATCACATCCTGCATCTGGACCCAGTGTAGGTCGCTCCTCCGCTCCCGGCCTCTACGATGCCGGCGATGGAGCCGGCACGCGTTCGCGGCGACGGACCGGCACGCCCGAGCATCGACGGACTGCCTGGTCCCGGCCGACCGCTGAGGGTCCTGTACGACGAGCGCTGTGGCGTGTGTACCCGACTGGCTCGCTGGCTCGCCCGGCACGGCGACGGCGTCACCGTCTACCCGATCGGTTCGCCCGCCGGCGACCTCCTGCTGCGCGACCTCGCGCCCGCAGACCGTTACCGGGAGCTGCACGCCGTCGACCCCCTCGGCCGCCGCTATTCCGGTGGCGACGCCTGCCCCCTCCATCCTGCGCACGCTGCCGCGGTGGGGCCTATGCCTCGCAGCGCTCGCGGCCGCCGTTCCTGGGGCTCGACGCGGCGCGTACGTACCGACTGCGTCGCCCGCCGCCGTCGCGTGCTCCGGGCGCCTGGCGAGGATCACATCGATGCCGCGATCTCGGCGCGTCCGCACTGCACAAGCGGCGCGTCTGTCGGCGGCCGCGCTCGGACGACCGAGCGATCGCCGTATCGCGGCTGCGCCCCGAGCCTCTAGGCGAGCTTCTCGCGCACGAGCTGGCTCACGACCGAGCCGTCCGCGCGGCCGGAGACCTGCGGCATCACGTCAGCCATCACGCGGCCGAGATCGCGGAGCGACGTCGCCCCCACCTCGGCGATCACGTCGTCGATGATCTCCTCGAGCTCCTCCTCGGTGAGCTGCTCGGGCATGAACTCCTCGAGCACGTCGAGCTCGAGTCCTCCTGGGCCGCCTGCTCCGGCCGCCCGCCTGCTCGAAGGCCTCGATCGCCTCCACGCGCTTCTTGCGCTCCCGCTGGAGCACCTGCAGCTCCTCGTCGTCCGAGAGCGGTCGCTGCAGCTCCTTCTGCGCGGAGCGCAAGCTCGCGAGGATCAGCGAGAGCGTGTCGCGGCGCTCGATCCTCACGCGCCAGCCGCGCTTCCTTGAGCTGGTATCCTCGATGGTGGCGATCAGGTGACATCAGTCGAAACCCGGGCAGGCCGGCGCCGCCGAGCACGTGCCAGTGCAGGTGGAACACCGTCTGGCCGCCACCGGGCCCGACGTTGACGATCACACGATAGTCGTCGAGGCCGGCGTGGGCCGCCGTCTCGGCGACGAACCGGAGCATCCGCGCCGCTTCCTCGTCGGGGAACTGCGTCGACGTCGCGGAACGTGTCGACGTGGCGCTCCGGGAGTACGAGCAGGTGCGTCTCGGCCTTGGGATGCGATGTCGCGCAATCGCGACGAAGCCGTCGGCCGCGTGGACGTGCTGCCCGTCTCGCGCCAGGGAGCAGAAGAGGCAATCAGGCCGCGACGGCAAGGATGCCCTCCTCCGAGACCCCGGTCGCCCGGGCCGCGACCAGCTCGCCGACCGGGGCGTCGACCAGCCACGGCGTGTAGTCGTCGCCGTAGCCGCGCCCGGGCCGATCGACGAGCACGCGGTCGACGCTCCCCACCTTCGTCGCCCAGCGACGTCGGCACAGCTCGTTCGACAACGACCGCAACCGCGCGCTCCGCTCGCGCTTGACGGGCGCCGGAATCGTGTCCTCCGCGGCGGTCCGGGTGCCCGGCCGCGGCGAGTACGGGAACACGTGCACCTTGGTGAGGCCGGCGCGCTCGACCGTCTGGAGCGTCCGCTCGAACGCCGCGTCGTCCTCGGCCGGGAAGCCGACGATCACGTCGGTGGTGAGGTTGAGATCCGCCAGCGGCTCGAGCCTGCCGAGATACTGGCCGACGGTGTAACGACGCCCCATCGCCCGCGAGCACACGGTCGTCGCCCGACTGGAGCGGAACGTGCAGGTGCGGCGACGCCACCGGCGTCTCCCGCAACGCCGACACGAGCTCCGGTCCGACGTGGTTGATCTCGATCGAGGAGAGGCGCAGACGCTCGACGCCGTCGATCGCGCCTGCCTCGCGGACGAGTCGGGCGAGCGTGTAGCCCGCGCCTCGGTCGCGGAAGCAGCCGAGGTTGACGCCGGTGAGCACGATTTCGCGGTGCCCCTGGGAGGCGCGGCGCCGAATCTCGGCGAGCACCGTGGCAGCGTCGCGGCTGCGGGTCGCGCCGCGGACGAGCGGGATCACGCAGAAGTGGCACGAGAACGAGCAGCCGTCCTGGATCTTCACGAACGCCCGCACACGATCGAGCCGATGCTCCGCCCGGACGCAGCCGATCGCGCCGACGTCGCCCGCGACCGCGTCTGCCGTCTGTTCGCTCGGCCGTGTGACGACGGTCACGTTGCCGGCGAGCCCGTCGAACCCCGCACCGGGAAGGCTGGCGGCGCAACCCGTCACGAACACACGCGCGTGGGTGCGCGCCGCCCGCGATACGGCCTGGCGCGACTTCGACACGGCCTCGTTGGTCACGCAGCAGGTGTTCACGACGGCGACGTCGGCGCCGGCCTCGGCCTCGACGTGCCCGTCCGCGAGCAGGCGTTCACGGATCGCCTGCGCGTCGGCGAACGAGACCTTGCAGCCGAGGAAGCGCGCCGTGAACGTCGCCATGGGCCTCGGGAGCTTAGACGCTTGTGCGCCGCAGATGGTCTGCAGCCCAACCGTCGAGCTCGAGCCGGAAGACCGTCGTCCAGCGCGGGCTCGAGGGTCGTTCGCCAACCAGATACCCGGAGGTCACCACCTCGCGCGCGGCGAGCCGCGCGAGCAACGCGTTCACGGTGTCGAGCGCGATATTGACGACGGCGACGTCTGAGGCGGGCAACTCGTCGCTCGTCGCCTCCGCCACGGCAACATCGAGGACGATGCCGTTAGCGGCCGCGTTGGTCTTCGTCACCGCCACGGCCACCGGGTCGACGTCGACGGCGTGGAGCGGGCCGAAGCCGAGCCGCTCCGCCGCGATCGCCAGGACACCCGACCCGCAGCCGACGTCGAGGAGCGACCCGCGCTCGAGGCGGGCGAGCAACTCGACGCACAGCCGTGTCGTCGGATGGGCGCCAGTGCCGAACGCTTGTCCGGGATCGATGACGACCGCGGGCAGCTCCGGCGGTGGCTCCTCCCACGGTGGCCCGAGCCACACGCCGCCGGCGACCTCCGGGCGGTGGAACGCGCGCCACGCGTGCTCCCAGCCGCCGGGGACGGGCGACGCGCTCGCACCCGGGAGCGCCGTGAGGACGTCGGCAGCTCGTCCTGTTTCCGCGTAGACCGCGAGCTCGACGTGCGTTCCCCTGTCGACCTCCTCGAACCCCTCGGGGGCGAGCGCCAGCACACGCGCGCGGGCCGACTCCAGCTCCTCGCTCGGCACGCGGAACGCGATGCGCTGGAGCCCACCGGTCACGATACGCCGAGTGTCAGGCACTCGCGGGCCCGCCAGAGGCCCGACAGAACGACAGCCGCAGTTTCAACCCGGTTCGCCTCGAGGTGCTCGGCGAGCGTCAGGTGCGGCACCGGCTCGGAGACGGCACCCGCAGAGGGTGGCCAGTCCGGGTACCGCTCCCAGGGCAATTGCCGCGCGCTCACCCGCGGGAGTAGAGGCGCCGCCACGGATCGACGAGTGGCCGAGCCCTCCACGACGACCACGAGCGCTGTCTGGAGGGCGTTGCTCAGCGGAACGCGCTCTTGAGGCGGCGGAAGAATCCGTCGTCGCCGCGGTAGGCGTCCTCGCCAAGCGCTTCCTCGAGCTTGAGCACCTGGGCTCGCTGCTCTGCGCTGAGACGCTGGGGCACACGCACCCCCACGTAGACGCGCAGGTCGCCGCGGCGACCGCTCTGCAAGGACGGCATCCCCGACCCGCGGACGACATGCACATGGCCGGGCTGCACGCCCGGCGGCAGCTCGAGCTCGACGTCACCCTGAGCGCCCGGGACGCAGACCGTCGTTCCGAGCGCGGCCTCGGTGATCGTCACGTCCACGGCCGCCACGAGGTCGTCCCCGTCACGCGTCAAGCCTTCCGGCTCGGCGACGCGAACGTGCACGAAGAGATCGCCCGGGGTTCCGCCCAATGGCCCGGCGTGCCCCTCGCCGCGGAGGCGGATGCGCTGGCCGTCGTGGATCCCCGCTGGGACGTCGACGTCGAGCTCGTGGTCGACGAGGCCGCGGCCCGCGCCGTCGCAGTGCTCGCACGGCGACTTGACGATTCGCCCGAGGCCGTCGCAGTGGGGACACGTCCCGCTCCGCACGAACTGCCCGAGCACGGTCTGCGATACCTGCTGCACACGGCCGGCGCCGCCGCAGGTAGGACACGTCACCGGACTCGTACCGGGCGCGGCGCCGGTTCCGTTGCACGCGTCGCAGGCGCGGGCGACACGGACGGGCACGCGGACGGACGTCCCTGTGAAGGCCTCGGCGAGCGGGATCTCGATCAGGGCGGTGACATCGGGCCCTCGCGAGGGAGCCGGCCCGCGGGCACCTCTCCCGAACAGGCCGTCACCGAAGAACGAGGCGAAGAGATCGCCGAGATCTCCGAACTCCGTCGGCGCGAAGCCGCCACGCCGCAGTCCCGCGTGACCGAAGCGGTCGTAGGTTGCGCGGCGCTCGGGGTCGGAGAGCACCTCGTAGGCCTCCGCTGCCTCGCGGAAGCGCAGTTCGGCGTCGGACGCCTCGTTCACGTCGGGGTGGAGCTCGCGCGCCAGCCTGCGGAACGACCGCTTGATCTCGGCCTCTGTCGCATCGCGGGCGACGCCGAGGATCTCGTAGTAGTCCCGCTCCGTCGTCGCCACGCGCTAGTCCTCGTCGTACACGTTCTCGACGAGCCGCGAGAGCTCGAACGCGGCCGCACGAACAGTGCGGATCGCCTTGTCGTAGTCCATGCGGAGCGGTCCCATCAAACCCACGGTGCCGAGCGAGCGGTTCGCCAGCCCGTACGTCGAGCCGACATAGGCGACGTCGCGGATGGCGGCGCCCTCGACCTCGGGGCCCACCCGGACGATCGTGCGGTGCGGGTCGATCACTTCCGTCAGCAGCGCCAGCACGGCTGCGCGGTGTTCGAGCAGCTCGAGCAGACGCTGGACGGCGTCGAGCTCCGGGCCGCGCGCGTCGCCGAACAGACCAGCCGCACCACCGACGTATACCTGCGTTCCCACATCGGCGATGACGTCCACGAAAGCCGGGCGGATGCTCGCCAGGAAGGCCCGTTCACGCGGGGACAGCGAGGAGTCCTCGAACTGGCGGCGCAGCGCGCTCGCGCCCAGCCGTAGCCCTGCGACCGTCTCGTTCAGATAAGCCCGCGCCCAGTCGACGAGCCCTGGGTCGGCAGGCTCCTCCAGCTCGATCATCCGCTTCGTCACGTCCCCGGACGACGTGATCACGACCACGATCACGACGCGGGGCTGGAGCAGGAGCACCTCGACGTGTCGGATCAACATCGCCTCGAGCGAGGGCGCGGACACGAGTGCGAGCAGGCGCGTGGCCTGCGAGAGCGCATCGGTCGTCTGCTGCAGCGCTGCTTCGAGCTCGTTGCGCATCGCCGACAGATCGACCGGCGGTGGGTCCGGTCGGCCTTCGATCGCGTCGACGAGTCCCTCCGCGTAGAGACGGTAGCCGCTGTCGGTCGGAACGCGCCCTGCCGAGGTGTGGGGATGGGTGAGCAGGCCGAGGGCTTCGAGCTCGGCCAGCTCGTTGCGCACCGTGGACGAGGAGACATGGAGGCCGGAGCGCTCGACGAGCGCCTTCGATCCCACCGGCTGCCCGGTGGAGACGTACTCCTCGACCACGCAGCGGAGGATCTCGCGCTTACGAAACGTCAACTCGGTCATCTCGTCGGATGGTAGCCCCGGTTGCGGGGGCCGCCGGCCGGCCGCCCAGACCTAACCGGCGAGGAGCTCCGCCGTAACCGCTCCGCCGAGGAAGCGTCCGCGGCGGGTCAGCACGACGGTGTGCGCCGGGCCACTCGTCGCGACGACCTCGACCAGCCCACCCGAGGCCAGCCGCGCGAGCGCAACCCGGTCGAGAGCGGCTTCGAGCCCGGCGAGCGGGAGCGGCTCGTCGAGCCGGAGGCCGAGCATCAGGCGCTCGCGTGCCTTCGTCTCGTCCTCCAGCCGCTCGAGCTCTCGCGGCGGGTCCTTACCGGCCCGAAGCGCCTCGAGGTACCGCCCCAGTGTCGGGGCGTTTCGTCGTCGCACCTCTCCCAGGGTCGACACTGCCCCCACGCCGAGCCCGAGGTAGTCGCGACCGCGCCAGTAACCCAGGTTGTGTCGGGCGCGCAGGTCCCTGCCGCCGGCCCGCGTCGGGGCGAGACAGAAGTTCGCGGTCTCGTACCAGCGGTACCCGGCGCCCGTCAGGCGCGCCACGACGCGCTCGAAGTAGTCCTCCATCGCCTCGGCCTGACGGTCGAGCTCCTCGCCCCACGCGTGCGTGAACCGGGTGCCGGGCTTCGCCTCGAGCTCGTAGCACGAGAGATGCTCGGGCTCGAGAGCGAGCGCCTGCGCGAGATCATCCTCCAGCTCGGCGGCGGTCTGGCCCGGGATGCCGTAGAGGAGATCGAGCGAGATGTTGTCGAATCCGGCAGCACGAAGAGTGCGCACGGCGTGCCGGACGTCATCGGCGCCGGCCCGGCGCTCGAGCACAGCCAGGAGATGTGGCTGGAAGCTCTGCGCCCCGAGCGAGACACGCGTGACACCGGTCGCGCGAAGGAGGCGGGCCAGATCCTCCGTCACCGTCTCCGGGTTCGCCTCGACCGTCACCTCTGCGGCAGCCGGCAGCACCGACAGGATCTGCTCGAGCGGCGCCGGTGCAGTGAACGTCGGCGTGCCGCCGCCGACAAAGACGGTTTCGACCTGCTGCGCCAGCACCTGACGCTCGCGGTCGAGCTCGAGCAGCAGCGCTTCGGCATAGGCGCCGTGCTCCCCAGCGCGGCCCACCATGGTGACGAAGTCGCAGTACCCGCAGCGATGGGCGCAGAACGGAAGGTGGACGTAGAGGTGGCGGACGCCGGTCATGTGCCCATCCGCAGGAGCGCCTGCCCACGTTCCCACACAGCCCCTCTGGGCTCGCGCAGCAGCCGGTCGAGCGCACGGAGGTCCTCACCGGCGACCGCGTTGCCGTTCGTCGGCTGGGAGACGACATCGTTCAGCCCTTCCATTCCGCCGAACAGCATGGGCAGGTGCTGCCAGAGAATGCCGCCGACGCGGCGGATCTCGGCAGCACAGCTGATGGGCCGGTCGCCCCAACGCTCCGCGGGGTGAGAGCACGAGAGGTCTGCCAGCCCGTCGAGCTCCGCCAAGAGCCGGTCGGCCTCGGGGCCGCTCGCGGAGCCCGCGTTCACCGCTTCTTGTCGCCGTCGAGGTTGAGGACGGCGAGGAACGCCTCCTGCGGCACCTCGACGCCGCCGACCTGCTTCATCCTCTTCTTCCCCTTCTTCTGCTTCTCGAGCAGCTTGCGCTTGCGACTGATATCGCCGCCGTAGCACTTGGCGAGCACGTCCTTGCGCTTGGCCTTCACCGTCTCGCGCGCGATCACGCGCGAGCCGATCGCTGCCTGGATTGGCACGTCGAACATCTGGCGTGGGATCTCCTCGCGCAGGCGCTCGACGAGCAGCTTGCCGCGCTCGTAGGCGGAATCCCGGTGGATGATGAGCGAGAGCGCGTCGACCTGCTCGCCGCCGACGAGGATGTCGACGCGGGCCAGATCGCCCTCTCTGAACCCGGCGAGGTCGTAGTCGAAGCTGGCATAGCCGCGCGTGCGGGACTTCAGCTGATCGTAGAAGTCGATCACGATCTCGCCGAGAGGCAGCTCATACGACAGCAGCACGCGGCCCTCGGAGAGGTACTCCATGTGGTCGAAGCGGCCCCGTCGGTCGGTGCAGAGCTCCATCACCTGACCGACGTAGTCCTTCGGCACGATCACGCTGGCGTTCACGTAGGGCTCCTCCACCTTCTCCACCTCGCTGGGCATCTCCGCTGGGTTGTGCACCTCCACGGCCTCCCCGTCTCGGCGCTCGACGCGGTAGGCGACGTTGGGTGCGGTGACGAGCAGGTCGAGGTCGAACTCCCGCTCGAGGCGCTCGCGCACGATCTCCATGTGCAGGAGGCCGAGAAAGCCGCAGCGGAAGCCGAAGCCGAGCGCCTGCGAGGTCTCCGGCTCATAGAACAGCGCGGCGTCGTTGAGCTTCAGCTTCTCGAGCGCGTCGCGCAGCGCCGGATAGTCGTCGGAGTCGGTCGGGAAGAGCCCGGCGAACACCATCGGCTTCACGTCCTTGTACCCCGGCAGCGGTGCCGCCGCCGGCTTGCGCGTCGTTGTCAGCGTGTCGCCGACGCGCAGGCGCGAGACGTCCTTGAGTCCCGTCACGACGTACCCGACCTCACCGGCCTCGAGTGCGCCGACGGGCACGCGCGACGGGGACATGTAGCCGAGCTCCTCTGCCTCGAACGTGGTGCCAAGCGCCATCGCTCGCAGGGTCTGCCCTGTCTCGAAGCGGCCGTCGACGGCGCGCACGAAGGCGATCACGCCACGGTACTGGTCGTACGAGGAGTCGAAGATCAGCGCGCGCGGCGCAGCGGACGGGTCGCCGGTGGGCACCGGTACGCGCTCGACGATCGCGTCGAGCACCTCGTCGACTCCTGCTCCGGTCTTGGCGGAGATGCGGATCACGTCGGCGGCATCGCAGCCCAGGAGCTCGGCAACCTCCGCCGCGGCCGCGTCGGGATCGGCCTGCGGCAGGTCGATCTTGTTCACGACGGGGACGATCTCGAGCTCGTTCTCGATCGCAAGATAAGCGTTGGCCAGCGTCTGCGCCTCGATTCCCTGCGCCGCGTCGACGACGAGCAGCGCCCCCTCACAGGCTTGCAGCGAGCGCGACACCTCGTATGTGAAGTCGACGTGCCCCGGAGTGTCGATCAGGTTGAGCTCGTGGCCCTTCCATGCCACCCGCACCGCCTGTGCCTTGATCGTGATCCCGCGCTCGCGCTCGAGCTCCATCGAGTCGAGCAACTGGTCACGCATGTCGCGCTCGCTGACCGTCTCCGTGAGCTGGAGGATGCGGTCTGCGAGCGTCGACTTCCCATGGTCGATATGGGCGATGATCGAGAAGTTGCGAATCCGGGCTTGGTCCATGGCGAGTCGCGGCCGATCGTAGCTGCGAAGCGGTTTTTTCCGGATCTGGCGATTCAGCGCGGGCCCGTTCCGGACGACGCGGGACCTGGAGGGGTGGCAGGGTTCCGCGGACAGCCCAACACGCTGACGATGGGACCCGACCTTGCGGTCGCCGCGTCCCGCCCTTCCCACGCGGAGACTTCGGCTCAGCGATTTCGTCTCCGCGAGGGCTTGCATACGGCGTCGCGGCCGAATCGCAGGGCTCGCCTCACGCGTCGTCGGGCCCGCGTCGCAACGCGAGCAGCGCCCCGAGCTCACGCACCCGGAGCGCCTTGCAGCCTGCGACGTAGACGCCGATCGCCGTCGTCAGCCCGAGGCCGAGCGAGACGATCTGGTCGCCCACCGACCGCCCGAGGGCCTGATCGAGCGGGTACCACACGGCGAACGCCGCTGCGGCCGCTGCACCGGCGGCGATCCCGATCCTGACGACCGAGCCCGCTACGCCCGCGACGTGGAACGACCCGGCCCGCCGGGTGAGGAACACGAGCATGAGCGTGGCGCCGACGACGTTCGTGAGCGACGTCGACAGTGGGATCGCCCACGTCCCGAGCGGGTAGAGCACCGCGTTCAGGGCAGCGTTGAGACAGAGCGTCGCGACGGCGATCGACGTCGGCAGCCAGTTCGACTGGAGGCCGTAGAACCCGCGTGTGAGCATCAGCATCCAGCCGTTGAACACGAGACCGAGCGAGAACGCTGCCAGACAGGCTGCCACCACGCCGACGTCGTCCTCCGTGAAGGCGCCACGCTGGTAGACGAGCCGGACGATCGGCTGGGCGAGCACCGCCGAGAGAAGCGATGCGGGGATCAGGAGGAAGCCGATCTGGCGCAGGCCTGCAGAGATCGTGCTCCGAAACCTGGGCAGGTCGCCACGGGCGGCGAGCCGGGCAAGGGTCGGGAACAGCACCGTCGCGACGGCGACCGAGAACATCCCCTGCGGCAGCATGTACAGACGAAAGGCCTTGTCGATGGCAGCCGGCGACTGATCCGGGTCGATCAGCCGCGATGCAAAAAGGGTGTCGATCAGGGCATTGACGTTGATCAGCCCGAGCGAGAGCGTCACCGGCAGCATCAGCGTGAAGAACCGGCGCACCGCCGGGTCGCGCCAGTCGAGCACGAGCTGCAACCGCCCGTCGAGTCCGCGCAGCCACGGCAACGGGAAGAGCAGCTGCAGCAAGGTGCCGACGAGGATTGCGCCGGCGTAGACGTACAGGCCCGCCTCCTCGCTGTCGACGCGCGGGACGCCGATCACCAGGCCCGCGATGATCGCCAGGTTCCAGAGCACGGGCGTCAGCGCCGGCACGCTGAAGTGGTCGTAGCTGTTGAGGATGCCCACGACGACTCCTGTCAGCCCGAGCAGCACGACGATGGGGAAGAGCACCCTGGAGAGCCCCACGGCGAGGTCGAAGTCCCCGCCCGGGTCCCCGAACGGACGCAGCAGGAGAGGCGCGAGCAGGATGAACAAGGCCGTGAGCCCGCCCAGGACGAGCAGGACGAGCCAGAAGATCGTCGACGCCACCCGCCAGGCGCGGCGGCGCTCCCCTTTTTCCAGCAGCTCGCTGAACATCGGCACGAACGCGCCGGAGAGGGCCGCGTCGGCAAGGAGGGCGCGAAACAGGTTCGGGATCTGGAACGCCACGGTGAAGGCGTTCACGAGGCCCGTGATGCCGAAGTAGTAGGCCGCGACCATCTCCCGCACGAGCCCGAGGACGCGCGACAGGGCGGTGGCCGCGGCGAAGATCGCGGTCGAGCGCGCCAGCCGGCGGTGGTGTCCCGGTCGTTCGCGGCTGGTGTCCGCGGGGACGGGTTCGGAGGCGTCTCTCATCTGGCTCACTTTCGGCACAGTCTCGTCACCCACCTTCGCACGCGCGCGGGTTACGCTCGACGCGGGGCGGAGGACGGCGGCCCCCGTCGGACGGGGCCGGACAGGCGGGGGTAGCACTCGCCGGTCGGCGCTCTGGTACCATCGAACCGCCCGCGGGAGTGCGGGCGTCTTCACGTCTATGCCGAACATCAAGCAGCAAGAGAAGCGCGTCCGGAGCGCCCAGCGGCAGCGGGCGGAGAACCTTCGCTACCGCTCGACGATCAAGACGTTGACGAAGCGCCTCGAGGCCGCGCTGGCCGACGCCGACGCCGATGCGGTCGCCGCCGAACACCGGGAGCTCGTGAAGACGATCGACCGGGCTGCCGCGCGCGGTGCGCTGCACCTGAACACGGCCGCGCGGAAGAAGTCGCAGGCAGCGCGCGTCGTGGCCGGCCCGAGCGTCTGAGCTTCGCGGGACGCCCCGCCAGGCGTCTCACGAATGCCGGTTTCGCCCCAAGACACGAACGTCATGTGAAGAGGATGGGCGATCGATGCGGCGTGTCGCCCAGGACGGCGACCGCTGCGCAAGGTCTTCGCGAGCCAGCCCGTCCTGGCATCTGAGACAGAGTGCGAAGCTCCTCAGCTCGGGCAGCCTTGCCTCGACGCTTCTGTCTGGCGCGTCGTGTCCGGGGCGTGCGTGCGGCGACTGTCGCATGCTTCAGACGGCCGGTGGAGGCCATCGGCGGGGAACCAAGCCGTCCTCGCCGTGACCCATGGCGACCACATGTCACGAGGGCTCGAGATCGAGATCGAGGAAGGCCAGCGGGCGGTCGTGCTGCCACGGGCGGCGAGTAGCTCACCGCTGTCGCGTCCGGCGGCCACGAGACTGACGTCTCGACCAACCGCTCGACAGGAAAAGTCACTCGAGAGAGGGCTTCACCAGACCGCAAGCGGCTCGGGCCTGCGGAGAACGTCGGCGGATCCGGCGGCGATCGAGCGACGACCCACAATTGGCGGGCTCGAACCGAGGCGCCCTGGCTCACATCAGGTCTCCGAGTCGCCAGCCGTTTGGTCGGCGGCCGGTCGGCCAGACCGGCGGTCAACGACGGAGCGGGCTACTCGCCTCTCCCGCCGAGGTCGACGAGCGCGCGCTGGAGCTCGAGCTCGGGAGCGAGACGGCTCTTCCCCTTCAACGCGAGGTCGAGGTCGGCGAGACGCACGATCGCGTCACCGAGCTCATCGTCTCCGAAGCCCTCGGCCTGACGCGCGACCTTTTCGGCATGAAACGGGTGCATGCGCAACCGCCCGGCCGCCTCACGCGCCCCGACTCCCTCTGCTGCGAGGCGCTTGAGCTGCCGTACACGGCCGAGATGCGCGCCGAGGGCGCCAACGATGCGGGCTGTGTCGTCTCGCCGCGATCGGCCCGACCGTTCGAGGATCGTCTCGGCCACCTCGAGCATCAGTGCGGTGTCTCGCGCCCCCCACGCGTCCGTCAGCGCGAAGATCGGCACCTCCTTCGTCGCCGCCACGAGCGTCTCGACCTCGCGCTCGCCGATGGGCTCGTCATCCGCCCACGTCGCGATCTTGTCGATCTCGGTCGCGAGCGCGCGTGGATCGTCGCCCACGAGCTGCAGGAGGGCGGCGCAGGCGTCCGGCTCGGCTCGCACGCCGAGCTGCTTGAACCGCTCTGCGACCCAGCTCGCGAGACCGCGCTTGGGCACCGCGTACTCGAGGACGTCGCCCGCCTTCGCGCACGCCTTCCGCAGCGCCGAGCTGGCGGAGACCTCTTCCGCGACCAGCGCGAGCACTGTCGCGGGCGAGGGATTGGTCAGGTATGAGGAGACCGCGCTAACGTCCGCTGTCTTCCACCCGCCCGTGCGACGGCCATCATCACGCTTCAGTCCGTCGACATGATCGACGACGACGAGACGACGATCGCCGAAAAGGCTGCCGGCGTTGCACAAAGCGACAACCTCCTCGCCACTCTTCTCCGTCGCCGCTACGGTCTCCACCGACTCCGAGTCGAAGTGCCGTCTCAGCCTCTGCACCGCAGTCTCGATCTTGGGTCGGTCGGTCCCGGTGAGGAGATACACAGACTTCAGCTCCGGCTGAGCCACAGGGCTACGGTACTCCACGCTCCGTCCGGACGGAGAGCGTCCCAGCGTCCGCCTCGACGACGACGCGACCGTTCACGTCGGTCCGGTAGAGATCGAGACCTGGCACAGCGTGAAGCGCGGCGAGCGTCTCGGCGCGCGGGTGCCCGTAGCGGTTGCCGGCACCGACGGAGATCACGGCTACTCGCGGACGCAGGCGGCGGAGCAGCTCGGCGAGACCGGGGTCCTCGGATCCGTGGTGAGCGACCTTGAGGATCTCGACCGGCCGCAAGGGCAGTCGGCTCGTCACGTCCGATTCCGCGTCGGCTGTCAGCAGGACGTCTACCGAGCCGTACGAGACGAGCAGGACGGTCGCGCGGAGATTCGGATCCTCAGTCGGCGGCCCGGCTCGATCGGGCCACAACACCCTGAGCGAGAGTTTTCCCAGGCGGTACCGCTGCCCCGCCCGCGCGATGATGACCTTGACCTTTCGTTCGTGCGCAACATCGAGAGCGGCTTGCTCATCCGCGCTCTCGTAAGCGAGCGACGGATCGAGAACCGAGGCCACGCCCAGCCGTCGCAGTACATCAGCTGCGCCGCCGACGTGATCCCGTTGCGGGTGCGTGAGCACGATCGCGGCCAGCGAGCGGACACCGAGGCGCCGGAGCTGATCGGCGACCTCCGCCTCGGGGGGTCCCTCGTCGACGAGCACGGCGCCGTCGGGCCCCTCGACGAGCGCGCTGTCGCCCTGCCCCACGTCGAGGAACGAGACGCGCAGACCGGACGGACGCTCCCAGCTCGGCCCCGGCGCCAGCGTCCACCAGCCGAGCGCGACGAGGAGCGACGCCCCGACGAGAGGCACCAGGGCAGCTCGGAGCGCTCGCCGCGGTAGCGACCGCAGCAACACGAGCAGAGCTGTCGCGACGCTCAGCACCAGGAGGGCGGTGGTCGTCGAGACCTGAGCGAACGGGAGCGCAGCCACGAGCCGCGCGCACATCGCGATCCACCAGGCGCACAGTCCAGCAAGCCAGGCGAGTGCGATCCCGGCCGACGGAAGGACGGGAGCAACGGCGGCAGCCGCGAGCGACGCCCAGAGCAGCGGGAGCACGGCAGGTTCCGCCAGCAGGTTCGCTGCCACACCCCACACGGGCACCACCCCGAAGTGAAGACAGAGGAGGGGCGCGGTCACGAGGCTGCACGCAGCCGCGATCGAGGCTCCCTGTCGGACCCACGGCGGAAGCGGGTAGCCGTCCAGGTACGCCTCGAGCCTCGGCGCCAGCGTAAAGATGCCAGCGACCGCCGTGAACGAGAGCTGGGCGCCCGGGTCGAGCGCGGCGGCGGGCGACCACGCGAGCAGCACCACGGCGCCGAGTGCGAGAAAGTGCCATTGATCCCGCGGTCGGGCAGCCAGCCAGGCGAGGGAGGCGAGACAGCCGGCGACCGCCGCACGGACCACGGACGGCTGCCAACCGACCGCAAGCGCGTAGGTGAGCACCGCGGCGATCGCTGCGGTATGACCCCACACCTTGCCGAGGCCCAGCAGCGATGCGAGCCCGACGATGCCGATGACGAGAATCGCAACGTTCTGGCCGGACACGGCGAGGATGTGCGCCAGGCCCGATTTGCGGAATGCCTGCCTCAACGGCTGGTCGATTCCCTCGTCGGCGCCGAGCACGATGCCCAGCAGCAGCGCGCGCCGCTCACCCGTCGTCCCTGAAGCGAGCACGTCCGTGACCTCCGCGCGCAGCCAGTCAGCGACGCCACCGATCCCACCCCGCCGGCCGACGACGCGCCAGTCCTCGCCCAGCAGAACGACGCTGATGCCCTGCCGCGCGAGCCACCCTCGCTCGTCGAATCCGGTCTCGGGCCCGCGCGGCGCGACCGGCCGCGCGCGGAGCCTGAGCACGGCGCCTTGAGGCGGCGCTCGCTCTCCTCGAAGCTGGAGCAGCACTCGTTCACGGAGCGCCGCCCCGTCCCAGCGACGAACCTGCGCTGACGCACGGATGGCGAACGGCGTCACACGGGGAGCGCCGGTCACCACGACCTCGGCGACAGCGCTACGACCGAGCTCCCGTTTCAGCGGGCTGTACGCGAGCGCCTCGAGTCGTAGCCCTCCCCACCAGGCGCCGGCGAGGACGAGACCGGTCGCGAGCAAGGCCAACCGCGCCGTGGCGTCACGCACGAGCACGGCGACGATGCACGACATCGAAAGCCCGAGCACCAGCAACTCCGCAGGCGGTCGTACCGCGTTCGCGCTCCCGAGCCCTGCAGCCAGCGATACCGCGAGCAGCGTCGGCCACCGGAGCTCGAGCATGCGCCGGATCGCAACCGCGCCTCTCACGGAGTCACCGCATCGCGTAGCTGCTCGATTCGGGCAGGGCCGATCCCCGGCACAGCATCCAGGTCGTCCACGGATTGGAACGCACCGTGCGCGGTGCGCCAGTCGACGATCTTCTGAGCCGTAACGGGACCGATGCCCGGCAGCTCGTCGAGCTGGTCGACGGTGGCAGTCGCCAGGCTCACCTTGCCGACGACGGATGAAGGTGAGCCCGAGCCACTTCCGCCTGCCGCAGGGGGGGCGCGCCTCGGTACGAGCACCTGCTGTCCGTCAGCCAGCGGAGCTGCGAGGTTCAGCGCACCGAGATCCGCTCGACGGGTCGGGCCTCCCGCGCGGGCGATCGCGTCTGCGACGCGAGAGCCATCGCGCAGCCGGTACAGACCAGCGCGCCGTACCGATCCCGCGACATGGACGACGAGCCTCTCCGCATCACGCGTCGCCGCTGAGGGCGCGGCCGGGACGAGGGGTGCAAGGCGCGTCTCTCGAGCGGAGCCCGCAGACGCAAGGTGCTTCCCCCCGAGCGCCAGGAGGACGAGGAGCGAGGCCGCGAGCGCGAGGGTCTGCCGACGTGTGAGGGAGATGCCGACCATGACCCCACCATGCAGGCTCGGTCGTCACAGGTCCGTGTCGATTCTGTGCCAAGAGGACGCAGATCGCTCCACAGGCCCCGCGCCACGCCGTGGGCCCTCTACGGGCTGCCGGGTGTAGGTAGGGCCCGTGAGGGCTGCCGCCGACGCCGTGGTCGCCGGAACACGACCCCGGGGTGGAGGGGTCGTCTCGACCCAGATGCACCGCGGCGCAGCAACGTGCCCCAGAGCGCGAGCACGCGTGTCCAGGGCAGGGCTCTCGCTAGGCGACGAGCGAGACGAGCTTGCCCGGCACAACGACGGTTCGGCGAGGCTCCCCGCCTGCCAGGTGTGCCTGGACGCGGTCCGAGGCGAGCGCTGCCGCCACGAGCTCCTCCTCGGGCGTGTCCGGCGGCAGGTGCAGGCGGTCGCGCACCTTGCCGTTGACCTGGACGACGATCTCGACGACGTCTCGCTCGAGCAGCGCCGGATCGGCCTGCGGCCAGGCCGTGGTCCACAGACGCTCGTGCCGCAAGCGGTGCCACAGCTCCTCGGCCACGTGAGGCGCGTACGGCTGGATCAGCGACACCGCCGTCTCCGTCGCGAAGCGAGCCGCCGGGTCGTCGGGCGCGTGCCCGATCTCGTTGACGAGCTCCATCACGGCCGCGACCGGCGTGTTGAACGCGAAACGGCGCTCGATGTCGTCGGTGACCTTGTCGATCGCGCGGTGAGCCGCCCGGGCGAGCGGCGTGTCCGTGACGTCCTCGAGCGGCGGCTTCGTCGCTTGCTCACCGACGACACGCCACAGGCGTGCGAGGAACCGGTACGTCCCCTCCACACCGGCGTCGCTCCACTCGATGTCCTGATCCGCAGGACCGATGAAGAGGATGTAGAGGCGGAGCGCGTCTGCGCCGTACCGCTCGACGAGATCGTCGGGGGAGAGCACGTTCCCCTTGGACTTGGACATCTTGGCCCCGTGCCGATAGATCATGCCCTGGGTGAACAGCCGCGCGAACGGCTCCCGGAAACCGACGAGGCCCAGGTCATTCAGGACCTTGACGAAGAACCGCGCGTAGAGGAGGTGCAGGATCGCGTGCTCGACGCCGCCGATGTACTGGTTGACGGGCATCCAGTAGTCGACGACCTCGCGTGCCCACGGCGCCTCCGCGTTGTGTGGGTCGCAGTAGCGGATGAAGTACCACGAGGAGTCGACGAACGTATCCATCGTGTCCGTCTCGCGGCGGCCCTCGCCACCGCATGCCGGGCACGTGGTGCGCACCCAGTCCTCCGCGGCGGCCAGCGGCGAGCGGCCCTTCGGTAGGTAGTCGTCGACCTCGGGCAGCAGGACGGGCAACTGCTCGTCCGGCACCGGCACGATGCCGCACGCGGGACAGTGCACGATGGGGATCGGGCAGCCCCAGTAACGCTGGCGCGAGAGCAGCCAGTCGCGCAGGCGGTAGCCGATCGTCTCCTCCCCCACGCCGCGTCCGGTCAGCCACGCCGTGATCGCGCGCTTTCCCTCCGGCGCCGGCAGGCCGCTGAACTCGCCCGAGTTGACGAGCACCTCGTCCCCCGTGTGCGCGACGAACGCACCCTCGACCCCGGGGCTCGCCCCGTCCCCAGGGGCGACAACCTGCCGGATCTCGAGCCCGTACTGCTCGGCGAAGGCGTGGTCGCGCTCGTCGTGGGCAGGAACGGCCATGATCGCGCCGGTGCCGTACTCCATCAGCACGTAGTCGGCGATCCAGATCGGGATCCGCTCGGCGTTCACCGGATTCACGGCGGAGCGGCCGGTGAAGACGCCGTCCTTCTCGTCGCGCGCCCGCTCCACCGCCGATCGAGCGCCGGCGTGGCGCACGTACTCGCGCACGGCGTCGGCGTGCGCGGTCCCTGCGACCAATTGCTCGACGAGCGGGTGCTCGGGGGCAAGCACGAAGAACGTGGCTCCGAAGAGCGTGTCCGGGCGGGTGGTGAACACGGGGAGCTCCTCGCCGCTCCCCTCCACCCTGAACACGACGCGGGCACCATGCGAGCGTCCGATCCAGTTGCGCTGCATCGTGAGCACGCGCTCCGGCCACTCCTCCAGCAGGTCCATCTCGTCGAGCAGCCGGTCGGCGTACTCGGTGATCCGAAAGAACCACTGCTCGAGGTTGCGCGCCTCGACCTCGGCGCCGCAGCGCTCGCAACGGCCGTCGATCACCTGCTCGTTCGCGAGCACGGTCTGGTCGTTCGGGCACCACTTGACCGGCCCCTCCTTCCGGTAGGCGAGCCCGCGCTCGAAGAAGCGGAGGAAGAGCCATTGCGTCCAGCGGTAGTAGTCCGGCTCGTGAGTGGAGAGCTCGCGCGTCCAGTCGATCGCCCACCCCATCCTGCGCATCTGCTCCCGGATCGCGGCGATGTTGCGCTCGGTCGCCACGCGAGGGTGCCCTCCCTCCTTGATCGCGGCGTTCTCGGCGTTCAGGCCGAAGGCGTCGTAGCCCATCGGCCGCAGCACGCTGTATCCCCTGCGCCGCCGCACGTGGGTGACGACGTCACCGAGCGTGTAGTTCTTGACGTGCCCCATGTGCAGCTCGCCGGATGGGTACGGGAGCATCTCGAGCACATAGGTCTTGTGCCCTTCCTCGGCAGTCTCGCCCCGCGCGGGGTTGGGCACGACGAAAGCCTGCTCGTCCTCCCAGACGGCCTGCCACTTCGCCTCGATCACCTTCGGGTCGTACCGCTCCATCGTCTCCTGCTCCGCCGGATACAAAAAAGCCTCTCACGTGAGAGGCTCAGCGGGAGGTGCCGCGGCGGCGCCGCGTTCGCTCCCTGGACTACGCGAGAAGCTGCTTCATGGAGGGATCATCGTAACAGGCAGAATCGCCGGATGCTCGAGCTGTTCCCGGACTCCGTCGCGCTTCAGGACGGCGAGCTCACGCTCGGCGGAGTGCAGGCCACGAAGCTGGCGGAGCAGTTCGGGACGCCGCTCCTCGTGCTATGCGAAGACACGTTGCGTGGTCGGGCGCGAGCCTTGCGGGCCGCCATCGGCGAGGGCTTCGTGGCCTTCGGCACCAAGGCGCTGCCCAATGTCGCCGTGATGCGCGTCTTGCGTGAGGAGGGCCTGGGCGCGGACGTCGCCTCGAGTGGTGAGCTCGCGTTCGCGCGCGCGGCTGGTCTCGCCGGCGAGGAGATCGTCGTCCACGGGAACAACAAGGACTCCGCGTTCCTGACGCAGGCAGCTGCGATAGGCGCAGTCGTGGCGCTCGACGCGCCCGACGAGGCCGAGCTGGCTGTAGCGGCGGGGGTTCGCCGGGCCCTCGTGCGGGTCACGCTCGGCGTCGACGCCGATACGCACGAGGCGATCCGCACGGGTCATCACGGTTCGAAGTTCGGCTTGCCTCCGCCACAGGCGCAGCGACTGATCACCGACGGCCTCGACCTCGGGCTCGACGTGCTCGGCCTCCACGTCCACGTGGGTTCGCAGCTCGCCGACTTCGACGCGCAAGCGGAGACGATCGTGCGCCTCGCCTCGTTCGCCGCCCGGTGCCGCGACGAGATCGACTGGACGCCACAGGTCGCCGATCTGGGCGGCGGGTTCGGGATCCGCCATCATCCGGACGAGGCTGTCACCGACGCCGCCGAGTTGGCCGCGGCGGCTGCGGTCACGGCCAGAACGGCCTTCGCCGAAGCCGGCCTGCCGGAACCGGACGTGTGGCTCGAGCCCGGACGTTCTCTGGTGGGGCGGGCCGGGGTCACGCTCTACCGCGTCGGCGCCGTCAAGCGACTCGACACGGTGACCTGGGTCGCCGTCGACGGCGGCATGTCCGACAACCCGCGTCCACAGCTGTACGGCGCGCGATACACGGCGCTGCTCGCGAGCCGGGCGGACGAGCCGGCGTCGGAAACGGTTAGCGTCGCGGGAATGCACTGCGAGTCGGGCGACGTGCTGATCGACGACGTGTTACTCCCGCCCGTGCGCCGCGGCGACCTCCTCGCGGTCCCGGCGACCGGCGCCTACACGCTTGCCATGGCCTCGAACTACAACGGTGTCGGACGCCCGGCCGCGGTGATGGTGTGCGGCGGAGAGGCACGTTTGATCCGGCGAAGGGAGACGGTGGACGACCTGCTCGCGCTCGAGACGTGACGCTCGGCGTCACCACACGAGGGGTTGCGAGACGCCGGACGGCTTCCGATGAGAACGTGTGCGCGTCCTTGTCGCAGTGGCCGTTCTCTGCCTCTCACTGGGGGCTACCACGCAGGCCGCGGCTCTGGATGAACGCTCCCACGCGAGGGTCGACGCGGAACGCTGGGTCGCCGCGTGGCGCCTTGCGCTGCTCGCCGGCACACCAGCGGCCACGGCGAGGATCTGCCCGCTGATGTCGCGCGCCGCGCTCGCGAAGGTCGGCGGCGCCGGGAAGTGCCGCGCCGCGATGGAGCGCATCGCGCGCTCGCTCACCACCGAGGACCGGCGCGAGGTGCAGCGCCTTCGCATCGTGCACATCGTCGCGAAGCGCGTCGGCGGACTCCTGTACGCAATCGCAGAGACCAACATCCGCTACTCGCCCGGCGAGCCGTTTTACTTCACGTTCGTGAAGGAAAACGGCCACTACCTCTACCGATCCGACAACTGACGCTCTCTTCAGCGCAGGATCTCCACTGTGTCGCCGTCGTCGACGACGTGGGCTCGGCCGACGCGCTGACCGGCGAATCGCGCCGACGGGCCCCAGACCCGTCCCCCGGCGCACGATGCTGCCAGCTCGTGGTGCACCCGTTCCGCGACGTCGCCGACGGTTGCTCCTGCTGGCAACGCCAGCGGCTCGAGATCGGTCGCGCCGCGGTGGCGCAACCAGACCCGGATCAGCCCGGTCAGCCCCCAGATCGCGGAGCGAAGCTCGTCGAGGCTGCCGTCGTCCAGCACCGAGACACCGACGACGGGCAGGTCGGGAACCACCACGCTGAGCCTCTCGAGTACGCCGGCCTCCGCCTCGTCCAACTTCGTCGCCGCGAGCAGCCCCGGCTTCTCGATCCCAGCGGCCTCGACCTCGGCACGGACGATCTCGAGCGGCCGGATCGGCGCTGCCGCTTCGTGGCAGTAGACGATCGCGTCTGCGTTGCGCAGCACGCCGAGCAGCGCTCGCCCTCCCCCACGATCAACGTTGGCGCCATCGATCAGGCCCGGGATCTCGACGAGCTGCACGAGCACGCCGCCAATCCGTGTCAGCGCCGGTACCGGACGGAGCGTCGTGAACGCATAGTCGCCGGTCTTGATCTGAATGTGCGAGAGCGCCTGCAGCAAGGACGACTTCCCGGCATTGGGCGGCCCGACCAGGGCAACCTGGGCGGCACCCTCGCGCCGCACCGCAATCGAGTCGCGGTGGACGACCTTGCCGCGCACGTGCGTTTCCTCGATCTGGGCGTTGACCCACTTGCGGATGTCGGCGTACGGGCCGTTCCGGTACGCGGGGAGACCGGCAAGGATCGCCCGCAGCTCGCGTATCCGCTCGCCTCCCTCCTTCCCGACGAGGCGGCGCTTGATCACCTGCAACTGTGTGCGATGCGGCATCGGCATCGCTCTCTCCTTCCGCTCGTGCGGGAAGGAGCGCGCGTCCGCGCGGCCGTTCGGCGGCCGCCGGGTCGCGCCCTGTCCCGCCGCTTCCCTGGACGCTGAGCCGGAAGCGGCGGACTATCCGTGTTGCGCTGTGACCAGTGCGCGCCAGGCGCGCTCTCGTGCGCGATGCGGAGTGCTCATGCCACGGCCGAGGCTAGCAGCGCGCTGCGACGATCGGAAGGACGGGCTCAGCGAGATGCATGACGGCGCGCGAGCTCCTCCTCGACGCGGGCGGGATCCAGGGCCCTCGCCGCGAGCAGCACGTACGAGTGGAACCAGAGATCCGCGATCTCCTCGACGAGACGCTCGTCGCTCTCGCCTGCCCCGGCGAGGGCCACCTCTACACCCTCCTCGCCCACCTTGCGCGCGGCGGCGGCAGGGCCGCCGTCGAGGAGAGACACGACGTACGAGCCCTGCGGTCGGGTCGCCGCCCGCTCCGCGATCACGCGCCAGAGCCAGGGCGCAAAGCACGATTCGGTACCGGTGTGGCAGGCAGGGCCGCTGGGTCGAACGCGGTACAGAAGCGCGTCGCCGTCGCAGTCGTCGCGGATCTCATCCACCGCGAGGGTGTTGCCCGAGGACGCACCCTTGTGCCACAACTCCTGGCGGGAGCGGCTCCAGAACCAGGCCTCGCCCGTCTCGCGGGTGCGTCGGAGCGCCTCGTCGTCGGCGTAGGCGAGCATCAGCACGCGGTCGGTGTCCGCGTCCTGGACGATCACCGGGATCAGCTGCGGAGGTTCCACCCCAGGTCCCTCAGCTCGTCCTTCAGCTCGGGCAGCCGCTCGGGCCGTTCGTGCACGATCGAGGCCACGAGGGCAGCCTCGGCGCCCACAGCGAAGGCTGCCGCGAGGTGCAGCGCTTCTCCCGCTCCCCCCGACGCGATCACCGGGACGGAGACCGCGTCCGCAACCTCACGCGTGAGCTCCAGGTCGTAGCCGGCTCGCGTGCCGTCGGCATCGATCGACGTGAGGAGGATCTCGCCTGCTCCCCGCTCGACGGCCTCCCCCGCCCAGTCGACGGCATCCCGGCCCCGCGGTGTGCGGCCGGCGTGCGTGACGACCTCGCCCGCCCGGGCGTCGATCGCGCAGACCACGGCCTGAGCACCGAACTCCTCGGCCAGCCTGGTGAGGATCGTCGGATCGTCGAACGCAGCCCGGTTGACGGCCACCTTGTCGGCCCCGGCGCGCAGCAGCGCACGCGCGTCTTCGAGACCCGTGACACCGCCTCCAACCGTGAATGGGATCGAGAGCTCTGCCGCTGCGTTCTCGATCACGTCGAGGAGCGGCCGCCGCTCCTCGAGCGTCGCGGTGATGTCGAGAAAGACGAGCTCGTCGGCAGCGAGCTCCGAGTAGCGCGTGGCCAGCTCGATCGGGTCGCCCATGTCGCGCAGATCGACGAAGTTGATGCCCTTCACGACGCGGCCGGCGGCCACGTCGAGGCACGGGATCACGCGCTTCTTGACCATGCGAGCGCGTTGGCGAGCACCCGGGCGCCGACGGGGCCGCTGCGCTCGGGGTGGAACTGCACGCCGGCGAGCGGGCCTGCTTCGACGGCGGCAACCACCGCGCCGTCGTGGTCGACGGTCGCCGTCGCCACCCCTGCCTCCAGTGGCTCGGCCGCGAAGCTGTGCGCGAAGTAGACGTCCGCGCCGTCGAGCCCCGTCATCAGCTGCGAGGGTCGCGCCGCGACTCCGAGTGCGTTCCAGCCCATGTGCGGCACCCGTCGCGCGCGCAGCCTCCGCACCGGTCCCGCGAGGAGACCGAGCCCGCCGCCTCCCTCTTCGCTCTCCTCGAACAGCAGCTGCATGCCGACGCAGATCCCGAGCGTCGGGCGACCGGCGGCGGCGCGTGCGCGGATCGCCTCGTCAAGACCGTGGCGAGCGAGACCCCTGGCTGCACTCTCGACGTGGCCGACGCCGGCGATCACGGCCAAGGGGGCAGCCTCCGTCTCGACGGCATCGATGGACACGACCGGCTCCGCGCCGGCGCGAACGAGAGCCGCCTGCACGCTGCGCAGGTTCCCGGCGCCGTAGTCGACGAGCACGACCTTCACGCGGCGCCCTTCGTGGAGCGCACCCCACCACCCTCGGACGTCACGGCCTGTCGAAGCGCCCTGCCGAGGGCCTTGAACGCCGCCTCCGCAATATGGTGATCGTCGGCGCCGGAGGCCTCGACGTGCACCGTGCAGCTGGCTTCCATGGCGAGGCGCTCGAGCGCGTGCGGAAGCAGCGTGAGGGCCAGCCCGCCGACCATGTCGCCACCGAACTCGAGCGCGATCTCGGCGTGGGCGCGCCGCACGAGGTCGACGGCAGCCGTCGCTCGCGCCTCGTCCATCGGCACGGTCGCGGCGCCGTAACGCGCGATCCCGGCACGGTCGCCGAGCGCCTGCGAGAGCGCGGTGCCGAGGGCCGCGACGCAGTCCTCGACCGTGTGATGTTTGTCCACGTCGACGTCGCCGCCTGCGACCAGCTCCAGGTCGAAGCCGGCATGGAATGCGAGCAACGTGAGGAGATGATCGAGGAAGCCGACACCGGTCGTCACCCGGACGTGACCGCCGCCGTCAAGCCCGAGCGTGAGACGCAGCGCCGTTTCCGTTGTCGTGCGCAGGACCGTCGCCTCCCGTCCGCTCGGCGATCCAGGCTCGGCGCCGAGGGCGCGCAGCAGGACGTCGTCGTCCGATCGGCGTCGCGGCGTGATGCGGATCGCGTCCGCGAGGCCGCGTACGAGGAGCCCTTCCCGCTCCAAGCCCGCAGCAAGCTCCGAGGCCTCGGGCGTGCGCACGAGGACGAAATTCGTCGCGCTGGGCGGGACGTCGAAGCCCGCCGAGATCAGCGCGGCACGTACCCGCTCTCGCTCCGCGATCTCGTCCTCGAGATGGCCGAGGCGCGGCTCGAGCAGTGCGGCTGTCGCGATCGCCGCCGCAGGCCCGGAGATCGGCGCCGGCGCGCGCCGCTCGTCGAGCAAGGCAGCGGTCTCGGGATGGGCGAGCGCATAGCCCACGCGCAGCGCTGCGAAGCCGAAGGCTTTCGAGAGAGTGCGCAGGACGACGAGGTTCGGCACGTCGTCGACCCAGGCAGCGCAGGTGCCAGCACCGTACTCGACGTATGCCTCGTCGACGACGACGATCGCGTCCGGACGGGCGCGCGCGAGCGCCAACAACTCGTCGCGGTCGACGACCGAGCCCGCCGGGTTCTCGGGGTTGCAGCGCCAGATGAGCTCGGCCTCGGCATCGCCGGCGACGACCTGTGCCCCGGCGAGCTGCGTGGCGATGCGGTACATGGAGTACGTGGGCTCCGTGATCGCGGCGCGCCTGCCCGGTCCGAGGAACACACGAGCGCAGAGGAGGATGAGGTCGTCCGCGCCCGCGCCGACGACCACGTTCTCGGCCGTCAGCCCGACGTATCCGGCCGCGGCGGCGCGGAGTCCGCGATACGCCCCGTCCGGATACTCGTGCAGGCCGGTCATCGTCGCGGCCAGCGGAAGCTGCGGCACGCCCGATACCGGCGGAGTGTTCTGGTCGAAGCGGAGGATGCACTCCCGCCGCAGCCCGTGCCTCTCGGCGACGACATCCGGCGGATCGGTCCAGGCGTACGGTGCGAACCCCGGTCCGAGCGGGAGCGCCAGGCGTCTGGCGCCCGACTGGGGCGCGTCGACCCGCGTCATCACGCCGGCACCTCGGCGGCGACCGCTGCGGCGTGGAGCGGTAGGCCTTCGACCCGGGCGATCGGCCCGACGATCGCGCGAGCTGCCGCCAACCCGTGGTCGTCGGCCCGCACGACCTGCAGCGGCTTGAGAAAGTCCTCCAGGCCAAGACCGCCGGAGGCCCGCGCGAGGCCACCGGTGGGCAGGACGTGGGTCGCGCCGGACGCATAGTCCCCCACCACCGCGGACGTCGCGACGAAGACGCTGCCGGCGTTGCGAACCGAGGCGAGGAGCGGCTCGGGGGCGGCGACGTGAAGCTCGAGATGCTCGGGCGCGTACGACTCCGCCCGCTCCAGCGCCTCCCCCAGCGAGCCCACCAGCTGAATCGATACGTTCTCATATCCGACAACGAGCGTAGCGACCTCACCGGACAGACCCGGATCGGGTGTGAGGAGGATCGCCTCACTATCCGGCCCGTGCTCGGCCTGGGCGAGCAGGTCGCCTGCGACGCACCGCGGTGACGCGGACTCGTCGGCGATCACGATCAGCTCGCTGGGGCCGGCCGGCCCGTCGATGCCGACAACGCTCGAGACGAGCAGCTTCGCCGCCGTGACGTAGGCGTTCCCGGGCCCGACGATCTTGTCCACGGCAGGAATCGACTCCGTCCCGTAGGCGAGGGCGGCAATCGCCTGCGCACCGCCGACCTCGTAGACCTCGTCGAGCCCCAACTCTCGGGCGACGACCAGCGTCGCGTCGACCGCACGCGGGGTGCATACGGCGACGCGCCCAACACCTGCAACGAGGGCGGGCACCGCGGCCATGACCAGTGACGACGGCAGTGGATGGCGGCCGGAAGGCACGTACACGCCCACGGAGCCGAGCGGCAGCCAGCGGCGTTCGGCGATCACGCCGGGAACCGCCTCCACGACAATGTCCAACGGGCGCTGCGCCTCCGAAAACGACCGTACGGCAGCGATCATGCGGCGCAGCGCCTCGAGGACGTCGGCCTCGACGGAGGCGCCGGCGATCGCAGCCTCCGATACACGCCACGTGGCCGGCTGTCGCCCGTCGAAGCGCTCGGACCACTCACGCACTGCCGCATCACCGCGATCGCGCACGTCGGCCACGATGGGCGACACGGCCGACAAGGCGCCATCGAGGACGAGCCCGCGTCTCACGGAACGAGTCTCTCGATCGGGAGCACGAGGATCGACGATGCTCCCGCGGCACGAAGGTCCGGGAGCAGCGTCCAGATGTCCTCGGCGTCGACTGCGGCGTGGACGGCGATCTCGCCCTCGTTCGCGAGCTCGAGCACCGAAGGCGCCCCCATGCTCGGTAGCACGGCGCGGATGGCCGGTAGATCGGCGACTGAGGCGTTCATCATCACGTAGCGGCGGCGGCGGGCGGCGACGACGCCCGACAGCATCAGCTCGAGCCGGTCTGCCAGCTCGCGCATCCCGTCGAGTGCCTCCCTTCCTGCGACGAGGACGGCCTGGGACGAGAGGAGCGATCCGATGCGCCGCAATCCGTTCGCACTCGCAGTCGACCCGGTCGACACGAGGTCGACGATCGCGTCTGCCAGGCCCAGGCGCGGCGCAGCCTCGACGGATCCGGACACGGGGACGAGCTCGCAGGCGATCCCCTGCTGCGCAAGGAGCTTACGCGTCGACACCGGATACGCCGTCGCCACTCGAAGCCCGGCGAGATCGTCCAGAGCCGCGTGCGCGGCGTCCTCCGGGACGGCGGCCTCGAGCGTGCAACGCGCATAGCCCAGTTCCGCCATCACGGCCACGTCCGCTTCCGCCTCGACGACGAGGTTCGCCCCGGTGATGCCGAGGTGCACGACGCCGTCCTGCACGTACTCCGGGATGTCGCTGGGACGGACGAGCAGGAGGTCGACGGGGGCGTTCGCGCACGGGACGACGAGCGAGCGCTCGGTCACCTCGAACGCGAGGCCGGCGTCCGCACAGAGGCGAAGCGAGGGCTCGGCCATCCTTCCCTTGGCCGGGACTGCGAGCGTCAGCCGGCCATTCTCGCCCACCCGTGTGAACGGAGCAACGCTCACGACCGCTTTCTCCTCTGCCGATCGAGCACGATCCGGTAGCCGCCCGTTCCGTGGCGCAGCCATTGGGCGACCCGGGTGACGGTCGCGGTGGAGGTCGGCACGCGCTCGGCAATCTCGAGATAGGGGACACCGGCGTCGACCAGGCGGGCGGTCTGCCAGCGGTGCGCGAGCGCCTCGAGCTCGGGCAGCGTGCACAGGTCTCGGAGGAAGCGGCGGGCCTCGTCGTGCGTGCGGAGGCTCAGCAGGGCGTCCGCAAGGTCGTCGAGGCCGGCGACCGGCTCGATCGCGTGGTCGAGGGTCACGGTACGGGGCGCTCCTCCGCGCCCGCCGGGTGTGCGCTCTCTCGGCATCGGTCCATCGATGATAACATGCTAACGTGTTAGCACGCCACTTCGAGATCATCCCTGCGATCGACGTGCTCGAGGGCCGGGTGGTCAGGCTCTCCCAGGGACAGCGGGACGCAGTGACGATAGAGGGCGGCGACCCCGTCGAGCTCGCCCGTCGATTCGCCGCCGAGGGCGCGTCCAGGCTACACCTCGTCGACTTGGACGGCGCGTTCACCGGCGAGCAGTCGCTCGAGCTTCTCCGCCGGGTCGCGCGCGCCGTGAATCTCCCCCTCCAGGTCGGGGGCGGATACCGCACGCTCGACTCCGTATCGGCAGCGCTCGACGCCGGCGCGGATCGCGTGATCGTCGGCACCGCGGCCCTGTCACCTGGCTTTCTCGAATCGGCGGTGGCGCTCCACGCCGAGGCGCTCGTCGTCGCCGTCGACGCCCGTGCCGGACGAGTGGCGGTCGAAGGGTGGACACAGCAGTCGGAGCTGACGCCTGCTGAGCTCGCGCGCCGCTGCACCACCGCCGGGGTCGCTCGCCTGCTCGTCACGAGCACCGCCCGCGACGGATCGCTCGCCGGGCCCGACACCACGCTGCTTCAGGATGTCTTGCCCGCGAACCTGCCCGTGCTGGCGGCCGGAGGGATCGCTGCCCTCGAGGATCTCCGTCTCCTCCGCGACCTCGGCTGCGAGGGCGCGGTATGCGGCAGCGCGTTGCTCGCTGGGCGCTTCACGCTGGCCGCGGCGCGTGCCGCCCTCGAGCCGTCACCCTGACCACACCGCGTCGTCCGTCGACGCGCGGCGTGCGACACGTCGCAGACATGGCGCGATGCTGACTCACCCACGTCACGCTCTTGTCGATAGCGTGTTTGTAGGGGCACGGGGGTGCCCCTGGGGGGCGTTGGAGCGGTCGCTGCGCAGCGCGAGGACATCGCCGCCGCGGCTGCTGAAGGGCGATGGCGCCTGCCCGGATCAGGGCCGGGTAGCCTCGTGCGGTGGACGTGCGCTTCTGCGACGACCTCGGTCCCGACGGCTTCTCCTGGCTCGTCGAGGAGCCCGCCACGCGAACGTCTCACGCTCTCGCAGCCGAGGGCCGCGTCTGGCTCGTCGACCCGGTGGCCTGGGGCGACGCCCTCGAGCGAGCAAGCTCGCTCGGGGCGACGGCAGCTGTGCTCCAGTTGCTCGACCGCCACAATCGTGACTGTGCTGAGATCGCCGCTCGACTGCGTGTGCCGCACGTCGTGGTGCCGTCCGCCGTCCCCGACAGCCCGTTCGAGGTGGTCGAAGTCCGGCGCTCGCGCGGCTGGCAGGAGACTGCGCTCTGGTGGCCCGCGACACGCACGCTCGTCGTGGCCGAAGCGATCGGTACGAATCCGTTCTTCACAGGGGCCGCGGGTCCGGCCGGCGTGCACCTCCTGCTGCGCCTGCGTCCGCCGCGCGCGGCATTCGGCCGTTTCGCTCCGTTGCGCCTGCTCGTCGGCCACGGCGAGGGACTGCACGGCGCGGCAGCGACCGACGGGCTCCGCTACGCCCTCGACCACGCGCGTACCGGCCTGCCACGCGCCTTGCTGAAGCTCCCGCCGCTGATCGCCGACGCGCGGCGGCGACGGCGCTGATCAGCCGCTGCGCGCGAGCAGACCCGGACGGACGAGACGAGGCGGCGCCTTCAAGCCGGCGTCGCGCACCGACGGGTTCCGCGGCTCGGCGAGCGGGGCCGCACCAAACGACGTCCGCACGCGTTCCGCAGACGGGCGCCCATACACGGTCGTGCGCTGCCGCGGGGTGCGGCCCGCGGAGCGGATCAGCTCCTCCATCTGCTCAGGCGGCAGCTCCTGCCCCCACTCCGACCCGGCCGCGCGTGAGATCGACTCGTTCATCAGCGTGCCGCCGAGGTCGTTCACGCCGGCGGCGAGCGCCTGCCGCACACCGTCGGGGCCGAGCTTGACCCACGACGCCTGCACGTTCGTGATCCACGGGTGCAGGGCAAGGCGCGCTACGGCATGAACGAGCAGCGCCTCGCCGAAGGTGGGTCCACGGCGTGCCCGGCCCTGCAGGAAGATCGGCGCCTCCATGGGGACGAAGGGCAGTGGCACGAACTCCGTGAACCCGCCTGAATGTTGCTGTTGCTCCCTCGCTCGCAGTAGATGCCGGGCCCAGCTCCGCGGCCCTTCGACGTGACCGAACATCATCGTCACGTTCGAGCGCAGGCCGACCTCGTGCGCCGCCGCGTGGACGGCGAGCCACTGGTCGGTGGTCACCTTGTCCGGACAGATGACTGCACGTACCTCGTCGTCCAGGATCTCGGCCGCCGTTCCGGGCAGAGAGCCGAGACCGAGATCCCGCAGGCGCGCCAGGTACTCCTGGAGCGGCAGCCCGAGCGTCGCAGCGCCCTGCCAGACCTCGAGCGCCGAGAAGGCGTGCACGTGCAGCTCGGGTACAGCGTCCTTGATCGTGCGCACGACGTCCGCGTAGTAGTCCCCGGTGAAGGAGGGATGGATGCCGCCCTGCAGACACACCTCGGTCGCCCCGCGCTCCCACGCCTCGACCGCACGCCGCGCGATCTCGTCCTGCGGCACGAGGTAGGCGGGCCCGCGGAGGTTAGCGGCGAGCTTCCCTTTGGAGAACGCGCAGAAGCCGCAACGGAAGTAGCAGACGTTCGTGTACTGGATATTCCTCGTCACGACGTATGTGACCTCGTCGCCGCAGACCTCGCGTCGGAGGCGGTCGGCCGCGGCGAGCACACGCTCCCGTAGCGACCCCCGCGCCTCGAGCAGACGGGTGATCTCGTCCTCGCCCAGCTCCTCGCCCGAGAGCCCGAGCGGCAGCGCCGCCCGGGACACGAGGGCTGGTGTGGCGACGGGCTCGCCGGGCGCCCACCGGTCTTCGCGTGCCAGTCCCATCGCATCAGCCGCGCGGCGCACGAACGGCTGCACGGCGGGGTCGACCCACGTATCGAGCTCGCCCACGTGCTCGGGGTAGAGCGGCAACCGCGGCGCGAGCTCGAGCCCCCGCGACTCGGTGGCTGCGCGAAGGCGCTCGATCTCGGGCCACGGCGCCTCGGGGTTGACGTGGTCGACGGTGACCGGCGACACCCCGCCCCAGTCGTCGATACCCGCGTCGAGCAGGAGTGGGAACTCGTCGTACGACAGGTTCGGCGGAGCCTGCACGTGCCACGACGAGCCGAGCAGGATGCGCGCTACGGCGATCGACCAGAGTTGCTCCTCCATCGTGGCGTCCGGATGCTCGGCCATCCGCGTGCCGGGCTTGGCGCGGAAGTTCTGCACGATCACCTCGCCGACATGGCCGTGCTCCTCGCCGAGGGCGCGGAGCGCCAGCAACGCGTCGATCCGCTCCTCACGGGTCTCGCCGATGCCGATCAGGATCCCGCTCGTGAACGGGATCCGCAGCTCTCCGGCCAGCCGGATCGTCTCCAACCGCCGGGCCGGCACCTTGTCCGGCGAGGCCCAGTGCGGGCCGCCCTTGCGGCCGAGCCGCTCCGCCGTCGTCTCCAGCATGATCCCCATGGACGCCGACACCGGGCGCAGCACCACGAGCTCGTCGCGCGTCATCACGCCCGGGTTCAGGTGAGGCAGGAGGCCGGTCTCCTCCAGCACGAGCCGGGCACAGCGCGCGAGGTACTCGAGCGTCGTCTCACACCCGAGCGCCGCGAGCTCGTCGCGTGCCAGCTTGTAGCGCAGCTCGGGCTTGTCGCCGAGCGTGAAGAGCGCCTCCGTGCAGCCCGCGGCGGCTCCTGCGCGGGCGACGGCCAGCACTTCCTGCTCGCTCATGAAGGCGCGCTCTCCCCGGCGCGGCGGCCGGGCGAACGTGCAGTAGCCGCAGACGTCGCGGCAGAGGGTCGTGAGCGGGATGAAGACCTTGGGCGAGTACGTGACGAGCCTGGCCCCAACGCGCGCCTCGCGGAGCCGACAGGCCTCGGCCATCAGCTCCTCGAGGGGTGCGGTGGTCAGCTCGGAGACGAGATCGCGCATCGGTGACTTGTCGTGCCTCAGGTCGCCGGGCGGTCTTCTCGCCCCTTAGCGCAAGCATAGTCACGGGCCGAGCGCGCAGGCTACTCCGGTAGGGCGGCGACGAAGACGAGACGGGATAGCCTCTGCTCTCTCGTTTCGCCGCCATCTCGAAGAAGCGCTGCCGGGCTACGAACGTCTCGTCTCCCTCAACAGCGCGGAGTGCCTCCTCGTGCTGAGCGCGGGCGTCGTAGCGCCGACGCGCTACCCGGGCCTTGCTCTCGGTTGTGTCTTCCACGACCAGCACGCTCAAGCCAGCGTCCGCAAGCAGACGCTCGTTCTCGCCCATGGGCACGAGGAGGCCGTAGCCGATCGATGGTCTGACCGCGATCTCGTCGCTGCCGAGCCGGCCGGTCACCGTATGCGGATCGGTGAAGAGCAGCCGTCCACCCGGTCTGAGCAGGCGGGCTCAGTCGGCGAGAACCGCCGTGCGGTCGGGGAGATGCTTGATCGCGTCGATGCAGAGGATCGCATCGAAGGCAGCGCTCTCGAGCGGCAGCGGGCGGCTCGCGTCGGCCTGGAGGAAGCGCGCTTCAAGATCCCTTTCGGCGGCCAGCCGACGAGCCACGGCGACTGCCTCTTCGTAGAGCTCGACGCCGGTGACCGCGCACCCGGTCTGTCGCGCCAGATGCAGCGCGGGGCCACCAGAACCACATGCGACGTCCAGCAGCCGGCTCGACTGCTGAAGCTCGAGCCACGCTGAGAACCTCTCCAGCTCATCGACGGTGAGCCAACTGTTCTGGCCGAGATCGTCGCCGAACGCGACGCGACGAACGTGCGCATGGACATCCGCAGCGAACTGGTCGTACTGGGCGCTGTAGTGATCGGCCACCTCGGGCTCGTCGGATACCCGCCGAGTCTACGGCGAGGGCGGTCGCACGACTCGAACGTCCATCAAGGCGACTCGCCCCGCATGAGCGTGCTCGGGCATGTCGCCGAACGACCCGGGCACTGACACATCGACGTACGATCACGCGGTGCCCCCCAATTCGGCCGATGCCCCGGAACCGTGGCCTCGGCTCGCCAGCCGGCCGGGCCCCGAGTTGCCGCTGCTCCGGCCGCGAATCGACACGATGCGCAACCCGCGGACGGGAGAGGCGCTCGATCGCCTCGTGCTCGAAGCGCCCGACTGGGTCAACGTCGCCGCGCTGACGTCCGTGGGAGACCTCGTCTGCGTGCGGCAGTTCCGGTTCGGCACCGCGGCAGTCGAGCTCGAGATCCCGGCGGGGCTCGTCGACGAGGGCGAAAGCCACCGCGATGCGGCCGAGCGTGAGCTTCGGGAGGAGACGGGCTACGTGTCGACGCGCTGGTCGTACCTGGGCGCGTCGGCCCCCAATCCCGCGTTCCTGGACAACCTCTGCCACCACTGGCTCGCCGAGTCGGCGGTGGCGGACGGCGAGCCGCAGCTCGACCCGGGTGAGGACATCGCAGTCCGGCTGCTCCCGCTCGCCGACGTGCCGCGGCTCGTAGCGAGCGGGGTGCTCCGGCATGCCCTCGTGGTCAGCGCGCTCGCGCGCCTCCTCGACCTTCGCCTGCCAAACGCGACGGCGGAGGCGCGCTGGAGCGGATAGGGATTGGACCCTGCGGGCGGTACTTCGGGGGTCCTGCGCGCGGCAGGCGGCTTCTGCGAACTCCGCGTGCCACGACTCGTAGGGGTTGGGGCCGCGGGCAGCCGCCTTCACGGATTCTCGCGCCCGACAGGAATCGCTCCCGCGGACACTGGCGGCCGAAGCCGAGGAGGTTCGAGCCGCGGGCAGCCGCCTTCACGGATTCTCGCGCCCGACAGGAATCGCTCCCGCGGACACTGGCGGCCGGACACTGGCGGCCGAAGCCGAGGAGGTTCGAGCCGCGGGCAGCCGCCTTCACGGATTCTCGCGCCCGACAGGAATCCGCTCCCGCGGACACCCGGCGGCCGAAGCCGAGGGGGTTGGGGCCGCGGGCAGCCCCCTTCAGGGATCTTGCGCGCGGCAGGAATCCGCTCCCGCGGGACTCCTGCCGGCCGAAGCCGTGGGGGGTTGGGGCCGCGGGCGGCCCCCTTCAGGGATTTTGCGCGCGGCAGGAATCCGCTCCTGCGGATTCGTGCCGCTTGCGCCCTAAGAGGAAGCCCTGTAGCCCCAGATCCCGCCGAACGACTTCCAGGAGCCCTTCGACCAGCGCTGCAGGAGCATCTGCTCGATCGGGAAGCGGTCCCCCGTGCCGGTCTTGATGGTGATCCCCGGGATCACGAACGGGTTCTTGGGCAGGTTCAGGTTGCCCACGGCACGCACGAGGCCGTCGCGCGTGAGGTTTTTGCCGGCCTTCTTCAGCGCCTCGACCAGCGTGTAGGCGACCGACATGCCGTACACGTGGTACGGGTCGTTCGGGTTCGCCCCCGGCGCGTAGCGCTTGAGGATCTCCCGGTAGAGCTTCGTGCCCGCGTCGTTTCGCCACTGCGGATCCGTCGGGTCCTTGAGGAAGACGCCCGACACGGACGCATCGACGAGCTTGTTCGTCCCTCCCTCGCCGGCGATCGTCATCACATTCGAGGCCGAGGAGACGATGTTGTTGATCACGAGCTTGGGCTTCCAGCCGATCTTGTTCGCGATCACGTAGGCCTGGATGGCGAACTTGCCCACGGCGAAGATCGCGAAGGTATCGGCCCCGGTGGACTTGAGCTTCGCCACCTGCGACTGCACGTCCGACGCGGTCGCCTCGTAGGGCTCCGCCGCGATCACCTTCGCCGACGAGCGCTGCAGGCCCCGCTTGAGCCCGCTGAGCAGATCCTTGCCGTAGTCGTCGTTCTGGAACAGCACGGCTATCTTCGCCCCGGCGCGCGTGCGCGCGAGGTACTTCCCGTAGACCCAGCCCTCGGCCTGGTAGCTCGGCTGGAAGCCGATCGTGTACGGGTACTGCGCGCCGTCGCGCCCGAGCGTGGTCGAGCCCGTGGCGGCGAGCAGCTGCGGCACCTTCTGCGCGTTCAGGTAGTCGCGCACCGCAAGGTTGTGCTCGGTGCCGATCGAGTTGAAGATCGCGAAGACCCGGTCCTGCTCCACGAGCTGCCGCGTCAGCGTCACGGTCTGGGCCGGGTTGTAGGCGTCGTCCAGGTACTTGAACGTGATCTTGCGGCCGAACACCCCACCCATCGCGTTCACGTACTTGAAGTACGCGTTCGCGCCGATCGTCACCGAGGAGACCGACGAGAAGGGACCCGAGAGCGGCGTGGTCGCGCCGAGCAGGATCGAATCGGGGGTGACACCCGGGTCGTCCTCGGTGCGGGCCGTGGCCGCGAGCGCGGCCGTCGCGAGCACGAGTCCCGTGGCTAGGACGACGCAGAGGGCCGCCAGCTTCCTGTTCATGGGGTCAAAGGTCTCCTTGCCGAAGTGGTGCTACGTCTTCGACCGATGGTAGCCCCGGCTTGTTAGGGATTGGATACGCCGCAGCAGCCCAGCGAAGCCGGTCGGGAGCACGAACATCAGCAGGATCAGGACGACGCCGAACACCACAGAAGGGGCGCCGGCGGAGCTCGTGTTGAGGTCGCCGAGGAACGGCAGCCAGTCGGGGATCACGTCGTTCGCGTCCTGCGCCCAGATCGGCAGGAAGACGACGAGGACGGCACCCGCGATCAGCCCGGAGAGCGAGCCGAGCCCACCCACGACGACGCCGACGAGCAGGTTGATCGAGAGAGCGATCGGGAACGTGTCCGGGTTGACGAAGGTCGTGGCGATCGTGAACAGCCCTCCCGCGGCTCCCGCGAACGCGGCGCTCGCCCCGAATGCGAGCGTCTTGTAGCGCGCCAGGCTCACGCCCGACGACATCGCCGCGGTCTCGCTGTCCCGCACGGCGCGGAACGCCCGCCCGGTGCGCCCGCGCAGGATCAGCCACGACACGACGTAGGCGAGCAGCGCGACGAACCAGCAGAGCGCGTAGAGCCAGTTGTTGTAGTTGAGCTCGACGCCGAGGATCTTCACGGGCGTCACGCTCGCGGTCAGCTCGGGCGTGCCGAAGAGGTTGATCCCGCCGCCGCCGCCGGTGAAGTGCTCGAACTTCTTGATGATGGCGGGCGTCGCGACTGCCACCGCGAACGTCGCGAGAGCGAGATAGAGGCCGGAGAGCCGAAGCGCCGGGATCCCGAAGAGAAAGCCGGCCACGCCCGCCACGAGTGCAGCGATCGGGATCGTCCAGATGTCCTTCATCCCGGAGTCGAGCAGCGGCAGCACGTCGCGCTGCCCCTCGGACATCAGGATCGCGGTCGTATAGCCGCCGATCGCCATGAAGGCGCCGTGGCCGAGCGAGATCTGCCCCGTGTAGCCGGTGAGGATGTTCAGGCCCAGGATCGCCGTCAGGTAGATCGCGACGTAGGCGAGCTGCTGCGCCCGAAAGTCCGAGATGAACGCCGGAAGCACGATCACGACCACCGCGAGCAGCGCGAAGCACGCGAGCGGAACGACGATGCGGCGCGCACTGGAGCTCATCCTCAGACCTTCCTCACCACCTGATGGCCGAAGAGCCCGGCCGGCCGGACGAGAAGCACCACGAGGATCACGAGCAGGGCCGCCGGCAGGCGCAGGTCGGCGCCGACGAAGTCGAAGTAGGTGCCGAGCAGGTTGAGCATCACGCCGAGCAGGATCCCGCCGACCACCGCGCCGACGGGCGAGTCGATGCCTCCCAGCACGGCGGCGGCGAAGGCGTAGATCAGGATCGGCTGCATCATGCTCGGGTCGAGGAAGATGCTGGGTGCCGCGAGGGCGCCGGCGATCGCGCCCAGCACGGCGGCGAGGCCCCAGCCGAGCGCGAGCATCCGTGTCACGCGGATGCCGACGAGCCGTGATTCCGCCGGGTTCACGGCGGCCGCGCGCATGGCGAGGCCGGCCTTCGTGAACTGGAAGAAGAGCCACAGCACGAAAACGGTGCTGAGCGAGACGGCGATCGTGCCGAGGTCCTGCAGCGAGATGGCCACGCCCCCGATGTCGATCGTCCGCGTGGGGAACGGGCTCTCCACCGAGCGCACCTCCCCGGTCCAGATCCACGTCATGGCGCCGTTGATCAGCAGCAGGAGCCCGATCGTGACGATCACCACCGCGCAGCACCGAGCCGCGCTCGACCGGGCGGATCACGCCCTGGTGAATCGCGACGCCTCCCACGAACGAGGCGAGCAGCGTGAGCGCGAACGCGGGCCAGTACGGCCAGCCGTGATTCGCCGTCAGCGTCCACAGGATGTAGGTCGAGAACGTCGCCATCTCGCCCTGCGCGAAGTTGATCACCCCGGTGGCGCGGTGGATGAGGACGAGGGCCAGGGCGAGCGAGCCGTAGATGCCGCCCGAGGCGACGCCCGAGACGACCTGCTGGAAGAAGTCGGTCATCGGCGCTTCGTCTTGCGACGGTCTCGTCGTGGAGCAAGCCTGGCTGATGCCGGACGAGGCGCCACGCTAGTGGTGTCTCCGGGAAGTTCGGTGCTGCTTGGCCGAGCGAAAACCGAGCAGCGCTAGGACGCAGGGAGCCCCCATACCTGAAGGTATGGGGGCGACCGAGGACGACGCGATGCGAAGCGTTTGCAGCCGGCCAAGCGGTGCCGTATTTCCCGGAGCCACCACTAGTAACCGAGGTAGCTCCGGCGCACCGCTTCGTCCTCTCGCAGCGTCGCGCTCGGCCCCGCCAGCGCGACGCGCCCGACCTCCAGCACGTACGCGTACGACGCAGCCTCCAGCGCGATCCGCGCGTCCTGCTCGACCACGAGCACCGTGAGCCCTTCGCGCTCGTTCAGCTCGCGCACGATGCGGAAGATCTCACGCACGATCAGCGGCGCAAGCCCCAGCGACGGCTCGTCGAGCATCAGCAGGCGCGGCCGGCCCATCAGCGCCCGTCCGAGCGCCAGCATCTGCTGCTCGCCGCCCGACAGCGTCCCCGCCTGCTGCCCGAGGCGATCCTCCATCCAGGGGAAGTAGCCCACGACCCGGCCGAGATCGGAACGTACCTCTCGGTCGCGGCGCACGTACGCGCCCAGGCGGAGGTTCTCCTCGACGCTCAACTCGACGAAGGTGCCGCGGCCTTCGGGGACGTGCGCGACGCCGACCTTCGCGACGCTCTCCGGGCTCGCGCGCAGCGGCTTGCCGGCGAGGTTGATCTCGCCCGAGCGGCGGACGGTGCCCGAGATCGCCCGTAGCGTGGTCGTCTTGCCGGCACCGTTCGCACCGAGCACGGCGACGATCGCACCCTCGTCCACCTGCAGCGAGATGTCCCGCAGCGCCTGCACCGGTCCGTACCGAGCCTCGACGCCCTTCAGCTCGAGCAGCGCGGTCACGCGCCGTGCTCCTGCTCGCTGCCGAGGTACGCCTCGATCACCGCCGGATCGGCCTGCACCTCGGCCGGTGTGCCCTCGGAGATCTTGCGCCCGAAGCTGAGCACCGCCACGCGGTCGGAGACGCGCATCACGAGGCTCATGTGGTGCTCGACGAGGAGCAGGGTGAGCTCGAAGCGGTCGCGAAGGTCCTGGATGAACGAGCCGAGCTCGTCCACCTCCTCGTGGTTGAGCCCTCCGGCCGGCTCGTCGAGGAGCAGCAGCCTCGGCCGCGCGATCAACGCCCGCGCGAGCTCGACGCGCTTCTGCGTGCCGTACGGGAGTGCCGCGGCGGGCGCCTGCGCCCGCTCGCGCAGGCCGACCACGTCCAGCACCTCGAGCGCGTCCGCCTCGCCCACGTCGCGCCCGCGCGAATGGCCTCCGACGAGGACGTTCTCGAGCACGCTCATCGTGCGGAAGAGGTTGATGTTCTGGAACGTGCGCGCGATCCCGCGTTCCACGACCCTGAACGCGGGGGTGCGGAGAAGCGATGAGCCCTCGAAGTCGAGGTCGCCCTCGTCGGGCGTGTACAGACGGGTGACGACGTTGAAGACGGTCGTCTTCCCCGCTCCGTTCGGTCCGATCAGACCCGTGATCGAACCGCGCTCGACGTCGAACGAGACGCCGTCCAGGGCGACGATCCCACCGAAGCGCAGCGTCACGTCACGGACGGAGAGAAGCGGCGGCATCGGCGCGAGAGCCTACTTGGCGCAGCGGCCCCGGGTGAAGACGGCGGAACGGTTGGGACGGCGCGATCCCGTACGCGGACGAGCCCACGCCCACCGTCGAAGGCGCCAGGGTCACCGATCCGAACGGGTCACGATCCAGCTCGCGCTTGCGCGATGGCTGATCGAGCCGGCCGCCCGAGGCTGAGCTACGGCAGGCGAGGCCTCCAGGCGCCGGCAAAGGCGCCCGCGACGAGCAGCAGAAGGGCGCCGCCGGCGACGAAGGCGACGGTCACCTGACGCTCCTCGTCCTCCCGGCCCACGGTCGAGCCGAGCGTGTCGTACACGTCGTTGAGGCGGTCGGCGTCGCGCGCGTCGTAGGCCTGGCCGCCCGTCGCCTCGGCGATGCGCGCGAGCGTCTCACGGTCGGGCGGAACGGGGATCCGCTGCAGCTCGCCGAAGCGGTAGACCTCGATCTCTCCCCCGTCCGTCCCGAGCGTGACGGTGTACAGCGGTATCCGCGCGCTGACCGCCCGTGCGGCCGCGTCGTCGGGCGAGAGGATTCCGCGCGTCTGGGCGCCGTCGGAGAGGATGATGATCGCCGCCAGCGGCCGATCCTGGTCGTCGAGAGCCGGGGGCGGCTGCTGTGCGCCCTCGAGGGGCGTCTGCGCGACCTCGACGGCCCTGCCGATCCCGTCCCCGAGCGCCGTGCCGAATCCCGGCTGCAGCGTGTCGATCCCGGACTGGAGCAGCTCGTGGTCGGTGGTCGGAGGCACCACGACCTGCGCGTCGTCCGTAAACGAGACGATGCCAACCCTGAGCGACGAGGGCGAGTCGTCGACGAAGCGCCGCATCGCCTTCTTCGCCGCCTCGATGCGACTCGGCTCGACGTCCTCGGCGCGCATCGACCCCGAGACGTCGACGACGAGGATCACCGTCGCCCCCTTCTTCACCGCCGCGAACGACATCGTCGGCCGCGCGAAGGCGACGCACAGGGAGGCGAGCGCGAGTGCGAGCAGCGCGGCCGGAACGTGACGCCGCCACGCGCTGCGGCTGCCGGCCGCCGCAGCCAGGACCGCCAGGTTGGAGTACCGCACCGCGTAGCGGTCGGGGCGCCGCTGGTACCACCAGTACACAGCCAGCCCGAGCACCGGGACGAGGAGCAGAAGCAGTGCGAACGGTGCCTCGAAGCTCATCCGGCTCCCCTCGTGCAGATCGCCTGGACCTGCAGCTCGACGTGGACGCCGGCAGGAGCCGGACGCAGCACGCGCGCGGTCGCCACGACGCGGTCGACGTGCACGACGCGCGACACCGTGACGCTCTCGAGCAGCGCGCGCGACGGCTCGCGGTCGGCGCGGAAGGCGACCGCGTGAGCGGCGCGCACCACGCGTCCGCCCCGCGGGCAGCGCGCGACGGCGACCTTCCGGGCGCCTGCCGCCGTCGCGAGCCGCACATTCACCACGGCGCGCTCGAGCGGGCGTGTCGGGCGGAACGCCGCGAGCATCCGGTCGTCGCCGCGATCACCGACGCTCGTCTGCGACTGCCCGCCGCCGCCGGAGAGCGGGACACACCCGATGAACGGCCGGAAGCTCGTCGGCGGCCCGGTCCCGCGGCCGGTGTACGTCCCTGTGAAGGCGACGGCGCGGCCGGTCGTCGTCCCCGGTCCGACCGGGCTGCCGGTCTCGCCGCGGAACGAGACGTCGACTGCGCGGTCCGAGATGCGGACGTCGATGCCGGCCACGACGTAGTTCCGGAGCGGGCACTGGAGCACGTACTCCGTCGACGGCGCGGCCGCCGCTTCGGGCGGGCCGATCGCGACCCAGGGGCCCTCGACCGGCAGGCAGACCATGAGGCCGCGGCACTCGTCTGCCGCCGCCGCCCGCTCGACCAATCCGGGGAGGGCGATCGCCGCGACGGCGGCGACGCCGAGCGCGATCGCCAAGCGGAGCGGCCGTCTCACAACACGCGCCTGAACCAGAGGGTGGACAGGGCGCAGCCGACGAGGAGCAGGAGCGCTCCGCCCGCTGCGAACGCGTACGTGAGCTCGCGCGGCTGCTGCTCCTCGGCGAGCCGCGAGCCGAGTTCGCGGTAGACCTCTTTCAGCTTCTCCGCGTCCGCGGCGACGAAGAACTCGCCGCCGGTCGTGGTCGCCACGCGCTTCAGCGTCTCCGGGTCCGGCTGGACGGTGACGCGCTGCTTGAGACCGCCCTGCAGCGGCACTTCGACGACCGCCTCGCGTGTGCCGAAGGCGACCGTCGACACCGGGACGCCTGCCCGGCGTGCGCGCGTCGCGGCTTCGAGCGGCGGCGGCGGGCCGGCAGTGTGGGCGCCGTCCGAGAGGAGGAGCACGGTCGCCGGCACGGCGTCCTTCTGCGCCCGGCCCTGCGGCCGGACGAGCGCGACCGAGCGGGTGATCCCGTCGCTGATCGACGTGCCCGACCCGAGCCGGAGGGCGAGGAGCGCCGTCTTCGCCGCCTCCCGATCCCTCGTCGGCGGGAGTACGACCTGCGCCCGCGTGGAAAACGCGACGATCCCGACGCGGTACGGCTCGGGCACCTTTTCCAGGAACGCGGCGGCCGCGGTGCGGGCGACGTCCAACCGGCTCGGCGCGATGTCGTCGGCCGCCATCGAGCGCGAGGTGTCGATCGCGAGCACGACGGTGGCCTCCTCCTTCTGGACCGACATCTCGGCCTCGGGACGGGCCATCCCGACCAGCAGGAGGGTCAGCGCCCCAAGCGCGATGGCGATCGGCACATGGCGTTTCCAGCGGGGCGGCGCGTGGACGAGACCGGCGAGCAGGGATGGATTGCCGAAGCGTTCGGCATCTCGCCGTCGCTTGCGTTCGGCAAAGATGTAGGCGGCAGCTGCGACCGGGACCAGGAGCAGCCCGAGGAGCGCCAGGGGCCAGATGAAGCTCACCGGCGTCTCCGGCGCAGGAACGTGGCGAGCTCCCTCAGCCAGTCGCCCTCGGTGGAGAGCACGACGTGCGCGGCGCCACAGCGCACAAGCTCGCCGGCGACCTCGCGGCGATCCTCCGCCGCGTGGGCGGCGAAGCGGGCACGGAGCCGGGCGTCGTTCGTATCGACCCGCAGACGTTCACCCGTCTCGGGATCGACGAGCGCCAGCTCGCCGACGGCAGGAAGCTCCTGCTCGCGCCGGTCCCGGATCTCGACCGCGAGCACGTCGTGGCGTCCGGCCAGGTCGAGGAGACGCGGCCGCCAGTCCCGGGGCCCGCGAAAGTCGGAGACGACGGCGACGAGTGAGCGCTGCTGCGCCACCGCTGCGGTCGTGCGGAGCGCTCCGGCGAGCGTCTGCGAGTCACCGCTTCGAGCTCCGGGCTCGTGGCGCAGCGCGAGTAGAACGCCGACGAGCCCGACGCGTCCCTGCCTCGGCGGCAGCACCCGATCCTCGTCCTCGCCGAAGACGACGAGCCCGACCCGGTTCCCGCGGACGCTGGCCGCGTGGCCGAGCGCCATCGTCGCGCCGACGGCGACGTCATCCTTGCGCCGGTCGGCTGTGCCGAACTCCATCGACGCCGAGGCATCGAGCACGATCCACGTGACGAGAACGCGCTCGGCGAGGTGGACGCGCACGTGCGGCGTCTGGGTGCGCGCAGTCACCGCCCAGTCGATCATCCGGACGTCGTCGCCCGGGACGTACGGGCGCACCTGCGCCAGCTCGGTGCCGCGGCCGAGCAGGGCCGAGCGGTGATCCCCCGCGAGCAGGCCCTCGACCCTGCGCCCGATCGTCAGCTCGAGCGCGCGGAGCAGCGCGTCGGGCATCGGCCCCGGACCGGGCCGCTGTGGCGTCGCCTCGACGCCGAACGCCCGCAAGGCCGAGGCTTCAGAGGTGCTCACGGCAACGACGACCCGTCGACGCCCCGTCTCGGAGGCACTCCGGCTGTCATGCGGCGACCGGTCTCCCGAGCTCGAGCGGCGGCGCGGGCACCTTCTCCATCACGGCATCGAGGATGTCGTCGGCCGACCGCTCCTCCGCGAGCGCTCGGTAGGTGAGCACGAGGCGATGCCGCAGCGCGTCCTTCGCGAGGGCGCGCACGTCGGCGCCGAGCACGTAGTCGCGACCGTGGACGAGAGCAAGGGCCCGGGCGCTCTGCACGAGCGCGATCGGCCCTCGCGGGCTGGCGCCGTAGGCGATCAACTCGGCGAGTGCGGGCAGGCCGTGCTCCGCCGGGTTCCGCGTCGCCTCGGCGAGCGTCACGGTGTACGCGACCAGCGACGGGTCGACGTACACCCCGAGCGCCTGCTGCTGCAGCGCCCGCAGGTGGTCGAGAGACAGCACCTGCTTCACGACCGGCGCGGGCTCGAGCGACCGCTGCACGACGGTCAACTCCTCGTCGCGCGACGGGTAGCCGACGAGAACCTTGAGCATGAAGCGGTCGACCTGCGCCTCGGGCAACGGGTACGTGCCCTCGGACTCGATCGGGTTCTGGGTCGCCATCGCCAGGAACGGATCGGGCACCCGGTGCGTGTCGTGACCGATCGTCACCTGCCGCTCCTGCATCACCTCGAGCAGCGCCGACTGCACCTTGGCCGGAGCGCGGTTGATCTCGTCCGCCAGCAGGAAGTTGCAGAAAACCGGGCCGACCTCGGTGTCGAACGCTCCCGTGTCGGGGCGGTAGACGCGCGTGCCGACGAGGTCGGACGGGACCAGGTCGGGCGTGAACTGGATGCGCTTGAACGAGCCGCCGAGCACGGACGCGGTCGTCTTGATCGTGAGCGTCTTGGCGAGGCCCGGCACGCCTTCGATCAGCAGGTGGCCGGCCGCGACGAGGCAGACGAGCACGCGCTCGAGCATCGCCTCCTGGCCGGCGATGACCCGCTTGATCTCGACGAGCGCCTCCTCGAGCAGGACGCGCGAGTCGTCTCGGCCGGCCGCCGGAAGCTCGCTCTCGGGTGCGGACATGTGCTCCTCCTTCGAGACAGGCAAACGAGCGGTCGGCGGACGCCGCCCGCTTCGCCAGAGCGTAGATGGGTGGTGGCGTGTCAGGCGTTAAGGCGCCATGAAGGGCCGGTCAGAGCAGCCGCCGCCGGGCCGCCCAGCTCGCGAGCTCGTTCCTGCTCGAGAGCTGCAGCTTGCGTAGCACCGCGGAGGCATGCGTCTCCACGGTCTTGATCGAGATCGACAGACGCCGCGCGATCTCCTTGTAGGCGTAGCCGCGCGCGAGGAGCCGCATCACCTCACGCTCTCGCGGCGTGAGGCTGTCGAGCTCGGGGTCGACCGGCACAGGCGGCTCCGCCGCGAACGCGTCCAGCACAAAGCCCGCGAGCCGCGGCGAGAACACGGCGTCGCCGGCCGCCACTCGCTGGACCGCCTCGGCGAGCTCGTCGCCCGAGATGGCCTTGGTGACGTAGCCGCGCGCACCCGCACGAATCACGCCGATCACGTCCTCCGCCGCGTCAGACACGGAGAGGGCGAGAAAGCGCGCTGCGACGCCGCGCTCCAACGCACCGGAGATCACCCCCGCGCCCCCGCCGCCCGGGAGGTGAACGTCGAGCAGGACGACGTCCGGGAGCGTGCGGGCGATCACGTCCACCGCCTCCAGCACGTCTCCAGCCTCGCCGACGACCTCGACACGCTCTGCCAACCCTGCTTTCACCCCGGCGCGGACGAGCTCGTGGTCGTCGACGACGACGACGCGGAGGCTCACATCGGCTCCAGCGGCAGATGGAGCTCGACCTCGGTGCCCTCACCCGGCGCCGAGGTGACGGTGGCGCGGCCGCCGACTCGCTCCAACCGGGCGACGATCGAGTCGCGCAGGCCGCGCCGGTCGTCGGCCACGTCCACCGGGTCGAAGCCGCGCCCCGTATCCCGCACGAAGACCGAAAGGGAACCTTCCGCCACCTCCGCGAAGACGTCGAGGCGCGGAGCGCCGGAGTGCTTCGCTGCGTTGATGAGAGCCTCTCGCGTAGCCGCGAGCACCTCACGCACCCGCTGGTCGGCCGCCGCGTCGCCCGCCACGACGAGCTCCACTGGCACTCCGTGCAGCGCCTCGACCTCGGCGCAGAGGCGCTCGAGGTCGCCACGCACCGTCGCCGTCGCAGCGGCCGGCGAGCCGTACAGCCACGATCGCAGCTCGCGCTCCTGCCGCCGCGCCAGGGCCCGTGTGGCGGCGGCATCGTCTGCGCGCTGCTGGATCAATGCCAGCGTCTGCAGGACCGAGTCGTGGAGGTGGGCCGCCACCCGGTCACGCTCCTCGGAGCGGATCCGCTGACGCCTCTCCTCCGCGAGGTCGTTCGCCAGTCCTGCGATCGACGGCGCCGCGACGAGAGCCAGCCCGGCGACGATGGCCACCGAGAGGAAGATCGTGTCGCGTGCGTCCGCGAGATCGAGGTTCAGCGCGAGCAGGCCGAAGAGACCTGCCCCGGCCAGCGCCACGCCGGCGGCGACCCGAACGAAGGTGCCACGACCCTCGACGAGAGCACCCCAGCGACCACGGTGCCACGCGACCAGCAGACCAAGCCCGACGAGTGCCATCGGCCACGACACGGACGCACCGAACCCGAAGCCGAGCGTGTCCACGAGAAGGACCGCGCCGACGACGACGAGCCCGACCCCGAGCACGCGATCCGGCGGCCCAAGCCCGTCGACCGGTACTCGGGCGACCGGCCGGTCAGCGCCAAGCGAGCCCATCGCGACCCAGGCGATCGCGTAGAGGAGCACGCCGATACCACCGGCGACGGCCAGGGCGACGAACGCGACCCGGACGACGAGGGGATCGACGCGCAGCGCGTCGGCGATGCCCGCCGCGACGCCCGCGATGAGGCGGCCCTCGCGCCGGAGCGGCGGGACCGTCCGGCGGTGGGTCGTCGCTGCGGCCGTGTTCACATCCTGATGATTCCAGTCACCCGGTGTGAGCTCTCTCGGGACTTCCCCCGGCCTCACCCCCAGCCCCTCGGGGTCGGGCCGGGGAAACCGCCGATTGCGGCCAGATGCCAGGCCAGCGACGATCGAGGCGTGAATGACATGACCGCACCAACCCAGGGCACACAAGGCGGACAGGCGGGGCCACGACGACTCGTCCGCACGTCGGACGGGAAGATCGGCGGCGTCGCGGCCGGAATCGGTCACTACCTCGATATCGACCCGACGATCGTCCGGCTCGCGTTCGTCGCCCTGACATTCGCCGGTGGGCTCGGGCTGCTCCTCTACGTGATCGGCTGGGTCGTGATCCCGAAGGGCGAGATCGACCAGCCCGGACGGGAGCAGCCGCTCGACGGCTGGCTGGTCGTCGGCCTCGTCGGCATCGTCGCCGGCGTCGGGCTGCTGTTCGGCTGGCACGGGGTCGGCGACGCGGGGCGCGCCACGATCGCCGTGGCCCTGATCGTCGGCGGAGTGGTGCTCCTGGGCCGCTCGCGCGAGCAGGGCGGTGGCACCAGCGGCCAGGCGGTGGCGCCGCCACCGCCGAGTCCATCACCCTCTCCGGGCGGTACCGCGGGCGAGCCCGCGGCCCCGACAGGGGAGGCGACAACGATGGTCGAGGCCTCCGACGGCCTGGAGCTCGAGGCTCCGGGCCGTCGTCGCCCTGTCACGGCCGGCGTCCTGAGCCTGCTCGCGATCGGCGTCGCCGCGCTGCTCGCAGGGATGCTCTCCGGGTGGCTCGATCTCGCCGCGAGCACCGTGCTGGCGGCGGCGCTCCTCGTCGTCGCAGCCGGCCTGATCGTGGCCAGCGTCGTCGGACCTGCGCCGTGGCTCTTCGTCGTGGCGTCCCTCCTCACCGGGGCGCTACTGGTGGCGGCCGTGATCGAGCCCTGGGTCGACGACGGGGTCGGCGAGAGGACGTACGCACCCGTCCTCCGCCGCGACCTGCCGCAGGAGTACCGGCTGGGGGCAGGCGACCTGACCGTCGACCTGACCGAGACGGCGCTCTCCGGCGTGACCCCGGTGGTTGTCAGGCTCGGCGTCGGAGAGGCCACGATTCGCGTCCCGGCGGATGTGGACGTCGAGCTGCGCAGCCATGTCGGCGCCGGGCGGCTGGAGGGCCCGAGCGGCGCCTCTGCTGACGGTGTGGACGAGCGGCTGGATCTGATCGACGACGTCCCGGGAGAGCGTGGACGCGTCGTCGTCGACCTTCGGGTCGGGATCGGCAGGGGAGTGGTCGTCCGTGGCTGAGCTGCAGCGAAGCCTCCTGGTCGGACACCTCCTGTTCGGGCTCGCGTTCGCCGCGATCGGAGTCTCGTGGCTCCTGCGCGGCCCCGGTCTCGACCTGGGCGCCGCCTGGCTCGCCGCGGTAGCCGCGCTCGCGCTTGGTCTCGCCGGCGTGGCCACGGTGCTCGCGCGCCTGATCCGCCAGGACTGATCCCACCTACGCGCAGACCGCGTCCACTAGCATCGCCCCGTGGATCTGCGCGACACGCCCGACGAGGCTGCGTTCCGGGCCGAGCTCCGGGACTGGCTGGACTCCAACCTCCCCGACGAGCTGCGGGGACATCGCGGCGGGGCCGCACGCTTCGAGGGGCCGGCAATGCGCAGCTGGTCGCGAGCCCTGCACGAGGCCGGCTACGCGGGGCTCACGTGGCCGAAGGAGTACGGCGGCGGCGGGAGGCCGTACAGCTACCAGGCCATCTACCTCGAGGAGTCCGTGCGGGCGGAGGCGCCGCCGCACGTCGGGGTGATCGGCCTCGGGATGGCGGGGCCGACGATCATGGCGCACGGCACCGTCGCGCACAAGGCGCGCCATCTGGAACCGATCCTGTCGGCAAAGGAGATCTGGTGCCAGGGCTTCTCCGAGCCTGACGCCGGCTCCGACCTCGCCGGCGTGCGCACGAGCGCACTGCTCGAGGACGGCCACTTCGTCGTCGACGGCCAGAAGGTGTGGTCGTCGTTCGCGCACCTCGCAGACTGGTGCCTCCTCGTCACGCGCTCCGACCCCGCCTCGCAGCGCCACGAAGGGCTGACGTATCTGATCGTGGACATGAAGAGCCCCGGCGTGGAGGTGCGCCCGCTGCGGCAGCTCACGGGCGAGGCGGAGTTCAACGAGATCTTCTTCAGCGGCGCGCAGGTGCCGGTCGAGAACGTGCTCGGCGACGTTGGCGGCGGCTGGCAGGTGGCGATGACGACGCTGCTTCACGAGCGTGGCACGCTCGGCTTCGCGCTGACGGCCACGCTGGAGGTCGCGGTCGGGCGTCTGATCGAGCTGGCGCGCGACCGCGGGGCGACGCCGGTGCAGCGTGACGCGATCGCGCAGGAGTGGATCGAGCTGCAGGCGCTTCGCGCGACCGCCTACCGCTCGCTCTCGGCGCTGATGAAGACCGGCGTGCCGGGGCCGGAGGGCTCGATCCTCAAGCTGCAGTGGTCGGAGGCGAACCAGCGGCTGACGAAGCTCGCGCTCGATCTGCTCGGACCCGACGCCGGACTAGCCGCCGACAATGCGCCGTACGGTGGCTACTGGCAGCACCAGCAACTGCGCAGCCGGGGCAACACGATCGAGGCCGGCACGTCAGAGATCCTGCGCAACATCGTCGCCGAGCGCGTGCTCGGGCTGCCGAGGAGCCGCTGACGGGATGGACTTCTCGTTCACGCCCGAGCAGGAGGAGCTGCGGGCGCAGGCGCGCGCGTTCCTGGAGGCCAATCCCGAGCCGTCGTGGGCCCAGCTCGCGGAGCTCGGCTGGACCGGCGTGTCGGTGCCCGAGGAGCACGGCGGGGCCGGGCTGGGCTTTCTCGAGGAGGCAGTCCTCTACGAGGAGCTCGGCCGGGCGCTGACTCCGGGCCCCTACCATTCGACGGTCGCGTGCCTCCTCCCCGTGCTGCCCGGCGGGCTGCAGGCTCGCGTCGCAGGCGGCGAGGACAGCTGGGCGCTCGCGCTCGGGCCGCTCGTGCCCGACCTCGACACCGTGACCCGGGTCGCGATCGTCGGCGGCGACGGCATCTACGAGCTCGTCGGCTTCGAGCGCGAGCTGCTGCAGACGACCGACGAGACGCGCCCGCTCGGCGTGGTGGTGGGCGGCGAGGCCGGTGACCGGCTCGCCTCGTCGGAGGAGCTTCCGGCGCTGCGCTCGCACGCGCTCGCGGCGCTCGCCCTCGAGGCGTGCGGTGTCGGGCGCAAGGCGCTCGAGCTCGCGGTCGGCTACGTCTCGGAGCGTGAGCAGTTCGGCCGCAGGATCGGCGTGTACCAGGCTGTGTCGCACCCGCTCGCCGACGCGTACACGCAACTCGAGCTGGCGCGGTCGCTCGCGCTGTGGGCGGCCTGGTGCGTGGCCAGCGGCGACGGTCAGGCACCGCTTGCCTCCGGCGCGGCGAAGTCGCTCGCGGCGGAGGCCTCCGTCCTCGCCTGTGAGCGCGCCATCCAGGCGCACGGCGGCATCGGCTTCACGTGGGAGCATCCGCTGCACCGGTTCTACAAGCGGGCGCTCGGGATCCAGTCGTGGGAGGCTTCCGGCGCGCAGCTCCGCGCCGAGATCGCCTCGCACCTGCTCGACGAGTGAAGGAGCGTGAGATGCAGGGCCTGATGATGGACTACCAGCTCAACGTGCCAGCCATCCTGCGGCGGGCTGACGATCTGTTCGGCGACCGCGAGATCGTGTCGCGCGAGGCCGACAAGAGCTGGCGCCGGGCGACCTACGCCGACTTCGTCTCCCGCACGAAGCGGCTCTCGGTCGCGCTGCGCGGGCTCGGGCTCCAGGACGGTGACCGCGTGGGCACGTTCATGTGGAACCACCAGCATCATCTGGAGACCTACATCGGCGCGCCGATCGGCGGCTTCGTCACGCACACGCTGAACCTGCGGCTGCACCCCGACGACAACACGTACATCGCGACGCACGCCGGCGACCGCGTGCTCGTCGTGGACAAGGTGCTGTGGCCGCTCGCCCAGCAGTTCGTTGGCCGCTGCGGCTTCGAGCACGTGATCGCGGTCGGCGCCGGCGAGACGCCCGAGGGCGCGATCGAGTACGACGACCTCGTCGGGTCCGTCGACGAGTCGGCCTTCTCCTACCGGGACATCGACGAGCGCACCGCCGCGGCGATGTGCTACACGAGCGGCACCACGGGCCGTCCGAAGGGCGTCCTCTACTCGCACCGCGCGATCGCCGTGCACGCGCTCACCGCCGGCGGACTGCTCGGCCTGACCGAGGCCGACGTCGTGCTCCCCGTGGTGCCGATGTTCCACGCCAACGCGTGGTGCTTCCCCTTCACGTGCACGCTGATCGGCGCCAAGCAGGTCCTTCCCGGTCCGCACCTCGATCCGGCGAGCCTGCTCGAGGCGTTCGAGCACGAGAAGGTCACGGTCGCCGCCGGGGTGCCGACGATCTGGCTGGGCATCCTGCAGGCGCTCGACGCGAACCCCGGCGGTTGGGATCTCTCCGCCATGCGCACGATGACGGTCGGCGGCGCCGCACCGCCCCGGGCGCTGATCGAGGCCTTCCAGGAGCGCCACGGCCTCCACGTCACGCACGGCTGGGGCATGACCGAGATGTCGCCGATCGGCACGATCTCCGGCGCGCCAGGCCAGGAGCAGGGTCTCTCCGGCGCCGCCGCCTACGACCGGCGCGCCATGCAGGGACCGCCGATCCCCTTCGTCGAGATCCGCGCCCGCGGCGCCGAGAGCCTCGTGCCCTGGGACGGCGAGACGATGGGCGAGCTCGAGGTGCGCGGGCCGTGGCGATCGCGTCCGCGTACTACGACTCGCCGGACAGCGACGACCGCTGGACCGAGGACGGCTGGTTCAGAACCGGCGACATCGTCACGATCGCGCCCGACGGGTACGTCCAGATCCAGGATCGCGCGAAGGACCTCGTCAAGTCCGGCGGCGAGTGGATCTCCACCGTCGCGCTCGAGAACGCGCTGATGGGCCACCCCGCCGTGGCCGAGGCGGCGGTGATCGCGATCCCCGACGAGAAGTGGTCCGAGCGGCCGCTGGCCGTCGTCGTCCTGCGCGAGGGCCAGGAGGCGACGCCGGAAGAGCTCCGGGCGTTCCTCGAGCCGCAGTTCGCGAAGTGGTGGCTGCCGGACCGCTTCGAGTTCGTCGACGAGATCCCGAAGACGGCGGTCGGCAAGTTCCGCAAGACGGCGTTGCGCGACCAGTTCGCAGGGCAGCCCGTCCAGGCGGCCGAGGCAGCGTCGGCCTGATGGGCGAGTTCGTCTCCACCGAGCAGGACGGCTTCGTCGCCGTCGTGACCATCGACAACCCACCGATGAACGCGCTCTCGGCGGCGCTGCTCGACGAGCTCGAGGCAGAGATCGACCGCCTCGACGCCGACGACGGGACGCGGGCGATCGTGCTGCGCGGCGGCGGCGAGCGGGCGTTCGTCGCGGGCGCCGACATCAAGGAGTTCCCGGCGCTGCGCGAGGCGGCGACGCAAGAGGGCGGCTCGGCTCGCGGGCTCCACAAGCTCGGTCACCGCATGGACGCCGCGCACACGCCGTTCGTGGCCGCGATCCAGGGGTTCTGCCTCGGCGGCGGGCTCGAGCTCGCGATGTGCTGCGACGTACGCGTCTGCGCCGAGGAGGCTCAGCTCGGGCAGCCCGAGATCAAGCTCGGGCTGATCCCCGGCGGGGGCGGCACGCAACGACTGCCGCGGCTCGTCGGCGTCGGGCGTGCGATGCTGCTCAACCTCACCGGAGACTTCATCGACGCCGCGACGGCGTACGACTGGGGGCTCGTGGAGAAGGTCGTGCCGCGCGAGGAGCTGCTCGACGCGGCGGTCGGCGTCGCAGCGACGATCGCGCAGCGCTCCCCGGTGGCCGTCGGCGTGCTGCGCGAGCTCGCCCGCACCACCCGCGACCTCTCGCTCGAGGAGGGTCTGCGGCGCGAGGTCGAGGGTTTCCGCCGCTGTCTGCAGTCAGAGGACGGCGCCGAGGGCGTAGCCGCCTTCATCGAGAAGCGCGAGCCGCGCTTCACCGGCCGGTGAGCACGCGAGCACGCGCCCGCTCGGGAGCGGTGCCCTCGTGAGGGCTGTCGTGCTCGCGGCGACCGGTGGGCCCGAGGTGCTCACCGTGCGCCGAGGCGCCGGACCCGGCGCTCGAGAACGGACAGGTGCTCGTCGACGTCCGTGCGGCCGGGATCAACTTCGCCGACGTGCTGATCAGGCGCGGCCAGTACCCGCAGATGCCCGAGCTTCCCTGGGTGCCCGGCTCGGAGGTCGCCGGCGAGACGGCTGACGGACGGCGCGTGCTCGGATTGCCACGGCAGACAGGGGGCGGCTACGCGGAGCGGGTCGCCGTGGACGAGGCATGGCTGTTCGACCTGCCGTCCGGGGCGACGTTCGAGGAGGGCGCGGCCTTCCTGATGGCGTTCCTCACGGCCTGGCTCCCGCTCACCCGACAGGCGCACGTGCGCCCCGGAACGCGGGTCCTCGTGCACGCCGCCGCGGGAGGGGTCGGCTCGGCGGCCGTGCAGGTGGCCCGCGTCCTGGGCGGCGAGGTCGTCGGCCACCGCGGGCTCGGCGGAGAAGCTCGAGCTTCCCCTGTCGCTCGGCGCCGTGCAGGCGGTCACCTACGACCGCCTGGCGGAGATCGAGCCGGTCGACGTCGTCCTCGACCCCGTCGGCGGGCAGCTGTTCGCGGACTCGATCAAGCTCCTGCGCCCGCTCGGCGTCGCCGTCGCGGTGGGGTTCGCGGGTGGCGCATGGCTGCCGCTCGACCCCGCGCTCCTCGTGGGGCGCAACCTCGAGCGCAGCGGGGTTCTACCTCGGCCGCCTGATGCAGCTGCGGCCCGACCTCGTGCACGACGCGGCGCACGATCTGCTGCGGCTGTGGGTGCAAGGGCTGCTCCGACCCGTCGTCGGCGCCGCGTTCCCGCTCGACAGAGGCCGCGGCGGCACACCGGCTCGTCGAGGAGCGTCGCTCCACCGGCAAGGTCGTGCTGGTCCCGTGAGGGCGACTCGTGACCGGGGGTGCATCGGGTCTCGGCGCCGCGATCGTCGCCCGTCTGCGCGCCGCCGACCTCGAGGTCGAGGTGCTCGATCTGACGACGGGCTTCGACGTCGCCGACCCGGACGCCTGGGAGGGGATCGGCGCGGTCGACGTCGCCTGCCTCAACGCGGGCGTGCTCGGGGGCCCGGCCGACCCGGCCGAGCTGACTCTGGACGCGCTACCGCCGGGCGATGGGCGTCAACGTCGACGGTGTCGTGCTCGGCGTACGGCGCCTGGCGCGCGCGATGGCCGGAGGCGGTCGGATCGTCGCCACGGCGTCGCTCGCCGGTCTCACCGCGATGTCCGACGACCCGGTGTACGCAGCCACCAAGCACGCGGTCGTCGGCTTCGTGCGCAGCGTCGCTCCGGCGCTGGAGGCACGCGGCATCTCGATCAACGCCGTCTGCCCGGGCATCGCGGACACGCCGATGCTCGCGGGCGAGGCCCGTCGCCGGCTGGACGAGGCCGGCTTCCCGCTCCTCGCCGCGGCCGATGTCGCCGACGCCGTCTGGATCGCGCTCGAGTCGGGCGAGACCGGCCACGCCTGGGTCGTCCAGCCGGGGCGTCCGCCGCTCGACTTCCGGTTCCCGAACGTGCCGGGGCCGCGCACCGATGCCGACGGTCGGATCGCGCCACCACCTTCCCTCGCGCCACCACCTTCCCTCGCGCCATAGCGCTTCCCCCGCGCGGGCAGTCGTGACGATGGGGTCGCGGCACTCGGCGCTTACGAGAACGACCAGCCGTCACCCGCGCTGTAGCTCTTCAGGATGCGGCGCGCGACGACCATGCGGTGCACCTCGTCGGGGCCGTCGTAGATCCGACCGCCGCGGGCGTGCAGCGCCATCTGGGCGAGCGGTGTCTCGTCGGTGAGGCCGCAGGCGCCGTGCACCTGGATCGCCCGGTCGATCACCTCGTTCAGCACCCGGGCTGCGTAGAACTTGAGCAGCGAGACCTCGACCCGGGCCTCGGAGCCCTCGTCGATCTTGCGCGCGCAGTCCATCGTCAGCAGCGGCACGCCTGGATCTCCGACGGCCGAGTCGGCGATCCAGTTCTGCACCGTCTGCTTGTCGGCCAGCGGCCCGCCGAACGCCTCCCGCTCGAGCGCGTAGCGGCACATGAGGTCGAACGCGCGCTGCATCTGGCCGAGCCAGCGCATCACGTGGTGGATGCGTCCGGGCCCGAGCCGCTTCTGGGCGATGCGGAACGCGTCGCCTCGCTCGCCGAGCGTGTTCGCGAGCGGCACCCGGACGCCCGTGTAGCGCACCTCGCAATGCGTGTTCCAGCGGCGGCCCTCGTGTCCCATCACCGTGATCGGACGCACGAGCTCGACGCCGGGCGTAGTCGGCCGGCACGAGGATCATCGTGCCGCGCCGGTGCTGCTCCGCGTCCGGGTCGGTGATCGCGAAGACGATCGCGAAGCCCGCCCCGTCGGCGCCGGTCGAGAACCACTTGTGGCCGTCGATCACCCACTCGTCGCCGTCGAGCACCGCGCGCGTCCGGAGCAGCGTCGGGTCCGAGCCCGCCACCTCCGGCTCGGTCATCGAGAAGAACGACCGCGTCTCGCCCGGCGACGAGCGGTTCGAGGAAGCGCCGCCTGCTGCTCGGCCGTGCCGAACAGGTGCAGGATCTCGGCGTTGCCCGCGTCGGGCGCCTGGCAGCCGAACACGAGCTGCGCCCAGTAGGAGCGGCCGATCTCCTCGTTCATGCACGCGTAGTAGAGGAAGCCCTCACCCGTGCCGCCCGCCTCGGGCGGCATGTGCGGCGCCCACAGCCCGGCGTCGCGTGCCCGGGCCTGCAGCTCGGCGACGAGCGCCTGCGCGCGTCGTCGTCCTCGCGGTCGAGCAGCGCGCTCGCTCGGGATACACGTGCTGCTCCATGAACTCCCGGTACGCGCGCTCGGCGCTCGAGGTACTCCGGCGGGAAGAGGGCGCTCGCTCACGCGAAGTAGGATCGTCCAGATGCGCCTCGGCCTGCAACTCGGGTACGACGACCCCGTCACGTACGCCGCGCTCGCCGCAGGAGGCCGACCGCCTCGGCTTCCACTCCGTCTGGACGTCCGAGGCCTACGGCACGGACGCCGTGTCACGCCGCTGGCCTGGATCGCGGCGCACGCACCGGAACGATCAGGCTCGGCACGCGCGATCATGCAGATGCCGGCGCGCTCGCCGGCCGCGACGGCGACCACCGTCGCCACGCTGGACCTCCTCTCGGGCGGGCGCGTCCTGCTCGGGCTCGGCACCTCTGGCCCGCAGGTCGCCGAGGGCTGGCACGGCCAGCCGTGGGGCAAGCCGCTCACGCGCACGCGCGAGTACGTCGAGATCGTGCGCACGATCCTGCGGCGCGACGCGCCGCTCGAGCACCACGGCGAGCACTACGACATCCCGTACTCGGGCCCCGACGCCACCGGGCTCGGCAAGCCGCTGAAGATCATCGTCCACCCACCGCGGGCCGACGTGCCGATCTACCTGGCCGCGATCGGGCCGAAGAACGTCGCGCTCGCGGCCGAGATCGCCGACGGCTGGCTGCCGATCTTCTTCTCGCCGGAGCGCTGCGCGGAGACGCACCTGCCGCGCCTCGAGGAGGGGTTCGCGCGACGTGGGGGACGCCCGGACGGACTGGGACCTCGCGCCGCTCGTGCCGGTCGTGGTGGCCGACGACGTCGAGGCTTGCGCGCGACTTCCTCAAGCCGATGCTCGCGCTGTACGTCGGCGGCATGGGCGCTCGCGGGCAGAACTTCTACAACCGGCTCGCGCAGCGGTACGGGTTCGAGGTCGGAGGCCGCGCGTGATCCAGGATCTCTACCTCGACGGCAAGAAGCAGGAAGCCGCGGCCGCGGTGCCGGACGCGCTCGTGGACGAGATCGCGCTCGTCGGCGACCGCGCCCGGATCGCCGACCGGCTGGACGCCTGGCGGGCATGCGGCGCGACGACGCTCGATCCTGCAGGCCCGGCAGCCCGAGGCGCTGCAGCCTCGCTGCCGAGCTCGTCCTGTGAGGGAGGCGCTCGAGGTGGCGCTCGGCGCCGGCGTCGACCCGCGCCGTCAAGGTCGCGGGCGGCGCGTCGAAGGAGGCCTGGGCCGTCGACACCGCCGACGGGCGCGAGCTGCTCGTGCGCCGTGCCGGCGGCGGGGTGATCCACCTCGACACGCTCTCGCTGCGCGACGAGTTCGAGCTGCTCGTCGCGGCCCGCGAGGCGGGCGTGCGCGTGCCCGAGCCCGTCGCCTACCTCGGCGAGCTCGACGGCCGCGAGGCCTTCGTGATGGAGCGGGTGCACGGCGAGACGATCGGCAGGCGCATCGTCAAGGCGCCGCCCGAAGGTCTCGATGCTCCAGACTGGCGGAGGAGCTGGCCCGAATCCACTCCATCCCCCGCGAGCGGCTTCCGTTCCTCCCCGACACCGACCTCTTCGCCCGGCTGCACGAGGAGCTCGACCTCGCCGCCGAGCCGCATCCGGCGATCGAGTACGGCCTCGCCTGGTGCCGCGACCGGATTCCGCTGCGAGCGGCCGCCGGTCGTGGGCCATGGCGACTTCCGCATCGGCAACGTGATGGTCGACCAGACGGGCGTCGTCGCGGTGCTCGACTGGGAGTTCGCCCACGTCTCCGATCCGCTGGAGGATCTCGCCTGGCCGCTGGTGCGGGCTTGGAGGTTCGGCGCCGACGAGCGGCGGCTCGGCGGTGTCGCCGCGGCGGAGCGCTTTCTGGCGCGCTACACGGAGCTGACCGGTCGCGACGTGCCGCTCGACGAGCTCTACGCCTGGGAGGTGCTCGGCAACTGCAAGTGGGCGATCGGCTCGCTCTCGCAGACGCAGCGGCACCTGCGCGGGGAGGAGCGGAACGTCGAGCTGGCGATCCTCGGCCGCCTCGCCGCAGAGATGGAGTACGAGCTGCTCGACCTGATCGAGCGGGCGGCATGAGCGCGCCAGACCGCCCCGTCGCAGCAGAGCTCGCCGAGGCGGTGCACCTGTTCCTCGAGCAGGAGATCCTCCCCACGCTCGACGATCACCGCCTGCGCTTCCGCACGCTCGTGGCGATGAACGCGCTCTCCATCGTCGTCCGCGAGGCACCGTCGCCCGCCCCTCCGTCGGCCGAGGAGCGCGCTCTCGCGGCCCGCCTCCGCGCCGGCGACGTGCGCGACGGCGACCTGGCGTTGCTGAAACGGAAGGTGCGGGAGAAGCTCGCGGTCGCCAGCCCTCGCTATCTCGACCGGTACGAGACGCCGTGAGACGCAGGCTCTACCTGATGCGGCACGGCGAGGTCTCGTATTTCGACGACGCGACCGGGAAACCGTTCTCGCCCGACGACGTCTCGCTGAACGAGGAAGGCCGCGCGCAGGCCGCGGCCGCGGGTCGGCTGCTGGCCGGCATCGGGTTCGACCTCGTCGTCACGAGCGGTCTGCGCCGCACGCGGGAGACGGCGGCGATCGTGGCGCCGCACGCCGACGCCGAGGAGTGGCCGGAGCTGCAGGAGCTGAAGGGGGCACACCTCTCCACGATCCCGGCGGACGAGCTGGAGGACGCGTTCATCCACGCCTTCCGCGGGGTCGTGCCCGCCGAGAAGCGCTTCCTCGGCGGGGAGTCGATCGGCGAGCTGTTCGACCGTGTGCTGCCCGCCCTCGACCGCCTGCTTGCGCGCGAGTGGCAGACGGCGCTCGCCGTTCTGCACGGAGGGGTGAACCGCGCCATCCTCTCCTGGACGCTGCTCGGGGAACGCACGTTCCTCGGGCATTTCGAGCAGGCGCCCGCGTGCGTGAACGTGCTCGACCTCGGGGAGGAGTGGATCGTGCGCGCGGTCAACCTCGCCGCCTACGACCTCGCCCACGCGGCCCATCGCCAGACGACGATGGAGCGGTACTGGGAGCAGTACCGCGCACACCGCGCGTGACCGACCCGGCGGCATCGAGCTCTGAGTCAACCCTGCACCGGTTCTGAGGCTTCTCTGAAACGAACCTTGGAGGATCGCGCCCATGGACGATCACACGAACACTCCCGAGCAGCGCGTCACCCGGCGTGCGTCGCTCCTCAAGCTCGGCGGCGCAGTGGCAGCCCTCGGAGCCGGCAGCTGGCAGGCCCGTTCGCTCGTCGATCCCGACGAGGCGAGCGCCGGGCCCGCGGCCGTGGCCTCGGGTCTCCTCACCTGCGTGCTCACCCCCGAGCAGACCGAAGGGCCGTACTTCCTCGACGGCGACAGGGTGCGCCAGAACGTCACCGAAGGGCGTCCGGGCGTGCCGCTGACGCTGCGGCTCGGCGTCCTCGACGTCTCGACGTGCAAGCCGATCAAGGGGGCGGCGGTCGACATCTGGCACTGCGACGGCGAGGGCGTCTACTCCGGCGTCAGCGCCCAGGACACCGAGGGCGAGACATTCCTCCGCGGGATCCAGAAGACGAGCGCCAAGGGCGTGGCGAGCTTCGTCACCATCTACCCCGGTTGGTACCAGGGCCGCACCGTGCACATCCACACGCGTGTCTACCTCGGCGGGAACATCCTGCACACCGGTCAGCTCTACTTCCCCGATACCGTCACGGACACCGTCTACAAGCGCTCGCCGTACAGCGCGCGCCCGAATCGGACCACCCGCAACGCCGCAGACAGCATCTACCGGAACGGCGGCAGCAAGTCGCTGCTCAAGCTCGCGAAGAGCGGGTCTGGCTACGTGGGCGCACTGACGATGGGCGTCCAGCGCTCCTGAGCGCTGGACGCGTCCGGCGAAGTCGCCGCGAGCCCAGCCCGCTCCCTAGCCGGTCTTCGCGATGATTCCTCGCATCTCATCGCCCGAGAAGGCTCGCATCGTGGTCGTCCGGACGTTGCCCTGCGAGGCCAGCGCGAGCGCGAACGCGGTCGCGGTCTCGTCGTCGGGGGCTTCGGAGACGGCGACGATGTCGTAGGTACCGAGCGTCCAGTAGATCTCCTTCAGCGCCCCGCCGAACTGGCTCGCGAGCGCCTTGCCGGCCTCGGCCCGCTCCACGGTGTCCTTGAAGCCGGCCGCGCCCTTCTCGGTCCAGTTGATGAGGCTGATGTACGTCGGCATCGCTCCTCCTTCGGAAAGGGTTCGAAGCGATTCAACTCCTCGGCCGGCGTCGCTTCAAGCAGGGAGTGCCCTTCGCGCTACCTCTCGGGCCGCGAACGGCCCTTCACGGGCGGAGTCGCTCGGCGAAGAAGTCGGCGATCGCCGTGTAGCAGCGCACGCGGTTCGGCAGCTTGAGCACGTCGTGGCCCTCGTCCTCGAAGACGAGATATTCGACCTCCTTGCCCGCCGCCCGCAGCTCGCCGACCAGGTCGGCAGACTCGGCTTCCACGACCCGCGGATCGTTCGCGCCCTGGATCACGAGCAGCGGGCACGTGATCTCGTGGACGTACGTGCGCGGCGAGCGCTCGACGAGGAAGTCGCGATCCGTCTCGGAGTCTCCGACGGCGACGGAGAAATACGGCTTCCACGTCTCGGGGATCCGATCCATGAACGTGAGCAGGTCGTAGGGCCCGAACATGTCGCACGCCGCGCTCCACAGCTCGGGATGGCGGGCCGCGAGCATCAGTGTCATGTAGCCGCCGTAGGAGCGGCCGACAACCGCCGCCCGTGCGGTGTCGAGACGCGAATCCTGCGGCAGCACCTCGGTCAGCGCCCAGACGTGGTCGAGGCGGTCCTGGCCGCCCCAGTCACGGTCGACGCGCTTCGTGTAGTCGAGGCCGTAGCCGGTGGAGCCGCGGACGTTGGGGACGAACACCGCGAAGCCCTGGAGGGTGAGAAACTGGATCAAGGGCATCGAGAACCACGCGAAGTTCGGCCGCTCCTGCGACTGCGGGCCGCCGTGCACGTAGGCGACGACCGGCCGCGGTCCGGCGAACCCGAGCTCCGGGCTCGGCAGGTACAAGCGGGCGGAGATACGCAGCCCGTCGTGCGAGACGTACGAGGCGTCCTCCCCGATCGAGAGCAGCGCCGGATCGAGGCCGAGCGGACGCTCGTTCGTCAGCCGCCTCGGGGCCGCCGAGGGTCTCCGGCTCGAGCACGAAGAGCTGGGTCGGCACCGTCGCGGTGCAGAACGACACGGCGAAGCGGCCGCTCGCCTCGTCGTGACGGAGCCCGTGGAGCTGACCGCCCGCCAGCTCTCCGCGGCCGCAGAGGACGCGCCCCAGCGTCAGGCGGCGTGCCCCTTGGTCGAAGTCCGCGTCGTAGGACCAGGAAGCGCCGTCGACGTTGAAGGACACGAGGTACCGGTCGGCGTCGCCGAGCCGCTCGATCCGCTCGAGCTCTCCCGCACCTGTGTGGACGGCGCCTTCGAGGGCCACCGGCTCCACGTCACCGCCGTCGAGCGCGAGGTACCCCGGCCCGTAGGCGTCGTCGAAGAGGCTGGTGACGACGAGGAGGCCCTGCTCGTCGGCTGTCAGGTCCGCGCGGTGGAAGCCGGAGAGGCTGTGTTCCTCTCCCTCGGCCCGCTCGTCGAGCGGCGTCCCCCAGAGCATGCGCCTGCCGCCCTCCTCGAGCTCGAAGAGGACGACGTCGCCGACCGTGTATTCCTCGGCGACGACGACGCGGCTACCGTCGCGCGTCCACGCGACGGGCAACGGCACCCAGCGGTTCTCCCACAGCGTCTCCGCGGTGTCGTGCTCGAGGTCGACCCGCACCACGCGGCCGAGGGTCTCGCCGAGCATCTGCACCGCGAAGTACGCGGTCAGCGTGCGGTGGTCGACGTCGATCAGGTGAGCGCGCGTGTCGGCGAACGCGGCCTCGGCGACAGGTTCGGGGAAGCCTCCGGCGAGGGGAATCGCATGCGGCCGATACTTCTCGTCCCCGTCGGAGTCGATCATCACCACGATCCGATCGAGCTCGGGGACGGCGACGAATGCCTCTCCGTCGAGCAGCTCCGGGTTCTGGAGCGCGATCCGCGCAGGCAGCAGCTGCTCGGGCACCGTTCCCCGGTCGCCCATCGCGTACAGGGAGAGGTGACCGCCGAAGTTGGAGACGAAGGCGATCCGGTCGCCGATCAGCTGCGGCTCGAGAAAGAGCCGCCCCGCGAGGAGGGACTCGATGCGGGCCACGCTCACGGGGCCGGACCCTAGACGAACAGGATGGGGCCGGCGCGAGGCCGGCCCCATCCTCCTCACGCTAGCTCGAAGCGGTGTCCTTGCACTGCGTCCTGGACACGGGCTGGAAGACGTTGTTGACGAACTTCACCATGCGGAGGCAGTCGACCATGAACTGGTCGTCGCCACCGGTTCGCTCCTTCACGCCAGGAAGCAGGAAGGGGCTCGACTCGTTGAAGCTCCGCACCGCCTTCATCAACGACGCCCGGGTCGGGTTCTTGCCGGCTTTGTACAGCGCCTGGACGAACGCGTGCGCGACGCCGATGCCGTACAGGTTGAGGCCGTTGTTCTGCACGGTCGCGCTCGAGCCGTTCGGGAAGTACTTGCTCATCACGTCGCGGTAGAGCTTCATGCCCGCGTCGTCGTCCCAGGTCGGGTTCGCGGGATCCTTCGTGAACTGGGTCGTGAAGACGCGGTCGATGAGCTCGCCGGCGCCGCTCGACCGCGCCAGCGTCATGAACGTGTCCGTGCCGGCCACTGCGTTGACGTAGATCACGGACGGTTTCCAGCCGAGCAGACCTGCCGTGGCCAGCGACGTGATCGCAGCCGTCGGCGTGGCGATGACGACGAACACCGTCGCACCGCTCGACCGCAGCTTGACGATCTGCGAGCGGACGTCGCGGGACTGCACGACCTCGAACGGCTCCTTGTCGACGATGTTCGAGGCCTTGTCCCCCAGCCCCTCCTCGAGGCCGGCGAGCACGTCCTTGCCGTACTCGTCGTTCTGGTAGATCACGCCGATCTTGGCGTTCGGGCTGTTGCGAGCGATCTTCCTCCCGTACAGGCCGCCCTCGAAGTTGTAGTCCGGCTGCCAGCCCATGGTGTACGGGAAGGTCTTGTAGTCGGCGCCGAGCGACGTCGAACCGGACGCCGCGAACACCTGCGGCACCTTCTTCTGGTTGACGTAGGGACGAATGGCGAAGTTGTGCTCCGTGCCCAGCGTGCCGATGAGCGCAAACACTTTGTCCTGCTCGACGAGCCGGCGCGTCTGCGTCACAGTGTTCGCCGGGTTGTAGCCGTCGTCGTAGACCTTGAAGACGATCTGGCGCCCGTAGACGCCCCGCTTCCCGTCGGGGCCGCGGCGCGCGTTGACGTACGAGAAGTACGCCGCCATCGACCTGGAGATGGTCGCGTAGAGCGACGCGACCCCGGTCAGCGGAGCGGTGCCGCCGACGGTGATCGTCGTGTTCGTGACGCCGTCCTCGCTCGTCGCAGGTGACGCGCCGGCGGCGAAGACCCCCAGCGCCGCCACGACGACCGCCACAGCAACTGCCAATTTGCGCATTGACGCTCCCTCGATTCGAGTCGTGTTTCGGGGCGGGACACTATCGCCCGTTTACCGGAATGCCAAGAATCGGAGACGTCCTCGGAGACCCGAGGTTAGGCGCCGACTACCCGAGCTCGTTCGCGAGTCGCTCGGCCTCGTCGATCTCCTCGGCGAGCGCATCGATGCCAAACGACCAGATCGCGGGGTCGGTGAGGTCGAGCCCGACCATGCGCGCGAGCTCCTCGGGCGGCTTCGAGCCGCCGGCCCGGAGGAGATCGAGGTACGGCTCGACGAGTGCGTCCCCTTCCCGCTCCCACGCGCGGAAGATGGAGAGCGCAAACAGGAAGCCGTACGCGTACGCGTAGACGTACCCGGGGACGGAGGCGAAATGCCCCACGTAGCTCCACCAGTTCGCGTACCCCTCGGTGTCGACCGAGTCGCCGAAGACGTCCCGCTGCGTCTCGAGCCAGAGCTCCGCGAAGCGGTCGAGCGCGATCTCGCCCGCCGTCCGGCGCTCCGTGTGGATCCGCTCCTCGAAGCGGTTCATCGCGATCTGCCGGAACACCGTCGCGAGCGCGTCCTCGATCCGTCGCGTCAGCAGGTCGAGCCGGGCGTGGGGGTCGTCCTCCGCCGCGAGCAGCACCTTGAACGTGAGCGCCTCCCCGAAGACCGACGCCGTCTCGGCGGTCGTGAGCGGCGTGTCGGAGTTGTAGAGGCCGAGCGGCTGTGCTAGGACGCCGTGCAGCCCGTGCCCGAGCTCGTGGGCGAGCGTGAGGATCGAGCGCTTCTCCCCCGTGTAGTTGAGGAGGACGTACGGATGCACGCCGGGAACGGTCGTCGCACAGAAGGCTCCGTTCGACTTGTCCGGGCGCGGAGGCGCGTCGATCCAGTCCGCGTCGAAGAACCGCTCCGCGATCGCGCCCGCCTCGGCCGAGAACCCCGAGTAGGCGTCGACGACGATGCGCCGCGCCTCGTCCCAGGTGGTCTTGTCGTCGGTTTCCGTGAGCGGCGCCATCCGGTCCCAGTGCGCGAGCCGGTCGAGCCCGAGCAGGCGTGCCTTGAGACGGTAGTAGCGCTGCACGAGGTCGTAGCGCGAGACGGTCGCGTCGACGAGCGCCTGCACCGCTTCGTCCGTCGTCTCGTTGGCGAGGTTTCGTGCGCTCACCCAGGTCGGATAGCCGCGGAGCCGGTCCTCCGTGGCGTGGTCGAGGATGATCGTGTTGAGCGCGTACCCGCGCGTGCGCAGGCCGGGCTCGAGGGCCGCGTTGACGGCGGCCGCTGCCTCCCTCCGCGTCTCGCGATCCGACGAGTAGAGTCGCGACATCGCCTGCTCGAGCGAGAGGCGCTCGCCGTCCAGGTCGACGCGGATCGCGGACAGCTGCTCGCTGTAGAACCGCGACCAGGCGGAGGAGCCGGTGACCGACTTCTCCGTCACGATCCGCTCCTCCGGCTCGCTGAGGAGGTACGGGCGGAACTTGCGCAGGGCGTGGAGGTAGTGCCGCCAGTGGTCGAGCGCAGGGCTCGCGAGCAGCTCCTCGGCGTGCCCGTCCTCGAGCGCGGCCCATTCGAGACCGAAGAAGAGCAGCTGCGTCTGCAGCTGGGCGCCCTTCTCCTGGATGCGGGCCAGCAGCGCGCCGCGCTCCGGGTCGGCCATGTCGGTGGCGAAGCGGAGATACACGAATACGCCGATGCGGGCGCCGATCGCGTCGATGCGCTCGTGCTCGGCCACCGCTGCCGCCAGGCGCTGCGCATCGAGCTCGCCCACCTTGCCGTGGTAGCGCTCGCGGAACGCCGTCGCGCCGCTCTCGGCCTCGGCCAGATCGCTCTCGAGCGCGGGATCGTCCGGACCGGCGTAGAGATCGGAGAGGTCCCAGGCGACCTCCTCGGCGCCGGTCAGCTCGGACGTCGCCACGGCCTTGACCCTACCGTAGGGCGCAAGCACGGGATCCGCTCTCGCGGATCCCGTACGCGCGAAGATCCCTAAAGGGGCCGCCCGCGGCCCAGGACCTCATGCCTCAAAGCCGCGGCTCGGACGTCGCCACGGCCTTGACCCTACCGTAGGGCGCAAGCACGGGATCCGCTCTCGCGGATCCCGTACGCGCGAAGATCCCTAAAGGGGCCGCCCGCGGCCCAGGACCTCATGCCTCAAAGCCGCGGCTCGGACGTCGCCACGGCCTTGACCCTACCGTAGGGCGCAAGCACGGGATCCGCTCTCGCGGATCCCCTATGCGCGAAGGTCCCTAAAGGGGCCGCCCGCGGCCCAGGACCTCATGCCTCAAAGCCGCTCGACGGCCGCGAGTCTACGGTCGCCGAACAGGGTGACGGCGTCGAGGTCGCGGTGGTCGAGGTGCTGGAGGAAGACGCGGCTCACGCCGACGGTGCTCAGCTCGGCGAGCCGGGCGGCGACGTCGTCGACCGTGCCCACCAGCCAGCGCTCGCGGCGCTCGTCCCACAGGGTCTGGGGATCCGGCTCGTCCCCCGTGAGCGCCTGCAGGCGCTGCAGGCGCTCGAGCACTTCGCTTCGATCACGGCCGATCACGCAGGCGGTCATGACGGAGAAGGTCAGCGTGGCGGGGTCGCGCCCTGCATCAGCACAGGCGGCGTCGAGCTGCGCCTGGCGATCGCGGAGCTCGTCGAGCGGTGCGCCGAGCGTGTTGTACTCGGTCGCGAAGCGCGCCGCGAGGGCTGCGCTGCGCGGCTTCGCCGTCCCGCCGAGGATCAGCGGCGGGTGCGGGCTCTGCACCGGGCGTGGAAGCGCCGTCTGGCCGCGCAGCCTGTACGCGGGGCCGTCGTGATCGAAGCCTTCCTCCGTCCACGAGCGGACGACGACCTCGACCTGCTCCGCGAAGAGGTCGAACCGGGATTTCGCGTCGAGGAACGGGAAGCCGCACTCGACGTGCTCGCGCTCGTACCAGCCCGCGCCCATGCCAACCTCCACGCGGCCGCCGGAGACGTGGTCGACGGTGACGGCGTTGCGGGCGAGCACGCTGGGGTGCCGGAAGGTCGCTGGAGAGACGAGCGTGCCGAGGCGGATCCGCTCTGTCACCGCGGCGAGGGCTGCGAGCGTCGCCCACGCGTCGAGCGCCCCGGCCGACGGTTGGATGATCGCGCTGTAGTGGTCGGAGCGGAACAGGCCGTCGAGACCGTGCTCCTCCGCGGTGCGGGCGAGCGCAACCCACTCCTGCCAGGTGACGCCCTCCTGACCCTCGATCATCAAGCACAGCTGCATGCTCAGCCCTCCAGCTCGGTGGGATCGGTGACGGGGGCGCGGCACGCGAAGCGCTCGCAGGCGTAGACGGCGGTCGCCCCGCCGACGAGCGCCTTGCCGGCCAGCAGCGGCACCTCCTCCGACGGGCCGATTGCCGCGACCGTACGCGGCCGGAACGGTGAGAGCGCTGCGCGGGCGACGGGTGCGGTCACGTCGCCGGCGATCGCGAGCTCACGCGGCGGCGACAGGTACAGGTCGAGGCCGCAGAGCGCCCAGCCGAATGCGCCCGGCGCGCGGGAGAGCGCCGGCTCCACGAGGCGGAAGACGCCGACCGCACGCCGCTCGAGCTCGTCGTCGCCCCACACGCGGGCGAGCCGGAGCAACACCCACGCGAGCATCGAGTTGCCGGAGGGGAGCGGGTTGTCGTCGAGGTCCTTCGCTCGCGCGGCGAGCGCTTCCGCACCGTCCGGCGAGAGGAAGAAGCCGCCGCGCTCGTCGTCGCCGAAGAGCTCCACGGCGAGCAGCGCCAGACGACGGGCCTCGAGGAGCCAGCGCAGCTCACCCGTGGCGACGTGCAGCTCGTGCAGGCCGAAGGCGGCGTTCGCGTAGTCGTCGAGGAACGCCTGGCCGCTCGTGCGGCCCTCGCGCCAGGAGCGTCGCAGCCCGCCGTCCGCGGCGGAGAGCGGGCCGAGCAGGAACGCGGCCACGCCACGCGCCGCCTCGAGCCAGTCGTCACGCTGCAGCCGGTAACCGGCCTCCGCGAGGGCGGCGAGCGCCAGCCCGTTCCACGAGACGATCACCTTGTCGTCGAGGAAGGGCTGCGGACGCCGCGCACGCACCGCGAGCGACCGGGCACGCGTCTCCGCGTCGACCTCGCCGCGCACGATCGCGCGCCCGTCCTCCCACGGCATCAGCACAGCCGGCGGCAGACCGACCGCAGCCGCCTCCTCCGGCGGCCACGTGTAGGTCAGACCCTCGACGCCGTCGGTATCCGCGTCCTGGGCGGAGGCGAGCCCGCCGTCCGGCAGCCGGAGCTCGCGCACGACGTAGTCGAGCGTCTCCTCCACCACCGAGCGGTACCGCTCGGTCCCGGTCACGAGCCACGCGTGGAGGTAGGTCGAGGCAAGGAGTGCGTTGTCGTAGAGCATCTTCTCGAAGTGCGGCACGAGCCACTGGCCGTCGACCGAGTAGCGGTGGAAGCCGCCGCCGACGACGTCGTACATGCCGCCGGCGGCCATGCCGTCCAGCGTGCGCGTCGTCATCTCGCGCGCGTGCTCGCCCTCGCGACGAAGCAGGAACTCGAGCACCGAGGCGGGCGGAAACTTGGGCGCGTGCCCGAACCCGCCGAACGCGGGCTCGAACGTCCGGGCGATGCCGTCCTCCGCGGCGTCGAGGAGCGCGGCCGTGAGCGGCTCGGCCGAAGGCTCGAGCCGGGCCGAATGCCCGAGCGCCTCCACGAGCCGCTGCGCCTGCGCGGCGAGATCGTCACGCCGCTCGCTCCAGGCTCTCGCGACCGCCAGGAGGAGCTCGCGGAAGCTCGGCAGGCCGTGACGCGGCTCGGGCGGGAAGTACGTGCCCGCGTAGAACGGGGCGCCCTCAGGCGTCATGAACACCGTCGTCGGCCAGCCGCCCTGGCCGGTCATCGTCACCGTCGCCTCCATCGTCAGCGCGTCGACGTCGGGCCGCTCCTCGCGGTCGACCTTCACGTTCACGAAGTGCTCGTTCATCACCGCAGCCGTGGCGGCGCTTTCGAACGACTCGTGCTCCATCACGTGGCACCAGTGGCAGGCGCTGTACCCGACCGAGACGAGCAGCGGCCGGTCGTCGGCGCGGGCGCGCCCGAACGCCTCGTCCCCCCACGGGTACCAGTCGACCGGGTTGTCCGCGTGCTGGAGGAGGTACGGGCTCGTCTCTCCTGCGAGGCGGTTCACGTCAGCACGGTACGCACGCCGCGGAGCTCCGTGCGCAGGACGGCGCGCGCGCGGCTCGAGTCGAGCGAGCAGTCGAGCGGCCGCCCGGCAGGAGCCGGGGCCCGACGCACCGGTCCCCCGGTCACGAGCTCTGCGAGCTCGGCTCGCGAGACGTCCTCGGCCCCGGCGACGTGGAGGATGCCGGTCGTCTCCGCGGCCGCGAGCTCGAGCAGCGCGCTCGCGAGATCGGTCACCTGCACCGGGGAGCGGATCTCGTCCTCGTAGAACGCGTGCTCCGCATCTAGGGCGGCACGCTCGTGCTTCGAGGGCGGCAGGCCAGGACCGCCGACGATGAGCGACGTGCGCACGATCAACGCCTCGGGGTGGGCCTCCGCCACGTGTTGCTCCGCGGCGGCCTTGGCGACGCCGTACTCGGTGCACGGGCTCGGCGCGTCCTCCTCCACGTACGGCGAGCCCTTCCGGCCGTCGAAGACGACATCGGTGGAGACGTGGACGAGCCGGGCGCCGAGGTCGCGTGCGGCGCGAGCGACGTTGGTCGAGCCCTTGACGGTGATCGCCCACGCCTCCGGGCCGTCTTGCCGGTACGCCGTGTGGATGACGACGTCCGGCGCCAGGCGCTCGAGCGCCTCCGCCACCGCAGCGGCATCTCGGATCTCGACGCGCTCGGCGCTGGCCGCCGGTCGAAGGCGCAGGAGCTCGGTGCCGAGATATCCGGTGCCGCCGGTGACGTGCACGCGCACGGATGGACGGTATCCGCCGCGGACCGTAGTGTCGCCGGATGAGGCGACCGTGATCGTGCACCGCGACATGCGCGAGCTCGGGCTCCGCCACACCACGGCGACGCAGTAGCGACTCCGGCGCGCCGGACGGCGGCCCTCGTCCGGGGCACCCCCGGCGGCCTGACTCAGCCGCCGTCGGCGTCAGAGCCGGCCGGCTCCGGGGCAGGACCGCGGCGGCGGTGCCGGAGCCAGCGCACGCCCTCGACGGCGGCCGCCATCCCCACCGCCACAGCGAACGCCAGCAACAGCCCCTTCCACGGCGCCTCCTCGAACTGCTTCCCGCCGACGTACCCGAGCAGCGCCGCGTAGCTGCCCCAGATGGCGGCGGCGCAGGCATCGGCGACGACGAAGCGCCGGTACGTCATGCCGTGCGTGTAGCCGGACGAGAACGTCACCGCTGTGCGCCCGCCCGGGATGAAGCGCGCGATGATGATCAGGTAGAAGCCGCGCCGCTCCAGCTGATGCTCCGCCCAGTCGAATGCGCGGTGTGCCCTCTCGCCTCTGATGAAGCGCTTCACCGTGTGCTCGCCGAGCCAGCTGCCGAGACCGTATGAGATGTTGTCGCCGACGAAGGCGCCGAGGCTGGCGCTGAGGATCACGAGCGGGAGGCTGAGGTCGCCGGCGCCCGCCAGGACGCCTCCGGTGATCACGACCGTCTCGCTCGGCACGAGCGGGATGAACGCGTCGAGCATCGACACGAGGAAGATCACGGGGTAGCTCCACCACGCCCCCGAGACCCAGTTCACGAGCTGATCGAACACGACTGCATCGTCGCAGAGGGGTTGACCGCGATGATGGGGCTGTGCCCCACCAGCCCCTCGCCGGCCTGCGCGTGGTCGACGTCACGACGTCGATCGCCGGGCCCTACTGCGCCCAGACGCTCGCAGCGTTGGGGGCGGACGTCGTCAAGGTGGAGCGACCGGACACGGGCGACGACGGCCGCGCGTGGGGCCCGCCGTTCTGGGACGGCGAGGGCACGATCTTCCTCTCCGCCAACGCGGGCAAGCGCTCGCTCGCCGTCTCGCTCCGCGACGAGCGTGGTCGCGAGGCAGTGGTGCGGCTCGCCGACCGCGCGGACGTCTTCCTGCAGAGCCTGCGTCCCGGTCTGGCCGAGGAGCTCGGTCTCGCGCCGGAGGAGCTCCGGGCGCGCAACTCGCGTCTCGTCTACTGCTCGGTCGGCGCCTACGGACGCGTCGGCCCTCTCTCGCGCGAGCCCGGCTACGACGCGCTGATGCAGGCGGCGGGCGGGCTGATCTCGATGACCGGCGAGCCGGGACACCCTGGAGTGCGGGTCGGCTCGTCGCTGATCGACATGGGCACCGGGATGTGGGCGACGGTCGGCGTCCTCGCTGCCCTGCTCGAGCGCGAGCACACCGGCGAGGGCGCCGTCGTCGACGTCTCTCTCTACGAGACTGCGCTCGCCTACATCGGCTACCACCTCGCCGGCTACCTCGCCGACGGCACGATCCCGACCGGCCAGGGCACGCGCTTCCCGATGGTCGCGCCGTATCAGGTGTTCCCCACGCGGGACGGCGAGCTGATGATCGGCGGCGGCAACGACCGGCTGTTCCAGGCGATCTGCGAGACGACCGGAGCGCCAGAGCTCGTCCACGATCCGCGGTTTCGCACCAACCCGGACCGGGTGCGCAACCGCGATGCGCTTTACGAGCTGCTCGTCGAGCGGCTGCGCGAGGACGACGCCGCCGGCTGGCAGAAGCGGCTGACCGCGGCCGGCGTCCCCACGGCGCCCGTGGCCGACGTGGCCGACGTGCTGGCGAACCCTCAGACAGAGGCGCTGGGCCTGATGCAGCCGCTCGAACACCCGCGCATCGACGGCCTGCGGCTGCCGGCACTCCCACTCTCCCTCGACCGCGAGCGCGTCAACCACGGCAGTGCGCCACCAGACGTGGGTGCGCACACTGTGGAGGTATTGCGCGAGGCGGGCTACACGGACGAGGAGATTCGGGAGCTCGCCGACGCCGGGGTGGTGGGCGCATGACCCCCCATCTGTCGGCGTCGTTCAGCGCCACGATCCGGGTGCGGCTGCCGGACACGCCGGGCTCGTTCGCACGGCTGGCGCAGGCGATCGGCGACGTTGGCGGCTCTCTGGGCGCGATCGACCTCGTGCGGGCGGAGGGTGACGTGAAGGTGCGCGACGTCACGGTGGACGCGTCGGACGCCGAGCACCTGGAGCAGATCGTGGCCGCGGTGCGCGCGCTGGCAGGCGTCGAGGTGGAGCACGTCTCGGATCGCACGTTCCTGCTCCACCTGGGCGGCAAGATCGAGATGCGCTCGAAGGCGCCGATCAAGACGCGCGACGACCTGTCGATGGCCTACACCCCGGGCGTGGCTCGGGTCTGCCTGGCGATCGCCGAGGATCGCTCTGCGGCCTGGAGCCTGACCGTCAAGCAGAACACGGTCGCGGTCGTGAGCGACGGGACGGCCGTGCTCGGGCTCGGCGACATCGGGCCCGAGGCGGCGATGCCCGTGATGGAGGGCAAGGCGGCGCTGTTCAAGGAGTTCGGCGGCGTCGACGCCTGGCCGATCTGCCTCGCGACCACGGACGTGGACGAGATCGTGTCGGCGGTGCGTGCGCTGGCGCCGGGTTTCGGCGGCATCAACCTGGAGGACATCTCCTCGCCGCGCTGCTTCGAGATCGAGCGGCGGTTGCGCGACCAGCTCGACATCCCGGTCTTCCACGACGATCAGCACGGCACGGCGATCGTGGTGCTGGCGGCGCTGCTCAACGCGCTCGCGGTGGTCGGCAAGCGGATCGAGGACGTGAAGATCGTGGTCAGCGGCGTCGGTGCCGCGGGCGTGGCGGTGACGGACATCCTGCTCGCGGCGGGTGCACGCAGCATCGTCGGGTGCGACCAGCACGGTGCCGTGTTTCCGGGCCGCGACGGCCTGAACCCGGTCAAGACGGCGTACGCGGAGCGCACGAACCCGGCTGAGGAACGCGGCACGCCGGACGAGGTGCTCGAGGGAGCGGACGTGTTCATCGGTCTCTCGGTGCCCGGGGCGATCACCCCCGCGGGCGTCGCGCGCATGGCCGACGACGCCATCGTGTTCGCGATGGCCAACCCCACGCCCGAGATCGCCCCCGAGGAGCTGCCGTCCGGGAGCGTCGCCGTCGTCGCCACCGGCCGCTCCGACTACCCGAACCAGATCAACAACGTGCTCGCCTTCCCCGGTGTCTTCCGCGGCGCCCTCGACGTTCGCGCCTCAGCGATCACCGAGGGGATGAAGGTGGCCGCGGGCCACGCGCTCGCGGCGGTGATCAAGCCGGACGAGCTCGGCGCGACGTACGTGATCCCGAGCGTCTTCAACCGCGACGTCGCCCCGACGGTCGCGGCCGCCGTGGCCGAGGCGGCCGAGCGGGACGGCGTCGCGCGGCGCTCGCGCTCGTAGCACCTCGACCGCCGGGCACTTGCCCGACGGATCCACCGGTATAGACTCGCCCGGCTTTGCCCTGCCAGTGGAGGGAAAGACCATGACGACAGCCGACGTACCGGTCGAGCTCACCACCGAGCTCGCACTCGAGGAGAAGGCGAAGCTGAAGAAGTCGCTGCGGCGCTTCGACATGGTCTTCTTCACGCTCTGCGCCCTCGTCGGGCTCGACACGCTCGGCGCAGTCGCGTCCAACGGGCCGCAGGGGTTCTTCTGGCTCGTCGTGATGGCGATCACCTTCGTCGGTCCCTACATGCTGATCATGTCCGAGGTCGGCAGCTCCTTCACCGAGGAAGGCGGGCCGTACGAATGGGTGAAGATGGCGTTCGGCCGGGCTCATGCCGGGATCGCGGCCGTCGTCTACTGGGCGTCGAACCCCTTCTGGGTCGGCGGCTCGCTGGCGTTCATCGCCAGCGCGGCGTGGGCTGCGACCGACCTTCCGTCCCTCGGCGTCGACGATCTCGGCTCGTTCGGAGACTACGCGTTCAAGTTCCTCTTCATCTGGTTCTCGATCGGCGTCGCGATCGCGGCGATCGAGAAGGGCAAGTGGATCCCGAACGCCGGCGCGATCGCGCGATTGCTCGTGCTCGGATTCTTCACGATCACCCTCGTGATCTACGCGGCGAAGAACGGCGTGGAGGGGTTCGCCGCCGGCGACCTGAAGCCGACCTGGCCGATCTTCCTCGCGCTCACGCCGCTGATCCTCTTCAACTACGTCGGCTTCGAGCTGCAGAACGGCGCCGCCGAGGAGATGGTCAACCCGAAGCGTGACGTGCCGATCTCGGTGCTCCGCTCCGGCGTGCTCGGGGTGCTCCTGTACTGCATTCCGGTGCTCGGCATCCTGCTCGTCCTGCCGTCCGACAAGATCACCGGCATCGGCGGCTTCGTGGACGCGGTCAAGGAGACGTTCTCGGTCTACGGCGGCGCACAGACCGTCCTCTTCACCCTCACCGCGCTCGGCTTCATCTTCACGTTGATGACGTCGGGCGCCGTCTGGATGATCGGAGCGGACCGCGTGCTCGCCGTGTCGGCGTACGACGGCTCCTTCTTCCCGTGGTTCGGTGTGTTCAACACGAAGCTCGGCACGCCCGTGCGCTGCAACGTCCTGTCGGGCGTGGCGTCGACGGCGTTCATGGTCGTCGCCGTCTTCATGCTGAAGAGCGGTAGCGCGGCGGACGCGTTCTCGGTCGTGCTCGCCATGGCCACCTCGACGACGCTCCTGGCGTACCTGTGGATCTTCCCGGCGGCGCTAAAGCTGCGCTACGCGGAGCCGGACGTGCACCGCGCCTACCGGGTGCCCGGTCGAGGCAACACCGGCATGTGGATCGCATTCCTGCCCGTGATCTTCTGGGTCGCGCTCGGCTCCTGGGTGGCGATCTTTCCCGGGCACGCTCGAGCCGCTGCTGGGCGTCGACTATGACTTCAGGGACACGTGGGGCGTCTCGCGTGCGACGTTCCACGCGCTCACGCTCGGCACGCTCGCCGTCATGTTCGTCGTCGCGATCGTCGGGTACGTGGCAGGGAAGCGCGTGCGCGAGCGCAGCGTCGCGATCCCGATCGAGGAGCCGGCGGCAACGCCGGCGCCAGCCCAGGCCTGATCACGGCCGGGGTCTGTCCCCGGCCGGGGACAGACCCCACGCTCGCTTACTCGTAGTGGAGCGCCTCGAGCGGGTTGAGCTTCGCGGCGCGGCGCGCCGGGAAGATCGCCGCGACGATGCCGACGAGGATCGCAGCGATCGTGAAGACGATCACCTGCAGCCACGGGAACGTGAAGTCGATGAAGTCGACCCGCGCGATCAGGAGCGCCGCGAGCACGATGCCGAGCACGATCCCGATCGCGGCGCCGATCAGCGCCGTGATCACGCTCTCGTGGCGGATCATCCGCCGCACCTGGCGGCGCGTCATGCCGATCGCGCGCAGCATCCCGATCTCGCGGGTGCGCTCGAACACCGTGAGCACGAGGGTGTTCACGATCCCGAACAGGCTGACCACGATCGAGAGCGCGAGCAGCACGTAGAGGATGTTGAGGATCGCGCTGAGCCCGGAGATCTGGTTGTCGATGAACTGCTGCCGCGTCTGCACCTTCGCGTTCGGGAAGGGCTCGAGCGCCTTCTCGAGCGTCTGCTGATTGGCGGCGCTCTCGTCTCCGGCGACCGCACGAACGAGTAGAGGTTCCGGGGATTCTCGATCATCGCATCCCAGGCGGCGGTCGAGATCGTGACGTTGCCGAACGGCGAGCCGCCGGTCGGCGGGTCGAAGATGCCGCGAATCAGCGAACGTCTTGGCCTCACCGCTCGGGAAGGTGAGCGCGATGGGAGAGCCGACCGTCAGGTTGTGGTCGTTCGCGTAGCCGTCGTCGACGAACGCTCCGTTGTCGCCCAGGTTCGCCAGCACCTGCTGCGAGCCGTCCTTCCACGTCAGCAGGATCAGCCGGCTGGCCGTCGGGGTCGACTCGCCGTGGCGAAGATCGTTCTTCCCGAACGTGCGCACCTCGCCGGTGCGCACGTTCCCGACCGCCTCGACGCCGGGCGCCTTGCCACCGCATCGGCAGCAGCGACGGGGATCGGCGAGAAGTTGTTCTGGGCCGTGATCGCGTAGTCCGACTCGGAGCCCTTCCACAGGTCGTTGACCGCGCCCTTGAACGTCGACACGATCCCGGCCGCGAGCGTCGGCGACGAGCGTGACGAGCGCGAGCCCGATCATCAGCGCCGATGCCGTGGACGCCGTCCGCTGCGTGTTGCGACGCGAGTTGTCTCGCGCGAGGACGCCCGCGGCGCCGCCGAGCTTGGTCGCCGGCCAGCCGAGCACCGAGACGAGCGGGCTGACGAGCCGCGACGAGAAGAGCGCGACGCCGAGGAAGATGAGGAACGCGCCGAGCCCCATCCAGATGAGGACCTGCGTCGTCGACGAGCCCGCTGCCGAAGAGCCCGTAGAGCAGGGCGGCAAACCCGATCACGACGGTCAAGGCGGCCCCGACGCCGCGGAAGCGGGCGAAGCGGCCCGGCGGCAGCGTTGCGCCCTCGCGCACGGCAGCGATCGGAGGCACGCGCGTCGCGCGGAGCGCCGGCCGCAGGCTGGCGAGCAGCGTGACGATGATGCCCGCGAGCGAGCGCCACCACGATCGTCCGCGTCTCGAGCAAGAGGCCGGCGTTCGGCAGCGTGAAGCCGACCGCGTCGAAGAGCTCGAACAGCCCCTTGGCAAGCAGCAGGCCGAGGAACAGCCCGATCACCGAGGCGACGACGCCGACGACGAGCGCCTCGAGGATGATCGACCAGAGCACCTGCTTCCGCGACGCGCCGAGCGTGCGCAGCGTGGCGAACTCGCGCGTCCGCTGGGCGATCGTGATCGACAGCGAGTTGGCGATCACGAACGAGCCGACGAACAGCGCGATCCCGCCGAAGGCGAGCAGAAAGCCCTGCAGGAAGGTGATGAAGTCGTTGGTGTCGGACGCGTCCGCTTGCGCCTGCTCGCTGCCCGAGAGCGCCTGCGCGCCAGGAGGCAGGATCTCGCGGATCTCCGTCAGGAGCTGCTCGTCGGAAACCCCGGGCTTGGAGGCGACGGCGATCTCGTCGAGCCGGCCTTCCTTCTCGAACAGCCGCTGCGCCGTCGGTAGGTCGAAGCCCGCCAGCGTGGCGCCCCCGATCGAGATGTCCGAGCTGAACTCGACGATGCCCGAGATCCGCACCCGCTCGACGGGTCCCTCGACCTGCACGCCGATCTCGTCGCCGATCTCGAAGTCCTTCTTGTCGGCAACGCCGGAATCGATCACGACCTCGTCGTTGGCCGGCCAGGCGCCCTCGACGAGCCGTCAGCGGGTTGAACGGCGAGTCGCCCTCCGCGATCGAGAAGCCGAGGTTCGGCGCGCCGCCGAAGACGATGGCCTTCCCGTCGTGGCCGATCAGCGACGTCGAGTCGCTGTCGACGCTGCCTTCGGCCTGGGCCACGTCCGGCAGCTCCCGCACGTCGCCGAGGAGCGACTCGGAGAGCGTGGGCTCGGAGACACCGCTGCCGTCCGAGAGATCGAAGGCCGACTTGCCGGAGATGACGACGTTCGAGCCCTGGCGGATGTCCGTGAAGATCTGGTCGAAGGCGCTGTCGATCGAGTCCGTGAGGACGTAGGTGCCGCTGATCATCGCCACGCCGAGCACGATCGCCAGCGCGGTGAGCGCTGTGCGGAGCTTGCGCGATAGCAGGCCGCCGAAGGTGAAGCGGATCATTCGGCGCCGATCTCCTCCATCGTGGCCACGATGTCGTGGGCGTTCGCGCCCTGCGACTCGCGCACGATCAGGCCGTCGGCGAGGAAGAGCACGCGGTCGGCGATCGCGGCCGCGCGGGGCTCGTGGGTGACCATCACGATCGTCTGACCCCGGTCCTGCGTCGACTGGCGCAGCAGCTCCAGGATCTCGCCGCCGGTCTTCGAGTCGAGGTTGCCGGTCGGCTCGTCGGCGAAGAGCACCTCGGGGCGCGAGACGAGCGCACGCGCGATGGCGACGCGCTGCTGCTGACCGCCGGAGAGCTCGGCCGGCTTGTGCGTGAGCCGGTCGCCGAGACCCACGTCGCGGACGACCTGATCGAACCAGCCGTCCTCCGGCTTCTCGCCCGCGATCGACAACGGGAGCAGGATGTTCTCCTTCGCGTTCAGCATCGGCAGCAGGTTGAAGAACTGGAAGACGAAGCCGATGTGCTCGCGGCGGAGCCTCGTCAGGTCGCTGTCGCCGAGCGTCGTGATCTCGGTGTCGGCCACGCTGACCGAGCCCGAGGTCGGCTTGTCGAGGCCGGCGAGGATGTGCATCAGCGTCGACTTCCCTGAGCCCGACGGCCCCATCACCGCGGTCAGGTGCCCCTTGCTCACGTCGACCGAGACACCGCGCAAAGCGTCGACCGCTGTATCCCCTTCGCCGTAGCGCCGCGTCACCTCGCGGGCCACCACGACCGCGTTTCCGTTCTCCATCCCAGCTCCTCTCGCCTGTTCGCCTCACCAGCCTGCCCGAGATGGGCGGCCGAAGGCAACGCGGACAACCCTAGTCGAGAGGTGCGGGTAGCCGTACCTTCCTCGTTGCGCAAGACCGGGATCCGCTCGCGTGGATTCGGATCGCGCAAGATCCCTGTAGGCGTGGCTTTGTGGCCACGACGCCACATCGAGCTCAAGCGCCCGGCTAACGAAGGCGGCGGGCGGCGTCGCCGAGCACGTCCCCGAGGATGCCCACGATCTCGTCCATCTCCTGCTCGCCCGCGACGAGAGGGGGAGAGACCTGCACGACAGGGTCGCCGCGATCGTCCGTGCGGCAGATGAGGCCGGCCTCGAAGAGGGCAGGAGAGATCTCGCCCCGCAGCAGCGTCTCGCACTCCTCGTCGGAGAAGGTCTCCTTCGTCTCTGCGTCCTTGACGAGCTCGACCGCGTAGAAGAACCCCGTCCCGCGCACGTCCCCCACGATCGGCAGGTCGAGCAGCGTCTCGAGCTTCGCGCGGAAGACGCCCTCGTGCGCGCGCACGTGCTCCACGACGCCCTCCCGCTTCATGATCTCGATGTTCTTGAGCGCGATCGCCGACGCGACGGGGTGGCCGCCGAAGGTAATGCCGTGCGAGTACATCGACGACCCCGTCTGCAGGAACGGCTCCGCGATCGCATCACGCGCGATCACCGCTCCGATCGACGCATACGAGGAGCTGAGCCCCTTGGCCGAGGTGACGATGTCCGGCCGGATGTCGTAGCGCTCCGAGCCGAACCAGTACCCGAGCCTGCCGAAGGCGGTGATCACCTCATCGGCCGACAGCAGGATGTCGTACTCGTCGCAGATCGCGCGGACGCCCTGCCAGTAGCCCGCGGGCGGCGTGAACGCGCCGCCGGAGTTCTGGACTGGCTCCATGTGCACGAGACAGACGGTCTCCGGGCCCATCGCCTCGATCGCGTTGCGGAGGTCGTCGAGCAGGTAGCGGGTGAACTCCTCCTCGGTCTCGCCATCCGGGCGCCGGTAGCGATTCGTGTTCTGCACGTGCCGCACCTCGGGCACGAGCGGCTCGAACGGCATCCGGATGGCCGGGATGCCGTTCAGCGCGAGCGCTCCCATGGTCGTCCCGTGGTACGCCAGGCGGCGCGCGATCGCCTTGTAGCGCCTCGGCCCGCGAGTCGCGACGAGCGCGTCGTGCAGCACCTCCGGCTCGTGCGGCACCGCCCTGACGTGCTTCTCGCCGCGCGCGAGGTAGTACTGGCGCGCGAGCTTCCATGCCGACTCGACGGCCTCCGAGCCGCCCGAGACGAAGAAGACACGATTGAGGTCGCCGGGTGCCAGCGACGCCACCTCGGCCGCGAGCTCGATCGAACGCGGATGGGCGTACGACCAGTTGGTGTAGAAAGGCAGCTCGCGCAGCTGCTCGAGCGCCGCCTGGCCGATCTCCTCGCCGTGGCCGTAGCCGAGCTGCACGGAGAAGAGGCCGGCGAGCGCGTCCAGGTAGCGCTTCCCGTTCGCGTCCTCGAGGTGGCAGCCGTCTCCGCGCACGATGATCGGGACGTCGCCCGACGCGTACCCGCCCATGCGGGTGAAGTGCATCCAGAGGTGCTCCTTGGCGAGGCGCTGGTGGTCGACTGCGGTCGTGGCGGTCATGTGGTAGGGATCTCGAGCGAGATCCCGTCCACCGCGACCACGTCCTCGAAGCGCATGACGACGCGCTCCAGGCGGACGTCTGCGATCTCCATCGCCGTGACGCTCAGCCTTCCTCCGGGACACGGACGACGAGAACCGGGATGCGCGAGCGCTGGACGAGCCGCAGTACGACCGAGCCGAGCAGGGCGCCGCTGATGGGGTTCTCGCCCACGGTGCCGACGACGATCGTGTCGGCACCGACCTCCTCTGCCACCTGGATCAGGGCATCGGCGGGCTTCGCCTCCACGAGGCGCCACGAGACCTCGACCTCCGCGGCCTCGAGATCCGCGACCGCGCGCTCGATTGCGTGCGACCCGACCCGCTGCATCGCCTCGCGGACCGAGCCCTCGCCGGTGCCTCCCCACGGTGTGACGTAGTAGCCGAACACGACGACGACGGCCGCGTTGCTTTGCTTTGCACGCACGATCGTCTGCTCCAGCGCCGCGTTGGCCGACTCGGAGGCGTCGTAGCCGAGCACGATCGTCGTGCTCATAGCCGCATCTCCGGGGCAGCGGCTTCCGGCTGGCGCCGGAAGAACGCTGGATTCGACCTCCACTGGAGGACCATCAGGATCACTCCCAGGAGCAGACCGAGCAGGGCGATCGTGAACGGCGGCCCCATGCCCAGCAGCGCCTTGCCGGACTCGGAGTTGTCCGGGTTGAACTGGTCGATCGCCGACTTCACGAAGATGTACCCCATCAGCACGGCTCCGATCGCCGGGCCCAATCCCGCCAGCGCGAACGTCCGCAGGTCGTTGAACAGCGCCTTGCGGAAGTAGATCGACGCAGGCGACTCCCGTAATGCCCAGGTAGAACGTGATCATCAGACCGGTGGCCGTGATCGAGTCGGCCAGGATGTTCCCGCTCACGATCGTGAGCGCGACGTAGTAGACGACGGAGATCACGCCGTACCAGATCGTGGCGTACCCCGGCGTCAGGCGCCGCGGGTTGATCGACGCGAACGCCTTCGGCGCAGCGCCGTGAGAGGCCATCGAGAGCGCCGCCCGGGTGCCGGGCAGGATCGTCGTCTGCGTCGAGGCGGACGCCGACGTGAGCACGGCGATGATCAGGAGCTTGTCGAGACCCCAGGGAAGGACGTCCTGCCCGAGTGGATTGAGCACCTCGTCCTGGTTGTCGACGAGGAACTGCGGGCCGTGGACGGCGATGGCAGCCACGCTGACGACCACGTAGATCGCCGAGCAGGAGAAGCGTGCTCACGACCGCCGCGATGCCGGGGGTCCGCTCCGCGTCCTCGGTCTCCTCGTTCACCGCGACCGCGGTGTCCCAGCCCCAGTAGATGAAGACGGCCGTGAGCACCCCGGCGGTGAGCGCCGTGGAGGAGACGGCGAACGGGTTGAGCCAGCTCAGGCTCGGGTTGACCGAGTCGGCGAAGTCGCCGGCGTACACCTTGACGAGCGCGATCACGGCGAACAGACCCAGCGTCACGAGCTCGGCGCCCAGCAGGAACCACTGCGTCTTGGCCGAGATCTCGATGCCGACGTAGCAGATCCAGGTCATCACGACGATCCAGAGGACGCCGACGACGGTCACCCAGAACACGCTGTTGGCGAGGCTGTCGGCCCCGAACAGAAGGAACGTGTACTGCCCTGCGATCTGCGACAGGCTCGCCATCACGAGAATGTCGGCGAGCAGCAGCGCCCAGCCGGAGATCCAGCCGGGGACGGGCCCGATCCCCTTCGTCACCCACGTGAAGGTCGTGCCGCAGTCCGGGTCGACCCGGTTCATCGAGTAGTACGACCCGGCGATGAAGAACATCGGCACGAAGGCCACGAGCAGCGCCGCAGGCGCCTGGAAGGCGACCGAAGCCGCGACGATGCCGAGCGAAGCCGCGAGGCTGTAACCCGGCGCGGTCGAGGCGACGCCGATCACGACCGAGGAGACGAACCCGAGCGCGCCTGTCTTCAGGCCCTTCTCGAGAGCACCCTCGCCGTGCGGCAGCCGGACCGGGACGTCCGCGGACGTCATGCGAGCTTCACGCAGACATGCTTGATCCGCGTGTACTCCTCCATGGAGTAGATGGACAGTCCTTGCCGTAGCCGGACTCCTTGAAGCCGCCGTGCGGCATCTCGGACGCGAGTGGGAACAGGTGCTCGTTGACCCAGACGCAGCCGAAGTCGAGGCGCGCTGCGATCTTCAGCGCCCGGCCCACGTTCTCCGAGAAGACCGAGGCGGCGAGCCCGTAGCGGACGTCGTTGGCCATCGCGATCGCCTCGTCGTCGGAGGAGAAGCGCTGCATCGTCACCACCGGGCCGAACACCTCGTTCTGGACGATCTCGGCGTCCTGCGCGACCTCCGTGACGATCGTCGGCTGGACGAAGTAGCCCCGGTCGCCCGTCGAGGAGCCGCCCGTGACGATCGTCGCCTTCGCGGCCACCGCCCGCTCGAGGAAGCCGAGCACGCGCTGCTGCTGCTCCGCCGAGATCACGGGCCCCATCCCGATCTCGTCGTCCGTGGCCGGGTCGCCCGACTGTCAGCGACTCCACCGCCTTCACGGTCTCGCCGAGGACGTCGTCGTAGACGCGCTCGCTGACGAGGATGCGGGCGGACGCGGTGCAGTCCTGGCCCGAGTTGAAGTAGCCGCCGATCTTGATCGCCTCGGCCACGGTGGCCGGGTCGGCGTCGTCGAGCACGACCATCGGCGCCTTGCCGCCGAGCTCGAGGTGCACGCGCTTGACGGTGTCGGCCGCGTTCTTCGCGATCAGCTTGCCCGTGGAGACGTCGCCGGTGAGCGAGACGAGCGAGATCGCCGGGTGACGGACGAGCGCGTCGCCGACCGGAACACCGTCGCCGGTGACGACCTGGAGCACGCCGGGCGGCAGCACGTCCTGCGCGAGCTCGACGAAGCGGAGGGTGGTGAGCGGCGTCTGCTCGGCCGGCTTGATGATCTGCACGTTTCCGGCGGCGAGCGCCAGGCCCCATCTTCCAGCCGACCATGAAGAGCGGGTAGTTCCACGGCGTGATGCCGGCGACGACGCCGAGCGGCTCCCGTCTGATCATCGACGTGTAGCCCTCGACGTACTCGGCCGCGGACTTGCCCTCGAGGTTGCGGGCAGCGCCCGCGAAGAAGCGCAGGTTGTCGGCGATCAGCGGCGGCTCGTCCTTCGCCACCCACCACGGCTTGCCGACGTTGAGCGACTCGAGTCGTGCGAGCTCCTCGGCGTTCTCGTCGATCACGTCGGCGAGCCCGAGCAGGAGCTCCATGCGGTCCTTCGGCGTCTTCTCGCGCCACTCCGACCACGCCTGCTCCGCCGCCGCCACCGCACGATTGGCGTCAGCGGCTGTTCCGCGCGGAACCTCCGCGATCACCTCGCCCGTCGCCGGGTTCAGCACCTCCATCGTCTCGCCCCGACGACGCGTCGACGAACTCGCCGCCGATGAACTGCTTGTACTGGGTCACCGAAACGCTCACGTCACCCTCCGCGTCCGCTCAGAATGCGGCCGAGCGTATCTCTGTGCCCCGCCGCGGGGCAAGCTGACCGGTGAGTCAAGACAGGTGTGGTCAGGAAACACGGATGCGCATCCTCGTTGTCGGCACCGGTGGCGTCGGCGCTGCGTTCGCCCACATCGCGCAGCGCCGCAGCTTCTTCGACCACTGCGCGCTCGCCGACTACGACCCCGCGCGGCCCGAGCAGGTGCTCGCGGATCTCGGGGAGCGCGACCGGTTCTCCGCCCACCGCATCGACGCGTCGCGGCGCGACGACATCGTGCAGCTGATCCGGGAGACGAGCGCCGACGCCGTCCTGAACGCCGTCGATCCCGTGTTCAACGTGTCGGTCTTCGACGCGTGCTTCGAGGCCCGGGTGACCTATCTCGACCTGGCGATGACGCTGTCCGAGCCGCACCCCGAGCGCCCGTACGAGGAGACGGGCGTCAAGCTGGGCGACTACCAGTTCGAGCGGGCGCCGGCGTGGGAGGAGGCCGGCTTGCTCGCTCTCGTCGGCATGGGCATCGAGCCCGGAGCGGCAGACGTCTTCGCCCGGTACGCATCGGACGAGCTGTTCTCGGAGATCGACGAGGTCGGCGTCCGCGACGGAGCCAGCCTCGTCGTCGAGGGCTACGAGTTCGCGCCCACGTTTTCGATCTGGACGACGATCGAAGAGTGCCTCAACCCGCCGGTGATCTGGGAGCAGGGGCGCGGCTGGTACACGACGCCGCCGTTCTCGGAGCCCGAGGTGTTCGACTTCCCGGAGGGGATCGGCCCCGTGGAGTGCGTGAACGTCGAGCACGAGGAGGTGCTTCTCGTGCCCCGCTGGATCGACTGCCAGCGGGTCACCTTCAAGTACGGCCTCGGCGACGAGTTCATCGAGGTGCTGAAGACGCTGCACAAGCTGGGGCTGGACTCGAAGGAGAAGATCCGCGTCAAGGGCGTCGAGGTGGCGCCGCGCGACGTCGTGGCGGCCGCGCTCCCCGACCCTGCCACGCTCGGCGACCGCATGCACGGCAAGACGTGCGCCGGCACGCTCGTCACCGGCACGGGCACGGACGGGCAGCCGCGCCAGACCTACCTGTACCACGTCGTCGACAACGAGTGGTCGATGCGCGAATACGACTCGCAGGCAGTCGTGTGGCAGACGGCGCTCAACCCGGCCGTCGCCCTCGAGCTCATCGCGGACGGCGCCTGGCAGGGCGCAGGCGTGCTCGGGCCGGAGGCGTTCCCGCCACGTCCGTTCCTCGACAAGCTGGCCGAGTACGAGGCGCCCCACGGCGTCCTCGAGCTCGACCCGGTCGCGTAGCGAGGGACGTTGCCTTGCAACAGTCTGTTGCAAGGCAACGCGTGTCGATTTCGCCGGAGTCGTTCGTCGACGAAAGAGTGCCAGTCTCCGGTCCCACCACCTACGATGCCGCCATGGCAGAGGTGAAGCTACGGGCTCCGCTGTCTGAGCTGTGCGGCGGCCGCACGTTCGAGCTGCCGGGCACGACCGTGGCGGAGGTGCTGCTGGAGCTCGAGCGCAGGCACCCGGCGGTCTCCGGCTGGGTGCTCGACGAGCGCGGCCGCCTCCGCGAGCACATCAACGTCTTCGTCAACGGCGATCCTGGCCGGGAGGAAAGCGGTGTGGGACCCGGCGATCGTGTCCACGTCCTGCCAGCGATCACGGGAGGGTGAGCACATGACCGAGCTCCTCGTCGGCACGAAGAAAGGGCTGTTCGCGCTCGAAGGCGAGCCCGGCGGCGCGTTCGACGTCACCGCGCGGGCGTTTGCCGGCGAGCCGGTGGAGTACGCGATGCGGGATCCCCGCAGCGGCCGCTACGTCGCGGCGACGGCCTCGCCCTTCTACGGCCCGAAGATCTGGGTCACCGCTGACCCGACGGGCGAATGGCAGCAGGCCGAGGGCATCGCGCTCCCGGAGGGGGAGGATGCCGCACTGGTCCGCATCTGGGTCATCGTCGCCGGCGAGGAGGACGGGCTGCTCTACGCGGGCGGTGATCCCGGCGTGCTCTTCGAGAGCCGCGACGGCGGCGACACCTGGGCGATCAACGAAGGGCTCTGGAACCAGCCCACGCGCCAGGACTGGACACCCGGCGGCGGCGGGCTCTGCCTGCACACGATCGCCACCTGGCCGGGCGAGCCGAACCGGCTCCTCGTCGCCATCTCCGCGGTCGGCATCTGGCTGTCGGACGACGGCGGGAAGACCTGGCGCCACTCCAACACGGGCATCGTTCCGCGCTATCTGCCCGACGAGGCGCAGGACAACCCGATCCAGCACTGCGTCCACAACGTGCGCCGCTCCGCGACGCGACCCGAGCGTCTGTTCCTGCAGTTCCACGGCGGTGTCTACCGCTCGGACGATGCCGGCGGGACGTGGATCGACGTCGGCACCGACTCGGGGCTGCCTTCGGATTTCGGTTTCCCGATCGTGGTCGACCCGGCCGATCCCGACAGCGCCTATGTCATCCCGCTGACCGCGGACCTGGATCGCGTCACCCCCGACGGGAGCGTGCGCGTGTACGAGACGCGCGACGCCGGCGCCTCGTGGGCGCCACGCGGCAACGGGCTTCCGGCCGAGCAGGCGTACCTGACGGTGCTGCGCGAGGCGTTCGACACGACGGGGGAGGGCGAAGGGCTCGAGCTCTACTTCGGCGCCACCTCCGGCGACGTGTTCGCGTCGGGTGACGCGGGCGCGACGTGGTCGACGGCAGCGGCGCACCTGCCTCCGGTGTACTCGGTGCGCACGGCCTGAGCCCTGCTATCCGGCCGCGCTCCGCGGCGTCAGAATGTCGGACGTGCTCGTACGGATCGCTACAGCGCTCGCGCTGCTCTCGCTGACAGGTGTGCTCGCGGGCAGCAGCGCCGCCCCTCCCACCGCGGCGGCCCGCCCCGTGCGGGTGGCGTTCCTGAACGACCCGCTGGGAGGATCCGTCTACCCCCTCGCGCGCCTGCAGATCAGCGGCGTCCGGCGGGCCGTCGACGAGCTCGGGGTGAAAGCGGAGGTCGTGACGCCGTCACCGCGCGAGGGAGGGAGGGCAGCGCTCGAGCGCTTCGGCAGACAGGGGTACGACCTCGTGATCGGTTTCGACTACGACACGGCCCAGGTCGCGGCGGACGTCGCCCGGCGCTATCCGGACACCGTCTTCGCCGCGCTCGAGTACTCGCGCTCCGACTTCGAGCAACCGCCACCGAACCTGATCGGGATGCCCTTCCGCGCGCAGGGGATCGGCTACGTCGTCGGCTACCTGGCCGGCCTGATGGAACGACGCCGCCAGGGCGGGGACGTGATCGGCGCAGTGGGCGGCTACCCGGTCGCTTCGGTGCTGCGATTTATTTCCGGATTCAGCGCGGGGGCCCGCAGGGCGGCACCGGGCATCAAGGTGCTCGTTGGCTACGCCGATTCGTTCGTGGATCCGGCGAAATGCCGCCGCGTTGCTCTCTCCCAACTGGCCAAAGGTGCGGGCATCGTGTTCGACGTCGCCGGCGATTGCGGCCGAGGCACCCTCGCGGCCGCGAAGAGCAAGGGACGATGGGCGATCGGCGTCGACTTCGACCGCTCGAGCCTCGGTCCGCACATCCTCACCAGCGCGGTCAAGCGCTACGACACCGCCGTCTTCGAGCTCATCCGCACCGTCGTGGACGGCGACCTTCGCCCCGGTCGCGACTATCCACAGACGGCGGGGAACGGGGCGTTCTCCCTCGGCAGGTTCAGCCCTGTCGTGCCGCAGGCGATTCGCGAACAGGTCCGCGGGGTCGCACGCGACGTCGCCGCCGGACGGATCCGTGACATTCCCGAGTTTCCCAGGCCGTAGGGGCGCGCGTGCTCGTGCGGATCAGCACCCTGCTCGCGGCGCTGGCGCTCGCCGCTGTCGGAGCGACCGCTACACCGGCCGCCGCGGGCGCCGAGCCGGCCCGCGTCGGTGTCGTCCTCGACTACCGTCGGGCTCTCCAACCCGATCGAGAACGCGCTGGTCGCAGGCGTTCGCCGCGCGGTCGAGCGGTTCGGAGTCCAGGCCGAGGTTGTCACGCCCTCGCCGAGGGAGGGCGAAGCGGCCGCGCTGCAACGCTTCGGTCGGCAGCGGTACGACCTCGTTCTCGTCTTCAACTACTCCGGTGGAGAGGCCGCGGCCACGATCGCTCGCGCGCATCCCCGTACCGTCTTCGCCGTGGTGGACTTTTCCCGCACCGACTTCAGACGCCCCGCTCCGAACCTGATCGGAGTCCCGTTTCGCGAAGAGGAGATCGGCTACGTCGTCGGCTACCTGGCCGGCCTGATGGAGCGACGCCGGCCGGGCAGAGACGTCGTGGCGGCAGTCGGAGGCTTCTCGATTCGGCCGGTGAACCGGTTCTTCGGCGGCTTCGATGCAGGCGCGCGCCGAGCATCTCCGCAGGTCGAGGTCCTGATCAGCTACGCGGGTTCGTTCACGGCTCCACCCAAATGTCGGCGCATCGCGCTGGCACAGATCGCGCAGGGAGCGGGCGCCGTCTTCGACGTTGCCGGTTACTGTGGCACTGGAACGCTGGCGGCGGCGAAGGCGCAGGGCCGCTGGGCGATCGGCGTGGACTTCGACCGGTCGAGTCTCGGCCCATTCGTCCTGTCGAGCGCGGTCAAGCGCTTCGACGTGGCCGCGTTTCGCATCATCAGCGCGCTCACGACCGGCCGGTTGCGAGGTGGCCGCGACTATCCACAGTCGCTGCGTACGGGCAGCCTCTCGCTCGGGACGTTCAGCGCCGTGGTACCCGAGGCGATCCGCGAGCAGGCGCGTGCCGTGGAGCGAGACGTGGCGGCGGGACGGGTTCGCGGGATCCCCGTCTCCGTGCAGCAGTAACTCGGCGTCACGGGCCGAGCGGCCGCACCGCGACCCACACGAGCCCCGCGCCGACGGCGATGTCCGTTGGATGCGGGCCGATCGGCGCGTGCGCCGTTTCCCGACCCGGCTGCTCGGCATCGAGTCGCACGATGCGGTTCGGCTCGCCCCCGCGGACCTCCGTGATCCAGGCGTCGGTGCCGACGGCGACCGCCGTGCCGACAGCAGGGCCCAGCTGGACCAGGCCTCTCGGGGTGAGCAAAGAGTCGTACACGGCGAGTTCGCCGTTGGTGGTGACCACCCACACCCGGCCGAGCCCGGTCGCGACGTCGATGGGGAAGCTGATTTCGGCTTCGGCCGCGACGCGGTTGGTCGACGGTTCGATGCGAAGCAGTCGCTCGTCGCCGGTTGCCACCCAGACGGCTCCCTCGCCGGCGGCGAGAGCGATCGGCACCGCCCCCAGGTCGATCCTCGCTTGCCGCTCACCGGTACGCGCGTCGAGGCGCAGGACCGCCGTCCCGACCCCTACCCAGACCGAGCCGGAGACGGCCGCGACGCCGTAGACGGTTTCCCGGATCAGCTCGTCGGCCGAATCGGAGACGTCGAACGTGTCCACGCCGCCGTCCGAGCGGGGGTCGATGCGCGACACCGACCCGGCTGAGCCGTTCCCGACCCACACGGCGTCGGCCGTGACCGCGAGCGACGACACCGGCACGCCGATGCCGAACGTCTTCGTCACCGTCCGCGTCTCGGGATCGATCCGCATCACGGTGCCGTCGTCGGTGTTCGCCACCCACACGGAGCCATGGCCGACGGCCACCGCGGTCGGGCGCGCGCCGACAGGGATCTGACCGACGACGCGGCCCGAGGCCGGATCGAGCAGCGCGACCGTGTTGGCTCGAACGACCACGGGTGGTGACGCGTCGCCCCGGAGGAGCAGGACGGCCGCGATGGCGGCCGCGACAGCGACTGCAACTGCTCCGACGCCGAGCGCGAGCAGCCGCCGGCGTTTCTGCTGCAAGGGCGGTCGCAGCGGGGCCGGTGCGGCAAGACCGGGATCCTGCTCGAGGATCTGGCGCTCCAGCTCCCGCAGCTCCGGCCCCGGCTCGATTCCGAGCTCCTCGTCGAGCGTCCGCCGCGCGTCGCGATACACCTCGAGGGCGTCCGCCTGCCGCCCGTCGGCGTAGAGCGCCCGCATCAGCTGCGCCCGCGGGCGCTCGCGCAGCGGCTCGCGGGCGATCAGTGCCTCGAGCTCGGGAACGACGGCCGAGGCGTGGCCGAGTGCGAGCTCGGCCTCGATGCGCGCCTCCTGGGCGTGCAGGCGGCAGCTCGTCCAGCCGGTGTGCCTCGGTGCGGGCGAACGGCTGGTCCGAGACGCCGTCGAGGGCTGGGCCACGCCACAGTGCCAGAGCCTCTCCGAAGACGCTCCGCGCCTTGCTCGCGTCTCCGCTCTCGAGCGCCAGCTCGCCCTCGCCCACCAACCGCTCGAACCGCACGGCATCGATTGCCGCCGGCTCGACGAGCAGTACGTAGCCGGGAGCGCGCGTGACGAGGACGGTCGGGTGTCCACGATCGGGCTCGATCGCCTTGCGCAGCTGTGAGACGAGCCCGTGCAGCGAGGTTGCCGCGGTCTCGGGCGGCCGTTCGCCCCAGAGCTCGTCGATCAACCTGTCGCTCGACACGACCTCACCGGCGCGCAGCGCGAGGGCGGCGAGGAGCGCCCGCTGCCGGCCGCCGCCGAGCGGGATGCTCGACCCGTCCCGCACCGCCTCGATCGGGCCGAGGAGCCGCAGCTCGAGGCCGCTGTCGACCGTCACGAGCGGACCTTAGCCCTTCGTTGCAGCAGCTTCAGGACCGGCTGAGCCGAGGCTCGTGGCGGCGATCGGCGCGTGCGTGTTGCGCTCCCCACACCTTCCACAGCCGGTCCTTAGCCCGCTCGTAGCACCGATTACAGCTGCGTTAGCGGCGATTGCGACGGTGTCTCCGAAGCCGCCCGGCGGGGGCGGCCCGGATCAGGAGGCACGTCGATGTCGCGCATCAAGCTCATCTCGCTCGTGGCCGTGGTCTCCATGGCGGCAATCCTCGCGGCGACCGCATTCGCGCTCCCGCAGGGAACACGAGCGGCACGACCGTCCAGGCCGGGTACACGCCGGCAGCCGTGCGGGCGATGGGGGCCCGCTGGGAGGCGTATGCGGCGCGCTACGCCGGGGAGCCCCGCACGTCCGCCTCGCTCCGCTCGGCCTATACGCCCGCCGCGCTGAAGGCGCTCGGCGAGCGCTGGGAGGCCTACGCGGCCTGGTACCGCTCGAACCAGAGCCGGTAGCCGGCGTCACCTTCGCAGAGACGGGAGGGGCGCCTACGGGCGCCCCTCCCGTTCGCGCTGCGCCGGCGATCGCCGCGACTAGTGCCCGCCGTCGAAGCCGGCGGAGTCGACCTTCTGGGCGGTGATCCGCACGCCAACGCGCTTCTCCTCCGGCGTGCGAAGGGATACTCGTCCTTGTCGAGGTACTTCTTCGCCAGCTTGTCGATCTGAGCGTCGGCGCCCTCGTCCACGAGCTCGGCCGTGCCGGAGAGGCTCACCCAGCTGGTAGGGGTTTCCCGGGTCGATCACGGTGAGGGCGAGCCGCGGGTCACGCTCCAGGTTGGTCGGCTTCACCCGTCCGCGAGCCGTGTTGAACCAGACATTGCCGGCGTCGTCGACGTCCACCCACACCACCGTGGCGTGCGGCGAGCCGTCGGGCCGGAGTGTCGTCACGACACCGTAGAAGGGGTTGTCGCGGAGAAAGGCGGTCTGCGCGTCCGTGAGCGTGGCCAAGGGGTCTCCTCCCTGTTGGGAATGTCGGTCAACCGATCCAACGTACCGGATCGGCCTGGTCATCCCGACGCCGGCTGACCCGGGAGCACGAAACGGGCGACGTGCGGGCACGGATGCGACTCAGTAGCGTTCTCCCCATGCGATCCTGCGGTAGACGCGACTGGGCTCGGGCCGTCTCGACTTTGGAGGCGACAGGCCGCAGGACGGCGTCGCCCGCGGGGCGGCGGGGGTTCCGGTCATGGTGACGGCCGACGAGATCGCCGGAGTCACGATCTTCGCGGCTCTCGGCGCCGCCGAGCGCGAGCGGCTTTCCCGCGCAGCGGCCGACATCAGCCTCTTGCCGGGCGAGTACGCGGTGCACGAGGGCGACGAGCGCGCGCTCTTCGCCCTGCTCGAGGGTCGCATCGAGGCGATCAAGCTCGTCGACGGGATCGAGCGCGTCGTCGGCGAGCGACGCCCGGGGGACGTCTTCGGCGAGGTGCCGATCACGCTCGGGACGGTGTTCCCGGTCGGGTTTCGCGCGGCCGAGACGTCGCGCGTCATGCGGATCGAGCCGCACGACTACCACGCCGTCGCGGCCGTGGCGCCGGACGTCGGGAAGGAGGTCGGCCGCTTGGCAAGCAACCGGATCGGCGGACCCGGTGGGCTGCAGGGCCTCGCGGCCGAGCCGCCGCCGCCTCGGGCGATCGTGGTCGGCCAGCGCTGGGACGCGTCCTGCGCGGAGCTGCGACGCTTCCTCGACCGCAACCAGATCACGTTCAGGTGGCTCCAGCCCGATGTGCCGGCCGACGCCGAGCAGTGGGGGGGTGCCTTGCCGGCCGACGGCGACTGCCCCGCGATTCGCGTCGTCGACGGCAAGACGGTCGTGCGACCGCAGCTCCGCCGGGTGGCCGAGCTGCTGGGCCTCGCGACCGAGCCGGCTGCCGCCGAGTACGACACGGTGATCGTCGGCGCCGGGCCCGCGGGGCTGGCCGCGGCCGTGTACGGAGCGTCGGAGGGTCTGCGGACGATCGTGGTCGAGCGCGAGGCGCCCGGCGGCCAGGCCGGCACGTCGTCCCGGATCGAGAACTACCTCGGCTTCCCGTCGGGCGTGTCCGGCGACGAGCTCGCGAGCCGGGCGCTCCAGCAGGCGCGCCGGCTCGGCGCCGAGATCCTCGTCACCCGGTCGATCGCGCGAATCGACGCCGCGACGCGCCACGTGCACCTCGACGGCGGCGACGTCCTGCGGGCGCGGACGATCATCCTCGCCTGCGGCGTGTCGTGGCGGCGCTTGTCGATCGAGGGATTCGACCGGCTCGCCGGGAAGGGGATCTTCTACGGCGCGGCGCGCAGCGAGGCGGCGAGCACCCACGGCCTCGACGTCCACATCGTCGGTGCGGGCAACTCGGCGGGCCAGGCGGCGATGTTCTTCTCCACCCACGCGCGGAGCGTGACCATCCTCTGCCGCGGCGAGACGCTCGAGAAGAGCATGTCGCGCTACCTCGTCGACCAGCTTGCGACCCGGTCGAACATCCGCGTGCTCTATCGAACGGAGGTCGTGGCTGCCCACGGCGACACCTCGCTCGAGGCGATCGACGTCGCCGACAACGCGACGGGGGAGACGACCCGGCTCGAGTCCGGCGGGCTGTTCATCTTCATCGGGGCGGACGCCGAGACGGCGTGGCTGCCGCCCGAGATCGCGCTCGACCGCCACGGCTACGTGCTCACGGGCTCCGACGTGCGCGCCGCGGGACGCTGGGAGCTCGACCGCGACCCGTACCTCCTCGAGACGAGCGTCCCGGGCATCTTCGCGTGCGGCGACGTCCGCTTCGGCCCGGTGAAGCGCGTCGCCGCCGCCGTCGGCGAGGGCAGCATGGCGATCGCCTTCGTGCACCAGTACCTCAAGCACCTCGAGGCCCAGGTCGATCAGTAGCGTCGCTGCTCCGGCGCGCGCCGTCGGCTCGTCTCTCTGGTCGGCACGGTCTTCGGGCGTCTACCGGGTCGCTGGTTCGGCGTGATCACCGAGTGCTGACGCTGGCAGCCCGGCGGGGCGATCACTGCCCCAGCGACGTGGGAATGTCGGTGATCTCCCCGTCGGCGATCTTCTTCTCCACCTCCTGGGTCTGCTTGACCGCATCCTTGTCGGCGTCGGGGCTGATCGTGCCGAGGCCGACCCCTTCCTGGTCGAGCCCGAAGACGGCGTTCGTCCCGCCCTTGAACGTCCCGTCCTGGACCGCCTTGGCAGTCAGGAACACCGCGCTGTCGACGCCCTTGAGCGCACTCGTGAGCACGTGCGGGCCGAGGAACGACTGGTCGGCGTCGACACCGATCGCCCACACCTTCTTGTCCTTGGCCGCGGAGATCGCACCGAGGCCGCAGCCGCCTGCGACCTGGAAGACGACCTTCGAGCCCCGGGCGATCTGGTCGAGCGCCATCTCCTTGCACTTCGCCTGGTCGTCCCAGTCGGACGTGTACCCCCACAGCACCGCCAGCTCGGGTGCGGTCGTCAGGACCGCGCGCCGGTAGCCGGCGATGAAGCGGTCGACCGGCGGCTCCTTGAAGCCGCCGACGGCACTCACGGCCTTGCCGCCGGCGCGCTCCGCCTCCAGCGCGGCGAGCGTGCCGACGAGGTAGCCCACCTGCTCCTCGCGGAACAGGAGCCCCTCGACGTTGCTCGGTTTCCCCTTCAGACTGGACTGGTCGACGTCGACGATCGCGAACTTCGTGTCCGGGTACCGCTGCGCCGCCTTCGCGATCGCGTCGCCCTGCGCGAAGCCGACGCCGATGATCAGGTCGTACCCCTGCCGGGCGAGAGTCGCCATGTTGGGGATGTAATCCGCCGCCGACGCCGCCTCGACCACTCGGCCCTCGATGCCGAGCTCGTCCTCGGCGCGCATCAGTCCCTTGTACGCGAGCTCGTTGAAGCCCTTGTCGTTGAGCTGGCCCTTGTCGGCGACCAGCCCGACGCGGATCGCGCTCTGGGACGGCTCCGTCGAGGCCCCCTCGTCGCCGCCCGACCCGCCGCAGCCCGCTGCGATCAGCGCGAGCGCGCGTCACCGTGCTGGTGAAGAGGAGGATTCGCCGCTTGGTCATCCGGGTGCCCTTCCGCTAGGTTTTAGTCTATGAGTCGCAAACCTGGGCACGAGTCTACCAGACCCTTGCACGTGAGCCTCGCGGTGGTGCTGCAGGTGCGCGACGGGCGGTTGTTCGTCTTGCTCTGGGAACGGGCGCGAGCGCCGTTCGCCGGCGCCTGGGCCCTCCCGGGCGGTCGCCTCGAGCCCGGAGAGACGCTCGAGGCGTCGATCCGGCGCCACCTCGCGGCGAAGGTCGATGTGCGCGAGCTCGCGCACCTCGAGCAGCTCGGCACGTACAGCGAGCCGGCGCGCGACCCGACGGGCTGGGAGGTCGCCACCGCCTATCTCGGGCTGGTGCCGCTCGGGCTCGATCCCCGCGTGCCCGCCGACACCGTCTGGCACGCGGTCGACGCCCTCCCCCGCACGGCGTTCGACCACGGAGCGCTCGTGCTCGCCGGCCGCGAGCGGCTGCGCGGTAAGCTCTCGTACTCCAACGTCGGGTTCGCGCTCGCGCCGGAGAGCTTCACGGTCGGGGAGCTGCGCGACGTCTACGTCGCCGCCCTGGGTCACGAGGTCTCGGCGACGAACCTGAAACGGGTGCTCGTCCGCCGCGGCGCGATCGAGCCGATCGGGGTGCGCCGCCCGGCGGGTCGCTCTGGCGGCCGCCCGGCGGACGTCTACCGCTTCTGCGAGCGGCGGCTCGCGATCACCGACCCGTTCGCCGCACTTCGCCCGCCGGAGCCGGCCGCCTAGCTGATGCACCTAGCGACTCGGATCGCGTTCGCCGGCCGGGTCGAACAGCGGCTCGGGGGTCACGCTTCCGGCCACCCAGTCGCCGAAGATCTCGACCGCGACGTCGGTTCCCACCGCCGCCTCCTGGGCAGGGAGGTACGCGTAGGCGATCGACCTCCCGACCGTGTAGCCGTAGCCGCCGCTCGTGACGCGCCCGACGAGGCGGTCGCCGACCCGCACGGGCTCCGAGCCGAGCGCCACCGCGCGCGGCTCGGCCAGCGTGAGACAGCGCAGGACGCGCTCGGGCTCACGTGCCGAGACGAGAGCTTCCCGTCCGAGGAAGTTGCCCTTGTCGAGCTTGACGGCGAACCCGAGCCCCGCCTCGTATGGCGTCTCCTCCGGCGTGATGTCGGCGCCCCACACCCGGTAGCCCTTCTCGAGCCGGAGCGAGTCGATCGCCTTGTACCCCCCGGCGACGAGCCCGTGCTGCCGCCCGGCCTTCCAGAGCGTGTCCCAGAGGCGCAGCCCGAACTCCGCGCGGCAGTAGAGCTCCCAGCCGAGCTCGCCGACGTACGTCACGCGGTACGCCAGGCACGGCACCGGGCCGACCTCGATCGATCCGCGCGCGCATGTACGGGAACGCGTCGTTCGAGAGGTCGGTCATCGTGAGCGGCTGCAGGATCTCGCGCGCTTTCGGCCCCCAGAGCGCCGAAGCACGCCTGCGAGGTGACGTCCGTGAGGTGGACAGAGCCGTCGTCGGGTGCGTGCTGGCGGATCCAGGCAGCGTCGTGCTGGCCGAACGCGGTGCCGGTGACGATGCGAAAGCGCTCCTCGGCCAGCCGGGTCACGGTGAAGTCGCACTCGATGCCGCCACGCGGGTTCAGCATCTGCGTGTACGTGATGGCCCCGACATCGCGGGCGACGCGGTTGGCGCAGAGCCGCTCGAGGAAGTCGGCCGCCCCACCGCCGGAGACCTCCAGCTTCGCGAACGAGGACTCGTCGAAGAGCGCCGCCGCCTCACGGCACGCAACGTGCTCGGCACCGACCGCCGGCGACCACAGCTTCCCCGCCCAGCCGCGCGGTCGCAGCGACCCGTCGCCGCTTGCCGCGTTCGGCTCGAACCAGTTCGCGCGCTCCCAGCCCGACTTCTCCCCGAACGCCGCGCCGAGCTCGCCGAGCCGCGCGTACGCCGGCGAGACGCGCAGCGGCCGCCCGGCCTCGCGCTCGTGACCCGGGTACTTGACGTCGTAGTACGTCTCGTAGATCTCCTTCGTGCGCGCGAGCGTGTACGCGCGGCTGCGGTAGGCGGCGCCGAAGCGGCGCGAGTCCATGTGCCAGACGTCGAGCGACGGCGTGCCCTCGACGATCCACTCCGCCACGAGCTTGCCCATCCCGCCCGCGCCGGCGAGGCCGTGCGCGCAGAAACCGGCGGCGACCCAGAAGCCGCGCACGTCGGAGGGGCCGAGGATGAACTCCCCGTCGGGCGTGAACGCCTCCGGCCCGTTGATCAGCTTGACGACGCCCATCTCCGCCAGCTGCGGCACGCGCATCGACGGCGTTCTCCATCAGCTCCTCGAAGCGCGGCCAGTCCTCCTCCAGCAATTTCGCGTTGAAGTCGGCCGGGATGCCGTCGAGCGCCCCAGGGCGCGCAATGGCGCTCGTAGCCGCCCATGATCAGCCCGCCCGACTCGGGCCGGAAGTAGACGAGCAGCGACGGGTCGCGCATCGTCGGCATGTCGAGGGGCAGCCCCGCGGGCTGCAGCACGAGGTACTCGTGCGCCATCGGGACGATCGGGACGGTGACGCCGGCGAGGGCGCGCGATCTCCGGCGCGTACATGCCGCCGGCGTCGACCACGACCTCGGTCTCGATCACGCCCCGGTCCGTCTCGACTGCCGCCACGCCGCCGTCCCGCACGCGGATCCCCGTCACGCGTGTCCGAGTGTCGATCTCCGCGCCGCGCCGCCGGGCGCCTTCCGCGAGCGCGAACGTGAGCTGGCTCGGGTCGATGTAGCCGTCCGTCGGCAGGTACGCGGCCCCCAGCACGCCGTCGGTCGTCAGCGGCGGGAACAGCTCCTGTGCCTCGTCCGCGGAGATCAGCTCGAGCGGCAGGCCGAACGTCTTCGCCCAGCCGGCCTGGCGCGAGATCTCCTCCATCCGCTCCTCCGACGAGGCGAGCCGGAGCGAGCCGACCTCGCGCCAACCGGTCTCGAGACCGACCTCGGCCTCCAGCGAGCGGTAGAGATCGACGCTCTCCATCATCATCCTGGTCAGCGAGAGCGAGCTGCGCAGCTGCCCCACGAGCCCGGCCGAGTGGAACGTGGAGCCGCTGGTCAGTTCTGCGCGCTCGACGAGCACCACGTCGTCCCAGCCCAGGCGCGCGAGCCAGTAGAGGATCGAGCAGCCCCCGACGCCGCCGCCGATCACGACCGCGCGGGCACGATCCTTCATCGTCCGCTCACCTCCGCTCCGCCTGCCGGGACGCCGTGCAACCTAAACTGCAAGGCGTGAGGCTCGTCGCGGCAGCCGACGCGCGGGCCGCGGTGCGCGAGCGCGGTGGCCGCGTCTACGTCTGGCCGCGGGGCGTGCGCTGCTGTGGCGGCCGTCAGTGGCTGCTCGAGTCGGACACCGCCCCCAGCGACCGCCCGTTCCGGCGCGTCCACGCCGAGGACGGCATCGAGGTGTGGTCGACACACGGCCTGGGCGAGCCAGACGAGCTGCACCTCGAGCTCTCCCGTCGCGGCGCTGTCCGCGCCTACTGGAACGGTCTCGGCTGGATCGCCTGAGCCCTCGGCCGGTCGCTCGACGGCCCTGCAACAGAGTGTTGCAAGGCGCGAGCAAGGGCACGATCCCACCCTCGACTTTCCCCTGCTCGTGCCGATAGTTGGAGGCATGCGGCACGTTCCCACCTGGCTCAAGGTCGTAGCGGCGCTCAGCGTGCTCGCCGAGGCGACCGCGGCGGCGCTCGTCTTCTGGCACACGGGCCCGAAGACCCGCTGAGCGCTCGGTCACGCAGACCCGCGCGCAGCGGCGGCACGCCGAGCGGGGATTCGCCTGCTCGGATCAGGCCTCCAGCGCAGCCTGGAACGCCGGCTCGGCGGCGATCCGCTCGAGCCGTGCGAAGTGCTGCGCCGCGTAGCCGGCGAAGTCGAAATCGACGTCCGACACAGCGGCCTGCACCACCCCCCACATCGCTTCGCGGAAGTCCGACATGAACCGCATCAGCTCCATGGCGCGCACGTGCTGGGGCTGCACGTCGCCGAAGTACGCGTCGAGGAGCGACGGCCCGCCCCTCGGCGTCGAGCTCGTGGTTGATGGAGAAGTTGGCGAGGTCGAAGAAGACGTCGCCCATGCCCGCGTACTCCCAGTCCACGATGCGGATGCGCGAGCCGTCGTCGATGAAGTTCGCGTTCAGCAGGTCGTTGTGGCACGGCCGCTCGGGCACCGGTCCTCTCGCGACGGCCACCCGCCGGGCGGTCTGCCGTGCCCACACGTACTCGGACGGGACCTCCGCGCCCCGGGAAAACGCCGTCGCGCGGTACTCCTCCACGATGCGGAAGCTGTCGAAGCGCCCGGAGAGCGGTGGGGCAGCATGCACCGCGCGCAGCGCCCGGGCCACGCGCCGCACCGTCTCCAGATCGCGCATCCGCTCGAGCGGCACGATGTCGCCGGCGATGAAGCGGGTGACGAGGTAGCCCTCGGGCTCGACGAGCGTGATCACCTCGGGCCCGACGCCGACCGCCGCCGCCGCCAGCGACGCCTCGTACTCGACCCGGCGATCGATTCCCAGCAGACCCGTGTGCTGCCCCGCGATACGCACGACGTACGCCTCCCCCTCGCCGAGCGTGACCTTGAGATTGTGATTCGTGATGCCGCCGGAGAGCACCTCGACGACGGGCTCGCGACCGGGCCAGAGCCGCTCGAGGACGTCGTGCACGCGGTCGTCGGCCACAGGGGACGCATCCTTTCACGATCCCGGCTGCGTCCCGGTCCTGTATAGGTTCCAGTGGTGCGGATCGTCGTCAGCGGCGCCTCGGGGCTCGTCGGGTCGGCTCTCGTCCCCTTCCTCGAGGCTGAGGGACACGAGGTCCGATGGCTCGTGCGTCGGGAGCCCGCGGCCGCAGCAGAGGTGGGCTGGGATCCGGATGGAGGAACCATCGACACCGCAGCGCTGGAGGGGATCGATGCGATCGTGCATCTCGCCGGCGAGAGCGTCGGGCAGCGCTGGACGAAGACGCGGCGCGAGGAGATCCTCCACTCGCGCGTCCGCGGCACGCGGCTGCTGGCAGAGACAGCGGGATCGATGAGCCCCACGCCCGCCCTCGTGTGCGCGTCGGCGATCGGCTACTACGGCGTCCTCGGGGACGAGATCGTGGACGAGTCGGCTCCGCGCGGAAAGGGCTTCCTGGCCGGCGTGGTGGCGGCGTGGGAGGAGGCGGCAGAGCCGGCGCGCGCCGCGGGCGGACGTGTCGCGAGCCTCCGCTGCGGCCTCGTCCTCAGCCGTCGAGGCGGAGCGCTCGGACGCCTCCTGACGCCTTTCAAGCTGGGTGCCGGCGGGCGGGTGGGGAGCGGACGGCAATGGTGGAGCTGGGTCACGCTCACGGACACGATCGCGGCGTATCGCTTCGCGCTCGAGAGCGATCTCTCCGGCCCGGCCAACGTCGTCGCCCCCGGCGCGGTACGTAACGCGGACTTCGCGAAAGACGCTCGGCGCCGCGCTCCATCGTCCAGCGGTGATCCCCCTGCCGGCATTCGCGGTGAGGACGATGTTCGGGCAGATGGGCGAGGAGATGCTCCTCGGCGGGCAGCACGTCGTCCCCCGCGTCCTCGAGGGCCGCGGCTTCCGCTTCGGCCAGCCCGCGCTCGCCGAGGCGCTGGCCCACGAGCTGGCCTGAGAGCTCCTGACGTGAAGATGCTTCGTCGCGGCACCTCCTTGCGTCTGGAGACTCAGCGGCAGCCGGTACCGTCGCCGGCATGACCGGGCGGCCGGAGGCGATCGTCGTCGGCGCCGGCGTCGCCGGCCTCGCGTGCGCTCGCACGCTGCGGAACGCCGGGCTCGAGGTGCTCGTGCTGGAGGCCGCGAGCGGTGTGGGCGGGCGCGTTCGCACGGACCGCATCGACGGCTTCCTGCTCGACCGCGGCTTCCAGGTGCTGCCGCTCGCCTATCCGGAGGCGCGTCGGCTGCTCGACTACGAGCGGCTCGACCTGCGCCCGTTCGCGCGCGGCGCGATCGTGCGCGCGGGCGGTCGGTTCCATCGGGTCGCCGACCCCCGGGAGTCGTTGCTTCGCGGGCTACGCTCGCTCGCCGGTGGGGTCGTCTCGCCGCGCGACCTTCCGGGCATCCTCCGCCTGCTGCGCGGCCGTGCGACCGAGACGACAGCCGCCGAGGCGCTCCACCAGGCAGGTGTGTCGGACCGCCTGCGGGAGCAGGTCTTCGCACCCTTTCTCCGCGGCATCTTCCTCGAGCCGGACCTCGTCTCCTCGAGCCGCTTCCTCAGCTTCGTGCTCGACGCCTTCTCCGCGGCGCCGGCGGCGCTGCCGGGCAACGGCATCGGCACGATCGGCGAGCAGCTCGCGGAAGGGCTGGAGGTTCGCCTCGAGCGCCCAGGTCGCCGCGGTCGGCCCGGGCACGGTGACGCTGGCCGGCGGGGAGGCGCTATCCGCCGGGGTCGTCGTGGTCGCCACCGCCGGGCTCATCGACGAGCCGGAGGACGGCTGGAACGCCGTCTCCTGCGTCTACTACGACGCACCGGCTCCGCCGCTCCCCGGCCCGTGGCTCGTCCTCGCCGGGGACGCCGACGGGCCCGTGAACCATCTCTGCGTGCCGAGCGAGGTCGCGACGGGCTACGCGCCGCCGGGACGGTCGCTCGTCTCGGCGAGCGCGCTCGGGGGGACGGTCGATCTCGAGGCGGTCGGTGAGCAGCTGCGGCGCTGGTTCGGGAGGAGCTTCTCGTCGTGGCGCCACCTGGCGACCGTTTCCGTGCCGAGAGCCCTGCCCGCCTATCCGGTCGGCGCGCGGCTCCAGCGCGCTCCGCGGATCACCGACGGGCTCTATGCGTGCGGCGATCACCGCGAGCACCCGTCGCTGAACGGGGCGATCGCCTCGGGGCGGCGGGCCGCGGAGGCGGTGCTCGCAGACCGAGCGTGAGCGCGGCATACTGCGTCCTCGGTCCCGCCGACGAGAGGAGGACGCGCCATGACAGCCGTTGACTCCATCCCGCGCGCCGCGCGACTCGTCGGCTCGACCGCTAGCCGCCGGTCTCGCGGCTCGCGTGCCCTCGAGGCACGCGCTTTCATGTACCGAGACCGAAGGGGGTTACCGTCTTGCCCGATCTCGAGTCGCTCGGCTGGGACGCCCGGCGCGAAACGGAGTTCGAGCCCTATGCTGCCGAGGGCCTGGTCCCCGGGCGCGTCGCGGTGCAGCACCGCGGCGCCTACGACGTGCTCACCGCGGAGGCCGAATTGCGGTGCGACGTGCCCGCACGACTCGTCCGCGAAGCACCCTCGCTCGCGGCTCTGCCCGCCGTCGGCGACTGGGTCGCCGTCGAGCCGACCGGCGCAGCCACCGGCACGATCCGGGCCCTCCTGGAGCGGCGGAGCCGCTTCTCGCGCAAGCGGGCCGGCGAGACGACGGAGGAGCAGGTGCTGGCGGCGAACGTCGATGTCGTCTTCCTGGTCACGTCCCTCAACGAGGACCTCAACCTGCGTCGTCTCGAGCGGTACCTCATCCTGGCGTGGGACAGCGGCGCGAGTCCTGCCGTGCTGCTGACGAAGGCCGACCTCGTGGACGATGTTCCCGCGGCGGTCGCCGAGGTCGAGGCGGTCGCGGTTGGCGTCCCCGTGCTCGCCGTCTCGGTGCGCACCGGCGAGGGGATGGACGCGGTGCGGGCGCTGCTCGGCCCCGGCGTCACGGGCGCCCTGCTCGGCTCATCGGGTGTCGGCAAGTCGACGCTCGTGAACGCGCTTCTCGGCGAGGAACGGCTCGCGACCAACGAGATCCGCGACGACGGCCAGGGTCGTCACACCACGGTCCGTCGCGAGCTCGTGCAGCTGCCGGGCGGCGGTCTGCTGGTCGACACGCCCGGGATCCGGGAGCTGCAGCTGTGGGCTGTCGACGACGGCCTCGACGAGACGTTCGACGACGTGACCTCGCTGTTCGCGGACTGCCGCTTCGCCGACTGCCGTCACGATGCCGAGCCCGGCTGCGCAGTCAAGCAGGCGCTTGCCGACGGCCGCCTCGCCCCCGAGCGCTGGGAGAGCTACGTCAAGCTGCAAGGGGAGCTCGAGCTGCTCGAGCGCCGGCTCGACAAGCGCCTGGCCGCCGAGGAGAGACAGCGGATCCGCGCGGTCAGCAACCGCATCCGCCGCATCTACGAGGAGCGCGGGCGCAAGCGTTGAGTGGACGGGTGGGGCCGGGCCTCGGGCCTGACCCCACCCGCTCGCTCTACGGGGCGCGCCACGTTGGCGGCGCCCGGCGTCGCGGTCTGCGTGAACGCCCAGTCGGTCGCCGCGTTGTCTGTATCGGCACCGTCTGGGAGCCGCGACAGCGAGCCCGGGTCGGCGTTCGAGTCCGCCGCCGTCGTGGGCGTACCTTCGACGAGGTCGAAGATCGAGCCGCCGATCGTCGCCGCGTGGATCTCGCCCTCGTACGAAAGCGCGTCCAGGAGCGTGTTCGTAGTCGTGTTCACGAGCGCCACGCCGTCAGGCCCGTTCTGCGCCTCGATGTCGACCTGGAGATGGCCACCCGCTGCGAGCGTCCCGGTGAGCGCCACGCGGTCGTATTCCGCGCCGTCGCCGCCGTTGACGAGCACGACCGCGATGCCGTCGAGCGTCGCCCCGGCGGTGCCCGTGTTCGCGATCTCGACGAAACCGCCCGCGTCGGTGCCGGGCTGGTCGTAGTCGATCTCGTTCACGACGAGCTTCGCCGCGCCGCCGCCGCCACCACCGCCGCCACCGCCCCCGCCGCCGCCCGCGTCGCAGGTCAGCGTGACGAGGTCGGTCGCCGTCGTGTCGACCGAGATCGTCCCTGCGCTGCCTGTGGACGTCGTGCAGGCGAGGCCGGAGAGGCCGTCGATCGAGTGGAGACCGCCGCCGGGGGGTCCCGGGTCGCCCTTCGGGCCGGGCGGGCCGGGCGGCCCGGCCGGGCCGGCACTGCCGGGATCTCCCTTCGAGCCGGCGGGCCCTTGCTCGCCCTGCGGACCTCTCACGTTCCACGAGAGCGGGGTCTCCTGGCCCTTGCACGCCGTCACATTCGGGACGATGCGCACCAGGCCGTGGCGCGGGAGCTGGCAGGCATTGATCGTCCCGTCCGAGACCGCAGCGGTCGCCACCGCCACCGCGATCGCGAGCAGACCGGCCAGCACCGTCGCGAGCACCGTCGCACGTGTCTTCACGAGTCCTCCTTTGGGGTCGTTGACCCGTGGAGGGGTATCCGCCCCGCGCGCCGCCGCCCAGTGGCCGAAGGGGCCGCCTGCCGCCGCGATCAAGCGCTCGTGGACAGCTGTGGAACGACTGGCACGAAAGCGGTGCTATCGTCAGGGCTACCCGAGACATGCCGTCCGACGCTCCAACGCAGCGGACGGTGCGCGAACGGCCGGAGGCTGATACGGACAGGTGGTGCCGCGGCCGCGGAGTGGACGCGTTCAGGGATCTTCGCGCGACCGGAATCCGCGCCGGCGGATTCCGGTCCTGCGCCGGCTAGTGGCCGAACGCGGCTCGCAAGGCCTCTGGCGACACCCGGCTCGACGCATAGCGGGACGTGCCGTCGGTCAGCAGCTCGCGCGCCCCGCCCAGCAGGGCCGCATAGGCGGCGGAGGCCAGGGAGCCGCCGGTCGAGACCCGGCGCACGCCGAGGGTCGCCAGCTCGGCGACCGTGGGCCCGTGCGGCAACGCCAGCACGTTGACCGGCACGCCGACCGCCTTGACGACTGCCTCGATCTGGCCGGGGTCGTGGAGCCCAGGTGCGTAGACGGCGTCCGCGCCGGCGTCTCGATACGCGATCAGGCGGGCGATGGTGTCGTCGAGATCGTCCACCCCGCGGATGTGGTTCTCCGCCCGACCGGTGAGCACCATCGGCTCGGGCAGGCCGTGCGCGACCTCCGCCGCCTCGGCGACCCGCGCGGCCGCGACCTCGACGTCGTCGAGGCGGCCGGTCGCGGGGTCGTAGTCCTCGACCGAGAAGCCGGCCGCACCGGCGGCCGCGAGCAGCGCCACGGTCTCCTTCACCCCGCCGGGATCGTCCGGGTAGCAGCGCTCGCTGTCGACGTTGAGCGGCAGCGCGTGGCGTCGGCCAGGCTCGCCACGTGGGCCACCAGCTCGTCGCGGGACACCTGCTGATCGAGCTTCCCGATCGACCAGGCGAACCCGGCGCTCGTCGTGGCGAGCGCCTCGAAGCCACAGGACGCGAGCAGCCGCGCCGAGCCGACGTCCCACGGGTTGGGCATCACGAACAGCTGCTCCCGGGCATGAAGTGCCCTGAAGCGGGAGCGACGATCGCCTGCGGACATCGCCCTAGTCGTCGACTTTGTTGTAGTCCCAGGTGAGCCAGTCCTGGGGCGTGATCGTCACGATCGTGCGCCCTTCGGCCATGATCGGCTCCGTGTACTGCTCGGCGTCGGCAGCCCCGAGCGCCTTCACCAGCACGGCGTAGGTGACCTTGCGGATCAGAGCCTCGTCGCGTGACAGCTCAGCAGTGCCGCGGCACATGATCGCCCACGCCCCTGCCGCGAGGCCCTGCTCCAGGCGTGGGTCCTGGTCGACCAGGATGGAGACGCGCGGATCGCGGGCGAGGTTCTGCAAGTGGACGCGGCCGGCACCGAGCGTGAGCCGGAACAGCGTCCCGTCCCAGTCGAACCAGATCGGCGTGAGATGGATCATCCCGTCGGCCCGGTAGCTGGCGAGCCGCGCGAGAGCGGTCGAGGCGAGCCGCTCGTCGATCTCCGCCTGCGAGAGCGCGTTCTCCGGCGTGGCGGTGGACTTGGAGCTCATGGCGTTCCCCTCTTGCTTGCGTGGGTGCTGAACATAACGCACCAGAGCGTCCCGGCCCTACGAGCCGAGGACGTTCACTGCGCGGGCGGCGACGAGCAGCACGGTGACGGCGGAGATGCCCGACTCGAGCCCCATCGTCGCCTTCGCACGCAGGGACAGCGGCATGGTGTCGGTCGGGCTGAACGCGATGGAGTTCGTCAGCGACACGTAGAGGTAGTCCCAGACTCGCGGCCGCCAGTCCTGCGGGGCGAGCTGGGGGCTCTCGTCCTGCGGAAACTGGAAATCCGGCGTCGTGCGCGCAGGGGTGATGATCCGGGCAACGGGCCCTCCCGCGTCGAGCTCCCAGAACAGCAGCCCGAACACGATCACGTCGGTCGCCCAGATCGCGAAACCCGTCAGCAGCAGCTCTCCGCCGCTCAGATCCGCCTTGTTCGCGGTCACGAGGTCCGCCACGAGGATCACCAGCGCCACGAAGTTGCCCAGCACGAGAAGCCCGAGCAGCTGGAGCGCTGCTCTTCGAGACTGGACGATGCCGCCCCCGCGGACGGTCATCAGGAGGTCGACCGTCAACAGGAGCGCGGGGAGGGAGATGAGAAGCCAGGTCCACCAGGGCAGGCCGAGGAGGTGCCAGTCTCGAGCCCGGCTCACGAGGGCGAGCATCACGAACAGGAGGAGCGCAACGAGGGCGGCCGGAGCTGCCTCCCGGCGCCCCTCGGCTCGGGCCTCGGACTCGCTCATCGGCATGGGCGGGTATTCGGGACGCCGGCTCCCGGCTCCTCTCTCGCACTCGCTCGCGGGCCAACGAAGACGAGGCGATCACCGCAGGTGATCACGACGCTCGCAGGGCTCTCGAGCACCCGAGGCCAGGTAGCTACGCTTCCGATCATGTGGGGGGTTTGCCCGACAGGTCATGGCTCGAGAGAGCTCGTCGTGATCGAGCCGGAGCGACGACGGTCACAACGGCCGCGATGAGCGGTCACGCAGCAGCTGATCGCGCGACCCGGATCGGCGACGGGTTCGAGCCGGTGGAGCTCCGGTTGGAGCAGTACCGGGTCGAGCTGACCGGGTACTGCTACCGGATGCTCGGCTCGGCGTTCGACGCCGAGGACGCCGTGCAGGAGACGTTCTTGCGCGCGTGGCGGGGCTTCGATCGGTTCGAGGGCCGCTCGGCGCTGCGGTCGTGGCTGTACCGCATCGCCAGCAACGTCTGCTTCGACCTCTTGAACGCGAGCCAGCGCCGCGCTCGACCGATGGACCTCGCGGCCGCCGCGACCGCCGACGACGCTCTCGGCGCCCCACTGCCCGAGAGCGCGTGGGTCCTGCCAGTGCCCGACAGCCGGGTCCTGGCCGCGGACGGCGACCCCGCCGAGCAGGCCGTCGCCCGGGAGTCGATCCGGCTGGCCTTCATCGCGGCGCTGCAGCACCTCCCGCCCCGGCAGCGCGCGGTGCTGATCCTGCGCGAGGTCCTGAGGTGGGAGGCGAGCGAGGTCGCGGAGCTGCTGGAGACGACCGTGGCCTCGGTCAACAGCGCTCTCCAGCGCGCCCGGTCGACGCTCGGAGCCCGCGACGTCACCGCCACAGGTCCGTCGCCATTGGACGACACGCAGCAGGCGCTCCTGGCCCGCTACGTCGACGCCTTCGAGCGCTACGACATCGAGTCCCTCACCACGCTTCTCCACGAGGACGCCAGGCAGTCCATGCCGCCCTACGAGCTGTGGCTGCAGGGCCGGGACGAGATCCTCCGTTGGTGGGTCGGGCCGGGAGCCGGCTGTCGGGGCTCGCGCCTGGTGCCGACCGCGGCCAACGGCCTGCCCGCGTTCGGGCAGTACCGGCCGAGCGGCCCGGAGGGCCGACACGAGCCGTGGGCGCTGCAGATCCTGGAGGCGTCCTCCGGTCGGATCGCCGAGATCAGCTTCTTCCTCGACACCCCGACGCTCTTCCCCCTCTTCGGCCTGCCCCTTCGGCTCGAGCCGTAGCGGGCCGGCCAGAGGTGCGCGACCCGACTGTCTCGTAAGCTGCGCGCGATGCGGATCTGGTGGCAGAGCTTCGTCGACCCGAAGCAGAACGCGACCTACCTCCACCGCCTGTCGGCCTACCTGAACGAGATCGCCGACGAGGGCACCGAGGTCGACGTCGTTGGCACGTCGCCCCCCGACCGGCACTTCGGCCGCCTGACGGAGCTCCGCTGCAGCGTGCTGGCGGTCGACAACGCGCTCGAGGCGGCGGCGCAGGACTACGACGCGTTCGCGTTCGGCCACTTCCAGGATCCCGGCCTGTACGAGGCGCGCTCGGCGGTGCGCATCCCCGTGCTCGGGTTGGGGGAGTCGTCACTCCACTGGAGTGCCCAGCTCGGGCGACACCTCGCGCTGATCACCATCGACGCCGCGTTCGAGCGCTGGCATCTCGAGCAGGCCGACCGGTACGGGCTGACGGGGCGTGTCACCCACGTCGTCGGCATGGGCGCCGTCGTGGAGGACTTCGCCGCTGCGTTTGCGGGCGACGAGACCGCGCACCGGCGGATGCTCGACGGCCTGCGCGCCCTTGCCCGGCCGCTCGTCGACGCGGGCGCCGACGTCGTCCTCCCGGCGGGGGCGCTGCCCGGGCTCCTGCTGGCCGGCGAGCGCGGCCTCACCATCGGTCACGCGCCTGTCGTCAACTGCGTGGCCGTGCTGCTCAAGCTGACCGAGGCCGCAGTACGGCTCTACGAGCTGACGGGCACCGAGCCGAGTCGCGGGCCGAGCTTCGCGCTCGCGTCCGAGGGCGCGATCGACGACTTCCGCACCTTCGTCGCTCGCGGCCGCGCGGTCTGACCGGTCTCGATCCGTGAGCGCGGCGATCGTGGGCACGGGAGAGACGCCCTACCTCCGCCAGCCGCCGCGCGAGCTCCCCACCCGCGCCATCCTCGCCGACGCGGCACGTCGGGCTCTCGACGACGCCGGCCTCGAGCCGCGCGACGTGGACGGGCTCGGCGTCTCGTCGTTCTCGCTCGCTCCCGACCGCGCGATCGACCTCGCCGTGCGGCTCGGTCTGCGGACGCGCTGGCTGATGGACTCGGGCACGGGGGGCGCGTCAGGGATCGACTTGCTCCAGCACGCCCGGCGTGCAGTCGAGGCGGGCGACGCGCGCGCGGTTCTGCTCGTCGCCGGCGACGTCCTGCAGCCGACGTCGTTCCGGGCGCTCGTCGACGACTTCAACGTCGCCACGCGGGAGCACCTCGCGCCGATCCCGCACGGCGGCCCCAATGCGCTGTTCGCCCTGCTCACCCGCCGCCACATGCAAGCCCACGGACTGACACGGGAGGACTACGGGCGCCTGGTGGTGGCGCAGCGCAACTGGGCGGCGGGTAACCCGAACGCTGCCTATCGGAAGCCGCTGGACCTCCGCGCCTATCTCTCGGCGCCGCTGGTCGCCGACCCGCTCTGCCTCTACGACTGCGTGCCGGTGGTCGCCGGCGGCGACGCCCTCGTCGTCGCCCCTGGGGGCGACGGTGTCAGGATGCGCGCACTGGCGGCGTGCCACAACGCCGACCCTCAGGACGGCGACGGGTTACGCACCGGGCTCGCCGACCTCGCGGCTGAGCTGTGGGAGGACGCCGGTGCGGGACCGAGCGACATCGACGTCGTCTCGGTTTACGACGACTATCCCGCGCTGGCACTGATCCAGCTCACCGACCTCGGCTTCGGCGACCCCGATGTGGCGCTCGACGCACTTGCGCACCGGCGATTGCCCGTCAACACCTCGGGCGGGCAGCTCTCGGCAGGTCAGGCCGGCGCCGCAGGCGGGATGCACGGGCTCGTGGAGCTCGTGCGGCAGCTCCGCGGCCGCGCGGGAGAGCGACAGGTCGCCGGGGCGCGTCTCGGTCTGGCCACCGGCTACGGCATGGTCGCCTACCGCCACGGCGCGTGTGCGAACGCGGTCGTCCTGGAGTCACCGTGACTTCAGGCTTGCGGGTCAGCGGGTGTGCCACCTGCGGGTGGCGTGGCTTTCCCGCCCGGTTGTGGTGTCCGGCCTGCGGGTCGGACGAACTCCGCGACGTCGTCGTGCACGTCGGACGGGTGGAGGAGGTGACATTGCTCCGGCGGGCACCTGGCGGGCTGCAGCATCCGGTGCGCATCGGCAGCGTGCGCATCGCGGGCGGGGTTGTCGTCATCGCCCGGCTCGACAGCGCAGCCGCGGGCGCGCGCGTGCGGCTGCACACCGATCGGGGCGCACCCGTCGCCCGGCCGCTGTAGGTCAGACCTCGCGGACGGCGCGGCGAGGCGTTCGGTCGACCTCCAGGCGGAGCACATCGAAGCGGTTGTAGTGCCCGACGATGTCGTGGAAGAGCTTCCCCTGCACGATCGCGTCGAGCGCGCAGTCGGCGTACACGATTCCCGGCTCGTCGACGAGCGGCGGTACGACCCAGTCGCCGTTCGGCCCGATCACGCCCGAGACGCAGTTGTACGCCCCGTCCGGCACCTCGAAGGGGACGCCGAGCTCCGCCGCGATCTCGGGCGTCCCGTACTCCTCGGACACGATGGAGTAGACCTTGCCCTCGTAGGCGTGGGGGGCGACGTGGAGGTAGAGCTCGTTCGGGCGAATGGCGCGCACCGGCGAGCGCCGCGGAGGGGAAGTTCGCGACGTGGATCCGCTCGCCCTGCGCGAGGAGGGCGAAGCGTGCCAGCGTGTTGAGGTTCTCGCCGCAGTTCAACGTGCCCAGCGGGCCGAAGCGGGTCGGGAACACCGAAAGCGTCGATCCGTCGCCACCCGTCCACACCGCACGCTCACCCCAGGTCGGGACGAGCTTGCGGTGCTTCCCCAGGTAGCCGTCCTCCGGCGAGAAGACGACGTTCGTGTTGTAGAGCGTGCCGACGGTGCCGGGGTCACGCTCGGTCACGCCGACAACCGCGACACGCCGGCCCGGCGCGAGGCGTCGGCGAGCGCCTCCACCGTCTCGCTCGGCACCTCGACCGCCTGGTCGTGCAGCCGCGAATGCCAGTGTGCAGTCTGAGAGAGCGGTGTGACGAAGACCCAATACGGAAAGCCTGGGATGAAGCTCTCCGGCAGGCCGACGACGTCGGCTCCCCCGTGCCCGGCCGCCTCGATCAGCGCGCACGCCTTCGCCGTCGAGCCCTCACGGTCGAGCCAGACGGAGGTGTCCTGGACTGCGGCCGCGCGAAGGACCTCCCGGCCTCCGTTGCCATCGCCTTCTCCCTCTGATCAGATGCCGACACCATGGACGAGCCGACCACGCCGACCCTGGGACGTCTCCGCGAGCACCGGCCCGCCACGATGTCGCACCGGGCGGCCGCGGCGCTGCGGGAGCGCATCGTGATGGGCGAGCTTCCTCCCGGCTCTCCTCTTCGACTCGAGGAGATCGCCCGCTACCTCGACATGAGCATCTCGCCGGTGCGCGACGCGATCCGTCAGCTCGAGGCGCTCGGCCTCGCGGAGCACGCTGCCGTACCGCGGAGCCCGTGTCACGCCGCTCGACGCGCACGAGATGCACGATGTCTACGAGGTCCGCGTCGCGCTCGAGCGAATCTGCCGCGCGGCGCGCCGCGGAGCGGTTCGACCCGGACGCGGAGGCCTCCCTCGACGGTGCGCTGCGCGACCTCGCCGAAGCCTACGCGAGCGGTGAGCGCGCCCGGATCGTGCACGGCAACACGGCGTTCCACGCCGCGCTCTCCGAGGCATCCGGCTCGCGCTGGCTCGTGCGCCTCCTGCGCCCGATGCTCGAGACGTCGGAGCGGTTCGGCGCGGCGCTGATCCTCGACCAGCACGCGGAGGAGGTGTACGCCGTCGAGGCGGAGGGGCACCGGGAGATCGTTGCCGCCTGCCAGCGCGCAGATCCGGACGGGGCCGAGGAGGCGCTCTGCCGTCACCTGGCCGTCTTCGAGGCGCTCTTCGAGCGTGAGTTCGCCGTGTGGACATGGCTAGCGGGAGCGCTTCGCGGCGCCCGCGGCCTCGCGATCCCAGGTCGAGGATCGAGACGCCGCGCTCGCGCAGGACGTGCTTGCGCACCTTGCCGTTGTCGGTGAGTGGCAGGCTCTCGACCACCTCGACGTAGCGCGGCACGGCGTACGCCGGGAGCCGCTCCGCGCACCAGACGGCGAGCTCCGCCGGGTCGGGCGGGTCGCCTCGCGGCACGACGAAGATCATCACGTCGTCCTCGCTCGAGGTCGGAAGGGACGGCGACGGCGGCGACTGCGCCGACGTCCGGGTTGGCGAGCAGGGCCTGCTCGACCTCCCAGGCGGAGACGTTCTCGCCGCGTCGCCGGATCGAGTCCTTCGCGCGGTCGACGAAGCGATACCACCCGTCGGCGTCGCGCACGACGCGATCCCCGGTGCGGAACCAGCCGTCACGCCAGGCGGCTGCCGTCGCCTCCGGGTCGTTCACGTAGCCGTCGGCGAACGCGCTCTGCTCGACGGCGCGGAGGACGAGCTCCCCGGGCTCACCGTCGGGCGCGCCGGTCGCCGGATCGATCGATCACCCGCGCGGCGAAGCCCGGCATCGTGCGTCCCATCCACCCGGGTCGCTGCACGCCGTCGCGAGGGCCGATGCACAGGTTGGTCTCCGTCATCCCGTGGCCCTCGACCAGGCGGATGCCGAAGCGAGCCTCGAACACGGGCCAGAGCGGCGCGGGCGTCGCCGGGGCGAGGGCAACGCGCACGCGGTGCGCACGATCCCTCGGGGACGGATCGCGGCGGGCCAGGATCGAGGCCATCGCGCCGAGGATGTACGTCACCGTGGCGCCCGAGTCGACGACGCGCTCCCAGAACCGCGAGGCGGAGAACCGCTCCTCCAGCACCACGTGGGCACCGTGGATCAGGCCCTGCACGAGTGTGTTGAGCGCGTTCGTGTGCGTGAGCGGCAGCGTGGTGTGCAGCACGTCGTCGCCGGAGACGTCGAGCACCGCGGCGGTATTCACGCCCCACCACCAGAACTGCGAGTGCGGGCACACCACTCCCTTCGACGGGCCGGTCGTCCCGGACGTCATCAGGATCGCGAATGGATCGCGGGGGTCGACCTGGGCCGGCGGCAGCGGCGATCCGCGCACGGGCACGGGTGCGAGTTCGGCGGTATCGGTGGTCGACCAGACGCGAGGCACCAGGTGCTGGAGGCCGGCGAGCTCGCCGGTCACCCGCGGTGCCAGAACGAGTGCCTGGGGCTGCGTCCGCTCGAGGGCATGTTCGAACTGGGGCCGGCGCAGCTCCGTGCTGAGGGGGACGAGCGCCGCCCCAAGCCAGGCCCCGCCGAGGATCAGCTCGACGAGCTCGCGGCCCGTCGGGAGCGCGAGGGCGATCCGGTCCCCTTGACGCAAGCCCGCCTCGTACAGCGCTCCTGCCCTCGTGGCCGCCGCCGCGCCCGAGCGTCGGCGAACGAGAGGGTCTTCCCGCCTGACGGTCACGCACGGCCGGTCGTGCCAGGAGGCAGCTGCCCGCTCCAGCAGGGTCCCGAGCGCACACGGGCCGGGCGCGACGTCGCCGGTGGTGCGGGCCATCGCCGCGCGACGCTATCCGCCTTTGGAAGATTTGATCAAATATTTGACACCAGACGGTGCCCTGTGGTCGGATGCCCTCTACCGTCGATGGCGACCGCGTCCACGCAGGTCACGCAGCACGAGCCGCCGCGTCGGCCCGAGCCCGCAGGCGAGGCCGCAGCGGCGCCCGATCGCTCTCTACGCGAAGGAGGGAACGTGACCACACGCGCACGCGCCGTGATCGGTGTCGTGGCTGTCCTGAGTGTCCTGTCGCTCGGTGTCGCCGCCTCGCTCGCGGCCCCTGCGCGGTCGCTCGCCGTGCCGCCCGGCTACACCGGCATCGAGGCGAAGCTGCCGACGCAGTACAAGGTCCCGCGCCAAGGCACGGGACGAGCGTGCACGATCGGCTTCCAGAACCCGATCGCCGCGAACGAGACGCTCTCAGCTTCTGGCAGAAGGCGGTCGTCGCGCAGGCGCAAGGCGTTCGGCTGCAAGGTGATCACGCTCGACGACGCGCTCGATCCCGGACAAGCAGGTCAGCAACATGCAGCAGCTGCTCGCGCAGAAGGTGAACGTGATCATCTTCTACCCGCTCGACCCGAAGGCGACCGCGCCCGTGCTGACGCAGGCGAAGAGCAAGGGCGTGCCGGTGCTCGCGGTCGACGCGAGCTTCGGCAACACGAAGGCCGTGCCGCCGAACTCACGTCGCAGGTATGGCAGGGCCGCGACATTCAGGCGTTCCTCCAGGCGCAGGCGCTGGCCAAGGCGAAGCCGGGCGGCCAGGTCGGGCTGATCGGCATCGGCATCCCGGTGCCGGCGCTCAAGTACCTGAACGTCCGCGAGTCCTTCTGGGCGAAGAAGGCCGGGCTCACCGTGGTCGGCACGCAGGACAACCCTTCGGACGACGTGACGGGCGGCGAGAAGGCGGCCAACGGCCTGCTCCAGCGCTACTCCGACATGGACTCGCGTGATCGGCTACAACGACCCGAGCGCGCTCGGGGCGGTGATGGCCGCACGCGGTGCCGGCCGGAACCGTCACGATCGTCGGTCTGAACGGCTCGAGCGACGGCGTCTCGGCGGTCAAGGGCGGGCCGCATCGTCGGCGACGGTGCAGGTCGATCCGGTCGGGCTGGGGCAGCCAGCTCGTGCTACGCCGCGTACAGCTTGATCACGAAGCAGAACCTGCCGCTGCCGAAGATCATCGTCCGGCCGGCGACGGCGATCACGAAGGCGAACGTGGGCACCGTGCCGAGCTGGCAGAACGCAGGTGCAGGCCATCAGGTGACGCCGGCTCGGCGCGGTGGGCGCTCTCGACGCGCCCGGCGCCTCCGCGCTCGTGGACGAGACCGTCTCCGCCCGCACGTGGCTTCGGCGGCTCGATGCCGCGCGAGCTCTCCTCGCGGGAGCTCGTCGGCCCAGGTTCTCTCGCGCCTCGATGCTGTCGAGCCAGCTGAATGCGGTCGTCGCCCGCGACGACGAGGCCGCGCTGGCGGCTGCCGACCGCGCGGACGACGCGCGGGCCCGGGCCGCGCGGCGCCGCTGCTCGGGCTCCCCGTCAGCGTCAAGGACTCGCTCGAGACCGCGGGCCTTCGTACCGCCTCCGGCTCGCTCGCCCGGGTCGCACCACGTGCCTGCGAGCGATGCGACCGTCGTCCGGCGGCTGCGGGCCGCGGGCGCCGTCGTCGTCTGCAAGACCACGTGCCGGAGTACACCTGGTCGTACGAGACGGAGAACGTCGCTGCACGGGCGAACGTGCAACCCGCTCGACGCCGGCCGGACGTGCGGTGGCTCGAGCGGGGGCGAGGCGGCGCTGCTCGGCGCCGACGCGTCGCTCGTCGGGGTCGGCACCGACGGCGGCGGCTCGATCCGCGTGCCCAGCCACTACTGCGGCATCGTCGGTCTCGGCCCACCGCGGGTCTCGTGCCCGAGACCGGGTGCTGGCCCTCGACCCGCGACACCGGCATGCTCGACCTGAACGGCGTCGGGCCGATGGCCAGGTTCGTCGAGGATCTCGCGCTGCTGCTCCCGGTGCTCGCCGGGCCCGACGGCGTCGACCCGTTCGTGCAGGGCGTCCCGCTGGGAGATCCGGGCGCCGTCGGGTCTCGAAGGCCTCCGCGTCGGGTTCTACGCTCATGACGGCGTGTGGCCCGTGACCGAGAGCACCGGAGCGGCCGTCGAGCGCGCTGCGCTCGCTGCTGGCCGCCGCAGGCTGCGCAGTCGAGGAGGCGGCTCCGCCCGACGTCGCCGAGGCGACCGACCTCTTCTTCGCGCTGATGGCCGCCGACGGCGGCGCGCGCGCCCGGGCGGACTCGCCGCTGCGGGAGGCGTCCACACACCAGCATGTCGCGGCGCTGCTGGAAGGCCTCCGCCCGCTCGCCGTCGACGCTGCTGGCGTTCTTCGCACTCGTCCGGCGGCTGTTCTCGTTCCGCGCCCGGGTGCGTGCCTTCGTCGGCCGCTTCGACGTCGCTGCTCGCGCCTGTCGCGGCGGGACCGGCTCCGCCTCACGGCTGCCGGCCGGGCGACGAGGCACCACTCGACGAGTACCTGCCCTTCAACTACACGCACGCGTTCAGCCTGGCCGGGCTGCCGGTCGTCGGTCGTGCGCGCCGGCGAGGAGCGCGGTCTCCCGCTCGGCGTCCAGGTCGTGGCGCCGGCCTTCCGCGATCACGTCGCGCTTGCGGTCGCGGGGGCAGTCGAGTCCGGCGCTCGGTCGGCTTCCGCGCGGCGGGGCCGTGGCCGAGGGCGGAGGCATCCGCATGACCGCCGTGCTGCTCGCCGAGGGCGTCCACAAGCGCTTCGGCGGGGTCCACGCCCTGAAGGACGCGCGCATCGAGGTGCTGCCCGGAGAGGTCCATGCGCTCGTGGGCGAGAACGGCTCCGGCAAGTCGACGCTGCTCAAGATCCTGTCCGGTCAGGTGCGACCGGACGCCGCACGCGTCTCGATCGACGGTCGCGCGACGGCGTTTCGGACGCCGAACGAGGCGCTGCGGTGCGGGCATCGCGACCGTCACTCAAGAGACCACCCTCGCACCCGAGCTGTCGATCGCAGAGAACGTCTTCCTCGGCCACAGACTCGCGAAGCGGCGTGGGCTGATCGACTGGCGGACGACGCGACGCCGCGCCGCCGCCTCGCTCTCGCGGCTCGGGCTCGACCTCGATCCCACTCTTCCCGTCCGACGGCTGCGCAGGGATCAACAACAGATGGTCGAGATCGCGCGCGCCCTCTCGATCGACGCTCGGGTCGTGATCCTGGACGAGCCGACGAGCTCGCTCACCGACGACGAGGTCGAGGCGCTGTTCGCCATCGTCCGCAGGCTGCGAGCGGAGGGGGTGGCCACGATCTTCGTGTCCCACCGCCTGCAAGAGGTCTTCGCGCTGGCCGACCGCGTCACCGTTCTGCGGGACGGTCGGAACGTCGGCGGAGGCGAGCTCGCCGACCTCGACCGCGGGCGCCTGATCGAGCTGATGGTCGGACGTGCGCTCGAGGACGTGGCCACTTCCCACCACGACGCCGACTCCCAGGCACCGGTCCTGCGCGTGCGCGGACTGACGCTCCCGGGTGCGTTCGAGGACGTGAGCCTCGACGTGGCGCCCGGCGAGATCGTCGGCCTGGCGGGTCTCATCGGCGCGGGGCGAAGCGAGCTCCTGGAGTCGCTGTTCGGGGTCCATCCGGCGCTCGGCAGCGTCGTGGTCGGCGGCCGCGGGGGCCGTCACCGCAGTCCGCGCCACGCGATTCGCGACGGCGTCGCGTTCGTGCCGGCGGACCGGAAGCTGCAGGGGCTCGTGCTCGACATGTGCGGTCCGCGAAAACCTGATGATGGCCTCCACGTCGCGTCTGCTCCGTCTCCGCCGCCCCAGCTCTCGCCGCGAGCTCGACGCCGTCCGCCAGGCCTTCACCGACCTCCAGATCCGGGCCCACTCACCCCGTGTGCCGGTATCGACCCTGTCGGGTGGCAACCAGCAGAAGGTCGTGCTGGGAAAGTGGCTGGCGGCGCGCCCGACCGTCCTGATGCTCGACGAGCCCACGCGGGGCGTGGACGTTGGCGCGAAGGCGGAGATCTACCGGCTTCTGTTCAGCGCGGCCGACCGGGGCCTCGGCGTGCTCGTCTCGTCGTCCGAGATCCCAGAGCTCCTGACGCTGTGCGACCGCGTGCTCGTGATGTTCCGGGGCCGGGTCGAGAGCGACACTCTCACGGGCGGAGGCGACCGAGGCGCGCATCGCCCACTACGCGGGCGGCGGCCAGTGACGTCGGCGGCGACGGAGACCGAGGACCGGCAGCGCCAGCGAATCCTCGACCATGCCGCCGGCGTGTGGTCGGCGACCAGTCGCTACGCGGCCGTGCTCGTGATGCTGATCGTGATCTTCGTGGTCTTCGCGGTGACCCAGGATCGGTTCTTCACGACAGCCAACCTCGAGAACCTGCTCACGAGCGTCTCGATCCTCTGGGTCGTCTCGATCGGGATGACCTTCGTCGTCTTGACCGGCGGCATCGACCTCTCCGTGGGCTCGCTCCTCGCGCTGACAGGGCTGATCCTCGCGTCGCTCCTCAACGGTGTAGGCCTACCGGCCTGGCTCGCCGTGGTACTTGCCGTCGCGGCAGGCGGCGCCATAGGCGCCGGCGTGAACGGTGTCCTGATCGGCCGGTTCGGCCTCTCCTTCTTCGTCGTCACGCTCGGGACGCTCGTCCTGTACCGCGGCATCGTGAACATCTGGTCCGATTCGGAGACGGAGTACGTCGTCTCTCCGTTCATCGACGCGATCGGCTTCGGGACCTGGCTGGGAATCGCGACGCCGATCTGGATCATGCTCGGAACATTCGTCGTCGCGGGTGTGCTCCTGCGCTGGACCTACTTCGGCCGGGACGTCTACGCCGTCGGCGGCAACATCGACGCCGCCCGGCTCTCGGGCATCCCGGTCGCGCGCACGATCGTCCTCGTCTACGGCATCGCCGGGCTCTGCGCGGCGCTCGGTGGCGTCATCCAGGTAGGCCGGCTCGGTGCGGCCAGCCCGCTCGTCGGCGAGGACATCCCGCTGCAGGCCGCCGCGGCGGTGCTCCTCGGCGGCACGAGCTTCCTGGGCGGCGTCGGGGGGGTCGTCGGCACCGCAGTCGGCGTGCTCTTCATCGGCACCCTCCAGAACGGCCTCTCGATCGCAGGCGTCGCGAGCTTCTGGCAGCAGGTGGTGACCGGGATCATCCTCATCGCCGCCGTCGCGATCGACCGCGTCCAGCGGAGCCCGGGCGGCCTGCGCCGCTGGCGCCGCCGGCGCGCCGAGGCCTCCGCGCCGACCGGCGAGTAACCGGAACCGCCACGACTCGAGCCCTGTCGTCGCCGACGACGGGTTCAGGCGCGGTCGTAGAAGCAGCGAATCCCGAAGTCGATCCACTCCGGGTTGTCCCAGTCGGGGTGGCGCTGACGCACGCTCGGCGCCAGGGCCTCGACCGCCTGGTCCACCAACAGGCCGTCGCGCTTCGCCGCCGCAGCATCGTCGCGCAGGCGCACGAGGTAGTCGCGAACCTCAGCGATCAGGCCCGCGTCGGTCACCTCGCCGTGGCCCGGGACGACAGTTGCCGGCCGCAGCGCTCCGACCTCGTCCAGCACGTCGATCCAGCGGGAGCCGTCGACGTCGACGTCCTCGGGGGGGAAATACGGCACGATCGGGAACATCCGCGTCTCGAACAGATCGCCGCCGAACAGGATCGACTCCTCGGGCAGGTGCACGACCTGGTCGCCGGCCGTGTGCGCGAGGCCCCAGGTCAGCAATCGCGCCGTGCGGCCACCCAGGTCGATCTCCGCTGACGCGCCGTCGTAGACGACGTGCGGGTCGACGAGGCGGACGCCCTCGAGCTGCTCCGCCACGCTCTCGCCGAAGCCGCGGAACATCTCCAGGTAACCGGGCCCCTTCGCGCGCAGCTCGTCGCGCTGCGCCGCGTTGTAGACGATCGTCGCCTGCCCCTCGAACGCCTGGGCACCGAAGCCGTGCTCGGGATGGAAGTGCGTCATCGTCACCATCAGCTGCCGGTCTCCGGCGACGGCGCGGGCGTGCCGGAGCACCGTCTGCCCGTTCCCAGGACCCATCGCGGTGTCGACCACGAGCGCGGCGCGGCTGCCGAGGACAAGGCCGATGTTCGGGACGAGCGGCACGCGCCCGTCCGGGATCACGAACACGCCGTCGGCGATCTCCTCCGGCTCGCCTTTGACGACCGGCGGCGGGGGTGCCTGCTGCTCGACGTCCGACACTGGTTCCTCCTCAGGTCGTGTTCACTGCTCGTCGGTCTCGAGCCCGGCGAGCTCTTCACGGATCACTTCGATTCCCACCGACGCCTTCGGGAAGCCGGCGTAGACGGCGAGCAGGCTCGCCATCGCCTCGAGCTCCTCCGGTGTGGCGCCGTGCTGAATCGCCCAGCGCACGTGCGGACGCACGCGCGCCTCGACGCCTCCCTGCGCGATCAACGTCGCCAGCACGATCAGGCTGCGATCGCGAAGGCTCAGGCAGTCCTCCGTCCAGGCGGCGCCGGCGGCCAGGATCGCCTCCTCGGCCATGCGCTCCCCGACGAGGGAGCACAGCTGGTCCCACACCTGCTCCACCGGGATCCCGAACTGGCTCGCGTACGCGTCAAGGCCGCGCTGTCGGCGGTCGCTCACCACAGGCTCGGCGCGAGCTCGAACACCCGCTGCGGCGTCAGCGGGATCTGCACCCCGTCTCGGCCGCGCTCGCCGAACGCGGCCTGACGTCGTCGAAGATCGACCTCGCAGGCGGCCCGGGTCTCGTCTGAGCACTCACGTTTCGTGGCGGGTCCCTGCTCGTAAAGCGGGTCGCGACACCCGCATGTGGGGCACGGCCTAGTCGCCGGCCTCGTACTTGAACGAGATGTCGAGACGCACGCGGTACTCCGCGATGCTGCCGTCCTTGATCGTCACGTCGAACCGGGTGGCCTCGGCGACGCGCAGGTCGCGGATCGAGCGCGCTGCGGTCTGGACGGCGTTCTGTGCTGCTGCCTCCCACGAGCTCGAGCTGGTCCCGATCACCTCGGTGACGCGATACACGCTGTCGCTCATTCCTGGTGCTCCTCTCCGTCTGGCTTACGGCTGGGCGCTCGAGGGGATACTCGCCGATCTGCGGCCGTTGTTCCAGCCACGCGCCGGCCGACACGCGTCAGTCTTCGCGCTCTCCTCGGCGGCCGTCCACCGTGAATCCCCGGTAGACACCGACCAAGGCTTCCTTCTGGCCGTCGGAGAGTCGCGGGTCCGCCCTGATCGCAGCCTCCACGTCGACGACGTCGTCGCCCGTCGGAGGAGGATCGTCCAGCAGGCCTGCTTGCTCCAGCATCGTTCGCGCGGAGAGGTTGAAGGCGTCGGCGAGCGACTTGAGCACTCGCACGGAAGGCGCGTGCAGGCCCCGCTCGAGCTGGCTCAGGTACGCATTCGAGACCTCCGTGCGCGCGGCAAGCTCGCGAAGCGAGAGCTTCGCGAGCTTGCGCTGGGTGTGGATGTACTGGCCGAAGGCCTCGACCTGTTGCTTCCAGGGGTCCTCCGTCATGCGGGAGGCGTTACTCCTTCCCGGAGGAAGACTTCGGCTCGAGCACCGGTGCCGCGGCGGCAAGGACTGCTCTCCGCGAAGTCGCGCTGAGCGAAGCAACTCCTCGGCGAACTAGAAGATCGTCTGGACGACCTCCTGCGGACTCAGGCAAGCGCCAGCCGATCGAGCTCCGGTCGGGATCGATCGGGGACGGTTGTCCGACGGCACTGGCCCAGGTACGGACCGCCTCGACCTCGCCGGCTGGGCCCGCGGATCACTGGAGCGGCGGCTCCTGCGCCACGTGCACGTAGTCGTTGGCTGTCGCCGGCATGACAACTCCTTCAGTAGCATGATTTGTCTGCGTACTATATCAGGCAAGCGCCCTTGAACGAAACCGGCCGCCACGATGGCGGCCATCAGCTCACCGGCCGCCACGGTCGGGGGAGTCGCGGCGATGCGGGAGGAGAGGATCTCGAGGCTGATCACTCCCGTGTATCCGATCCCGGAGAGCAAGTCCAGGAAGCGGTCGAGGTCGAAGACCCCCTCGCCGGGAGGCTCTCGGCGAAAGCGACTGTCGTGCACGGGGCTCGAGCCAACGAGGTGCGGTGCGTCGTTCAGGTGGACGAGCGCAACTTGGCTGCCGTCCAACGACTCGAGCGAGGACCACGGGGCGTCGCTCCGGAAGAGGTGCCAGCTGTCGAGCAGAAGTCCGCACCGCTCCCAGCCGAGGGCAGAGCACAGCCCGATCGCATCCGAGAGCGTGGCGGGCGACCCGTACGAGGCGAACTCGAGCGCCAGTCGCACGCCGGCGGCGTCCAGGGTGCCCGCTGCGGCCCGTAATGGCTCCAGGGGGTGGCGAGGGGTGGGATCGGCGACGACTGCGATGCAGCAGGTCGACCCGGTTGCTCGCGCGAGCTGTGCCAGGTGACGTGCCGAGGCTGCAGTCTCCCGGGATCGCCCGGCGCGCAGGATGCCCACCTCGGAGCAGGAGAGACCCCGTCGGCGCAGCGCTTCCGCCACCTGAATCACATCGAGGTTGCCGACGGTGACGTCATCGAGGCCCACCGCCTCGAAGCCTCCAGCCACGACTCCGTCGAGGATCTCGTCGAGCCCGAACGCGGGCGCCGCTGGGGCCGCCCCACTGTCGGCAGGAGGCATTCGCACCCAGTTGAGCGTCGGGACGGAGTACCGTCGGACGGGGAGAGCGCGCTCGGCAATCGGCTCCACCCGCTCATCATAGATCAAGAATTAACTTCAAATAAGGCGTTCGACCGGAGCAACGCACCACTCTGTAGGGCATGGAAGTAGTTCTCATGGAGAGGTCTCACGTCAACTCGGTTGACTAACTCGAACTCAATTCAGTATCCTGGACAGAGGACGATGTCGCCAGAGGCACCGTATCCACGTCTCTTCGAATCGGGCACGATCGGACGGCTGCGACTTCGCAACCGGATCGTCCAGTCGGCGATGGGGACGGGGCTCGCGGAGGACGGACGCGTCAGCGCGCGCGACCTCGCGATCCAGGAGGAGCGCGCGGCTGCCGGCGTCGGCCTGATCGTGTTCGGCGGAACGGCCGTGCACCCGACCTCGCGCTTCCCGGCGCGGATCCTGATCGAGTCGTGGGACGAGGCGATCGCGGAGTCGCTGCAGGTACGGGCGGAGGCGGTCCACCGTCACGGGGCGGCGATGATCGGCCAGCTCATTCACCTCGGCCGCGAGGCGCCCGGCGGACAGACGGAGGCAGTCCCGCTGGCGCCGTCTCCGATCCCGTCGCCCCGAAACCCGGTCGTGCCGCGCGAGATGACGCACGCCGACATCCGCGAGATCGTCGAGGCCTTCGGACGCTCGGCGGCGAACTACGCCGCGGCGGGAATCGACGGCGCCGAGATCCACGCGGCGCACGGCTACCTCGTGGCGCAGTTCCTCTCGCCGGCGTCGAACCGCCGCGTCGACGCGTACCGCGGCGACACCCCGGAGGGCCGGACGCGATTCCTCGTCGAGATCGTCGAGGAGATCCGCTCCCGCTGCGGGCGCGACTTCCCGGTCGGCGTGCGGCTCAGCGCCGACGAGCACACGCCTGGCGGGCTGACGCTCGACGACACGCTCGAGATCGTCGAGGTGCTCCAGGAACAGGCTCCGGTCGACTACCTGTCGATCACGACCGGGCAGCGCGGAGGCTACGTCAAGGACTCGAGCTGGGACGAGGGCTTCGCCCTGGGCCTCTCGGAGGCGGTCGAAGCAGCTCGTGGACGTGCCGGTGATCGTCGCCGGGCGCATCCGGCTGCCCGACCTGGCTGAGCGGGCGCTCGAGGCGGGCCAGGCCGACTTCATCGCCGTCGGCCGCGGGCTGCTCGCCGACCCCGAGTGGGTCGGCAAAGGCGCGCAGCGGCCATTCAGACCGGATCAGACCCTGCATCGGCATCGTTCAGGACTGCCGCCGCTATGCGGGAGGCGTCACCTGCACGATCAACCCGCGACTCGGTCGCGAGGCCGAGTGGCCCGCGCTCGAGGCGAGGGGTCGCGAGTCGCGCCGCGTCGTGGTTGCCGGCGGCGGTCCGGCGGGGCTCGAGACCGCGCGCGTCGCCGCCGAGGCCGGGCACTCCGTCGTCCTCTTCGAGCGGGAGCACGTGGTCGGTGGACAGCTGCGGCAGGCAGCGGCCGGGCCGACGCGCGAGGAGCTTCTCGACTTCGTCTTCTATCTCGAGCGTGAGCTCGACCGCCTCGGTGTCGACGTCAGGCTTGGAGTGGCCGCCATGGTCGCGGACGTGGTCGCGGAGACGCCCGACCTCTTCGTCTGCGCGACGGGGGCAGCGCCAGAGCCGCCGGCATTCGCCGTCGGCGGGGATGCCCGCGTGGTCACCGTGTGGGATCTGCTCGGCGGGCGCGGCGGCGAGATCCCGGAACGCGCCCTCGTCGTCGACGACGGGAGCGGATTCTGGCAGGGCATTAGCGCCGCCGAGTATCTGGCAGAGCGGGGAGCGAGCGTCGAGCTCGTCACCCCCGCCCGGGCGGTGGGGCTCGCGATTCCGGAGGAGAGCGTCGCAAACGTCCATCGGCGGCTGCGCTCGAACGGCGTCCGCTTCCGAGCCCTCTCGCTCGTCGCCGGCGTCGACGGCACGACCGTGCGAATTGCAGACGCGGTGACGGGCGAGCCGTCCGAGGCGGCAGCCGACCTCGTCGTCGTCGTGTCGAGCCTCCGCGCCGAGGACGGCCTGCTGACCGAGCTCGCCGGAACGGTCCCCGCCCTCGTCGCGATCGGCGACTGCGCCGCTCCGCGCCGCCTCAACCATGCCGTGCTCGAGGCCAACCTGGCGCTCCGACGGTTCCACGAAGGGCGACTCGGAGCCACGTCGCTCGTGCTCTTCTGATGCACGTCGTCGTGCTCGTCAAGGACGTTCCGAACCCGACCGGGACGCCTCCCGAGGTCGGCGCCGACCACCTCCTCCGGCGGCAGGAGCCGGGGGGCGGCCTCGACCCAGCGGACGAGCCCGGGCTCGAGATCGCGGTCCGGCTCGTCGAGCGCGAAGGAGGATCCGTCACCGCCGTGTCCGTGGGGCCCGAGCAAGCGACGCGGACCTGCAGGCGCGCGCTCGCCCTCGGCGCGAACCGCGCCGTCCTCGTCGAGGACGGGTCGCTCCGTGGTGCCGACTCTCTCGTCACCGCGCGGGTCCTCGCTCACGCGATCCGCACGCTTCCTTGCGATCTCGTCTTCGCTGGAGTCGAGTCCGCCGACGGTGCCACCGGAGCGGTTCCAGCGGCGCTCGCCGAGCTCCTCGACCTTCCGGCCGTCACCTTCGCGCGGCGGGTGGAGATCACCGGCGGCCACCTCACCGCCGAGCGTCAGACCCCGGCGGGATACGACGTCGTAGCGTGCGCTCTGCCGGCGCTCGTGACGTTGACCGCAGCTGCCGCCGAGGTGCGCCATCCCTCGGTGCGCGACACGATGGCCGCCCGCAAGAAGCCGCTCCAGACACTCTCGCTCGACGTGCTCGGTGTCGATCGCGCCGACGTCTCCCCGACGCATCGTGTCGTCGCGATCGAGATCGCCCCCGAGCGCGAGGCCGGCGAGGTCGTGGGCGAGGCCGAGGGCCCCGATCGGATCGTGCAGCTGCTCGACCGCATGGAGGTGCTCGGTTGATGCCGGCCGCATGGGTGTACGCGGAGATCCGACCCGACGGGCGCCTCGATCCGTCGACGCTCGGCCTGCTCGCAAAGGCGCAGGCGATCGCGACCGACGTGGCGGCGGTCGCGCTCGGGCCGGGAGCACGCGCGGCCGTGGATCAGCTGGGAGCGCACGGCGCACGCACGGTCTTCGTCTGCGACGACGGGCTGTTCGAGGAGTTCCCCGGTGAGCCCTCCGCGTACGTGCTCGCCGAGCTCGTTCGGGAGCACGCACCGGCCCTCGTACTGTTCGGGCCGTCCTACGACTCGCGCGATGTCGCGGCCCGGCTGCAGGCGATGCTCGGCGTCTCGCTCGTCGCCGGCGTGGACGACGTCCTCGCGGTCGACCGCGTGCGCGTCAGCGTGGCGCTCTCGCTCTGGCCCGGGCGGCCCGGCAACCTGAGAGGCGGCGTCGGAGGGACGAAGCACGTCGAGGTCGTGCTCGAGCAGGCGCCGGGCGTGGTCGTCACCCGCGGCGGTGCGTTCGCCGCGGAGCCGTGCGGCGGCTCGGCGGAGGTCGTCGAGGTCGACGTGCCGGTGCCGCCTGCCCGACAGCGCGTGCGGCGGTTGGAGCGGCACGAGGAGAGCGGCGAGCGTCTCGAGGACGCCGGGGTCGTCGTCGGCGGAGGCCGCGGGCTCGGGCGCGAGAGTCTCGGCCTGCTCGACGAGCTCGCCCGCAGCATCGGCGACGCGGCGATTGGAGTCACGAGGCCCGTCGTCGACGCCGGGTGGGCGCCGTTCTCGCGGCAGATCGGCCAGACGGGGAAGACGGTGCAGCCCCGTGTCTACATCGCCGTGGGCATCAGCGGCGCTGCCCAGCACGTGATCGGGGTCAAGCGGGCCCAGTGCATCCTCGCAATCAACACCGATCCGGCCGCCCCTATCTTCCAGGTCGCCGACCTCGGCGTCGTGGGCGACGCGCGAACGGTGGTTCGCGTGGTGATCGAGCAACTCGAAGCACGGAGGGCGGGCCGGTGAGCACCGAGTTCTGGCGGATGGGTGGGACGCCGGTCCCGGCGACCGAGATCGGCCGGTTCGCCCGGCAGTTCGAGGAATGGGGCTGGGACGGCATGGCGGTCGGCGAGGCGCACGGGCTGCTGCCCGATCCGTACGTCGTCCTGAGCCAGGCGGCGGCTACCACGACGACCTTCAAGGTGGGGACGGCCGTCGCCGTGCCTCTTCGGGCTCCGCTGCTCGCGGCGAGTGCGATGGCGACGCTGCACGCCCTCTCCGGCGGACGCGCGAGCTTCTCGCTGGGGCGCGGCGACGGCGCGATGAAGGTGTTGCGGCGCGGCCCGCTGAAGGTCGCCGAGTTCGATGCGTACGTGCGCGACGTGCAGGCCTACCTGCGCCGTGAGGAGGTCGCGGTCGACGAGGTCGTGACCTCGATGGCGCGGATCGACGACCTCGACCCGTCGCTCGCGCTCGCGCCGCCGCCCGTGAACATCGCCGCGACCGGCCCGCGGACGATCGAGGTCGCGGCACGCTGGGCCGACGGGATCAGCTTCTCGGTCGGCGCGGACGTCGGGCGGCTGCGCAACGCGATCGGGCTCGCGCAGGAGGCATGCAGGAAGGTCGGCAGGGACCCCGGGTCACTGACCCTCGGCTGCTACGTGCAGGTGGCCGTGACCGACGAGGCGGACGTGAGCGCGCGCGAGGCGATCCGCGGGCTCGTCGTCACGCACGCACGCTTCTCCGGCTTCGAGGCGCGCCCGGTCGGGGACGTCGAGTCCTCCGACCACGAGCGCTACCGGAAGGCGGTCGAGACGATGGAGGCCGTGTACCGCGACACCCGCGGCGGCGTGGCGCTCACCGAGGGCGGCCGGCCGGGGGAGATCGACTTCTACCCCCGCGCGGCCGGCGCCGACGAACTGATCGACGCCTTCGCGATCGCAGGCCCTGCCGAGTACTGCGCCGCACGGCTTCGCGAGATCGCGGACCTCGGGATCGGGCGGATCTACATCGGCACCCGCGCGGTCGGTGTCGACCTGGAGGAGCGGAACGCCGAGAGGATCGGGCGCGAGGTGCTCGGGCAGGTTCGGAGATGACCGCTCTCGTGGGGCGTGAAATCCACCTCGTCGCCTTTCCGCGCGGCGAGGTGCGCGAGTCCGACTTCGAGGTTGTCGAGGCACCGGTCGGCCCGGTCGCTCCCGGCCAGGTGCTCGTCCGCAACACCTGGACGTCGGTCGACCCGGGTCTCCGCCTGCGACTCCGCGAGCGCGGGCCCGAGGGATACTTCGTCGCCTTCCCGCTCCGGGCGCCGATGGACGGGATCATGACGATCGGCGAGGTGGTCGAGTCCCGTGCCGACGGGATCGCCGAGGCCGACACCGTCTGGCACGCGTCCGGCTGGCGGGACTACGCTGTCGTCACCGTCGGAGAGGAGGCGCTCCGCGGCCTCGGCACGTTGCGGCGCCTCGACGTGAAGGACACCCCGCCGCAGGCCTACTTGGGCCTGCTCGGCGCCAACGGCCTCACCGCGTATGCGGGCCTCCTGCGAGTGGCCGGCCTGCGGGAGGGCGACGAGGTGTGGGTCTCGGCGGCGGCGGGCTCCGTCGGGAGCATCGTCGCCCAGCTCGCGAAGCTCCGCGGCCATCGGGTGCTCGGGAGCGCGGGCTCGCCGGAGAAGGTTGCGTACCTGCTCGACGTGCTGGGCCTCGACGCGGCCTTCGACTACCACGCGGGGCCGGTCGCCGAGCTGCTGCGGGAAGCCGCGCCGGACGGGATCGACGTCTACTTCGACAACGTCGGCGGCGACCACCTCGAGGCGGCGATCGGCGCCCTGCGGCGGGGAGGGCGGATCGCGATCTGCGGCTCGATCTCGGAGTACGACGCAGCCGAGCCGCCACCGGGGCCGAGCAACCTCTTCCTGCTCGTCGCCAAGGACCTCGAGATCCGCGGCTTCCGCGGCTCGAGCCACGGCGACCTGCTGGACGAGATGCAGCGCGAGGTCGGCGCCCTGGTACGCAGCGGCCGGCTGCACTGGAGCGAGACCGTGGTCGAGGGGCTCGAGCATGCCCCCGCCGCCCTCGCGCGCATGATGCGTGGAGAGACGGTCGGGAAGACGCTCGTACGGATCGCGTAGGCGGGGCGCAGCCCGGGCGACCGGCCCGGCCCGCCGCTACCCGGCGGGCAAGTCGGCCGCCGCCCGCTCGTAGTGGACGGGGATCTCGTAGACGTCGACCGATACGGGGCGGCCGCCCGCGGCCGGCGCGGGATGGTCCATCCGGTCGAGCACCTCGCTGCCACGCCGGAGCGCGCCGCGGTCGTCGAACAGCGAGACGCCGAGGATCTGCGCCCGCTCGCGGTCGACCAGCATCCAGAAGCTCCGTAGCTCCTCGAGACCGTCCGGGGCGCCCGACGCGAATCTGTCGCGCACCGCGGCCACGACCTCCTCCACGCGCGTCGGGTCACCGCCCGTCAACGTCACGACCCGTGCGTACATCCCGTCACCTCCTTCGTCGTCCTGTGTTGGTTATCCGGAGAGACCATCGGCGATCCCCGTCGAGAGCATCGAGGCCCACGACTCCTCGAGGGAGTGGGAGAGAATCAACAGGTCGTGCAGCTCGCCGGACTGGTCACGTACGTGGTCCGCGAGCAGGGCCTCGGGGTCGAAGTCGAGCGAGCGGAACATCGCGATCGTCGGCTCCTGGTCGGCCATCACCTCGACCACGAGCTTCGTCAGCCCGAGCTCGAGCGAGGCGAGGACTGCGCGCTGTGCGAGCGCGCGGCCGACGCCGTGTGCCCGGTGGGCCGGATCGACGATCACGCGAACCTCCCCGACGTGGCTCGACCACCCCTGCAGCGGGATCACAGCGCCGTACCCGACCACCTCGCCTTCGTCCACCGCGATCGCCGTGATCCCGCCGCGTCGCCGCCAGAAGTCGACCACGTCGGGGCCGGTGACGTCCTCCTTGAAGAACGTCCGGTCTCCCTCCGGGATGCGTCCGATGAACCGCTCGACGGCGGCCTCGTCCTCCGCCTCGACCTGCCTGATCTCCATCACGACTCCTCCTCCGTCTCGAGCATGTCGCTGTGCTCTGCGATCCACCTGCTCAGGGCGGGCAGGGTGTACTGAAACGCCTGCCGCCCGGTCGAGAACGTCACGTGGCCTCCCTTGAGGCGGAGCTCGTGCCGCCGGGTGGGGTCGCCGACGAGCTGCGAGTTCGGCTCGACTGCGGCGCGCGGGACGACATTGTCCCTCTCGGCGTAGGCATTCAGGACGTCGCAGCGGACGTCGGCCAGCCGGACCTCCCGGCCGCCGAGGTCGATTCGCCCGGTCATGAGGACGTTCTGCCGGATCAGCCGGTCGATGATCTGCCGCGCGGCCGCGCCGGGGAAGGGCACGTGGTCGCGCGACCACTGCGCCATCGCCTGCCAGCCGTCGACGTACTCGTCGTTCCAGAGATGCTCGACCAGCGTGGCGTAGCGGGCCACCTCGATCGTGGGAGCCTGCATGAAGAACCCGCCGTAGACGGTGTCCGCCGGGATGTTCCCGGTGACGTCGATGACGTCGTCGGCATTGACCCGTCCTTCGACCACGCCCGCGACCATCACGCCCATCTCGCTGTAGTCGATCGGACAGGCCAGGAGCACGAGGTTTCGCACCGGCGCATCCTGGTGTGCGCTCGCGTAGAGCGTCGCCAGCGTGCCGCCGAAGCAGTAACCCGCGAGCGTGATCTCCTCGCACCCGGTCTCTCGCCGGGCCGCCTCGACGGCACGCGGCAGGTACTCGTCGACGTACGTTTCGAGAGTGTTCTCCGCGTCGCGCTCGTCGGGGACGCCCCAGTCGAGCAGTAGCACGTCGAACCCCTGGTCGACGAGGAACTCGACGGTGCTGTGACCGGGCCGCAGGTCGAAGATGTAGCTCCGGCTGATGAGGCTGAACACGATGAGGATCGGTTGGGCACACCGGACGGCGCCGCCGCGGTAGCGCCAGAGCTCCGCCCGGCCCCGTCGCCACACGACGTCCTTCGGCGAGGCGCCGACCTTCGGTCCGGTCGAGCCGGCGAGAAACCGGATCCCGTTCTTCGTGCGCAGGAGCGTGCGCTCGAGCTCGCGGTCGAGACGGGAGCGCTGCTCGTCCCCGGAGGCTCCGGCCACGCAGGTCTCAGTCGCCGCTTGGGCGATCGTCCTGCCGAGGCCGACGCGGCCGTGGCTTCGGCTTCGCCTTCACCGTCTCCTGCGCTGCGGCGCCGTCTGGCCTGATGCCCTCGCCAAGCTCGTTCGCGAGCGCCTCGAGCTCCCGCTCCATCCGGGAGACCTGCTCGCGCAGTCGCCGGACATCGGTCGCCGCAGGGACATTGAAGAGGTGGAGCCATTCCTCCTGGAACCCTTCGACCGCCCCCGAGATGCGTTTTCTCGCCCGCGTCGCCTGCGCGACGAACTCGAAGTACGCGTCGCTCCTGAGCACCCCCTCGACCTGCGACCCGATCGTGCGCTCGAGCTTCAGGATCGCGTCGAGCCACGGCGATCTTTCGTCGGCGGCTGCCATCGCCCGAAACGGTACCACGGCAGAGCCACGCTTTTCAAGCTGACTTGAATTCAAATATAGAGTTACAATGCGCGTTGGCGAGAGCGCTCTTGGTGGTGATGTCAAAGTGACTTCAGGAACTCGATCGCCGGTCGCACGACGGCGCTGCGCGCACAGGGGCGACCGGCAGGGAGGATCGGCGCCGTGACGGTGCCGAGAGGAGCCGACATGCGCGTGGCGGACGTCGTGCGCGCGCACGCGGCGGAGCGACCTGAGGTGGTCGCCGTTCGGCAGGGCGAGCGCCGGCTCACCTACGCGCTGCTCGATGAGCGCTCCAGCAGGCTCGCCCGCGCCTTGCTCGCAGCGGGCGCGGGGAAGGGCTCGCGGATCGCCTACCTCGACCGGTCGGCGCTGGAGATCGTCGAGCTGCTCTTCGCGGCGAGCAAGATCGGCGCGGTCGCGGTGCCGCTCAACTGGCGGCTGGCCGTGCCCGAGCTGCGGGCGGTGCTCGAGGACGCGCGCGCGCCGCTCGTCATCGCCGGCCCGGACTACGAGGAGACGGTCGCTGAGGTCGTCGCCCCGCTCTCCGTGCAGCCGCGGGTCGTTCGCGTTGCCGTGGATTACGAGGCGTGGCTCGCTGCCCACGAGCCGGTCGACCCGGGCGGCAGAGGCGAGCCGCGTGACGTCGTGCTGCAGCTCTACACCTCGGGGACGACCGGGGTGCCGAAGGGGGTTCTCACCACGCACCGCAACCTGGCCGCGTGCGCGGAGACGTCCCCGTACTGGCAGTTCGACGCCGAGACGGTCTCTGCGACGCCGCTGCCGATGTTCCACATCGGCGGCATCGGGTGGGCGTTCCTCGGCCTCTGGAACGGTGCGACGACGATCCTCGTGCGCGAGTTCGTCCCGGAGGCGGTGCTCGATCTCCTCGAGCGCGAGCGGGTCACGAACGGGATCTTCGTGCCGACCATGCTGCAGATGCTGACCGCGGTCCCGGGCGCCGACCGGCGCGACTACTCGGCGCTGCGCTCGATCGCCTACGGCGCGTCGCCCATCACGACGCCCGTGCTGAGGGCGGCGCTGCGCACATTCCGCTGCTCGCTCTACGGCGTCTACGGCCTGACGGAGAGCACCGGCGGCGTCGTGCAGCTCGATCCGGAGGACCACGATCCGGGCGGGCCCAGAGAGCACCTGCTCCGGTCGGCGGGACGGCCGCTGCCCTGGGTGGAGCTCCGGATCGTCGACCCGCAGACCGGCGCCGAGCTCGGGCCGCGGGAGATCGGGGAGGTGTGGCTACGGGCTCCCAACGTCACGCCAGGCTACTTCGGGCGCCCGGACGAGACTGCGGCGGCGCTGACGCCAGACGGCTGGCTCCGGACCGGGGACGGCGGCTACGTCGACGAGGACGGATACCTGTTCCTCACCGATCGGATCAAGGACCTGATCGTCTCAGGCGGCGAGAACGTGTACCCCGTCGAGGTCGAGGAGGCGCTCTCGCACCACCCCGACGTGCGCGAGGTCGCGGTGATCGGGGCTCCCGACGAGCGCTGGGTCGAGGCGGTGGTCGCCTTCGTCGTCCTGCGCCCTGGCGCTCGCGCGACCCTGGAGGACCTGATCGCGTTCGCACGCGAGCGCCTCGCCGGCTACAAGATTCCGCGGTCGATCGAGTTCGTGGACGCGCTTCCGCGCACGCCGAGCGGCAAGGTCCTCAAGCGGGAGCTGAGGGAGCGCTACGGCGTCTCCGCCGCCCCGGCTCCTTGACCTGCGCTGTCCGACCCCTGGTCGCTGCTCTGGGGCTCGCTCGCGAACCCGCGATACAGGCGAGCAGGAGCCTCTTCTCTGCGCGGGGGGTGAGCCGGGGTCGGTCTGATCGCAAGCTCGCGAAGCGAGAGCTTCGCGAGCTTGCGCTGCGCCCGGATGTACTCTCCGAACGCCTCGACCTGGCGCTGCCACGGATCCTCGAGGACGCGGAGGGTGCTACGCGGACTTCGCAGCCGGTTTCTTGTGCTCGCTGGACGCGCTCGCGTCGAGCACCGGAGAGGCGGCTGCGAGGACGCTCTCCACGAACTCGCGCTGGGCATGGAGCAGCTGCTCGGCGAACCCGAAGCTCGTCTGCACGATCTCCTTCGGGGACGGGAACTCGTCCGCGAGCGGCAGCGCCGGGACATCCGGAACGGCCTTCTCGAGGGCGCTCGCCCAGGCGCGCACCGCCTCGACCACTCCCTCCTGCGAGTCCCGGATCACCTTGAGCGTCTGCTCCTGGGCCTGGTGTGTGTACTCGGTCAGTGTCGTCGGCATCGTTGTGCTCCCTTCGGTGGCTGGAACCGTTGACTTGCGTACTATATCACGCACTTGCATGGTAAAGCAAGTAAGAAGGGCAGAGATGCCAGTAAAGGGCAGGAGCTCCTACCGTCACGAGCTCCTGGCGCTGCCCGTCCGGTGCGCGGAGCGCACGTAGCGACGGTAGAGGTCGCTGAGCGCGCTGTGCGGCTGCGCCCCGACTGAGTTGCGGAACGCCTCGTCGACGTCTCCGTCGTCGTCGACCGCTCGCCCGGTCGACCAGGCGGTCGAGGCGTCGAGCACGCCCGCGCCGAAGAAGTCCTCGAGCAGCGGGTGACTCGGGCTGTCCGGGTCGAGAACGAACAGGTGGCCTTCCTCGCCGAAGACGTGGAGGCGAGCCTGCGGCAGCAGGCGCGCGAGCTGTATGCCGTTCGCGGGCGGGACAAGGTGGTCGAGAGCGCCGGCGAGCACGAGGGTCGGCGTGCGCACGGTGTGCAGCCAGGGCAGGCTCGACCAGAAGATGCCGGCTGCCAGCTGGTAGCCGTAGCCGAGGAGCGGCGGCGGGTACCGCAGCCGGGCCTCCGTAAGGTGCGGGAGGCGCGTCACGAGCCCCGCGTCGGCCGGACTGAGGAGGAAGTTCGTGCGCTCGTAGATCGCGCGGGAGTGGTAGCGCACGGGCATGGTGATCAGCGCGAGGGACGCGATCGTTCCCGGCTTGCTCCCCCAGCCACATGCGGTCGCGGCGAGTGCCAGGCGACGCACGCGGCCGGGCTCCTGGCGAGCGAGCTCTTGTGCGACCAGCCCTCCGAACGAGAAGCCGAGTACGTCCACCTCGGCGTGTCCCAGCTCGTCGACGAGCGCGGCGGCGATCCTGGCGAACTCCGAGATCGACAACGGCCATCTCGGGGTCGACGAACGGCCCGCCCCGGGAGTGTCGAAGACGATCGTGTGGGCGGCGCCTGCGAGCCGGTCCTCGAGCGAGCCCCACATGTCGGCGTTGCCGCCGATCCCGTTGATCAGCAGCAGCGCCCGCCCGTCACCGCGCTCCCGCACGAAGAGATCGACGCCGTGAGCGCTGACCGTCCCTTCCCACAAGGTCACAGGATCTCGCCCCGAACGACGACGTCCCCCGCTGCGATGCCTCGTGCGCGGCGGTCGACCTCCGTCAGGTATTCGGGATGTGTGACCACCCAGAAGCGGTCGTGCAGGATCGCGTCGACCACCTGGCCGGCGACCTCCTCGGCCGGCATCCGCGGGATCTCGGTCACGAGTGCGAGCGGCCGGCCGGCCTCGGCCTCCGGCCGCAGGACGGTGCTGTTCTCGCGCAGCTCGCTCATCGTCGGCCCGGGACACAGCACGGAGACGCCGACGGGGACGCCGTGGGCATGGAGGTCGAGGTGGAGGCTCTCCGAGATCGCCACCACCGCCGACTTCGCTGCCGCGTACCCCGCCATGCCGGGGAAGACGATAAGCCCCCCGACGGACGAGGTGTTGACGACGTGTGCCGGCTCGCCGTGGCCGATCATCCCTGGCACGAACGCCCTGATGCCATGGATCACGCCCCACAGGTTGACGCCGAGCACCCACTGCCACTCGCGAAGCTCGAGCTCCCAGGTCGCCCCCGTCAGCTGGACGCCGGCGTTGTTGCACAGGAGATGCACGGGGCCGAAGCGCTCGGACGCGCGCGCCGCGAGCCGCTCGACGTCGTCCCACCGCGACACGTCGGCCGGGACGGGGAGCACGTCGGCCGCCGGCCCGACCCGCGCCGCGGCCTCCTCGAGGCGGCCCGCGTCGACGTCGGACATCACGACGCGCATTTCCTCTGCGGCGAGCCGCTGTGCGAGCGCGAGACCGATACCGCTCGCGGCTCCGGTGACGACGGCCGTCCTCCCGGCGAGGGTGTCCATCGGGCCGGGCCTAGGAGCTCACAGAGAGTTCTGCGACCGCGGTCTCGGCCGCCGTCAGGGCGAAGACGAGCGCCGCCGCGAGCCCGCCGGCATAGGCTTTCGTGAAGACGCCGCCGGCGTCCGCGCCCGCCGCGAACAGGCCCGTTATCGGCTCCCCGCTCTCGTCCAGGACCCGCGCCCGGTCGTCGATCGAGAGCCCGCCGAAGGTGAACGAGATCCCGGGCACGGTCTCGATCACGTAGAACGGTGGCCGGTCGATGGGCATGGCGTCGAAGCGGCGCGGCGGCTCGTGGCCACCATCCACGCACTGCCGGTTGAAGTCGAGGAGCGCCCGGCGCACCGTCGCGCCGTCGTAGCCCCACTCGGGAGGGAGGTACTCCAGCTCGTCGATGCTCTCCGCGATCGCGCAACGCGCCCCCCGCCGGAACGAGACGTCGAACGTGTCGCGCGGGTAGACGCCCTCGACGTACGGCCTCAGGATCCACTCCTCGCGCACGCGCGCGTCGGAGATGAGCAGACCGCGCGCCTCGGGCTGGCCGAGGAGGGCGAGCGTCGTCAGGTGATCACCCACCGACTCGTCCACGAACCGCTCGCCCGCGAGGTTCAGGAGCACCGCGTGCTCGCTGTAGTAGAGCGTGATGCCGACGTAGTCGTCGTTCTCTCCCACCGTCACGCCGGCCGGGAAGAGATGCCCGTAGAAGCCGGCGTCGTCGTTCACGAACCGGGCCCCGACGCTCGTCCCGAGGCGCAGGCCGTCGCCGGCGCTGTAGTGGTTCGAGCGGAGTGGGAGCGCGCGGGCGTTCGGGTGGATCTCGGCTGCGCGCAGCTCGGGATCGGCCTGGAAGCCGCCCGTGGCGAGGAGCGTCGCCGGAGCACGGATCTCGCGCACGGCGCCCTCCGCGTCGCGGACGACGGCACCCTTCACGGCCCCGTCCTCTACGAGCAGCGACTCGGGTGCCGCGGGGACCAGGATCGTCGAGCGAGGGTCGTCGCGCACGATCTGCTCGCATGCGCGCAGGTAGTTCGTCATGTCCGTCTGGTGCCCGCGGCCGAAGCGCAGCACCGTGACCGCCGGGAGGCACTCCACGTCGAGCGAGCGGACCCACTCGATCGCAGGGGCGAAGCCGTCGATCAGCTGCTTCTGGAGTACTGGGTCGCCCTCCGGGACGGCCTCTCGCAGCGCCTCGAACGACGGCGCCGTCCAGATGAAGCCGGCGTGGATCGCCGTGCCGCCGAGGGCGCCCTTCTCGACGAGCACCACCGACCGGCCCTGGCGGACGGACCACGCCGCCGCCGAGAGGCCCGCCATCCCACCGCCGAGGACGAGCAGGTCGGCGTCCATCAGGCCGGCCATGCGAGCGGGAGGGACGTCGTCCGAGCCGCGAACAGGCGCTGTGCGCGCCCCTCGGCGTCGACCTGGGCGGCCATGGTGAACGTCGCGAGCGGCTCGCCGTGGCGCGTCGTGCGCCCGAGCACCACCTCCAGCGATCCGGTTCGCGCCGAGTCGACGACGTGGTGGAGCTGGCCGTCGGACTTCCGCTGCGCGAGGTAGCCGTGGAACTCCTCCAACCCACCCGTGAACTCCTTGGCCCCCTCGTCGTCGTTCCAGAGAACGGAGAAGGCGAAGTCCGGCGCGAGCATCGGCACGACGTCGAGCGGCATCGTGTCGAGCTTCTCCAGGTACGCCGGCAGGAACGTGGCATTGCTCATGTGGGTACCTCCAGCTGGTGGGCGAGAGAGCGGCCGAGCTCGCGCTCGTGGTCGGCGGCCGAGCCGTAGCGGGTGCCGAGGGATGCGATCCGGCGCAGGAAGAGGTGTGCTCGGTGCTCGGCCGTGAACGCGACGCCGCCGAACACCTGGAGCGCGCCGTGGGCCACGTCGAGCGTGGCGCGCGACGTCCAGGCCTTCGCGATCGCCGCAGTGCGGAGGCTGTCAGGCTCCCCCTCGTCGAGCGAAGCGGCCGCATAGAGGACGGTCGACCACGAGCTCTCCGTGAGCACGACCATGTCCGCGAGCAGATGCCGCACGGCCTGGAAGCTCCCGATCGGGTGACCGAACTGACGCCGCTCCGCCGCGTAGTCGCGCGCGAGCTGGAGGACGCTCGCCGCGGCGCCGACCGCCTCGGCGGCAGCGAGAACCGCGGCCGTCGCGGCGACGTGGTCGACGAGGCTCGCCGTGGACGCCCCGGCGAGAATGCGCTCCGGGGTGGCGCCGTCGAGCCGGAGGGTGGCCGGTCGCAACGACGAATCCAGAGTCGGCTCGGGCTCGAGCTCGACGCCGGGTGCGTCGGCGCGGACGAGCGCCAGCGCCACGCCGTCCGGAGTGACCGCAGGCACCGCGAGCATGGTGACGGCGTCGGCGAACGCGACAGCCGTCTTCGTCCCGACAACGCGGCCCCCCTCGAGCGTCGTCGAGGGCTGCGACGGGGCGAAGCTGCACCCGGGCTCGTCGAGGCCGAGTGCCGTCGCCGCGCCGGCGAAGTCGTCGAGCTCGGGTTCTGGGCCGGCGGCCAGGAGCAACGCCGCCGTGTCGACGAGCGGCACCGCCGCGAGCCGCTCGCCGAGCGCCCGGGCGACGAGCGCGAGGTCGACCGCGCCGAGCGCCCCTGCCGACGGGCCGATCTCGAGCGCGCCGAAGTCGACCAGCTCGCGCCAGAGCGGCCCGGCTGCCTCCTCCGGCACGAGGCCGTCCTCGCCCGCCCTTCGTCCGAGCAGCTCGCGGACGCTCTCGGCGAGCATCCCCTGTTCGTCTGTCAGCTGGAGCTCCACGTCAGTCCTGGGGAAGCGCGAGGATCCGGTCGGCGATGATCGAGCGCTGGATCTGCTGCGTGCCGCCGTAGACGGACGCCGCGCGGGAGTAGAGGTACCGCTCGTGCCAGAAGCCGGCGGTGCCGGCGTCGCCGAGGAGCTCGAGGGCGGTCTGCCCGAGCGTCTGCTCGGCTCTCGCGAGGAGCAGCTTCACGGTCGAGCTCTCGGGCCCGACCGGGTCGCCGTTGAGGAACGGCGACATCGTGCGCGACGCGTGGTGCCGCAGCGCCTCGATCTCCACGAGCGCCCGTGCCAGTGCCGCCTGTGTTTGCGCGTCGTCGAGGAGCGGGCGCTCGTCGACGACCGCGGCGGCCGTGTCGGCGACCAGCCGGTCGAACCAGGTGCGGAGGGTGACCTGGCGCGCGACGGCCGCGGTGCCACGCTCGTGGGCCACGACGTGCATAGCGATCTTCCATCCCTGCGCGCGCGCGCCGAGCAGGTTCTCCCGGGGCACGAGCACGTCGTCGAGGAACATCTCGCAGAACTCTGCATGGCCGGTGATCTGCACCATGGGGCGCAGGTCGATCCCGGGAGACTCCATGTCCACGATGAACAGCGAGATCCCCTTGTGGCGCGGCGCGTCGGGCTCCGTGCGGGCGAGGACGCCGCACCAGCGCGAGAACTGGCCCCAGGAGATCCAGGTCTTCTGACCGTTCAGGACCCAGCCGGCGTCCGTCTCCACGGCGCTCGTGCGCAGCGAGGCGAGATCGGATCCCGCCTCCGGCTCCGAGAAGCCCTGGCTCCAGATCTCGTCGGCCGAGAGGATGGGCGCGACGTGGCGTCGCTTCTGCTCGTCGGTGCCGAAGGCGAGCAGCGCGGGGCCGAGCACGTCCAGGCCGACGACGGCGACGAGCTCGGGCGCTCCGGCCGCGGCAAGCTCGCGGTCGACGACGATCTGCTCGGCGGTAGGCCGTCCGCCGCCCCCGAACTCCGCCGGCCAGGCGCGCCCGACGTATCCCGCCTCGTAGAGCTGCCGCTGCCACTCGCGCAGGGCCGCGATCCGCTCGTCGAGCGCCCGGGGCAGGGCCTCGGTGTCGGGGCAGTTCTCGTCGAGGAACGCGCGCACCTCATCGCGGAGCCGCAGCTCCCCGGGGTCGAGCGCGAGCTTCATGGGAGCGGGCCGGGAATCGGGAGGGGTCGCGGCAGCTTTGAAGTCACTTCAGTACGTATTCATACCGCATCGGCACCTTCAGCGCAAGCACTCGAAGCGAGACGGTCGGCGCATCGTTCCTGAACTTGACTTCAAGTAAGAGACCACCGCAAGTCCACCCTCCGCGCTTCGAGGCGCTTCGAGGCGCCGCCCGTCAGAGCTTCCGGAACACGTCCGAGCCGCTGGCGATGACGGCGACCGCCACGCCGACCGTGGTCACGACCACCATGATCAGCGAGATCGCGGCGACGGTGGGGTACCCCCCGTTCTCGTAGTAGTCGTAGAGCACTGTGCCCATCACGTTCGTCGTCGGCGAGCGCACGAGCAGCGAGGCCGTGAACTCGTGCGTGAGCAGCACGAACATCAGCGCGGCCGCCCCGCCGAAGGTCGGCCGGAGGAGCGGCACGAGGATCGTGAGATGTGCGCGGAGGGTGCTCGCACCCGACACACGAGCCGCCTCGACGTACGACTCGCCGAGGGCGGTCAGGCCGGAGAGCTGCATCCGCGTCGCGAACGGGATCATGAGGGTCACGTAGACGAGGATCACGACCCAGCTCGTGCCGTAGAGGACGAACGGGGGGTTCGTGTACGTGAGCAGGAACCCGACGCCGAAGATCGCAGCCGGGATGCTGAGGGGCATCGCGATCACGAAGTCGAGGATCGGGCGCCCGATCCGGTGCTCGCGCGTCCGGCGCAGGAAGTTCGCCGCGATGTAGCCCAGCGGCATCACGATCGCCACGGCGGTCAGCGAGAACACGATGCTGTTCCTGATCCCCTCGCTGACCCCCTGGGCGGAGAGCACCTCGCGCCAGCTGTCGAGCGTCCACTTGCCAGGGTCGACGTCCCCGGTCCAGAACTTCGAGAGCGAGACGATCACGAGCGCCCCGAGCGGGAGCAGGATCGACGCGACGCTGTAGACGATGATCACCGTCGCGGCGGCCCACGACCCGCGGGCGGCCGGCCGGAACCCGCCCTTCGATCCGTGCGTGACGAATCGCGACGGGTCGCCGAGGAGGACTCGGTTGACGAAGAGGACGAAGATCCCGAACACGAGCAGGGGGGAGCCCAGGGCGGCCGCGACGCCGTAGGCGGGCTCGATCTGCGACGTGGCGAAGTACATCTCCGTCGTCAGCGTGGAGATCCCCTGGGTGCGGCCGAGCAGGAGCGGCGCAGTGAACTGGCCCAACCGAGCAGCAACGCGACGCCCGTCCCGTAGACGAGCGCCGGGCGCAGCAGCGGCAGGATAACGCGGAAGAAGACGCCCGCTCGCCCGGAGCCGCTCACGTAGGCCGCCTCGATCAGCTCGTCGTTGATGTTCTCCAGCCCCGCGCTGACGAAGATGTAGACGAACGAGGTCAGCGCGAGCCCCGTGATGATGACGATCCACGGCATGGTGTACACGTCGAGCGGTCCCTCTGTGGTGTCGTTCCACCACGGCAGGGTGCGGAGCAGCTGGTTGATGTAGCCGGGCACGGGCGAGAGGAGGAACGCCCAGCCGAGGACGCTCGCGACCGCGGGGACGATGATCGGGAAGATCGGCAGGATGCGGAGCAGCCCGAGCCGCGGCGGCAGCGAGTACGCCGCCCACGCGAGCCCGGTCCCGAGCACCACGGCGATCAGGAGTGAGCCGACGCCGAGCTCGATCGTCCAGCGGACGACCGACCAGATCCCCGATGCCGAGAACGCCACGCGGTATCCCTCTGCGCGGTCCTCGAGGGCGAGGTATTGCAGCCGCGCGAGCGGCAGCACCGCGAGGTAGCCGAGCACGAGCACGAGCGCTGCGAGCAGGGCGTGCGAGCCGAACCGGCTCAGCCGGAACGAGCTCAGCGATCCCGCCGAGCTGCCGCTCATTGCCTACACCCCGGCCCGCGGGCGCTGGAGCGACGAGACGAGGGCGCCACCGGCGTCGAAGCAGGCTGCGTCACGGAGGCGCAACGACACCTGGACGGCGTCTCCCTCGGCGAGCGACCGGGCCCAGGTTCCGCGCGCCGCGCCCTGCACCCTGGCCGTCACCCGCTCCGGGCCGAGGTCGATCACGACATCGAGGTGGAGGCCTCCGAACTCGGTGTCGGTCACTGTGCCCTGGATCACGAGGCTGTCGGGTGCTGGAAGCGGTGCGTCCGCCGGCAGCACGCCGACGGCCTCCCGGCGCACCCGCACGACGACCCGTCCCTCGACGGAGCCCAGCCCGTCGACGCCGCCGGCGAGCTCGACGCCGTCATGTGTCCACGCACCGCCGTCGCGCTCCAGCACGATGCGGTTCGCCATGCCGATGAAGTCCGCGACGTACTCGGTGGCGGGCTCCTCGAAGACGTCCTCCGGCGTGCCCAGCTGCTCGAGGGCGCCGCTCCGCATGATGGCGACCCGGTCTCCGAGCGCGAGCGCCTCGCTCTGGTCGTGGGTGACGTAGACCGCGGTGAAGCCGAGCTTGCCGTGGAGGCTGTGGATCTCGGTCCGGACGATGTCCCGCAGGCGGGCATCGAGGTTCGAGAGCGGCTCGTCGAAGAGCATCACGGTCGGCCGGCCGACGAGCCCCCGGGCGAGCGCGATGCGCTGCTGCTGGCCGCCGGACAGCTGCGCCGGGTGTCGGTCGAGCAGGTTGCCGCAGTCGACGAGCGCGGCCATCTCCTCGATCCACTGCGACGCGACGTCCTTCTTGAAGCCACGTGCGCGCAGCGGATAGCCGATGTTCTTCCGCACCGTCATGTGCGGCCACAGCGCGTACGACTGGAACACCATCCCGATGCTCCGCTTGTTCGGCCCGACGTTGACCCCTGCCGCCCCGTCGAACACGGTGTGCTCGCCGATCGCGATGCGGCCTTCCTCGGCCGTCTCGAGCCCGGCGATGCAGCGAAGCGTCGTCGTCTTGCCGCAGCCGCTCGGGCCGAGGAGCACGAGGAACTCGCCGGGCTCCACGACCAGGTGCAGGTCGTCGATCGCCACCGTCGGCGACTTGCCGGCGAAGCGCTTGGAGAGCCCGCTGATCGTGATGCTGGACAAGAGCAGCCTCCCTACCGGGGCCGTCTCGCCCAGCAGTCTAGGACGGATGACCCTCCGTGTCGTGAACGCCCGGGGAGGGAGCGGGCAGCGACTGCCCGCTCCCCGGAGTGCTCCTCGTCTAGCGGAACAGCTTGTCGAAGCTGGCGTTGAACGCCGTGATCTTGGCCGGCGTGAAGTCGCTGAGCTTCTGCACGCGGAGCGGCACCCAGAAGGTTCCCGGGACGTTCTTCAGCACTGCGCCGTAGTTCTTCTCGACGAGCGACTGGCCCTCGACCGTGACCATGTAGTCGGCGAACAGCTGCGCGGCGTTCGGATGCGGTGCCTGCTTGAGCACCATCCCGAACCAGGCGGCGTTCCAGGCGCCCTTGGTCGGAATCGCGAAGTCGACCGGGGCTCCCTGCGCCTTGAGGTCGCGCGTCGTCGCCGGCGAGAGGAGCGCAGCCGCGATCTCGCCCGAGGTCATCGCCTGTTGCATCGGCAACGTCGAGACGTAGATCTTCGGCTTCAGCGCCGCCAGCTTGGTCAGGTAGTCCTGCCCGTAGTTCTCCTGCAGCCAGAGATAGAAGTCCACGAAGGCTGCCGAGCCCTTGGGGTCGGGGATCCCGATCTTGCCGCCGGACAGGCTCGGATTGAGGTAGTCCGAGTAGCTCTTCAATCCCTGCGGCACCGTCTTCGTGTTCCAGCCCATCGCGAGAACCGCCGAGCCCACCGCCCATGCCTTGCCGGGCTTTGCGAACTTCGTGCGGTCGTACTGCTTGGCGAAGAAGTCGGGCCCCTTGGCGTCGACCACCCAGCCGTTCTTGAGGGCTCCCAGCACGTTCGGCTTGCTCGCGCTGACCCAGATGTCGGCCTTCGGGTTGCCGGTCGAGTGCTCGGCGGTGACCTGCGTGGCAATGACCTGGTCGACCTGGCGGTTCACGGTCACGGTGATCCCGTAGCGCTCCTTGAACTTGTTGGCCAGATCCTGCAAGTAGACCGGGTGCTGGCTCGAGTAGATCGTGACCGATCCTTCCTGCTTCGCCTTGGCGATCAGCGCCGTCCACTGCTGCGCCGTGTACGGCGTCGGTGCCGGGGGCGTCGCGGCGCTCGTCGACGACACCGCGGCGACGGCGGCCGTGACGGCGAGGGTGAGCGCGATCCACGTCGATCGCGCCGTGCGTGTTCCTCTCACGTCATCCTCTCCTTGGGTTCGTGCTGCCGGACTCTGTGACGGTCGCTTGGGAATCTGGTTAGCGGGCGTGAGTCTCGTAACCAGACTGAACTGATTTCAAGTTCAGCGGTACTTATACAGTATTCCCGCCATTGATGCAAGGTTCCGCGTGACGATTCGAACTCAGAACTGTTCGAACCGGCAGCGTCCGCCGGCAGGCGGGGGCAAGCCCGCCCGGCGGGCGCTACGGGTCGTGCCGAGGGTGGCTCAGGCGGCCTTGGGGAACGCCGGCTCGGCGAGCTCCGGCGAGCAGCCGAGGATCGCGAGCTGGCGTCCGACGATGAAGCGGCCGACCTCGGTGACGGTCAGCGTGCCGCCCGACCGGAACCAGTGCCAGACGGAGTTGTAGAGCCCGAGCAGGGCGCGCGTCAGCAGCCGCGGGTCGCTCTCGGGTATGAGCCCCTGTTGCATGCCCCGCGCGAGGAAGGTGCCCCAGGCAAACTCGAGCTCCCGGGTCAGCGCGCGGGCGCGGGAACGGGCGGCCTCCTCGCGCGGCAGCGACCGCTGCACGCCAACGCGACCGAACTCGGCGACCATGACGCGGTGGCGGAGGATCTGCTGCTCCGTGAGGTTGAAGGAGTCGGCGAGGACGGCGACGAGCGCCTCGGTCCAGTCGTCGCGCTCGGAGGTGATCCGCTCGAAGCGCTCGCCGAAGTCGGAGACCGACAGCACCATGATCTCGAACAGGCAGTGCTGCTTCGACTCGAAGTAGTGGTAGAGGGCGGTCGAGCCGATCCCGACCGCCTCGGCGACGTCCGCCCACTTCGTGTCCTCGTACCCCGTCTGGCCGAAGTACTCGGTCGCGACCTCGATGATCTGCTCCCGCTTCTCACCTGGCTTGAGCCTCGGTGGTCTCTGTCTTGCTCCGTTCCGCGCGCGCGCCATGCGATTACTCCCTTCGGATCGAGCTGCGATCCTAGCGTTCCGGTCGGCCTGAGCCGAGTTCACTCCAGTTCGTCTCGGCCGCAGCCGCCCGAGACGCGAGCGTGGCGAGACGTGCGACCGCAGGTTGCAGCCGGCCTGCGTCCGAGCCGTTCGCCGGGTCGTTGAGCCAGCGGCGGTAGACACCCTCGACGATGATCGCGACCTTCCAGTACGCGAACGCCACCCAGAAGCCGAGTGCCGCAGGGTCGCGTCCCGAGGCTCGAAGGTAGGTGGTCGCGAGCTCCTGCGCGGCCGGGAAGCCGGGCAGCGCGGTCACGGGCTCGCGAAACAGGGAATCCGCCCCGTCCGCGGCCGCCGCCATCTCGCTCCAGTAGGCGACCATCAGCCCGACGTCGGCGAGCGGGTCGCCGATCGTGCAGAGCTCCCAGTCGAGCACCGCGCGCACGCTCCCGTCCAGGCCGACGAGCGTGTTGCCGAGATGGTAGTCGCCGTGGACGAGGGACTGTTCGCGCTCGTCCGGGAGCCGCGCCGCGAACAGCTCCGCGAGATCCTCGATCAGCGGCAGCTCGCGTGTCTTCGACGCGTGCCACTGACGGGCCCAGCGGCGCAGCTGCCGCTCCGCGAGGGACTCAGGGCGGCGCAGGGCGGTCAGGCCGACGCCGTCCACGTCGAGCGCGTGCAACACGGCAAGCGTGGTTGCCAGCTCGAGCCCCACCGCTCTCCGCGCGTCCGGGGCGAGCGTCTCGGCCACCGCGACGGAGGAGAGGACGAGGCCTTCGACGTGCTCCATCACGTAGAACGACGCGCCGCAGACGTCGGCGTCCGCGCAGAAGGCGAGCGTCCGCGGGACGCGCGCACCCGCCTGGGACAGCGCGCTCAGCACCATGTGCTCGCGCGACATGTCGTGCGCGGACGCCAGGATCTCCCCCAGCGGCGGCCGTCGCAACACCACTACCGACCCCGCCGCGTCGACGAGTGTGTACGTGAGGTTCGACTGGCCCTCGCCGATGCGCGTGAACCGAAACGGCGGCGCCAGGTCGGGGAGATTGGCCCCGAGCCACGCCGTCAGGCGGCCGAGGTCGATGCCGGGGGCGGACGGCTCGACGTTGTCCCGCGCGCTCGTGCTCATCGGATCGTCCACCCCCCGTCCACCGCGATCACCTGGCCAGTGCAGTACGACGACGCGTCCGACGCGAGGAATAGGAGAATGCCGTCGAGCTCGTCCTCCCGGCCCGGGCGACCCATCGGGCACTGTCGCTCCAGCCAGCGCCGGGAGCGCTCGTCCCCGAGGAGCTCGTCGGTCATCTCGCTCGGAAACCAGCCCGGCGCGATGGCGTTTACCCGGATGCCGTCTGCGGCCCACTGATTCGCGAGCTCGCGGGTGAGACCGTTGACGGCGGCCTTCGAGGCGACGTACCCGGCGTCTGGCACGGGCGTCGAGGCGACCTGGCCGAACATCGAGCCGACGTTGATCACCGACCCGGAGCCCTGCCGGCGCATCGGCTCGGAGACGAGCTGGCTGAGCGCGAACACCGATTCGAGATTGACGCGCACGACGTCGCGGAAGCTCTGCAGCTCCGACTGCCGCGCCGGGCCTCCCGACGACGTGCCTGCGTTGTTGACGCACACGTCGATGCGGCCGAAGCGCTCGAGCGCGGTGCGGACGAGCTCGGCCCGATCCTCCTCGGCCGCGACGTCGCAGCGGATCGGGTGGATCGACGGATCGGCCGCGGCGAGCTCCGCGACCCGCTCGACTCGCCGGGCGCATGCCAGCACCCTCGCGCCGGCCGCGGCGAGCACCGTCGAGAACCGCGCGCCCAGTCCGCTTGAGGCGCCCGTGACGATGGCGACGCGGTCGTCGAGCGGGCGGGGCGGCAGGGCGTCACTCATCGTGACCTGAAGTCGACTTGACGTGAAGTGAATCCGGTTGAGGGAATTGCATCCACATAGTGTACTCTGGACAGAAGCAGCACGTCTAGTAGACTAAAGCAACTTCAGTTCAAGATTAGGAGGCTTCATGTCGGGCACTGTCGAGGTCGAGCCGATCCAGTACGAGGTCGATGGTCACGTCGCCCGCATTTGGCTCAACCGCCCCCACAAGCGGAACTCCGTCAGCCAGCAATTGCTCCAGGAGCTCGACGATGCCGTGCGTCGGGCGGAGGCCGACCCCGATGTCCGCGTCATGGTCTTCCGCGGGCGCGACGGCACCTTCTGCTCCGGCTTCGATCTCGACGAGCTCCAGGGCGACTTCATCGGTCGCTCGGGGGCGTGGGAGATCGCGCAGCGCTCGGCCCGCATCTGCGACGGGATCTTCCGCTCGGCGAAGCCGTCGGTCGCGGTGCTCGAGGGCTACACGACCGCCGGCGGCTTCGAGATCATGATCAACTGCGACTTCGCGATCGCCGCCGAGGATGCGCTGATCGGGGACTTCCACATGCGCCGGGCGCTCTTCGGCGGCGCCGGGCCGATCTACCGCCTGCCCCGCATCATGGGCGAGCGCAAGGCCAAAGAGCTGATGCTCACCGGGAAGCTGCTGACCGGAGTCGAGGCGAAGGAGTGGGGGCTCGTCAACGACGTCGCACCGACCGACGAGCTCGACGCGTGCGTCGACCGCTTCGTCGCCCAGCTGGCCGACAAGAGCCCGTTCCAGATGTCGATCACGAAGATGACCCTCAACCGCAGCCTCGACGCCGACACCGACACGCTGATGGTTCTCGAGCGGCTGGCCGTGGGAGTGACGCTCAACTCGAACGACGCGGCAGAGGGTGTCGCCGCGTTCCTCGAGAAGCGCGACCCCGTCTGGACCGGGACGTAGGCACGCTCCGCGTCGGCGTGTGCCGAGCACGCCGACGCGGGCAATGCTCACGACCGATCTCGGCTCATGACCAGTCGCGCCTCACGCCCTCGTAGATGCTGCCGTAGCCGTAGGCGTCCTGGTCGCCTCCACCGGCGAGGCTCCACTGCGCGCCGCCGTCGACGGGGAGCACCGCCCCCGTCGTGAAGCTCGAGGCGCGGCTCGCGAAGTAGAGGACGGCGGCGGCGATCTCGTCGGGCGTCCCGGCGCGTCGCAGCGGGAAGGTCCGGGCCCGCTCGGCGAAGGCCTCGTGGTTCCAGTTCCGCGAGATATCCGTCAGGAACGGGCCGGGCATGACGGCGTTGACCCGCACCTCCGGGCCGAGCGCGTCGGCGAAGCCGATCGTCAGTGCGTTGAGACCGGCCTTCGCGGCGGCATACGGGAGGATGTCGTGCGTCGGTCGCACGCTTCCGATCGAGGTGATGTTGACGATCGACCCTCCCCCGTCGGCCTTCATGCGCCGGCCGACGAGGGCACAGAGCCGGAACGGCCCCTTGAGGTTGACAGCGAGCGTCTTGTCCCACAGCTCCTCCGTCACGCTCGTCGGGTCGGGATACGTCGGTGCGATGCCCGCGTTGTTGACGAGCACGTCGATCCGGTCGAACGTGACGTACGCGGCCTCGACGAGCGCCTCGCACTCGTCCCACCGGGCGACGTGGCACGGGAAGGCAAGCGCCCGCCGGCCGGCGCGGCGGACCTCCTCCGCGGTCTCCTCGCAGGCCTCGGGCTTGCGGCTTGCGATCACGATGTCGGCTCCCGCAGCCGCGAGCGCGGTCACGATCGCACGACCGAGGCCCCTCGTCGCGCCGGTGACGATTGCGGCGCAGCCGGTGAGGTCGAACCGGTCGAGGGCGTTTGGCGTGGAGTCGCTCGATGACACTCTCGCTCCTTCCGCTGGGAATCAGAATCGCTCTGCGGCCGCGTGTGCTCCGGGCACGATCGGCCGGAACAGGTGGCTGCCGCGGTCGTCCACCGCTTCGACGACCAGCCCGCGCTCGGCGAGCACGTCGAGGTGGCCGATCACCTCCCAGACCGCGAGCACGGCCTGCGTCTCGGCGGTCCGATCGTCCCACACGCGGCGCGCGATCTCGAACGCGGTGCTGCCGCCGGTGTCGACGAAGCCGGCGACGAGCGTGAGCCGCCGCTCGTGGAACTCGAGCCGCTCGGCGATCAGCAGGCGGTGATCGCGGATCTCGGGGCCGTGACCCGGGAGCAGGAGATCGAGCTCCATCGCCGCCGTGTCGCGGAGCCCGTCGAGATACTGCGCCAGCGCGCGCCGCCGGACGGTCTGCCACGGGTCGACGGGCACCACCTCGGCGCCCGACGTGATCTCTTGCAGGAGGTGGTCTCCGACGATCGCGACGCCGTCCGCATCGTCGACGAACAGCGTGTCGGTGACGCTGTGCCCCGGACGCTCGACGACCCGGTACACGCGGTCGCCTGCCCGGACGCCGTCCCCGTCCGCGAGCACGTCGGTCGTCGTGAAGTCGGCGCTGTTGCGGATGATGTGGGCCCAGAACGGCTCGCTCGCCTCGATCACGTCCGGTGGCGCGCCGTGCGCGGCGAGGAGTCGGCGTCCGAAGGCGCCTTCGAGCGCGGCGCGCTCGTGGTAGCTCGAGCCCCAGGCGGCCGTCCCTGCCGTCGACGCGACCCGGGCGCCCGACGCCGCGGCGATCGCGCCGGCGAGCCCGGAGTGGTCGAGGTGGTGGTGGGTCAGCAGCACGAGTTCGATCGCCTCGAGGGAGTGGCCGAGCGCGTCGAGGCCAGAGGCGAGAGCTGTGAGCGACTCGGCGTTGGCGGGTCCCGAGTCCACGAGCGTGAGCGGCTCACCCTCGAGCAGCCAGACGTTGACGGTGCCGAGGTAGGGCACCGCGATCTCGATCCGGTGCACCCCCCGGGGCAGCGCACGAGGCGTGGCGTTGACAGAGGCCATCGTCAATGCTTAGCTTAAACGACTTCAGTTCAGGAGAGCAAGGAGTCTGCCAATGCCGTCGTCACTGGACATTCCCGTCGACTTCCCGACACGGGATGAGTGTGTTCTGCCGGACATGCTCGCCGCCCGGGCGCTCGCAACCCCCGACAAGCCCTTCGCGCTGTTCGATGACGAGACCTGGACCTATGCCGCCGCGGCGACGGAGGCCTGGCGCGCGGCCCATGCCCTCAGGCGCGTGGGTGTCGAGATGGGGGATTACGTCTCGGTGTGGATGCCCACCGGGCCGGACGTCCTCCGGGCCTGGTTCGGCGCCAACGCCGCCGGAGCAGTCTACTCGCCGCTCAACCTGGCAGCGCGCGGCTCGTACCTCCAGCACACGCTCAATCTTGCCGAGTCGAAAGTGCTCGTCGCCGACCCCGGCCTGGTCGACCGGCTCGCGGGCCTCGACCTGCCTCATCTGGAGCAGGTCGTGCTGGTCGGCGACCCGGTCGCCGTCGACCTGCCGTGGCCGACGGTGCAGTTTGCCGAGCTCCTCGACGGCGTCCCGGACGAGCGCCCGGTGCTCCCGCGGCCCGCCGAGCCATGGGACGACCTCAGCCTGATCTACACGTCCGGCACGACCGGCCCGTCGAAGGGCGTTCGGGCCGCGCACGCCGCGTTCTGGAACTATGGCCGCTGCTTCATCGCGCCGTTCGTCGACGAGGGCGATCGCTATCTGCAGCCGCTGCCGATGTTCTACACGGCGGGCACCGGGATCACCTACTCCATGCTCCAGGCCGGTGGCTCGCTCGCGTTCGCGAAGGGCTTCAGCTCGACCACCTTTTGGGACGACGTCCGCCGCTTCGACGCCACGATCACGATCGCGATCCACGGGATGGTCTCGTTCCTGCTCGACCAGCCCCCCCGCCCCGACGACGCCGACAATCCGCTGCGGGTCGTCTACATGGGCCCCCTAACGCGTCACCGGGAGTTCGCCGAGCGCTTCGGCTGCCGCGTGTACACCGCGTATGGGATGACGGAGGTGCCGGTGCCGATCGTCTCCGGCCTCGACCCCGAGGACGCTCGCAGCTGCGGCCGCTCGGCCGACCCCGACCGCTATGAGCTACGGCTCGTCGACGAGCACGACGTGCCCGTGCCGGTCGGCACTCCGGGCGAGCTCGTCGTGCGCAACTCGCTGCCGTGGACGGTCAACTCAGGCTACAAGAACATGCCCGAGGCGACCGCGAACGCTTGGCGCAACGGGTGGTTCCACACGGGGGACGAGTTCGTCCTCGATGCCGAGGGGAACTTCTTCTTCCTCGACCGGATGAAAGACGTGATCCGCCGTCGCGGCGTCAACATCTCGTCGTACGAGGTCGAGGAGGAGGTTCGGTCGCATCCCGCCGTGAAGGATGTCGCGGCGGTGGCCGTTAGGAATCCCGACATGGAGGAGTCCGCCGGTGACGAGGAGGTGAAGGTCGTCGTCGTCCTCGAGGACGAGGCGGCACTCGAGCCTTCCGAGCTCGTCGAGTACCTGACCCCGCGGATGCCGCGGCACTGGCTGCCGCGCTTCGTGGAGTTCGCCCCCGAGCTGCCGCGTACGGAGTCGTTCAAGGTGCGCAAGTCCGACCTTCGCGACGCCGGCGTGACGGCCGACACCTGGGACCGCGAGCACGCCGGGCGGGCGCTCTCGCGGGAGGCTCGCTGAGCACCCCCGAGCTGGATCCCGAGCCGCTCGACGAGACCACGGGCGAACCGCGGCTCGTGGGCGCCAAGTGCAGCGGCTGCGGCGGTGTCACGTTTCCGCTCCGGGCCGCCTGCCCCGCTTGCGGAGGTGAAGTGGAGCGGGCCCTCTTGCCCCGTCGCGGGACGCTCTGGACCTGGACGACGCAGGGCTTCGAGCCGAAGGCGCCGTACGTGTCCGGCCCCGGGGAGTTCGTCCCCTACGCGGTCGGCTACGTCGAGCTCCCCGGCGTGCTGCGCGTCGAAGGGCTTCTGACCGAGAGCGATCCGGCCCACCTCCGCATCGGCCAGGCCATGGAGGTCGTCGCGACCGAGCACGGCGGGCTGCGAACGTTCGCCTTCGCCCCGGTGGAGCCCTCGCCGTGACGGAGATCGCAGTCATCGGTGCCGGCATCCACCCGTTCGGCCGCCACGAGGGCGTGAGCGGTCTCGCGATGGGCGTTCACGCGGTCCGCAGCGCGCTCGCCGACGCCGGCATCGCCTGGTCGGACGTCCAGGTTGCATACGGCGGCAGCGAAGACGCGGGCAACGCCGACACGATGGTGGCCGATCTCGGTCCGACCGGTCTCCCGTTCGTCAACGTCAGGAACGGCTGCGCCACCGGCGGCTCGTCGCTCGTGGCCGCGGCCCGTGCGCTCGAGTCCGGGGCGGCCGAGGTGGCGCTCGTCGTCGGGTTCGACAAGCACCCGCGCGGCGCCTTCCAAAACGACCCCGCCGACTGGTCGCTGCCCGACTGGTACGGGCGGATCGGGCTCATGGTGACGACGCAGTTCTTCGGGGCCAAGCTGCAGCGCTACATGCACGACCACGCGATCCCCGTGGAGACGCTGGCGCAGGTCGCGGCGAAGGCATTCGCGAACGGCTCCCTCACCCCGCACGCCTGGCGCCGTCGATCGCTCGCCGTCGACGAGATCCTCGCGTCGCCCGTGCTCGCGCATCCGCTCACCCAGTACATGCTGTGCTCGCCGGGCGAGGGGGCGGCGGCACTCGTGCTCTGCCGGCGCGGGTACCTCGCACGGCTCCCGGAGGCGCGGCCCGTCTGGCTGCGGTCGGCGGTCTTCCGCACGCGTCGCGCAGGCACCTTCGAGGTGTTCAGCCCGTCTCTCCCCCTCGAGATCGCGCCCTCCCCGACGGTCGACGCGGCCCGAGAGGCGTTCGAGAGCGCCGGCGTGGAGCCCTCCGACGTCGACGTCGTCCAGGTGCAGGACACCGAGTCGGGCGCCGAGCTGATCCACCTCGCCGAATGTGGGCTCTGCGAGCACGGCGAGCAGCCGGCGCTGTACGCCTCGGGTGCGACGGGCATCGGGGGTCGCCTGCCGGTGAACACCGACGGCGGCTGCCTCGCGAACGGCGAGCCGGTCGGGGCGTCGGGCCTGCGCCAGGTGTTCGAGGTCGTGACCCAGCTCCGCGGCGAGGCCGAGGCGCGCCAGGTTCCAGGGGGGCCCCAGATCGGCTTCACGCAGGTCTACGGCGCCCCCGGGGTCAGCGCGTGCACGGTGCTGAGCCGCTGATAGCGATCCAGGAGCGCCGCCAGCGCGATCTGCAACTCCATCCGTGCGAGCCCCGCGCCGAGGCAGAAGTGCGGTCCGATGTTGAAGCCTGCGTACGAGCTCCTCGACGGCCGACGGGATTGTCGTGCGCCTCGACGAGGGCAGTCAGAAGATCATCCTCGGGATCCGATCGTCGCCTGTCACCTTGGTCGGCAGCAGATCGCGAGGTCGTGCACGAGGTCGACGTGCGTCCTCCCGGCGAGACCGTCGAGCTGTGTCTCGACGGCCCTCGTCACCTTCGACCGCAGCGCCTCAGCGCCCCGGGGCGTGAAGATCGTGCCGACGAGTCGGCGCAGCCGTGCGTGATCGGGCCCGTCGAGCGTCAGCATCATCCGCGCCATGACGTCGAACGCGAATCCGTCGTGGTGACGACCGTTCGTGGTCGAGGGCTTGCTGACGGTCCAGCCGGGGTTGTCCCGACTGAGTGCGACGGCGAGTTCGTACCGCGTCACGTACCATGAACTGACTTGAGCTCAGTGAGCCTGGGCGCCCGGCATTCAGTTTCCTAATTACTTGACGAGTGCTTGGCCGATACTAGATAATGAACTGAGTTCTAGTCAAGAGAGAAGGTAGGTCGTGGCCTGGGACTTCTCCACCGATCCGGAGTTCGAGGAGCACCTCGCGTGGATGCGCGAGTTCGTGCGTGAGGAGATCTGGCCGATCGAGGCGATCGAGCACGAGATCGGGCAGCCGGAGCTGGAGCGGATCTACGCACCCCTCCGGGAACGTGTCAAGGAGCGCGGGCTCTGGGCTGCCCACCTTCCTCCCGAGCTCGGCGGCCAGGGGTTCGGCCAGGTCAAGCTCGGCCTGATGAACGAGATCCTCGGGACGTCGATCTACGCGCCCCCGGCGTTCGGCTGCCAGGCGCCCGACTCGGGCAACAGCGAGATCATCGCGCTCGCCGGCACCGACGAGCAGAAGGAGCGCTGGCTGTGGCCGCTGCTGAACGGCGAGATCAAGTCGGCGTTCTCGATGACCGAGCCCGACACGGCGGGCTCCGACCCGACCCAGCTCCGCAGCCGGGCGGTGCGCGACGGCGACGGCTACGTGCTGAACGGCCACAAGTGGTTCACCTCGAACGGATCGATCGCCGACCTGCTCGTAGTGATGGCGGTCACCGACCCCGATGCGCCGCCGCACGAGCGCGCGTCGATGTTCCTCGTCCCGGTCGACACCCCGGGTGTCGTCCTCGTGCGAGACGTCCCCAACATGGAGCAGCCGTACGAGCACTACGGGATGCTCGGCGGACATACCGAGATCCGGTACGAGAACGTCAGGCTGGGACCGGAGGCACTGCTCGGCAAGGAGGGCGACGGCTTCGTCATTTCGCAACATCGTCTCGTGCCGGGGCGGATTCACCACTGCATGCGGTGGCTCGGGGTGGCACGACGGGCCTTCGACATGATGTGCGAGCGGTCGCTCTACCGGCAGGTGCGTGGCGGCCTGTTGCGCGACAAGCAGACGGTGCAGACCTGGATCGCCGAGTCGGCCGCCGAGATGCAGGCGGCGCGGCTGATGACTCTCCATGCAGCGTGGAAGATCGATCAGTTCGGTTCGACTGCCGCTCGCTCGGACGTGTCGCTGATCAAGTTCTTCGGCGCCAAGGTGCTCCATGACGTCGTCGACCGCGCGCTTCAGCTCCACGGCGGGCTCGGCTACTCGACCGACATGCCGCTCGAGATGCTCTACCGCTACGCCCGCCACGCCCGTTTCGTCGACGGGGCGGACGAGGTGCACAAGGAGGTCGTCGCCCGCCGGATCCTGCGCGCATACGAGGCGCCCGAGGACGGGATCCCGACCGAGCACGTGCCGACGCGGCGCGCGGCGGCGAGGGAGAAGTTCGCCGACGTGCTCGCGGCGGCCGGCATCGAAGGCTGAGCCGGGATGCGCGCGGTCCAGCTCGTCGCCTGGCAGGCAGAGCCCGAGCTGCGGGACGTCCCCGTGCCCGAGGCGGGCGCCGGCGAGGTCCTGCTGAAGGTCAACGCCGCGGGGCTCTGTCACTCCGACCTCCACCTCGTCGAGTGGCCCGAGGGCCTCCTGCAGTGGTCGCTCCCGTTCACGCTCGGGCACGAGTCTGCCGGCACGGTCGCGGCGGTCGGGAGCGGCGTGCAGGGGCTCGAGATCGGCGAGCGCGTCGTCGTCTTCGCGTCGTGGGGCTGCGGGGTCTGCTGGCACTGCCTGCAGGGCGCCGAGAACCGGTGCGTCGAGCGGCCGGCCTGGCCGGGTGGCGGGATCGGGCGCGACGGCGGCCTCGCCGAGTACCTCCTCGTCCCCTCGCCCCGCCTCCTCGTCTCGATCGAAGGTCTCGACCCCGTGCACGCAGCGCCACTCACGGATGCCGCGCTCACGCCGTACCACGCGATCAAGGCGAGCCTGCCGCTGCTCGCGCCGGGCTCGACGGTGGTCGTGATCGGCGTCGGGGGCCTGGGGCACATCGGCGTGCAGCTGCTGCGGGCGCTCAGCTCAACCCGGATCGTCGCCGTCGACGCGCGGGAGGCGGCGGTGCAGCTCGCGCTCAAGACCGGCGCGGACGTGGCCTTCGTGTCCGGCGAGATCGGCCCCCAGCAGCTGCGCGCCGAGCTCGGCTCGGCCGGCGCGGCGCTCGTGCTCGACTTCGTCGGCGTCGACGAGACCCTGCAGCTCGGCGCCTCGCTGCTCGGCTCGGGCGGCCACCTCACCCTGATCGGTGTTGGCGGCGGCAGCTTCCCGATGGCGTTCGGCCGCCTCCCGCTCGAGTGGTCGGTGAGCAGGATCTCGAACGGCACGATCCCGGAGCTGCACGAGGTCGTCGCACTCGCCCGCCGGGGCGAGATCACGATCGAGGTGGAGCAGATCGGCCTGGAGGACGTGATCGGCACCTACCAGCGGCTGCGGGAGGGCACGGTGGTCGGCCGCGCGGTGGCCGTCCCGTGAGCGGCACGGCGCCAAGGGCCGGCGAGCTGGCCGGCTTCCTCGACACGGGGCTCGACCTGACGACGGACTCGATCACGGAGGCGGAGCGCGAGCGGACGCTCGCCTGGTACCGGGAGCATCACGACCACGGCGACCTCGACCTGGCGCCCTTCGCCCGCTTCCAGCTCCGCCACGATCCCGCGACCTTCAAGCGCCTGCGGCGGCACCTGGTCACGCTCGGCCGCGAGCCGGACGAGCGACCGCTGCCAATCGCGGTCGCGGTTCTCATGTACGTCCACGCGTACGCCGTCCTCGGCAACGGCAAGGGCACGCTCTACGAGATCGTCGCGGCCAGGGCGCTCGGGGTGACGCGTGCCCAGGTCGTCGAGACGCTCGCGCTCGCCGCGTTGCAGGGCGGCCCGCTCGCGGTCAACGCGTTTGCGGAGCTCGCCGACGACTACCTGGCCGGGTGGCCCCCGGAGGAGGGGGGCCGCGTGGCCTGGCCCGAGGGCTGGGTGCCCGACGTCGGGGGCCTCCGCTCGGGGATCGACCTCGGCTCGGACGTCCTCGAGCCCGGGGAGCTCGATCTGATCCGCGCCTGGTACGCGCGGACGCAAGGCGACGTGCCGAGCCACGTCGAGCTTCTCGCGTCGGCCGCGCCCGCCGCGCTGAAGACGCAGCGCGCCCGGTTCGAGACCGCCGTGCGAGGAGCGCTGCCCGCACAGCTCGTGCCGCTCCTCACCGTCCACCTGAGCGCGATCCGGCTCTGGCCGACGCCGCTCCGCCGCTCGCTCCTGCTCGCCAAGACGCTCGGGGTGCGTCGCGGCGAGGCGATCTCGACACTGCTCTGGGCCGCGGTCTACGGGGGGGACGTCGTGATGGAGACCGCGGTCGACGCAGCGGGCGACGTCCTCGAGGCGTGGACGTGACGACGACGCTGTTCACCGGGGCCAACCACGTGTGCGTCGTCACCCGGGATCTCGACCGTGCCGTCCGGGCATGGGCCGACCGCTACGGGATCGGGCCCTGGCAGATCTGGACGAAGGACGACTCGAACATGTCCGCCGTCGTGGACGGCCGAGCCCGAGCCTTCGCGATGCGCGTCGCTCTCTGCTCGCTCCCGTCCGGCTTTCGGCTCGAGTTGATCCAGCCGCTCGACGGCCGCGGCCCGTACGCGAAGTCGCTGGCGCGCCACGAGGGGTGCGACCACGTCCACCACCTCAGGCTCGACGTGGCCGACTACGGCGTCGCCCGCGAGCGGCTCGTGAATGCCGGGCGCGGTGTCCGGCTCGACGCGTCCTTCGACGGCGCTCCCGGTGTCGAGTCGAGGGTCACGGCCACGTACCTGGACACCGAGGACGAGCTCGGTGTCCTGCTCGAGATCGCGGACGTTCCGCCCGGCTTCGCGATGCCCGAGCCGGAGCGGACCTACCCGGCTCATGAAAGGGAGGGCACATGACGACGTCCGATGTCGAGACCCGCCCGGCGTCGGCGTCGATCACGCTGGACGCCGAGCAGGAGCGCCGCTATCGCGAACGGACACGCCGCTCGTGGGAGCTGCTCCAGCGCACGCGTCCGTTGATCCCGACCGGTCACGGCGGCGGCATGTGGTATCAGCTGCCGTACCCCGTCTTGCTCGAGCGTGGGGACGGGCTGCTGGATCTGGGACGTCGACGGCAATCGCTACCTCGATCTCCGGATCGGCGACTGGGTGCTGATCCACGGGCACTGCAACCCCGTGATCCGCGACGCGGTCGTCACGCAGCTCGACAAGGCGGTCCAGTTCGGCGCCGCGGACTGGGACCTGAGCTACCGGATGGCGACCCTCCTGCGCGAGCGGATGCCGTCGCTCGAGCGCGTCAAGTTCCTCGTCACGGGTACGGAGGCGAACCTGCTCGCGCTGCGCCTCGCCCGCGCGTTCACGGGCCGCGTGAAGGTCGCGAGGACGGAGGGGAGCTACCACGGGCACGCCGACCTGCTGATGACGGGCAGCTCCTCGGTCGCGGTCGCCGGCGGCCACCTGCCGGCAGGTGTCTCGCCTCACACGGTCGGCGAGCTCGTGGAGATCCCGTTCAACGACCCCGACGGCGCCGAAGAGATCCTCGAGCGCGAGGCCGCGAAGCTGGCAGCGGTCCTGCTCGAGCCGGTGCAGGGCGCGGGCGGCATGATCGACGCCGACCCCGGGTACGTGCAGCGGCTGCGCGAGGTCACCGAGCGGCTCGGGATCGTGCTCGTCTTCGACGAGGTCGTCACCTTCCCGATCGCCTACGGCGGGGCCCAGGCGTATTTCGGCGTCACCCCGGATCTCACGACCATGAGCAAGGCGATCGGTGGCGGCCTCCCGCTGTCGGCGCTCGGCGGACGGGCCGAGATCATGAACCTGCTCGACCCCGAGCTCCACGGCGGCGTCGCTCCGGTGGCCTCGGTTTCGACCTTCGCCTGCAACCAGGCGTCGCTCGCTGCGGGGATCGCCGCCCTGGAGCTGCTCACGCCCGAGGTACACGCGCGGATTCGGGCGATCGGCGATCGTGCGCGCGCCGGGATCGACGAGCTCGGACGCCGTCGCGGCATCCCCCTGCACTCGTCGGGCCTCGGCCACCTCTTCGGCATGCACTGGGGCGAGGAGCGGGTGCGCGACTTCCGGACCCGGATGCGCAGCGACCGTGAGAAGGTCGTCAACCTCCATCTCGCCCTCATGAACGAGGGCTACTACCAGATGTCGCTCGGCTACTTCCTGCTCAGCTCCGAGGTCGGAGAGCCTGAGATCGACGCCTTCCTCGCCGCCCTCGACGGCGCGCTGCACACGCTCGGGTACGTTGCATGAGCGGCCGTTCGCTCGAGGGACGGGTCGCCGTCGTCACCGGCGGCGGCAACGGGATCGGAGAGGCAATCTGCGTGCGGCTCGCGGCCGACGGCGCGCGGGTCGCCGTGCTCGACGTCTCGCTGGAGGCGGCGGAGCTGACTGCGACGCTCGTCGGCGGGGCCGCGGTCGTCGCGGACGTCGCAGACGCGGAGTCGGTCGACGCGGCGCTCGCCGAGGCGGAGGCGGCGCTCGGCCCGGTGGACGTGTGGGTCAACAACGCCGGGATCGCGGCGGTCGCGAACGCGGAGCGGATCGCCGACCGCGTGCAACGCCAGCTCGACGAGGCTGCGACAGGGGCGGTGACGACGCCGCTCGACGCGCTCGTGCGCCTGCCCGACGAGGAATGGCATCGTATGGTTGCGGTTCACCTCGACGGCACGTTCTTCGGGACACGTGCGGCCGCTCGCTCGATGGGGCCGCACGGGTCGGGGTCGATCGTCAACATCGCCTCGATCTGCGGGCTCGAGGGCTGTGTCGGCCACCCGCACTACTCGGCCGCCAAGGCTGGGATCCTCGGCTTCACGCGCGCGGTCGCGAAGGAGTTGATCGTGCAGGGAATTCGCGTCAACGCGGTCGCGCCGGGCTTCGTCGAGACGGGCACCGCTGCGCTGAGCGACCGTCAGCGCGCGGTGATCGCTGCTCGCACGCCGATCGGGCGGCACGGGCGGCCGGACGAGATCGCGGCCACCGTCGCGTTCCTCGCGTCGGACGAGTCCTCGTTCTTCGTCGGGGAGACCATCAGCCCCAACGGCGGCATCGTCACCATCTGAGACCGGAGGGAGCTTGCATGCAGGGTCGTGAGGTCGTGATCGTCGAAGCGGTGCGGACGCCAATCGGGCGCGGGCATCCGGAGAAGGGCCAGTTTCGCACCGTTCACCCGAATGCCCTGCTCGGCGCGGCCTTCACCGAGGTGATCGACCGTTCGGGGATCGACCCAGCGGCGGTCGAGGACGTGATCACCGGCTGCGTGCTGGCGTACGGCGAGCAGTCGGTCAACATCGGCCGGAACGCCTGGCTCCAGGCCGGGTTACCCTTCGAAACGCCCGCGACCACGATCGACCGGCAGTGCGGCTCGGCGCAGCAGGCGGTCAACTTCGGTGCCGCGCTCGTTGCCTCCGGCGTCCACGACGTCGTGATCGGCGGCGGCGTCGAGCACATGGGGCATGTGCCGCTGTCCTCGATCGCCGCGGTGGCGGAGCTGTACGGCGAGTTCTTCCCCCCGGAGCTGCTCGAGCGCCATGACCTGATCCCGCAGGGGCTCAGCGCCGAGCTGATCGCCGAGACGTGGGGGATCTCGCGCGAGGAGTGCGACGCGTTCGCGCTCCGCTCGCAGGAGCGGGCCGCGCGGGCCGCCGCCGAGGGCCGCTTCGACCGCGAGATCGTCCCGGTCGATGCCGACGGTGCGACGATCACGGGCGACCAAGGGATCAGGCCGACGACGCTCGAGGGGCTGGCCGACCTGAAGCCGGCGTTCAAGCCCGGCGGCCGGCACACGGCCGGTAACTCCTCGCAGGTCTCCGATGGCGCATCGGCGGTGTTGCTCGCGAGCCGCGAGACGGCCGAGGCGCTCGGCGTGCGCGCGCGGGCGCGAGTCGTCGACCACCTCACGGTGGGTGTAGACCCGGTGCTGATGCTGACAGGCCCGATCCCCGCCACGACGAAGATCCTCGAGCGGAACGGGCTCTCGCTCGGCGACGTCGATCTCGTCGAGATCAACGAGGCGTTCGCGGCGGTCGTGCTGGCATGGCAGCGCGAGCACGAGCCGGACCTGGAGAAGGTCAACGTCAATGGGGGCGCGATCGCGCTCGGCCATCCCCTCGGCTCGTCGGGCGCCCGCCTCGTTGCCACGCTCCTGCACGAGCTGGAGCGCACCGACGCGAGCCTGGGGCTGGTCACGATGTGCTGTGGCGGGGGACTCGGTACGGCAACCCTCATCGAAAGGATCTAATGCCGTGTTCACCGCGGGCGGCGACGGTCGGCAGCAGCGCGTCGACGACGCGCTCGGCAAGCCCCTCGTCGAGTGGGGCACCGCTGATCAGCAACCGGTAGTAGACAGGCCCGAACAACAGCTCGTACGCCAGCTCGATGTCCATGTCGGCACGAAGCTCGCCGCGCTCGATCCCGCGTGCCGCAACCTCGCGAAAGTGCGCCATGCGCACGGCGACGATCTTCTCCTGAAACGCCTGGGCGAGCACCGGGTCGGCCGCCAGGTCGGAGACGAGACCCTGCATCACGCGCCCCATCAGCGTCGACTCGAGGACGTCGACGGTCGCGCCGACAAGGCACGGTGAGGACTGAGAGCTGCTCGGCGCCTCGGCCGCCGATCACACCTCGATCGTCAAGCTCTCGATGTCGCTGGGGTAGTCGGTGAGCACGTCGATGCCGTCGGGAGTCACGACCACCGTGTCGGAGTGGCGAAAGCCGCCGACCTCGCTCGAGTAGAGCCCCGGCTCGATGGTGAACACCATGCCCGGCTCGATGCGGGTGTGGTCGCCCACGTCGAGGAACGGCGCTTCGTGGTTGCGTAGCCCGATCGCATGGCCGGTGTGCTGCCTCCAGTACGGCAGCAGGTCGTGGTCGGCGAAGTAGCCCAGCACCGTGTTGTCCACGTCGGCGCAGGTCACCCCGGGACGCAGCGAAGCGAATGCCACCTGTTGCGCGGCGACCATGTGGTCGAACAGACGCCGCATCTCGTCGGTGGGTGTGCCGATGACCAGCGCCCGCTCGAGCTCGGCGTTGTAGCGCCAGATCGGCGCGCTGGTCTCCGTCACGAGAACGTCGCCCACTTCGAACTCGATGTTGTGGGCGACCGCGTGCGCCCAGGCGCTCCTCCGCCCGATCTGGCCGCGGTACCCAGCCGTCACACCGTCGGTTGACGCCTGTTGTCCACCGTACGACGGGCCGAGCGCCGCGAGCATGGCGAGCGTAGCCTCGTGGCCCGCCCGCAGGCCGGCCTCGGCTTCGGTGGCTCCTGGTCGCGTGTACTGCTGCAGCAACCGATGCGCGTGCTCACACCACCTGGCGCTCTCCCGAATCAACGCCACCTCCGCCTCGCTCTTGCGCACCATCAGGCCCTCGATGAAGGGCGCGAGAGGGACGACGGAGCTCCCCGTGACCTCGCTCAGCGCCGGCCCCTGGTAGCCGAGGATGCCGGGATAGCCGTCCTGGTCTGCGCCGATCGCGCCACTGATCCCCATCTCGTGCAGCACGCCCTGCAGGAGGCGCATCGGATGGTCGAGCCCGGGGTATTCGGGGTAGGACTCCACCCGCTCGAACTCGGTCTCGGCGTGAACTCGCTCGACCTCGAACTCGGGGACGAAGACGGCAACCTCCCCCGAGCTGCCCCCGACAAGAGCAACCGGCCGCTCGGTGGCCAGAAACCCAAAGCTCGTGAAGTACTGAATGTAGTGCTCGTCGAAGAGCACGTAACCGTCGAGCCCGTGGCTCTGAACATGTTCCAGGAGCCGTTCGCGTCTGTGGCGCAGCTCTGCCGACGGGATGCCGGTTGGTGGCATGGCGGGTGCTCTCCTCAGCTCAGCCGGGGATCTCTTGCGAGGGCTCATGCTAGTGGTGGCTCCGCTCGCTTCACGGAGGAAAGGCTGGTTGTCCGCGAGTCCTCGGGCGCTCAACTGCCTCCGAGCCGGGGAGCAAGTGGACAGGTTTGATCGCCGCGGCCCCTCGAGTTGAGGTGGGTTGCAGCAGTCACCGAAGCGTCCCGGTTCAACCCCGGTCGCCAGCCGGCCGGCCCGGTCGACGGAGACGCCCGGGCACCAAGGAGGTCAGGTGGGGCCGCCGCCTCGACCGCTGCTGCGGGAGCATGCGCCGGAGCTCTGCATCCCGTTCGAGTCGCGCCAGCTGCTCGCGGTGAATCTCGTGCGCGAAGCGGTGGTAGGACACTGTGTCGCCTCCTGTCCTCTCTCGGACACCTGTCGTCCACCCTGGGACCGCGCGCAGTCCAGGAACTCATCGGCGACGGCGGACCCGTGAGGGATGTCATGCTCGCCGGTGCTGCCCGCCCGCCCGACGGGCGGTGCTGACCGAGGCCACCGTCCGGATCCGTCCGCCGTGGGAGTCGACGGTGCTGGGAGTGGATCAGCCGCGATGCCTACTGGCCGAGGTTCTTCTCGAACCAGTGGTCTGCGTAGGGCTCCTCGTTGAAAGCGTCGATCTCCTGGTAGCCCGCGGACCGGTACAGGCTGATCGCCTCGGTGAGAGTCTTGTTCGTCTCGAGCCTGACCACGCGGGAGTCGGCGGCCGTGGCTCGGCTCTCGAGTTCGGCGAGCAGGCGGCGGCCGATCCCCAGCCCGCGCGCCGACTCGGCAACCCACATGCGTTTGAGCTCCGTCGGTTGGTCGCCGTGAAACTTCAGGGCGCCGCAGCCGACGGGCTCTGACCGGAGGGTGGCGATCAAGAACAGGCCGGCAGGCGGCCTGAGCTCGTGGAGCTCAGCGGAGATGCTCAACGCGGGGTCGAACCCTGTGTCGAAGCGTCGGCCGAGCTCGACGAAATACTCGCGCATGCAGAACTGGGCGTCGCGATGGGCAGGGTCGACGACGTTGATCTCGACCAGCGCGGCGGTGAGGAGCCGTTCGACCTCGGCCATCGCGGCCACCAGGCGTTGCCGCCACGGCTCGCTCAGAGGTTCGAGCAACGAGCGGGCCAGTTCGTCGCTGCGCCGCTCGAGGAGGTCTCGTTCCGCGAGGCCGGCTGGTGTGAGCTTGGCGGTACGGACACGCTTGTCGTCCTCGTGCGGGTGGACGCTGATGAGCTGGGCATTCTCGAGCGAGCGGAGAAGGCGGCTGAGGTAGCCCGAGTCGAGGTCGAGCCGAGACCGCAGCCATCTGACGTCGCATCCTTCGACGCCGATCTCCCAAAGCACACGAGCCTCTCCCAGCGGCCGGTCCCGGGCGAGGTAGTGATCGTTGAGGGCACCCACACGCTGGCTGACAAGCCGGTTGAAGCTGCGAACTTGGTCCACATCCGTTTCAATCATTCTCTGATCTTAGTCAGAGAAAACTGGGCCCAAACGACCGCCGACGACCCGAGTTCGAACCGCCGACCTCGTGGATGCGATAGTCAGGCATTCATAGGACAACAAGGACAGTCGTCCCTCGAAGACAGTCCCGAGCAAAGGAGGCACGATGGCCAAGGTGCTCGTGATCGTCCCCTTCGCGTTCGGCGAAGGCGGCATGGCCAACCGAGAGGCGCAGATGCGGGAGGTGCGGCTCGGCCCCGATATCGAGTTCGAGTTCCGAGGCATCAAGGCGGGCCCCGCGCTGTTCGACAGCTACCACGACTGGGTGATCGCCGACCTCGCGCTGTTCGAGGCAGGCCAGACTGCACAGGACGAGGGCTTCGACGCCGTCTGCATCGACACCATGAGCGACTCTGGGATGAACGGCCTGCGCTCGATTCTCGACATCCCGGTGATCGGGCCGGGCCGGGCCTCGTACCTGACGGCACTCATGCTCGGCAGCACCTTCTCGGTCCTCACGCAGTGGGACCCGTGGATCGGGCTCTACAAGAAGGGCCTGGCCGAGTACGGGCTGGCCGACAAGTGCACGTCGATCCGGTCGATCAACAAGCCTCCCGACGTCGAGAACCTGCTGGGCGGCAAGGAGAACGAGATCTTCCCGCTGCTGGAGGAAGCGGGCCTCGCATGCGTCGAGGACGGCGCCGAGGTGATCTGCATGGGCTCGACGACGATGCACCAGGCGGTGCCGTACCTGCAGGAGCACCTGCCGGTTCCCGTGATCAACCCCGGCCCGCTCACGTACAAGCTGGCCGAGTTGATGCTCGGGCTCGGCCTGAGCCAGAGCCGGAAGGCGTACCCGCGCCCGGCGGTGCCGAAGCACGAGATGCTCGAGGCGATGATGGAAGCCGCTGCCGCGTACGAGCACGCACCCGCGTGACCTTGCGGGCTCGCGGACGCGGATCAGGAGCTACGAACGGAGGAGCTCGTTGCCGGGGTCGTACAGCGGCTGTCTGGCGACCACTGCCGCTCGCCGGGATCCGAGGATTCCAACCTCGAGCTCGGTGCCGACAGCCGCATGGGCAACGGGGAGGTACGCCAGCGCGACCGACTTTCCGATCGTGTGGCCGTAGCCTCCCGAAGACACGTAGGCGATCGGTTTCACCTGGTCCGCGTACACGGGCTCGTACCCGTGTGCGTCCGCTCCGTCCGCGTCGATCACGAGGCAGCTGAGGCGGTGCGAGACCCCCTCGTCCCGTTCACGTACGAGCGCGGCCCGCCCGATGAAGTCGTCCTTGTCGAAGGCGACGAAGCGCTCGAGTCCGGCCTGCAGGGGCGACCAGTCCGCCGACAGGTCCGCGCCCCAGAGCCGGTAGCACTTCTCGAAGCGCATCGACTCGAGCGCGCGGTAGCCGAAGTCGACGAGGCCGAGTTCCTCCCCGGCGTCGTGGAGCAGGTCGTAGAGGGTGCGCTGCAGCTCGAGCGGGTGGTGGAGCTCCCAACCGAGCTCGCCGACGTACGAGACGCGCAGCGGCGAGCATGCGGTTCGCGCCGAGCGCGATGTGGCGGGCGCTGAAGAACGGAAAGCCCTCGTTCGAGAGATCGTCGTCGCTCAACCGCTGGAGCAGCTCCCGCGAGCTCGGGCCGGCGATCGTCAGCACGCCGTAGCGGTCGGTCACGTTCGCGATCTCGACCGAGCCGTCGTCGGGGGCGTGCCTCTGGATCCACGCCAGGTCGTGCGTCTCGGTCGCGGCCGCGGACACGACGTAGTAGCGACCGGGCTCGAGCAGCGTGACGGTCACGTCGGCCTCGATGCCGCCTTTCGGCGTGAGCATCTGCGTCAGTGCAACCCGGCCCTCCTCCGCCGGGAGCCGGTTGGCGCAGAGGCGGTCGAGCAGCGTCGTCGGCGCCCTCGCCCGACACGACGAACTTGGCGAAGCTCGTCTGGTCGAGCACGCCGACGCCGCTCCGCACGGCCCGGCACTCGTCCCCGACCGCCTCGAACCAGTTGCCGCGCCGGAAGGAGTACTCGTCGCGCGCGGGACCGTTCCGGCGAGAACCAGAGCGGCCGCTCCCAGCCGGAGCGCACGCCCATCACCGCGCGCTTCTCGAGCAGCAGCTCGTACAGCGGGTCGGTCTTCAGCGGCCGTGCCGGCGGGCCGCTCCTCCTCGGGGTAGTGGATCTTGTACTCGTCCTCGAACACCTCCGACGCGCGGGCGACGACGTACGAGGTCGCGTTCGCGTACTCGCCGAAGCGGCGGACGTCGAGCTCCCACATGTTGTCGCTCGGCTGCCCCTCGACGATCCACTCCGCGGCGTAGCGGCCGGCTCCGCCGCCGAAGACGATGCCGAAGATCGAGAAGCCGGCGAGGACGTGCAGCCCTGGCCGGCCGGGGATCGGCCCCATCAGGCACTTGCCGTCCGGTGTGTACCCGTCCGGCCCGTTGACAACGGTCTGGAGGCCTACGTCTCCGAAGAGCGGGATGCGCCCGGCGGCGGCCACGAGGCAGTCCTCGACCTGCTCCAGGTCGGGCGGGAGCAGCTTGCCGTGGAAGTCGTCGGGCACGCCGTCCAGGGCCCACGTCTTCGGGTTGCGCTCGAACGGGCCGACGAGGAGAGCCGCCTCCCTCCTGGCGGGCATAGAAGGAGTTGTCCGGATCGCGGAAGACGGGTAGCTCCGTCGCTCGCCGCTCGATCTCCGGGATCGGATCCGTCACCACGTAGTGGTGCTGCAGCGGGACGATCGGGAGCTCCACGCCCGCGAGGCGAGCGACCTCACGCGACCACTGGCCGGCGGCGATGACGACGTGATCGGCGCGCACGGCGCCCGCGGGGGTGGTCACGATCCAGGTGCCGCCCTCGCGCTCGAGCCCCGTTACGCGGCGTGTGCCGGACGATCGTGGCGCCACGCTCCGTGGCACCGCGCGCCAGGGCGTTCGTCAGGCTCGTGGGGTCGACGTGACCGTCGGTCGGGAGGTAGGCGGCGGCGAGCACGTCGTCGAACCTCGCCAGCGGGAACAGCTCGTGCGCCCGGTCGGCCGAGACGATCTCCATCGGGACGCCGAGCGACTCTGCGATGCCGAGGACCTGCTCGAACTGGTGGAGCCGGTCGTCGGTCGTCGCGATCCGGACGCTGCCGCAGCGGTGGAGATCGACTGCCTGGCCCGTCTCGGCCTCGAGCGTCTCGTAGAGGTCGAGGGAGTGCTTGAGCAGTCCCATCAGGTTGTAGCTCTGGTTGAACTGGGTGCAGAGGCCGGCGGCGTGCCACGTCGAGCCGCTCGTGAGCTCGTGCGCCTCGAGCAGCGCGGCGTCGTGCCAGCCGAGCTTCGTCAGGTGGTAGAGCGTCGAAATCCCGCCGATCCCGCCGCCGACCACGACGACGCGCGCCCGGTCGATCACCCGTCGCTCCCCTCCTCGCGGGCGGCGACGACGTCGCGGAACCGAGCCCAGGCCGCGCGCATGATCGCGACCGCCTGGTCACGCTCGTCGTGCTCGAGCGACGCGATCAGGTCGCTCCGATACGAGCGGCCGACATCGACTATCGACTCCGTGTACCAGAGGTAGAGGATCCGGTCGAAGCGGGGGCCGATCGAGCCCAGCGCCCGCTCGAACTCCGGGTTCCCTGTCGCGGCGTAAACGATGCGATGTATGTCGTGGATCGACGCCAGCGCGGCGATCAGGTCGCCCGCGTCGGCGTGCCGCTGCGCCGCAGCGAGTGCGGCCTGCATTGCCGCGACGTCGCTCGGTCGAAGCTCGGGCACCCCGAGCTCGTAGGCACGGATCATCAGTGTCTCCATCACGTCGAGCACGTTCAGCGCCGTCTGCCGCGTGAGCGGGGCAACCCGATGCGCGCGACGCGGGAGCTCCTCGACGAGCCCGTCGCCCACCAGGCGCTTCACGGCCTCGCGCACGGGCATCGAGCTCAGTGCGAAGGCGGTCGCGAGATCGTCGATCACGATCGGATCGCCCGGCTCGAGCACCCCCGACACGATCGCGTCACGGACGCGGGCGAACGCCTGATCGCGGAGGTACGGGGCCTTGATCGGGCTCAGCGGCGTGACGGGTTGAGACGCGATGCCGAACAGTTTAGGGTCTTCGTATCTGAGATACGAGGAGGGCCGGATGTCCGAGATGCACTACTTCGACCCCGCCGCCTGGCGTCTCGAACCGGGTCGCACGGTGCATGTCGTGATCGACGACCAGAACGACTTCCTGCACCCGGACGGCTGGTACGCGACGCACGACATCGACATCAGCCACATGCGGCGCGTGATCGAGCCGACCAGGCAGCTGAACGACGAGTGCCGGCGGCACGGGGTGCCGATCATCTGGACGCGCCACGGCACCCGCGGCGTGGAGGACGGCGGGCCCTTCATGAGCAAGCGCGTGCTGCTGCTCGAAGGCGGCCTGCGGATCGGCACGTGGGGCTTCGAGATCCTCAGCGAGCTCGAACCTCAGCCCGACGACTGGTACGTGGAGAAAACGCGGCTGTCGGCGTTCTTCCAGACGAATCTCGAGCAGATCCTCCGGACGCTGGGCGCGGAATCGGTGATCCTGACCGGCGTGCTCACCAACCAGTGTGTCGGCGCGACGTGCAAGGACGCACTGTTCCGGGACTTCAAGCCGATCGTCGTCGAGGAGTGCGTCGGCACGGCCACACCCCACCTGCATGACCCCGCGATCGAGATGATTCGCGTCGGCTGGGGGCAGGTGAGCACCCTTTCACAGACACTCGACGAGCTCCGCGGCTTCCCCGCCGTGGGAGCGGACGAAGCTTGATGCGAACGACACGCGCCAGCGGCCGCGACAGCGGACGCCTTCAGGGATCTTCGCGCGACCGGAATCCGCGGGAGCGGATTCCGGTCTTGCGCTAGCGAGGAAGGAGAGAACCGTGGGCACGATCGGCTCCCAGTACATGTGCCAGGACTTCGCCGAGTGCATGGCCTCCGTGCGCAAGGCCGAGGAGGCCGGCTACAGCCACGCGTGGTTCATCGACTCCCAGATCCTGTGGCAGGACTGCTTCGTCTACATGACGTCGGCCCTCGCCGCCACCGATCGCATCGTCGTCGGAACCGCCGTCACCAACCCGTACACACGACACGTCACCACCACGGCAAGCGCGTTCGCGACGCTCGCCGAGCTGCACCCCGGACGACTCGCGCTCGGCATCGGGCGCGGAGACAGCGCGGTGCGGACCATGGGGCTCAACCCCGTCAAGACCTCTTTCCTGCAGGAGTCGGTACCGGTTCTGCGCGATTTGCTGGCCGGGAAGACCGTCACGATCAACGAGACCGAGGTTCACCTCCGCTGGATCGACGCGGACCCGGGGATCCCGATCATGATGTCCGCGACAGGGCCGAAGAACCTCCGGCTCGCCGGTTCCCTGGCCGACCGCGTGATGCTCTACGTCGGGGTCGAGGAGACCTCCGTGCGCTGGGCGATGGAACACGTCCGTGCCGGCGCCGAGGAGGCCGGACGGGATCCCGACGCGATCAGGTTCTCCGTCCTCACGGCGATGTGGGTCAGCGACGACCAGGAGGAAGCCTGGGACAAGTGTCGCTGGGCCCCAGCCGCGTGCGCGAACCACATCGCGGACACGATGAAGCGCAACCCCTCCCACGGAATGCCGGAGGCGATGACGCGGCTGGCGCAGAGCCGCGACGAGTACGACTACTACGCGGGGCACCTCTCATCGGAGGCCGACCACACCGGGTACCTCACGGGCGAGCTGATCGACGACTTCACGCTCGCCGGCACGGCGGACAAGGTGCGCGAGCGGGTCGGCCTCCTCTTCGAGTTGGGCATCGACGAGATCTCGTGCGCGTACCTGAACGGCGCGTTCGAGCAGATGGAGACGGTCGGCCGCGAGATCATTCCGGCGACCGTCGCGACGGCGTCGTAGGAGGAGATGATGAAGCGGATCGGTGTCGACGTCGGCGGCACGTTCACCGACCTGATTCTCGTCGACGAGGAGACGGGCCGGATCACTGTCGACAAGGTCCCCTCGACACCGGACGATCCTGCGCGCGGCAGCGTGTCCGGCACGCGGGCGCTGTGTGAGAAGTCCGGGGTCGACCTCGGGGAGATCGACATCCTTCTGCACGGTACGACCGTCGCGACCAACATCGCGCTCACGCACACCGGCGCCGAGGTGGGGATGATCACCACCGAGGGGATGCGGGACATCCTGCACATCGCCCGCCACAAGAAGCCCCTGAACTTCTCGCTCCAGCAGGAGCTGCCGTGGCAGTCGCGTCCGCTGGTCAAGCGTCGGCACCGGCTCACCGTGAAGGAGCGCGTCACCGTCCCCGACGGCGAGGTCGTGACCCCGCTCGACGAGGACGAGGTACGCGACCGCGTGCGCGCAGCTGAAGGCCGCGGGCGTCGACGCCGTAGCGGTCTGCTTCCTCCACAGCTACCTGAACCCGGCCCACGAACAGCGGGTCAAGGAGATCCTCCTCGAGGAGTTCCCCGAGGCCTATCTCTCCGTCTCGAACGAGGTGCTTCCGCTCTACCGCGAGTTCGAGCGCTTCTCGACGGTCGCCCTCAACGCCTACGTCGGCCCCAAGGTGTCGCGCTACGTGTCGCGGTTCGACGAGGAGATGCGGGAGGCGGGCTTCGCGCACGGGGTGCAGCTGATGCAGTCGTCGGGTGGCATGGCCACGGTCGAGTCGGTCGCGCAACGGCCGGTGAACCTCCTCCTGTCGGGCCCTGTGGCGGGGCTGATCGGGGGCATCTGGGCCGGGCCGAGTGGCCGGGTTCGACAACGTCGTCACCCTCGACATGGGGGGCACTTCCGCCGACATCGGCGTCGCGGCCGGTGGGCAGCTCCGCATGCGCCACCTCCTCGACACGAAGATCGGCGACTACCAGGCGATGGTGCCGATGGTCGACATCGACACCATCGGCGCCGGCGGCGGCTCGATCGCGTACGTCGACCAGGGCGGTGTGTTCCGGGTCGGGCCACAGTCCGCGGGAGCGGACCCGGGCCCTGCCTGTTACGGACGGGGCGGAACCCTTCCGACCTCGACCGACGCTCAGGTACGACTGGGACGCCTCCGCGCGGACCGCGGACTGCTCGGGGGCGCGATGAAGCTCGATCTCGACCTGGCCGAGCGGTCGCTGGCCGAGATCGCCGGCACGCTCGGGATGACGGTCGAGCAGGCGGCGCTAGGTGCCCTGCAGATCCAGAAGTACGGGATGACGCAGGCCATCGAGCTCAACTCGGTGCGCCGCGGCTACGACCCGCGCGAGTTCACGCTGGTCGCGGCAGGCGGTGCCGGCCCCCTGTTCGCGTGCGACATCGCGCTCGAGCTCGAGATGGCCCGCGTGCTCGTCCCACCGCACCCCGGCATCATCGCGGCCACAGGGCTGCTGGCCACGGATCTCCAGCACGAGTTCGTGGCCACGGAACGACACGCGCTGAAGAGCCTCGACGCGAGCCGCCTGTCGAGGAGGTTCGACGAGCTCGTCGCGCAGGCGGTCGCCCAGCTCGACGAGGACGGCGTGCCCGACGAGCAGCGCCTCGTCCGCCGGCTCGCGGACTGCCGCTACGCCGGCCAGGGCTACGAGGTGCGCACCGCGGTGCCGGCGGGCCGTGTCGACGACGCCTGGGTGCGGGAGCTCGAGGAGCGGTTCCACGCCGCGCACGAGCACGAGTACGGGCACCGCTTCGAGGCCGCGATCGAGATCATCAACATCCGCGCCGTCGGCATCGGGCGGGTCGAGGAGCTACAGCCGACCACCCTGGAGCGCGGCACCGGTGACCCGGCCGCTGCGATGACGCTCGAGCGCGACGTGGTGTTCGAGGTGGACGGGGCGGCGCAACGGCATCTGACGCCGTTCTACGAGCGCGATCTCCTGCGCGCCGGGGACACCCTGGTCGGTCCGGCGATCGTCGAGCAGTACGACACGACCACCGTGATCCCGCCCGGGCTCGAGGCGGAGATCGATCGCCACGGCAACATCGTGATCGACTGCTCGACGCATCCCCGGGTCGCGGTCTCGGGGGCGGGTGGTCTCTCGACGCCGATTCTGATGCGCGTGATCGGCGGGGCCTTTGCGGCAATCGCGAAGGAGATGGCCGGTGTGCTCTACCGCATGTCCTACTCCTCGATCATTCGCGAGTCGGAGGACCTCGGTGCCGGGATCTTCGACCGGGAGGGCAACAACCTCGCAGAGTCGGACTCGACTCCGATGTTCATGGGCGCGATGCCGAAGATCGTGAAGAACGTGATCAGGATTCTCGGCGACGACATCCACGAGGGCGACGTGATCCTCCACAACGACCCCTACGGCGGCGCGACGCACTCGCCCGACGTCGCGATCGTGATCCCGATCTTCTTCGAGGGAGAGCACGTCGGCTTCGCCGGAGCCTCCGCGCACGTGCTCGACATCGGCGGCGCGTTCCCGGGGTTGGCGATCGATCTCGTCGACAACTGGTCCGAGGGGAACATCTACCGGGCAGTCAAGCTCCAGGAGAAGGGTGTGTGGCAGTCGGGGCTCTGGAAACACATCCTCGAGAACGTGCGCACCCCGAGCTTCAACAACGGCGACATCCGGGCGATGATCGCGGCCTGCGAGCTGGCACGGAAGCGGTACATCGAGCTTCTCGGCCGCTACGGCCAGGAGACGGTGCTCGAGGTCGCCAAGTCGTGGCTCGACTACTCCGAGCGAATGCTCCGGCAGGAGATCGCGAAGGTTCCGGACGGACGCTACGAGACCGAGGTGGGCTGGCTCGACGACGACGGCGTGCACCGCGGCGAGAAGCTCCCCGTCAAAGTGGCCGTCGAGATCTCGGGGGACGAGATCACGTTCGATCTGACCGGCTCCAGCGACGAGGTGCCGACGGGCTACAACTGCCCGTTCGAGGGCACGACCGTCTCGGCGATGACCTTCATCACCCGGATGATCTTCCTCGACGAGGCGACCTACCCCGTGTTCGTGCCTCAGAACGAGGGCATGCTCGCGCCGGTCAACGTCATCGCGCCCGAGGGCTCGATCTTCAACCCGAAGTTCCCGCGTGCCTGCTTCGCCCGTTTCTGCCAGGTGCAGCGGGCCGTCGACCTCGCGCTACGGGCCCTCGCCCCGGTGATCCCGGACAAGATCACGGCCGGGAACTCCGCGCACCTCGCCTTCCTCGCCTACTCCGGGTTCAACGAGGAGGAGGGGGAGTACTGGGTGTACCTCGAGGTCGACGAGGGCTCCTACGGCGGCCGCCCCGGGCGGGACGGGCTCGACTCCGTCGACTGCCTGATCGCCAACACGCGCAACAACCCGATCGAGGAGCTCGAATGGCGCTTCCCGATGCGCACCGAGCGCTACGAGCTGGGCGACGAGCCGTGTGCCGCGGGCAAGTGGCGCGGGGGAATCGGGATGGTGCGCGTGAACAGATTCCTCGTCGACACGATCGTGACCTGCGAGGGAGATCGCTACGAGTCCGATCCGCCGTGGGGCATCTTCGGCGGTGACGACGGCACCCTGGCCCACGGCACGGTGACCACACCCGACGGCACCATCGAGCACTGGCCCGCGAAGTTCACGGGCAAGGTGCTGAAAGCGGACTCGACGATCGAGATCGCCGTTCCCAATTCCGGCGGCTACGGCAACCCGCTCGAGCGCGATCCGGAGCTCGTCCGCTCCGACGTGCTCGACGGCTTCACCACCCTCGAGCTCGCCGAGCGAAGCTACGGCGTCGTGATCGATCCCGAGACCATGGCGATCGACGCCGAGGCGACGCAGCGCTCGCGCCGCGAAAGGCCCGCGGCCGCACGCTGAGCCCTTCCGCATCTCCGTACCTTCCAGGGACTAGTTGACGGCGACGACGTCGATCTGAAATCGCGCGCCACTGGGTACCATCGCGGCGACCTCCATGAACGTGCTGGCGGGCGGTGTTTCGACCATTTGCGGCGCGTGTTCACCGTAGAAGGTGAGCAATGCGCTCTGCATTTCCGGGTAATCGTCGACGTCTCTCAGCATCAGCGTGATCTTGAGGATCTTGCTGATCCCACTACCAGCGCGCGCTAGTGCGTCGCTGAGGTTGTCGAGCGCGCTCGAGACTTCACGTTCGATCGACGTTGGGGCTGAGCCTTTGTCAGCGCCGCCGTCGCAGGCGGACACGAACACGAGCTTTCCAGCGGACACGCTTTCGGCGGCGTCCGCCGTTCCCGTCTGACGGCGCATCGGCCAGCCGGGCGTGGCGGCGTCCGCAACAGCGAAAGCTTCGACCTCGATCAAGAATTCTGGCCGCGGCAGCTCGGTCATCACGAACACCGTGCTGGCCGGTGGATCAGAGGCGATCTCAGCCGCATGCTCGCGGAAGAAGTCCTGCTCGATCTCGCGATAGGTCGGCAGCGCGTCCGCATCCTTGACGAACACATTCGTCTTGACGAGATTGGCAAGCGACCCGCCCGTCTCCTCGACGGCGACCCTGATCTTGTCGAGCACGATGCGGGATTGCTCCGCGAAGTCGCTGGTCTCGACTCTCACCGTTTCGTGATCGAGCCCCTGGCAACCCGAGATGACGAGCAGATTCCCGATTGACTGGCTCCGCGCGAACTTCGCGTGCTCCTTCGGCACGTGCGGGTAGGCGAGCTCCTTACCGGCCCAAAACTCCGGGTAATACGTCACTCCCCAACCGGGCATGTCGCGGTGGAGCGCAGCAATCACTTCGTACTGGACGAGAAACTCCGGCCGCGCGAGCGCCGGTACGACCATGAGCGTCGCCGCCGGCGGTGTTCTTACAAGCTGCGGGGCATACCGCTCATAGAACTCGGTCTCCGTCTTACGCACGCGCCCATAGTGATCAAGGCTGGTGAGCAGGAAGAACGTCTTGACGACGTTCTCCATCCGGCTGCCGGCTGCTTCAAGGGCACGTCGTGTGTTCTCGAGCGCCATGTTGACTTGATCCTCCACCTGCCGCGGCGCGAGTTTGCCCCGCATGCCACAAGTGCAGCCGGACACGAAGACGACATTGCCGACGACAACGCTCTGCACAAATGTCGACTCTTCCTCGGCCATCTGAGCGGAGGCGTACCGGACGTCCCACTTCATCGCTCCCTCCCATGCGCTAGCGAGCCGGGAACTAGGCTTCGATATCGAGGATCGCAGCTGGGACCGTTCTGATCGCGATGATCGGCGAAGGCAAGACTCGCGGTCAGTGCCGGCTGTGCGGTCCCGGAGCCCGGAGGCCGGGATCGGCGATCCGTGCGAATCCTCGCTGTGAGACGATCAGCGGCATGCGGTCGTCACCGGGTGTAGTGCCAGGGGAGGTGGGCCGGTGAGCGACGCGGTCGGAGCATCGGCGCTGACCGGGGAGGAGTACCTCGAGAGTCTGCGCGACGCACGGACGGTCTACATCGACGGGGATCGCGTCGACGACGTCACTATCCATCCCGCCTTTCGAAATGCAGCCCGGTCGATCGCGAGGCTCTACGACTCGTTGCACGATCCGGAGCAGCAGGACAGTCTGCTCGGCGTCGACCGCCTCGGCATCAGCACGCACAAGTTCTTCATGCCGAGCTACTCCGCCGAGGAACTGCTCGCGGCGCGCGACGCCATCGCGGCCTGGGCGCGGCTGTCGTACGGCTTCATGGGACGAACGCCCGACTACAAGGCCTCCTTCATGGCGACGCTCGGGGCGGCGCCGGACTTCTATGCCCCGTTCGAGTCGAACGCCCAGGCGTGGTACCGCCGCTATGCCGGGCAGGTGCTGTTTCTCAACCACGTTCTGATCAACCCGCCGATCGATCGGAACAGGGCCGTTCACGAGGTCGAGGACGTCTACGTCCACGTCGTGCGGGAGCGCGATGACGGCATCGTCGTCAGCGGCGCCAAGATGCTCGCCACAGGGTCGGCCCTCACGCACGCGACCTTCGTCGCGCAGAACAGCGCGGTCCAGCTCGACGCGGGCAAGGCCGAGGACTACGCGCTCGTGTTCATCGCGCCGATGGACACGCCGGGGAAGAAGCTGATCTCACGGCGCTCCTACGAGCTAGCCGCGGAATCTCCGTGGGACAATCCGCTCTCGAGCCGCTTCGACGAGAACGACGCGATGGTCGTTTTCGACGAGGCCTTCATACCCTGGGAGAACGTCCTCGTCTATCGCGACGTCGAAAAGGCGACCGGCTTCTACGCCGCCTCGGGCTTCATGAATCGCTACACGCTCCAGGCAGGAACCCGACTGGCGGTCAAGTTCGACTTCGTCTGCGGGTTGATCGCGGAGGCCCTCGAGGCGAACGGCACCGCCGATTTCCGGGGGGTGCAGGCCCAGCTCGGCGAGCTCATGGGCTGGGGAAGCCTGATGTGGGCGTTGACGTCGGCGCTGGCACTCGACCCGCAGGAGGGCCCCGGCGGCATGGCCATACCAAGGCTCGAGTTCGCTGTGCTCGTCCGTCTTTTCGGGGCGATGGCGTGGCCGAACGTCGAGGAGGTCGTGGGCCAGGCGCTCGGCGCCAGCCCGATTGTGACTCCGTCGAGCCACCGCGATCTCCGAAACGAGGAGCTGCGACCGCTGATCGACCGCTTCTACCGTGGCTCGACCGGGTCGGCGCACGATCGGATCAAGCTGTTCAAGCTGCTCTGGGACGCCGTCGGCACCGAGTTCGGCGCCCGGCACACCTTGTACGAGCGCAACTACGGTGGCAATCACGAGCAGGTGCGGCTCGACGTGCTCAACTTTGCCCAGCGTCGCGGCCGGCTCGACGAGATGCGAGCTCTCGTCGCTCAGTGCATGTCCGAGTACGACCTCGACGGGTGGGCGGAGGGGACGTGCTGGCTCTGAGATCATCGGTCGCGCGTGCGTGTCGCGTGCTCGCTGCCAACGGGCACAGCGACCTCGTCTGGGGGCACGCGTCCGCCCGTGACCCGGGAGGCCGCGGCGTCTGGATGAAGGCTAGCCGGCTCGGCTTCGACGAGATAACTGCTGACGACATCATCCTCGTCGATCAACAGGGACGGGTGCTCGAGGGCTCAGGCAGCCGCCACGTCGAGTATCCGATCCACACGGAGATCATGGCCGCCCGACCCGACGTCGGCGGAGTCGTGCACTCCCATCCGGAGCACGGAGTCGCGTTGGCCGCCGCGGGCCAGCCCCTGCTTCCCGTCTCGCACGCGGCGAACCTCTTCGTCCCGCCCGACGTGCCTCGATTCGACCGGACTGCCGACCTGATCACGACCGCAGAGCTCGGCCAGGAGATCGCCGAGACACTCGGAAGCCACGACGCTCTGTTCCTCGTCAACCACGGGATCGTCACGGTGGGGCCGGATGTGGAGACCGCGACGGTGCGCGCCGTCCTGCTCGAGCGCGCCTGTGCCCAGCAGCTCCTCGTACGCGGACATGGTGGCTGGGCGACATGGTCGCCGCCGGCCGAGTCGCTCGCCAAGCGAGCAAACATCTACTCGTCTGAGAGCCTGCGATCCGTCTGGGACTACCTCGTCCGGCGGCTCGGGGACGACGCGAACGTCTGAACACGACAAGAGAGGACGCGATGCCCACGCCTCCGTACGACTACTGGCCGATCGTCAACCGTCCTCCGATCGAGTGGCCTGACGGAAAGCGTCTCGCGTTCTACCTCGCTCTCAACATCGAGCACTTCGAGCCCGGCAAGCCGTCGACCGCGCTCTTCCCGCCGACGACGTCGCTTCCCGTCGATCCGCTGAACCACGGCTGGCGCGACTACGGGACGCGGGTCGGAGTCTGGCGGATGATCGATCTGCTCGACAAGTACGAGATGCGTGCCAGCGTCCTTCTCAACTCGGACGCCTGCGTCGAGTACCCACAGATCCTCGAGGCCGGCAGGAAGCGGAACTGGGCCTGGTGCGCCCACGGCTTCAACAACTCGAGCCTGTGGACCGGGATGAATCCAGAGGAGGAGCGGGCGGCGTTCGCGCGGCTGCTCGAGCAGTTCGTGGCCGGGACTGGCTCACGTCCGAAGGGTTGGCTCGGACCAGCTCTGACGGAGACGGCAGCTTCGCCGGAGATCTTCGCCGAGTACGGTCTCACCTACCTGCTCGACTGGTGCGCCGACGACCAGCCGTTCCCGCTCAACGTCGAGGGGCACCGCATGATCTCCGTTCCGTATTCGATCGAGGTGAACGACATCCCGTGCTTCCTCGGCCACGGCATGACTCCGCGGGAGTTCGAGCAGCTCATGGTCGACCAGTTCGACGTGCTCCGCAGCGAGTCAGGGCGACGCGGCGGCCTGGTCACGTCGATCAGCGTCCATCCGTTCCTCATCAACCAGCCGTTCCGCCACCCGTGCCTCGAGCGTTTTCTCGACTACGTCGCCGGACACGACGACGTCTGGATCACGACCAGTGACGACATCGCGGAGTGGTACCTCGAGCGCTACTACGACGAGGCGGTCGCGGCGATCGCGGCATGACACAGAGCAACGAGGACTTCTTCCGAGAGCGCGGCTTCGGCGTCAGAATCGGATTCGGGGAACGCCCTGCGGTCCTCGTCGTCGATCTCCTCAAGGGATTCACCGACCCCGCGTTCCCGCTCGGATCCAACCTCGACGCTGTTGTCGAGGCGACGGTGCAGGTGCTGGCCGCCGCGCGGGCCACCCGGGTGCCGGTCCTCTTCACGGTCCTCTGGTACGAGGAGGACTTGGCGGATGCAGGCGTCTGGGAGCTGAAGCAGAAGGGTCTGCGCTCGATGGTCCGCGGTAGCGAGGCGACGGAGCTAGACCCCCGGCTCGGCCGGACCCCGGAAGAGCCGACCGTGCTGAAGAAGTACGCGAGCGCCTTCTTCGGCACTGACCTGGTCTCCCGGCTGAACGCGGCTGCAGTCGACACGCTCGTGATCACGGGCTGCACGACGAGCGGCTGCATTCGCGCGACGGCCGTGGATGCCGTGCAGTACGGCTACCGGCCGATGGTCGTCCGGGAAGCTGTTGGCGATCGAGCGGAGTCGGCTCACGAGCAATCGCTCTTCGATCTCCAGCAGAAGTACGCCGATGTTGTCGGCCTGGACGAGGTCGTCGCGTATTTCGGGGGTTTCGACGAGGCGTCTTGATCGGACACACTGGTGGGGGCGCATGGTCGTATGCCGTGGTCGCGACGCGGTGGACGTCGCGACCACGGCCCAGTGCAGCGATCGTGAAGGAGATGGTCGGGTGGGCCGACGGAGTGCTCGCGGCCCAGCCGCTGGCTAGCGAGCGAGAGCGGCCGAAGCCAGTACCTGGCTCACCTGGTAGCGGATCACCTTGATCGCGGAGTAGTCCCTGAACCACTGGCCATCAGGGCCGCACACCCACTTGTTGCCGTCCTTGTCGGTCGCCCTCTCGCCGGGCAGATAGAACTCGTACTCGCCTGGGCCAACCTTGGCGGCGCAGCGCACGCCTGGATCGACCGGCGCTTTTGGCTCGGCGTACGCCGGAGCGGACACAACGAGCAGAGCCCCCGCGACGAGCGCGACGACGAGGACCCGTGCGCGGCTGAACGACGCGAACATCGGACTGGCGAGTCGGTGGAGATAGGGGAACATGCTGGCTCCTCTTCCGGTTGCTGGCTGATGCCCAGCACGCTAGGACGACGAGCGCCGGCTCACCGCATCGACACGGACACGGCCAGAGTCATCGTGATGACATCAGCGAGCTTGACGACGCTCGCGCCGGCGTGGGCGGCTAGGACGTGTCTCCTAAGAACTCCCGCCGCCAGGGCCGGCCCATCGACGATGAGGTGCTGGCGCACATTTCGCCGGCGCACAGCGAGAATGGGCGCTCCTGGCGATGTTCTGTCGGCCGATCAGGAGTCGTTTTCAGGGTGTGCCGAACCAGTCGGAGAGCGCATCTCGCAGCGCGAGAACGGCGGTGTCGGTGGGTTCGTCGATGGTTGCGGCCCAGGCGATGTGGGCGTCCGGGCGGATCAGGAGGACGTCGGCTGGTCGGTGATCGGCTTCGGCGGTGTGGATGTCGATGCGATGCTCCCAGTCTCGGGCGGTCTCGCGGAGGTCTGCGCGGTCGGCGAGGTCGAGGAAGACGGGCCGTGACGTGTGCATGAGCACCGCGACGCTCGTTGTGCCCCGGTCGGTGTGCAGGGCAAGGTCGGGTGCGAAGGTGCCGATCAAGGCGTGGTGGTCGTGGCCGGGTAACGGGTAGCGGATGTCGGAGCCGGCGATGAGGGCGCCGATGCGGCGCAACGGCTGCTCGTCGACGAGCAGTTCCTGAAAGAGCTCCCGGAGTGCTTCGGCGGCCGGGTCGTGTCCGCGCCGCAGTGCCACCTGGGCTTGCGTGTGCAGCAGGGTACGTGCGCCGGCGAAGTGGCGTTCGTCGTGGTACGTGTCCAGCAAGCCGGCCGGCGCCCAGCCGTGGATGTCGGCGGCCAGCTTCCAGGCGAGGTTGACGGTGTCGAGCAGGCCGGCGTTGAGTGCGACGCCTGGGGCGGGGAACAGGTGGGCGGCATCGCCGGCCAGCAGGATCCGCCCGTCGCGGTATCGCTCGACCTGTCGAGCGTGAAAGGTGAAGCGCGTCAGCCGGGTCGGTTCTCCCAAGGGCAGATCCACGCCGAGCACGCGGCGGATGCTGTCCCGGAGCTCGGTCAAGGTCATCGGCTCGTCGTCGTCGTAGTCGACGGACTCGTCCTCGCTGGTGAAGAGCCCCAGGAGCGCGGGGTTGGTCGACCCGACGGCGAACTCACCGCGCTCGGTTCGTGTGAAACCGAAGCTGATCCGGCCCACCCCGGCGACGTCGAGGTCGCCATTCTCGAGCACGGTCACCGACTCGGGCACGGTGACCTGGGCGAGCCGCTGCACCTCTGGGTACGTGATGCCGGGGAACGGGATGCCGGCCAAGTCGCGCACCCGGCTGCTGGCCCCGTCGCAGCCCACGAGGTATCGGGCGGTCACCCGATCCTGCCCGTCCGACCCGCGCACGTCCGCGGTCACCGTGGCGTCGTCCTGGCTCAGCCCGACCACCTCCTGGCCGCGGCGGATCTCGGCGCCGAGCTCGCGGGCGAGTTCGTCGAGGACGCGCTCGAGTCGCGGTTGCGGGAGTGGCAGCGCCTGCATCGGGGGATCTGCGAGTTGGGTGAAATCCACATGCATCCCGCCCCACGGGAACCGGGGAGCCGGCCTGGGAGCGGTGCTGGCTGCTTCGAATCGCTCGAGCTCGCCTCGGTAGCGCAACAGCTCCAGGATCTGCCCGCTGAGACCGCCGGCCTTCGGGATGTCTCGGATCTGCGGCTGCCGCTCCAGCACCAGCGGCCGCACGCCGGCCAGGCGCAGTTCACCGGCCAGCATCAGGCCGGTCGGGCCGGCGCCCACGATGATCACGTCGGCGTCCATCACTGGCCACTCCCCTCGCAGTCTTTCGTCGCGTCCCCGCGCGACCCATACGTCGTCAACAACACACGCATTTCGCGACTCCCATTTCCGTAGGTTCTGGCTTCGGCCGGCGATTATGCGGCACGACCCGGGGCTTGCCGCAAGCCCCCTGTGCGGCATAAATTGAAAGTGGAGAGGAGCGGGTAACCCCTTTTCTCCTCATCGTCCGCTGTGGACGGACAACCTCCTCGCGAAGCGGCAGCACGCTGCGTACCGCGGTACCGGCGACCCAGAAGGGATCTCCGATGGGCCTACGGATTGCGGCCGCGGAACGAGAAGTCCTTCACCCCTTCAGCAAGGCCGGCTCGAACGTCGTCGCGAGCGGCGCAGCACGCCGGCGGCGACACCACTCAAGTCGTTGATCCAGAGCAGCGCGGCTGCCAAGACGAGGGCGCCCCGGTAGACGGTGGCGTGCTTGTCGTATCTGGTCGCGAGCCCGCGCCAGTGTTGAAGCCGTTGAACGCTCGCTCGATGACGTTGCGGCCGTGGTAGGCGTTGCGGTCGTAGGTGACTGGCCGTCCGCCGCGTGAGCTGCGGCGCTTGCGACCGACTTGGGAGACTCGCCCTAGGTCGACCACTACCGCCACCGCCCGCACAGCGGGCTCAACTACCGCACGCCGTATGAGGTGCGGCAGACCTGGGAGGATGGTCAACGACCACAGCGGCCTAACGTGTCAACTCGGACGTGGAGCAGGTCATATACGCTCCGGCATCCCTTCGAACCTTGATGCAAGGAGCACATGACTGCCTCCGCCCGCACGCCTCCCGGCCCTCCCGGGTTCCTGTCGGCTTTCCGGGCGCTGCGGCGCGACCCGCTCCAGTTCCTGCTCGATGTCAATCACGAGTACGGCGACGTCGTCCTGGTGCGCCTCGGAACGAAGCGTGTCTACCTCGCGGCACACCCCGACGACGTCAGGCACGTGCTCCAGGAGAATCACCGCAACTATGGGAAGGGGAAGCTCTACCGGCGGGGGCTGCGACCCCTGCTCGGCAACGGCCTCCTCACAGCCGACGGGGATGCGTGGCGCCGCCAACGCCGTCTGGAGCAGCCCGTGTTCTCACGGAAGCGGGTCGCACCGCTCGTCGACACGATGATCCACACGACCGATGCGATGCTGGCACGCTGGAAGGTGGCGGCAGACCGTGGCGAGCCGCTCGACGTCGCAGCGGAGAGCATCGACGTGACGCTGCGCATTCTGCTGGAGGCGGTGTTCGGTCGCACCGATGCCGCGACCATCGACGCGTTCTGCCGTGCCCTCCTCACCGTCGAGCAGCGCATCAACCCCGTTGGGATCGTTAGCCCGATACCGATGACCGTGCCGATCACGCGCGGGAACATCCGCTTCCGGCAAGCGCTCGGCACGCTGGACGGTTTCGTGCTTCGCCTCATCGAGGAGCACCGCGCGGCCGGCGAGGACAGCGGCGATTTCCTCTCGATGCTGCTCGCCGCACGCGACGAGGAGACCGGCGAGGGCATGAGCGCCATCCAGGTGCGCGACGAGGTGATGACCATCCTCCAGGCCGGCCACGAGCCTCCCTCGGACGCGATCTCCTGGTCCTGGTTTTTGCTGGCCCGGCATCCCGAGGTGCAGGCGCGACTCGAGAGCGAGATCGACGAGGTGCTCGGCGGACGCCCGCCGACCGTCGAGGACCTGTCGCAGCTCACGTACACGACGATGGTCTTCCACGAGGCGATGCGCCTATACCCGCCGGGCTGGGTGTTCGGGCGTGAGGCAATCGAGGCCGACGAGGTCGGCGGTTACCCCGTTGGCGCCGGCTCGCTCGTCGCGGTGAGCCCGTACGTGACGCATCGTCACCCCGCCTTCTGGGACGACCCCGACCGCTTCGACCCGGAGCGCTTCTCCCCGGAGCGGCTCGACGGGATGCCACGCTTCGCGTACTTCCCCTTCGGAGGCGGGCCCCGCCTCTGCATGGGCGAGACGTACGGGACGATGATGGCGCTGGTCGTCATCGCCATGGTCAGCCAGGCCTTCCGCCTTGACCCGGTTCCCGGCCGCAAGACGACGCCACAGCCGCTGATCAGCCTGGTCCCGGACCACATCTGGGTCACGGCACGCCCTCGGCAGCCGGCGCCGGCCTGAACGAGGCCGCCGGCCGTGCCTGCCGGGCTCGACCCGCCCGCCTGTGGGGGCTCGTCGGGCGCTCATATCGTCCGCGCTGACGCGTACGGCCGAGACGCGCGCAGTACCCAGCATCAGCGAGGCACCATCCTCCGCTACGCACTGATCCGTCTCCAGGCGCGATGGTCTCGGCGTCACCAGCCTCCGACCCAGCCGTGTAGGAGCCCGAGTGGGAGCGTGTCGTCACGTTCGCCGTCGAAGCGGAGGAAGTCGAAGTCGCAGCCTTGGTCGGCCTGCGTGACGTGGTCGAGGTAGAGGATCCCGTAGCCGCGTCGGTAGCGGCGGGCCGGTCCCTTGTGGCGGTCACGTCGTCGTTCGATCTCCTCCGGAGTAATGTCGAGGTCGAGCGTTCGGTTCGGAACGTCGAGGACGATCGGGTCGCCGTCCTCCACGATGGCGAGTGGTCCGCCGGCGGCGGACTCCGGGGTGACATGGAGAACGACGGTGCCGAACCCTGTCCCGCTCATGCGCGCGTCGGAGATTCGCACCATGTCTGTGACGCCCTTGGCGAGCAGCTTGGAAGGGATCGGGATCTGTCCCCATTCGGGCATTCCAGGGCCGCCTCTTGGTCCGGAGTTGCGGAGCACGAGCACGGAGTCGGGTTCTACGTCGAGTGAGGGGTCGTCGATTCTGGTTTGGACGTCGTAGACGTCTTCGAAGACGACGGCTCGGCCGCGGTGGGTGAGTAGTGAGGGCGAGGCGGCGCTGCGTTTGATGAGGGCGCCTGTCGGGGTGAGCGAGCCGCGGAGCACGGCGATGCCGCCTTCGGGGGCGATAGGGTCGTTGGCGGGTCGGATCACGTTGGGGTCGAGCACTCGTGCTGCCTCGAGCTCCTCACCGAGCGTGCGTCCGGTCACTGTTTGTGCGTCGCCGTGGAGGAGCGATTCGAGTTCCTTGAGCACGGCGCGCACGCCACCGGCCCGGTGCAGGTCCTCGACGAGGTATTCGCCGGTGGGCCGTACGTTGGCGAGGATCGGTGTAGTGCTCGAGAGCTCGCCGAATCTGTCAAGTGTCAGCGGCACGCCGACGCGGCCGGCGAGCGCGAGGAGATGGATGACGACGTTGGTCGACCCGCCCAGCGTCATGAGCAGCCGGATCGCGTTGTCGAACGATTCCACGGTGAGAATGTCGGAGGGGCGGAGTGCTTCTTCGGCGAGCTGGACGGCGCGATGGCCGGTTGCTTCGGCGGCCCGGTAGCGGGCGGCGTCGACCGCGGGGATGGAGGCGGTGCCAGGCAGCGTCATTCCGAGTGCCTCCACGACGGAGGTCATCGAGGACGCTGTCCCCATTTCGTTGCAGTGACCGACCGAGGGTGTTGCAGCGGCTTCGAGTTCGTCGAACTCGGCTTGTGCCATCCGGCCTGCGCGGAGCTCGTCGGCGTAATGCCAGAGGTCGGTTCCAGCTCCGAGCGGGCGCCCGTGGAACCAGGCGGGCTCGGATGGGCCGCCGGTGACCATGATCGCGGGGACGTTGGCGCTCGCGGCGCCCATCAGCTGTGCGGGCACGGTCTTGTCGCAGCCGCCGAGGAGCACGACGGCGTCGAGCGGGTAAGAGCGGATGCTCTCCTCGACGTCCATCGCCATCAGATTCCGGTAGAGCATCGTGGTTGGTTTCATCAGGTTCTCGCCCAGCGAGATGGTGGGGAACTCGAGTGGAAGTCCGCCTGCGAGCAGCACGCCTCGCTTGACCGCCTCTGCAAGCTGGCGGAAGTGGAGGTTGCAGTTGACAAGCTCAGACCAGGAGTTGCAGATCCCGATCACGGGCCGCCCAGCGAGGGCGGAGCGCGAGATGCCCTCGGCGTGGATTGCGGCACGGTGGATGAAGCCGGCCAGGTCGTGTCCGGCGAACCACTCCGCGCTTCGTAGTCGCCGCTGATCAGTAGACATTCGGACTGATCTCTTCGCCGTGGAGGATGCAGAGGCTGGCTGGGTCGACGAACCGGTCGAACGCGAGGCTGAGCGCCTTGACGTCCGCCGATTCGGTAACTGCCTTCCAGGCCTCTGCGCTGTCGACATCGATGGTCTCGGCACCGAGTACGTCTCGCGTGACGTTTCGGCTGCGGTGGTGGCGAACACTTTGAACTCGGAGACGTTGCCGTTGTGACGAAGTGTTGGTTGGTCGACTTCGAGTGACCACTGGCGATAGTCGTCGAATGAGACGCCGTCCCTGAGCCGGTAGAGCACGAAGATCCTCATCCGTTACGCCGCCGTTTCTGCGAGCCAGCCCGACACCTTCTGGGCGATCGCGATTGTGGGGAGCATGGGGAAGCCGCGCGGGGCTTCCGGAATGAGCGAACAGTCAGCGACATAGACGTTGTCCAGTCCGCGCACCTGGCCGCGCGAGGTGCAGACGGCCGCAGTGTCGTTTTCTGGCCCCATCTTGCAGGTCCCTTGTGGGTGCCAGTAGTGGCCGACAGTCTGTCGGATGAAGGCGTCGATCTCGTCGGGGCTGTGTGCGTGTGCGCTTCGGCCAATCTCGTTCCCGAGGAGCTCGTCTACGGATGGGGCCGAGGCGAGGCGTCGGAACAGGACGAGTAGTGAGCGAAGCGCGCGGATGTCGGTACCGTCGGCGTCGCTTAGGAAGGCGTTGTCGATATGTGGTTGGCGGTGCGGGTCGCGGCTTTGGATCGCGAGGGTTCCACGCGAGCGCGGTGTCAGGCAGGCGCCCCCGAGGTACCAGTGGCGTGTGCGTCTGTCTTCTGAGGGCGGGCTCCAGGGGAAGACGTGCAGGTCGAATGCTTCGTCGACGACGTCTGATCGGGCTTTCATGAGGACTTGCTCGTCGGGTGCCCAGCCGCGAGCCTCTTCGAACGCCTGCATCTGCTCGAGCAGGCGATCGGATCCCGAGAACTCGAGACTGATGAACGCCTGATCGTGGAGATTCTGGCCGACGGGGCTGTCGATCAGCTGGTTGATGCCAAGCCGTTGAAGGAGGCGGGCAGGGCCGACGCCGGATCGCTGCAGGATGGCGGGGGTGCCGTACGCGCCGGCGGCGAGGATCACCCAGTCGGCGTGGATTTCGCGATGTCCGTTTGAGGTCGTGACGTGCACGGAGATCGAGCGTGAGCCTCTGATCGCGATCCGGTCGACGAGTGCATTGCCGCAGATCGTGAGGTTTGGGAGGTGCCGGGCGTCGTCGAGATAGGCGAACGCCACGTTCCAGCGCACGCCGTCGCGGACGTTGACCGTTTCCGAAGCGGCCCCCTCGTCTTCATCGAGGTCGTTGATGGTTTCCAGGATGGGCAGCCCGGCAAACGGTGCGGCCTGGAGGAGGGCAGCCTGGAACGGGGTGAGCTGGTCGAGCGGGTAGGTCCAAACTCCGAGGCGTTCCTCTGCCCTGAGAAAGAGCTCGAGCATCGAAGTGGTTTCCCAGCCCGGGTTGCCGAGCTCGACCCAATGGTCGTAGTCGCGTCGGTGGCCTCGGATCTGAATCGCACCGTTGTGAGCGGTGCATCCACCGAGCACACAGGCGCGCTCGAACGTGATCACGCGATCGGGGAACTGGTCTTCGCTGCTGTAACCCCAGTCGTGTGAGCTCGAGATCGTGCGCGCGTCAAGGAGATCGGCGGGCCACGCCGAGCGGGAGAAGGGCCCGTAGTCGGGGCCCGCCTCGAGAAGCACGACCGGCTCGTGCGTGGTCTCGGCCAGCTGGGCCGCTGCAGGAGCGCCGCCTGCGCCGCCGCCGATGACGACGAACGTGGCGCTGTCTGGGACGTCGACTGCGAGCCCGCCGCTTGAGTACCGCCGATCGGTCATGAACGGACCGTCTTCCGGTTCGCTGGCACTAGCTGACTGGCAGGTCGACGGGGATCGTGAGCAGTCGTCGCGGCGTTTCGATGAGCATGGCGGTCAGGGCCTCGTCGGAGATGCCTGCGCTTCGCATCCGCGGTACCACGCTGTCGAGGATGTGGCCGTACCCGTGCCCGCCGAAGCGGCGAAGTAGGAACTTCATGCAAATGTCTGTCGAGATGAGGAGCTGTCGTCCCCATCCGGATGCCACGAGGGAGGCGACCGCTGCGATGCGCTGATCGTCGGTTGGGTACTTGAGCCCTCCGTACGCATCGGTCTGCATCTCGTAACCGAAGCCGTCGTACTCGAGCACGATCCCTTTGCGGAGCAACTGCTGCTGGTAGTCGGGGTCCTCGTGACTGGAGTCCTGGTGGCTGAAAATCACCCGCGTGAGGTCGGCTCCGGCGTCCTCCAGCGTGTTGCATGCCCACAGGCCGGCGTCTCGGCCGCCCATGATGAACTCGACATGGACATTGATCGACGCGCCCGTTTGGAGTTGCGCGCCTGCTGCTGCGCGCAGAATCTTGCGTTCCTCGGCTGAGAGCGCGTCGACGCCGATCTCGCCGATGATCCCCGCGCGCGCGTCAGTGCCGTCGGCGCCTTCGCGGAGGTCGCGGATGATCTCTTCGGTGAGATCGTCTTCTCCACGCCCGCGCACGGACTGTGGATGGCTACGGTCGATGTAGTAGCCGCTCCCCATCACGACGTTGAGGCCTGTCGCTTGGGCGATGGAGCAGAGCCCGGTCGGGTTCCTCCCGATGTCAACCGACGTGAGCTCAACGATGGTGTTGCCTCCCCTATCAACGAAGGGGCGCAGTTCGGCGGCGATCATGTCCTGGTCCTCGAGCCGTAGGTTGTCGAGGTTCGAGGTGCAGTCCTTGATGATCTCTTCGCGGAGATCAGCGGTGAACGCAGCCTCTGCGATCTCTCGCTTGGCGAGGCCGGAGGGCTCGCTGAAGTAGGGGGTGACGAGGTCGACGAGCAGGTGCTCGTGTGGCAGCGTGACCCCGACGTGTTCGGGTGACATCGCGCCGAGAACCGTCTGCACGTGCCCCGTCATCGTTCAGGCGTCGCGGGCTGCGGCCAGGTCATCGCCGAGTCGCATAGAGCACGGAGGTGCGAGAGAGCGCGGTTAGGCAAGCACGCCACGCGTTGCGTGCACTCGGCGCTCAACAAACTCGACCGTCTGATCGACGAGGTCGAGCATCTGGTCGAAGTCGTCCTCGGGGGTCGTCAGCGGCGGCTTGAACTTGAGCACGTTGCCAGCACCCCCGAACCAGGTGATCAAGCCTCGGTCGAGGGCCCACGCCCACGCTTCCCTGCAGGCTGTGGTAGCGGGTTTCTTCGTATCCCTGTCCTCGACGAGGTCGATGCCGAGAAACAGGCCGGGACCGCGGATGTCACCTACGGCCTCATAGGTGTCGGCAAGCGCCTCGAATCGCGCGATTGCCCGCTCGCCGAGTGTGCACGCGCGCGTGACGAGGTCTTCTTGTTCGACGATGTCAATGACGGCGCTGCCGGCGGCTGCCTGCAACGGCTGGTTCATGAAGGTGAGGATGTGCCAGGGTTCGCTCTCGATCTGCTCGTCAACGAGGTCGGGGCGGGCGACCATCGCGCCAAAGGGGAAGCCTCCACCGAACGCCTTTCCGACCACGACGATGTCAGGCTGCACGTCGAACAGGTCGCATGCCCACATCGCCCCGCACCGCGCAAGCCCCGTCTGCACCTCATCGACGATCAGCAGGATGTCTCGGTTCTTGCAGATCTGCTGAATCTCGCGGTAATAGCCGGGCCCGTAGACGACGTGGCCGCCTGGCCCCTGGACGAGCTCGAGGATCAGCGCGGCGACGTGTCCGTAGGTTCCTCCGTCGATCGCCGCCTCAACCGCACGGGCCGCAGCACTCTCGTCATCGAGCTCTTGCAAGCCGATCTGCGGCCGGTAGGCATCCCCAGAGGGCACCTGGTGGAACGTTGGCCAACGCACACCGCCGGGAAACCACTCACGCAGAGCGGGGATCCCTGCCAGCCCCATTGTGGCAAGAGACATCCCGTGGTAGGCGCCGTGAAGTGAGAGGACCTCGGTGCGGCCGGTGGCGCGGATCGCCAGCTTGAGGGCGGCTTCGACTGCTTCGCCGCCTCCAGGGCACAGGAACGTCTTGCTGAGCCCATGAGGGGCGATTTCAGCCATCTTGCGGCAGAAGTCGACGACAGGGACGCTGTCGTGTGCGATGAACGTGGACGGCAGCAGCTCGAGTTGCCGGCCCACGGCATGCGCCACCGCGGGGTGACTGTGGCCCACCATCGCGGGGCCGTTGGTGCCGGAAATCGCGTCGAGGTACACCTTCCCGTCGACATCCCAGAGGCGGGCCCCTCGTCCGCGCTCGAAAATGAGGCGGCGCTCGCGACGAAGGGCGTGCAGGACGAAGCGATCGGCGTCGACCCGGTACTCGTCAGCTGTCACAGCGCAACCACGGGGGCGAGGCGCAGCTGACTCATGTAGGCCTCGAGCCGGTTGAGCGAGCCTTCGCCGATCGCGGGTGCGGGGGGCCGCAACGTAGCGCCGATGTCCACTCCGCGGCGGCGCAGCACGTACTTCGCGCAGGCGTTGTAATGGTCGATTGATTGCATCTCGAACACGAGCATCGGCAGGATTTGCGAGAAGAGCGTCTCGGCCGCAGGCTGGTCGCCTGCGACTTCGGCCTCGTACACCTTGACCAGGATGTCTACCGTGTCGGCGCCGGGCATGACACCGGCGGCGCCGGCGCGCAGGCAATCGAGCATGTAGATGCCGCCGTTGCCACCGAAGACGAAGAGGTCGTCTCCGAGCGCCGAACGCCAACGCTCGATCCCTTCTGGGCCCGTCTCCAGCTTGACGCCGGTGATCGTCCATGCGCTGTCGGCCGCGTCTCGCACGATCTCGGGGCTCAACGACACGTGGAGGTACTCAGGGGCGTCCTGAACCAGCACGGGAAGATCGGTCTCGGAGGCAACCGCGACCAGGAACTCGACGAGCTCCTGCTGGCCGAGACCGGTAGCGAGCGGTGGGGCGACCACGATGCCGGCAGCGCCGTTCGCCTGAGCGTGCGCGGCGAGCTCGAGCGATGCCGGCAGGCTCTCCGCGGTGACGCCGACGAGGACGGGCCGATCGGGGGGCGCCTCGTCCACGATCGTCTCGACGACCTGCATCCGCTCGATCGACGACAGCTTCCCCACTTCACCGGCCAGCCCGAGGCACAGAAGCCCGTGCGCTCCCGCGTCGAGGACGAAGCGCGTGACCGCACGCGTGCCTGCAACATCGAGCCGGCCTTCAGCGTCAAATGGTGTGCAGAGTGACGGATACACACCACCCCACCCCACAGCTAATGGATGCATAGAGGAGAGCCTACTCTCGTCTGGATCGTTAAAGCGATCGTACGATGAGCGGAGAGAGCGTGTCAAGAAACCGACGTTGACATGCCTTCGGCGCTATCGCATACTCGCTTGAACGTTCGACCAGACCGTTCGTTCCTGGTCAAAGTGAGGCGGCAAACGCCAAGCAAGGAGGGCAACGTGCAAGAGCATGGCAACGACGGCGGATCTGGCGGCCTCTCGCGCCGAGATCTGCTTCAGCGGGCGGGCGCAGCGGGCCTTGTCCTTTCCCTCCCCGCACTGGGAGCCGGTGTTGCGCGCGCGGCCACGGCAGCAAGCACTATCAACATGCTGACCTGGGAGACGTACCACGATGATCCCTGGCTCAAGCAGGCGCAGAAGGACACTGGACTCAAGTTCAACGCGGTTCGCGCAGGATCCGTGGACGAGGTGTTCGCCAAGGCGCGCGCTGGCACGGTGCCCTGGGATCTCTATCTTGTCGACTCTGGTTCGATCTCCCGCTACAAGAAATCGGGACTGATCGCGCCGGTTGACCCGAAGCAGATCCCGGCGCTGAAGGGGGTCAATCCGGCGCTGCCGTTCGATAAGTTCAACAAGATCAACGGTCAGCTTTGGGCGGTCCCGTATAACTGGGGCATCCAGCCGCTCATTTTCGACAAGACTCAAGTGCCGGCCGCGGACCGGACGACCTGGAGGAGCCTCTGGAACCCCAAGTACAAGGGCAAAGTGATGATCCCTGATGATGCGTACATCACGCTGCCGATGGTGGCCCTCGCTTGGGGTATCAACCCCTTCAACTGGACGAGCAAGGACTTCGCTGCGATCAAGACGCGGCTGGATCAGCTTCGCCCTCAGATCCGTACGCTCACGACCAGCTTCAACGATCAGGAGAACATGATGGCAGGGGGCGAGGCCGTGATCGGTTACGCCCAGACTTACCTGTTCGTCAACAAGTACCCGAAGCTTGACATGTCGTTTCCGAAGGAAGGCACTCCGTTCTGGCTCGACAACTACTTCTTCTCGAAGAAGGCAGCCAGCAATCCGGATGTCTACAAGTTCGTCAACTACACCTTGCAGCCGAAGTGGCAGTGCAACTTTTCGAACGAGACGAATCAGAATGGGATCCTTTCTCGTGCCGTCGCAAAGAAGTGCTTCAAGCCCGCGGTGTGGAAGGGAGCGGGCGGCAACCTGGTATCGCGGATGAGCCCCGCGATCATGAAAAAGATGGTGCTTTTCCAGCCAGTAGAGGACTTCGACAAGAGGCTGGAGCTCTGGAACGAGTTCAAGGCAGGCTAGAGAGCGGCCGGGTGCCAGCTCCAGAGTCTGGCCTCCCTCTGGCTGTTGGGGAGGGAGCCGTGTCAGCAGCTCCCTCCCCGCCCTCGACGATGAACAGCACCTTGTCGACCTCGTCGAGGTGCACAAGCGATTCGGTGCGGTCAGAGCCGTCGATGGCGTTTCGCTGCACATCTACCAGGGAGAGTTCTTTTCGCTCCTCGGCCCGAGCGGTTCGGGCAAGACGACTCTGTTAAACCTGATAGGAGGCTTCGAGCATCCCTCGCACGGCCACGTGTTGATCGACGGCAGGGTCGTCAACGACCTCCCTCCCTTCCGGCGCCCGGTCAACACCGTGTTCCAAAGCTACGCGCTGTTCCCGCACATGTCGGTGGAGAGGAATGTCGGCTATCCGCTGAAGATGGCCCGGGTTGCGCGGCAGGATCGCCGCACCCGCGTCCTCGAAGCGCTCGAGATGGTCGGTCTTGTTGGTTACGAGCAGCGTCGCCCCCACGAGTTGTCGGGTGGGCAGCGGCAGCGAGTGGCTCTCGCCCGTGCGCTTGTGGGTCGGCCACGCGTGCTGCTGCTGGACGAGCCGCTCGGAGCGCTCGATCTTCAGCTACGCCAGCAGATGCAGATGATGCTCAAGGATCTGCAGCGCACCGTCGGGATCACGTTCGTCTACGTGACACACGACCAGGGCGAGGCGTTGAGTATGTCCGATCGGGTCGCCGTGGTCTCGGATGGCAAGATCGAACAGATTGGAACACCGCGTGAGGTCTACGCCAAGCCGCGGACGCGGTTCGTCGCGTCGTTCATCGGGCGCACGAACTTCCTGCCCGTTCAGCGCCAGGGCGCGCAATGGCTCGTCGCTGGCCAACCGGTGCTGAGGAGCGCAGTAGAGAACGATCCCGCCACGACGCTCGCCGTCCGACCGGAGAGCATCGCCCTCAACGCCGCGTCCGACGCAACGGACAACTCCTTCCCGGCAAACGTGGTCGAAACCGTTTACCTCGGAAACAGCATGCGGGTCATCATCGAGATGGCTGCAGGCGTGAGGCTCGAGGCGGCGGTGCCAGCCGCGAGCGGCGAGCTTTCGCCCGGACAAACGGTGCAAGTGGGCTGGAACGACGCGGACTCCGTCCTGCTCGCCGACTGACGTGGTCGCCGAACCCGCCAGCGCGACAGCTGTCACTGTTTCGGAATCACGGCGCTGGAGCGTCCGGCTTGTGCGCAGCCTGGCTGTCGTGCCTTCACTGGCGTGGATCGCGCTGCTGGTTCTCGTGCCGCTGGCGATCATGTTGGTGTTCAGCCTCTGGGACGTGCGCGACTACCAGATCTACCACGCCTGGACGCTGGACCAGTACCGCGAAACGCTCGGGTCGCACCTGTGGCGGGTGCTGCTCGTGCGCACCTTGATGACGGCACTGATCGTCGCGACGCTCGCGACCGCGATCGCGCTTCCCCTCGCCTGGTTTGTCTCTCAGCGTCTCAATCGGGCGAAGGCGCTGGCGCTCATTCTTATGCTGCTGCCGCTGTGGGTCAGCTTCCTGTTGCGCGCCTACAGCTGGAAGGTGATACTCGGAGACCGCGGCATCCTCAACACCTTCCTCATCGATATCGGTCTGATCGATGAGCCGCTGAGCGCGCTTCTGTATAGCCGCACCGCTGTTGTGATCGCGCTGCTCTACGTCAGCATCCCGTTCGTCTTTGCACCGGTGTATGTTGCCTTCGAACGTATCCCCAAGGATCTACTGTGGGCATCGCGCGACCTCGGTAGCAGCGGGATCAGGACCTTCTTCCACGTCGCTGTACCGCTCGCGCTTCCGGGCATCGTGACCGGGTTCGCGTTCTCGTTCGTTCTCTCGGTTGGAGATTTTGTCACGCCGACCCTCGTCGGCGGGACCTCGGGGACGATGATCGGCGCGCTGATCGTGAGCCAGTTCGGCCTCGCTTTCAACTGGCCACTCGGGGCCGCGATGGCGCTCGTCCTGCTCGTCGTCGTCCTCCTGTTCCTTGTGCTCGTGCGGCGGCTGGTGCGCGTCGAGGCGGCCGTGCAATGACCGACCTGGCGCAGCAGGCACCAAAGGCCGAGGGGCGGATCTGGCGGTTCCGCGCTGCCGCCAGCCATGTCGCGCTCGGCCTGCTCGCTTTGGCGGTCTTCCTCTTCCTTTACGCCCCACTCGCCGTCACGGCGCTGTACTCGTTCAACGACAACACGGCGATGATCTGGCCGATCGAGAAGTTCAGCACCAAGTGGTACCACGAGCTCTTCACCGACGCGGAACTGTGGTCTTCGGTACGCAACTCGGTAATCGTCGCCCTTGCCGCGGTCGCGATCTCACTCTTGTTCGGAGCCGGCACCGCGATCGTGCTCGACCGCATCCGCTTCGTCGGCTCCGGCGCGATCTCCGCGCTGCTGCTGCTGCCGTTCGTGATTCCTGGCGTCCTCACCGGCCTCGCGCTCGCACTGTTCTTCTACTGGGTCGGCGTGCCGTTCTCGCTGACCACCGTCGCGCTGGGACATGTCACCTTCGTGACCCCAGTCATGTACTTCCTTGTCGCGTCGCGCCTCGCCCGATCCGACCGAACTCTCGAAAAGGCCTCGATGGACCTTGGCGCCAACTACCTACGGACGTTCTGGCACGTCACCCTGCCCAACATCCGCATGTCGCTCGTGGCGGCCGCGCTGCTCGGGATCACACTTTCTCTCGACGAGGTGATCATCACCTACTTCGTAATCGGCAGCGAGCGCACACTGCCGATGGAGATCTGGACACGCATCCGGTTTGGGTTCACGCCGGAAATCAACGCCGTCTTCACGATCGTCGTCGGTGTGACGTTCATCAGCACATTGCTGGCAGCACTGCTCTGGTTCAGGACGGGGCGCAGCCGCACAGCGGTCCCGGCGGTTGCCGCTGAATGAGCACGCCGTGACTGAGCTCGAGACGGTCATCGATGTACATGCTCATCTGTGGCACACGAGCATCAACGATCAGCGGTACTTCAGCGACGAAGCGCTTGACGGCTGGGCGTCGAAGTTCGGGCTCGGTGGCGATGTTCCGATCGATGTCGACGGCGCGCAACTGATGGAGGCGCTCGACCGAGCCGAGGACGCGCTCGCGCTGCGCGAATACCGCATCTGTGTGTTTGCCATCGATCTGCGACCGCGCTTCCAAATGCCCGTTCCCCTAAGCGAGCTGAACGACTGGGTGTTCAACGAGGCGGCCCGTGACCCGCGGGGTCGCATCCTCCCCTTCGCCTGCATGAACCCCCTCCTGCCCGAGGCGCTCGCCGAGGTGCACCGGTGCGCGCACCTCGGCGCTCGCGGCTTCAAGCTCTACCCCCCCACGGGCTTCTACCCCGATGATCCCGGCGCGTTGCCGTTCTACGAGGCCGTGCTCGGCGCACAGCAAGAAACCGGACGGGTGCTCCCCGTCCTCGTGCACGAGGGTTTCGGGTACTCCGGCTCCAAATACGCGCAGCCGATCCACCTCGAGGAGGTCGCCGCCCGCTACGAACCAGACCTGCGCCTGATCGCTGCGCACGCAGGCATCCCATGGACGGAGGAGGCGATCTGGCTCGCATCGATCCATCCGAACGTCCACCTCGACATTGCGTTATTCGGCGACGTTGTCGGGTTCTGGCCCGAGCTACACGCGAGGCTATTTGCCACCGCGAAGCGCGCCGGTGCGCTCGAGCGTGTCCTGTTTGGAACGGACTGGCCGCTGGCCGCCCTCTGGCTCAACGACTGCTCGCCCAGCTGGGCGAACCTTCACCGCATTGTCGACGCCGTTATGGGTGTCACGGTGCCAGAGAGCATGCTCGCCAGCGGGTATCCGCCGGTGACCGGCGAGGAGATGATTGGGATACTCGGTGCGAACGCGCGGGCGCTCTTCGGCGACGACTGAATCGCCGACTTAAGCCGACTCGCGCACGCGCAGCTGGGTCGGAAACCGATGCTGCGCCTGAAGGTGCTCGCCGTTTCCTGACTCGATCAACACCCGCGCGGCGAGGCGGCCCATCTCGTAGCCCGGGATCGCGACCGTTGTCAGCGGCGGGCTGACCGCTGCCGCGAAATCGAAGTCATCGAACCCCGTCACGGCCAGGTCGTCCGGGACGCGAAGCCCGCGATCGCGGGCAGCCTTCAGCACGCCAAGCGCGATCAGGTCGTTGCCGCACATCAGGGCTGTCGGCCGTGCCTCGATGTCAAGGAGCGCGCCCGCCGCTTCCGAGGCGCTGATCGCGTCGAACCGGCCTCGCCAGACCGTGTGCTCGGGGTTCGGTCTCAACCCCGCTGCCTCATGTGCCGCCACGTAGCCACGGTGACGTGCCTCGATCGCCGACCAACGGTGATCGGCGGTCAGGTATCCGATCGCGCGGTGTCCGCGCTCGAGTAGGTGCCTGCATAGATCACGCGCGCCGCCGAAGTCGTCCGCGGCGATCACGGGGATATCGGCTTCTCCGAGCTCGTGCTCCTGCAGCAACAGCACGGGTGCGGTCAGTTTCCGCAGCTGCTGGATATACCGGGCTCGTACCGCGGCCGGGCCGGAGAGGAACACGACCGCCGCGTCAACGCGTCCCTCGAGCAACGGGAGCAGGAGCCTTTCGATCGGATTCTCCTGCCGGGAGGCCTGGATCAACAGCGCGTACCCCTGATCGCGGAGGACATCTCCGAGTCCGGACATGAACAGATCCGTCATCGGGTCGGCGAGAAAGCGCGCGGAATCGTCGAGGATGAGAAACCCGAAGGTGTGCGAGCGGGCCGAGCGCAGGCCGCGCGCGGCAGAGTTCGGGTGATAGCCGAGATTGTCCATCACCGCTTGAATGCGCGACTGGGTCTCGGGTGTCATCTGATTGGTGCGCCCGTTCACGAGGTTCGACACCGTCTGCACGGACACACCCGCCGCGGTCGCGACGTCACGCATCGTGACTCGCCGTGTGGGACTCGAAGCCATCGCTACTTGATCGTCAAAGTGGCACCGTGGATACTCTAGCCGTGGCTCGTCGCCGATCCCATCGCCGCCGGTGACCCTCGCCGGCAAGGTGGCGATCGTCACTGGTGCGGGCACCGGGATCGGTAGGGCGATCGCCGAGCGTTTCGCGCGCGAGGGATCGGTCGTCGTCGCCTCGGACATCGACGGCCCGTCCGTTGAGGCCGTATGCGACGGCATCGTCCGCGCCGGTAACACCGCCGACGCGGTGATTTCCGATGCAAGCGATCCTGCCGCCGTGGCGAAACTCGTCAACGACACGGTCAGTCTTCACGGCGCCGTCCATATCGGTGTTGCCAACGCCGCCGTACAGTACGAGAAGGGCGTCGAAGACACACCTCCCGCAGAGTGGGACCGCGTGCTCGGGATCAACTTGCGAGGCGCCTACCTGCTCGCCAAGTATCTGATCCCCCACTTCCGTGCACAGGGCGGCGGCGCGCTCGTCAATATCGCCTCCGTCAACGCGTTCTGGATCGAACCCCACCTCGGTGCCTACAGCGCCGCGAAGGGCGGCCTGATCGCGCTGACCAAGTCGATCGCGCTCGACTACGGCCGTTTCGGCATCCGCTGCAACTGCATCTGCCCCGGCTACATCGATACCGGCATGGCGCAGCGCTACTTCGACATCCAACCGAACCCGGACCAAGCGAGACGCGAAGCCGCCGCTCTGCACGCGCTCGGACGTCTCGGTCAGGCAGACGAGGTTGCCTCGATGGCCGTCTTCCTCGCCAGCGACGGCGCCTCGTTTTGCACAGGCCAACCGTTCATCGTCGATGGTGGCCTCTCCGCCGGCATCCCGGCGACCGCAGACTAATCGCACCCGGCGGCGGGTGACCACCCTTACCGTTTCGTCTTCGTGAGGCGCCTCGCGACCGGTCTGAACACTGGTGTCGAGGCCGCGGCCGCCGCGAGCCGGCGCAGCTCCCGCCGCTGCCAGAGCCGCTCATGCAAGCTCAGCGTCGCCGAGCCCGCGAGCACCTCCTCGCGCGCATCGGCGCGGCTCGCCCGCGCGATCCAGTCGGACACGTCGACCGGTGGATCGGCAAGATCCGCGAGCACCTGCTGGGCGGCGTTGTGCCCCGGGGCGCCAGTCACACCGCCCCCTGGGTGGGCTCCCGCCCCGCACAGATAGAGATTCTGGAGCGGCATTCTGTAACGCGACCAGCCCGGGAACGGCCGGTGCGCGAAGAGCTGCGACATCACCTGGGCGCCCTGGAAGATGTTCCCGCCCGTCAATGAGTAGTCGCGCTCGAGGTCGAGCGGCGTGATCACATGGCGTCCGATCACGGCGCTCGCCATGTTTGGCGCGAAGGTCGCGAGATCCTTGAGGACACGATCCGCGAACTCCTCCTTGCGTGCGTCCCAGCCGCCGCGCAGCTCGTAGGGGAGGTTCTGGATCCCAAGCGTGATGGTGTGCTTTCCGGGCGGTGCCACCGTCGGGTCGTGAGCCGACTGCACGACCAGCTCGATCACGAACCGCTCCGGCAACTCGCTTTCGTTCTGGGCACGCCACGCCTGCTCGAATTCCCCGACGGCTGCGCCGAGAAGCTGGTGGCCATGATGCTCCGGCCCCACGCCACGCGACCCGAACGCCGTGTAGAGCGGCACCTGGTCGGTAGCCAGATGGATGCGGGCCATCGAGCCGCGCACGTCGAACCGTTCGGCCGCCTCCCGGACGTCGGCCGAGAGCTCACGCGGATCGACGAGCTCGAGCAGCGTGCGCCGCGGATCGGCGTTGGAGAGCACGACCGCCGCGTCGATCTCTTCGCCGCTCTCGAGCACGACGCCCTTTGCGCGGCCGCCTTCGACGGCGATCTGCGTGACGGCGGCACCCGTGCGGATTTCGGCACCGTGGTATCTGGCGCACTCGGCGAGCGCTTGCGTCACCGCGCCGATTCCACCCCGCACAAACCCGTAGAGGCCGAAGGAACCCTCGAACTCGCCCCACGCATGATGCGCGTACTGATACGAGGTGCCGGGGGAAAAGGGGCCGGCGTGGATCGAGACCATGGACAGGAAGGTCAAGAAACCTCGCAGCTGCTCGGACTCGAAGTAGCGACCCAGCAGATCGTTGATCGAGATGCGCGTGAACTCGTCGTAGAGGCTCTGCGCCGCGGCGTCCCGGAAGATCAGTGCCATCTCCTCGTCCGTCGGTGGCGGCCGCAGAAGCCACGGTTCCATCAACGCCGCGAACCGCTGCAGCTTCATGCCGAACTCCATGAAGCCCTCACGATCCCGACTCGACAGCTGCCCGATCTCTCTCAGTGTCCGATCGAGGTCTTTCCAGATCAGCAGGCGAGAACCGTCACGGAACACCCCCGTTGCAATCGGATCGGAGCTGTACGCCTGGTAGCCGAACCGTCCCAGCTCGAGATCCCGCAGGATCTGCGGCCGAAACAGTCCGAACAAGAACGCGCACGAGGAAAAGCGGTATCCCGCAATGTGCTCCTCCGTTACACAGGCGCCCCCAACGATCTCGCGACGCTCGAGAACGAGCACGGAGCGGCCCGCGCGCGCCAAGTAGGCGGCTGCAACAAGCCCGTTGTGCCCACCCCCGACGACAATCGCGTCGTACTCAGCCATCTTGCTGTCCTTCGCTCTGGGCTTGCAGCTTCAGGTACTGGGTGCAGTCCCACGTCGACAGGTCGCGACGTGATGTACCCATCTCGGGTATCGAAGAAGATCACGTTCCAGCTTGCGAACTCGCGGCTGCTTGGCGGAATGCCGAGATACTCCCCTTGATGGACAGCTGTCCACACCCAACGCACCGCGATCTGCGACCCGTCAACGATGCGCTCGACGACTTCCAGCGACGTAATGCGGAATGCGTCGAACCAGGCGCGAAACGCATCCACGGCTGCGTCACGTCCAACCACGTCGTACAGCGGATCGACGATCACAACGTCTTCGGCATAGACGGCTGCCGCCGCGACTGGGTCGTTTTTCAGCATCGCCTCCACGAGGCGGTCGACGACAGCGCTCGGACCATTCGGTGCGTGCGAGGAGGCGTTCACAGAGCGAGATACCCCCCATCCACGTGCAGGATCTCTCCCGTGGTGAAGTCCGCTTCCGACGAGGCGAGGTAGAGGACAGCCGCGGCGACTTCCTCCGGCTCGCACATCCGGTGTTTCGGCACCCGGGCCAGCTGGTCCTCGTAGAGGTCAGGCAGCTGGGCGAACACCTCGGCGGTTAGATCGGTGCGCACGAAGGCCGGCGACACCGTGTTCACGGTGATGCCATAGGGGGCCCACTCGACCGCGAGGTAGCGGGTCATCACGTTTAGACCGGCCTTCGAGACACCGTAGTGGACGTAGGTCGGGATCGCGACCTCCCCGCCTTGCGAGGAGATGTTGATGATCCGACCGAACGCGTTCTTTCGCATCTGGCGCGAGGCTGCTTGTGCGCAGAAGAAGGCGCTTCGCAAGTTCACGGCGATCACGGAGTCCCACGTCGTCTCGTCCATCTCATCTGCGCTGCGGGGCACGACCAGGCCGGCGTTGTTGACGAGAATGTCGAGTCGGCCGAGCTCCTCGGCGACAGCGTCGACGATGTGCCGTGCGTTCGTTACTCTCGACGAGATCGCCCACAACCGAGATTGCGCGAGGAGCGAGCGACGCTAACTCCGTGCGTGCCGCTTCGAGCTCTTCCGTCTCCGTGCGCCCGTGCACTGCCACCGTCGCCCCGGCCTCGCCCAGCATGCGGGCGATCGCTCGGCCGATCCCACGACTCGATCCCGTCACGAGGGCGACCCGCCCCGAGAGGTCAAAGGCCATACGGCTACACCTCCAGGATCCCGGCGCGTCTGATCACCTGACCAGCGGCCTCGATCTCGCGGACTGGCCACGAAAGGGCCGGGGTCAGCAAGTCCGCTACGCCGCTCGAGACGATGAAGGTGTCCTCGCTCTTGCCCCCCTGGATGGTCGGGTTCCAAGCGAACGCAGAGCCTTCTGGGATCAGCTCTTCCGTCCACTGATCGGGACGGGATCGCGGCGCCGGCCCGAACTCGCGAACGTCGTAGCCAATCGGGCCTCCCTGGTAGTGGTGCTCGTGCTCGCCTGGCCAACCCAGCTCCTCGTACTTGTCGATGCCGGCCTGCAGTGCGGCCCCGTAGGTCGACCCGGGCACCGTTGCGGCGATCATCGCCGCCTCGACCACGCACGCCGCCTCCTGGCGCTTCTCGATCTCCGGGTCAGGAGCTCCGACTGAAGCCATCCGCGTACAGGCGATGTTCAGACCCGCGCGGATCCCGACGATCACCACCATCGCGTCCTTGGTGACGGTCGCGTTGCTTGGTGGACAGTGGCGGAACCGCCTCATTCGGGCATCGGACCCAATCAGAAGCACCGTCGGGACGATCCCTCGCCGCTCACATCCCTCCGCGACCCGCGCGGCTATCTCACGCTCTGACTCGCCGGCCGTCAGCTCTCCAAGTGCCTCCTCGACCGACCGGGCACCGTCCAACCCAAGAACGACGTACCTGTCGCGCTCAGAGGGTAAGAGTGGCAGCCGCATCCGGATCAGCTCGGCAGACACATCCGACCCCAACGCTTCTCGCGTCAGCCCCGAGCGTCTCCCCGCCAAGCCGCCCGAGGGTCTGGGCCCACAGATCCTGTGCATACCACGGGTGCTCCATCACCTCGAAGCCAAGATCCCGAAGCCCTTCCTCTTCCACCAGCCGAGGGCCCTCGATGTTCTGCGTGATCACGTAGGCGCTGTCCTGCGTGACTAGGACGCAGCAGAAGGCGCCGCCATCAGATCCCCTCACGATCGGGTTTTCAGCTCCCGCCGTGATCCATGAAATGCCCCCTGGTCGCGTCAACAAGACGCCACTCAGCTCTCGCTCGTCGATCAACGCGCGAACGCGCCTTAGCTTGCTCTCGACCTCCGGCCGGCGCCCAGCGACCAGATCTCCCGTACTCGCCATAAGCCTCCAGTCCCGAAGTCTCTGGAACGTTCAAGAGCTTCCCACTTGCCAGGAAAGCCTGTCAACCCCGAAGCAGCCGTCGGTCTCGAAGGTGCTCGAATGGGGACGTCAGACTGATTTGCGCCTGACGGTGGAAAGAGAAGCGACGATTCCGTGCCAACTTCGCGCATGTCCTGCCGCCAGCTCGACGAAGCGGTGAAGCTCAACGTGCAACACGGGCCTCTGAGCTGCACAGCACGCGGTCGACCTCGCTCACCTGGCGCGCACAGGCGATCCCGTGCCCGTGGTCAGCACATGGTCAGCAGACAGGATCGAATTTAGGCTCCAGCGACTACGCGGGAAACACCGCCGATGCTCGCGAGGTCACCGGGATCGATCAACGAGCTCCCGCAGCGTGTCGTTGCCGAGAAGTCGTGAGGCTCGATCCTCCCCATGCCCACGGCAGCTTCAGGCCGCCGGACCATCACGCTTCGCGGGCGAGCTCGGCGAAGCGGCAGACGGCGTTCAGCAGCCGCATCTGCTCCACGGTCTTGCAGTCCGCCTCCAATAGCCGCGGCGCGCAGACGAGGACAACGCGGCAATGGGCGCGCGAGGTGGCGACGTTGACACGGTGGCGATCGCGGCCTGTCAGCCGACGGGCGCGCTCTCCTGCCTCGAGCTACCGGGTGTCCTCGTCGTCTCGCGTCGCTGCTCGGGCGAGAGCCAGGTCGGCCACGGCCGGATCTTACGAGCCGCTCCGGCAGCCCGTGTCTCCCCGGTCTCGAGCCACCGCAGGCAAGAGGTGGAAGCCGCGCCCGTCCTCGGTCTCCAGGAGGTTCCAGCGGTGCTCGCCGATGCGCCGGCGGTGCAGCTGCAGCGCGGCCTGGTGGCGGAGCGTCTAGAACGTCTCGGGCCGGATTCCGTCCGGGGCGGGGCCGTTTCGTGTCTCGCCGAGCTGCTCCAGGGTCAGGATCCCGCCCGCCGCGAGCCGGTCGACGTAGGAGCGCCCGACCCCGGCCACGAGCACGACGTTGTCGTCGTCCTCGAGCCGCCGGTGGCACTCGCGCCGCCAGACGCAAATCGAGCAGTGGTCGCACGGCCACGGGTACGTCTCCGGCGACTCGTCGAGCGCCGTGAGGAATCGCTCCCGCACCCGCCGGTAGTAGGCGGCGTACTCGGCCACGCGGAAGCTCTCCCGCTCCCCGACCGGCGCTCTGCGTGAACGTGCTCGACCGGCCGCCCCTGGATGCGCGCCACCTGCTCGGCGTAGAAGCACAGCTGCAGCACGTGCGCCGGCCTAGCCGTGCGCGCGAGCTTCGTGTCCACGGGCTCGTAGCCGTCGGATCAGGTCGGCGTGCGGGTCCTCGAACACGGGCCGCTTCAGCTCGCCGCGCGCGACGCCGAGCTCGAGCCGCGTCAGGTGCGTGCAGGCGAGGTGGGCCGAGAGGTCGGAGGGCGAGAGCGAGAGATGTCCGTCGCGAAGCCGCATCGCCAGGAGTATCAGCGCCGCGGGCGCTTCGTCTTACGCGGACGTGACCGCCTCAGCCATCTTGCGGTGACGAGCCATCGTTCGGCACGCTCGCGACGTGAGGCTGCTTCTTCGATCGGTGTTACACTCAGGTGCATCACTCGCGCTTGGAGGTGTCGTGCCGACGAAGCATCAGCGAATCGCCGTGACGAGGGACGAGGAGCTCGGCCAGGCGCTCGAGCGTGTGGAAGGGCTCTTCCCGGGCCTCCCCGTCGCCAGGGTCGTCCATGACCTCGCAGTGCGCGGCGCCAACGCAGCCGTCGCCGACGAAGCGCGGCGGCGTGAGGCGATCGAGTCGTTGATCGCCTGGTCGACCGACCCGAACTCGGACATGGATCGGGAAGCGCTCCTCAACGTGAAGCGCACCGCCTGGCGCCGCTGACGGACGTGGACGTCTATGGCGGCGGCGTGTTCATCGCCGACTCTTCGGCCTGGATGCGAGCCAGCTCGCCGGCGGTAGCGGCCGAGTGGAGACATGCAGCTCGTGCTGGCCAGATCGCGACCTGTCCGATCGTCGCACTCGAGCTGCTCTACAGCGCTCGCGACGGTGCCGGCTTCGACAGGACGGCCGATGAGCTGGCGCAGCTGCGGGACGTGCCGATCACGCGGTCGGTGACGAACGCTGCGTTACGCGCCTATCGCGAGCTCGCTCACCGGCAGCCGCTCTTCCACCGCTCGGTGTCGTCGTCAGACCTCCTGATCGCCGCCGCCGCGGCGGACGCGAACGTCGGCGTCCTCCATTACGACGCCGACTACGACACGCTGGCCGAGGTGCTGTCGTTCGAGACTCGCTGGATCGCCGAGCCGGGCAGCCTCGACTGACACCTCGGCGCCGATGAGATTCGCGCCGGGGTGCTGTCTAATGGAGGAACCGACGAGCGGGAGGAGCGTCCATGGCAGGTCAGATGGTGCACATCGAGATCCCGGCCTCCGACACGGCAAAGGGGAAGGAGTTCTGGGGCTCGCTGTTCGGCTGGGAGTTCCAGGAGTACGGCGAGGGCAGCGACTACCACATGGCCCGCATCGACGACCGCTCGGGCGTCGCCGTGAGCGGCATGGAGGGCGACCAGGGCGGGGGCGCGCGCACGTACTTCGACGTCGAGGACACCGGCGAAGAACAAGACGCTTCCCTCCTTCCCCGGCCACTCGACAGCTACGCGGCAGCGCTCGCACCCTCTCGCGAAAACATCGTGCCGAAGGCGAAGACGGGACCCCCAGGCGACGCATGAGCCGATGCTCGTCCAGTCGCGACGCGACGCCCGGCGATGGCCATGCAGCGCGGCCGTTCGCCTGGTCAGCCGCGACGAGCGACACCTCCGTCGCCGGCAACACGTCGCGCAACAGTACGCCTACCGGCCTCCATGCCGAGCCGCCGCTGCACGAGCGCGGCGGCCTCGACGACGACGTACGCGTGCGTGACAGCGCCTCGCGGTCGAGCAGGTCTCCGAGCGTCTCGGCGGCGCGCCGGGTGGTTCTCGTCGTCGCGATCGAGGACGGCGTCACCGGGCAGACGTGTCGACGAAGACGGCGATCGGCGCCGCCTCACTCCGCGAACGCGCGGTCGAGCTCGCGGTCGTGCTCGCGACTGACCGCTGCCTTGCCGGAGCCAACCGGCCGATCGCTGCGCGGGCGCTCGCCGCACGGGCCGAGGCCGGCCCCTGCGCCCGCCGCACACACATCGCGGACGAGCGCGCTCTTCGACAGACCGCGCGCGCGGGCCTCCCGCTCGAGCCAGTCGTCGAGCTCGGACTCCATCACGATCTGGATCCGCCGCATCTTCGCCATCGTTACACACTCTCTATCGTGGATGTGTAACCGAAGTGTGCCGTAAGACACACGCGGGGGCGCGAGTCGACTCTCCCACGACCCGAGGAGAGGAGCCGCCCGTGACCGCCACCCAGACGCTGCGCCAGTGCCTTCAGCTGGGCGAGCCGTGGAGCACCGCGCGATCGTGATCGCACCGCTCTACCCGCGTTGCGACCCCGTCGCGCGCTACGTCACGCTCGACGAGGGGCGGGAGCGCGGACTGCGCATCGAGGAGACCGAGCGCCTCCGGCTCGGTGCCCGAGCTGCTCGTCGTCAATCCACTCGACGAGCACGTCCTGCTCTACGACGGCGAGGAGCTCGCCGGCGCGAAGCAGAACCGCGTCCTCAACGTCACCGTGCGGCGAGAGACACGCTCGCTCCGCGATCGGCGTCGGCAGCCTGCCGTTCGGCATCACGGTCGAGATCGAGGCGATCGTCGAGGTCGAGTAGCCAGCGCGCTAGGGTTGCGTCCGTGAAGGCAGCGTTGGTACGCGAGGTCGGCGCGGTGGCCGAGGTCGGCGACGTCGCGGAGCCGTCCGGCGAGACGATCGAGGTGCTAGCGGCGCCGATCAACCCGATCGACCTTGCGGTCTCGCGCGGCGTTCTCGCGACCGGTCACCCCGAGCTGCCCTACGTTCCCGGATGCGAGGCCGTCGGCCGTACCGCCGACGGCAGGGTGGTCTGGGTCTTCGGCGGCTCGCTCGGGCGGACGTCGCAGGGCGCGATCGCCGAACGCGCACCGGTCGGGGACGCCCACGTGATCGAGGTGCCCGAAGGCGCGGATCCAGCGCTCGCCGCCGGGCTCGGGATCGCCGGCCTCGCCGGTTGGCTGCCGTTCGCGTGGCGCGCGCCGCTCACGGGCGATGAGACGGTGCTCGTGCTCGGCGCCACGGGCTCGGTCGGCCTCGTCGCCGTCCAGGCCGCCAGGCTGCTCGGTGCCGCCCGAGTCGTGGCGGCCGGTCGCAGTGCCGCGGGGCTCGAGCGCGCCGCGCAGTACGGTGCCGACGCGACGCTCCGCCTCGACGAGGCCAGCGACCTCGTGGCGGCCTTCAAAGAGGCGTTCGGCGGCGAAGGCCCGAGCTACGTTTTCGACTCCTTGTGGGGCGAGCCCGCAGCGGCCGCGATCCAGGCTGCCGCTCCGCGCGCCACGATCGTCAACCTCGGCCAGTCGGCGGGCGCGACGGCCGAGCTCGCGTCGGCGGCCGTGCGCTTCAAGAACCTTTCGATCTTCGGCCATACGAACTTCGCCGTCCCTCGGGGCGAGCTCGCGGAGCACTACAGGCGGCTCGTCGACCATGCGATCGCCGGCGAGATCCGGCTCGAGGTGGAGCGGATTCCGCTCGACTCGGTCGCCGACGCGTGGCGCCGCCAGGCGGACGGCGCCGGAACGAAGCTCGTCGTCGTCCCGTAGCCGCCGCTCTGGGCGTCGCTACTTGACCGAACTTTGACCACTGCTGGCGAGATCGGCTGGTCTGCGCTCGTGCCTCGGTCAGGCCTCGCTCACACCAGGCCTGACCAGAGGCGCGGTCTTTTCTACCGACCGGTGGTGCCGAGAGCGGCGACGCGCTGGGCGGGCGTCAGCGAGTCGATCGCACGCACATACTGCTCCTGCTCCGGGGTCAACCCCAGCGCATCGACCAAGTCGACGCTGCCGGCGCCGAAGGCCGCTTCGCGTTGCACGGGGCTCAGCGAGGCGATCCCCCCCACATACCGCTGCTGCCTGGCAGACAGCTCGAGATTCTCGATGCTGTCGGTGCCGAAGGCCGCCGTCAGCTGCACCGGTGTCAGCGCGCCGATCGCCCGCACATACCGCTCCTGCTCCGCAGTCAACCCCAGCGCATCGACCAGATCGCCGCTGTCGGTGCCGAAAGCTGCCTCGCGTTGCACGGGACTCAGCGAGCCGATCGCCTGCACGTAATCACGCTCGTTCTGGCTGAGCGAGGAAGACACGCTTGCGCTCGCGGGAGCGCTTGTCTGTGCCGTCGTGATGTCCAACTGGACGCTGAACGTGGTCAGCGCCCAGGTGATCGCCGTGGCGACCATGGCGACACCGATGACCAGGCCGAGCAGCCGACCGCGCCCGATCTCGACGGTCGCCGGAATAGCTGTCATCACCCTCATTTTCAGTCCTCCTCTCGTGGTGTCGCCCAGCCTCCCGCCCCCCGGTAGACACCCAGTCGACGGCAAGCAAACACCGCGCCGCCAACAACCCCTCCCACGCTCGCGCCAACAGGTTGACTGCGTTCTACCTGGCGGCGGCGGAGGGGAGGACACACAGACCCCGCGAGCTGCCAGCCGGACTGGCCGGATCATCCGACGCCGTGCCGCCGCTCGCTCGAGCCAAGCCCGATCGGCTCACCATCACTCGCGTGACGGCTGCAACCGCGGCCCTGCCCGGCGCCTCGCAACGAACCGGTTGAACAGAGCGACGACGGCGTGCACCACGCCCCGTCTGAAGCCGAGGAAGATCGCGATCACGAAGACGCCGTAGAGGACCTCCCGCAGCTCGAGGCTGGTCGTCAGCCTCTCGTCGAGAATCGCGAAGACGCCCGCCCCGATCACCGGACCGAGCAGCGTGCCGAGCCCGCCGAACGCCACGAGCACGAGGACGCGCACGTCGACGCGGTCGAAGCTGTACGTCGCCGGGCTGATGAAGCCTGCGCTGTACGCGAGAAGGGCGCCCGTCAGGCCGATCATCGCCGAGCCGACCGTCGCCGCGTAGATCCGGTATCGCGCGACGTCCACGCCCGCGAGCTCGGCAGCGACCTCGTCGTCGCGGAGGGCGCGGAATGCCCACCCGACGTGCGAGAGCTGGAGTGCGCGGAAGACGATCAAGAAGGCGACGAGCAGGCCCGCGAAGAGGTAGTAGCCGCCGACGCGATCGTCGGCGAGGTCGTCGGCGGCCGCCGTCACGACGAGACCGGTCTCGGCTCCGGTCAGCTCGCGCTGGCCGAGGAGGAGGTTGGCGAACGCGAGCGAGAACACGAGCGTGACGATGCCGGTGAAGATGACGCCGAGCGAGCGCCGCACCGCGATCCAGCTCAAGAGCCCGCCGACGATCGCCGCGGCTCGCCGTTCCCACGACCACGCCCGCTGCCATGGGCAGCGACGTCTCGTCCACGAGGATCACCGCGCCGTAGCCACCGACCCCGGCCAGAGCGCCGACGCACAGGAAGAGCTGGTTCGTGCTCCCGAAGATCAGGTTGAAGCCGACACCGTACGCGGCGAACACCAGCGCCTGCACGGCCAGCGACGTCGTGTACGGCGAGTCCCCGAACCAGACCGACGGCAGGACTGCGAGGACCACCGCCGTGACGACGATCGGCAGGAGCGCCCAGCCGAGGTTCCTCGCCCTCGCCATCGTCCTACCGTCCGAGCAGCCCGCGTGGTCGGATGAGGATCGTCAGGGCGGCGGCGCCGAGGAGGATGATGGTCGTGATGTATTGCCCGATGTAGTGGGCGCTCAACGAGTTCACGACCCCGAGCAGCACGCCCGCGAGGAACGCTCCCGCGACGCTGCCGAGACCGCCCACGACGGTGACGATCAGCGCGAAGGTGGTGAGCTCGAAGCCTGCGTTGACCGTCAGCGGCCCGCTCATCGACTGCGTGATCGCCACGATCCCCGCGAGCGCGCCGCTCAGCGCGAAGACGACCGTGCGGACGAACGACGGGTTGATGCCGACGAGCCGCGCACCGGTCTCGTCCTGGATGACCGAGCGGACGCCGCGCCCGAAGGTGGTGACGCCGAAGAACAGAAGGAGCACGGCCCCGACAGCGAGTGCGATCACCGAGGCCCAGATGCTCCCCACCGCCATCGGCACGCCGAGGATCGAGACCGGCTCCCCGCCGACGTTGATGTACAGGGCGCCGGACGGATAGCGCCACGTGAGCAGGCCCCCGATGACGAACGCGGCCCCCAGCGTCAGCAGGAGCCCCAAGAGCGTCCGCTCCTCGCCGTGCTGACGGTAGACCGGACGCATCAGCGTGAGGTCGAGGAGGACTGCGACGCCGGCAGCCGCCAGCACGCCCACGAGCGCAGCCAGAACCGTCGCCACGTCGTCCTCCATCACGAGCGAGACGACGATCGCGGCGAGCACGACGATCTGCCCGTACGCCAGGTTGAGGACCCCGCCGAGACCGTAGACCAGCGTCATCCCGACGCCGAGCAGGCCGAACGCCAGCCCGAGCACGATCCCGTCGAGGATGACCGCTCTCATGCTTGTTCGGCAGATCCCGAATCTGCAGGAGGAGATCCGGGATCGCGAAAACCCCTACAGCGGCCGCGGGCGCGGCCGGCGACGGCGAAAGATGTGAATCGCAGAGTTGACACAGGACGCCTCACGCGACACCCAGGTACGCCCGTCGTACCTCCGGGTTCTGCTCGAGCTCCTCCGACGTACCGCTCAGCCGGATACGACCGTTCTCGAGCACGTAGCCCCGGTCGGCCACGGACAGAGCGAGGGGCACCTGCTGCTCCGCGATCAGCAGCGTCATTCCCTCGTTCTTGAGTCCCTCGAGCGCCTCGAACGCGACCTGCGCGATGATCGGCGCAAGCCCGGTCGTCGGCTCGTCGAGCATGAGCAGCCGCGGCCGCGCCATGAGCGCGCGAGCCACCGCCAGCATCTGCTGCTCACCGCCGCTCAGCGTTCCCGCCTGCTGGCGCTGTCGCTCCTGCAAGCGCGGGAAGAGGTCGTACACGAGCTCCAGCGTCGCACGGTCCGGCCGGTTGGGATACGCCCCGAGAACGAGATTGGTCTTCAGGGTCATCGCCGGGAACAGGTGCCGCTCGGCCGGAACGTACGCGATCCCGGCGCGCGATATGCGGTGGGCAGGACGGCGCGTCAGGTCCTTCCCGTCGAGGACGACACGCCCCTCCATCGACGGAAGCAGCCCGGCGATGGCCCGGAACAGCGTCGTCTTTCCCGCGCCGTTCGAGCCGACGATCGCCACCGCCTCACCGGTGCGAACCTCGACGTCGATGCCGTCGATCACCCGCTCGCCGAGGTACCCGGCCGCCAGCCCGTCGACCTCAAGCAACGCGCGCCCGCCCGAGATACGCGTCGACGACCCGCGGGTCCCGCATCACGACCTCGGGCACGCCCTCGGCCAGGAGCTTGCCGAAGTTGAGGACGATCGCTCGCTCGGCGAGCTGGATCACCGCGCTCATCACGTGCTCGACCCAGAGGATGGTCGTTCCGAGCTTGTCGCGGACGTTCCGGACGATCTCGACCGAGGCGGCGAGCTCCGACTCGTTGAGGCCCGCCATCACCTCGTCGAGCAGCAGCAGCCTCGGTTCACCCGCGAGCGCCTTGGCCAGCTCGAGGAACCGCTGCTGGTGGAGGTTCAGGCTCGAGACCGGCTGGCCCGGCCCGCTCCTGCAGCCCCACGAACGCCAACGCCTCGGCTGCCCGCCGCCTCGCCTCTCGCTCGCCGACGACGCCGCGACCGGCGCCGAACATCGCGCCGAGGACGGCGTTCTCGAGCGTCGTCATCGAGCCGAACGGAAGCGGTCGCTGCATCGCCATCGCGATCCCCTTGCGCCTGACCCGATGGGCGGCCGAGCCCGTCGATCCTCTCGCCGTCGAGCCGGACGTTGCCGCGCGTCGGCCGCTCCAGCCCGACGATCACCTTCAGGAGCGTGCTCTTGCCGGCCCCGTTCGGGCCGACGACGGCGACGATCTCGCCGTCGTCGATCCCGAACGTGACGCCGTCGACGGCCGGAAGACCGCCGAACCGTTTCGTGACACCGTCAACCTCGAGGAGCAGATTCGACCTCCGAGGCCTACGACGGTGGACGGTACGGAGTCAGCGCCGGCGACTTGAACAGCACTCTCGGCCAGAAGGTGGTCGAAGCGGTGTTCAACCCGGTCTCGGGCGGCGCGCCCCGGGTCAGGACGGCGAACTGCGGTCGCGCCCCGATCATCTCGCCCCACGCCGTCCACTTGAGCGGCCACGCGTACCCGGGGATGTTGAACGTCGTCCGGTGGACGTAGGCCGCGATCGCCTGCGGGTTGGTCCCGACCTTCTGATCGCCTGCGCGACGATCTTCACGTAGGCGTAGCCGGCGAGCGCGTCGTCCTCCATGAACTCGTTCTGCGGGAACGCGCGCAGGTAGCGCTTCGCGAGCGCCTTGTACGCCTGGCGTCGCCGTGGCCATGCACTTGAAGTCGCTGTAGCGGCCGAACGCCGCCGAAGCAGCGCTCTTCGCGGTGAGCGACCACGGCCCATCTGCACCCAACACCGGCGCCTTCAAGCCCAGCTGTCCTGCCTGAGCCAGGACCAGTGGCGCTCCCGGCGGATGGCCCGTCGCCACGATCAACGACACGTCGCCGAAGGCACGCAGATACGGCGTGAAGTTGGTCGTCGGAACCGGCGCAACCTGGACGTTGGAACTTGATGTTCGGCGCGGACTTGGCCGCGTCCTCGAGCGACGACTTGAACGACTGGCCCCACGCGTAATCGGCGATCATCACGCCGACGCTCGTGATCGAACGACGCTGCGCGAGCTGCACGACCGACTGGGCCACCATCGCAGCGGCGGGCAGACACGTCCGGAACGTGTAGCGCGATGACTGCGTGAGGATCTCGTTGTTCCCCGACTTCACGAGGAACAACGGGATCTTCGCCTCCTCGGCGAGCCGCGTGGTCGCGAGCCCGATCGGGCTGCCGATGATGCCTCCGACCGAGACGACGCCCTCCTGCTGCGTCAGCCGCCTGAAGCCGTCGATCGCCGCGTTCGTGTTCGTCGACTGGTCGTCGGCGACGACGAGGTTGAGCGGCCGCCCTCCGCCGCGCCCCTTGACGCCGCCCTTTCTGTTGATCTCGGTTACCGCGAGGGCCGCCCCGGCGCGCACCTGGATGCCCCATGGCGCGAAGTTCGCCGTCAGCGGCGTGAGCACGCCGAGCTTGATCGGTGCGGCGGCGCGCGACGAGCTCGACCCGCCGTACGCGCTCGACCCGCCCAGAGCGGCGACGAGCACTACGAGGGCGCCCACACCGGCTATCAACCGGAACCGCTTCACGACCTCTCTCCTTCCGTCATGCCTGCTGCCTGCCAGGCTTGTCACGGATGAGACATTATCGTCTCGATCAGCACTTTAGTACTCGGCGAACGAGAGGCGATCACGGCGACGCTCAGGAGCTTTGACAGACGCGTGCGCCACGCGATACTCCAGGGGCTCGAGGCGACGCGTGACGACCGACAAGGAGGCAGGGATGGCGACGACGACGAGCACGGTTCCGGCCGAGACACTGAGAAACGCGCCGACGTCCTACTTCGCGGCCGTCGACGCGCTCGACGTGCCGCGCGTTCTCACGCACTTCGCCGAGGACGCGACGCTGACCGTGCAGACCGCGGGCGTCACGTTCTCCGGGCACGAGGAGATCGGGCGCATGTTCACGGACTTCTTCGCCGACTGGGACTCGATGGTGCACGACATCGTCAACCTCGTGGTCGACGAGTCGGCCGGGAAGGTCGCCACCGAGCAGCTGGTGTCGCTCGTCTCGGGTGAGACGACGAAGATGCACAACTGCAACTTCTTCACGCTCGACGCGGACGGCCGCTTCTCGCGCGTGATCATCTGGATGGACGGCGCGAACCCGCTCAACTGACGGTTCACCCGACGGCAGACGTGCGCGGCGACGCCGAGGCACGTGGCCTTCGCGGGGGCATCGAAAGGGCGAGTCGCGGAGTGATCCAGGCCGGCGGCTCCTAGCTGAATGAAGGTGCGAGCGGATACGCCCGCGCGCAACAAGATCGCGCTCCGGCGCAAGGAGGTTACGACGTGAGTCAGAGAAGCTTGGAGGATCTGCTCCAATCGGTCGAGAGCCCGGTCGAGCTGCTCCGCAACTCGCCGGCCGGGCCGAACGTGTACCCGGGGGTGCCCGCCGAGTTCACGAACTGGCGCGACGAACAGCAGGCCTGGCAGCAGACCTGCGTCCTCTACAACCAGTCGTACCACATGGCCGATCTGGCGGTGGAAGGCCCCGATGCGCTGAAGCTGCTCTCCCAGCTGGCGGTCAACAGCGTTGAGGGCTTCGGGGTCGACCGGGCGAAGCACTTCGTTCCCTGCACGCCCGACGGCCATGTGATCGGCGACGTGATCCTCTTCTTCCTCGCCGAGAACCGGTTCAACCTCGTCGGCCGCGCCCCGGCGCTGAATTGGATTACCTACCACGCCGAGACCGGCGGGTACGACGTCGAGGTCGAGCTCGACCAGCGAACAGCGCTGCGGACCGACGGGCGCCGCCGGTCGTACCGCTTCCAGGTGCAGGGCCCGAACGCTATGCATGTGATCGAGAAAGTGCTTACGCAGACGCCGCCGGAGATCGCTTTCTTCCACATGACGACGGTGAGGATCGCGGGCAAGACCGTCCGTGCGCTCCGGCACGGCATGGCCGGTCAGCCGGGCTGGGAGCTGTTCGGGCCGTGGGACGAGGAGGCGGCGGTACGCGAAGCGCTCGTGAGCGCCGGTGAAGAGTTCGGTCTCAGGCAGGTGGGTGGTCGGGCGTACGGGTCCAACACCCTGGAGTCCGGCTGGATTCCCTCGCCTCTACCCGCCGTCTACACCGGCGAGGAGCTCAAGGCGTATCGCGAGTGGCTGCCGGCCACCGGGTACGAGGGGTCGGCGTCGATCGGGGGCAGCTTCGTCTCCGACGACGTCGAGGACTACTACTTCACGCCCTGGGACCTCGGCTACGGGAGCTACGTCAAGTTCGACCATGACTTCATAGGGCGCGATGCACTCGAGCGGATCGCGGCTGGGGAACATCGCCACAAGGTCACCCTGGCGCTCGACGACGATGATGTGACCCGCACGATCGGAACCATGTTCCAGCGGACCGGTCGCGCGAAGTTCATCGACTGGCCGAACGCGGTGTACGCGATGCACCCCTACGACAGAGTCACGGTGGACGACGAGACGGTCGGAGTGTCGACCTGGGTGGGCTACAGCGCCAACGAGGGCAAGATGCTGACCCTCGCCGTCCTGGACGCGGAGCAGGCAGAGCCGGGGACGGAGGTGACCTTCGTCTGGGGCGAGGAGGACGGCGGCACGGCGAAGCCGACAGTCGAGCCTCACGTGCAGGTAGAGATGCGGGCGGTCGTGAGCCCAGTCCCGTACGTCGAGACAGTGCGGAAGGCCTACGCACCGGGGAGCTGGCGTGCGGCGCGCGTCTAGTGGCCGGACGTATCCGGCCACTACACCGCCGCGGCGGTGTACTCGAGCCAGGCCGCACGGATCGAGGCCCCCCACGAGCCATCCGACTGGGACGCCGCCCTCGAGCATTGGGAGGCGCAGCAGCGAGCAGAGAACGACCCTGAACCGGCCAACATAGTGGCTACACGCCTGTTCAAGAGCCACAGGACGCGAGCCCTGAACACCGAAACCGCCTATCCATGCTGTCGGGGTTTCGGGGGATGGAGCTAGGCGGGCTCGAACCGCCGACCTCCTGGGTGCGATCCAGGCGCTCTCCCAACTGAGCTATAGCCCCGGGAGCCGTCAGTGTAGCGTCGCCGACGGTCTGCGTCCGCTCAGCTCGGGACGGCAGGAGCCGGAGCGGCGCCCGCAGTGCGGTCCTCGAACAGCTTGCCGGCGTGGATGCGCTCCGCCATCTGGTTGGAGTCCTCGCGGTACACGGTGCCGTCCTCGAACTGGATCACCGGGTACGCACGCTGCCCGGAGAGCTGCTCGATCGCGTCCCGCTTCCCGCGCCGGAGCGGCCCTTTCACGACCTCGTACTCGATCCCGGCTTCGTCCAGCGCCTTTTGCACGCGCCAGCACGGATGGGCCCCGATCTTCGCCCACATGTTCGGACAGCGATACAGCTTCACGGCCATGTTGGGCCTCCTCGGTTCGGGAGCTCGACCCTGCCTACGATACGCCCGTGCGCGCCCGCGTCGTCGGCCTGGACGGGACACCGCTGCCCGCCGACTGCCTCGGGCTCGCCACGCCGTGAGCAGCGCGCTCGTCGTGCCCGTGCCGGAGGCGGAGGAGCTCGTGGCGCGCTGGCGGCCACTTTGGGATCCGCCTGCACCGGCAGGCGTGATGGCCCACATCACGGTCCTGTTCCCATTCCTGCGTCCCACGACCGTGGACGAGCGCGTCTTGCAACTCGTCGCCGACGCAGTCGGCGGCGTGGAGCCGTTCGCCTTCACGCTCGTCGAGGTAGGCCGCTTCCCGCAGACGGTGTACCTGGCGCCGCAGCCGGCCGGCCCTTTCGCCGAGCTGACGCGTGAGGTGTGGCAACGGTTCCCGGCGCGACCGCCTTACGCCGGCCGACACCCGGGTGTCGTCCCCCACGTCACGGTCGCCACCACCCCCGACGCCGCGGTGCTCGAGCGGGCCGCGGCGGCTGCGGCGAGTGCCGTGCCGATCGTCTCGCGCGCCAGTGCCGTGTGGTTGCTCGAGGAGGACGACCACGGCAGCTACCACGTCGCGGCGGAGGTCAAGCTCGGCAGGTGAGTCAGGCGAACAGTGTCAGCTCAGGCTCGCGCGCGCCGCGCAGCGCCGCGAGGTCGACCTCGATCCAGCCGACGCCGCGCGACTCGGCCAGCGTGCGCGCCTGCGGCTTCACCCGCTGCGCGGCGAGGAGGCCGCGCACGCTCTCCAGGCCCGGCTCGAGGCGGATGCGCTCGAGGTACCGGCAGAGCTGCTCGACGGCCTCGATCGTCGCGATTCGCTTCACCTCCACCGCGACCCAGCCGTCGTCGGCGTCGCGGCACATGAGATCCACCGGTCCGATGTCGGTCTGCCACTCGCGGCGCACGAGCCGCAGTTCCTCTTCCAGCAGGCGGGGCGCCTCGGCCAGAGCCTCCTGCAGGTCGCGCTCGACGCCATCCTTCTCCAGCCCGGCCGCCTCACCCATGTCGTGGCTGACGTCGCTCAGCACCTCGACGAGCCGGATCTCCAGCCGGTCCTCGGTCCGACCCGCGCGCTTGCGCACGACGAGAAGCCCCGGCTCCTCCTCGATCACTGTCGGCGGCGTCATCCAGTTGAGCGGTTTGTAGCCTCCCGCGTCGGCATGGACGAGCACCGCGCCGTCCTCCTTCAGCATCAGCAGCCGCGTCGACTCTGGGAGGAAGGCGGAGAGGCGGCCGGTGTAGGCGACCTCGCAGCGGGCGACGATGAGGCGCACCCGGGAACCGTACTGTCCTTTTCGGACAGAGTAGCGTCGCCGGCTAATGGCCGAGCGAATGTTGACGACGCGCGAGCTGAACCGGGCGCTGCTCGCCCGCCAGTTGCTGCTCGAGCGCCGGCGGCTGTCACCGGTGCAGGCCGTGGAGCGGATCGGCGGCCTGCAGACGCAGTACGCGCCGTCCGCGTACATCGGGCTCTGGTCAAGGGTCGAGGGCTTCGAGCGCCGCCAGCTCACGCGCGCCCTCGAGCGGCGGACGCTGGTGCAGGGGACGCTTCTGCGCGAGACGATCCACGTCGTTTCTGCGAGTGACTACTGGCCGTTCGCGCTCGGCACGCGGCAGGCGAGGCGCGAGTGGTGGCTGCGCGCCAGCCGTCACGACGTCGACGCAGACCACCTCGAGCGGGCGGCGGCACGGTTGCGGCGGCTGCTCACGGACGGCCCGCGTCCCCGGGCGGAGCTGCAGGGCGAGCTGAGCGCCGCCGAGTGGAGGGGCGTCGGCAACTGGCTCGACCTCGTGCGCGTGCCGCCCTCCGGTACGTGGGAGCGGCGACGCGCAGACGTCTACGCCGCCGCCGAAGAGTGGCTCGGACCGGCCCAGACCACCCCGGAGCACGGCCTCGAGCTGCTCGCAAGCCGTTACCTCGGCGCCTTCGGGCCTGCGGCGCCCGCCGAGATCGCGAGCTGGGCCGGGACGCCTGTCGTTGCCCTCGCGCCGGCGCTCGCCCGCCTGGACCTGCGCCGCTTCCGCGACGAGCAGGGCCGCGAGCTCGTCGATCTCCCCCGCGCGCCGCTGCCCGACCCCGAGACGCCTGCGCCCGTCCGCTTCCTCCCCACCTGGGACGCGACGCTGCTCGTGCACGCTCGCCGCACGCAGATCCTCCCCGAGGGCTACCGGCCGCGCGTCTTCGACGTCAAGACGCCGCACTCCGTGCCGACGTTCCTGGTCGACGGACAGGTTGCCGGCACGTGGAGGTACGAGCGCGGCCGTGTCGGCCTCGAGCCGTTCTCACGACTCCCGCGCGACACGCGTCGCGAGCTCGACGAGGAGGCGGAGCGCCTAGCCGCGTTCCACGCGTGAGCCGCCGACGATCGCCTCGCCGCCGTCGGCGAAGCGGACGAGCGCCTTGCCCTTGCCGTCGTAATCCGGCGACCAGACGACGAGCACGGCGTCTTCGCCCGCGACCCGCACGGGCTCGTCGAGGCTCGGGGCCGCACCGCTCCAGTAGCGGACGAACGGATTCTCCTCGAGCTCGCGGCCGATCGTCGTCTCGTCCGTGTGACCCGGCAGGACGCGCACCGACGGGGGGAGCGTCATCAGCCGCTCCATCACCGAGCGGCGCACCTCGTCGGCCGGACCGCCGCCGACCGCGTCGCGGAAGAGGGTGTCGCCGCTGAAGCACGTCGTGCCGTCGACGAGGAACGAGACGCCGTCGTCGGAGTGACCCGGCGTCGGGATCGCCTCGACCCGGAGGCCTCCGGTCTCGAGCGCACCGGTGACGACATCCAGCCCGAAGCGCTCGACGAGCTCGTCCTCGTGCTCGACATGGTCGCCGTGTGCGTGGGTGCGCAGGAGGTGCGTCGGCGTCAGCCGCTCGCGCTCGACGAGGTCGAGCAGCGGCTCGAGCGGCGCCCCGCTGTCCACGAACACCGCGACCCCGTCGGGCTCGTCCCCGATCACGTAGGCGTTGGACAGCCATTGGGAATGCATCGAACGTGCCACGAGCATGCCTGCAAGCCTACGCGCAATCGGACGCGCGAGATCGGGGCCGCCTCGATCATCCACTCGCTGAGGGCAGGATGTGCCGCCGCGGGGAAGAAACGGTGCGGTGTCCCTCGCCTCGAAAAGGAGAGTTCGGTGTCCAGCTTCGTCTTGGAGGAACGGCAGGCGAGCGAGGAGGCCGCGGGCCTCTGGTGGGTGTTCCTCGTCACGGGGATCCTGTGGATGCTCGTCTCGCTGATCATCTTCCGCTTCGACTACAAATCGGTGGCGGCGATCTCGTACCTGTTCGGGTTCGTGGCGATCTTCTTCGGCGTGAACGAGTTCGTGGCCATCGGCGGCGCGTCCACGGGCTGGAAGATCTTCCACGGCCTGTTCGGCCTGCTCTTCGTCGTGGTCGGCGTGATCGCACTGATCCACCCCTACGACACGTTCGAGACCCTCGCTGCGCTGATGAGCTTCTTCCTCATCTTCTGGGGCATCTTCAACGTGGTGCTCGCGTTCGCCACGAGGAAAGAGATCGACTTCTGGTGGGTAACGTTGATCTTGGGCCTCGTCCAGCTCGGGCTCGGCTTCTGGGCGGCCGGCTACTTCGGCCGCGAGGCGTTCCTGCTCGTGATCTTCGTCGCCGCGATATGCCTGATGCGCGGGATCACGGAGATCATCTTCGCCTTCAAGCTGCACGGGCTGAAGAAGGAGCTCGCGGCGGCGTAGGAGACCACGGCGCAGCCCGGGACCCGTTCCTGCGGATCCCGGGCTGCGCTACAAGACGACAGTGCGCCCTGTCGCGATCGCGGCGATCGCCCTCGTCCTCGCGACGCCCGCCGCCGCCGGCGTCCGCATCGTCGACGATCTCTCGCTCGAAGATGCGTCGCGAGCTGGTGCCGTGGGGCTTGCCGTCCCGGGCGCCGGCCCCACGGTGACGCGGGCCAGCGCGCTCAACACGCTGCTCACGGGGGAGGTCGAGAGCTCCCTCCTCGGCGGCACGCCGCCCGGCAAGCCGCTGCTCGAGCTCGGAGTGCCCGGTGGCCTCGACGTCCGCGTCGTGCTGCCGCCCGCCGGTGTGAGCGAGAACGACCGCCGCTACCCGATCGCGGTCGCCGGCGAACGCGCACGCGGCGTGCTCACCTCCGACTCGACGCGGATCGACGGCCTCGTCTCGCTCGCCGACGTGGCCACCGGCCGGTTGCGCTGGGTCGAGACCGACAACCCCGTCGCCGTGCTCGAGCGGCTCGACTCGCGGATCGATCGCAACGAGCGGCTCCGACTCCCGCTCACGATCTTCGTGCTCACCCTCGTCTACGCCGCCGCCATCGTCGCGCCCCGTCTCGCCCCGCGGATCGTGCTACTCGCACTCGCGGCCAACCTGTGGCTCGCCGGGTGGTGGGTCGTGGGGCTCCTCGCAGCAGCCGTCGCGTTGCTTCCGCTCGGACTCGCCTGCGCGGCGACGATCGCGGCCTACCTGCTCGTCCTCGGGCTCGACCCGGAGGCCGTTGCGCTCTCCCCGTTCGGGCCGTCGCAGGCCGGTCGCTTCTACGGGGTCTCCAACCTGCTGGAGACGTTGCTGCTCCTGCCGGCGCTGCTCGGAACGGCACTCCTGGGATCCGCCGGGATCGCGGTCGCGGTCGCCGCGGTGGTTGCCGTCGGCGGCAATCGGTTCGGCGCCGACGGAGGTGGCCTGCTCGTGCTCCTCGTCGGCTACGCCGTGCTCGCCCTGCGTCTACGGAGCATCCGGCTGACGTGGGCACGTGCCGTCGCCGCTCGGCGCGGGCGCCGTCGCCCTCGGTGCGGCTGCTCGTGGGGCTCGACGCCGCGCTCGGCGGATCGAGCCACGTCACGCACTCCCTCGGCGGCGGTCCCGGCACCGTGCTCGGCGATGTCGCCGACCGGCTCGAGCTCTCGTGGCACCGGGTCAGCGCCGCCTTCGGCCCGGCGTTCGTGTCCGTCGCCTCGCTGGCGGTGCTGGCCGTCGTCGCGACCCGTCGCCGGCGCAGCGCGGTCACTGACGCCTTGCTCGCCGCGCTCGCGGTCTCGCTCCTCGTCAACGACACGCCGAGCGACGTGCTCGCGGTCGGCGCCGCTTTGTCGGTCACGCTCTGGCGGCTGGAGACGCAACCCCGCGCAGCGCTGCGAGGCGCCGGGTTAGACTGGCGCTCGATGCGCCGCTCCGTGACGCTGCTCATCCTCCTGCTCGCGTCGCTCGCGCTCGTGGTCGTCGGCTGCGGCGGCGAGGAGACGACCGCGACGCCCGAGACGGTGGAGGGAACACTGCCCACGACGGAGACGGGCGGCGGAAACAGCGATATCCCGGCGATCGGCCTCAAGGGAGATGCAGCCGCCGGCAAGGCGATCTTCGCGAGCGCCGGCTGCGGCGGCTGCCACACGCTGGCCGCAGCGGGCTCGGGCGGACAGGTCGGGCCAAACCTCGACGACGCCCAGCCGTCATACGAGCTCGTCGCCACCCGGGTCACCAAGGGCCAAGGCGTGATGCCGTCGTTCGCCGACCAGCTCAGCGCTCAGGAGATCGCGAACGTGGCTCAGTACGTCGTCGACTCCACGAGCGGCTGAACCTTCCGGATACCTTTCCGCTCGAGGTCGCGGCCTTCGCGTGCGATCTCGACCGCACGCTCGTCGCCCGGGACGGGACGCTGGGTGACGCAGCGATCGCCGCGATCGCACGCTCGCGCGCCGTGGGCATCCCGGTGGTGGTCGCGACGGGGCGCATGTATCGCTCGGTGCGCCCGTACCTCGAGCGGGCCGGCATCGACGATCTCGTCGTCTGCTACCAGGGCGCAGCGGTGGTCGACCCACGCGATGGGACGTTCCTCGTCCACGAGCCGATCCCGCTCGCCGTCGCGCGCGAGGCGATCGCCGCGCTCCTGGAGCACGGCTACCAGCCCAACGTCTACGTCGACGACGAGCTGGTGGTGGCCGAGCAGACGCCGTACTCGCACGCGTACGCCGGCTTCCAGCACCTGCCCGTGAGCGAGGTCGGCGACCTGCTCACCTGGCTCGAGCGTCCGCCGACCAAGCTCGTCGCCGTCGGCGATCCGGACGAGCTGCCGGTTCTCCGCGCGGCGCTCGCGGAGCGCCTCGGCGGACGGTTGTTCCTCACGACCTCGCTGCCGTGGCTGCTCGAGCTAGGGCACCCGGGCGTCTCGAAGGGGACGGGGCTCGCCTGGGTGGCAGCGCGGCTCGGCTTCGAGACGGCCGACGTGGTGGCCTTCGGCGACGGGGAGAACGACCTCGAGCTGCTCGAGGAGGCGGGTTTTGGGATCGCGATCGAGGGGTCGCACGAACGGCTCGTCGCTATGGCGGACTGGACGTGTCCTCCCCCGGAGGAAGACGGGGTCGCGCGCGTGATCGACGCGTACTTACACTCCCGCGCATGATCGACCTCAAGGCGGCCCGGGCCGAGCCGGAACGGTGGCGGGCGGCGCTCGCGCGCAAGGGCGCCGCGGAGGCGTTCGATCGCGCGCTCGCGGCCGACGAGCGCTGGCGTGCCCTCGTCCCCGTCGTCGACGAGCTGCGCGGGCGCACCAAGCTGAAGGGGAAGCCGACACCCGAGCAGCTCGAGGACCTGCAGCGCGTGAAGGACGAGCTACGCGTCTCCGAGGAGGAGCTGGCCGCGGCCGAGCGGGAGCGCGACGAGGCGCTGACGGAGGTGCCGAACCCACCCGACGAGTCGGCTCCCGACGGCGACAGCGAGGACGACGCAGTCGAGCTCCGCCGCGTTGGCGAGCGGCCCGCGCTCGCCGAGGCGCGCGAGGCGGTGGACATCGGCCGCTTCGACCTCGAGCGTGCAACCCGGCTCTCGGGCTCGCGCTTCGGCTACCTGATCGGCGACACCGCCCTGCTCGCGCTCGCGCTCTATCGCTACGCCGTCGACCACGTCGCGCGCGCCGGCTTCACGCCGGTGATCCCTCCTGTGCTGGTCCGCGAGGAGGCAATGGTGGGGAGCGGGTTCTTCCCCACCGAGCGCTCGAACATCTACGCCCTCGAGGCCGACGAGCTGTACCTCACGGGCACGTCCGAGGTGGCGCTCGCCGGCTTGCACATGGGCGAGATTCTCGAGGGCAGTGAGCTCCCACTCCGCTACTGCGGCTTCTCCACGTGCTTCCGGCGCGAGGCCGGTGCGGCGGGCAAGGACACGCGCGGCATGTTCCGCGTGCACCAGTTCAACAAGGTGGAGATGTTCGTCTTCACGACCCCGGAAGCGTCGCAGGGAGAGCACGACCGCATGGTCGCGCTCGAGGAGGAGCTCCTGCAGACGCTCGCGCTCCCGTACCGCATGGTCAACGTCGCCGCCGGCGACCTTGGCGCACCCGCGGTGAAGAAGATCGACCTCGAAGCCTGGTTCCCGAGCCAGGAGCGCTATCGCGAGGTGACCTCGTGCTCGAACACGACCGACTTTCAGGCGCGCAGGCTCGGCATCCGCTACCGCTCCGAGCGCGGGCTCGAGACGCCTCACACGCTGAACGGCACCGTCGTTACAGACCGCGTGGTGCTCGCGCTGCTCGAGAACTTCCAGGGTGCGGTGCCGGCCGTCCTGCGCGAGTACGGCGCGCCGTCACGCGTCGAACGCTGAGACCTCCGCCCTTGCAACACACTGTTGCAATGCTGACGGAGCGGTCGCTCGGACGCGCCGCGCGCGAGCTCTCCTCGCGCGACACGGATTTGGCGGCCGTCGTCGAGCGCCACGGGGTGCCGCCCCTCTGGGCTCGCGAGCCGGGGTTCCCCACGCTCGTGCACATCGTGCTCGAGCAGCAGGTCTCCCTCGCCTCGGCGCAGGCCGCGTTCGACCGCTTGGCGGAGGCCACCTCGCCCCTGACGCCGGAGGCGTTCCTCACGCTCGACGACGTCCGCTTGCGCGCGATCGGCTTCAGCCGCCAGAAGGCCGGCTACGTGCGAGGGATCGCCGCGTCGTTGCTGGCGGGCGAGCTCACGCTCGACGCGCTCGACCGCCTGCCCGACGAGGAGGCCCGGGAGGCGCTCATCGCGGTACGCGGAATCGGCGCCTGGAGCGCAGACGTGTACCTGACGATGGCCCTGCGCCGACCGGATGCCTTTCCCGCCGGCGATCTCGCCCTACTGGTGTCGGCGCAGCGCGTGAAGCGGCTCGAGGCCCGGCCGACGCCGAGCGAGCTGGAGGCGCTGTCCGAGCCCTGGCGCCCGTTCCGGGCCGTGGCGGCGAGAATCCTGTGGCACGCCTACCTGAGCGAGCGCGCGACGGCCAAGTAACAGTCTGTTGCAAGGTTCTAGTGGTGTCTCCGGGAAGTTCGGTGCTGCTGGGCCGAGCGAAAACCGAGCAGCGCTAGGACGCAGGGAGCCCCCATACCTGAAGGTATGGGGGCGACCGAGGACGACGCGATGCGAAGCGTTTGCAGCCGGCCAAGCGGTGCCGTACTTCCCGGAGCCACCACTAGGCCCGGCGCAGGGCGGCCTCGAGTGTCTGGCGCTCGTCGAGGAGCCACTGCCGGCGGCGGAGGATCCTGTCCCCCACTCCCTCCTCCCACATCCTCGCCCAGCCCCCGCCGCGAAGCTCGGCGTTGGCCCGCATCCTGTGCCAGGAGCGGGTCGCACCGTGGATCGAGACCTCGCAGAACGCGGCCCGGTCCTCCTCCCCGAGTCCGTAGGCATCGACGAAAGCGGCCAGCCGCGAGGGCACGTCGCCCGCCGCCAGCGCGGGGTCGCGGTCGACCGGCGGGAAGAGCGGCACCCACCACATGGCGGTGTTCACGACGTCGCGAAGCCTCCTCCCGGGCCCCGTCAGGTCGAAGTCGATCAGCGCCACCGGCAGCCCGCCTCGGAAGACGACGTTCTGGGGCGTGACGTCGAAATGGGTGATCACGTCGGGCGGCAGCTCGGGCGGCAGATCGGCCGGGAGGTCGACTCGAACGTCGTCCCCGAACCAGCAGGCATCGTCGGGCGGGACGAACGACCCCGACGCGTCATGAAGTCGCCGCAGTAACCGCGCCACGCCGACGAGCACCGCGCTCGGTCGCCGCCCACGACTCCACGACGGGCTGGCCCGGCACCTCGCCGGCGACGAACTCGAGCACGTCGCGCCCCTGCTCGTCGATGCCGAGAAACCGCGGCGCGCCGTCGAACCCCACGCGCTCGAGGTGGCGGAGGTAGGCCGCGACGGAGCTCGACCACCGCCCGCGCGGCCGGCGGACGGTGTCGCCGACGCGGACGACCCCCTCGGTCACGTCGCCGCGCGGCAAGGAAATCTCCGGACCGTCCGGGAACTCGAGCACGCCGGGCAGTCTGTCAGCCGCCACAATGCGTTCCCGGCGGGGTGCGAGAGCGGTCGAATCGGGCGGTCTTGAAAACCGTTGAGCCGCAAGGCTCCGTGGGTTCGAATCCCACCCCCGCCGCTCCAGCGTTCAAGCCGTTCTCAGGCCATGAGCGAGCTCCCCAGACGATCGGAGATGTGGCTCCGAACCGGGCTTCAGCTACCCGTCATCTACCCGACCGCTCCGCGAACGAGGGCGGCAGCAGGATCGAAGGCGTCCGCCGCCTTCTCGACACCGTCGTCCAAGAGGTGCGAGTAGACCCGGAAAGTGATGTCCGGCGTCGCGTGCCCGGCGACCTTGGAGACGAGCACGAGACGCCTCGACGGCGCCTGCCTCGACGACCGCTAGCGGGACGCCGCCTCCACTGCGTCGGCCATCGCGCGGTACCCGGCATCCGTCGGGTGTGGGTCGCCTTTCGCGCAGATGAAGGTCAGTGCGCAAAGCCGAGTTCGCTGTGCCTGCACGCTCCCGGAGGGGTTGAAGACCGGAAGCATTCTCGCTACGCGAACCTTCGGTCCCGCCGCAGCTCGGACGATCGACGCTTCGAGCGACCGGTAGACCGGCTTGAGCTCCGCGAGCCCATTCGGATCCGGATTCCAGGCTCCCGTCACGATGATGTCCGCTCCGGGCGCCGCGTCACGAAGTCGCTGAAGAATCGCGCCGAGGCGCTCACCGAACGACGCCGTCGCGCTCGGCGCGTGCTTGCGGACGCACGCGACGCGGCCCTTACAGGTGTCCAGCAGGAGCGGGAGCCAGTCGTTGCCGTACAGCGTCACCGTGATCGGGCTGACGTCCCCCGGATGGGCCCGTAGGAAGGACAGAGCCGCCGCGAGCTGCGAGCCGCGAAACTTGTCGTGCAGCTCCATGTGATCCGCGAACGCCGGGCAGCCACCCCGCACGAACGTCACGGTCGACTCGCCCGGGCATCCGTAATTGACGACCTCAATCTCGGGAGAGAGCTTGCGGAGACTCTTCGCGAAGACATCGACGAACCCTGTGCCGAAGCTCGACGGACCGGCGCCCGGCTTCGCCTTCGTCGGCTGGAAGCCGTAGGTGATCGAGTCCCCGAGAGCCAGGTAGTAGCCGCGCGGAGATTCGAGTCCGGCCGCAGACGCTGATTGCCTGTCGCCGCCGGCCCAGGCGGCGACCGCGCCGAGCCCGAGAGCGAGCGCAGTGACGACGAGGAGTCGCGGCCTGTTCGAACGGAAGTGCCGCATCGGAAGCCTCCTTCGGCGGGGCGAGCGCCGCGAGTCTACAACTACTGGCGATGCGCATCGCTCTGCGCTCGAAGCCAGCCGATCGGGCCCTCTTTCCTTGAATTAGCAGCGAAACTCGCTGGCGCCCGCCCGCCCGCGCTCCCTCCGGGCGGGCCAGCTTGGGGGGCCAGGCGTGAGCGGAGCGAGTGCGGGGGCTGGCCCCGGCCGGAGCGGGAATTGCGCGCACCAGGACGAGCTCGAGGCCACCCAAGCCAAAAGCTAGAGTTATGATTCACGAATCAAGCTTCAGGAGTTTGTGTGTGCAGCAGTCCAGACGCCTCGAAGACCCTGCGGTTGCATCGTGGCGGGTCCCTACGTGTGGAAGGGCCAGCGCTGCGTGAGGCCGGCCGCTGACGAGCGCACCGCGAGGTTCACCCGCAAGGTCGTGTAGGGCGGCAAGACGTATTGGTGCAGGAAGGCCTAGCCGCGTCCCGCCGCGTCGAGACAGTGTGGGATGCGCATGTGGGCGGCTGCGGACAGCGCACTCTCATGCCGGCATGCTCAACTCGGCGGGCATGGCGGCAGATCCGCGGTTGTACGCAACCGACGGGAGGGCGGCCACGCCGTCTGCTGTGAGCAGAAGCAGGAGAACTTCCGTGCGAGAGCGCCCGACCGCGATGATGGGGATCGTCACGTCGCTGCGCCCGAAGACGTGTCCGGGGGCGAGGACGAGGTGCGTGATGGTCCCGTTCGGCTCGACGACGAACCCGTCGACGTGGCCGAGAAGTTGACCGTCTGCGGAGAAGACCGCGCTCGAGCGCCGGATCTCTACCTCCTCGCGTGGAACTCCCGCGGCCAGCGCCGGCGGGGAGGTGGGGTTGGCGGCGCGAAACCCTGGCCCGGGAAAGTACGGGTGGGCGAGCACGGTCGGAGTGTCGATGGCCCAGCCCGGATCTCGAACAGCGAGAGCGTCTACGCGGATGTAGGCCCACTCGTTGAGAGGGTCCAGCTCGTGCATGTCATCCGACATGTACGAGAGGACGAGCGTGCCGTTGATCTCCTCCGCAAGGTGCGCCGGCACGAGGCGCGTCAGGGCATGTGCGAGGGCGGGTATGACTGCGAAGTGCGTGACTCTCTGCGAGATGGGGTCGACGACAACCTCCCTCACCTCGCCGAAGTGATCGTCCAGGCAGTGGACGGGTGCGCCAAGCTCTATCGACATTGTCTGCTGTCTCCTGCGAGAAGTACGGGAACGATCCCGTCACGGTCGCGGGCCCCATGCACGGTCGCCATCGACCGGATGGACGATCGGGAGGACGAATGTGCGGCCGCTCGGTCCGGCGCACCGGCTCGCACTATCGGCGAGATGTCTGATCAGACGAAATAAGCAGTGTCATCCGCAGAAGCCTGAAACCTGCGCGCTAATCGCCTACGAGGTCAGCCACTCGGGGAAGAACGCGACCGGATCCGGCACGGAGTCGACTGAATGAAAACTCCGTCCACCTCGACCGCGCACCCGACCCCGGCGCGACGCTCGAACTCCCACGGCACCTTCGAGATCGACTTCGACCGCCTGGTGATAAGCGCCGAGAGCGGCGATCACCATGCCCGCGAACAGCAGGCCCGTTTACCGAGATCCCGGTGGCGACGGGCCACGCTTGCCGCCTACGAAATGTCGGGTTCGATTAGCTCCCGTGCGCGCTCCAGATCGCTCGCCGCGACGAGGATCTCGCGCGGCCCGCCGCTTCCGGTCGCATCCCATGCGCCGGCACCCATGTCCGTCTGTCGGTGATTGCAGGCGATTCCCTCGGTTCTCAGAAGACCACAGATCGCCTCGGCCTCCATCTCGTTGCCGATAACGGTGAGCCGAACACCGAGCATCAGGTTAGCCTCTCCCGCCCGACCGGCTGGGCGTGGCTGTGATCTCGCCGTGGAGCGCGTTCAGCAAGGCGATGTAGATCATCGAACAAGTATGCCCGCGGGAACCCCGCTCGCCCTGGGCGCGACCTGTCTCGCCTACGGCGTCGATCTGAACATCGCACAGTTCGTCGAGCCGCAAGGCTCCGTGGGTTCGAATTCCACCCTCGACGCTCATGACGTCGACTTCGCTACTCGCTTCGGGCGCAACACGGTCGTCGACCCCGCCGCGATGCGGCTCGCGCTCGCTTCACAGTTCGAGCGCTACGCGAAGCGCGTTGCCGGTGAAGTCCCGCTTGCCGCCGATCTCTGCGTCGCGCACGAGCCGCACGAGCGCGCGGTTGATCGGCGCGTGCTTGCCGAGCCGTTCGCGCGAGCGCGACGACCTCGCCTTGCAGGTAGTCGATCTCCGTCGGGCGTCGTGCCTCGAAGTCGTCCCACATCGACGATCGCGCGTACGGATCGATCGCGACGACGCGCGACGCGAACAGCCGGAACACGCGATCCGGAACGTCGAGCAGACGCGGCATCCAGCGCGGTGGGATCACGGTGAGCCGGGCGACGTCTTGCTTCGCACACGCCAGGAGGTCGAGCGCCTCGCGCTGCGCCGCGGCCAGACAGCGACGGAACACGCGCTGAGCGAGCTCGGCGGCAAGCGGCTGTCCCGACAGCGCGTTGATCGCGTTGTTGAGGTTCATCACGAGCTTGGCCCACTGCACCGCGGGCATGTCGCGGCGCGGCTCGATCGCCAGCTCGGCGGCTCGGCAGGCGGCGAGCAGCGGCGCGGCGGCGGGGTCGTCGTCGATCCGCAGCGCGCCACCCGACGCGCGGTGATACGCGCCCGGCTCGCGCCGCACGACGTTGAACGGCACCATCGCGGCGAGTACGCGCCGGCCTGGGAGGGCGCCGCGCAGAACGTCGGCGTTGCGCACCCCGTTCTGCAGGCTCACCACGACCGTGTCTTCGGGGAGCACGGTCGCGAGCGTGGCACCGGCCTCGGCGGTCTGCGCGGACTTCACGGTTACGAGGACGAGGTGGGCGGCCGCTGCCGCGCCCGGCTCGGTCGACAGCTTCGGCGTCACCGTCGCGTCTCGACCGCCGCGCAACTCCGTGACGCGCAGCCCGCCCGCGACCTCGTCCATCACGCGCGTGCGGCCGATCAACGTGACGTCGGCGCCGCCGGCGGCGAGCCGCCCGCCGACCCAGCATCCGATCGCGCCGGCACCGAAGATCGCGATCACGACGTCAGCACCCACCATCGCCTGCAGCGAGGCTTGCGGTGCACGCTCCCGGTGTTGGCTACGCGATCACCCGGGTGCGCGTCATGGCGCGACGATACTGCACGCTTGGCCGTGCGACCCCGAACGATTCGCGCGGTTGCACGGGCTCGCGCGCGAATCCCGAGCAGCGCGGCTGTGGCGCGCGAGCTCGCGCTCGAAAGGCCTGCTGCCTCGCTCTTCTGCGCATTCCCGGTCGAGGGCGGGCCGGGAGTAGACTCGCAAGCGGTGTACCGGCTTCTGGCGAGCGCTGCGCTGACACTAACGATCGCAACCGTGCACCCCGGCGAAGCTCCGGCCGCGACCGCGCCTTTACGACATGCAGGCGACGATCTACCAGACGAGGCTGGACCACCACGATGACTTCGCCTACTACCGGATCACTCGCCAGCCGGTTTGGCTTTTCCAGGCGCGCTCAGCCGCTGCGCTTGCGGGATGCCGAGCCGCGGGTCTTCGGATATGCGTGGCTCCATCCCGAGCCTCTGGCGAGCCTTGTGCTCGTCCACGGGCTCCAGAGTCACTCGCAGTGGTTCGCAGAGGCGGCTGACCTGCTGGTCGATCGCGGGCTCTCTGTCTACGCCGTCGACCGCCGTGGCTCAGGCGATTCCCCGGGCGAGCCCGGGCACATCGAGCACTACACCGATTGGTTCGAGGAGGTCGCAAACGTCGTCCGGCTCGCGCGGGTCGATCAGCCGGATGCCCCCGTGCACCTTGCCGGCCACTGTTTCGGCGCCAACGTCGCGCTCGGCTGCGCCCTCACCCAGCCGGTCGAGGTTCACTCGCTGATCATGCTGACGCCCGGCTTCTACGTGCGGCCCGGGTACAGCCCGGCCGAGAAGCTCCGAATCCTTGCCGCCGGGGTGCTCGGGTCGAGCGCACGGTTCCGCGTGCCGCAGGAGGATGATCTCTTTACCCGCGATCCCGAGGTGCTGGCGTGGATCCGCGGGGATGCGCTCGGAGTGCGAACGCTCACCGGACACTGCTTGCTCGAGATCAACCGCATGGTTCGGTGGCTTCGCCGCAACGCCCGCAGTTTGGGTATCCCTCTGCTCGTGTTCGAGGCCACACGCGACCGCATCTCGCACAATCCGCGCAACCGGGCGCTTCTCGACGGAGCGATGGGCAAGCGTGTTCGATGGGTCAGCCTCGACGCAGAACACTTCCTGCTCGCTGAACCCTGCCGCGACCAGGTGCTCGACGAGCTGACGAGCTGGGTCTCGGAGGAGAGCACTGGCGAGTGATCTCCGTCCGGCGCGTGGACGTCCTGACCGCGGAGCTCCCGTTCCGCTTCTCCTTCGGGCACGCCCTGGCCGAGCGCAGATCGTCGACGAACGTGTACGTGCGCCTGACGCTCGATGAGGGCACGGTGGGGTACGGGGAGGGAGTCCCCCGGGAGTACGTCACGGGCGAGACAGCCGAAGGGGCCGCCGAGGCGCTTGCAGAGCATCTCGGCCCAGCGCTCGTCGGGCGCACGGTGGAGTGCCCGGACGACGTCCCGTCCGTGCTGGACGAGGCCGCTGCGGTGGCACCGTCTGACCTGGCTGCCTGCTGCGCACTGGAGCTCGCCTTCCTCGACGCCTGCGGCAAGCGCTTCGGGCGCCCGGCGAGCGCCTGGCTGGGCCCTGCGCGCACGTCCGTCGTCGTCTACGACGCGATCGTGCCGTTCTCGAGCCCACGGAAGCTGGCGGCGCTCGCTGTGCTCGTGCGGGCGTTGCGGCTCCGGAACGTAAAGATCAAGGTCGGCCTGGACCTGGAGGCCGACCTGCAGAGGCTGAGCCTGCTGCGCCGCATCCTCGGCTCTCGGACCGACTTACGGGTCGACGCGAACTGTGCCTGGAGGAACGCCGACGAGGCGCTCGAGGCGATCGGGCGCCTGCGTCGTTTCGGAATCAGTGCCGTCGAGCAACCTCTTCCCGCGAGCGATCTCGAGGGGCTCCGGCGCGTGACGGCCGAGGCTCCCGAGACGATCATCGTCGACGAGTCCCTGCGGACCGTCGAGGAGGCGGCCGAGCTCGCTCGCACGCGCGCCTGCGACGCGTTCAATATCCGCGTCTCGAAGTGCGGCGGCCTGCTCAACTCGATGCGAATCGCGGATATTGCGGCGCAGGCCGGTCTGGCATGCGTCGTCGGCGCGCAGGTCGGTGAGAGCGGGCTGCTCTCGGCGGCAGGAAGGCACCTCGCCGCGGCGATCGCTCCGCGTTACGTCGAGGGCTCGGGCGGCCGCTTGCTCCTGAAAGAGGACCTGACGATCGAAAACGTACTCCCAGGCTGGGCCGGGAGAGCGCGGCCGTTCGGCGGGCCGGGCCTCGGCGTTACCGTCAAGGAGGCGACGCTCGAGAAGTACGGCACCGTCCGCCGGTCGCTGGAGGTCGGAGCAGTGGAGGTCAGCTGAGGTGCCGACATCGACCGTGCAGAGGCTGCTGCGAACGTGGCTCAAACTCAGCGCAGCGAACCGTTTCGACGACGCGACCTGGCGGCCGGCAGCGGCCCAGGAGGAGAAGCTGCTCGAGATCGTGCGTCGAAACCAGGGCACCGTCTACGGGCGGGAGCACCGTTTCAGCCAGATCCGCTCGATTCGCGACTTCCAAGACCGCGTCCCGCCAAATTCATACGAGACGCTTACGCCCTACATCGAGCGAACGCTTCGCGGTGAGCCGAACGTCCTCACCGCCGAGCAACCACTCATGTTCGCGACGACGAGCGGGACGACCGGCAGGTCGAAGTACATCCCGGTGACGCCGAGCTACCTGGACGAGTACAGCCACGGCATCCATGTCCACACATACCGGATCCTGGCCGACTTCGGCGACATCCTCGAGGGCAAGATCCTCCTCTCCTCGAGCAATGACGCCGAAGGCTACTTCGATGGTGGCGTTCCCTACGGCGCGATTTCCGGCTATCTCGCGCGGACGCAGCCACGAGCGATCAAACGCTTCTATGTTCTTCCGTACGACGTCTGCAAGATCAAGGACATCGACCAGAAGTACTACCTCACGCTCCGGCACGCGCTCGTCGCCGATGTCCGCTATGTGGCGACTGCGAACCCATCGAGCCTGCTCTTGCTCGCCGACAAGATGGCGGGATTCGCCGAGGAGCTGATCCACGACGTGCGCACCGGCTCGGTCAATCCCGCCTTCACGCCGGAGAGTGCCTCGCCGCGCCTGACCGCGAACCTGGGCCCCGACCCGACGAGAGCGGACGAGCTGGGGGCGCTGCTCCGGAGCCGTGGCAGTCTGCTGCCCGTTGACGTCTGGCCAAATCTGCGGCTCCTGAGCTGCTGGAAGGGGGGAACGATGCCGCTCTACCTCCGCAAGCTCCCGCAGGTCTACGGCGAGGTGCCGGTCCGCGACCTCGGCTACATGGCGAGCGAGGCGCGGGGGGCGACGCCGCTCGTCAACTCCGGCTCCGGCGGCGTGGTGAACATCACGAGCCACTTCCTCGAGTTCATCCGGGAGGAGGAGCGTGATGCTCCCGACCCCGAGTTCCTCACGGCCGACCAGCTCGAGTCCAACCGCCAGTACTACGTCTACTTCACGACCTCGGCGGGTCTCTACCGCTACGACATCAACGACGTCGTCCGGGTGGTCGACTTCTACCGCTACACCCCGGTCATCCAGTTCGAGCGCAAGGGGCAGGGGATCACCTCCATCACCGGCGAGAAGCTGACGGAGTCGCAGGTGACTGCGGCCCTCATCGAGGTCGTCGATGCGAACGAGTTCGACGTCCGGCACTTCACCGCCGCAGTCGAATGGGGCGAGCCGCCGCGCTACGCCCTCTATGCGGAGCTCGGTGGATCGATGACCACCGACCGGGCGCGGGAGCTCGGGCTCGAGATCGACAGGGCGCTGTGCGCCCGAAACGAGGAGTATCAGTCGAAGCGCGAATCGCAGCGGCTCGGGGCGCCGGTGCTCAAGCGGGTCGCCCCCGGCACATACGAGTCCCTTCGCCAGAAGCGCGTGACCGAGGGCGCTCCCGAGGCACAGGTGAAGATTCCACAGCTCAGCGCGAGCATGAACTTCGGCGAGGGCCTCGAGGTGCTCGAGGAGGTTCCCGCGGTGGAGACACCGGCATGAGCGCTCCAGGCCTGGAGGACGCCTTCGCGAAGGTCTCGCTGCTCAGTCGGCTGAGTGTCCGGCAGCGCTCGCGCCTCGCCGAGCTGGCAACGAACCGCTCGTACCCGGCGGGCTCGGTGATCGTTCGCCAGGGAGACACGAGCATGGCGCTCTACGTCATCCTCTCCGGATCCGTTCGCATCGAGCGCCAGACCGACGGCCGAGCGACCACTGCCGTCAGCGAGGTCGGGCCGAACGGCTTCTTCGGCGAGATGGGCTTGATCGACGACCAGCCGCGGTCGGCGACGGTTGTCGCGCTCGAGCTCACCGAGTGCGCGCTGCTCGCCAAGTGGGATTTCCAGAACGAGCTGCGCAACGACTCCGACATCGCGCTCGGAATCCTCCCCGTCCTGACCCGGCGCATCAGGGACCTGGACGAGCGCCTAGCGAAGGCCGAGCTTCTCCAACGGGCCTAAGTGCCGGCCGTAGTAGCGTCAAACCGGGCGTCAGGCCTCCAGCGGCCGGTAGCGTTGCCACCATCGAGGCAGCATGCTCCCCAGGCCTCGTCCGCGGGATCGCGAGCGCAATCAGAGCACCGAGACCGAGGACCACGGCACCCACCCACGTGGGTGGGATCACACCGTCCGTGAAGTCCTGTGGAGAGGCGTAGGACCCGTAGCTCGAGAAGATCGTCGCGAGCACGGCAACGCCGAAGACGCCCCCGAGCTCGCGGATAGCGTTGTTCGCTCCCGACGCCTGTCCCTCCTCCTGAAGGCGGACGGCTCCAAGAATGACGATGGCGGCCGGCGCGAAGAATAGCCCCATACCGACACCGCCGAGAACGAACGCGCCGACGATGTCGATGTAGGGGACGTCCGGCTCGAGCAAGAGTGCCAACCAGGCGAGGGAACACGCCTCGAGCGCGAGCCCCGCGACCATCAGAGGCCCGCCGCCGATGCGCGAGGCGAGTGCGCCGGCGATCGGCGCGACGACGATCGGCATCGCGGTCCAGGGCAGCGCACGCACTCCCGCCTCGAGGGCGGAGTAGCCCTGCGCGACCTGCAGGAACTGCGAGAGCAGGAAGATGGACCCGAACAGGCCAAAGTACATCGCGAACGAGGCCCCGTTGGAGGCCGCCAAGGCGCGCCTCTTGAAGAAGTGCATCGGCAGCATCGGCGCCGGCGTCCGCAGCTCCCAGGCGAAGAAGGCGCCGGTGAGCAGGCAGCCAGCGGCCAATGACACGATCACCTCCGGGGCCGTCCAGCCGACCGCGCTGCCCCTGACGACGCCGAAGACGATTCCGAACAGGCCGGTGCTCACGAGCGCCACCCCGGGCAGGTCGAGGCGATCGTAGGGCCCGAAGCTCTTGCGAAGCCGCAGGGCGCAGAGCGGCGCCACGACAGCGCCGATCGGCACGTTGATCCAGAAGATCCAAGGCCACGAGAGCCCGGTCGCGATTGCCCCCCCGGCGACCGGGCCGAGGGAGATGGCGAGGCCGGCGATGCCCGACCAGGCGCCGAGAATGAAACCGCGCTTCTCGGCCGGGAAGGCAGCGCTCAAGATCGTGAGGGAGAGCGGCGTGATCATCGCGGCGCCCAGGCCCTGGATCGCCCGTCCGACGAGGAAGATCTCGATGCTGGGGGCGAGCGCACAGAGCGCGGAGGCAGCCGTGAACAGCGAGATCCCGATCACGAACACGCGCCGCCGTCCGAAGCGGTCACCGAGGGCCGCACCTGTGATCAGGAAGACAGCGAACGCGAGTGTGAACGCGTTCACGGTCCACTCGAGCTGCTGGACGCTCGCGTCGAGGTCCTGCTTGATACTGGGCAGGGCGAAGAGGACGACGAGGTTGTCGAGGACGGCCATGAAGAGGGCCGTCGAGGTGAGGACGAACGTCCAGCGGGGGCGCGGGGGTGTCCTCTCTGTCGTCTGCGTGGCCGGCTGTCTGGGCGCTGCGGCCGCCCCGGACGGCGGCGCCGTCATCGGCTTCGTCCGCGGCGACCTGACAGCGGTTGCTAACACGTCGCCAGCGCTGGTGCCTCGGAGCTCGAGCACCGTGCTGCCGACGACGATTCGGTCGCCCGGCCTGGCGACCACAAGCTCCTCGATCGGCTGGCCGTTGACGAAGGTGCCGTTGCGCGAGCCGAGGTCGTACACGGCAACCCCGTCCACGAGCGGCTCCAGCCGGGCATGGGCGCGCGAGACCAAGTCATCGTCCACGAGCGCAAGACCGGCCGACGGATCGCGGCCGACCTCGAGCGGCTCGACGAGCCGGATCTGCCGGTGCACCCCAGGTCCCTCGACGACTTCGAGAAGGTAGGCAAGCGCCGGTGCCTCCCGCACCTCGAGAGTCGTGCCACCGATCACGATCTGGTCCCCCAGTCTCGCGAGCGTGGGCTCCTCGATGCGGTGGCCGTTGACCAAGGTGCCGTTGCGCGAGCCGAGGTCGTACACGGCAACCCCGTCCACGAGCGGCTCCAGCCGGGCATGGGCGCGCGAGACCAAGTGATCGTCCACGAGCGCAAGACCGGCCGACGGATCGCGGCCGACCTCGAGCGGCTCGACGAGCCGGATCTGCCGGCGCACCCCAGGTCCCTCGACGACCTCGAGAAGGTAGGCAAGCGCCGGCGCCTCCCGCACCTCGAGAGTCGTGCCACCGATCACGATCTGGTCGCCCCGTCTCGCGAGCGTGGGCTCCTCGATGCGGTGGCCGTTGACGAAGGTGCCGTTGCGCGAGCCGAGGTCTTCGACCGAGACACCGTCCACGCTCTGCGTGAGTCGGGCGTGCAGGAAGGAGACAGCGGGGTCGTCGGCGAGTGCCTCGCCGAGGCTCGGATCGCGCCCGAGCTCGAGTGCGAAGGCAACGTCGAGCTCGCGGCCAGCCGCTGGCCCGTCCAGGATCCTGACGACGAAGCGACTCACTGAATCACTTTCGCGGCACCCTACGCGGCGCTACGTGCCCATCCCAGGACGCGTGCGGCGCGTGAGCTCGATCTTCAGGCGCATCTTCACGTCGTTGTCGGTGTAGAGCGAGCCGTGGTGCTGGCGCACCGGATGGATGTCGACACCATTCATGCTCGCGCTGGCGACTGGGATCGTCTGGTCGCCCTCGGCCGCCAGCGCAAGCTTGAGGTTCGCCCACCCGTCCGTCGCACGGCGGATGCTGATCCCCATCACCGTCTCGAGCCCGTAGCCGAAGATGCAGACGGTCGGCACGCTGGTGGTCGTGCCGAGCTCCCGTCGAAAGTCGCGCGCGTCCCTTACGAGCTCGAGCTGCCCGTCCGCGAGCCAACTCTCGTCGTCGAACACGCTGAAGCTCGACCCAGAGTCGTCGGTGGCGCATTCGTAGACCGGGAGGATCTGGTACACGGACGGGTATGTCTTCAGCACGTCGCGCACCCGGCCGCCGAAGAGGCCGAACGGGAGCAGGTCGGGGCCCTGGGCGAGCGTCGTCACCGCCTTGGGGACGCCGGCGTGGGGACCGCCGAGGAGCACGAGCCGGTCGACGACCTCCTTGCCGCCGAAGCGCTCGACGTAGTAGCGACTGACGAGGCAGCCGAGGCTGTGGGCGATGATGGTGAGGGGTCGTCGAGCCAGGCGCTCGCGCTCGCGCCAGGCGGCGATCGCGGATCCGAGGCCCGCGGCCGACTGGCGGCAGTCCTGCCGCCAGTCGTAGCCGAACTCGAGCAGGTCCACGTCGCGGCGATAGCCGAGCTCCTCGACGAGGTAGCCACCGAGGCGGCTGTACTGGTCGAGCTTGAACAGGTTCGGCACGATCACGATGTCCTGCACCAGCCCGCCTGCCCTCACGGGCGCGTCGTCGGGCAGGGCGCCGATCTCCGGGCGGCGGAGCATGGCGCGGAGGTTCGGCCAGATCTTCTCGTCGCCGCGCCACAGCTCCGAGCCCATCATCCCCGGGACGATCACGACGGGGCGGCGCTCGTCACCGCGCTCCGGTCCCTCACCCAGCTCCTCGGCGCTGAAGCCCAGCTTGAACGCCATCCTCGCCGCTCCGATCCGGATCGTGTCGCCGTCTTCGAGCCGTTGCTCGTCGATGCGCCGGGTGCCTACGAACGTGCCGTTGCGACTGTCCAGGTCGCGCAGCCAGAACTCGTCCCCGCGCCGCTCGACGCGGGCGTGCGCGCGTGAGACGTCCGGGCTCGCAAGGACGACGCCGGCGGATTCGTCGCGGCCGATCACGAGCACGTCCCCGAGGTCGGCGCGCCACGTTCGGCCCGCCTCGTCGACGACGAGGCTCGGCGTGGTCGTGTCGTTCACGAGCACGGACAGCGGGTCGCGCCCGACGATCGTCGCGCAGTCGCGCGGCGTCATGATGGTCTCGAGCTGCTGCGTGGGACGGGCCTCGCCGGTCTCGAAGCGGAGCTCGGTGCTGCCGACGACGAGCTTGTCGCCCCCTCGAAGAACGGCGCTCGTCACCCGAACGCCATTCACGAACGTGCCGTTCGCCGAGCCGAGGTCGGTGATCCGGACGGCGCCCGTCGGGTCTCGCTCGATGCGTAGGTGCGTGCGGGAGACACGCTCATCCGGGACGACGATCTGACTCGTCTCCGCACGGCCGAGCGTCAGGTCGTCCGAGTCGAACAGGTACTCACGGGTCTCGCCTCCCGCGATCGTCACGAGGCGGCCGCCCGTCATGCTCGCTTCCCTTTAGAAAACAGGCGGCTATTGTACTGGCGCCGCCCCTTCCGCTTCCCCGAAGCGGCGGACGGTACGGCAGACTGCTGGCCTTGGGCGTCTTCACGGGAGGAGGCTCCATGCGGGGAGAGGCTGTCGGGAGGCTCGATGGCGCCGTGGCGATCGTCGGGGTCGGCGGCGTGTTCCCGCTCGCTCGCGACGCCGCAACTTTCTGGGCGAACGTCCTCGCCGGGCGGGACTGCATCCGCGAGCTGCCACCCGACCGCTTCGACGCCTCTCTTTACTACGACCCCGATCCCCGCGCCCCCGATCGCTCCTACTGCCGAGTCGCCGGCTACATCGACGAGATCCCTGTCGATCCCCGCCAGCTCAGGATTCCGCCGCTCGTGTGGCGCTCGATGGACAGGTTCCAGCGTCTCGCACTGGCAGCCGCCGTCGAGGCGTTCGCCGACGCGGGCCTCGACCGTCGGCCGTTCGACCACGACCGCGCCGGAGTCTTCCTAGGGTTCGCAAGCGGCCGAAGCGACTCCGAGGCAGACGCGAACTCGCGGGTCCAGTACCCTCTCGTAGAGCAAGTCGTGGCGCGGCGCCTCGAGGACGCCGGCGTGCGGGAGGAGGACGTCGACCGCGTCCTCGCGGACCTCCGCACGACCCTGCTCGACCCGCTCACTCCGATCACCGAGGACACGATGTCGGGCTCGCTCCCGAACGTGGCAGCGGGCCGGATCGCGAGCCACTTCGACCTCCGCGGCATGTCGTGTGTCCTCGACTCCGCGTGCGCCTCGACGCTCGCCGCGCTCCAGCGTGCCCTGGATGCCCTCCGACTCGGCGAGGTCGACCTCGCGCTCGTCGGCGGATTCCACGCCTACGTGGGGGCAGCCATCCAGATCGCTTTCAGCAAGTTCCACGGCCTCTCCCCGGAGCGCGTGCGTCCGTTCGACGCCCGAGCGGACGGCTTCGTCATGGGCGAGGGTGCAGGGATCTTCGTCGCCAAGCGGCTTGCCGACGCCGTCCGCGACGGCGACCGAGTCTACGCCGTCGTGCGCGGCGTCGGTTGCTCGAGCGACGGGCGTCAGAAGGGGATCGGCGCCCCCAACCCGCGTGCCCAGGCGCTCGCCATGCGGCGCGCGTACGAGGACGCGGGGATCGATCCCGGCACCGTGCAGTACGTCGAGACGCACGGCGCCGGGACGGCGGTCGGCGACCCCGCCGAGATCGACGCGATGCTCGCCGTGTTCGGGCCGTCGCGCGTGCCGGGCCGCACGATCCTGCTCGGCGCGATCAAGTCGCACGTCGGCCACCTGATGGGCGCCGCGGGCGCCGCCGGGTTGATGGCGACGATCCTCGGCCTGCACCACCGCGTCGTGCCGCCTGCCCTGAACCACGAGGTGAGAAACCCGGCGATCCCGTGGGACGAGACTCCGTTCCAGGTTGCCACGACGGCGCAGCCCTGGCCCGACCCAGGGAAGCTGCCGCCCCGGGGCGGCGTCTCGGCGTTCGGCTTCGGCGGGACGAACTTCCACGCCGTGCTCGAAGCCTACGAGCCCTCCTTCCACGCCGAGGCCCGGTGGACGCGTCCCGTCACGCGCGAGCCGGTGGCCATGATCGGCCTCGCCGCGGTGCTCCCGTGCGGCGAGGGCCCGGACGCGGTCTGGGAGAGCATTGGCGGGCGGCGCTCGGCCATCACCGAGCTCCCGCCAGAGCGGCTCGAAGGCCAACCCGGGCTGTTCCGGTCGGTCGCAGCGGACGCGCCGGATCGCACCCGGGGGACGATCGGCGCCACGGTGGAGACGCCGGAGCTCAGCGCCAGCGAGTTCCGGATCCCGCCGACGGCGCTCGCGCAGCTCGACCCGGAGCAGCGCCTCATCATGGCCTGCGGGGCCCGTGCGCTGCGGGACGCCGGCCTGATCGAGAGCGAGGTCGATCACGCGAGAACCGCAGTCGTCCTCGGTGAGACAACCGGCTGCCAGCACACGTTGTGGAACAACCAGCTGCGCATGAACGCGCCGCGGGTGGAGCGGGCGCTCCGCGAGTCGGCGCCACTCCGGGCCCTGATGCCCGGTGAGGTCGAGCGCGCCACGCTCGCCGCCGCGGTTCACGAAGAGCTCGTCGAGGGCCGCTTCCCGGCGACCGAGGAGACCGTGCTCGCGATGTGCGCGCAGATCGGCGTGGCACGGCTGATGAAGGCGTTCGACCTCATGGGCCTGCAGCTCCTGGTCGACGCCGCCTGCGCGTCTTCGCTGGGCGCGGTCGGCGCCGCCGTCGATGCGCTCCGCACGCGCCGGGCCGACGTCGTGCTCACCGGCGGAGTGGCGCCGACCATCACCCCCTCGGGGCTCGCCACGTTCTCGAAGGCCGGGGGGCTCTCGCCGACGGGCAGCCGCCCCTTCGCGGCCGACGCCGACGGCGCCACGTTCGGCGAAGGCGCCGCGATGGTCGTCCTGAAGCGCCTCGGCGACGCGATCCGCGACGGCGATCGCATCCGCGCCGTCGTGCGCGGCGTGGGCGCGTCGAGCGATGGCCGCGGTCGTGGGATGACCGCCCCGGACGCGGAGGGCCAGGCGCTCGCCATTCACCGGGCGTGCGAGGAGGCGGGCTGCGACCCGTCGAGCGTCCAACTCGTCGAGTGCCACGCGACGGCGACACAGGTGGGGGACGCGACGGAGCTCGAGGCGATGCGCCTGGCCTACGGCGGCGGCCGGCGCCTGCGGGTCGGCTCGATCAAGTCCCAGATCGGCCATCTCGCGGGCGGCGCGGGGGCGGCCGGGCTGGTGAAGGTGATCCTCGGCCTGGAGCGGCGCACGCTGCCGCCGACGCTCCTCGCCGGGGCCGCGCGCCCAGGCCTCGTGGAGGGGAATGGCGGAGGGTTCGTCCCCGTCCACGAGCCGGAGCCGTGGCCGGAGAACGCAGACGGCGAGCCCCGCCGCGCAGGCGTGAGCGCATTCGGCTTCGGCGGTACGAACTACCACCTCGTGGTCGAGGAGTACGTCGCCGCCTACCACAAGCGGCTGCTCGAGCTGCCCGACGGTCGCGTGGAGGGAGAGGCGCGGCCGGACGAGCAGATCGAGCCTGTGCTCGTCGCCGCCGGCGGACCGTCGCTCGCCGAGGCGCTCCAAGCGGCCGACGGGGTCGCCGCGGCCGCCCTGGACGGCGCGCCGCTCGCCGAGGAAGCTCGAGTCCTACGCCGCTCCGCTGCGGCAAGCCCCGCCCGCCTCACCACGGTGGCCGACGACGCCGCTGCCCTGGTCGAGAAGCTGGCGCTCGCCAGGCGCGAGCTCGCCCGGGCTCGCCGTTCGCCGCAGCTCGAGGCAGCGGGCGTCTACATGGCCGACGACGCCGAGCTCCCCGGCCGCATCGCGGTGCTCTTCCCCGGCCAGGGTTGCCACTACCCGGACATGCTGCGCCACCTGTACGCACGCCATGAGCTCGTGCGCGCGACCTTCCGCGAAGCGGACGCGGCGCTGGTCGGTCTCGTGCCCGCGCCGCTCGAACAGCTCGTGTTCACCGGCGACGGCAGGGACACGCGGGACGTCGAGGCGCTGCTCTCGCGCAGCGAGGTCGTCCAACCGGTCGTGGTCACGGCGAGCGTCGCGATCTTCCGCCTGCTCGCTGCCGCAGGGCTGAGGCCCGATGTCGCCGCCGGCCACAGTCTCGGCGAGTATTCCGCCCTCGTGGCCGCGGGCGTCTTCACGCTCGGCGATGCGGTTCGTCTCGCCCACGCCCGCGGCGCCGCCATGGCCCGCCTCGGCGAGCGGAACGGCGCCGGGGCGATGGCGGCGATCGCTGCGCCGGCCGAGGCGGTCGAGCCGGTGCTGCGCGCGGTCTCCGGCACCGTTGCCCTCGCGAACCGGAACAGCCCGTCGCAGACCGTCATCGCCGGCAGCGCCGAAGCCGTCGCAGAGGCGCTGAGAGCGCTCGAGGGTCGCTACCTGCTTGGACGGCTCCTGCCGATCGGGGGAGCGTTCCACTCCGAGCTTGCGCGGCCTGCCCGGGCCGAGCTCGCCGAGGCGCTCGCCGGTGTCGAGGCACGCGAAGGCGCGATTCCGGTGCTCTCGAGCGTCGACGGCGCCTACCTGCCGCGCGACGGGGCCGCCGGAGAGCGGGTCCGAGCGCTCCTCACCGAGCAACTCACCGCCCCAGTCGACTTCGTCGCCCTCGTCGAGCGCCTGTACGCGGACGGGGTGCGCACGTTCGTCGAGGCGGGCCCGCGCCGCACGCTCGCGACCTTCGTCGACGAAATCCTCGGCGCAGGCCCGCACGTGGCGCTCCCGACGGACGACCACCGCGTGCCCGCGGTCGAGCGGCTCCCGCGCGCGCTCGCCCGCCTGCTCGCGGCCGGCGTGCCCGTCGAGCCCGATGCGCCTCGACGGCGCCCAGGCCACGGGTGACGAAGATGTCGTAGCGGCGCCGGGCCGGCGATCGTTGCGCCGGCCAAAGCCCAGCGTACGCAGGGGCGGCGGCCCGGACGACGAGCCGCTCGTCGTGTCCGGGCTTGCGGTCGGCCTGCCGGGGAAGGCGTTCCGACGTGTTCTCGGACGACGGCGTCGAGCGCCTGCTCGACGGGCAGAGCTTGATCGACACCCTCGGCGGGGACGAGCAAGACCGCATCGTCGAGAAGCGCATCGTCCGCCTCGTCAAGCCCCGCGACGGCGACCCGCGGCTCGAGGAGGTGCGCGACCGGAGCGACGCCGTCAAGCTCGCCGGCCAGCGCGGGAGCTTCGACCTCGCCGACTGGGGGATCGCCGACGAGCGGATCGTGGGCGCCGACCCGTCCTTCCAGCTCGCGGTCGCCGCCGGCCTCGAGGGCCTGCGTGACGCCGGCATCCCGCTCCAACACCTGGCTCGCCGCTCGTCGACCGGGCGGGCGATTCCAGGTGGGCCTGCGCTGCCCGAGCCCCTGCAGGACGACACGGCCGTCCTCTACGCGACCGCCTATCCCGGCTACCACGTCCTGCTCGAAGAGGTGTCGGCGTTCCTCGCCGACCGCTACGGCAGTCTCGCCGCCGACGGACTCCGTGCCCGCTACCTCGAGCGCGTGGAGGCCGCCGCGACGCCGCAGGAGCGCGCCGAGGTCGATGCCTGGTTCGCCGCGGAACAGAGCCGCCTGTTCGACGGCGGCACCGGACCTACCGCTTCAATCCTGACTTCCTCACCGACATCCTCTGCTCAGGAAACGCCCTCTTCGCCCAGCTGGTGCAGGCGCGAGGGCCGAACGTGCAGCTGAACGCGGCGTGCGCCTCCACGACGGTCGCGCTCGCAGCCGCGGAGGACATGATCCGTTGCGGACGGGCCGAGCGCGCGGTTGTCCTTGCAGCCGACGACGTCACATCGGGGCCGGTGCTCGAGTGGATCGCCGCCGGGTTCCTCGCTGCCGGCGCCGCCGCGACCGACGGAGCGATCGAGGACGCCGCGCTGCCTTTCGACGCCAGGCGGCACGGAATGCTGATCGGCATGGGGGCGGTCTGCCTCGTGGTCGAGCGGGCCGACGCCGTACGCGAGCGGGGCATGGAGCCCATCGCGGAGCTGCTCGGCGTGCGCACGGGGAACAGCGCCGGGCACCCGACCCGGCCGGACGCGACGCTCGCGGGCGAGCTGCTCACGTCGCTCCTCGACGACGTCGAGCGCCGGCACGGACTCGACCGACGCGAGCTCGCCGAGCAGCTCCTCTACATGTCGCACGAGACGTACACGCCCGCCAGGAACGGCATCGCCGAGGCCGAGGTGCAGATGCTCAGGGAGGCCTTCGGCGACTCCTGGACGGAGCTCACGGTCGCCAACGTCAAGGGCCTGACCGGGCACCCGCAGGGCGCCGGCCTCGAGGACGCGGTGGCGCTGCGCGCGCTGCAGCTCGGCCGGCTCCCGACCCTCCCCGCCCACGTGCGGCCCGACCCGGCCCTCGCCGGGCTGCGTCTCAGCCGCGGCGGCCCGACCGACCTTCGCTACGCGCTGCACTACAGCGCTGGATTCGGCGGCCACGCGGCCGTCTCGCTCTCGCGGGTCGTCGCGCGCGGCCTCGAACGGATATCAGAGCCCGACCGGTACGCAGGCTGGCTCGAGACCGTGACCGGGATCCCCGGGGCACGGGCCGAGGTCGTCGGCCGGACACTCGGCGTTCGTGAGCCGTCCGCCCGACCGGCCGGGCTGCCCGTGCCGGACGTGTCCCCACCGGAGACCCCGTTGCCGTTGCCGCCGTCGGCGCCGGTGGTGGAGCCGGTGGTGGTGGAGCCGGTGGTGGTGGAGCCGCTGTCGGCGCCGGTGGTGGTGGAGCCGGTGGTGGTGGAGCCGCTGTCGGTGCCGGTGGTGGTGGAGTCTGCGGCGCCGGTGGTGGCGGGTGGGGTGGCCGAGGTGGTGTTGGCGGTGGTGGAGGCGCGTACCGGTTACGAGCGTGAGCTGCTGGAGCTCGACCTCGATCTGGAGGCCGATCTGGGGATCGACACGATCAAGCAGGCGCAGATCCTGGCCGAGCTGGCGGAGCGGTTTGCGATCCCGCTCGATCAGGACGAGCTGGTGCTCGGTGAGCTGTCGACGCTGCAAGACGTGATCGAGCAGCTCGAGCTCCGCCTCGCCGCCGCCACCCCCAGCCCGGCACCGTCGCTGCCGCCGCCGCTGCCGCCGTCGCTGTCGGCGCCGGTGGTGGTGGAGCCGGTGGTGGTGGAGCCGCTGTCGGTGCCGGTGGTGGTGGAGTCTGCGGCGCCGGTGGTGGCGGGTGGGGTGGCCGAGGTGGTGTTGGCGGTGGTGGAGGCGCGTACCGGTTACGAGCGTGAGCTGCTGGAGCTCGACCTCGATCTGGAGGCCGATCTGGGGATCGACACGATCAAGCAGGCGCAGATCCTGGCCGAGCTGGCGGAGCGGTTTGCGATCCCGCTCGATCAGGACGAGCTGGTGCTCGGTGAGCTGTCGACGCTGCAAGACGTGATCGAGCAGCTCGAGCTCCGCCTCGCCGCCGCCACCCCCAGCCCGGCACCGTCGCTGCCGCCGCCGCTGCCGCCGTCGCTGTCGGCGCCGGTGGTGGTGGAGCCGGTGGTGGTGGAGCCGCTGTCGGTGCCGGTGGTGGTGGAGTCTGCGGCGCCGGTGGTGGCGGGTGGGGTGGCCGAGGTGGTGTTGGCGGTGGTGGAGGCGCGTACCGGTTACGAGCGTGAGCTGCTGGAGCTCGACCTCGATCTGGAGGCCGATCTGGGGATCGACACGATCAAGCAGGCGCAGATCCTGGCCGAGCTGGCGGAGCGGTTTGCGATCCCGCTCGATCAGGAGGAGCTGGTGCTCGGTGAGCTGTCGACGCTGCAAGACGTGATCGAGCAGCTCGAGCTCCGCCTCGCCGCCGCCACCCCCAGCCCGGCACCGTCGCTGCCGCCGCCGCTGCCGCCGTCGCTGTCGGCGCCGGTGGTGGTGGAGCCGGTGGTGGTGGAGCCGCTGTCGGTGCCGGTGGTGGTGGAGTCTGCGGCGCCGGTGGTGGCGGGTGGGGTGGCCGAGGTGGTGTTGGCGGTGGTGGAGGCGCGTACCGGTTACGAGCGTGAGCTGCTGGAGCTCGACCTCGATCTGGAGGCCGATCTGGGGATCGACACGATCAAGCAGGCGCAGATCCTGGCCGAGCTGGCGGAGCGGTTTGCGATCCCGCTCGATCAGGACGAGCTGGTGCTCGGTGAGCTGTCGACGCTGCAAGACGTGATCGAGCAGCTCGAGCTCCGCCTCGCCGCCGCCACGCCGTCCAAGCGGCCCGCTCCAGATCTCGCGCCGGTTGCATCGGGCCACATCGTCCGGTACGCCGTGGTGTCGAAGCCCGCTCCGCTCGAGCTCGAGCAGCCGGGCCTGCGGATCGGGGAAGGCTGGAACGTACTCGTCGTCGACGGCGACCCGGTCGAGGCTGCCGCTGTCTGCGAGGCGTTCGCCAGCCGCGCGGCGTGCGCGGTGCCGGTTTCTCTTCCGTCCGCGCCGTCCGAGCCCGGACCCGCCCCGGCACGCGCGTACCACGAGGCGGTGCTCGAGGCAGTGCGCGACGCGCGCGAGGGGCTCGGCCCGGTGCACGGCGTCGTCCTCCTGAACGACCGCTCAGACGCACTCGATCCCGCGGCGCTCTCGACGGCGGCCCTGCGCGCGGAGCTACGTCGGAGCGTCCAGGGGCCGTTCGCCGTGCTCCAGGGTCTGCACGCCGACCTCGAGCGGGCCACTCGGCGAGCACCACGCGTTCGTACTCGCGGCGAGCGCCTCCGGCTGTCCCGCTCGCTGGGGCGCTCGGCGGGCTCCTGAAGAGCCTTGCCCATGAGCTCCCCGCGCTCGTCGTGCGAGCCGTCTCGACTCCCAGGTGGCGCAGTCGTGCCAGAGCTCCTCCTCGCCGAGCTCGAGCGCGGAGGCGGACGCGTCGAGGTGACGTACTCGAACGGCGAGCGCCGAGTGCCGCAGCTCGTGCCCGAGCCGCTCGACCGCACTGCGCCGCGGTTTGCGCTTGGACCGGAATCCGTGCTGCTCCTCGTCGGGGGCGGACGCGGGATCACCGCGGCGATCGCTCGGGAGCTCGCCGCCGCCTACGGTCCCACGCTCGTGCTGTGGGGCACGACGCCGCTGCCCGTGGACGTCTCGCACCTGGCCGGGCTCGACGCGGATGGCCTGGCGGCGCTCCGCCGCGAGCTCGCCAAGCGCCGACGCGAGCGCGATCCCGGCGCGCCGCCCGTCGTGCTCGACGAGGACTATCGCACGGCGCTGCGGGCGATCGAGATCCAGCGGACGATCGACGATCTCGAGCAGGCGGGCGCCACCGTCCGCTACGAGGTCGTCGACGTCTGCGACGAGGACGGGGTTCGCCGGGGGCTGGACGCGCTGCTCGCCGAGCACGGCCGGCTCGATGCCGTCGTGTTCGGCGCCGGGACGATCGAGGACAAGCTGCTCGCCGACAAGGACCCGATCTCGTTCGAGCGCGTCCTGCACGTGAAGGCAGTCGGCGTCGGCATCCTGCTCGCAGCGCTCCGCGGCCGCGAGCCCGACGTCTTCGCCGGGATGTCCTCGATCGCCGGCCGGTTGGGCAACCGGGGCCAGGCCGACTACGCGGCCGCCAACGGTTTCCTCGCCGCGACCCTCGCGACCACTGGGGTCGGCCGGCGCATCGCGATCGACTGGACCGCGTGGGACGAGGTCGGCCTCGCCGCGCGCGGGGGCGCGACCGCCCTACTCCGCGACGCCGGCCTCGACGTTCTCTCGCCCGCGGACGGCGCACGCCTGTTCCGCGACGAGCTCGTCTTCGGTGAAGGTGGGGAGATCGTGATCGCCGGCGACCTCGGCCTGCTCACCGGCGAGACGGCGAGCGTGCCGGGGTTCGACGGGATTCTTGCTCACGAGCCCGGTGAGCGGCTCGTGGCGACGAGGACGTTCGCGACCGGACGCGATGCGTGGCTGGCCGACCACGTGGTCGCAGGCTCGCCGTGGCTGCCTGCCGTCGCCGGCGTCGAGATCATGGCCCGCGCCGCCGCGGTGCTCGCCCCCAACTTGCGCATCGCCGAGATCGAGAACCTCGAGATCCCGCTCGCCGTCAAGATCCTGCGCGGGCGGCCGGCGACCGTGCGGGTGACGGCGGAGGCCGAGCCGGCGGGAAGCAACGGCGAGAGACGCGTTTCCGTGCAGATCGAATCCGACGTCGTCCGCCCGGACGGCGCAGTGCTCCAGCGCGACCGCCTGCACTACCGCGCAACGGTCGTCTGCTCCCCCGGAGCGGCCGAGCCGCCCCCGGCGCCGCGTGGGCCGGGCAACGGCGCCGCTCCTGCCGCTGTCCTGTACGGCCCGGGAGGCCTCCTCCCGCACGGGCCCGCCTTCCAGCCGGTCGAGCGCCTGGTGTCGCTCGGCGACGAGGGGGCGAGTGGCATCGTCGTGGCGGGGTCGCCGCAGCTGAGCCTCCCCGGAGTGTCCACCGAGCCTCCGCTCACCGCGCCGCTGGCCCGGGAGGCGGCCCTCCAGGTATCCGGCGTCTGGGCCCTTTTGCGCCACGGGGTGCTGGCACTGCCGTCCGGCTGCCGGCGCATCGAGCTGTTCGGGCCGGTGCCGTCTGGCGTGCGGTTGCGTGCGGAGGCGCTCGTGCGGCGTGTCGGCGCGGACGAGCTCGAGTTCGACCTCGTGCTTGCGGGCGACGACGAGCGGGTGTACGACCGTATGAGCGGTTACCGGGCCGTGCGAGTCGGCGGGGGGCCGAGGGCGTGACCGGCTCCGGGCGCCCGGCCGGTTTCGGTCTCGAGGGCCGTCGGGCCGCCGTGCTGGGCGTCGCGGACGGCTCGAGCGTCGCGTGGGGGATCGCGACGGCGCTTGCGGCCGAGGGGGCGTTGGTCACGGTCGGGTACCAGCAGCGGTTCTTCAGCCGGGTCCGGCTGCTCCTGAGGGAGTGGCGGGGGATCGAGGGTGGGCGCTGCGACGTGCTGAGCGACACGGAGCTCGAGGCGTTCTTCTCGCGCTTCGACGAGTCTGGGCTCGACGTGGTGGTACACGCGGTGGCCTTCGGCCCGCCGGAGGTGGTCACGGAGCCGCCGTCTGAGGTCTCCGACGAGGGGTTCGCCCAGACGCTGGCGGTGTCGGCGCAGTCCCTGGCGCGGGTCGTGCGGTTCGCAGCGCCGCGGCTGCGCGAGTCGGGGAGCGTGATCACGCTCTCGTTCCAGGGCTCGGAGCGTGCCGTGCCGCTGTACGGGCTGATGGGGGTCGCGAAGTCGGCGCTGGAGAGCCTGGTGCGGTACCTGGCGGTCGAGCTCGGCGAGCGCCGGATCCGCGTGAACGCGATCTCGCCCGGGCCGATCGAGACGCTGGCGGCGCTCGGCATCATCCTCGCGTTTTCGCGCGACCCGGACGCCGTCGCCCGCCAGCGCGGCACGATCGAGCGCAAAGCGCTCGAGCACGTGCGCAAGAGCGCGGACGCCGGCGACGAGATCGCGCGAGCGACGGCGGCCTGGGGCGAGCTACGACAGGGGTTTGCCCGGCGCTGCGCGATCCCCGACAGCGTGACAAAGGAGGACGTGGCCGGGTGCGCGCTCTTCCTCGCGAGCGACCACGCGCGCTTGATCACGGGTCAAGTCATCCACGTCGACGCCGGCCTCTCGGCCACCCTGCTCCTGTGAACGGCCCGGTGGGTTTCGGTCTCGAGGGCCGTCGGGCCGCCGTGCTGGGCGTCGCGGACGGCTCGAGCGTCGCGTGGGGGATCGCGACGGCGCTTGCGGCCGAGGGGGCGTTGGTCACGGTCGGGTACCAGCAGCGGTTCTTCAGCCGGGTCCGGCTGCTCCTGAGGGAGTGGCGGGGGATCGAGGGTGGGCGCTGCGACGTGCTGAGCGACACGGAGCTCGAGGCGTTCTTCTCGCGCTTCGACGAGTCTGGGCTCGACGTGGTGGTACACGCGGTGGCCTTCGGCGCGCCGGAGGTGTTCACGGAGCCGCCGTCTGAGGTCTCCGACGAGGGGTTCGCCCAGACGCTGGCGGTGTCGGCGCAGTCCCTGGCGCGGGTCGTGCGGTTCGCAGCGCCGCGGCTGCGCGAGTCGGGGAGCGTGATCACGCTCTCGTTCCAGGCCTCGGAGCGTGCCGTGCCGCTGTACGGGCTGATGGGGGTCGCGAAGTCGGCGCTGGAGAGCCTGGTGCGGTACCTGGCGGTCGAGCTCGGCGAGCGCCGGATCCGCGTGAACGCGATCTCGCCCGGGCCGATCGAGACGCTGGCGGCGCTCGGCGAGATCCTCGCGTTTTCGCGCGACCCGGACGCCGTCGCCCGCCAGCGCGGCATGCTCGTGCGCGAGGCGGTCGCGCGTGTGCGCGAGAGCGGGGACGGGGGCGACGAGATCGCGCGAGCGACGGTGGCCTGGGGCGCGGTGCAACAGGGGTTTGCCCGGCGCTGCGCGATCCCCGACGTCGTGACAAAGGAGGACGTGGCCGGGTGCGCGCTTTTCCTCGCGAGCGACCACGCGCGCTTGATCACGGGTCAAGTCATCCACGTCGACGCCGGCCTCTCGGCCACCCTACTCCTGTGAACCGCAGCACGACGGCGTCTCCTGCGCTGCGGTCGGCGCTCGAGCGCTTCTGCGTGACGCACGCGAGGGACCGAGTCCAGGACGCGGCCGCCGCGTTCGTATCCATCTCGGAGACCGCGCAGCTCGAGCCGGCGTGGCTCGGCCCCCGGGAGCGCGAGCGGCTCACCGCCCTCCGCGTCGCGAAGCGTCGCCGTGACTGGCTCGCCGGCCGGCGCGCCGCGAAGGTCGCGCTCGCCCGGCTCCTCGGCGACGAGGCGCCTGGCGAGCTGGACGTGATCCCGGAGGAGAGTGGCGCTCCGGTCGTGCACCGGCTGACGCGCCGGCTGGGTGGGGTCGGTGTGAGCCTCGTCCACTCCCACGACCTCGCCGGCGCGCTTGCGTGGCGAGGCGACGAGGCCGGCCCGGGTCTCGACCTCGAACGCGTAGAGCCCCTTTCGGACGGCGTGCTCGCGCTCGCCTTGGACACGGCGGAGCTCGCCTACGTCCACCGCGGCGGCGGCCTGGTGCGCGACGTGCGCGCGCTCCGGCTCTGGACCGCCAAAGAGGCCGTGCTCAAGTCCCGGAAGGTCGGCCTCCGCTGGCCACTTCGGAGCGTTCGCGTCGACCCGGCGCCCGGACACCCGGAGTGGACTGCCGAGGCGGTCGAGCCCGGCACCGGCGCCGTCTCGGCGTTCGAGGTCGTCACCGAGGCCCGCGGCGGCCATGTGGTCGCGGTCGCCTTTCCGACTCGATGAGCCGGGCGCGGGCGGCGCTCGCCGTGCAGGAGCTTGTCCAGCGGACTGTGTGGCTCTCTCTCGGCTGGCTCGTGCGGCTCCTCTGGCGGACGTCTCGGCGTGGGCACCGGTCCGTGCCGCGGTGGGGCGCGGTCATCGTCGCGTTCAACCACCCTTCTTTTCTCGACGCTCCGCTCGTCTCCGCCTCGATCTCCCGGCCTCTGCACTACTTGGGCAAGGAGGTGGTGTTCGGCGGCGCCGTGCGCTCGTTCGTCCTACGCCACCTCGCCGGCCAGATCCGCCTCAGCGACGCGGGTTCGAACGCGGGCGCGCTGATGGACGCGATCGCGGTGCTCGAGCTCGGTCGCGCGGTTGCGCTCGCGCCCGAGGGCACCCGGAGCCACGACGGTGAGATTCAGCGGGGTCGCACTGGCGTTGCCAGGCTCGCGTACGCGACCGGAGCGCCCATCTACCCGGTCGCCGTCGGAGGCACCTACGAGGCCTGGCCCCGCTCACGGCGGATACCGCGACTGTTCGCGCCGACCTCAGTCACCGTCGGCGACCCGATCGTCGTCGAGCGCGACACCGCCGCCTATGACGACCCGCGGCGCTGCCGCATGCTCACCGATGAGGTCATGGGCGCCATCGCGGCGCAGCTCGGAAAGCCGTACGAGCCCGCGCAGATCCGTTGGAACCGGACTCCCTGACGGTCCGGTGCTTCCTCCACCGTGTTCATGCGGGTATCCGACAGTCGCGCACACGCGCACGAGCTCCGCCGTAAATCCGTCGTGTTTGAGAACGCCTTGCCGGTCCCCTTCTCGGAGCCACGCCGTCGCCGTCGGCCCCTGGTCAGCTCTGATGGGTCCAGTCCTCGGCTCAGCTTGGTGCGTCCCGGCGCCGAGACCAGCCCTGCCTCGTGAGGTGACCGCCTCGCCGGCGTTCGCCGGCCCCCAGCAGGCGCGGCCCCGTGATCGCTCCGAACACGAGCCCCATCACTGCGCCTCCGACGGCCCAGGCCTGGGCCGATGGAAGATCGAGACCCAGCATGCTCGCGGCGAGCAGGAGGACCGGGAACCCGACAGCCGATCCTGCCAGCATTCCCGCCGTGCACGCCGCAGGCCACCACCGTCCTTCGCGACCGATCACGATCGTCTGGAGCGCTCCGGGGAGGAGAGCAATCGCGGCGACGCCCACGAGCGCGGCGACCGCGAACGCCCAGGTGCCGAAGTCACCGCCCACGTCCGTCACCGCACCGCCGATCGCGCCGGACAGACCGCCGGCGAGCGCACCTCCGGCTGCCCAGCCCGCGGCCGTCGCAGGCGCCCACCAGGCGACGCGCGCCATCTGTCGGTGGAGAGCCAGCCACTGCATGAGGCCGACGACGGCACCGAAGACGCCCAGGGCGAGGGCGGCATCCTCGCCGAGCACGAGGGCGCCCCGTCCCCGGGGACGAAATCCCGACGTGGGGCTCCTGCAGGGCGCGGGCGAGCCCGCCGCCGAGCGCGCCACCGAGCGGGAATGCGACCGCGTTGGCCAGGATCCACCGTCCGCGCAGCGCCGGGTTCACCCGACCATGCCCGCTCCCGCTGGCGCGTGGAGGATGAGCACGGCGAAGCCAACTCCGTCGGCCGGTTCCGCAGCCCGCGGTGGACGTCTCCGGGCCGGCGGCCTTCAACGCGTCCGTGATCACCACGCTCACCGCAGGCGCGCGCTCAGAAGCGGTTTCTCGGTGACGCGCGACCGCGGGGCCGCCGCTTGTCGCCACATCGAGACGCCGAGGGCGATCAGCACCGCCTTGAAGAGCACGAAGCCCGCGAGCACGGCGATGAAGAGCCGTCTCGGAAACGAGCACGAGCAGGTCGCCCGAGAGCACGAGGACGGCGCTGACGGCCGACACCCAGCCGATCCACCGCGCGTAGACGCCTCGCGTCAGGATCGCCGTCGCGAGGGCGGCGAGGTACAGGCCCAGCGCCATGAACGCGCCGAAGAACAGTGCCTCGGTGAGGTTGGTCGTCGTGTCGAACGCGGCTACGTACGACTGCTTCGCCTCGGGTGCGGCAGCCACCCATGCGTCCGCCACCTCCTCCAGGTTCGCACCGGTGATGACGGCACCCGCCCCGAGCGCGCCCATCAGCACGAGGAAGGGCTGGCCGACGTTGGCCCACGCCCGTGCCCGGTCCCTCGGTGAACGTGCGGCCGACCACCGTGAGCGCGCCGACCGTCAGGAACACCCCGATCAGGTCGATCAGTCGGCCGCCGGTCCAGAATCCACTCTCGGCGACGATGCGGATCGCCTCGTCCGGGTCATCGCTCCAGTCGGGCTCGAGCACCGTCGCGACCAGCTGAGCCCCCGCTCCGGAGATAGCGGCAACGGCTCCGACGCGCAGGAGATGACCGTTGTTCATGCCGACGACGGTAGGCCGCGTCCCACGGAGCCGCATCGATGAAATCCCCGGTCCTGCCCTGTCGGACCGAAGAGTGGGGATTTCCCCAATACCTCGCACCGATCTGCGCATGAGACGATCCGCCGTGAGCCGGACCGTGCTGATCGTCGACGACCATGCCGGCTTTCGTCGTCTTGCCCGGCGGCTGCTCGAGGCGGAGGGCTTCACCGTCGTGGGCGAGGCCGCCGACGGGGCGTCGGCGGTCGCCGCGTCGCGCTCGCTTCGACCCGAGCTCGTGCTCCTCGATGTCCTGCTGCCGGACACGGACGGTTTCGCCGTCGCCGAGCTGCTCGTCGATGAGCCGGCCGCGACCCGTCGTCGTCCTGACCTCGAGCCGGGAAGCGGAGGACTTCGGTCAGCGTCTCGGGTGCAGCGCCGCGCGTGGCTTCCTCCACAAGGGCGACCTCTCGGGAGCGGCGCTCGCTGCGCTGGCCGGGAGCTCGCCGTGAGCCACCGGCTCGGCGCCGTGCTGCTCGGGCTTGGGCGCTCGGCGCCGGGTGTGCGGCGCTGACGCTGATCTCGCTTCGGTCGCGGCCCGACTGCCACCTCTCGACTGGCCGTCGTCGCCGCGCTCGTCGTGCTCGGGTCGCTGTGGATCGTCGTCGGCCTGATCGCGTGGTGGAAACGTCCCGGAACCGCATCGGGCCGCTGATGATCGCGGCAGGGTTTCGCTCGTCCTCCCCTTCCTAGCCACTGGGAGGCCTCCCTTCCAGTCACGGTTACGGATCGTCGACCGCCTCTTCCTCGCGGTGGCAGTGCACCTCTTCGTCGCATTTCCGAGCGGGCGGCTCTCCTCGTCGCTTCGAGCGGGTGCTCGTTGGAGTCGTCTACGCCGCCGTGCTCCTCGCTCGCCGGCGTCGGCGAGCAGCTATTCCGGGGCCCGCGCGACACCGTTCTGCCACCGAGCCCCGAAATCTGCTGCTCGTCCACGACGATCGCGGACTGGACGACGCGATCGAGCTTGCGGCCGATGTGGCGCTGGCGCCCCTCTTCTCATCGCTGTGCGTCCTCCTCGTCCGTCGCTGGCGCCAGGCGAGTGGCCCGCCCGTCGTGTGCTTGCGCCCGTGCTCTCGGAGCGAGTGGTCGTGCTCGTGCTCGGGGCGACCCTGTTGACGCGTGGCGAGGCCGACGAGACGTCGAAGGCGTTGCGCTCTTGTTCGCCTTCCTGGCTTGCGGCCGGCGGCTGTGCCGCTCGCCTTTCTGGTCGGCCTCCTCCGTACGCGGCTGCACCGCTCCGCCGTGGCCGACCTGATCGTCGAGCTCGGCTCGGTGCCGCCGCCCGCGCAGGCCCGCGACGCGATCGCGCGCACGCTCGGCGACACGTCGCTGGAGCTCGCCTTCTGGCTTCCCGAGGATGAGCGCTACGTCGACCCCGACGGAAATGCGCTCGACCCCGAGGACGAGCCCGGGCGTGCCGTTACCCTCGTCGAGCACGACGGAAACCGCATCGCGATGCTCGTACACGACCCCTCGCTGCTCGACGACCCCGAGCTCCTCGAGGCGGTAGGAGCCGCGGCAGCACTCGCGCTCGAGAACGCTCGCCTGCAGGCGGAGCTACGCGCCCAGCTGGCCGAGGTGAGGGCCTCGCGCGCGCGGATCGTGGAGGCAGGCGACGCCGAGCGGCGCCGACTCGAGCGCGACCTTCACGACGGGGCGCAGCAGCGCCTGCTCGGGATCCGGCTGGCACTCCAGCTCGCCCGCGGCAGGGTCGGGGACGAAGGCGCCGTCGAGGAGCTCCTCGCCGAGATGGACGCCGAGGTCGTCGATGCACTCGAGGAGCTACGCGCGCTCGCGCGCGGCATCCACCCCGCGATCCTGACGGAGGAAGGGCTCACGCCCGCCCTCGCCACCCTGGCTCGACGCGCGCCTCTCCCAGTCGAGCTGACGGTCTATCCGGGGCGCCTGCCGACACACCTGGAGGCGACGGCCTACTTCGTCGCCGGCGAGGCGCTCGCCAACGTCGTCAAGCACGCACGTGCCTCCCGCGTCGTGATCGAGGTCACACGCACGAACGGCCGCGTGGCGATCGACGTCACAGACGACGGGGTGGGTGGGGCCGACGCCGGTGGAACCGGGCTCCGCGGTCTCCGCGACCGCGTCGAGGCGCTCGACGGCCGACTACGGGTCGAGAGTCCTCTCGGCGGAGGAACGCGCGTCACGGCCGCCATCCCATGCGCGTGATCCTCGCCGACGACGCCGTCGTCATCCGCGAAGGCCTCGCGCGGCTGCTGGCCGAGCAACGAATCGACGTCCTCGCCCAGGCGGGCAACGCCCAGGAGCTGCTCCGGCTGGTCGCGGCCGATCCACCGGACGTCGCCGTCATCGACATCCGCATGCCGCCCACCTACACGAACGAAGGACTGCTCGCGGCGCAGGAGATCTCCCGCGCCCACCCTGATGTCGGCACTGTCGTCCTCTCGCAGTACGTCGAGGTCGACTACGCGCTGAAGATCGTGACCGAAACGTCGGGCCGGGTCGGCTACCTGCTCAAGGACCGGATCGCCGACGTGGGCGAGTTCGTGGCCGCGCTGGAGCGGGTCGCCGAGGGCGGAACGGTCGTCGAGCCCTCGCTCGTCAGCGAGCTCCTCAGCGCTCCTGCCGCACGCGATCCCCTGGCGGAGCTCACGCCACGCGAGCGCGAAGTCCTCGCGTTGATCGCGCAGGGCAAGACGGACCGTGGGATCGGCGAGGAGCTTTTCGTCACACGCAAGACCGTCGAGGCGCACGTTCGCAGCATCCTCGCCAAGCTCGACCTCCCTGCGGAGGCGAGCGAAAACCGACGAGTGCACGCGGTGCTCGCGTTCCTCACGCTCACCGGCAGGCGCGATCCCGGCAGTGCGAAGACTGGGGTCTTCATCGATGCGCGGGGCGTCTAGCGCCCCTAACCTCGCTCGGCATGAACGCGAACGACGAGGCGCCGCTCTGGCTCCAGCTCGTGGCCGTGGCCGTCATCCTCGCCCCGACCTTGGCTCTCCTTGCCTTCAGGCGGCGCATCGGGCTGATGGACACCGCCGCCGCACTCGTCATCTGGGGCGCCGTGGCCGCCTGCAGCGAGCACGGGTACTGGGCAATGCGGCTGGCGATCCACGAGCGCGGGTGGTCGAACCCGCACTCCACCGTGCACTACTTCATGGCCGGCACCTACGCAGCCATCGCCGGAGTCCTCCTGAGCGTGATCGCGCTCACGCTGCTCCGCGAGCGTCGCCGCAGCGGCTGGCTCGCCGTGCTCTTCGCACTGCTCGTCGGGGGAAGCCTGGAGCTGACGATGAACGGCCCCACCGGACACCTGTACCACCACATCGGCCTCTACGGCTACGTCTTCGCCTGGCTCGCGGCGCTCGTAATCGCGTGCAGGCCGACCTTCGTCGGCGACGACCAGGTCAGCGGCGAGGCGCGTCATCCATCGGAGCGCCGCCAGCCGTCGTCTCCCCTTCCGTCCTGAGAGGCGAGGCGCGCCGCAGTCTCTCTGCGGCGGGTCGCTGTGCGCGTCCCTTACATCGACCTAACGGTGCTCTCAGGAAACCCTCCTAGCGTGGGGCGCGAGTTTCGGGTTCCCGCGCCATGCCGCATCGCGCGAATCACTCATCCAGGTGGCACGCCTCCCCCGCCCTGGGGGTGGCACCAGGGGCGTCTCGCGAACAGCCTGGGTGGACGATGCGCGTGCGGCCGTTTGTCCTCGGTGTACTGGCCCTGGCCCTGGCTCTGCCGGCGGGAGCGAACGCCTCCGAGATCATCGGTCGGAACGCCTCCGACGTGAAGCTCCAGGTCAACGCGAAGGGCCAGGCGCTCGTCTCGTACACCTCGGGCGGCGAGCGCTCGAACGTGCTCGTCTGGGGTGCCGTCAACGCGATCGCGCCCACACCCGGCAAGGCGCAGGTCGCGTTCAAGGTCGACTACTCGGGCGGCTGGGGCACCTACAAGAAGCCGATCTGGAAGACGATCAGGAACGTGTGCGGCGCCTACAGCGGCCCCCAGCTCCCGTGGCTGGTGACCGCGTGCACGGCGCCCGACGGCAGCCACTGGGCGCTCCAGGCCTGGCAGCGGATGCTCCCCAACTACGGTCTCGTCCCGAGCCCCAAGCAGGCGGTGTGGGAGCTGCGGATCTCGCACTGGACGGGCGAGCTGCCCCAGCTGCAGGTCAACCTCAACTGGGCCTACCGCAGGTTCGACCACATCTTCGGGACGTTCACCTACGACGGCGTGCCGGTGCACGGCTTCAAGTCGACGCCGGCGGGGGTGCCGCTCGACTCGTTCGGGCGCAACCTGTACGTCGACACGTTCAACTCCGCCTACGGTCACGGCTGGAAGCGCGAAAACAGCTTCCTCATGCACAAGGGCACGGGAACGTTCTGCTACGGCTTCTACCACCACGGCGCGCGGCCGGCGGGCAACGGCTCGCAGTACCGCGCCACGATCATCGGCCCGGGCGTGACGCCCGACGTGATGTGGCTCGGCCGGCCGCTGGGATCGTACGACAAGTCGCGCGATCTCGCGCTCCACGAGGAGCAGCGCGAGCTCTACGGCGCCGACAGCCTCTGCCACCCGGTCTGAGCCAACGCTTTACGCCGACTGCGTCGTGCTGCGACCGATGCGTGCGGCGCCGTTCGTCGGCTTCACCAACGCCATCCCGGTCGGGTAGTTGGTGCAGCTGAACGGCTTCGCACCCGCCTCGGAGATGTAGACGAAACTGAAGCGGTCACGGGCGGGAAGCCCGCGGTCCTCGACCGCGAACACCGCCGTGTGGCCGATATGCTGACGGATCGTCGCCGCGCTGATCCTGCCGGCGACGACCGCACGGCGGCCGACGACCAGCAGGCAGGTGATCTCCACCCGCAGACGTGGTCCTTCAGCGTAGTCCACCGTCGCCCACCCCGTCGCCGCCCGGCCTTTCGTCTGCGTGGCGCTGAATCTGAACACGCGGCTGACGCCGTTGACGTCGAAGCGCGCGCGCCCCGCCGCCACCTGCCGGACGGGCACGGCGCCCGCGGCGGCGCCCGCCGCCACGGAACCGAGGACGGCGACGGCCGCGATCAACGCGAGCGCCCGCATGCTCATTACGTATAGTCGCACGCCGAGCCGTTTCGGTTTGCATTCCGTACGATCGCCGCGATGCGCGCCGTGATCTTCGACCTGGACGGCGTGATCGTGGACACGGAGCACCTGTGGGACGAGGAGCGCGAGCACCTGACTCACGACTGGGGCGGCAGGTACACGCCCGAGGCGCAGCGGGCGATGATGGGCATGAGCTCGACCGAGTGGTCGCGCTACATGCACGAGACCCTCGGTCTCGCGCAGACGCCGGAGGAGATCAACACTGAGGTCGTCCGCCGCATGCTCGAGCGCTATCACGTAGAGCTCCCGCTCGTACCGGGGGCGGTCGACGCCGTCCGCCGGCTGGCCGATGCCGGCCTGCCGCTGGGAGTGGCCTCGTCGTCGAATCGGCCGCTGATCGAGGCCGTGCTGGCCGAGGCGGAAATCTCGGCGTTGTTTGCGGCCACGGTGTCGTCCGAGGAAGTGGCGCGCGGAAAGCCGGCTCCCGACGTCTACCTGGAGGCTGCACGCCGGCTCGGCATGGCGCCCGTCAGATGTGTCGCCGTGGAGGACTCGTCGAACGGTCTCCGTGCGGCGTCGGCGGCGGGGATGCGGGTGGTGGCGTACCCGAACGCGACGTACGCGCCCGCCGCGGACGCCCTGGCGCTCGCCGACGTCGTTCTCCACTCACTCGAGGACCTCACGCCGCCGCTGGTCCACGAGCTCCTCCCCGGGTGACGGACGTACGGCTTGTGTCGACACAAGCTCGCCGCCCCCCACACGACGCTACGGCGCGCGACCGAGCAGGACGCAGGCGTTGTGGCCGCCGAGGCCCATCGCGTTCGAGAGCGCAACGTCGACCTGGACGCGGCGTGCCTCGTTCGGCACGTAGTCGAGGTCGCAGTCCGGGTCCGGCGTGCGATAGTTGATCGTCGGCGGTAGCACGCCCTCGTGGAGCGCGAGGGCCGAGAACATGGCTTCCAGGGCTCCCGCGGCGCCGAAGCAGTGCCCCGTGACGGACTTCGTGGACGAGACCGCGAGGCGGTACACGTGCTCGCCGAAGACCTGCTTCAGGGCGCGCGTCTCGGCGAGATCACCCTGCGGCGTCGACGTGCCGTGGGCGTTCACGTAGCCGACACGCTCGGGCGCGACGCCGGCCACGTCGAGCGCGGTGCGGATCATCGTGGCGACGCCCGTCGCCTCGGGCTCGGGCTGGGCCAGGTGGTGCGCGTCGTTCGAGGCGCCGTAGCCGAGGACCTCCGCGTAGATCGTCGCCCCCCGCGACCGGGCGTGCTCGAGCTCCTCGAGCACGAGGATGCAGGCGCCCTCGCCCATCACGAATCCCGCACGTGTGGCGTCGAACGGACGTGACCCGCGCGTAGGGTCCTCGTCCTCGGCGACGAGACCGCGCATGGAGCAGAACCCCGCCAGGATGAGGGGGATGATCGCGGACTCCGTGCCGCCCGCCAGGATGACGTCTGCCTGCCCGCGACGGATCGTCGCCGCCGCCTCGCCCACCGCCGTGGAGCCGGTGGCGCACGCCGACACCGGTGCGAAGTTGGGGCCCTGCAGGCCGAGCTGGATCGCGATCTGCCCGCTCGCGGTGTCGACGAGCACCGACGGGATGAAGAACGGGGAGACGCGATCGTGACCTCGCTCGAGGAACACGTGATGCTGCTCCGCGATCGTCGCGATGCCGCCGATGGCGGAGCCAACCAGGATCCCGACCCGCGCGGCGTCTACGTCCCCGAGCGCGGCATCCTGCCACGCTTCCTGCGCAGCGGCGATCGCGAGCAGGACGTTGCGATCCATCCTCCTCGCCTCTTTCGGGGGTACGAGTGCCGACGGGTCGAACCCGCGCACCTCGGCGGCGATCCGCACGGGGAAGTCGCTCGCGTCGAAGCTCTCGATCCAGCCGACGCCGCTGCGGCCGGCAACGGCCGCGTCCCAGGTCGAGCGGACGTCGAGGCCGAGCGGTGTCACCGCGCCGAGCCCGGTGATGCCGACCCGGCGGGTCACCCCTCGTAGCCCTCCACCGTGTCGGCGGAGCGCAGCGTGGCGTCGTCGGGGTCGCGGCCGAACTCGGCGAGGGCCTTCCGCTGTCGCAGCAGGTCCCAGTAGCGGTCGAGCTCGACCTTGACCGCGTCGAGCCGCGCCCGCTCGGCCTCGCTCAGCCCGTCGCCCTGCCCCGCCTGGTCGTACAACCGGTGTTCCTCGGCAACCAGCTCCTCGATGTGATCGTGGATCTGCGTGTCGTCCATCGCGCTCCTTTCGGGTGCGCGTAGCCTACGCGCGTGCCGCCGCGACGACGACGTGACGAACCCGTGGAGCGCCCCGCCGAGCTCGACCCCGCGGTTCCCTTTCCGCCCATGGAGGCCGAGCTCGTGCGGGAGCTGCCGACGGGCGACGGGTGGCAGTTCGAGCCGAAATGGGACGGGTTCCGGGGGCTGCTCGAGAACCTGTCCGGGGAGCTGCGGCTGTGGTCCCGCAACGGCCGGCCGTTGCTCCGCTACTTCCCGGAGCTGCGCCCGCTGGGCGAGCTCCTCCCACCCCGCTCGGCGCTCGACGGCGAGATCGTGATCTCGCGCGACGGCGTGCTCGACTTCGACGCGATGCAGACGCGGCTGCACCCCGCCGAGAGCCGTGTGCGGAAGCTCTCGGCCGAAATCCCGGCGACCTTCGTCGCGTTCGACGTGCTCCTGTGGGACGGCACCGAGCACTGGCGTGAGCCACTGCACGAGCGCCGCGCGTCGCTCGAGCACCTGGCGCGAGGCTTCCACCTCTCTCCTGCCAGCGCCGACCACGAGACCGCGCTCGGCTGGCTCGACGAGTTCGAGGCGACCGGCCTCGACGGTGTGATCGCCAAGCGCACCGACCGCCCGTACCTCCCGGGCTCGCGCGAGGCCGTCGTCAAGGTCAAGCCGGAGAAGACCGCGGACTGCGTCGTCGCCGGACTGCGCTGGAAGTCGAAGCCCGACCGCCTCGCCACCCTGCTGCTCGGGCTCTACGACGACGACGGCGAGCTCGACTACGTCGGCTCGGCGGCGGTCGCGCCGACCCGGCAGGCCGAGATCGCAGAGCGCGTGCTCCCGCTGCTCGAGGACGCACCCGAGCGCCGGTTCTCGGAGCCGAACCGCTGGGGGTCGGGCGAGCTCGAGGAAGCCGCCGTCCGTCCCGAGCTGGTGGTCGAGGTGCGTTACGACAAGGTGCAGGGCAACAGGTTCCGGCACGGCACGAAGCTGCTCCGCTTCCGCGAGGACAAGAACCCGGCGCAGTGCACCTGGCGCGAGCTCCGTCCGACACGCGGCCCGGACGACCCGACCGTGGAGAGCCTGCTCAGCTCCTGAGCCGGAGCGAGGCCAGGGCGATCAGATACGACACCCCCGCGATCGCGCCGAGCTGCGCGTACGGTGAGCCGTCGCGCCCGTGCCCCCACTCCCACAGGCACATCACGATCACGGCGGCGATCAGCACATTCCCGGCGAGCGCCGTCGCATGGACGTCGATCCGCTCCGAGTACTCGTCGCGCCCGTCGCCGCGGAGCCCGCGGATGAGATCGAAGCGTCCGCCCAGCAGGACCAGCAGGCCCACTCCCGCCATTACGAGCAGCGCGAACACGCCGTCGCGCGGGTTGCCTCCGAGCCAGAACGCGGCCAGGCAGAGCACGCCCAGGAAGAGCGAGAAGAGCGGTAGGAACCACGCGGTTCTCGTCATCGGTCGTCGAACACCTCCTCCACGCTCCGACCGAAGAAGCGAGCCAGCTGCAGGGCCAGCGGCAGCGACGGCGTGTAACGCTCGGTCTCGATCGCATTGATCGTCTGCCGCGAGACCGCCATCGCCTTGCCGAGCTCCGCCTGCGAAAGACCGCGCTCCGTCCGGAGCATTCGTACGTCGTTCTTCACGATGTCAAGCTAGCTTGACATCGCCATGATGTCAAGTGAACTTGACAGTCAGAGCGACTTCTTCGCCCGCGAGGGCTGCACCCGTGGCGGCTCGCCCGGCATCTTGGGGAAGTTCGGCGGGTAGGGCGCTTCGCCCAGACCCTCGCTCTCCTCCCGCTCCACCCACTCGAGCAGGACGCGCAGGTCGCAGACCTCGTCGTCGATGCCTGCCTGCACGTCTCCTCCAGCCGCGAAGCGGGCCGGCATCGTGACGAGGGTGAAGTCCTCGGTCTCTACATCCGGCAGCTCGTCCCAGGTCACCGGCGCCGAAACGGTAGCGTCGGCCCGCGCGCGCACCGAGTAGGCGGAGGCGATCGTGCGGTCGCGGGCGTTCTGGTTGTAGTCGATGAAGACCCTCTCGCCGCGCTCCTCCTTCCACCACGCCGTCGTCACGAGCTCGGGTAGCCGCCGCTCGATCTCGCGCGCAAAGGCGAGGGCGCAGCGCCGCACCACAGGGAACTCCCACCGCGGCTCGATGCGGCACGCGATGTGGATGCCGCGGTTGCCGGACGTCTTCGGCCACCCCGTGAAGCCGATCTCCTCCAGCGTCTCGTGCACGACCCCCGCGACGCGTTTCGCCTCGGCGAACGTCGTCCCCGGTTGGGGGTCGACGTCGATGCGCAGCTCGTCGGGATGCTCCGTGTCACGACGGCGAGACGGCCACGGGTGAAAGTCGATCACCGCCAGGTTCGCCCCCCAGATCACCTGCGCGAGCTCCGTCACGCACAGCTCGTCCGCGTGGCGCCCCGAGGGGAAGGTGACGCGGGCCACCTCGATCCACTCCGGCCGCTTCTCCGGCACGCGCTTCTGGTAGATCTGCTCGCCCTCGATGCCGTCGGGGAAGCGTCGGAGCTGGGTCGGCCGCTCGTACAGCGCGCGCACGATGCCCTCGCCGACCGCCACGTAGTAGTCGACGAGGTCGCGCTTCGTGTGACCCGCCCGTGGGAACAGCACTTTGTCGGGATTGGACACGCGGACGAGCCGCTCTCCCACCTCGAGCTCGATCGCCGGCGCGGCCATCCTCGAACGCTATACCGGTGGTACGCTCGGCGGTCTCGCGGTTCGATCAATCACTCCGAGGAGTCACCACCCATGCGCAAGGCACTCATCGCCTGCCTCACGCTCGCCGTCGCCGCGCTGGCCGTCGCGGCGGCCGCCCCGAGCGCCACGTCCACCGCAGCAGCGCTCCCCGGCTGCGCGAAGGACTCGCTCAACCTGCTGCAGGACGGGAAGCTCACGATCGGGGCCGACAACCCCGCGTTCCCGCCGTGGTTCGGGGGCGACGAGAACAAGGAGACGCCTTTCAAGATCACCGACCCGACGTCGGGCCAAGGGTACGAGTCGGCTGTCGCGTACGGCATCGCGAGGCGCCTCGGCTTCGGCAAGGGGGCGGTCGAGTGGAGGCCGGTGCCGTTCAACAACTCGTTCAAGCCGGGCAAGAAGGACTTCGACTTCTACATCACGCAGGTCTCGATCAACCCCGTGCGCGCGAAGGCAGTCACGTTCAGCGCGCCGTACTACACGGTCGAGCAATCGGTCGTCGCGCTCAAGACGTCCCCGCTCGCGAAGGTCCGCAGCCTGGCCGGTCTGCGCAAGTACAAGTTCGGCGCTCAGGTGGGGACGACGAGCTACGACACGATCGTCAAGGTGATCAAGCCGGAGCAGTCGCCATCGGTATACGACCAGAACATCGACGCAGTCGCGGCACTGAAGAACAAGCAGATCGACGGCCTCGTCGTCGACTTCCCCACCGGGGCCGGCTATCTCACCGCCGTGCAGGTGCCGGAGGCACGCGTGATCGGGCGGATCCCCTCGACGACGAAGGAGTACTTCGGGCTCGTGCTGCAGAAGGGCAACCCGCTGGTCGGCTGCGTCAACAAGGCCATCGCGCAGATGCGCGCAGACGGCTCGCTCAGGCGGCTCGAGGCGAGGTGGCTGGGCGGGTTCGCGGCAGCACCGCGCCTGAAGTAGCCGTCACCTGAACGGCGACCGCAGCTCGCGCATTCTCGGTGGCGTGACCCGCGGCGGCGACGGCCGCCGCGGGGTCGCCATCGCGATCGTCAGCACGGTGGTGTTCCTCGCCGTGATCGCGATCCTCGTCGTCAGGTCGCCTGGCTGGGACGAGGTCAAGGCGGCCTTTTTCGACTGGGGCCTGTTCCGCGAGTCGTTCCCCGGCATCGCCGACGCCTTCCTCGTCAACGTCAAGATCTTCTGCATCGCCGAGGTGTTCATCCTCGTCTTCGCGCTCCTCCTGGCGGTGCTGCGCAGCCTCCCTGGCCCCATCTTCTTCCCCATCCGGGCGCTCGCGATCGTCTACGCGGACCTCTTTCGCGGCATCCCGACGATCCTCGTGATCTACATCCTCGGCTTCGGAGCGCCGGCGCTCGGCCTCTCCGGCATCCCGACGTCGACGATCTTCTGGGGCATCATCTCGCTCGTCCTGGTGTACACGGCGTACGTGTCCGAGGTCTACAGGGCCGGCATCGAGTCGGTGCATCCGAGCCAGGCTGCGGCGGCGCGCTCGCTCGGGCTCACGCACGGCCAGTCGATGCGGTATGTCGTCCTGCCGCAGGCGGTGCGGAGGGTGATCCCACCGCTGCTCAACGACTTCATCGGCCTGCAGAAGGACACCGCGCTCGTCGCCCTGCTCGGCGTCGTCGAGGCGTTCCGCCAGTCCCAGATCGACGTCGCCGCGACGTTCAACTACACGCCGTACCTGGCCACCGCGCTCCTGTTCGTGCTCGTCACGATCCCGCTCGCGCGCTTCACCGACTGGCTCGTGGCCCGCGACCGGCGCCGCCAGCTGGCCGGGCGCACGGCGTGAGGACCGTGGCGGCTGAGGCGCTGCGCGTCGAGGGCCTGCACAAGTCCTTCGGCCCGCTCGAGGTGCTGAAGGGCATCGATCTCGCCGTCGCCGAGCACGAGGTCGTCTGCGTGATCGGCGCCTCCGGGTCGGGCAAGTCGACGCTGCTCCGCTGCCTCGACCTGCTGGAGCCCATCGACGCCGGCCGCATCGTGATCGGCGGCGAGGAGATCACCGCACCCGGCGTCGACGTGAACCGCGTGCGCCGTCGACTCGGGATCGTGTTCCAGTCGTACAACCTGTTCCCGCACATGAGCGTCCTGCGCAACGTCACCCTCGGCCCGCGCAAGGCGCTCGGCAAGGAGCGGGCGGAGGCCGAGGCCGAGGCGGACGCCTTGCTGACGCGCTTCGGCCTGGACGAGAAGCGCGACGAGTACCCCGACCGGCTCTCGGGCGGCCAGCAGCAACGGGTGGCGATCGTGCGCGCGCTCGCGATGCGACCCGACGTGCTGCTGCTCGACGAGGTGACGAGCGCCCTCGATCCCGAGCTCGTCGCCGAGGTCCTGGGCGTGATCCGGGAGCTCGCCCAGAGCGGCATGACGATGGTGATCGCCACACACGAGATGGCGTTCGCGCGCGACGTCGCGAGCCGCGTCTGCTTCCTCGACGAGGGCGCGATCCTCGAGGAAGGGCGCCCGGAGCAGATCTTCACCGCGCCCCGCGAGGAGCGCACCCGGCAGTTCCTGCAGCGCATCACGGAGGCCGGGCGCTTGTAGCGACCCCTCCGCCCGTTACGCTTTGGGTGTGCTCGAAGGTTCGAAGTCCATCGACGCGTCGCTCGAGCCGCTCGACGAGTTCGTTGTCGTGCAGCCGGTCAGCGACGAGATGGAGACGCGCGCGGGTCTCATCCTCCCGGCGTCGGCCGCGTCCGACGCAGCCTGCCGCACCGGGATCATCACCGCCGTGGGGCCCGACGCCTCGGGCGTCGAGCCGGCCGACAAGGTGCTCTACCCGCGCGACGCGGGCTATGACGTGCGCCTCGGCGGCATGGAGGTCAAGGTGCTGAAGCGCTCCGAGCTGATCGCCCGCATCCACGACTGAGCGTGGGGGAACCCAGCGTTCCCCCACGTGCCCCCTCCCTCCGCGCACGTCATTGCGCACCGCGCCAGACCTCCCGGCCGGCCAAGCCGGCCTCCGGCCGCCAAGCGCGCCGATCCATCGACCAGAGGCGTCCGAGCGTGGGGGAACCCAGGGTTCCCCCACGTGCCCCCTCCTTCCGCGCACGTCATTGCGCACCGCGCCAGACCTCCCGGCCGGCCAAGCCGGCCTCCGGCCGCCAGGCGCGCCGATCCATCGACCAGAGGCGTCCGAGCGTGGGGGAACCCAGGGTTCCCCCACGTGCCCCCTCCTTCCGCGCACGTCATTGCGCACCGCGCCAGACCTCCCGGCCGGCCAAGCCGGCCTCCGGCCGCCAGGCGCGCCGATCCATCGACCAGAGGCTTCAGATCGCTCCGATATCCTTCGCCCTTCTGGAGAAGTGGCCGAGTGGCTGAAGGCGGCGCCCTGCTAAGGCGTTAGGTGGGGAATAACCCTGCCTCGAGGGTTCGAATCCCTCCTTCTCCGTCGAGCAGGCCCGCACGGGCCTGTTCCGTGGGGCTAATCTGTGCGCCCCCGGAGGGGTGCCGGAGCGGTCGAACGGGGCGGTCTCGAAAACCGTTAAGGGTGCAAGCTCTTCGAGGGTTCAAATCCCTCCCCCTCCGCTCACAGTAGGCTCCAAAACCGCATGGTTGAGCCAGAAACGGAGGCCGCTACGACGGCCTCCGTCCGCCCACGAGCCGCACGATACGCAGGCCGAACAGGGCTTCAGGCGGTACTTCACAGTCGCACGGACCATCGCACACACAATCCGACTGCTCCTCGCACCGCCGAATCGGTGGGTACGGATCTGGTCTGTGGAATGGTCGAAAGGCATTGCCGGCGACCACTCCGGACCAGCGGCTCCGGGTCTTCATCAGCTCCGCCTGAGGCCAGGGCCGCTCGCAAAACGACCATCGACGGGGCCGCGCGTCGTCAAGGCCGAGCGTCACGTCGCCCCGATCGTTCGCACGCACTGAGCCCATTTCATCCCATCGGTATGACGTGGGCAGGCGCGCCCCCCGTCCATAGTCAACGCAGATCTCACCAAAGCCGGCAGCCTGAGTGCGGTTCGACCGTGTACTGGGATATCTCCGTCGCGCCGGACGTCATCGGGGTCGCAATCGGCTCCTTTACCGACCCGACGTTTCCGCCGCCAATGATTTCCGGCTTCGAAGCGTACGGGCATCCGTGGGCGATGAACCCCTCGGACCTTCCGATGCCGCATCATGACTACGATGGAACATCCCAAGGCGGGCCACGAGCGTGACTGGGAGATGCCACAGATCCCAGTGCGCGAACCCTGATCGATGGATCCGCGAGCCCCAATAAATGTGTGCGACGACCCGACCATGAAGATTCGGCCCGGCGACGGCTTCAACCGCGCGCCGTGCAGACAATTCCATTCAACGTGACGCTTAGGAACATCACCAAGGAAAGGGCTGAAGGATGAGCTCCACCGACGGAGATCCGAGTGTGGTTACTGACACCGACCACCACGGGGTACGGTGACGACGACGTGGCCGCGCCGAAGCGCACGGCCGCCGGCATCAAGGTCGAGCACTTCACGGTCGCGCGAGCGCGCCGCCCGTGGCAAGGCCGCGCGCGCCGAGGTGTCACGCGCGTCGCACGGGGAGTGGGAGCCGGCGCTGCACCGACCTGATCCGGTCGAGCTGCTCGAGGAGCAGGCGCAGACGCGGGTGCCCGAGCTCGTCCCGATCCGCTACGGCCGGATGCTCGTGTCGCCGTTCACGTTCTACCGCGGCGCCGCCTACCTGATGGCCTCCGATCTCGCGAGCGGCGCCGCGCACGGGGCTGCACACGCAGCTCTGCGGCGACGCGCACCTGTCGAACTTCGGCGGCTTCGCCGCGCCCGACCGGCGGCTGGTCTTCAGCATCAACGACTTCGACGAGACGCTCCCGGGCCCGTTCGAGTGGGACGTCAAGCGGCTCGTCGCGAGCTTCGCCGTCGCCGGACGCGATCGCGGCTTCGACGCCAAGCAGCGCGAGACGATCAACCGTGAGGTCGGCCGCGTCGTACCGCGAGGGCGATCCGGACGGTTCTCCGCCATGAACAACCTCGACCTCTGGTACTGCGCGGATCGACGTCGAGGAGCTCCTCGCCACGGTCGGCCGGAGGTGAAGCAGAAGGACGCCAAGGCCTTCGAAGCGGGCGAAGGCGAACGTCGCCAAGGGCCGCACCAAGGACAGCATCAAGGCGTTCGGCAAGCTGACCGAGGATGGTCGACGGGGAGCCCCGGATCGTCGGCGACCCGCCGCTGATCGTGCCGATCGAGGACGTCGCACGCCGAGCAGCGCTGCGACCTGATCGACGAGTTCCTCCGCGGCGTCGTGCGCTCCTACCGGCGCACGCTCGCCGGCGACCGGCGCCAGCTGCTCGAGCGCTTCCGCTACGTGCACGCGGCCCGCAAGGTGGTCGGCGTCGGCAGCGTCGGCACGCGCGCCTGGATCTGCCTCATGCTCGGCCGCGACGACGACGACCCGCTGTTCCTCCAGTTCAAGGAGGCCCAGCCGTCGGTGCTCGAGCCGTTCCTCGGCCGCAGCGAGTTCGCGAACAGCGGCCAGCGCGTCGTCGAGGGCCAGCGCCTGACGCAGGCGGCGAGCGACATCATGCTCGGCTGGATCAAGGTCGACGGCCTCGACGGCGTCAAGCGCGACTTCTACGTCCGCCAGCTCTGGGACGCGAAGACGTCGGCGCTCGTCGACGTCATGGAGCCGCGCACGATGACGGCCTACGCGCGGGTCTGCGGCACGAGCTCGCCCGCGCGCACGCACGCGGGCCGGCGACGGCGTCGCGATCGCGAGCTACCTCGGCGCAGAGCGACACGTTCGACCGCGCGATGGCGACGTTCGCCGAGACCTACGCCGACCAGAACGAGCGCGACTACGCGGCGCTGAAGACGCGCCGTCGACGTCGGCCGGGTCGGCGCCGAGTTCGGGTTGTAGAGGCGGATGTGAGGCAGGCTCCCTCGACTGGACAGCCGAGATAACGAAGGAGGCTCTCCGAGTTGGCCGGCGATCTCGCGAAGGTGCAGCCGCTGCTGCAGCGGTTGCACCTATTGGAGAAGCCGAAGAAGCGCTTCGGCGGACGCAACGTCATTCTCGTGAGTAGCGTGCTCGGTGCCGTCGCCCTCGCCCTCGCCGCGGTTGCGGTGCTCCGCCGTCGAGGCCGTCTCAACGGTGCCGTCGCTGACAGGTATGCCGCCGGCACGGTCCCGCCCGAGCTGGGGGCTCCGAAGATCACGAAGACGATGACAACCACCAGCGTGCCGCCGGCACCAAACACCGTTTGCAGGGCCGCGGTCGCGAAGGCGACAGCCATCATCACGAGAGTGAAGAGCGCCCAGAGCACGAGGAACTTGGAGGTAGGAATCGTGCCCAGCACAGGTCCTGCGAGGGCGTCCGTGAGGAGCGCTCCGATGACGGCTGCGATGGCGAGCGATGCGAGGCGCCTGCGTCGGGTCGTTCGTCCGCCGAACGCCATCGCGATCGTCGACGAGAGGTAGCCGCCGATGATGAGTGCCATCACGACGAAGAACGACACCGCCCCGCTGGCGTCGCCCGATGGCAGCGGGTGAGCCTGAACGATCGCGATCTTCTGATCCAGCGCGGCCGCGGCCGCCGTGAAGGCGGCACCAAGAGCGGAAGCGCCTGCATTGCCTGCCGCCGGGCATCACAAGAGGCGTGGAGTGGGTGGATCTCCTTCGCCGGGATCGTGATCACCATCGTCGGCGCGACGGACGTGCTCCAGGCGGGGATCTCGGATGACACGATCGTCATCCGGACCAGCCGGAGGCGTTCGAGCACGGAGGCAGGCTGGTCGGAGTCGTGACGACGCTCAATTCCTGATTGCGTTCGCAATCACACCCGAATGAGCCATCGGAGGCGACGATGAAACCGGCGAGCGCTCAGCAACCCAAGATGCCAAGTGAGACGAGGCTCGAAAAGCGGCTCGACAGAGCCGTGGACGCCACCCTGTCGACACCGTCGTCGAGGAGGTGCGAGTAGACCCGTAGCGTGATGTCAGGAGTCGCGCGTCTGGCGAACTTGGAGCGAGAACGATGTCGGCGCCGGCCCTCGATCAACCGGGAGACCGCGAAGATGCCTAGTGACGACGGGAAGGGCGGCGGGGGCGATCCTCCGTCCTCTTGTGGCGAGAGATGAGCGATGATCCACTACACGCGCATACCGGGCGAGTCCTGAGAAGCCAGAGGAGGCCATCGTGGCTCGAGGGGAGGAACGAGTCTTCATCGAGCCGCGCTGGCCGATCGCGCTGGCGTTCGGCTTCTTCATCGTCCTCACGATCGTGTTGCGCCTGGTCGAGCCTCATCGTGAGTCGCTAGGGGCGCCGTGGCTCGTCCCGGGCCTCGAGATCGCCTTGTTGGTCGTTCTGCTGGCTGCCGATCCGGCCCAGGTGAGTGGGCGCAGGCGCTGGCTCCGCCCGGTCTCCATCGCGCTCGCGATCGCGCTGGCGGTCACGGCCTTGGTTTCCACCGCCGTGCTGATCACCGAGCTGGTACGGGGAGGGAAGGTGACGCAGTCGGCGACCTCGCTGCTCTCCTCTGGCGCGTTGATCTGGCTCGGCAACTGCCTGATCTTCGGGCTCCTCTACTGGCTGCTCGACAGCGGTGGGCCCTACGCGCGGTATCTGGGGGAGCGCGCGTTTCCCGACTTCGCGTTCACGCACCAGCTCAGCCCCGAGCTCGCCCCGCCCGGGTGGCGGCCGCAGTACGTCGACTACCTCATCCTTGGCCTGACCACGAGTACTGCATTCAGCCCCACCGATGTCATGCCCATGGCCCGCTGGGCAAAGCTGACCATGGCGCTCCAGTCCTTGATCTCATTGACGGTCATCGGCTTGGTGATCGCCCGCGCCGTCAACGTTTTCGCGTAACGGGCTTCCCGTGCCGCGAGACTTCACGTCACCACGGGAGGCAAGGCTGACCAACCGATTTGGCGGAACGCGATTCGTGTGGAAAGCTGCTGTGCGCGGGCACCTCGTGTCGTAGCGCGTGTTTTCGCGGGGAGAGGGTTGCCTCTCATTTGACAGGGGTGTCCGCCCACCCGGGCGGTGATAGTCGACTTCGTGGCTTGCGTTCTGCGCGCACGCGGCTTGCGGTGCTTGCAGGAGACTCATCCTGGTGCGGGCGAGAAGGGCTCCGGCCTTCATCGCCGGGCCGCCGGCTGGCGACTTCAATGGGAACTCTTCCCCGGGCATCTGGAGGCCTAACACTCAGACCGTGTCAGCAAGCGCCATGTCAAAGCGCCGTGGTCAGCCGGACACCGTTCCTGTCAGCGTGCTGATGGTGTATTCGGGCGGGTTCTCCTGCTCCGTGCTCTTGCCGTCTAGACCCTGGTAGGCCTTTGTGCCGGAAGTGATCGTCCACGTCGATGTGCCGAGGTGCGTGTCGATCTTGGTCAGGTACGTGATCGCGCCGTTCTTGCCGACAGTGACGTAGCGAGACAACAGAGGCGTATTCTCAGCCGATGCCCGAGGAGCATCGTGTCGCCGGCCACCTCGGCGTGGCCGCGGACGAGTACGACCGCACGATACGCACGTTCATCCCGAACTACGAGCGGATGATCGCGACGATTGTCCATTGGCTCGACGGGCAAGTCCCGCCCGGAGGACTCGTGGTTGATCTCGGAGCAGGAACCGGAGGCCTCTCGGCCGCGATCCTCGACGCCCTCCCGGACGTACGCGTCCAGCTCGTCGACATCGACTCGAACATGCTCGAAGTCGCCGCGTCAAGGTGCTCTGCGCACGCCGGTCGGTACGAGCTGCGACATGCGCGATTCGAGGATCAACTCCCCCGCTGCCATGCCGTCGTCGCCTCGCTCGCCCTCCATCACGTCGCCACCCATGCCGAGAAGCGCCAGCTGTATCAGGTTGTTCTCACAGCGCTCGAGCCGGCTGGACTCGTCGTCGTCGGCGACGCTCTCGTGCATCCCGACGGACCCGAGCGTCGCCGCATGGTGGAGGACCTCTTTGCGCATATGGAAGCCAACGGCATCTCCGCCGCCGAGGCAGAAGCGCACCTCGCGCAGTGGGCGGAAGAAGACTTCTACGTCTCACTCCCCGACGAGCTGGCACTCATCGCCGGCGCCGGGTTCCCACGCCCCGACTGCTTCTGGCGAGACGGACTGATCGCCGTCTACGGTGCATTCAAAGACGTGTGAAGCCTCGACTGCAGGTGAAGACCGACGGCGGCCCTCGTCACTCGTAGGAGCACCTGCGCGGAGACGGTCCCTCCGTTGAGTGTTCAAGCCGTTTCTCAGGCTTGAGCACTTCCTGTCGGACGAGGGTAGGTGACGCCCGACATTGCGCTCCACCTACCTCTCATCTACCCAACCCGTTCGCGAACCGGCGCCGCGTCGGGATCGACGCGACAACGGCCTTCTCGGCGCCGTCGTCCAGGAGTTCGAGTGGACACGCACTGTCATGTCCGGGGTCGCATGGGCCCCTCCCAACGGGGTCAGTCCGAGTCACGCGACCAGCGCGGAAGCGGTGGGAAGCCTTGGCTAGAGCTGCCGCGCCGCGAGCTTCTGAACTTCGAGTGCGATCTCACGCATGGCACTCTCGAGCGCCTCGGTCCGGGCGACGAGCTCTTGGATCGCGAGCGTGGTCGAGGTGGTCGACAACAGCCGATGCTTACGGGCTTGAACCAGCTTGTTCACCCGCGCGACCAGCGTCTCGGGCAACCTTTCCCGCGGCTCCTTTTCTCCGTTGCAGTTGAGAGAGTGCTCACCCTGTAGGAGATCTGCTCGCCGAGACTCCATCGTCATCACCTCCTTCATCCCAACCAGCTTTGCAGCATGCGTGTGCCCTGCCATCGGTGAACGCGCGGAGAAGATGGTCGGTAACCCACATGGGCAGCGCGGCCCGCGGACAGTCATGGCTCGCGATATGCGACCCCGAACCACACGAGGGCGACGCTACAGAGTCTAACCGGACGCCCATCGTAGAGTTCCCCAGGGCATCCTCGAGCCGATCGGGCACTCTGAGTGAGGGCGCCCGGCTCGGCTGCCTGATCGGCTCGGCCGTTCAGCCGGCCGAACCGTCGGGACGATCCTCCGAATGGCCGATGGCTCGTACACCCGGCAACCCGGCAGCTTGGGGCGGGTCCCGCGCGCGACGCGGCGCGCTTGTTCGCTGATCGGAGGAGACCGAGATGGGCAAGGCGAAGGGGACCGTCTGGCTCGAGTGCCTGCCAAGGACGCGCAGCGGGCGCAGGTGTTCGACACGGAGCCGTTCGGCTGGAGTCCGCGGACGTCCCAGGTCCGTTCGAGTACGACGCGGGGAACCCGGCGGGCCGTCATGGCCGCGATGAGTCCTCCGATGCGACGCGGGCGCTGACCGGATGATCCTGCGTCCGATCGATGTCGGTACCCGACGCGAGACGCGATCCTGCCCGCGAGAAGGCCCGCCTCATGCGGGCGAACGATCACCACGCGGGAGGTCCCGATGCGCAATCGCTCCGTGCTCGTCGTCTCCATCGTCATGCTCGCGCTCGTCGGCGCAGGGACGGCTGTGGCCAGTCCAGCGGCGAAGAAGGGGACGGTCGTCAACGTCACCGCCAAGGACTACTCGTTCGTGCTCTCGCGCAAGTCCGTCCCTCACGGACCGGTGACCTTCACCATCAAGAACGACGGGAAGGCAGTGCACGACTTCGAGATCGCCGGGCACACGTCCAAGACGATCGTGCCCGGAAAATCGACGACCCTCAAGGTGCAGCTGAAGGCCGGCCGCTACCCGTACAAGTGCACGGTCGACGACCACTCCATGCTCGGCATGAAGGGGGTCCTCCTTGCCACCTAGTGGTGGATCCAGGCCACGACGAGCGGTCGACCGCGCACGCAGGAGGATCCCGATGCCGCGCGTGAACATGGCCGTCACGGTGGTTGCCGGCCTGGTCGCCGCCGCACTCGTGACCGGCGGTGCCGCGAGGGCGTCACACCGCACGGTTCCCGCAGAGCCGCCCGAGCTCAGCGCCTTCGGCCGTCAATGGCCTGCTTTCAACCTCAACCTGGCCAATACGCGCTCCACGACCGCCAGCAGCATCGACGCCGCCAACGTGGCGAGGCTCAAGCGGAAGTGGTCGTTCAAGCTCAAAGGGGTGGGCGCCTTCGGCGCGTTCTCGAGCACGCCGCTCGTGCTCGGCGACACCGTCTACCTGCAGGATCTCCGCAGCGACGTCTACGCGCTCGACCGCGACACCGGGGCACTGAGGTGGAAGCACCCCTTCAACAGCCCGAGCGAGGGCCCCGACGGCGTCGCGTACGCGTACAACCGGCTCTACGGCGCCACCGCGAGCTCGGCGTTCGCCCTCGACCCGACGAACGGGCACGTGCTCTGGAAGCGCAAGCTGACCAGGAACGCCCGCGAGGGCATCGACATGGCTCCCACCGTCTACGAGGGCACCGTGCTCTTCAGCACCGTGCCGGGCAACCCGAAGGCGTTCTACGCGGGTAACGGCGACGGGATCGTGTACGCGCTCAACGCCCAGACGGGCGCCATGAAATGGACGTTCAACACGATCGTGGACGGCGCGAAGCTCTGGGGCAACCCGACGGTCAACTCCGGCGGCGGCCTGTGGTATCCGCCCGCCGTGGACTCCAAGGGACGCGTCTTCCTCGCCGTCGCCAACCCCGCACCCTTCCCGGGGACGGCAAAGTACCCGAATGGCTCCAGCCGCCCGGGCCCCGATCTCTACACCGACTCGCTGGTGGCCCTCAACGGTTCGACGGGGAAGCTTCTCTGGTACCGACAGGTGGTGAGCCACGACGTTCGCGACTACGACCTGCAGGACTCGCCTGTGCTGGGAACGATGACCGTCAAGGGCACGCCGACCGAGGTGGTCTACGCGGCCGGGAAGATGGGTCGCGTCTACGCCTTTGTCGCGAGCAACGGGCGCAGGCTCTGGGAGACGCCGGTGGGCACCCACCGCAATGACAGCGGCCCGCTGCCGGCGACGAAACCGGTCTTCGTGCTCCCCGGCATCTTCGGAGGCGTCGAGACCCCGATGGCCTACGACGGACGCTCGCTCTACGTTCCGGTCGTCGATCTCGGCTTCCGTGAGAGTGCGGCCAAGATCGACGTCTCGGGGCTCTTCGGCGGCAAGGGGCAGCTCGTCGCGCTGAACGCGAACACCGGCTCCCTCCGCTGGGCTCGTCGTTTCCCGACGGCGGACTACGGAGGGGCGACGGTCTCCAACGACGTCGTCTTCACGGCGACGCTGAACGGCAAGATCTTCGCGCTCGACAGCCACACCGGCAAGACCCTCTGGTCCGCGCAGGCACCCGCCGGGGTGAACGCGTTTCCGGCGGTCGACGGCGACATGCTCCTCGTCGGCGCGGGTGCGGCGGGGCCCTTCGTGAAGCATGCGAGCAACGAGCTCGTTGCCTACTCGATCGGATGATCGAGGCTGCGTGGTGGGGGCCGCAGAACGCCGCCCCCACCACCACGAGGCGCGGGACGGCGCTGCGCCACCTCACAACCCCCCCGAGCAGGAGGAACGATGACGCGTCTGGCAGCAATCGTGGTCGGCGCGGTACTCGTCGGCGGGCTCGGCGGAGCCGCCATCGCGCTGGTGCTGGGAGGATCGAGCAGCTCCGCGCAACCCGAGCGCCCACGCGCGGCCACGCTGAACGCAGACTCGAGTACGCCCGTGGCGAGCGAGCTCACGCCCGAGGTGCTCTACGCCCAGGCGGCGCCCGGCGTGGTCGTCATCTCGGCCACTGAGACCGAGAAGGTGCCCGCGACGTTCTTCTCGCCCGCCACCTCGCGGAAGGTGCAGATCGGCGGCTCCGGTTTCGCGATCGACCGGAAGGGGGACATCGTCACGAACGACCACGTCGTCCAGGGCGCCACGGGCGTCCGGGTCGGCTTCTCGGGCGGGGCGACCTACAGCGCCAAGGTGGTCGGTGCCGATCCGTCCACGGACCTCGCCGTGATCCGCGTCGACGCGCCGACGTCTGCTCTCCATCCGCTCGCGCTTGCGGACTCCGGCAACGTGCGGGTCGGCGATCCGGTCTACGCCATCGGCAACCCCTTCGGCCTCGACCGGACGATGACCGCCGGCATCGTCAGCGCCGTCGGTCGAGACATCGAGGCCCCGAACGGGCTCGGCATCCCCAACGCGATCCAGACCGACGCGCCGATCAACCACGGCAACTCCGGCGGCCCGCTCCTGGATGCAGGCGGTCGGGTGGTGGGCATCAACGACCAGATCGAGAGCGGCGGCGCCGTCGACGGGAACGTCGGCGTCGGGTTCGCGATCGCCAGCAACACCGCGAGGGTGATCGTCCCGCAGCTCTTGGCCCATGGTCACGTGGTCCACGCGTGGCTCGGGGTGACGGTGGCCGCAGTGGATCCGGCGATTGCCAAGGTGGTGCGTGGGCTCCCCGACCGCGGCGTGCTCGTCGTGCACGTCGTCAAGGCGAGCCCGGCCGCCCGGGCCGGGATCGCAGCGGGAGGGCAGCTCGTGACTGTCAACGGCGAGAGCGTGCTCACGGGCGGGGACACGATCGTCGCGGTGGACGGCACGCCGATCGCCAACGCCGCGCAGCTGGCGGACGTCGTGCGGTCGCACAAGCCGGGCGAGACGCTGACCCTGCGGGTCACGCGGGCCGGCAAGGAGCGCACTGTCACCGTCACGCTCGGAAACGCACCCACCACTGGATAGCGGCCTACGATGGTGGCGGCGATGCCGAGCAGCGACAAGAAGGTCCGCGTGATCGTGGCCGACGACCACCCGCTCTACCGGGAGGGGGTCGTACGGGCGCTGCTCGCCACCGGGCAGATCGAAGTCGTCGCGGAGGCCGCTGACGGGCGCGAAGCGCTCCGCCACGTCGAGGAATTGGAGCCCGACGTCGCAGTGCTCGACTACAAGCTGCCCGAGCTCGACGGGCTGCAGGTCACCCACGCGATCGTTCGCGACGGGCTCCCCACGCGGGTGTTGATGCTCTCCGCGTTCACCGAGAGCGGCATCGTCTACAGAGCGCTCGAGACGGGGGTCGCCGGCTACCTGCCGAAGGAGGCGCGCCGCGAGCAGATCGCCGACGCCGTCCTCGGGTGCGCGCGCGGCGACCACGTCGTCCCGCCGGAGATCGCCGCCGGACTGGTCTCCGAGATCCGCCTCCGGGCAACGAACGACGCCCCCGTGCTTACGGACCGGGAGCGGCAGGTGCTGAAGTCCATCTCCGAGGGCAAGAGCCTGCCCCAGATCGCCTCGGAGCTCTACCTCGGCGTCACCACCGTCAAGACCCACGTACAGCACCTCTATGAGAAGCTCGGCGTCTCCGACCGTGCTGCGGCGGTGGCCGAGGCGATGCGGCGCGGCCTGATCGAGTAGCCGTGCCCACCGCCGAGTGGAAGGCGCCCCCGGAGGCGGAGAGCGCCGCGGCGCAGGAGAGCGAGCGCCTTGTTGCCTGGCTGCGACTCCCAGCGCTCGGCCTGCTAGCCGCCGGCCAGCGGATCGACCACCCGGAGCCGGCCGACAGGACGTTCGCGATCGTGCTCGTGCTCTTCGCGCTCTGGAGCACGTCGATGCTCGTCTGGGTCTACGCCGGGCCGATCTCCGAGCGCCTGGGGCTGATCGCCACGGCCGTCGACATCGCTGCGATCACGGCCCTGGCGGCGCTCTCCGGCGGGCCGTTCTCGCAGGCTCGGCTCGCCTATTTCCTCGTTCCGGTCGCCGTCTCCTTCCGCTTCCGCCCGTCGGTGACCGCGGTTGCGGGAGCAGGGGCGGTCGCCGCGTATCTGGGCCAGGGATTCACGCATCCGGCCGCGTCGCAGCCCGAGGCCACGCGGTTCGTCCTCGTGCAGGCCGGCTACCTGGCCTGGATCTCGGTCGCTGCGCTGCTTCTCTCGGCGGTCCTACGCCGGCGCACAGAGCGCATCGTGGATCTGTCGCGAGAGCGCCAGCGACTGATGGTCGAGGCGGTGTCCGCCGAGGAGAGGGAGCGGCAAGCCTTGGCCGAGGCTCTCCACGACAACGCCATCCAGAACCTGCTCTCGGCCGGGCACGAGCTCGAGGAGGTCGGAGACGCATACTCGAGCCCCGCCCTCGACCGCGCGAGCACCGCGCTCGCGGACACGGTCGTGCGACTGCGGGAAGCCGTGTTCGAGCTCCACCCGTACGTCCTGGAGGCGGCCGGGATCGAGGCCGCGCTGAGAACGGTCGGGGAGCGGGTCGCCGACTCCGGTGGCTTCCGGTTGCGGCTGGAGGCGCGCCGCCCCGTCGGGAGAAGCCGGTACGAGCGGCTCCTCCTGGCCGCCTCGCGCGAGTTGCTGCTGAACGTCTCCCTGCACGCCGAGGCGAGGCACGTCGTCCTGCGGCTCAGCGAAGACGGTGACGACATCATGGTCGCCATCGAGGACGACGGCCACGGATTCGACGAGGCGGTGCTGGACGAGCGCCTCGCCGCAGGGCACATCGGGCTCGCCTCGCACCGCGCGCGGCTGGAGAGCGTCGGCGGAGCCCTGATCGTGCGCTCCAGCCCGGGTCAGGGAACGCGCGCCGAGGCGCGGGTTCCCCGCGCCTGATCGCCCCGCAGCTCGTTCAGGTGCGCTCGAACTCCCGCAGGATCCGGCCCAGCCGGTCAAGCGAGCTCAGCTGGGCCTGAAACCCGTCGAACTCCAGCAGCAGCGCTTGCAGCACCGTGATCTTCTGGACGTCCGAGAACGGCACGTCGCAATCCTCGCAGGACTCGAAGGCGGCGATCACCGCGCGCGCCAGGCGCTCCGCGGCAGCCACGTGCGCGATCTCGGCGGTGTCGGCGCGATGGTGGTGACCGTTCACAGTCGTCACCGGTTGAATATGCATCCCTGAAGGCCCTCGCCACATCCTCCGACCGCACGATGGCGCCGTCGGCGCTCACTCGTCCTTGAAGCCGATCGAGCGCAGCCGCAGGTCGAGCAGACGCATCGCCTCGCCATAGAACTCGATTGGCTCGACGCCGTAGCCGGCACGCACGAGGTCTGTCATGCCGTCGCTCGCAGTGGCGAGCAGGCCGGCGGCGAGGGCTCCGAACTCCGCGATCACCTCTCCGATCAGCGACAGCGAGCGTTCGCGATCCTCGGCCACACGGCGTCGGCAGTACGAGACGCCGAAGCCGATGTGGCGCGCCTCGTCGCGAGCCACGAGCCGCTGCCCCTCGGTGAGACCGGGGAAGTACCCGTAGCGCTCGTACTGGCCGGCGGCAAGGTTCTGCGCGGTGCGCGCGACAACCCCCTCCCCGAGCAGGTGGTAGACGACGACCGCCTGCAGGAACGGGTCGGGATGGCGATCCTGCTCGAGCCGCCGTACGTGCTCCTCGAGCTTCGCGTAGAGAGCCTCCGCCACCGGGTCCAGGTTGCGGTCGGCAAGCTTCCGGACGGCCTCGACCCCGCCGCGGACGCAGAACACCTCGTCGTAGACGCGCAACACCGCCTGCAGGTGCCGGTGCTCGTCGGCGGTCTGCGTGGCGAGCAGGAGCTGCGTCTCCCAGTCGGGGGCGGCGAGGAGGAACGGAGCAAGCAGACGGGCGACGTTGAACTCCGCGTGGAACCGGTGAGCGAAGATCCAGACCAGCCCTTGTCGGTCCGCCGGGGCGAGCGCAGCGAAGCTGGCAGCGTCGGTCGTGAGATCGAGGTCGAGCGCGGACCACTGGTGCCGCTCCCAGTGCTCGTAGAGGGCACGGAACGGGCGCACTCGCTCGACGGCCTGGCCGTCGGTGGGCTCGACGTCCCGGATCTGGACGGCCATCGCTCTCCTCTCGGTGACTCCAGCAGCGTGGCCCGCTCCGCCCGCGCGGGCCATCGGTCGACCAGACGATGGCGCGGTCGTCCTCCCCCGCCCGTCGTACGACGTGACGTCATCCGAAGTACAGACAGGCCCGACCGTCCGATCCCCCGCCCGCACGATCCCGCTGCAGCCACCGCGCAGCCACGCTTCCCAGGACCTGGCCGGCGTGGCCCAAACTGCCGCCGGCGCACCGGAGAGGAGGATCGTGTGAGTACACACATCGACCTCGGCGCCCGCCCGGCGAGCAGAGGGCTCGAGCGGGAGGAGCGCACGGGCCAGGAGCTTCCCGTGTGGCGACTGCTGGTCGTTGGCGGCGCCTCCGGGCTCGTCGGCGGAATCGCGATGGCTGCGCCGATCGTAATCTGGGACTGGACGAAGACCGAACACCGCGCGCTGGAGCTCCCGATGGCGGCTACGGCATGGCTGTTCGGCCTGACCCACTTCAGCCACGACCGGAACCTGTGGTGGCCGATTGTTGTCGGCGCCGTGCTCTTCGCGGCGTACTGGGCGTTGAGCGGCATCGTGTTCGCCGCTCTGGCGGATCGGTTCTGGCGCGTCGAGCATCCGCTCTCCGCCCTGGCCGCGGGAGCAGCGTGGAGCTTCGCCACCTTCGTCTTCTTCTGGTACGTGCTCTTGCCGATCGCACGCGATGGAGCGCCATTCCGCGCGCCGGCCGGGGACGCGCTGCTCTTCACAGCTCCAGACTGGGTCTGGATCCTCGGCTTCGGCTTGTTGGGCGTCGTGACGGCGGCGACCTACACCGCCTTGCGGAGGCCCGTCGGCCACGTCGTCGAGCAACGCGGTGAGGGCCGTGCTGGTCTCCCCCACGCTGCCTGAACGAGACGACCCGCCTCTTGCGCCGAGTGCCGGTACCTCGGGCGGAGATGACGCGACTCTCCCCGCCTCCCGCCAAAGTCGAGGCAGAAGACCACCGTCTCACCGTCCGCCCGAGGCTTGCCGGCATCGCCCGGCCATGCTCCCGCGTCTCGGCGCGGCGGCCCATCGGCCGCACGGAGGATCGACCGGATGAGGTCACCGTGGATGATCGGCGGATGAGGCTCTCTCCCGAGCGCGCCCAGACGACCGGCGCTCCTCCGCACGATCCGCCGTCCGGTCGATGCACACGCGAACGCCGAGCGGCGAGGGTGTGCGAGCCGAGCGGATCACGCCAGTCCAGAGAGGAGGCGTCATGTTCCTGCGCATAGCGCGTTTCGAGGGAGTCGATCCCACCACGATCGACACCCAGGTGGCGGAGCTGCGGAAGCAGCTCGGCGTCGCACGGGCGGGCCGGGTTCCACCCGGGATTCCCACCGAGGCGGCCGACGGCCTGCGCGGTGTCACACGCGTGATGGAGATCGCCGATCGCGACGCCGGGGCCACCGCAGGCCTCGTGTTCTGCAAGACCGAGGACGACCTGCGCCGGGCGGATGCGGCGCTCGACCGCCTGAGCCCGGGTGAGGGCGCCGGTAGGCGGACGAGCGTCGAGATGTTCGAGGTGGTGCTCGACGAGCCGATGGCGAGCCGCTGATGGGAGGCGCTCGAGGTGCCAGAGCGCCGCCTCCGGGAACCGTCCACCGGCGGCCGGCGCGTAAGGTGCTCGGCGATGCGGATCGTATCTTTGTTGCCAAGCGCGACCGAGATCGTGGCGGAGCTCGGGCTCGCCGACTCGCTCGTTGGTCGTTCGCACGAGTGCGACTCGCCCGCGTCGGTGCGGTCGCTCCCCGTGGTCTCCCTCAGCCGTCTCGACCCGGCCGGACTGTCGGGCGCGCAGATCGATGCCGCCGTGCGCGACGCGGTGTCGGACGGCACGAGCCTCTACGCGGTCGACGCCGACGTGCTCGCGGCGCTGCGTCCGGACCTCGTGATCACCCAGGATCTCTGCCGCGTGTGCGCCGTCTCGAGCGGCGAGGTCTGCGACGTCGGCGCGCACGTCGTGAGCCTCGACCCGCGCTCGCTGGCCGACATCGCCTCGAGTGTCGAGCAACTGGCAGACGTGCTGGGGGTGCCGGATCGCGGGCGTCAGGTGGCGGCGGCAATGCTCGAGCGCATCGACCTGGTTCGCGTCCGCACTGCGGCCACGGAGCCCCGTCGCGTGTTCGTGGCGGAGTGGCACGACCCGCCCTTCGCCTCCGGGCATTGGATCCCCGAGATGGTCGAAGCAGCCGGAGGCCGGGAAGTGCTGGGCCGGGCGCGCGAGCCGTCACGCCCGGTCACCTGGGACGACGTCGCCGCGGGCGAGCCGGAGGTGGTGATCGTGGCGCCCTGCGGTTACGACGAGCCGGGCGCCCGCCGCGCCTGGCAGGAGGTCGCCGGCACGGTACCCGCGCGGCTGGCCGCGATCGCGGTGCCTGTCGACGCCAACGCCTACTTCTCGCGCCCCTCCCCCCGTGTCGCAGTCGGCGTCGAGCTCCTCGAGCGGATCATCACCGGCCTCCGGGTCGCCGACGCACCGTCGGGAAGAGCCCGGGCCGACCACATGGCCGGCGCGGCACGGTCGCGAGCGTCCTGACAGCGGATCGGCTCGGTGGGGGAACCAGGTGGTTCCCCCACCAGAGCGGAGAGGGCGGGATTTGAACCCGCGACGCACCTTTCAGCACGTACGCGATTTCCAGTCGCGCTCCTTAGACCACTCGGACACCTCTCCGGGGAGGCGAAGGGTAGCCGCGCGGCGAGACGGGCCTCGGTCCTACGAGCCGGCGACGGACGAGACGTAGGCCGCGACGTCGGCGATCTGCTGCTCCGACAGCTGATCCTTGAACGGTGGCATCACGCCCTGTCCGTTCGTCACCCGTTCCACCACCTTGTCGTACGACGGGCTCGCGTCGTCGAGGTTCGGCCCGACCGTCCCGCTCGAGCCCGCGTCGGCGAGCGTGTGGCAGCTGACGCACCCCGCAGAGGCGAAAACCTGCTTCCCGGCCGCCGCGTCACCCGTGGAGCCCTCGGTCGTCCCGGTCTCCGCCGGCCCGGTCTCTGCCGTCTCGGTGGCCTGGGAGGTCTCGCCGCCGGCCGTCTCCGTGACCGCCGTCTCGATCGTCTCGGTCGCCTCGGTCGCCCCGGTCGTCTCGCCGCCCGTTGTCTCGCTGCCGGTCGTCTCGGTCACTCCCGCGGCCTCTGCTTCCTCCACCTCCTGCGTCCCGGTTACCCACCACACGGCACCCATCTGCGCCACGAACAGCACGGCAGTGAGCGTGATGTAGAGGTTGAGGTCACGCGGGAAACGTTGGTCCCGACGCGGGATGAAGATCGCTGTAATCACGGCCCAGGCGATGAACGTCCCCGCGACGAGCAGTAGAACCGTCTTGCCGAGACCGGTGATCGTCAGCAGCACGCGTCGGACGCTACCACGGCCCAGGACGGGTTCGTTCGGCCATCCTGGAGGCTCGGACAGCCCTCGTCGAGAGCCCCAGCGCTAGTCGGCGGCAAGGGCAGCGGTGAGCGCCGCGCTCGGCGGCGACTCGTGGTCGGGCGCGCCGGGCGTACGCCGCAACTCCCCGTCCATGAGCTCGTAATGCCCGATCGAGCGCAGCGGCGGCGAGTAGACGTGCACCGTCACGGCGCCTCGCAAGTGGTCGACGCGATGGATCGCGTCCCCCTCGAAGGAGAACGAGTCGCCTGCGCCGTACTCGCGGAGCCGGCGCGGCCCACCGACCACGAGCGACTCGCCCACCACCCGTCCCGCCAGGACGTGCACGCCTCCGCAGGAGCCGTCGTGGTCGTGGAAGCCGCTGTCACGCGCGACCAGCCCGGTGTTCAGCCACGCCTCGGAAGCCTCGTTCCGCCACAGCAGCGTCGGAGCGCCATCACCGGCGCTGTCGAGGCTGGCCAGGTCGAGGAGTGTGGCGGCACGGGCTGCGACCCCGGCGCACTCTTCGGCGGAGAGCGGTCGTTCTCCGGCCCCGAGCGCCGACGCGTCGATCGCGGCGTGCACGGGCTCATCTTCGCACGAACGCAGCGGCGACTCGTCACGATGCGGCGGTGGCGACGATCGCCAAGATCGAGGCGTGGCCGGTAGGGCCCGTTCTCGCCCGAGCGCGAGGTCGTCCTCGTCCCGAACGGGCGGGACTGGGCGTCACGCTCGACGAGCGGGCCCTGCGAAGGGCGGTCGAGCGCTACGCGCGGGAGGGCGAATATCATCTCTACTCTGTCCCGCCACTCCCTCACTACTGACGTCCCCGGGCTCCTCGAGCGCCTCGACACCGACGTCGTGCTCGGCGCGGAGGGCTATCTCTTCGAGCTCGAGCGCCGCGGCTACGTGATGAGCGGCCCGTTCGTCCCCGAGGTGGTGCTCGACCACCCGGAGGCAGTGCGCCAGCTGCATCGGGAGTTCCTGCGCGCGGGCGCCGAGGTGATGGTCGCCTTCACCTACTACGGGCATCGCGAGAAGCTCCGCCAGATCGGCCGCGAGGACGAGCTCGAGCCGCTCAACCGCAACGCGCTGCGGATCGCCCGGGAGGTCGCCGCCGAAGGGGGCGCGCTGCTCGCCGGCAACATCTGCAACACCTGGGCCTACGACCCGGACGATCCGGCCGGCTCCGGTGAGATCGTGCGCGAGATGTACCGGGAGCAGATCGCCTGGGCCGTCGAGGAAGGCGCCGACCTGGTGATCGCGGAGACGAACGACTATCTGGGCGAGGCGCTGATCGGCGTCCAGGAGATCAACGCCGCCGGGCTACCTTCCGTGGTTACCTTCGCCCAGATCACCGAGTCGACGATCGACGGCGTGCCACTCGAGGAGGCCTGCCGGCGCGTCGCGGACGCGGGCGCAGACGTCGTCGGCCTCAACTGCAGCCGCGGCCCGGCGACCATCCTGCCGCTGCTCGAGCGGATCCGAGCCGCGGTCGACTGCCACGTCGCCGCCCAACCGGTGCCCTACCGAACGACCCCGGAGCAGCCTGCCTTCCACACGCTTCGCGAGGAGGACGGCGGACGCCCCTTCCCGCTCGGGCTCGACCCGTACACGTGCACGCGCTTCGAGATGGCCGACTTCGCGGCGGCCGCCCGGGATCTCGGTGTCGGGTACATCGGCATCTGCTGCGGCGGCGCCCCGCACCACGTGCGGGCCATGGCCGAGGCGCTCGGTCGGACACCGCCCTCGAGCCGCTACTCACCCGACATCTCGCGCCACCCGGTGCTCGGCGACGACGCAGGCGCCAACGCTGAGCGCTTCGCCAGCTGGCTCGAATAGCGTTGTCGTGAGTCCGGAAGAGCGTCTCGAGCGCTACGCGCGCTTGGCTGTCGAGGTTGGCGTGAATCTCGCGCCGGGCCAGACGCTGCGCGTCTCCGCGGAGCCGGAACATACCCCACTCGTACGCGCGATCGCGCGGGTGGCGTACGAGGCGGGCGCCCGGTACGTGGAGACGGCCTACCGCGACCCGCATCTGAAGCGCGCCCGCGTCCTCAACGCGCCTGAGGACAGCCTCGAGTGGTCACCGCCGTGGACGCTCGCCCTGATCGACCATCTGGCGGAGACGCACGGCGCCACGATCACGATCACCGGCGAATCGGAGCCGGAGCTCTTCGGTGACCTCGACCCTGCCCGCGTGGCACGGACGTTCGCACGCGCGGCCCACCAGCGACTCCTGGCCGCCGAGAACGACGGACGCCTCGCCTGGTCGATCGTCGCGTACCCGACGGCGGGCTGGGCCGAAGCGGTCTTCGGCGAGCCGGACGTCGAGCGGCTCTGGCGCGCCGTCGTCTCCGCCACCGGGCTCGACGAGCCCGATCCGGTCGGCTCGTGGCGGAACCACATCCAACGTCTGCAGGAGCGTGCGGAGCTACTCGACGAGCGCCGGTTCGACGGGGTTCGGTTCCGTGGGCCGGGCACCGACCTCACGGTTGGCCTGATCGCAGGCGCGCGCTGGCTGACGGCACAGGAGACGACGGTCGAGGGGCGCTCCTGCGTCGTGAACATGCCTACCGAGGAGGTGTTCACGACGCCGCACCGGCTCCGCGTGGACGGTGTCGTCGCGGCCACGATGCCGCTGGCGCTCGGCGGCCGAATCGTGCGCGGCCTACGCATCCGTTTCGCCGGCGGCCGCGCGGTCGAGGTCGAGGCCACGGTCGGGGCCGAAGCGGTGCGCGAGGAGATGCGCCAGGACGACGGAGCGAGCTTCCTCGGCGAGGTCGCGCTCGTGGACGGCGACTCGCGCGTCGGGCGCACCGGCATCGTCTTCCTGGACACGCTCTTCGACGAGAACGCCGCCTGTCACATCGCGTACGGGCAGGGGATCCACGGGGCCCTCGAAGGCGGCACCTCGATGACCCGGGACGAGCTCGCCGCCGCCGGATTCAACGACTCGGTCGTCCACACCGACTTCATGATCGGGGGCCGCGACGTCGAGGTCGACGGCCTCGAGCCCGGCGGGACGGCGATTCCAATCCTGCGTGACGATGCCTGGCTCTTGGCCTGAGGACGAGACGTGTCGTCGACCGAGAACGAGTTTGTAGGAAGGTTCTAGGGCCGCGGGCGGCCCTCTTCAGGGATCTTTCTGCGCGTTCGGAACTCCGCGAGAGCGGATTTCCGAACTTTGCGCCCAACAAGGAAGCACCCGGCCGCGCACTCCGTCGTCGAAGCGAGCGTCACCGGAGGTGACCGCGTCGCCGGCTCGGAACGGGCGAGACCGCGGCACCTGGGAGGGAGTCCTTAGCGCTGCTTCCTTCCGGACCTGACGCGGTTCGGACGCTCCCAGTGCGCGGGACCCGATCTGTCAACACCACGTGCGCGGATCCAATCCCGACAACACCGTCCTCGGACGGCATTCGGCCCCGCTAGAGCGGATTTCGGGTACAGGGAACCGCTACCTCCCCGCCTAGCGCGACCGGGCCCGGCGATCGTAGCAGCGGGTGCGCTAGCCTTTCCGCTCCCGGGCGCATAGCTCAGCGGGAGAGCGCTCGCTTCACACGCGAGAGGTCCCTGGTTCGATCCCAGGTGCGCCCATCGGTACCGCATGGCTTCACGGAAACGGCTTGAAACCGTGGGTCAGGCGTGCCGGGAATGCCGGGAATGCCCGCTGCGTGCGTGTACCGGTGCGTGTACCGAATCTCGCCGAACCGGACAACGACGCGCGTGCTAGAGGCTTGATGTGAAACTCGGCCGCCTGTGAATTGCAGGCCCAGCCGTCTGGCCGAGCGGGTCGTCCACGTAAGGCGAAGACTCCACGGATGCTTCAGGTGTGTTCTACTCACAGATCCCATTGACCGGAGAGGAGCACACGATGGCCGAAGATGCAGCGAAGGTCGCGCCGCACGTGTACAAGGTGCTGTTCGAGAACGAGCATACGCGGGTGCTCGAAGTGACGATGGAGCCTGGAGGCCGTACTGAGATGCACTCGCATCCCGGCACTCTCATTTACTCGCTTTCCGACAGCAAGGTGGCGTTCACGGCACCTTCGGGCGAAGTCACCGAGCTTGAGGTGCCCAAAGGCGCGTCGATATGGATGGACGCAACGGACCACGAGACCAACAATGTTGGGGGCACGGCCGTCCACGCGATCCTGTTCGAGCCGAAGTAGGCAATCCCGGGCTCGGCTCGCCCAGCCCAGGGCGCTGCCACCGACGAAGACGGGCCGCACTCGGCGGCACTTCTTCGTGGGCGAGCATCGTGGACGACGCGCGTCCTCCCGGCTCGAATTTCACATCAAGCCTCTAGCGGCCGCTCCTGTGCTCCTTCGCGACCAGCGCGCGGCTCGGGTCGGTGCCGGGGATCGCGCCGGCCACGCTGCGACCGATCGCCGGCAGGCCTCGGAGACGGCGGCTGTCGCCAAATGGGGTCGAGCCTGCCCGCTGCGTCGTGGCGTCGTCGTCGGACGTGGCGGGCGCTATCCGGTCGAGCTTTCGCCGGTCGTCCGCCTCGAGTTGGCGCCGGTGAAAGCGGGGCAGCGGTTGCGACAGCGCTCCTGAGCATTCCACCCCGCTCGCTACGTGACCAGAGCATGCGGTAAAATGCGCTAATGCCAGCGACAAGCGTGAGGTTGCTGAGTGTGGAGCAGGCGGCGCTCGGCCTCGGCCTCGCCGGCTCGACGACCTACCGCCTGATCGCGCGCGGCGACCTGCCCGCCGTCCGGCTCGGCAGCGGCCCCCGGCCGCGCCTGCGCGTGCGCGAGGACGACCTCGAGCAGTTACTCACCAGCGGCACACCCGACAGGAGGCAGGACGTGGACGACACCGAGCCCGAGCCCGTGCGCGAGGCGCTCGACGCCCTGCGCGAGATCACCCCCGCCTGGCTCGACGACCGCCCTTACGTCGAGGCCAACGAGGAGGTCGAGGAGCGCATGCGCACGCTGCGTCTGGCCGTGGCCGCCGCCGCCAGCCTCGACGAGCGGGGCATCGAGGAGCCCACCCCGGCCGAGGTCCGCGCCGAGATGCGCAACCTGGCGCTCAACTTCGTGCTCCACCCACAGGCGCTGCTCGAGCTCGCCCAGGGCGCCCGTGAGGCGGGCGACGAGGAGGACGCAGACACGCTCGAGCGCGCCTACGAATGGCACCGAGCGCTCGCAATCCAAGGGGGAGCCCTGTAGGACACCCCCCACCCTGACGACGACGGGGCCGACGGTACCGGGCACGGCCCGGAGAGGACACGACGTGACCATCCCTACGACGGAGCGAGAGCTCCTCGACGCCATCCGCGACCTCCAGGAGGAGGCCGCCGGTGAGCCCTTCGACGACGAGCAGAAGGCCCGTTGGAACGCCCTCAACGAACGGGCGGACGAGTTCCGCGCGCGGCGAGAACGGCTGGCAGAGCTGGCCGGCCGCGGAAGCGTGGAGGCCGAGACCGAGTTCAGGCCCGGCCGCCCGCAACCGGTGCCCCGGCACCTGCAGTCCGCCCGCTCGGAGGCGCTGCGCGCGATCGAGCGCGCCGACCTCAGCGACGAGGCAGCCCGCGCCGCCGAAGACCTCGTCGACCGCGACATCGGCGGGCCCGCCGGCGGCTTCGACGCCCGCTACCTCGCCGCGGTGGGCAACGAGCACTACGCCCGCGCCTTCGGCAAGGTGCTCGCCGACCCGACGACCGCGCACCTGCGCATGACCGGAGAGGAGCTCGAGGCGCTGCACGGGGCGAACCGGGCGATGGAGGAGCGTGCCCTCGCCGAGGGCGTGACCACCACCGGCGGGTTCGCCGCCCCCATCGAGATCGACCCCACGATCAGGCTGACGAGCAGCGGCGCGCTGAACCCGATCAGGGGGGTGGCCACCGTCCGCTCGATGACCACGCACGAGGTACGGCTCGTCACGTCGGCCGGTGTCACCGCCTCGTTTGCAGCCGAGGCAACCGAGGTCGGCGACGACTCACCGACGCTGGCGCAGCCGATCCTGTACGCCGAGAAGGCGCACTCGTTCGTGCCCTTCAGCATCGAGGTTGGCCAAGACTGGACGTCGCTGCAGCAGGAGCTCGCCCGCGTGATCGCCGACGCGAGGGACGTGCTCGAGTCCTCGAAGTTCCTCACCGGCCTGGGGCACGGCTCGAACGAACCGCAGGGGCTGCTCGTCGGCGGCACCGCCGTCGTCACCACCGCGAGCACGGCGACCTACGCCGTCGCGGACGTCTACTCGCTACTGCAGGCGGTCCCGGCGAGGTTCCAGTCGAACACGTCCTGGCTCAGCTCGCCGACGATCCTCGACAAGACCTACAGGCTCACGCCCGCCGGCAGCACGACGGAGCCCCATGTCATGGCCTCCCGCGGCGACGGCGTGCTCGGCCGGCGCACCGCCGAGTGGTCTGACATGACGACGGCGACCACGAGCGGCAGCACCATCGTCGCCGCCGGAGACTTCGCAGCCGGCTTCGTGATCGGCGACCGCGTCGGCCTCACGGTCGAGCTCGTGCCGCACCTGTTCGCGACGGCCAACAACCGGCCGACCAGCCAGCGCGGGCTGTACGCCTACTGGCGCACAGGCTCGATCGTCGCCGTCCCGCAGGCGATCCGCTGTCTGAAAGTCCTCTGAATCGGTGGCGCTACCCCTGTCGAGGGCGTCATCGGCAGCCCCATCCGCCCCCCTCCTCCGGGGGGCGGGTGGGGCTCGTGACGGAGGAGCAGCCCGCCGTGACTCCCGCAATTCGGAATTACCCCCCCGATCGCGGAGTCTGCCCCCGGCGGCGGACCGTTGTAACAGAGAAAGAACCGGCGGCGGGGCTTGCGCCTCCGTGACGGATCGTTCCGCAACGCCCGCACTCCGTGATCGAGCCCGCGGGGTCTGTGACTGTCTGCCATCGATGGCCGCCCCGGATGCGGCAGAACAGGTGGCGAAGCCGGCCCATCGGGCGGACGATAGAACTTCGCAACGCAAGTCACAAGAGTTGGGCGGCCTGCGGCTGCGGCGCGAGCTTGAGCAGCGCAAGCCGTGAGGCTGCGCGCCTGCAACGTCTGCGGCAGGGTGTGCCCAGGCTCCCGCTGCGCCCTGCACGCCGTCAACACCAACCAGATCTACGGCCGCCGCTGGCGAGCGACGCGCGCTGCAGTCCTCGCGACGCACGCGCTCTGCCGCTACTGCCGACAACCCGCGACAGCGGACCGGCCGTTCGACGTCGTCCACCTCGACGAGACGATGCGGCTCGCGCTCCACGGCCACGACGTGCACGAGCTCGATCGGCTCGACGTCGCGCACCGCGCATGTCACAACGCAAACGCGCCGCACCTGCGGGCAGGGTAGGAGGGCGGGGTGGCGTCGAGAGCGCGCGCCCGCCCGACGGACAATCCCGCACCTTTTCGGGAGAAACACTTGTGCACCCGTGACTAACGACGGGGCTTCAATGAGAAATCGGGGCACTCGATCAGGAGGCACGCCGACATACGTAGTTCTGAGCAATCCGATCCCGTGAACTCGCGGATGCCTCTGGATGCCGTGGGAGAGACACTCCCCCGTGACGGGACTCTAAGCGATGTCCCTAGGTAGTGAGGTGACACTTGTTCACCTATGTTGGTCTCTTTAGGATCGCACCGATCGCGCGGGAGCACCTCGAGAAGACCCCCGAGTACTTCGACAAGATCTACAAGATCGTCGAGGGCGAGGGCGGTACTGTCGAGCGCTTCCTCGCGGTTATGGGCCCGTGGGAGTATCTCGGCATCTTCGAGTATCCCGATCTCGAGACGGCGTTCCGCGTCCTCGGCAAGATCGCGAAGCTCGAGGTGTTCGAGACCGAGACGTTCCCCGCAGAGGACGTCAAGGTGTTCTGGAAGGCGCTCGTCTAGCGCCGACTTTCTCCCCATGGGAACCACGGAGGCCGCCCTCATGGCGGCCTCCGTCTGCTCCCGCCTCGTGCATTGGTTCAACGGACTCATTCTGAAACGAGTTCTAAGGGAGCCTGACGCGGTCGCCGTCGTAGGTCGAGCGCTCGAGCAGCTCGAGGTAGTCGCCGACGCGGATCAGCGGCCGGCTGTAGCCGGGTAGCACGAGCACGGGGCAGGCGCGGAAGACGGCGTCCACGGCGCGGCGCTCGAGCCCGAGCTGGCGCAGGTCGGTGCGGCTCAGGAAGGCGTCGCGGTTGGCGAGTCGGCTCTCGGGGGAGGGTCGCGCGCTCACTCGTCCTCGTGCTCGGCGTAGAGCTGCTCGTCGTACAGCGCCTCATCGAGCGTCGGCTCCGCCTCGGTCGTGTGCGGGCTCCCGAGGGGTCGGCCGGGGCCGGGATCTCACACAACGATGCGGGTTCGCGGGGTGTCTCGGGGGACCTTTCCCGAAATGTCGTCTTACGTGATATTCGATTCTTAAAAGGGGTATCCGACATTTCGGGAACGGTCGTCGCGGCGCGGTAGAGCTCGGCGATCCAGTCGACGACGCTCCACTCGTGCGCCCTCCCGTCCCCCTGCGCCGTGCGGAGGAGGGCGCCGTGCGCGGCCAGGTCCTCGAGGACACGCCGCGTCGTCTGCGTGGGCAGGCCGAGCTCGAGCGCGACCGTCGTCGTGGGGACGGGCTGGGGCTTGCCGAGCAGGAACTCGAGCGCGCGCAGCCGGCTCGCCGGCATGGAGTCGAGCCCGACCTTCGTCGTCACCCGCCAGGCCTCCGCGTCGTCGACGCCGATCAGCCGCAGTCCGGTGAGCATGCGCCCGAGCGCGCCGACCAGCCGGCCGGGTGCCTCGCTCGGGGGCACGAGGTCGATCTCGCGCTGGTAGTTCTCCCGCACGACCGGCGACCGTGCGCGGGAGACGAGCACCGCGAGCGCGACGAGCCGGTCGGTGTCGGGCTCCGAGAGCGCCGGCGGCTCGCTCAGGTCGAGCCCGGCGAAGAGGCCAGCCACGGCGTCGGAGAGCTCGCGCCGCATCTCCCGCTCGCGACCCTGATGAGCGAGCGAGGAGCGCGCCATCGCCGCCGCGTCGTCGACGGTGATCCGGTAGAGCAGGAAGCGCTCGCCGAGCTGGGCCATCACGCCGTGGTGCTGGTCGAGCACACCGGTCGCGCCGGCCAGCAGACCGAGCCGGCCCTGCCAGTGCAGCCGCCGCCCGCCGTCGACGCCGAGCAGCCGCGTCCAGGAGCCGTCGTACAGTTCGCGCAGCGCGGCGATCACGCTCGCCCGCTGCTCCCGGTGCATCGACAGGACCGAGCCGAAGTCCTTGAGGACGATGATCCCGTGCTCGCCGATCTCGCGCAGCAGCCCGCCGCTCGCGTCGCTCGCGGTGTCCTTGCGCGGCGTCCCGCTGAGCAGGCTCGGCTCGGTCAAGGTGCCGACCACGTGCACGTCGTCGAGCCGGCTCGTCGCGCTCAGCGTCTCCGTCTTCGCGGAGCCGGCGGGGCCGACCACGATGAGCCAGGTCGGGTCGAAGTCGGGCACCCTGTTCGCGGCCACGGCCGCGCAGGTGACGTAGACGAGCCCGGCGTCCGGCAGGAAGAGCCAGCGCTTGAAGACCTCGAGCACGTCGTCGATCGGGCGCGGCTCGCCGTCGTACGCGCGCGCGAGCGGGATCTCCTCCGCCGCTTCGTAGCGCTCGTACACGTCGGCGACGAGCGCGGCGAGCTCCGCGTCCGAGTCGGGCGGGATCGTGCCCTCGTACTTGCCGGCGTTCTCGGCGACGAGCGCCGCGAGCGCGGCCTGCTCGAGGAAGCCCTGCCGGCGCATCCTGCCGGCGGCGCTGACCATCGTGCGGTGCCAGGAGCCGTCGCGAATCACCGCCGGCAGCGGCTCGGCGGCCTGACCCGGGCCGTTGCGGCGGCCGCCGATCAGGATCCAGGCGACGGCGGCCGCGAGTTCCGTCTCACCCGGCGGCGTGTCCACGTTCCAGGTGTGCGGCGGCCGCGTCACCGCGGCTCGCCCGTGCGTGAGGGCGGCGCGACGACGAACGAGCCGTCCGCTTTGACCTCCAGGCCGGGGGCGAGCTCGAAGCTGCGCAGCTCGCCGCCCGGGTGCTGGAAGTACAGGTGCCGGCCGCCGCCGCCGGTGAACGCCTCCACCGTGAGGGGCAGCGGCCCGTGCTCCTGCTCGAGCCGGAACAGAGCCTCGTCGCCGCCGTGGCGGGGGTCGACGTCGATAACGAGCAGGCCCGAGCGGGCGCCCGTGAGCACGCCGACGTTCGCCGTCGGCCAGTGTTCCCACCACCCCGCGATCGTGCCCTTGTCGACGGTGGCGCGCTCGGGCCACTTGCCGAGTCGGGGGTGCTTCCCCGGCGTGGCGCAGCCCTCGCCGGCGCGACACGAGCAGACACCCGCGGTGATGTCGTGCAACGGCACCACGTACCAGCCGAGGCTCGCGTACAGGAGGGCGGCGGCGAGCAGCTCGCCCGCCGCCGCCTCGTCGCTGCTCTTACTCCGCATAGCCGCGACGCTCCCCAGCCTCGTCGCCGTCGCGGTACTCGTCACCATCCCCCTCGCCGCCGAGGAGCTCGAGCGCGAGCTGACCGTCGAGCGGCTTCACCCTCCGCCCCGGGAACGTGCTCAGCGGCGGCCGATCGTCGTCGGTCGGCATCCCCTTGCGCAGGCCGAGAGCGCGCGTGGCCTCGCGCAACCCGCGTGGCATGAGGCCAGGATCGGGAGCTGGTACCCCGAGCGTCGGCCGCCGTGCCGTCTCAGAACGGGGCCGGCTCATCGCCCTCGGCCTCGTGATCCTCAACCACGGCGCCGACGCCGAGGATCTCGGCCGCCGAGCGCCGCGGCGCCGCGGGAAAGGCGACGAAATAGTCCACATAGCGTCGCCCGCTCGCGCCCTCGCGCCACCCACGCCGTTCGATGACGACGGGCTCGCCCTCGTCGAAGTCACCGCCCGCCCGGCGCTCGAGCTCCGCGCGGAACTTCGACCTCAACGCCTCGTGAAAAAGCCAGATCGAGCGGTGCTCGCCGTCGACCTCGAGCACGGCGATGGGCTGCAACCCGTTTACCGTCGGTCCCTCGCCGAGCTCGACGAACGCGCCCTCGACGCGCTCGCCCTCTTTGTCCCAATCCCAGCTCCGGGGGTAGTCGGTGGTGGATACACTTTGTGACACCTGTTTCTCCTTTCGGGTCGGGCGGCCCCCCACGAGGGGCCGTTCGTGTTTACGTGAGCGCCGTGTCGAGCTGCTCGAGCAGCTCGGCGTAGCGCGCCGCGTTGTCTCCGCGTGGCCTCGCCCCGCCGGTCTCCCAGCGGTAGACGCTCATGGGGCTCACGCCGAGCGCGGCCGCGAGCTCGGCCCGGGTAACGCGCGCCGCGCGCCGGATGCTGCGCCGCTGCGGCGGCGCCGGCAGCCGTCCGGCGGCCCGTGCTCGCGCGAGCAGCTCGTCGCCTTGCAATCCGGATACCTCCTCTCGGGGTCTCGGTCTGTGCACGACGAGACCCACGCTACAGCCGAGCTGTCGCGGCGTCCACAACCTGAGACCTAAGTGATACGATCCTGTAGATGCCACGACGAAAAGACGTGAAGCTCGAGCCCCCTGCCGCTACCGCGCGCGCGCAGGTCCCGACGCCGGCGCCGACGCGGTTGTGGGTCGGCGACCGCGGCTGGGTGCGCGTGGAGTACGCCCGCGCGGCCGGCCGTGAGCGGCTGCTCGCGCACGTGCGGCCGGACGAGGGCGGGATGCTGCGCGTGCGCGACCTGACGCTGCTCGACGTCGGCGAGCCCGTCACCGTCGAGCGGCTCCGCGCGGTGCGGCTGGGCACGATCGAGCGGCTCGTGAACCACCCCGCCCACCGCGCCGCGATCCTGCAGCGCTTCGACTCCGGCGAGCCCCTCGACCTCGAGGCCGCGTCCCGCCGCTTCACGGCGGCGACGACTCGAGCAGGCCGGCGGCGGCGATCGACCCCGGCCGTGCTCGAGCGCCCGGTACGCGGCTACGGCGACGAGCACTACGAGGCGGTCGCGGCCGCCTACGTCGACGCGGAGGCCCTGGGCGAGCCGCCCGTGCTCGCCGTCGCTGCACACTGGGGCGTCCCGCGCCCCACCGCCGGCCGCTGGGTGAAGGAAGCGCGGCGCCGCGGGCTGCTCGAGGCGTACTACGCCCGCGGGCGGGCGGGGGCGTAGATGGCGAGCTCCTGGATCGTCGCCCGCACCCGCTCGAGCGGCGTCAAGCGCTTCGAAGTCCGCTACCGCGTCGGCGGCCGCGAGGCGAAGCCGCGCTACGCCGGCTCGTTCGCGACCCGGACGCAGGCGCTCGCCCGCCGGCGGTGGGTCGAGGCCGAGCTCGCGGCGCTGCGGGTGCCCGACGTCCGCCGCGCGCTCGAGCAGCCCGCGCGGAGCCCGACGCTGCGCGAGGCCGCCGACTCGTGGCGCGCGTCGCGCATCGACGTGCGCGCGTCGACGAACGTGCAGCACCGCACGGCCGTCGAGCGCATCTTCCGCGTGATCGCGCCTACGACGCCGATCGACGCGATCACCGCGACCGACGTCTCGAGGATGGTGACCGAGCTGAGCGCGGCGGGTGCCGCGCGCGAGACGGTGCGCAAGAGTCTGACCGCGCTCGCGATGACGCTCGACTTCGCCGGCGTGGCGCCGAACCCCGCCCGTGACCGCGTGCACGTGCGGCTTCCCCGCTCCGAAGCGCAGGAGCCGGAGCCGCCCTCGGCCGAGCATGTGGAGAAGGTCGCGCGGCTGCTCCCCTCGAGCTACCGCCTCGCGTTGTGCGTGCTGGACGCGACCGGCTGCCGCGTCGGCGAGCTCGAGGCCGCCCGCGTCGGCGACCTCGACGAGGAGCGGCAGGGTTGGCTCGTGCGCGGGGCCGTGTCCAAGACCCGCCGCCCGCGCTGGATCGAGCTCCCGGACGTGCTCTGGACGGCGCTGCTCGAGCGGCTACCGCCGCGGGAGGATCGCGACCCCGCCGCCCCCCTGTTCGGCGACGCGACCGCCGACCGGCTGCGCATGGCGATCCTGCGCGCCTGCAAGGCCGCGGCCGTGCCGAGCTTCGGCCCGCACGCGCTGCGGCACCGCAGGATCTCCCTGATGCACAAGCGGGGGCTGAGCTGGGCCGAGATCGGCGCCCTCGTGGGGCAGCGCAGCCGGCTCGTCACGGCCGACGTCTACTCGCACGCGATGATCGACACCGCGGAGCTCGACTACGAAGGGATGCTGCGATGACGACGACGTTCGTGTTCAACAACCTCCGGCTCGCGCCGACCGACGAGAACGTGGGCGCGCTCCGGGAGATCGGACAGCATCTCGGGCAAGCCCGCCGCGGCGAGCCTGACGCCCTCGACCGTGTGCGCCGGCTCGTGGGCGAGTTCGTCCCGACGCCGGAGGGCTGCGTCGAGATCACCTTCGGTGCCACGGTCACCGCCTACGTCGACCTCGCGGCCGGCAGGGTCGCGCAGTTCGACGTCTGCGCGATGCCGGAGCTCGGCGAGGAGATGGAGCTCGAGTCCCCCGACGAGCTCTCGGCGGAGGATCAGGACCAGGCCCGGGAGATCGTCGCGAGGTCCCTCTAGCGGCGCGAACGTGCCCGCACGTGCCCGCCGCGTGGTGCACCGGTGCGTGTACCGCCGCGGGAAAAGGCCTGATTAGCAGGGGCGTTCGAGCCCAGGTGCGCCCATTCATACCCGCGCCGTCAGGCGGAATCCACGAATTCACTTGGGTCAGGCGTGCAGGAAGTGCGGCACTTGGCGCTGCGGTGCAGACCTCGGTGGAACCCGCTGCCGCCCACTCCTCCGTCCACCTTCAACCCGCCTGACCCAGCCCGGATAAGTGCCGAGGGCCGCCCCGAGGGAGGGCTGTCAAGCGCGGCCCCACCGCTCCCGTCCCTGCGTCGCGCTGTGCGCCGCGCTTGACCGACCGACGGAGGTAGGCACCGTGCACGTTCCGGGCTGGGTCGGGCGCGTCTCCCGGCCGTCCCTGCGGCGCCGGGCGCGGGGCCCCGGCCTGCCGGGGAGGCGCTGGCGCCGGAGGGTGGTTCGGCGTGCTGGCTCCGCTCCGTCCGATCCCGTTCGTATCTTTCGAGCCAGGTCGGCAACATTAGGTACCGGGTTGTCCGCACAGGCAAAAGAGATCGCCGCCGACTAGTCCCCGATAGGGGCGCGAAGGAGGAGCCGCTACCCACCCGGGGGCCTTCGAAGTCAAGTCATCTGACTTCGGAGGTTCGCGCTCGTGGAAGCCCTCAATTCGCCCGTACCCCCGGCACCACGGTCGGGCAGGCCGGGTTCTCTTGTCTTCTTAGATTCGCAAAGGTCCGTCACTCTCCGTGGCGGGAAACCTGTGTCCGGTGCCGCGCAAGGTCTGGGTGGCGTCGCTGTTCCAAATGGTGCGGGTGCCGTGCAAGCTGTGGTCATGCGCGGTGTGCGGGGCGCGGAAGTCCCGCGAGCTGGCGCGGGTTCTTTTGCTCGATGCGGCCGAGGATCCACCGACGTTCGCGCTCACGCTGACCACGGTTGATCCCGACACGGCCGCCAAGGTCTATCGGAAGGCGTCCGCGGTGCTCTGGAAACGCCTCAGGCGCCGCTACGGGAGGGTGGAGTACTTCGGGTTCATCGAGTTCACCACCGGGCAGGGAATCCGCTCCGGTGGACGCAGGCGGATGCATGGCCACTACCTCGTCAAGTTCCGCGACACGCACCCCGAGCCGGTGGAGGCCGAGCGGCTAGTACGGGAAACCTGGGAAGGCCTGACCGGCGCCTACCGGATCGAGGTCGAAGCGCTGCGCACCTCGGCGGGCGCGATGGCGTACCTGTCGCTCCACCACCAGAAGCCACAGCAGGCACCGCCGAGGGAGTGGCGCGGAATGCGCTCGCGTCCATCCAAGCAGTACTTCTCGGAGCCGGTCTGGAAGCTCCGACAGGTCGCCCGCGAGCAGCTGGCGGCTGAGGCGCTCGCGTGGAGGCACGGTATCACTGAAGCCGAAGCCTTGGCAGTTGTCCGACGGCAGCCGGATGGCTGAGATCCCGAGCGCTGTAGATCGCCTGGCGAACCCAGCTGCGTTCCTGACGCGCTCTGATCTCGCCGCCCTTGGACTGACGAGAACTGCTGTGGACTGCGTCTTCCGGACGTGCCCGACGGTTCACTTCGCCGGTGTGCGTCGGCCGTTCGTTCAGGTGAAGGACTACCTCGCGCTCATCGCGGAGTCCACGTATCGCGGCGATCGGGTGCGGCCGTGACCGTGAACCTCACGGAGGTGCGCGGTAGGTTCTCATCCGTGAGGCGTTCTGAGCGAACCGCGACTGTGAGAGCACACGGCCGTGCCTAGTGCCTGGGTGTTGCACGTCGGAAGCGGAAGGACGACTCGACAAGCTACCGCGTTATGTACCGCCTGGGCGGGCGCGAGAGCAACCCGCGTACGGGGGCGCGTTCCCGACCATGCGCGACTATGCGCCGGAATTGGGTAGCGGGCGAGCTGGCGGCGATGCGCGTGCCGGACGTCAAGCTCCTGGCGCCGGTCGTGGCGCCTACGCTGCGGGAGGCGGCCGAGGCGTGGGGAAAGTCGCGGGTGGACGTGAGCGAGGCGACCAGGATCTACCACCGCTCGGCACTCACTCGGGCCGAGCGGCTTCTCGACAGACGTCTGGACGAGATCGAGCCTGCAGATGTCGCTGGCCTCGTTGGCGATCTGGTCGCCAGGGGTCGGTCGCGCGAGACGATCCGAAAGACAGTGACGGTGCTGGCGATGGTCTTCGATCACTCGTCGGTCACACCCAATCCCGCGCGGGATCGCGTCCGGGTGAAGCTCCCACGGGAGGAGCGGGAGGAAGTGGCGCCGCCGACCGGCGACCAGGTGGAGGCGGTGCATCGTCTCCTCGCCCCGCGCTACCAGCTCCCCCTTCTGGTGCTCGACGCAACGGGCATGCGGGTCGGCGAGCTCGAGCAGCTCACGTGGGGAGACGTCGACGAACCGCGTACGCGCTGGCGCGTCTCACGGGCGGTGTCGAAGACCCGGACCGGTCGGTGGGTCAACGTGTCGCCGGTTCTTTTCGACGCAGTCGCTGATCTGTGCCCGAGGGATGATCGGACTGCCACGCGCCGCATCTTCGAAGGGGTAACGGCCGACCGGCTGCGCACGGCCATCGCACGTGCGTGCGTGGCTGCGGGCGTTCCCGCGTTCTCTCCTCACGGTCTTCGTCACCGTCGTATATCGCTGCTGCACCTGGGCGGAGTGCCGTGGGCACGTATCGGGGAGAACGTTGGTCAGCGTGATCTCGCCGTCACCGCGAACACCTACACGCACGTTCTCAGCGACGAGCGAGAATTGGACTACACGGCGCTTCTGGCGTAAGCACGCTGGCGCACGCCGGCGTCCTCTTGCACGCGCCGCGCCACTCACCCCGCCAGGCAAACCCGCGTAGACTCGGGCGTCGACAGCCAGCCAAAGGCGGCTTGATTGAGAGAGGGACGATGAGCGAGTACGTGATCAAGCCGCTCGATGCCTCGACCTGGGATGCGTTCGCGCGTCTCGCTGAGAAGCACAACGGCATGGGGTTCGGCGGCTGTTGGTGCACCTGGTTCCACTCGCGAGAGGGCAGGCCCGAGGGCGAGAAGGGTCGCCCTTGGAAGGAGCGTCTCGTGCGCGAGGGGGACGCTCACGCCGCGCTGGTCTTCGACGGCAACGCCGCGGTGGCCTGGTGTCAATTCGGCTCACCGGAGGAGCTTCCGAACATCCACCACCGGAAGGACTACGAGGCGAACCGTACGGAGGAGCTTCCCGACTATCGCCTTACGTGCATCTTCGTCGACAGGGACTATCGACGGAAGGGAGTCGCCGGTGTGGCACTTTGCGGCGCTCTCGAGCTGATCGCGGAGGCGGGAGGCGGCGTGGTAGAGGGCTATCCGCAGGACACACAGGGCAAGAAGATCTCGGCCAAGTTTCTGTACAACACCACGCGCAGCCTCTACGAGCAGACCGGCTTCACGTATGTGCGCCCCAAGGGGAAGAACCACTGCGTGATGCGCAGGACGGTCTCACCGGCCTGAGTGCGCGTGGCGGGCAGCGTCAGGTGGATCCTCGCTAGCGCTGGCTCACGGCAGCGCCTAGACACGTCAAGGGACATTCCCGCACGCTCGCGCACTCGGATGATCTCTCGTTGAGCGAAAGTCCCTGCCCACAGTTCGAGGAGGTCGCTCGAAGCTACTCCTCGCCTTCCCAGTACTCCACGGTGGGTCCGGGCCTCGCGAATACGATGTCTTCGTCCTCGACGTCCTTGGCCAGAACCTTGCCGGTGTCGAGGTATTCGATGATTTCGCCGGGGATCATCGAGGAGAGCATGAGTACGCGGATTGGCGAGTCCGTTCGGTTGATGATCTGATGCGCGCCGTCCTTGCCGCGCGGAAAGCAGGCGACGTCACCCTCCTTCAACACCTGCTCGCCTTCGGGGGTGCGTAGCGTCGGCTCGCCGCGGAGCACGATGACCCATTCCTCGTTGAGGTGGTGCGTGTGGTACGGCCACAGCTTGTCGCCGGGCTCGACCTCGGACATCGTCGCGCCGATGAGCTGGCCGCCGATACGTTGGCCGACGAGTGCGCCCTTGACGCGCCAGCCTTCGCGGTCCCTCGTCCCGTCCCACACGTCGCTGTTGAGGTTGAAAGTTTTCATTCGCTAAACCCTAGCCTGCGCCTCGGGGGACATTCCTGCACGCTCGCACAGTCGGGTGCTGACTCGCCGCGCTGTGGCTCGGATGGAATGCTCTGCCGCAGTGGACGCCATCCGCGCACACACCTGAGCCGGCGCAGAGTCGGCGAGCACGTAATCGACGGCGGGCTCGACTACCTCGTCCGCGGCTGGACTCAGACCGCGGCAGCGGTCGAAGGTCGACACGAGATATGGATGTCGGAAGAGTGGCTGCACGATCTCGACGGTCGCGAGATCATCCAAGACCTCCTCGACAACGTCACAGAAAGCCACATGCCATCCCGATGATCGAGGAGGCTGACGCGCGATTCCTGAGCGCGGCGATTCGCCCCACGGCTCGATCCAAACCCGCAACGGGTGCTCGTCAGGTGCTTCAAGCTCGATCTCCACAGTCGCCGAGACGGTACGCGATCCTCGGGGGGACATTCCCGATCCGCTCGGGCGCCGAGATGCGTGGCGGTGCAGACCCTGGTGCAGACCTCAAACCGAAGAAGTTGCTCTGAGCAGGGATGTTCGTTCCCAGGTGCGCCCATTCCGCGCCGCTTGCCTGCACGGATCCCGCATGGATCGGTGGGTCAGGCGGGCCGGGCGTGCCGGGAATGCTCACCGCGTGCCCCCCTCGGTGACCCCTTGTCCCGATGGACTACCAATTGGTAGTCCGCGTCCGACGAGCTGTGCGCTGAGGCGGGGCGCCGCAAGAGCGCGGCAATCACCGATCCGAGTACACCAGGACGAAGGAATGATCCTGGGCTGCAACGCCTTCGAGATCCTCGTCGACAGCGTCGCCCGACGAGCGGGCCCGCCGCTTTCTGGCGCTTCGCCACCTGCCCCGGTCATGCGGAGGTAGAACCGCATCGCCCGTTCAGTGTCGCTTGATCACTTCGCCCGTAAAGGGGAACGACAAGCCAGCTCCCCTAGACGGCGACCTCGTCGAAGAAGTCGATCGTCACTGACGACAGATCGACTCCGTCTTCGGCCATGGCGTCCTGCAGCCGGGGGAAGGTTGAGACAAACCGATCCTAGAATCTCGCTGACCATCCGACAACGCTGAGACTCGGATGCTCGATTTGTAGAGCACGCGGTACGCCGTCGCTCCGGCGCGGAAGTCGTCGATGACCTCGCTTCGAATGATCGTGCCGGGCGGCCCGTCGGGCAGGGAGGAAGGCGGTTCGTAGAACGCGCCCGGGGCGTCCGGCCGCGTCTCGTGAACGAATATCGCCCAGCCGCCGGCGAGCGTCGCCAGAAGGGCGATCACGCCAGCCGCAATCCATGGCGCCCGCCGCCGGTTCCTCCGCTCGCTACGGTCGTCGGCGCTCGGGCCAGGGTCCGGCACGGAAGGAAGCTACCAAGCTAATCGAGGAGAACGGAGCTCCGCTCCGGAGCGGCCGGCGTGCCGAGAAACAAACACGGCCGCGTGCCCGAGTGATGCGTCTATGTTTGTCAAGTCGGCAGCGGTGAGCCGTTCTCGAGGAGCCGGTAGAGGTTGCGAGCGAGGTAGCGCTTGAGGCAGCGGATCGCCTCGCGGCGGCTCTTGCCTTCGTGGATGCGACGCTCGATGTAGGCGATCGTCGGGGCGTGCGTACGGCGTCGGGTGACGAGGATCATGTGCAGGGCTCGGTTGAGCCTCCGGTCGCCGCCACGGTCGAGGCGGTAGCGGACCGTCTGGCCCGATGAGGCGGGGATCGGGGCGCAGCCGGCCAGGCGTGCGAACGCGGCCTCGGTTGTGATCCGTCCGCGGTGCGACCAGGAGATCAGTACCTGTGCGGCCGCGAGCGGACCGACGCCGGGCTGCTCGAGCAGCTGCGGCGCCAGCTTCCGCGTGAGCGTCTCGATCTCGCGTGCGAGCTCGCGCTCCTCAACGGTCAGTGCCTTGATGCGCCGGGCGAGAGCGCGGAGCGCGAGCAGCGTCCCGCGCAGCTCCGGGTCCTGGCGGCCTTCAGGACGGACCGCCGCGAGCCTGCGCAGGAGCTGCATGCGGGTCAGCGAGCAGAGCTCAGCGCGTAGCGGCTCGGGCGCGGACACGAGCAAGCCGCGTAACTGGCAGAGCCCGGCCCGCCTGGCTGTCACCGCGCCTTCGCGAGCAGCGCTCAGTGCCCGTAACGCTTCTCGCTCGCCACCCGCGCGTGGCCGGGCTGGCCGCGTTTGGCCGAGCACGCTGCGAGCGGCTCGGATCGCATCGAGGGCGTCGTTCTTGCCGGACTGCCGCTCCCGTCGCAGCCGGCCGACCTCGAGCACCGGCTCCTCATGGCCGACGAGGAATCGAGCGAGACCCGCGCCGAACGAGCCAGTGCCCTCGACCGCGAAGGCACGCCTGCCGGGAGCGTGCTGATTGGCAAGACGAAGCACGCTTTCGTAACCCTCGCCATCTGCGAGCGCGGTCGCCTCGAATACCACACCGCCGCTTCGCACCTCGACAACCGCGAGCGCGTGCGTGTCGCGGTGCGGGTCAACGCCGATCACGTAGTCCAGCTCATCCGCAAGCATCCGCACTGACCTCCAGCCCAGGTTGGGGGCATCAACTCCGGTGCCGGTCTGGGGATGAAACCGCGGGCGGCAAAACTGTGACGGGTCACGCCCGCAAAGGGCGGACAGGCTTCTGATCAGGCCAGCAAGCGGGCGCCAGGCCGGCACCGGCCTCTCCGCTCGGACACATCACTAGAAAGACACCGACGAATCGAGTCATTCGGGAATTGAGTCACGAACAAAGAGCACCGGCGCCACCCTGACAACAGTCCCAGACGGGACACCCGCACACTCACAGTGCGGGAATGTTCCTTGAACGATCGACCCGCTAGGTGCGCGGAACGATCGAGGCATGCCGAGTCGTGAGAGCCCAACCATCGTCGCCGTGTATCCAGACATCGGTGTAGCGGAAGGTCAGGGAGAAGGGTTCACCGTCATGCGTACCCTCCTGTGCCGACTCGGCGAGGACAACAGCGACATCCCCGAGATGCTGAGTCGCGAGCAGGCGCAGATCGAACGAGTCCAGCGTCATGCGCTCTGAAAACGAGCCGAGCCACGCCCCCTTCCCGACGGGTTCGGCAATCCACCCGGCCGTCGTGATCAAGAAGTCGTCGTGAAGGAGCGCTGATGCAGCATTTAGGTCGGCGCGGCGCAAGGCATCAAGCAGTTCGCGCTCGACTCGCTCCAGCTCGTCCACTGGTGCGACCCTAACGGGCGGCTCGGCGTCACGAGAACGACCGCCTGTCTGCGCAAGTGTGCGGGAACGTCGCTTGAGCGGGGACGCGCGAGCTCTCGAATGTGTTTGAAGGCGCGGCTGCCCTTCATAGACTGCGCGCGTGCTGACATGTCCTGCCTGCGGCAAGGAGTTGCCGGGCGAGTTCCCCTTCTGCCCCTTCTGCGGCGCGCCACTGACCGAGCAGCCCTCGGCGCCGGTCCAGGAAGAACGCAAGGTCGTGACCGTCCTCTTCTGCGACCTCGTCGGCTTCACCGCAGCCTCGGAGGCAGCTGATCCCGAGGACGTCCGCTCCCGCATCCGGCCTTACCACGCGCGCCTGCGGCAGGAGATCGAGCGCTACGGAGGGACGGTCGAGAAGTTCATCGGAGACGCCGTGATGGCCGTCTTCGGGGCGCCGGTCGCGCACGAGGACGACGCAGAGCGTGCAGTGCGCGCGGGACTGCGTGTGCTCGAGGCGATCGAGGAGCTGAACGAGGCTGACCCGACGCTCGCCCTGCAGGTCCGTATCGGCATCAACACGGGCGAGGCGGTCGTGGCCCTTGGGGCACGACCCGAGGAGGGCGAGGGGATCGTCACGGGCGACGTCGTCAACACGGCCTCGCGTCTTGAGGGCGCGGCGCCGATCAACGGGATCGCGGTCTCCGAGGCGACGTACCGGGCGACCGACCGGATCTTCGACTACGAGGAGCTCGAGCCCGCCGCTGTCAAAGGAAAACCGGAGCCGCTGACGATCTTTCGTCCACTCGCCTCGCGGGCCCGTTTCGGATCAGACGTCACCCGCACTCACGCCACGCCACTCGTCGGGCGTGAGCTCGAGAAGTCGCTCTTGATCGGCACGTTCGAGCGGGCGGCGCAGCAGCGCTCCTGCCAGTTGGTGACTATCGTCGGCGAGCCGGGCGTGGGGAAGAGCCGCCTCTGCGCCGAGCTCTTCCACCACCTCGAAGATCGACCGGGTCTCACCCGCTGGCGCCAGGGGCGCTGCCTTCCCTACGGGGACGGGATCGCCTTCTGGGCGCTCGGCGAGATCGTCAAGGCGGAGTGCGGGATCCTCGAGTCCGACTCGCAGGAGGAGGCGGAGGCCAAGCTCGAGCAGGCGTTGCCCGCAGCCGACCCGGACTTCGCCTGGCTCAAGGCCCGTCTCGCTCCGCTCGTCGGCGCGGGGGGCGAGCCGGCCGCGCTGGAGGAGTCGTTCGCGGCCTGGCGGCGTGTGCTCGAGTCGTGGGCGGAGGGGCGGGAGACGGTGCTCGTCTTCGAGGACCTTCACTGGGCAGACGAGGCGCTCCTCTCCTTCCTCGAGCACCTTGCGGACTGGGCGGAAGGTGTGCCGCTGGTTCTCCTCTGCACCGCCCGCCCGGAGCTGTACGAGCGGCATTCGGGCTTCGGGGCGAACGCGCGAAATGCGCAGAGCATCAACCTCGCTCCTCTGAGCGAGGGCGAGACCGCTCGCCTCATCGCCGCGCTGCTCGAGCGGGCGGTGCTGCCGGCCGAGACGCAGCGGGAGCTGCTCGAGCGCGCGGGCGGAAACCCCCTCTACGCCGAGGAGTTCGTGCGCCTGCTCACGGACCGAGGAGAGCCGGCGCCGGTCGAGGAGGTGCCGGACTCCGTGCAGGCGCTGATCGCCGCCCGCCTCGACACGTTGAGCCCCGACCGTAAGAGCCTGCTCCAGGACGCGGCGGTGCTGGGTAAGGTCTTCTGGGCCGGCTCGCTCGCGGAAATCGGAAAGCGGGACCTGGCAGAGGTCGAACTGGCGCTGCACGAGCTCTCGCGGAAGGAGCTCGTGCGCCCCGCCCGCTCCTCCTCGATGGAGGGCGAACAAGAGTACGGCTTCTGGCATGTGCTCGTGCGTGACGTCTGCTACGGGCAGATCCCGCGCGCCGCTCGCGCCGCCCGCCACCGGGCCGCCGCCGCCTGGATCGAGCGGAAGGCGGGCGAGCGCGTGGAGGACCTGGCGGATGTCCTCGCTTACCACTACCTGCAAGCGCTCGAGCTCGCCCGCGCGGTCGGTGAGAGCGACGAAACGAATGAGCTCGAGGCAGGTGCAACTCGCTACCTCGGCCTCGCCGGCGAGCGCGCCCTTGCGCTCGACGTCGAACGTGCCGAGGCGCATCTCGCCAAAGCGCTCGAGCTCGCGCCGGCCGACCACGCTGAACGCGCTTCACTGCTGGAGAACTGGGCGCAGGCAGTTCATCAGCAGGGCCGCCTGCAGGAGGCGAGGCAGGCCCTCGAGGAGGCCCTCGCCCTCGATCGCGGCCGGAGCGACCCTGTCGCCGCCGGCCGCGTCCTGACCCGCCTCTCGCTCGTGCTCTTCCGTCTCGGCGACCGACAAAGCGACGGGATGATCGCCGAGGCAGTCGAGCTGCTCGAGACGCAACCTGCCGGCCCGGAGCTCGTCGGCGCCCACACCTACCTGGCCGGGAACCACGCGCTCACTGGCCACGACCGGGAGGCCGTCGTAGCGGCCGAGCGGGCACTCGCGCTCGCCGCGGAGCTCAGCCTGTCGGAGCCGGCATTCGCGCTTCACTGGCGCGGCATCGCCCGCCTTGACCTGGGCGAAGCGGACGGCCTCGACGACGTGCGTCGGGCGCTCCAACTCGCGCTCGAGCAGGGCCTGGGCCGCGAAACCGCCGTCATCCAGTACAACCTCGCCGGCGTTGTGGCGTCCTACGAGGGGCCACAGGCCGCACTCGACGCCTTGAGGGAAGCCACCGCCTTCTGCGAGCGGCGCGGCACGGCCGAGTTCGCGCTCAACACGCGCGCCGCCAGCCTTTACGCCCTGGCTGAGCTCGGGCAGACACAGGAGGCGCTTGACGCGATCGGACCGCTCGCCGACCGCATCCAAGCAGCAGGCGACATAGCGTTCACCGACTGGCGCGGTTTGCAGCTGCAGCTGCTCGCCGAATGCGGTGCTTCCGACCATGCCCCGGACCCCGAGGAGCTCGTCACCGCGGCCCGCGACATCGGTCTGCGATCAGTGATCGCGCCCGCCTTAGCGGCCGCGGCCCAGCTTCTGCTTGCCCAGCGCCAACCCGAGCAGGCGAAGGCGCTCCTGCGCGAGCTCGACGAGCTCAACCCTACGCAGGCCGACCTCGCCGGCACATCGCAGCTCCCTTCGCTGCTGCGTGTCGTGCTCGCCCTCGAGGACGTCCCGCTTGCCCAACGGTTCGCAACCGGCATCAATCCAGTCGCCCCACTCGAAGAGCACGTGCTCGCGACCAGCCGCGCCCAGCTCTCCGAAGCGGCCGGCGAGCACGCCGACGCCGCCCGGCTCTACCACGAGGTTGTCGAACGCTGGCACCAGTTCGGGAACGTGCCCGAACGCGCCTACGCCTTGCTCGGCCAGGGCCGCTGCCTGGCTGCGCTCGGGCGGGCGGATGCAGAGCAGCCACTGCGCCAGGCGCGGGAGCTGTTCGCATCGATGGGCTACAAACCCGCGCTCGCGGAAACGGAGGCACTGCTGGGTGAGACGGAGGCCGCGGCTTCGTAGCCACGTCCCGGCGGGGTCTCGTTGGCATGCCCGAGCGTCCCGCGACGACCCTCCCGAACCTGATCTAGCCCGCGAGGGCGCCCGGTGAGCGCCCTCAATGTCGGCGCGGTCCCGGCCGAGCTCCGCGAGCAGGCGGAGTGGGTCGTGTGGCGCGCCGAGCAGCGCGACGACAAGACCATCAAGGTTCCCTACCGGGCCGACGGTCAGGGTCGCGCCTCGTCGACCGACCCGGCGACCGGGCGACGTTCGAACAGGCGATCGACGCGATCACGACGCTCGCCGCCCACGGCGTCGGCTTCGTCTTCTCGGCCGACGATCCCTTCGTAGGCATCGACCTCGACACATTCGACGCGGACGCCGCCGCCATCGTCACCTGGCTCGACTCGTATACCGAAGTCTCGGTGAGCGGACGCGGAGCGCACGTGATCGTCCGCGCGTCGCTGAACGGCCACCCCGCGCAACCGGAAAGGGCCGCTCGAGGTGTACGACCACGGCCGCTACTTCGTTGTCACCGGCGACCACATGCGGGGGACTCCGACGTCGATCGAGGGTCGGCAGGAGCAGCTCGAGGACGTGCTCGCCCGCTTCCTCCCCAAGCCCGAGGCTCTGCAGGGTGAGCGCGCCGCGCCTGTCGCGGTCGACCTCGACGACGAGGAACTGCTCGACAAGACGATGGCCGCCGCGAACGGCGCGAAGTTCGAGCAGCTCTGGAACGGCGACACCGCCGGATACAGCTCGCGCAGCGAGGCCGATCTGGCACTCGTCGCGCTGCTCGCCTTCTGGTGGGGAGACGACCCACCCAGCATCGACCGCATGTTCCGCGCGAGCGGGCTGTACCGGGCGAAGTGGGAGGGCCAGGATTACCGCGAGGCGACGATCGCGCAAGCCCTGGGTCGCGACGTCTACACCCCGTCACCGAGTTCGCGTCCCGGGCGGGACGCGGAAGGGACGCGAACTGCGTCCTCCTCGTCGGAGAAGGGGGAAACCGAGTTCGCGTCCCCGTGTGTCGGGGTCGTGGAGAACGAGGGACCGCGGCCGTGTTCCGGGCGAAGCTGCGCCGCAAGTTGCGTGACTGGACCGGCTCTGCGCTGGGCGATCGGCTGCTCGTGCTGCAGGAGCCGTGGAGCAAGGTGTCGCTCGACGACGCGACGATCCGCCGCACGCTCGCCGTGAAGATCGCCGAGCTCCGGCTCGATGTCCTGCTCGTCGGGCCGGTCACGCGTTCGGGCATGAATGAGGCCGGGACGCTGCAGCAGGTGCGTGACTACTGCGACCTGCTGCGAGACGTTCGTGATGCGTCGAGTCGGCGGGTCACGTTCCTCGATTTCGTCCGCGAGCACGGCGGCACGACCGGAACAAGGTCGAGAAGGAGATCGCTGGCAACGGCGGCCGGTTGCGAGAGATCCGCGACAGCCTGCTGAGCGGCGACCGGCTCGTGAACCGCGGATCCAAAGCGCGGATGAAGCTTTGGCACGCGGACGACCCCGCGCTCCCGGCTGACCTGCTCGACGGAGACGCGGCGTGACCCGCTGCGTCGTGACGCTCCTGGACGTCGAGCCCGTCGACCGGTTCCAGCTGCCCGACGGGACCGCGCGGATGCTCACCGACCCGGACGGCGCCCACTCTCGCCCGGCGGCAGAAACGGCTTGTGCCAGCCGTCCGATCTACGTCCCGACGCTTGCCCGCGAGATGACGAGCCTCTCGGCGAACGGGGCGAGGGGACGAGCGGGCTTCTCAACGAGTCGCCCGCTCGGCTTCCATCGCCACTTCCGTCGTGGCGAGCGGCGAGCGGCGGGTGACAGAACAGGCTGAGCCCATAGCGTGCCCGATCGACGAAGCCGGACTCGAGGTGCTGGATTCGCTCGTTCTCGGCGATGAACCGGCCTCCGAGGAGTCGAGGCTCTTCTAGGCTCTCTATCGCTTCGACGATGGGAGCTGGAAGGCGGCCGCCAGCCGGGCGTCGGCCTCCGCTGAGATACGCGAGCCCTCGATCTCGACCGCGTCGACGTCGGCGAGCTCCAGCAGTGCTGGACGGATCGTCGACGCTGTCGTCAACGGCCGTAGGTGGCAGCCCGTGCACATGCCTGTGAAACGGAGCCGGACGGTACTACCGGACACGTCGACGAGCTCGATCCCGCCGGCGTGCGCGTCGAGGACGGGGCGCAGCCGTTCGAGGCACTCGAGGACGGCGGCCGTCATGAGTCGAAGGCGTGGGGGTAGTCGAGCCGCGCCGCTTCCTCGCTGACGTAGCCCTCGCGGACGTCGCGGCGCACTGCCTCCGGGTCCCGCTCGGAGGGAGGGCCGTAACCGCCACCGCCTCCGCAGCGGATCGTGAACGTCGAGCCCTTCGGTAGGGATAGCCCCGTCGCCTTGGCCACGAGTAGGACCGTCCCGTCGGGCAGTCGAACCTCCCCCGAGTTGGCGCGGGCGGGAAGCCCGCCGGCGAGCCCCCAGGGCTCGTTTTTCGTCCGCTCGATCGTCGAGATGGCGAGCGTGTCCTCCAGCATGTGGAACGCCATGTCCGGCCCGAGCCCGCCTCGGTGCTTGCCCGGGCCGCCCGAGTCCATCGCCAGCTCGCAGCGCTCCATCAGCCAGGGATTCTTCTGCTTCCCAGACCTCGAGCGGTGCGAAGCGCGTCGCCGCCTCGATGTGATGTAGCCGTGCGCTCTGACCGTCGCCGTGGATCGACGCGCCCTGTCCGACCGGGTGCGGTGAGCCGTCGGCCCAGAAGGCGCCGCTCTCCTCGCGAACGCCGTACCACATGATTGCGGCGAGATCGCCGCCCGAACACGCGCAGACCGCCGCCGGCATCGCATCCGCAACGGCGTTCAGCACCGCCTCGGTCGCCTGCATCGCCGGCCAGCCGTAGAGGAAGCACGGCGACGGCGAGAGCGCATGGAACATCGAGCCCGGCCGCGAGATCACCTCGATCGGGCCGGAAGTGGCCCTCGTTCGGCGCCTCGCCCGCCGCCCGCCAGCATCGTCATGATCACGCGCGCGGCGGACACGGTCGACGCGATCGGGCAGTTGACGGGCCCCGTCCGCGCCTCGGGCGCGCCGCTGAAGTCGAGGCGCGCGGTCGTCCCGTCGATCTCGAGCACGACCTCGAACGGGATCGGAGCGTCGGTGATCCCGTCGTCGTCCATCTCGCCGCGACCGACGTAGCGCCCGTCGGGGAGCTTCTCGATGTAGCTGCGCACGACGGCCTCGCCGTGGTCGTACATCCGCTCGACGCAGGTCAAGAACGTCTCGAGCCCGTACCGCTCGACGAGCCGCACGAGCTCGCGCCCGCCGGCCCGCACGCCTGTCGACCTCCGCGTTGATGTCGCCGAGCACGAACTTCGGCAGCCGCGAGTTCGCGATCGCCATCTTCTGGATGTCCTCGACGAGCTCTGCCGGCGCTGTAGAGCTTGACGCCAGGGAAGATCGACGCCCTCCTGGAAGACGTCGGTGGTGTCGGTGCAGTAGATCTCCTTCGCGCCGATGTCGAGCCAGTGTGCCTTGATGGCCGCGTAGCCGACGAGCTCGCCGCCGGAGAGGAAGACCGGCATCACGACCGCCGCGTCCTGCGGGTGCGAGCCGGTCTGGTACGGGTTGTTGATCAGGATGATGTCGCCCGGGACGAGCGTTCTCCTCGCCGCCGACCTCCTCGACGGCGGCCTCGATGCAGAAGCTCATCGTGCCCATGAAAAGCGGGAGGCTCGGTGCCTGCGCGAGCAGCCGCATCCGGCGGTCGTAGAGAACGGCCGCGAAGTCGAGCACCTCGTAGATGATCGGCGACATCGAGGTGCGGACGAGCGTGCGCTTGATCGCCTCGGCCGCCGAGTTGAGGCCGTGGCGGATGACCTCGGTCGTGATCGGATCGGCGTCGGCGGCGTCGTGCTCGCCCGCCAGGCCGCCGCGGTAGATCATTTTCTCGGTCATCGAGTCTCCCTCGGTGTCGCTGATCTCGGTCACGCCTTGGAAGCCGAGGCGAGCCGTGAACTCCGCGTCGAGATAGGTCGTCGCCGTTTCTTCGAGCACGATCGCCGGGCCGGCGAGGCCGGCAGCACCGATCTCAGCTCGGTCGACGATGCGAAGGGCAGCCATTGTCCGCGCGTGAACGACCACGCCTCGATGCTGCCCCGCCGGCCTGGGTCGCCGCCAGCAGCAGAGTGCTCCGCGGCGCGACGCTGAAGCGGTGTTCGGATCGTGGCGCGGAGCGAGACGATCTCGACCGGCTCGTCCATCACGTGGCCGAACGTGCGGTCGTAGTCGGTGGAAAAGATGGCGCGAATGTCCTCGGAGCCGACTGTGAGGCGCCCATCGTCCGCACAGGCGACCGCGACCGTCAGCGTGTGCTCCTGGCCGGTGTACCGCATGTCGAGTCGAACCTCGCGTGCCTGCTCGGCGCGAGCCTCCGCGCGCTCGCCGAGCGAGGCGAAGAGCTCGGAGAGCAGCTCGTTCGCACTCCGGACCGCACCGTCCTCGAGCCGCATGATCCGAGTGCGAGCCGCCGTCTGCGTCAGGTCGGCGCCGAGCAGGCCCCAAGCCGAGAAGTTGCCGGCGTACGGCGGCACGACGATCTCGCGGATCTCGAGCTCTCGGGCGAGCAGCGTCCCGAAGAGCGGTCCCGCGCCGCCGAAGGGCATCAGCGCCGCACCGCGCGGATCGTGGCCGCGCTCGATCGTGATCTCGCGGATCGCGTTCGCCATGTTCGCGGCGGCGATGGTCAGCACGCCGCGCGCGACCTCCTCCACGCTCAGCCCGAGCTTCTCCGCGAGCGGCCGCAACGCGGCGACAGCGCGGTCCCGGTCGAGCGAGATCCCGCTCGCGAGCTCTCCCTCGCCGAGCATGCCGAGCACGAAGGCGGCGTCGGTGACTGTCGGTTCGGTGCCACCGCGCCCGTAGCAGGCTGGGCCGGGAACCGCGCCCGCGCTGCCTGGCCCGACCTTCAGCAGACCGCCGACGTCGACCCGCGCGAGCGAGCCGCCGCCCGCGCCGATCGAGCGCACGTCCACCCAGGGACTCTGCACCGGCATCCCCTCGACGTTGCCCTCGTACATCAGCTGCGGGCGGCCGTCGCTGACGAGGCACGTGTCGAAGCTCGTGCCGCCGACGTCGGCCGTGATCACCTCGTCGAGCCCGAGCCGCCGCGCAAGTTCGCCCGCGCCCTCGGCGCCCGCGACCGGGCCGGACATGATCGTCTCGAACGGCCGCTCCTCGGCCTCCGCGAAGGTCATCGCGCCGCCGCCCGAGCGCGTCACGATCGCCTCGCCGCCGAAGCCGGCCTCGCGGAGCCGCGCGTCGAGCGCGCGCAGGTAGCTCGTCATCCGCGGGCCGCACGTAGGCGTCGATCACCGTCGTCGACGTGCGCTCGTACTCGCGGTACTCGCCGGAGATACTGGTGCGAGAGCGAGATCTCGCCCACGAAGCCGGCCGCTCGCAAGGCGTTTCCGGCGGCGACCTCGTGCGCCGGATTCGCGTAGGAGTTGAGGAACGCGACCGCGACTGAGGTGACGCCCTCGGCCGCGAAGACCTCAGTCGCCGCGCGCACGTCGCTCTCCTCGAGCTCCGTCCAGACCTCGCCGTTCGCGCGGATCCGCTCGGTCACCGGCAGCCGCAGCCGGCGCGGGACGAGCGGCTCTGGCTGGCGCCAGAAGAGGTCGTATGGGTCGCCGCGGTCGCCGCGCGCCATCTCCAGGATGTCGCGGAAGCCGCGCGTCGCGAGCAGGCCGACAACGGCACCCGTGCGCGTCAGCAGCGAGTTGAGCCCGACCGTCGTCCCGTGCAGGAAGTAGGCGGCCTCCGCCAGCTTTTCGGCTGGAACCGCTGCTGCCACCGCCGCGAGCACGCCTTCCTGCGGCGCCGCCGGGGTCGTCGGCTCCTTCGAGACGCGCACGTCCCCTGTCTCGTCGTCGTAGAAGATGAGGTCGGTGAAGGTGCCGCCGACGTCGACCCCGAGCCGGGTTGCCATCAGCGGGTCACTTGGCGGGTATCGCGGCTAGCTCGCGTTTCTTCGCCTCGACGTCGATCCCCATCAGCCGCGCGAAGGTCAGCCCGAGGATGTTCTCCCGGTCGCGCCGAGTGATCTGTGGGAAACCGAAGCCGTCGCGCAGGTCGTCCGGGACTTCCATCTCCATGAACGCGTGCAAGTACGGCGCCGGTCCGCCGGAGAGCGCGGCGTCGGACGCGTAGCAGAGCTTCTCCGAGCCGACCATCTGGAGCAGCTGGCCGACCTGCTGCTGCACGACCCGTGGCGCGATGAGCGTGAAGTTGAGGTTGGAGGCGAGCGAGAGGTAGATGTTCGGGAAGCGGGCGGCGATCCAGACGGCCTCCTCGAAGTACGGCAGCGCGAGGTGGTGCACGACGAAGTTGAGATCTGGGAAGTCGCGCGCCGGCCGCTGCAGGTCGTTCGGCTTCATCGCCTCGACGTCCATCAGGCCGAACGGAACCCCTTTGTGGAACTGGATCACGCTGATGCCGAGCTCGAGGCAGCGCTCGTAGAGCGGGTATGCGAGCTCGCGGTCGTCGCAGCTCCACCAGGCGTCGACGTGGCCGTTGTAGAACTTGATCGAGCGCGCGCCGAGTTCCTTGACTTGCCAGTCGAGCGACTCGAGGGCAGCCTCCACGCCCTGGTACATGGGGTCGACGCCACCGCAGAACATGACGCGGTCGGGATAGCGCTTCGACATCTCGTACTGCGTCATGACGGGCGCGAAGGTGTCCTTGAACCAGTCGAAGATGGGAACGACCTGCACCATCGCCAGGTCGGTCGGCGCATCGACGAAGACCATCTCGTAGAGCTCATCGACCGTCCAGCGGCGCTTGAACTCGATCGAGCCGTCGTTGTAGTTCGCCCAGCGGCCGCCTGCGCCGAGCGCGAGCAGCAGGTCGCGGGAGTACTCAGCGTCCTTGCGGTCCTCGCGTAGGTTGGCGTCGGAGAGGTCGTAGCAGTGGATCGCGTTGTCGAAGATGAAGATCCCGTCCAGCATCAGTCGTCGACCCCGGCATTGAACCGCAGCCCGGTCTTCTCGAGCTCGGGGACGACCTCCGGCCCGAAGGCTGCGAGCTTCTCGCGGTACTCGGGTGTCATCGCGATGTCGTTCATGTCACTGACGCCGCCCGTGACGAGGATCAGTAGGTGCGCCACGTCGTCGCTCACGTTCTGGAAGCCGCGGACGACGCCGGGCGGCACGGAGACCGTGTCCCATTGCTCGAGGATCACCTCGTGCTCGCCCTGGTCGCCCCAGCAGATTCGGTATCGCCCGTCGAGGCAGAAGAACGTCTCGGTGGTTGCATGGTGCGCATGCAGCCCGGGGCCCTGGCGGGGTGGACACTCGGCGACGTGGAATGTGAAGTCGACGTCGCGGATGGGCGCCGAGTTGGCGAGCGGGCCCTGCGCCTCGCGCGGCGAGGTGATCGCGAGCAGCTTGCGCGCGTAGACGAGATCGCGCGCCTCCTGCGGCAGCTTCGGGTTGCTCTGGACACCCCAGAGCCCGAGCTGGTCGAAGCGCGCTGTCCGAGCCTCCATCTGCTCCGGCGTCGCCTGCACGGTCTTCATTCCTCCCCTCCTTGATAGCCGTAGAGCTCGCGCGCAGCCTCAGGGCTGAGATCGCCGTTGGCGATGTCCTCCTCAATCGCGGCCCGGTCGCGGTTTGCCGGGTCGCCGTAGCCGCCGCCTCCCCCGGTCGACCCGCGCACGATGTCGCCGCGTTGCAGGGTGATCCCGGCGCTCTTGAAGCGGTGCCGCTCGTCCTCGCGGCCCGGATTGATTACGACCTCGGGCGGCGCGCCATTGTGCCCGCCGAAGAGTCCCCACGCCGGCGTCGTCGAGCGCTCCCACCAGAGGTAGACGGTCGTGTCGTCGCCGAGCAGCTCGAACTCCCGGACGACACCGTTGCCGCCGCGCCACTGTCCGGCACCGCCGGAATCTGGGCGGATCGCGTACCGGCGGACGCGTAGGGGCACTTTCGTCTCGAGGATCTCGACTGGGAAGTCCTTCATCGCGCCGTTGACATTGTTGATCAGCGAGCCCTCGCCATCGGATCCCTGCCACGCGCCCCAGCCGCCGACCGTCGGTTCGAGGTGAAAGTAGAGCGCGCCGTTCCGTGCGTCGATGCCCGCAGCCCCGAAGACCATGGAGTCACCGTAACTTGCGCCGGCCGCCAGCTCCGGGATCACCGGCGCCAGCGCCTTCACGACCAGGTCGATCAGGAGTCCGAGCGTTGTGAAGTACCACGCGCACGGCGCCGGCTCTTCGGCAGCGAGGAGCGAGCCTGCGCGCACCTTCACCTCGAGCGGCCGGAAGGCGCCGCCGTTCGGCGGCCGCTCCGAGTCGATCAGCGTCTTGTACGCGACGCGGCATGCGGAGACCGCTTGCGCGCGGCCGCAGTTCACCGGGCCGCGCTGCATGTCGTCGGTCCCGGTCAGGTCGATCTCGAGTCGCTCGCCCTCAACGGTCACCTTTACCCGGATGTGGACGGGAGCATCGTCGAGCCCGTTGTTGTCGATGCAGCCCTCGGCCTCGTAGACGCCGTCGGGGATCGCCGCAACCGCCGCGCGTTCGACCCGCTCGGTCTGCTCGAAGATCGCGTCGCGCGCCGCGTGCACGGTCTCCAGCCCGAAGCGCTCCACGATGGCCTGCAGCCGCTTGTCGCCCGTCCGCGCGCATGCGATCTGCGCCATCAGGTCGCCGCGCGCGGGATACGAGAAACGGGAGTTGCGCCCGAGCAGATCGACGATGTCGGGCCGGACGCGTCCTCCGTCCGCGACCTTGATCGGCCCCATCCGGATGCCTTCCTGCCAGATGTCGGTCGAGTCCATCGGCGAGCCGGGGTCCTTCGCGCCGACGTCGAGCCAATGCGCGCGCGAGGCGCCGAAGCCGATCAGCAGGCCTTCGTGGAAGATCGGCGAGAAGACAGTGACGTCGTTCAGGTGCGTACCGGCGAGGTACGAGTCGTTTAGCGCCCAGACGTCGCCCGGCTCCCAAACGTTGCGGCCATAGGTCCCCTCGGTCAGCTTCGTGCAGACCTCGAGGTTGCCGAGGAAGATCGGCAGGCCGGAGGACTGGCCGAGCACGCGGTGGTCGGCGTCCAGCAGCGCGACCGAACAGTCGCGGAGCTCGTAGATGATCCACGTGTACGCCGAGCGGAAGAGTGTCGCGTTCATTTCCTCCGCGGCCGAATTGAGGGCGTTGCGGATCACCTCGGTCGTGATCGGGTCGACAGTTGCGGTGGCCATTAGGTGCCCTCCCCGACGTTCGTGAGCAACAGCGTGGCGAGGGCGCCGACGCGCAGCGTCCAGCCGGGCGGGACAACGGTCGTCGCCGTCTGCTCATCGACGATCGCCGGGCCTGAAAGCTCCTCCGCGAGCTCGTCCCTCGAGACCACGACGGTGTCCAAGCTTTGGCGTGCGAACACAGCCTCGCGCCGCCGCGGGTGAGCCGATTCACCAGGCTCGATCTGCTCCGGAGCGGCTCGACCCAGCTCTCCGAGAAGCGTTGTTCGGGCTGTGACGAACTCGACCGGGGCGCCAGGGTTCGAATGCCCGTAGCGTGCCTCGTGCGCGTCGTGGAACCGCTGTTCGATCTGCTCGACGAAGCCGTCTGCGAGCGGGTCGCCGGCCGGGATCGTCAGCGTGTACTCCTGCGCCTCGTAGCGCATGTCGAGTGAGTGCTCGACGCGGGTCGCCTCCGCCGGCACACCCTCGCCGGCGAGCGCCGAGCGCCCGTCAGCCTCGAGCGAGCGGAAGATCTCGCCGAGCGCCGTGAGGTCGGCCGTGGCAGCCTTTGCGTAGAACGAGCGGCTGAAGTCGCGGCGGAGATCGGTCTCCAGCATCCCCCACGCCGAGAACGCACCGGGGAAGCGAGGCACGACGACGTCGCCGATCTCGAGCTCCTCGGCGAGGAATGCGGCATGCATCGGGCCGGCACCGCCGAACGCGACGAGCGCGAAGTCACGCGGCTCGATCCCCTGCGCCACCGTCAGCGTCCGGATCGCCTGCGCCATCTTCGCGTTGATCACGTCGAGGATCCCCTCGGCGAGCCGGAGCGGCTCTAGCGAGAGTTCCCCAGCGAGGCCGGCGATCGCGCGCCCCGCGGCGGCGGTGTCGAGCGACATCCGGCCGCCGGCGAACGACTCGGGACCGATCCTGCCGAGGACGAGGTTCGCATCGGTGACGGTCGGCTGGGTGCCGCCTCGCCCGTAGCACGCGGGCCCAGGGTCGGCGCCCGCACTCTGCGGGCCGACACGGAGACCGCCGCCCTCCTCGTACGCGAGCGAGCCACCACCGGCGCCAACGGTGTGGATGTTCACGATCGGCATCAGCAGCGGCAGTCCTTCGAGCGAGGTTTCCGTCGTGATCTCGGGGCGGCCGTTGATGACGAGGCTGACGTCGAAGCTCGTGCCTCCCATGTCGACGCCGATCAGGTTCGGTCGGTCGAGCAGCCGCGCCAGTGCGACGAGGCCCATCGAGCCTCCGACCGGCCCGGAAAGCAGCGTCTGCACGGGCCGCTCGCGGGCCGAGCGCGCCGTCACGACGCCGCCACTCGACTGCATCACGTGCAGCGGCGCATCTAGGCCGCGCTCATCCAGCTGGCGCTCCAGCCGCTCGAGGTACCCGCGGACGGCCGGTCCGGTGTATGCGTCGAGCACGGCAGTCGACGTGCGCTCGTACTCACGCCACTCGGCGGCCACGCGATGCGAGAGCGAGATCGGGAGGTCACCCAGCTCGTCGCGCAGGAGCTCCTCGGCGCGCAGCTCGTGCGCCGGATTGAGGTACGCGAAGAGAAAACAGACGGCGACAGCACCGAAGGCCTCGGTCTTCGCACGACGGGCGGCGGCGCGGACGGCCTCCTCGTCAAGCGGCGTCAACTCCTCGCCGGCCCAGTCGAGCCGGCCGCCGATCTCGGCCGTGTCGCGCCGCGGGACGAGCGGCGCAGGCTTGCGGTAGTGGAGCTCGTAGAGCTTCGTTCGGTTGCCGCGGGCGATCTGGTACGTGTCGCCGACGCCCTCCGTGGCGAGCAGCAGAACACGCTCGCCGCGCCGCTGGAGGAACGCGTTCAGCCCGACGGTGGTGCCGTGCACGAAGAAGCCGATCTCAGGCACATCCTCGACGACCTGCTCGAGCGCGGCGAAGACGCCCTCGGTCAGATCGTGGGGCGTCGTCGAGGCCTTCCCGGCCGCGTAGGTGCCGGCGTCCTCCCGGTACGCGACGACGTCCGTGAATGTGCCGCCGATGTCCATCGAGACCCGGTAGCGCCGCATTGGCAGACGCTACCGCCCGCGATGCGTCCGCGCTGGCCGAGGCGGCGGCCCGCGCATCGGTGCGGTCGACGACGTCCACGGGTGCCGCCGCACGTATGAGGCGCAGCGCATCCGCGCGCTCGTCGACCGGTGCTTTCGCAGACGCGAAGGGCCCGGGAATAGAATCGCGCGTGGGATGAGAGTTGTCGGTGTCGACATCGGCGGTACCTTCACCGACTTCATGCTCTACGACACGGAGTCGGAGGCGGTGCACGTACACAAGGTGCGCTCCACTCCCGACGACCCGGGGCGGGCGATGGTCTCCGGGCTCGTCGACCTCTGCGGCCACGCCGGCATCGAGCCAGTGCACGTCGACGCCGTCTTCCACGGGACGACCGTCGCGACGAACGCGGTGCTCGAGCACCGCGGCGCCGAGGCCGGGATGCTCACGACGAAAGGCTTCCGCGACGTCGTGCACATCGGCCGCCACCAGCGGCCGCAGCACTACTCGATCATGCAGGACATCCCCTGGCAGGCGCGGCCGTTCGTGAAGCGCCGCCACCGCCACGTCGTCACCGAGCGGATCGCGCCGCCGACGGGCGAGGTCCTCGAGCCGCTGGACGAGGACGAGGTCCGAGCCGCGGCCCGCGCGCTGAAGGAGGCCGGCGTCGAGTCGGTCGCGATCTGCTTCCTGTTCTCCTACCTGAACCCGGAGCACGAGCGGCGCGCGGCCGAGATCGTGCGCCGAGGAGATCCCCGGCGCGTTCGTCACGTCGAGCGCCGACATCTTCCCGCAGTTCCGCGAGTTCGAGCGCTTCACGACCGCGTGCATGAACGCATTCGTCGGGCCGTCGACGGGCCGCTACCTCGAGCGGCTCGCGGGCGCGCTCGCGGACGAGGGCGTACCCGGCGAAGCTGCACGTGATGATGTCGAACGGCGGCGTCGCCTCCGCCGAGACGGCTGCGCAGAAGCCGGTGACGCTGCTTCTCTCCGGGCCGGCGGCGGGCGTGCTCGGCGGCGCTCTGGGCCGGGCGAGACGACGGGACGCAAACGGCTGATCACGTTCGACGTCGGCGGCACGTCGGCCGACATCGGGATCGTCACGGAGCGCGGGATCAGCGAGGCCTCCGCGCGCGACACCTGGGTCGCCGGCTATCCGCTGCTCGTGCCGATGATCGACATCCACACGATCGGCGCGGGCGGCGGCTCGATCGCGTACGTCGACGAGGGCGGCGGCTTTCCGCGTCGGGCCGCGCAGCGCGGGCGCGAGCCCGGGGCCCGCCTGCTACGGCCAGGGCGGCGAGGAGCCGACGATGACCGACGCAAACGTCGTGCTCGGCCGCATCGACCCCGACCGCTTCCTCGGCGGCGAGATGCGGCTCGACCGCGACGCCGCCGTCGACCGCCGTGCAGCGGCTCGCCGACCGAGCTCGGCCTCGGCCTGCTCGAGGCCGCGGAGGGGATCGTCACGATCGCGAACGCCAACATGTCGGGCGCGATCCGCTCGCGCACGATCCAGAAGGGCCACGACCCGCGCGAGTTCGCGCTCGTCGCCTTCGGCGGCGGCGGCCCGATGCAGGCGGCCGAGGTCGCCGAGTCGCTCGGCATCCCCGAGGTGATCGTGCCGCCGTATCCCGGGCATCACCTCCGCGATGGGCCTGCTGACGAGCGACCTCAAGTACGACCAGATGCGCACCGTCTTCATGACCGAGGGCGCGATCGACGACGACCGGCTCGACCGCGACCTCGCGGCGGCAGCCGAGGAGCTGCGTGGCGCGGCTCCGGGAGGACGGCGTCCCGAGCGACGAGATCGAGGTCGCGGCCGGCGCTCGACTGCCGCTACGTCGGCCAGGGCTACGAGCTGCGGATTCCGCTGCCGGAGGAACGCTTCACGCACGAGGCGCTCGAGGAGTTCCACCGCCTGCACGAGCAGGAGTACGGTCACGCCTTCCGCGACCCGATCGAGATCGTCAACCTGCGCGTGACGGCCTACGGCAAGCGGCCGCGGATCGAGCAGCTGCCGGCAGCGCGAACGGCGGCGAGCCCACTGCTCGGCGAGGGCGAGAGCGTTTTCCGGCGGCAAGGCCTGACGCTCCGACGCGCTACTACGAGCGCTCGCTGCCTCCCGGTCGGCGAGGCGATCGACGGCGCCGGCCGTCGTCTTCCAGCGCGACGCGACCACCGTCGTCCCGCCGGGCTGGACGAGCGCGCGCACACGCGTCCGGCAGCCTTATCCTCAGCGGATGAGCGCGCCGGCGACCACACGCGTCGACCCGATCACCGCCTCGGTCATCGCGGGCGCGCTCGAGTCGATCGCGGTCGAGATGGGGCACAAGCTGGCGCGCATGTCCTACTCGTCGATCATCCGCGAGTCCGAGGACTTCGGCTGCGTGATCTGCGACGGCCAGGCGCGCCAGCTCTGCGAGTCGTCGCAGTCCACGCCGCTCCAGTCCGGCCCGATCCCCGGCTACATCCGCGGCATCAACCGCCGCTTCGCCGAGATCGGCGAGGAGTGGAAGCCGGGCGACGTCGTCATCCACAACCACGCGTACTACGGCGCCTCGCACGAGCCCGACGTCGGCTTCGTCGTCCCGATCTTCCACGGCGGCAAGCTCGTCGGCTTCTCGGCGCACGACCGCGCACCACCTCGACCTCGGCGCGCTGACGCCGGGCTCGTGCGGCATCGTCGACGCGATCGACGCGTACGCCGAGGGCCTGCAGTTCAACGCGATCAAGATCGAGGAGGAGGGCCGCCGCAACGAGTGGTCTGGCGCTTCATCCGCGACAACGTGCGCGCCGCGCAGCTCGTCGTCGGCGACATGGAGGCGCAGGTCGCCGCCTGCCGGATCGGCGCGGAGCGCTTCGTGGAGCTGATCGAGCGTTACGGCCTCGAGACCGTCGAGGGCGCGAGCGAGGACCTGATGGACTACTCCGAGCGGACTGCTGCGGCGCGAGATCGAGAAGCTCCCGGACGGCACCTACGAGGCCGAGGGCTTCATCGACGGCTTCCCCGACGACCCCGACCCGGCGAACCGCGACCTGCGGATCAAGGCGACGGTGACCGTCGAGGGCTCCGACATCCACGTCGACCTCACCGGCACCTCGCCGCAGATCGACCTGCCGCTGAACATGCCGTTCGAGGGCACGGTCGACATCGCGATCTACCTGACGCTCCGCTCGATCCTGCTCGATACGCGACGCCACGGCAATGTGCCGGCGAACTCCGGCCTCTTCCGGCCGATCACGATCACGGCGCCCGAGGGCTGTCTCGCGAACCCGCGCTATCCCGGCGCCGACGATCGCGCGCTTCTGCCCCGGCAACATCGTCGCCGACACGGTCATGCGCGCGCTGGCGCCGATCGTGCCGGACAACGTCAGCGCCGGTGTCGGCAACCTGAAGGTCGTCGCCTACTCCGGGCTCAGCGGCGGCGGCCAGCACTGGGTCTACATGGACATCCAGGAGGGGAGCTACGGCGGCCGGCCCGGCAAGGACGGGCTCGACGCCGTCGACACCCTCTACGCGAACACGCGCAACAACCCGATCGAGGACATCGAGTCCCACTACCCGCTGCGCGTGACCCGCTACGAGCTGAACGTCGACACCGGCGGGGCCGGGCGCTGGCGCGGCGGGCTCGGCACGATCCGCGAGATCGAGTTCCTCGAGCCCGGCGGGATGTCGCTCGAGGGTGACGGCTCCGTGCACCCGCCGCCCGGGCTCTTCGGCGGCGAGGACGGGACGCCCGGACGGGTCGAGATCAATCGGCGCGGCGAGAACGGCGTCGCGGTGCCGTCGAAGTTCCCGTACCGCGCGACCCAGGCCGGCGATCGGCTCTATCTGGTCGCGCCGTCGGGCGGCGGCTACGGGCCTGCGGCCGAGCGCGACCCGGATGCGATCCGCGAGGACCTCGCGGACGAGGTTCTCTCGCGCGAGCGGGCGCGAGAGCTCTACGGCTTCGAGGAGTAGTCGTGCGGATCGGCATCGACGTCGGCGGCACCAACACGGACGCCGTCCTAATCGACGGCCGCGACGTGCTCGCCGAGGCGAAGACGCCGACGACGCCGGACGTGACAGGCGGGATCTCGTCGGCGCTCCGCGCGCTCGTCGAGTCCTCGCGGTGTCGCCGTGTCGCGCGTGCAGGCCGTCATGATCGGGACGACGCACTTCACGAACGCGGTCGTCGAGGCGCGGCGGCTGGCTCCGACAGGCGTCGATCCGGCTCGGGCTTGCCGGCGACGGAGGCGCTGCCGCCGATGGTCGCCTGGCCGACGCGCTGCGCGAGGCGCTCGGCAGTGCACGTGCTACCTCTGCCACGGCGGCCACGAGTTCGACGGCCGCCAGATCTCTCGCGCTCGACCCTGACGAGCTGCGCGCGTCGCGGCCGACATCGACGCGAAAGGGATCCGCACGGTCGCGATCTCATCCGTCTTCTCGCCGGTCAACGCCGAGGCCGAGCAGGAGGCGGCGGCCATCATCGCGCAGGAGCTGCCCGGCGTGGCGATCACGCTCTCGCACGAGATCGGGCGGATCGGCCTGCTCGAGCGCGAGAACGCGACGATCATGAACGCCTGCCTCCGCGAGCTCGCGGCGCACATCGTCGCCGCCTTCCACGCCGCGCTCGCCGAGCTCGGCATCGAGGCGCCGGTCTACCTGAGCCAGAACGACGGCACGCTGATGAGCGCTCGACTACGCCGAGCGCTACCCGGTGGCGACGTTCGCCTCCGGCCCGACCAACTCGATGCGCGGCGCGGCCTTCCTCTCCGGCCTCACCGACTGCGCGGTCGTCGACATCGGCGGCACGACCTCGGACGTCGGCGTCCTCCAGCACGGCTTCCCGCGCGAGGCGTCGGTCGCGGTCGAGATCGGCGGCGTGCGCACGAACTTCCGGATGCCGGACGTGCTCTCGCTCGGGCTCGGCGGCGGCTCGCACGTCGGACGGATGAGCCGACGGTCGGGCCGCAGAGCGTCGGCTACGAGCTGACCTCGCGCGCGCTCGTCTTCGGCGGCGACATGCTGACGGCGACCGACCTCGCCGTGGCGGCCGGGCTCGCCGAGATCGGCGACCCGGGGCGCGTGGCCGGCCTCGACGCTGAGCCGGCGCTGGCGAGGATCGAGGAGCGAATCGCCGAGACGGTCGACCGGATGAAGACGAGCGCGGACCCGATCCCGGTCGTCGTCGTCGGCGGTGGCTGCGATCCTGCTCCGCGACTCGCTTCCGGGCGCGAGCGAGCTCGTCGAAGCCGGAGCACTTCGCGGTCGCGAACGCGATCGGCGCTGCGATCGCCCAGGTCGGCGGCGAGGTCGACCAGGTGGTCGCGCTCGAGGGCACGACCCGCGACGCGGCGCTGGAGGAGGCGAAGGCGGAGGCCACCGAGAAGGCGGTCGCCGCCGGCGCCGAGCCGCGACGGCGTTCGTGTCGTCGACGTCGAGGACGTGCCGCTCGCGTACCTCGCCGGCAACGCGACGCGGATCCGGGTGAAGGCGGTCGGTGATCTCGACCTCGAGAGGGTCGGCGGTGCGGCTGGTAGGCTGAGGCGGAACTCGACGACATCGCCGTCGGCGCGGCGATCCTCGGCACCGGCGGTGGCGGCGACCCGTACATCGGAAAGCTGCTCGCGCAGGAGGCCGATCGGGACGCTACGGCCCGGTCCAGGTGGTCAGGGTCGACGAGGTGCCGGACGACGCGTTCGTCGTCCCCTCCGCGATGATGGGCGCGCCGACGGTGATGGTCGAGAAGCTGCCGCGCGGCGACGAGGTGATCAATGCGTTCAAGGCGCTCGGGGACTACTGGGTCGCGAGCCGACGCACACGATCTCGATCGAGGCCGGTGGGCTCAACTCGACGACGCCGTTCGTCGTCGCCGCGCAGCTTGGCATCCCGCTCGTGGACGCCGACGGGATGGGCCGTGCGTTCCCTGAGATGCAGATGATCGTCGCCGACGCATGCACGGCATCTCAGCGACACCGATGACGCTCGCGGACGAGAAGGGCAACTCGGCCGTCATCGACACGATCGACAACCGCTGGACGGAGCGGCTCGCGCGGACGCTCACCGTGGACATGGGCGCGACCTCGATGATCGCGCTGTATCCGATGACCGGGCGCGCAGCTGAAGGCGGGTGCGTTCGTCGCCGGGACGATCGGGCTGGCCGAGGAGCTCGGGCGGCTCGTGCGCGAGACGCGGGCTGCGCACGGCGATCCAGTCGGCGCGGTCGTCGAGCGGCTCGAACGCGCGGCCGGCTGTTTCGGGGCAAGGTCGTCGACGTGGCGACGGCGGACGGAGGCCGGGTGGGCGAAGGCCGAGGTGCGGATCGAGGGGATCGGCGACGGACGCGGGCTCCGCGCTCGTTCTCCAGATCCAGAACGAGCACCTGGTCGCGATCCGGGACGGCGAGGTCGTCGTGCTCGGTGCCGGATCTGATCGTCGTGCATGGACGCCGAGACCGGCGAGCCGATCACGACCGAGGAGCTGCGCTACGGGTTCCGCGTCGTCGTGATCGGCGCCCCGTGCGTGCCGGACTGGCGAACGGCGGAAGGGCCTCGAGCTGGTCGGCCCGCGCTACTTCGGCTACGACATCGACTTCGTCCCGGTCGAGGAGAGGTTCCCAAAGTGACCTACGTCGAGCTCCAGAACCTGACGTGGCCCGAGGCCGAGCGGCTCGGCGCCGAGGGCGCGGTCGGGCTCGTCACTCTCGCGTCGCTCGAGCAGCACGGCCCGCACCTGCCGCTGGCCACCGACGCGCTGCTCGGCGAGCGCTTGGCGCAGGACGTCGCGGAGCGGCTGCCCTGCCCGGCGGTGGTGACGCCAGTCGTGCGCGGCGGACTCTCGACCGCATCACCTCGCGTTCGCGGGCTCGGTGACCGTGCCTCCGGACGCCTATCGCGAGCTGGTCGTCTCGTACCTCGAAGGACTCGAGCGGATGGGGATCCGCAAGATCGCGGTCTTCAGCTCGCACGGCGGCAACTTCGGCTTTGTCCGCGACCTGGTTGCGGAGTACGACGGCCAGGCGCTGCTCGCCGGCTTCTCCGATCTCGGCCGCTTCATCGAGGTGATGATGGCTGCGTCTGCGGCGCTCGGCCTACACGCGCCGGAGACGGACGTACACGCCGGCGGACTCGAGACGAGCATGATGCTCGCCGCGTACCCGAACATCGTCCGTCCGTTCGACGGGGTTGACGGCTATACGGCAGCAGAGCCCGGGTGGCTGAAGCGGATCTTCGAGGAGGGCATCCGCCCGGTCAGCGAGAGCGGCGTCCTCGGCGACGTCAGAGGCGCGAACCGCGAGGTCGGCGACGGCCTCTTCGTGGCCCTCGCCGACGAGCTAGCCGGCTATTTCACCCGCGAGCTCGGCCTGTAAACAGGACTGTGCCGGCTTCCTGCGCGAACCAACCTAACTCGTAGTCTGCAACCAGCGTTGTCAGGGGCGCTGGCTTGGTGCCGGCTCCGGGTTCGCGGCCCGGAACTCGTCCGCCAGCCGCTCCACGGTGACGAACCGGGCGCCCCGCTCCTGCATCGCAACGAGCACTCGCTCGAGCATCGCGATCCGGCCGCCCCAGCCGATCGTCTCCGGATGGAGCATGAGCATCGTAAACGCGCCGGGATCCCGATCCGTGTTGTAGATGAACTCGTCGAGCCAGATCTGCTCGACGTCGCGCGGGTTCCGCAGTCCCGCGGGCAGCGTCGGACGACCATAACCGTTGAACTCGAAGTACGCGAAGTCGCTCGTGATGAACGTGATCGGAACCTCGACGAGCGCGATCTCCGGTCCCGCCTCGTTTGGGCCGTCGTGCCGGACGACACCGGCACCACGTGCCCAGTGGGGGCGCACGTCGTCCATCACGGACGACGAGTACGTGTAGTTCTCGTCGCGCAGCATCACGAAATGCTCGCCCTCAACCGCCCACGGCGGGAATCGCATCCCGCGTGGCCTGGCTCCCACCACCCGCTCGATAGCGTCCGCCGATCGGCGGATCACGCTACGCGCCTCGTCGAGCGACAGCTTCTCGAAGTCCTCGTGGACGTAGCCGTGGGCTGCGATCTCGTGTCCCGCCGCAGCGATCTGGACAGCGGTCGTCGGGAAGGTCTCCGCCGTGTGTCCGGGCGTGAAGAACGTCGCTGTGATCCCGAGCCGCGTGCACAGCTCGAGCAGCCGCGGAACGCCGACCCGCGGTCCGAACTCGCCGCGGGAAAGCGAGCGCGCGTCCGTCGCGCCGCCCGACATCCACACGGAAACGCCGTCCCAGTCGAAGCTCAGGCACACGGTCGGCTGGCTCATCGCGCCTCCTCAAAGAAAGGGACGGGGCGGGTCGCCGCGCAGGCGCCCGCCCCGGATCCGTGTCAGCTGACTAGCAGAGTGTCTTCGGGAGGATGCTTGCCTTCGGCGTAGGCTCTGCGACCCACTTCTCCTTCGTGCCGACGAACGTGATGATCGGCAGGGGGCGGAGCTTCGAGATGTGGCACTTCGAAGTCCACGTGATATTCCCAACCGGCAGCGGCTCGTTCCTGAACTTCTCGAGCTGGGCAACGACTTTCGCCCCGTCTGTCGACTTCGCCCGTTCGATCGCCCGGGCGAACGCGTAGACAGCGCTGTAACCGCTCAGCGTTTGCTCACCGAGCGGTGCGACCTTCTTGAACTTCGCCTTGTAGGCCGCATAGACGGCGGCCCGCAGCGGGTTCGGATCGCCACCGGTCGTGACACCGCCTGCGACGACGTAGAAGTTCCTCAGGTTCGGCACCGCTCCGAGCCAGAACGTCCCGTCGAAGCCGGCTCCCCCCATGATCGGTAGGTTGATCCCTGCCGCGCGGATCTGCTTCGTGGCGGTCGCGCCGCCGGGTGCATACGAGCCCATAAAGATGAAGTCGACCTTGTTGGCGTCGACGAGCGCCTTCATCTTCGTGATCTGCGAGGCGATCGACTGGTCGCTGTTCATGAACGTGTCCTCGCCGGCGAGCGTTCCCCCCAGCTTGCCCCACGAGTACTTGAAGTTCTCCGTGAAGGTCTTCGAGTAGCTAATGCTCGGGTCGCCGAGGACGAACGGGTTGCGCCAGCCCTTGCTCCAGGCCCAGGTCGCGCCGATGGCGGCCTCGCTGCCGGCGGGGAACTGGTTGAACAGGTACCTCCCAATTCCCTGCAGACCAAAGCGGGAGTCGCCGGCCACGGAGATCGCCGGGATCTTTCTCGCGTTCGCGGCGCGCGCGGACGGTCCGCCGAAGTCGTAGTCGAGGGTCGGGATCATCAGGTGCGCGCCCTGGTCGAGCAGCGAGTTCGCGACCCCCGCGATCAGGCCGAGGTCGGACTTGGTGTCCGCGCTGATGATCTTGAGCGGGCGGTTGAGGACGCCACCCCTCTTGTTGATCTGGTCCACGGCGATCTGCGCGCCGGCCAGGTTTGGTTGGTCGTAGAAGCTGATGACGCCGGTCAGCGCCAGTGGCATCGCGATCACGATCGGCTCCGCGGCGGCGACATTCTCATTCGGCTTGGCGAAGCCGCCGCCCGCGGTGAACGCGAGCAGCGTGCCCACGGCCAGCGCAGCGACGATGACGATTCGCAACGGGTGCTTCATCTGTCATTCCCTCCTCGTGGGTTCAACGCAGGTCCTGTACGGCACGCCTCCGCAGATCTGACGTACCGGCCTCCTCCTTGTTTGCTCTAGCCGATCTTGTCACGGTGGGGATACTCCAGCATCGGCAGGAGGCAAGTCACTTGGGGGAGGCTGCCGCGAGCGGAGCCCGCCTCGCCGCGGCCACGGCAGCTCGCGGCCGTTCGCCAGTCCGCGCGGGCGCAGGATCAGGATCGCGAGCATGATGACCGCAAGCCCGACTTCGCGCAGGCCGGGCCGGGAGGGAATGTGGAGCGGGCCGATGTCCGCGCCCTGTTCGATCCGGTGGAGGAGCTCAGCGATGAACGAGATCGAGAGCGCCCCGATGACGGCGCCCGTCAGGCTCGTCATCCCGCCGACGACGAGCATCGCGAGGGTTGTGAACGTCAGTGCCAAATAAAAGAAGCTGGCGTTGAACGACCCGAGATACTGGGCGTAGAGACCGCCGCCGACCCCCATGATGAAGGCTTGGACGATCCAGGCGGCGCGCCGTTCATTCCGCACGCCGACACCCAGCGAGCGTGCGGCGACGTCGTCCTCACGCGAGCCGCGCAGACGGAGCCCCAGCCCGGTGCTCTGGAAGACGAAGCCTGCTGCGATCGCCAGCAGCGCCCAGGTCATCGCGTCGTCCTTGGTGGTCGTCACAGGGATCCCGGAGAGTCCCGCCGCCCCGTTTGTCACAGCAGTCCAGCTGTTCGCGACGGTCCGAATGATTACGAGCATTGCGAAGGTCGCGAGTCCCGCGGCAATACCGTTCAGCCGCATCAGCGGGATCCCGAACACTCCGGCGACGAGCGCCGCAACGAGGCCTCCGATCAGCGTCGCGACGATGCTCCCGAAGGTCGTGTTCGCGATGAACCCTGGCAGGTCGGGCTGGAGGATCGCCTTTTGGTCGGTGGGGATGACGAGCAGCCCCGCGGTATAGGCGCCGATCGCGGCGAAGCCGATGCTGCCGAACGAGAAGACCCCGGAGTTGCCAACGAACACGTACAGCCCGACGACGAGGATCAGGTTGAGCATCGCCACCACGACGACGCCTTTCGTCACCGACCCGCCGGTCGCCCAGGCGATCTCGGCCACGGCGACGACGAGCGCGAGTAACGCCGGCAACGGCCACACGGCTCGCAGACCGTTCCGCAATACGCGCAGTCCGCCCATCACACCCGCGTGGCGGCGGAGCGGGCGACGATCAGGCCCTGCGGGCGGACGAGCAGCATCACGATCACGGCGGCGAACGCGAACGCGTCCCGGTAGGAGCGCAGCTCAAGCGGAAGGTATGCCTGCAGCCCGACGAAGATCGCGCCGAACACGTAACCGCCCAGCACCGCTCCACGCAGGCTTCCCATGCCGCCGAGCACGGTCGCGACGAACGCAAAGAGGACCGGGTTCGAGCCGATGTCGGGAGCGACCTCGCCGGTCTGAGCGACGAGCAGGTAGGCGCCGATGCCGGCCAGCAAACCGCTTATCGCGAACGCCGTCGCGATCACAGTGTTCGCCTTGACGCCCAGGATACGTGCCATCCGGAAGTCCTCGGCGGCCGCGCGCATCTGGACGCCCATCCGGGTGCGCTGGAGGAAGAGAGAGAGCGCGATCAGGAGGACGAGCGTCACTCCGATCGTGACCAGGTCGAGCTTCGGGATCGACACCGATCCGATCTGGACCGACTCGGAGAGCCAGGTCGAGACGCTCACCCCCTTCGGCGCAGATCCCTCGATCAAGATCGCAAGGTTCTGTAACCCGTAGCTGACGGCAAACGAGGCGATCAACAGCGTCGACGGACTCGCTCCGCGGAGCGGCCGGAAGGCGACCCGCTCCATGGCGAGCGCGAATACGACCGCCACCCCGATCGTCGCGAGAAGCATGACGGGCCAGGGGGGGTGCCCGATCAGGAGGATGGTGTACGCGCCGACCATGATCAGCTCGCCGTGAGCGAAGTTGATCAGGCCCATAATCCCGAAGATCAGGGCAATCCCGAGCGCGTAGAGCGCGACCTGCGATCCGAAGGTGATGGCATCGATGACGTGCTGAAGGAAGAGAGCCATCGGCTACACCCCCAAGTACGCAGTTGCGAAGTCCTCCATCTGCAAGATGTCGTCGCGCGCTCCGGAGTGAGCGACGCGGCCGGTGCGGAGGATGTAGGCGCGGTCGGCGAACTCGACAGCGCGCGCGGCGTTCTGCTCGACGAGCAGGATCGTCACGCCCTCCTTCCGCAGCTCCTCGAGTGCGTCGAAGACGACGTCGATCACGACCGGCGCGAGCCCGAGCGACGGCTCGTCAAGGAGAAGCAGCCGCGGACGGGACAGGAGTGCACGCGCGATCGCGAGTTGCTGCTGCTCGCCGCCGGAGAGCGTCGCCGCGGTCCGACCGTAGTGCGACATCAGCAGCGGAAAGCGTTCGAGGACGCTCGTCAAGTCGGCGGCCGCCTCGTCGCGATCCTTGCGTGCGGTCGTGCCGAGCTGGAGGTTCTCGGCGACGCTTAGCGTTCCGAAGATGTGCCGCCCTTCCGGGACGAGCGCGAGGCCGCGGCGGAGGATCTTCTCGGGGGTCGCGCCGACGAGCGACTCTCCCTCGAAGAGAATCGTGCCGCCTGCCGGAGTGACGAGCCCGAAGATCGCGGAGAGTGTCGTCGTCTTGCCGGCACCGTTCGGTCCGACCATGGCAACGGCCTCGCCCTCGTCGACGTGCAATGAAATCCCGTGCAGCGCAGGAATGCGGCCGTAGTTGACACGCAACTCATCGATCTGCAGCATCAACCGCCCTCCTACCCAGATACGCCGTCAGCACGGCGGGATCGCGACGTACCTGATCCGGCGCTCCCATGCTGATCGTCTTGCCGTAGTCCAGCACCTGGATCCGCTCACAGAGCCGCATGATCAGGCGCATATCGTGCTCGATCACGACAAGCGCACAGGAAAAGTCGTCGCGGATCAGCGTCAGCGAGTCGACGAGCTCGTCGCTCTCCTGCTCATTGAGGCCAGCGGCCGGCTCATCTAGCAACAGGAAGGTGGGTTTGGCGGCGAGCGCGCGCACAATCCCGAGCCGCCGCTCGAGCCCGTGCGGCAGACCGGTTCCGTAAAGGGTGGCCTTATCGTCGAGCTTCAGCCGCTCGAGCAGCTCACGGGCCCACCTCCTCGCGGCCGGGCGGCGCATGCCGACCCCCACGCCCCCGAGCTCGACGTTCTCGAGCACCGTCAGGCCCGGGAAGAGGCGCACCGACTGGAACGTGCGCGCGAGACCACGGCGGGCGAGCCGGTGGGGGCTCAGGCCGGTGACGTCCTGGCCGTTCATCAGGACCATCCCGGCGGTCGGCTTCTGGAAACCGGAAAGTGCGTTGACGAGCGTGGTCTTGCCGGCGCCGTTCGGGCCGATCAGGCCCAGGATCTCGCCCTTCCTGAGGACGAGGTCGACGCCGTCAACCGCATGGACGCCCCCAAAATGGACCGTGAGGCCGCGCGCCTCAAGCAGCTCCGTGCCATTCGCGACGGCGGAAGCCGCACCCGGAGCCTCCATCAGGCGACCCTAACGCAATCGCAGCGAGCACTGGATCCAACGCGGGGGACGGGAACGGAGCAGGGCCAGAGGGGCACGACCTCACCACGTGCAAACACGAGTCAGGCACGGCGCCAATCCCGCGCCTGACCCAACGCGCAATCTTCCCGGTGAAGATCGCCCGCTAGGCGATCGCCATTTCTGCCCCGCGGCGGTCGGCTCGCAGTACGTCCATCAATCCAAGGTCGTCGCGGATGACTCGGCCGTCCTGGACGACGCCGACGACGCCGGTGCGCACGAGCGAGATGTCCGAGAGCGGGTCGCCGTCGATCACGACGAGGTCGGCGAGCTTGCCCGGCTCGATCGTGCCGATGTCGTCCGCCATCCGCATCACACGGGCGCCTTCCCGTGTGGCGCACGTGATCGCCTGGATCGGCGTCATTCCGCAGCGCACGTAGCACTCGAGCTCGAGCGCGTTCTGGCCGTGCCGGTGCGACTCGTTGCCGCCGCAATCCGAGCCCATCGCGATCGTCACTCCGAGCTCGACCGCCATCTTGTGCCGGTCGAAAACGGCCTCCTCGTCGGCAGCCATCATCTCGGCCCACGGCATGAACAGCGCGGGCCCATTGTGAATGATCGCGATGACGTTCGAGAGCGTGCCGACGAGCGTCGTGCCATGCTCGATCATCAATCTGCAGCTCTCCTCGGTCATGTACCACCCATGCTCGACCGTATCGACGCCCGCGAGAACGACGTTCTCGATCCCCTCAGCGCCCATCGCGTGCGATGCGGTCTGGCGGCCGAGCCGCCGCGCCTCGCCGAAGCAGGCCTCCGCCTCCTCGCGGGTCGTCTGCGCCGTCCACCACTCGCCGAGCGTCTCCGGCCCATCGGCGCTGACGATCTTGATCACGTCGACCTTGTGCCGGACGAGCTCGCGTACGCGCTTGATCATCTCCCACGGCGAATCGGCCGCCTCGTCCTCGTTGAAGAACGAGCCGTGGCCGCCGGTCATGTAGACGCCGGGGCCCGTCGCGAGCATCCGCGGGCCGTCGATCTGGCCCTTCCGCTGAGCGTCGCGGAGGAAGACGTCCAGGTACTCGCGCGCGGCGATCTCGCGCACGGCGGTATAGCCCGCGTGCAGCGTCGTCCGGGCGGCCTCGACGCCGTCGAGCAGGGCCTTCGGCATGGGCTCGTACATCCGGAAAGTCGTTGCCTCGTCGCCGAAACCGATCGCCTTGTCGCCGCCGATCAGGTGAACGTGGACGTCGATCAGCCCGGGCATCAGCGTCCTGCCGGCGAGGTCGACGTGGTGGTCGGCGTTGACCGAGCCGCCGTTCGTCTCGACCTCGACAATCCGATTGCCCTCGACCTTGACCGTCGCGTCGTCGTAGTCGCGCCCGTCGCCGGTGGTCAGGTGGGCGCCCGTGAATGCGGTCGACATCTCAGTGCTCCTCCTCGCGGTCGGCTCGACTCTGAATGATTTGACCCTGCCTCGCAAGCGCCTCGGCCCCGACGCGGGCGGTCAGCTCGTTCAGCCAGGTGACGAGGCCCTCGTAGTCCCACATCACCTTGACAACGTTCTCGTCGATCGAGACCTTGAGCTCGCGCAAGAACGGATCGTCGGGCTCGAACGAGTCGACGAGCCGGCTCGCCGCCATCAGCAGCCGAACCGCACCACTGCGCGGAGCCTCGACGAGCGACAGCCCCGCCGAGCTGACCAGAAAAGCCGCGAGCTCGAACAGTCGTTCGTCGTCGCTCATTCTGTCCATCGCTCACGGTGGACGAACGGCTCGAAGCGGCGTGGCGCCCTCGGCGCGTCCGGTGCCGGGCGGCCGACCGCGACGAGCAGGTAGGGCTTGATCCGCTCCGGCAGGCCGAGGACGGCCTGCACCGGCGGCGGCGTCCAGCTGGACGTCCAGCAGATGCCAAGGCCGAGGTCCGGCGCCGCGAGCGAGAGATAGCCGCCGGCGGCGCCTGCATCGAGCGCGCAGACCTCGTCGGCGGTGCCCTCGCCGATCACCTCGGTCGCGAGCGCGAGATCGCCGCAAACGGCGATCAGCGCGGGTGCGTTGTTGTAGAAGCCGGGGGCGACGAGCCGAATCGCAGCCATCACGGCGTGGTCGGTGACGACGACGATGTGCCGCAGCCCTTCCCGCGCGACCGGCGCGCGGCCCGCCGCGTAGACGAGCCTTTCGAGGAGCTCCTCCGGCACGGGCTCCAGCGCGAAGCGCCGGTGCATCCGGCGCTTTCGCATCGCGTCGAAGACGTCCACGGCTAGCCGGCCGTCGCGACCATGACCCCGGCGATCACGCACGGCTCGTCGCCTGGGTTCTCCCACGAGTGCCAGGTGCCGCGCTGCACGACGCAGTCGCCGGCGCGCAGCCGCACGGTCTCGGCCTCGAGCACGAGGTCGACCTCGCCTGAGATGACGACGAGCAGATCGATCGTCTCGGTGCGATGCATCCCCGGACCGCGCGCTGGATCGCTCACCTCGAGCAGGCCAGGGAATTTCGTCCGCGCCTCCGACAGGAGCGCCTCCTCGTCGACCGGGGTCCCCCTTGGCGAGAAGACCGCCCGCACGAAGGTCGCGCTTCCCGTGGGCGGCGGGAACTGGAAGACGTCACCGGACGGGTCGCCGCCCGCGTTGACGTCGCTCGGCGGGAGATCGACGTGCCAGACCGCATGCTCACGGAAGCCGGAGGAGTCAAGTGAGACCGAGTGCGGCGGCTCACCGTCGTGGGCGACCGTTGAGCGGCCTTGCTCGTCTTCCCCAGTTACGACGCGGCGCACGACTGCGATCGTACTAGGGTCGCGGCGTGAACCTAGTCGACATCCTCGGCGGCGAGATCGGCCCTCGGCCCGCCGGTTCCGACGCAGCCGGGCGCGCGGCACAAGCGGTGGCAACAGCGTTCCGCGACATCGGCGTGGAGCCGACCTTCCAGGAGTTTCCTTTCCTCGCGTACGAGCCCGACGAGCCCGAGCTCGCGGTCGACGGGGAGCCGTGGCCCGCGGGCCCCGTGATGTATGGGCAGTCGGCGAACGTCGAGGGCACCGTCCGCCGGATCGGCACGCACGTCGTCCTTCCGACCCTGTTCGAGCCACCGGCGTTCGCGATCGAGGCGGACGGCCGCGAGCTCGCACGCATCTACGGCAACCCGATCGGCGGCGGCCCGACACCATTCCCGACGGGTTACGGCCCGACGCTCACCGGCCCTGGCGCATACGTGTCGGCAGCCGACGCGGAGCGGCTGCGAGACGGGGCGCACGTCCGCCTCCGCTGCGGCGGCAGCTTCGTTCCCGTGACGGAGCGCAACGTCCTGGCCGAGCTGCCGGGGGAAACCGACGAGACGATCGTCGCCTGCGCTCACTACGACTCGGCGTGGCGTGCCGGCGGTGCGGTCGACAACGCAAGCGGCGTCGAGGGCGTGCGCCGGATCGTCGAGCGGTTCGCCGGCCGCCCGCACCGCCGCACGCTACTCGCGATCGCCTTCGGCGCCGAGGAGCTCGGCCTCTCCGGGGCGCGCTTCTTCGTCCACGACGCCAAGACCCGCGGCGAGCTCGGGCGGATCGAGGGCGTCGTCAACCTGGAGTGCCTCGCACGTGGCGAGCTGCTGGAGTTGTGGGCGGCTCCCGAGGACCTGAAGGAGCGCGGCCTTCGGATCGCCACTGAGCTCCGCCTCGGCGATCTGCCCACGCGGCTGCCGATCGCGGGAAGCGACCACTTCCCGTTCGCGAGCGAGGGGATCCCGGCAGCGTGCGTCATCCGCTGGCCGTACGTCGAATACCACCTGCCGGCGGACAACCCCAGCATCGCCGACGAAGCGCTTCTCGGTCCCGCTGTGGATCTCGCATCGCGGCTCGTCGAGGAGCTGCTCGGCTAGATGGTCGATGCCACTGCGCGTGGCTCGACTGTACGATCTGGTCGAATTGGCCGTTGATCCCCCGTCGGCAGCCGACATGGACACGAGCAGCAGCCTCGGCAAGGTCGAGCGAACCCCATGCACACGGTCACTTTGAGCTGCGTGAGCCGCGGAACAGGTGGAGGCGTTCGAGCGGCTCGCGTCGGACGACCAGATCGGCAAGGTAGTCGCTGCTAGCGAGTAGGATCCTGCGTTCGGTACGAACAAGCAAACCATCACGTGCCCCGCCTGCCGTTTCTGTGACACTCCTGGCGAGCTCCGTTGCAGCCAGCCTCGACGAGCTCGCCCTGATCGGCGGAGGTCCCGCCGGCAGCGTCACGCGCGTCGCGTGGTCGCGTGATCTCTTTGCCGCGTACGACTGGATTGCCGACCGGTTGCGAGATCTCGGCCTGGAAGCCGAGGTCGATCCGGCCGGGAACCTGATCGGGCGCTGGCACGCCGGCACTGGCAAGGCGGTGCTGGTCGGCTCGCACCTGGACACGGTCCCGTGTGGCGGTCGACTCGACGGGGCCCTCGGCGTCGTGGCCGCCGTGCACGCGATCGCACGGCTGAAGCAAGCGGGATTCGAGCCGTCGCGGCCGGTCTGGATCGTCGCGTTCATGGATGAAGAGGGGACGCGCTTCAACACCGCGCTGTTCGGGAGCCGTGCGTTCGTCGGCGAAGACCTGTCCTCGCTGGGCGAGCGAGCTGACGAAGTCGGCGTCACCCTGCGCGACGCGATGGCCGCGGCCGGCTTCGACCTCGATCGCGTCGGCGAGGCGTGCCGGATCGGTGAGGTGGGCTCGTATCTGGAGCTGCACATCGAGCAAGGCCCCGTGCTCGAGTCGGAGGAGCTCCAGCTGGGCGTTGTCACGTCGATCGTCGGTCTGCGCGGCTACCGGGTGCACTGGTCGGAGAAGCCAACCACGCAGGCACAACACCGATGCGCTTTCGTCGAGACGCACTTGCCGGCGCGGCTCGGGTCGCGCTCACACTCCGAGACGAAGCGCGCCGGAGAGAAGAAATGACGGCGAACGTCGGCAGAATCAGGGTCGAGCCGGGCGGCGCCAACGTCGTCCCTGGTCTGTCGGACTTCACGATCGACGTCCGCTCGGCAAGCCTGGCCGGGTTGGCGAAGCTCGAGGATCTCGTCGAGGAGACGGTCGCGACGGTTGCCGCGGAGGAGGGCCTCACGGCTGAGCTCGAGTCGACGTTCGCGCTCGAGCCTCTCCAACTCGACCCGGCACTCGTCGCGGTGCTGGAGCGTGCGGCCGCCACGGAGGGGGCAACGCTGAGACGCATGCCGAGCGGAGCCGGACACGATGCGATGGTCATCGGCCGCCACGTGCCTGCGGCGATGCTCTTCGTCCCGAGCCACGGCGGCGTCAGCCACTCGCCGGAGGAAGACAGCCGGCCGGAGCACATGGAGCTGGGGATGCACGTACTCGCCTCTGCGCTCAAAGAGACGCTCGGAGGCGAGTAGGCGAGGACCAATGCGGCTAGGCGGTGACCGTGATCTCTGTCTCGATGCGCTCGAGCTCGCCCTCGTAGATGTAGCGCTCCTCCGGCGACCAGAGCTCGCGGCCGGCGAGCTCGCCTTCGTAGATGGCGTGATCGAGTTTGCGGGGGGCGACGCAGTCGCCGATCCGGCGGACGTTGGCGAACTGGCCCTTGAGCGCGAGGTACAGCTCGTCGTTCGCGGTCGGGCCGGTCGCGAGCACGACCGTATCGACATCGTCGATCGTGTCCTGCGTCCCGGTGTACAGGTTGAAGAGCGTTACGCGGTCGCCCTCGACGCTCGCCGCCCACGAGTTCAGGCGGTACTCGAGCCCTTTGCCGAGCAGGCGGCCGTAGAGATGGGCCATGTCCAGGGTGGTCAGCGTCGTCGGAAAGAGCGTCGGCCAGCGGCTGACGAGCTCGACGTCGGAGCCGCGATCGAGGAGCACCTCGGTGACGCCGGCGGCGTACCGGGTGCCGTCGTCGTCGAGCACGACAACCCGGCGGCCCGACCGGCCGCCTCTCGAGCAGGACGTCCCAGACGGTGAGGACGTTGTCCTGGTCGGCGCCTGGGAGCTGATCGACGAGCGGGTTCACGCTCGAGAAGCCGGTCCGCGAGGGAACGGCTCCGGTCGCGACCATGACGGCGTCCGGCGCGAGCTCGCGCACGAGCTCAGTCGTCGCCTCGGTGCCGAGCCGAACGTCTACTCCGTGCCGGTGGAGCTGCCGTTCGAGGTCGCGTGTGATCCAGCCGAATTCGTCGCGGCCGGGCGTCCGCAGGATCAGGTTGACTTGGCCGCCGAGCTCGTCCTCGCGCTCGACGAGTGTCACCCGATGGCCGCGCTCGGCGAGGACGGCGGCGGCCTTCATCCCGGCCGGGCCGCCGCCGGCCACGAGCCAGCGCGCAGGCCGATCCGTCGGGGACAGTGTCCCGGGACCGAATCGTCGTTCCCGCCCGGCGCCCGGATTGACGGTGCACGTGATCGGCAGCCCCTTGAAGACGCGGCCGATGCAGCCTTGGTTGCCGCGGATGCAATGGACGAGCTCGCTCTCGCGTCCGTCGCGCACCTTGTTCGCGAACTCGGGGTCGGCGATCTGCGCGCGGGTCATGGCGACCATGTCCGCCTTGCCGCTGGCGAGGATCTCCTCGGCCATCGCCGGATCCTTGATGCCGCCGACCGTAAACACCGGCAAGTCCGGCAGGGCGGCCTTCACCTGCGCGGTGAGGTCGACGAGATAGCCGTCGGGCACATCCGCGGGCTCGATCGCCCTGAAGATGTTGTGGTAGCCAGCCGCGGTGACGTTCACGTAGTCGATCCGCCCGTCGGCCTCGAGCAGCTGAGCAACCCGGATCGCGTCCTCGATCTCGAGCGCGCCCGGAATGAAGTCGCTCAGGCTGATCCGGACGCCGACGACCCAGTCGTCGCCGGCACGCGCGCGCACCTCCTCGATCACCTCGCGTGCGAAGCGGAGTCGGTTCTCGAACGACCCGCCGTACTCGTCCTCGCGCTTGTTGTAGAGCGGCGACAGAAACTGATGCAGGAGGTAGCTGTGCGAGATGTGCACCTCCGTGCCGTCGAAGCCGCCCTCGCGCGTGAGCTCGGCCGAGTGGCCCCACCAGTCGACCACCTCGCGGATGTCCTCGTGCTCCATCGCCTTCGGCGTCTCGCCGTAAGCCGGCGACTTCACCGCGGACGGGCCCCAGAGAACACGGAAGTCGTCCGCGGAGTCACTTGTCGCATTCAGGCCGAAGTGGTTCAGCTGCGCGAAGATCAGCGCGCCGTGCTCATGGACGGCAGAGGTCAGCCGACGGTCGGACTCGAGCGCTTCCGGCCGGTACGCCCAGGCGACGCGTGGGAAGCCGGTGGTCGAGGTCGGGTGGACGACGCGGTTGCCGGTGATCAAGAGACCGGCGCCGCCCTTCGCGCGAGCGGCCTGGTAGGCGACGTTCCGCTCAGAGTCGACGGCGTTGTGGGCCCAGAGCTTGACGTGGGCCGTCTGCATGATCCTGTTTCGCACCTCGACGCTGCCAATCTCGAGCGGACTGAAGAGGTGTGGGTAGGCAGTCATCGCGCCTCCTTGCGGACAGGTCTTGGCCAGAACGACGAACTCGCTGGGCACGCGCTCACCTCAGGAACGTCAGCCTGTTTCGCCACGAGGACCGGGCACATGCATCCGGGAGACTACGCCGCAAGCGGCACGGCTCGAAGCGCGGATGTGTCGCCTTGCCCCGCCAGACGACAACCGGGCGCAGCGCAGCGCACCGCCATATCCCGGCACGAGCGGCCACTGCGTCGTCACGACGGGAGCGAGGCTGCATGGCTGCCATAGACACAGCTGAGGCCCGCGGTTGTGGCGGGCCTCAGGCTTCTTCTTGTGTCCGGCGTGATCGCCGGGCGGGGTCTTGCGCTGCTTGGCTGTTCAGTCTGTTCCCCAGGGGTTGTCGATCACGAAGCGCCAGGTGCCGTCGGTCTGGCGACGCAGCACGTCCGCGTTGTTTGCCTTCAGCTGCACCGGTTCGCCGTCTGGGCCTGTGCCGTTGAATGACCAGACGCCGGTCACGAGGGCCAGGTCGTCTACTTCGAGGACTCGTGTCACCTCGAGGTCGAGCTTGCCGTTCATCGAGATGAAGCCGGTCAGGGCTTCGCGGACGCCGGGTGCGCCGTGGGCGAGGCTGCCGGGCTGGGTCGCGAACGCGGCGTCGCGCTCGTAGAGCGGCATGAGACTGTCGAGGTTTCCGGTGTTGATTCCGTCGACGATCGATTCGAGCACCTGCTCGGGTGTCGCTGTGGACATGACATTCGATCCCATCTCGGATCTCCTTTCGGTAAACAACACTGAGTTACGGAATGCAACCTTACTCCCATCCGAGAGATCTGTCAATATTGGTGACACAGTTATGAGTCGCGAACTTTTACCCAAGCGCAAGTACGAGCTGAAGAAACGCGCCCAGGAGATGGCCGAGACGCGCCTCCGGATCACCGAGGCAGCGATCGACCTGCACGGAACGGTCGGGCCGTCCCGCACGACGCTGAGCGCCGTCGCCAAGCGGGCAGGTGTGGAGCGCCGTACCCTCTACCGCCACTTTCCCACCGAGGCCGACCTGTTCGTGGCGTGCTCGACCCACTACTTCACAGCCAACCCCCGGCCCGACCTCGGCGCCTGGCGCGCGATCCGCGACCCGCAGCAGCGACTCGCGCGAGCCCTCGACGAGCTCTACGCCTACTACGAACGCACCGAGCCGATGATCAGCAACGTCCTCCGCGACGCCGAGCTCGTCGACTTCGCCCGCGACGCCATCGCGCCGCTACACGCCTACCTCGACCAAGCCGCCGAGATCCTCGCCGCCGGCCGTCCCGTCCGCGGCCAAAGACGACAACTCCTCCTCGCAGCACTGCGCCACGCCCTCGCCTTCCCCACCTGGCACTCACTCACGACCAACGGCATCACGCAAGCAAACGCGGCCAAGCTCGTCACCGCACTCGTCGAAGCCGCAGCCACCCCGCACCGCACGGCCATCCAACGACGGGGCGGCGTTGCCCCGCTTGCTTGACTGCGCGTCACACGTGGCGCACGGTGTCGGGGTCGACAGGAGGCGAGGGAGACGTGGGTCAGAGCGAGCAGACACGCCGGCGCAGCGCGGTCGTCTTCGGAGCCCGGAATCTTGGCAAGGCTGTGATCGAGCTGCTGCGCGATCGAGGATGGGCCGTGACTGGGGCGGCGAGGTCGGAGGCAACGCTGGAGAGCGTCACGGCCTCGGGGGCTCTCGCCCTGCGGGCCGACGTCACCGACCAGCGACGCACGAGCTGCAGGTCACGCCGCTGGCCGAACGCTGGGTGCCGTGAGCTACCTCGGCCTAGGTTCATGGGGGCTCGCGGACGGATCGTCGCGCGCGTGCGCTTTGCGTGCAGGTAGTGGTGGCTCCGGGAAGTACGGCACCGCTAGAGCCCTTCGCGTGTGCGGTGGAGGAACCGTCGGGCTAGAAACCAGCGCCACGCCGGTTGGAGGAGCGGATCAGAGACTCGGCTCAGGAGTGTCACGAAGCGCACGACGTAACGTCGACCGGGTACCACCACGAGCTGAGCAGCCATCCAGCCGACGAGCAGTCCCGCCAATACGTCGCTCGGGTAGTGCAAGCCGAGCGCGATGCGTGAGAGCCCAATCAGGGTGGCCACGACGAGAAAAGCGACGCCCGCCCGACGGGAGTAGGCGAGGATCGCGAAGGCGATCGCGAACGCGGCCGCCGCGTGGTCGCTGGGGAAGGACGGATCCGGCGACGGTGCTGACAGCAAGTGCGTCGTCAGAGGGTGCGCCGCGAACGGGCGTGGTCGCTCCCACAGGTGAGCGATCACCTGGTTCGCAACCAGCGCAAGCCCCGCCGCCGTCAGCGCTGACGCGCTTGCAAGCTTCCACTTCGCGGCGCCGTAGGGTCGTGCCAGAAACCAGAGTGCAGCGGTCACTATCGCGTACACGGGCACCACGAGCGACGCGAACGCCGTGACCGGATCCTCAAGCCAGTCGCGTGTTGCGACCCCGGAGTTCAGAAAGTGGAACAACGACCCGTCGATCCACCCAGCCTAGCCTCAAAGCACTCGATCCGGCACAGCCAGCAGAGCCCGACGCGCGCTGCTCGCGAAGGGAGAGCGCAACAGCGGTAGCCGCGCAGGGACCGGCTGGCTTTCATCGCCGTCTCATGGGCGACACGTAGCGTGACATCAAGCTCCAAGGAGGTCCAGGTGCGCCGTGCAGTCCTTGCCCTCGCTACGGCTCTCGTCGCCGCGACGACCACCGCCTGCGGTGGAGGAACGTCGGAGTCAACGCTTCCCCGGGGAAGCGAACCCTTCGAGGTCGATGCGGCCGGCTTCACGACGCAGATCGACAATCCCTATTGGCCGATGAAACCCGGGAGCCACTGGGTCTACCGCGAGACCAACGCAGACGGGGACGTCCAGCGCAACGACGTGATTCGTCACCAGCAAGACCAAGACGATCACGGGCATCGAGGCAGTCGTCGTGCACGACACGGTCAGGCAAAACGGACAGCTGACCGAGGACACCTATGACTGGTACGCACAGGACTCCGAAGGAAATGTCTGGTACCTCGGTGAGGACACGACCGAGTACGAGAACGGCAAGGTGAAAACGAAGGAAGGGTCCTGGGAGGCTGGCGTCGACGGGGCACTCGGGGGGATCATCGTCCCCGCTCACCCGGAGCCCGGGCTCACCTACCGCGAGGAGTACTACAAAGACCACGCGGAGGACGGCGCCGAAGTTCTCAGCTTGAACGCCCACGCCAGCGTTCCGTATGGCACGTACGACCACGTCCTTCAGACCAGAAACGTCAGCCCCATCGAGCCCAACGTGGTCGAGGAAAAGTTCTACGCGCCTGGGCTCGGAGTCGTTCTCGAGATCACGGTCTCGGGCGGCTCGGACCGCGGTGAGCTGATCGGTTTCGAGCAGGAGCCTTGACCATAGTCAGCGTGCGGTTGGACGCTCTGCGCAGTGGGGATTGCGCGGTCTCCTGGGGTCAGCCGGGAGGCGGGGGGAAGCGGACGTGCATGTGGTACTCGTGGTTCGGGTACGGGACGACGACGCCGCTCGGCCCGCGGAGTCCGGTCGAGTAGCCGACGAAGACGACCTGCGCGCCCGCGGCGACGAAGCGGTCGAGAAGATCCTGCGCGAGGTCGTGGTCGATCTGGCCCGTCGTGGTCGGAGCGCTCAGGTGCCGGTCGAGCCGCGGGTAGTAGACGTCCACGTCGAGCCCGTTCTGATGGGAGACGTGCTCGTCCATCCTGCCGCCGTCGCGGCAGCTGATATCGCCCACGACCACCCGCGGCGCGTCTGCATGCGCGGCGCGGTAGGCGGCGATCACAGACGAGGATCGTCCGGATCGTGCGCTCGTTGCCGTAGAGCCGGTTCGGCAGGTTCGGAACGCTGTCCGTGACCGGGTTCCACGTGACCCAGTCGGGCCCCTCGACGGGAAGCTGCGTGCCGTCGACCAGACGGCCGGAGTACGGGAGGCCGACCGAAGTGGCGCGGTGCCACTCGACTGGTGCGAACTCCGTCTCTCGTGCAAGCGTTCGCGCCGCGGGCGTCCGAGAGGAGGCGCCCTGGCGACGGACCGGCGCCTCGGGCACATCGGAGCGGGCGCCGTCGAGCCGGAACGTCAGGCTCGGGGGGTCTGCCTGCAGCGGGCCGGCGTCCGCGCCCTGCCCGCCGCTGCCCTGTCGGAACACGGCGATCGGCAGCATCGTGGCCGACCCGAGAACGAGCGCGACTGCCGGCACCGTGCGCGTGGCGAGCCGGCGCCGGCGTGCCGCCTGCGCCGTCAGCCGCCGCTGCCGTGACGCCTCGAGCCCCGTCGCGATTGGCATGAACAGCGCCGGTCCGAGCCCGTCGGCGGCAACCGCCGGCACTGCCAGCGCAAGCTCCGCAAAGGGTCTCCGCGGCTGCTCGCGGAACCAGAGCACGTCCGTCTCCAGCCACACCTCGCCGAATCGCCAGCCCATCGACAGACGTCCTTCGCGCAGAGGGCGACGTGTCCTCCGGCCATAGGTGCACGAAGGCCCGAAGCCCGGCCGGGCCGGCGCGTCGCCGCCGGGGCCGGGGAACCGCGCGTCGCTTGGCGGTTGGGCACAGATGGAGCCGTCGCCGCAAGCGACAGCCACCTTGCGGTGGCTGTCGACGGGGGGGCGCCCGACCTGGATGGAGCCACGCCCAGCGACAGCTGGGCGTGGCTCCGAGCCGACCGGGTCCGGCTAGGCGGCCTGCTGGTAGGCGGGCAGCGCCTCGACGGTCTCCTTCTTGTCGTCGGTGGGGCTGCCGTGTTCGAGGTGGGGGAGCCACTCGAGCCACTTCGGCAGGTACCAGTTCCTGTCGCCGAGCAGCGTCATCGAGGCGGGCAGGAGCACCGCGCGCACGATGGTGGCGTCGATCAGGATCGCGGCTGCGAGCCCGATCCCCATCTCCTTGAAGTCGAGCACCGGCAGGATCGCGAAGATGCTGAAGACGCCGACCATCACGATCGAGGCTCCGGTGACGACGCCTGCGGTGGTGCGGATGCCGTACTCGACGGCGTCCTCGGTCTTGAGGCCGCGGTCGTACGCTTCGCGGATCCGGCTCAGGATGAACACGTGGTAGTCCATCGAGAGCCCGAACAGGATCACGAACAGGAACATCGGCAGCCAGGAGGCGATGCCGCCCGTGCTGTTGAAGTCGAGCAGGTTCTCGCCCCAGCCCCACTGGAAGACCGCGACGAGCATCCCGTAGGCGGCGGCCACCGAGAGCAGGTTGAGCAGGATCGCCTTCAGCGCGACGACGATCGAGCGGAACGCTGCCAGGAGGAGCAGAAACGCGAACAGGAGGACGAAGCCGAACACCAGCGGCGCCGACGACTTCATCATCGCGTTGAAGTCGTGCGACTTGGCGGTGGGGCCTCCGACCGCGTACTCGGCGCCCGGAACGGTGCCGATCGTGGCCGGCACGAGCTCGTTGCGGAGCGTCGCGAGCGCGTGGTCGGAGACGTCGTCGGCGCCACTGCCGGCGAGCGGGATCTCCATCTGGTAAGTCGACCCGTCGGGGCTCTTCTCGACCTGGATCGGGTTCTGCATCTCGCCCGAGGCGAGCGCCTTGGCCTTCAGGTCGGCGATCGCCGCGCGGGTGCGGGTACCGTCGTCGCTTCTGATCGCGACGATGGCACCACTTGCGCCGCCCGGGAAGGCGTCGTCGATCACATGGAATGCCTGCAACTCGGGCTGGCTCTTCGGCAGCGCGTCGAGCCCGCTGTCGGCCGTGTGGAGTTGCAGGGCGGGCAGCGCGAGGACGATGAGGAGGCCCGCCGAGGCGACGGTCGCGATGACCGGGTGCCGCAGGACGGGCTTGAGGATCGCGCTCCAGAAGCGGCTGCCGTCGCCGTTGTCTCGGCGCAGCCGGTGCAGGAACGGGATCTTGCCCTTCTCGACGCGGTCGCCGAGCTTCGAGAGCAGGGCGGGCAGCACGGTGAGCGATCCGATCATCGCGACTGCGACGACCATCATCGTGCCGATCGCGAACGACATGAACGTCTTGTCGCCCGAGAGCAGCATGCCGGCCATCGCGATGATCACCGTGAAGCCCGAGATCAGCACTGCGCGGCCGGACGTCGCGGCAGCGGCTTCGATCGCCGCCCGCTCGCTTCGTCCCGCCCGCCGCTCGTCACGCTCGCGGCGGAGGTAGAAGAGCGAGTAGTCGACGCCCACGGCGAGCCCGATCAGGAGGATCACCTCGTTGATGGACGAGTCCATCGGGACGAGCTGGCTCGGGAGCGCGACGAGCCCGAACGTGGCGAACACGGCCGTCAGCCCGACGAAGATCGGGACGAACGACGCGACGGCCGATCCGAGCACGAGCAGCAGGACGACGAACGTGAGGATGAGCGCGATCAGCCCGGCCTTGGCGATGCCCGAGTTGATCACCTTGTCGAGCGCCTTCTCGGTCGACACACCGGCCTCGCCGACGTAGAAGTCCGGGTGCGCTTGCTGGACCTTCGCGGTGGCCGCGGCGATCGAGTCGATGTAGAGCACGGCCTCGTCGTACGTGCCGTGCGGGCTGAACGTGATCATCGCTGCGTGTCGGTCGGGTGAGATCTGACCCTCGTTGCCCGGTGCGAGCGGCGAGTGCAGCAGCTCGACCTGCTCGAAGCGCGAGAGCGTCTCGACCGTCTCGCTGATCGTGGCGCGGAAGGCCGGGTCGTCGACCGTCTTGGTCTTCGACTGGATGATGACGAGCTCGCCGAGGCCACTCTCGTCGAGGTCGAAGGCCTCGTCGAGGATCTGGTTGGCCTTGTTGGCCTCGCCGACGGCGTTGTCCTTCTGCGCGATCATCTGCACCGGGGCAGCGATCCCGATCGCGAACGAGGCGACAACGAACGCGAGCCAGCCGAACGTTGCGATCTTCCAGTGGCCCGCGCTCCAGCGACCCATCCGGGCCGCGAGATTCTTGGAGTGTGTCAGGGGTGTCATCCGTGTTCCTCTCTCAGACCTGCTGGCGCAGGTAGACGGGGTCGCGCTCGACCTCGACGGAGCCGAAGCTCCACGATGGCGCGTACGCGAATGGGTGGTTGAAGGCCGCAAGCGCATCGGCGCTGGCGACGCGGAACTCGAAGTCCTGGTCGAGCCTGGTGTCGGCGACCGCGACCTTGACGCGGCCGTCTGCGCTGTTCCAGAGCAGTGAGACCTGGAGGCCGTCGGTTTCCCGGTTCGCCAGCTCTCTCCAGTCGTTGATGGCGGTGGTAGTCACGACCGACCTCCTTGATTCGTTGACTGCTTGACCGTCGCATCCGCGGCCGGTTGTCGAATCGAGGGGATCCCTAGTCGCGTCCCTAATCAACGAGGACGCGCGAAGCGTTCTCCCTGGCGGAATGCGGGTTGGGGGCATCCGGTCGCGGCCAGGGTTCTCGACGCAGAACGGGCGCCGAGTGAGATCGAGACCGCGGACCGTGAGGAGGCTCGGCTATCTCCGGTCGACGAGACGGCTACTACACAGCGCCGAGAGCCACTCCGGCCAGCTCGTTCGTCTGGCCGACGCCTTGCCGGATCAGCTCCGCCCGCGACGTGATCTCGAGCTTCCCGAACACCTTGTGCAGGTGGTACTCGACCGTCTTCGGACTGAGGAAGAGCTGCGCGGCGACGTCCTTGTTCGATTGCCCCTCGCCGACCAGGCGGGCGATCTGCAGCTCCTGCGGCGTCAGCTCGTCGATCGTGCTCGGATCTCTTCTGCGCACTGTCTCGCCGGTCGCACGCAGCTCCGAGCGCGCCCGCTCCGCCCAGGGCTCGGCACCGAGCTGCTCGAAGCCGTCAACCGCGGCACGCAGCTGCTCGCGTGCATCCGTACGCCGACGCTGGCGGCGCAGGAACTCCCCGTACAGAAGCTCCGTTCTCGCCCGGTCGAACGGCCGACTGCTCTCCGCATGCAAGCGAAGTGCGTCGACGAACGCGCGCTCGGCCTCCGCGCCGCGTGAGAGCAGAGCGCGGCACCGGGCCGCCAGCGCGAGCGCCCACCGTGGCGCTCCCGGCCGCGCGAAGCTTTCGAAGCGGACGGCCGCCTCTCGCGCCATCTGGTCGCGCTCGGTACGCACGCACGCCTCGACGAGGTCTGGAGCGGACATCACCACGAAGTACAGGTGGCCGACGCCGGGCGGAGCGGCGCTCAGACTGCTGAGCCGCGCGACCGCTGCGTCGGCCCTGCCGCTGCTGAGGTCGAGCAGGGAAACCCCCCACTCCGCGATCGAGTTCGCCAGCGCGAGGCCCGCGACACGCGCCGCTTCGGTTACCTCGGCCGCGTACGCACGGCACTCCTCGTCTCGGCCTTTCACCGCCGCCAACCAGGCAAGGACGGAGAGGTGGAGGCTCGCCGCATTCGTCAGGCCGGCCTCTCTCGCCAGCCTGAGCCCCTCGGTCGCTTCCGCAGCAACGGTGTACTGACCCGCCAGAAACCCCTGCACGGCGACGCCCTCGAGCACGAAAGTCAGCGCGTCGACTGCACCCGAAGCCCTCGCGAGCGCGGCTGCACGCCTCAGGATGGCCGCCTCCAGCGCACTCTCTCCCACCCTCGGCGCCCAGACGGCGGCCCACACCAGCAGGCGCGGGTCATCGAAATCGCGGGAACGAGCGATCGCTTCCCGGACGAGCGGCACCTCTTCTGGGGTCTTTCCCTCGATGAGGCTTCCGACGCCGACGAGCATGTCTGCCAGGAATGCGTGCTCCTCATCCTCGCTTCGAGGCAGAGCGGCGGCGGCCTGCCCCACCTCGGCGACTCGCGCGTAGTCGCCGGCGTCCATGGCGGCCATACCCGCGTCGAAAAGCATCTCCAAGGCCTTGCCGCAGTCCAGTGACGCCAGCACGGCCGCTCCCTTGATCAGCGTGGCGCACGCGTCCGGGAGGGCACCGCACCGCCACTCGATCACGCCGCGCAGGTGGTCCAGCTCGGCCCGCAGCCGCGCGTCGGTGACAATCGGGCTCGCCCGGTGGATCAGCGCCGTGGCGCGTTCGGGCTGACCCGCCTGCCACGCGGCGCTGGCCGCTGCGACGAGACGGCGGGCTTTCGACTCGGTGTCGGCGCTCAGCTCGGCCGCCCGGTCCAAGGCCGAAGCCGCGGCAGCGTGCCCGCTGCGAAGCCGCGCACGCTCGGCAGAGCTCTCGAGCTCGCGAGCGACCTCGTCATCGGTACCGACCGTCGCCGCTGCCCGATGCCACGCCGCTCGGTCCGCATTTCCTTCCGCGGCGGAGGCGACGGCGAGCGCACGGTGGGCGCGCTCGCGCTCCGTGAACCCAACACCGCGGTAAATCGCCGAGCGGACGAGCGGATGGCGAAACACAAGCCGCTCGGCGTCGACCCGCACGAGCCCCGCCGACTCCGCGGCCGCGAGATCGCCGATCTCCAACCCGAGCTCCCTCGCGGCCCGCTCGACGGTGGCTCGTGCGCCGGTCTCCTCGGCGGCGGCGAGGACGAGCAGACTGCGCACGGTCGGGGGTAGCTCGCCGATACGCTCCAGATACACCTGCTCGACGGAGGTGGCCGGAGGAAGCCTGCCCGCCAGCGGAGATTGCCCCGCGAGCTCGTGCGCCGAGAGCGTCGCGGGCAACTCCACGAGGGCCAGGGGATTCCCGTCGGCGTTCTCGATCAGCCAGTCGAACACCCCGGCCGCCACCGCCGAGCCAAGCCGCTCCGCCAGCAGGGCGCGCGAGTCGACGGCGCTCAGCGCGGTCAGGTGGAGCTCCGGGAGCCCCCGCGCGACGAACCGGCGCGCGTCGTCGTCGCGCGCCGCGAACACCAGGGCGAGCTGCTCTGCCTCCAGGCGTCGGGCGGCGAAAAGGAGCGCTTCGGCCGACGCCTGGTCGAGCCACTGGGCATCGTCGACGAGGCAGAGCAGCGGCCGCTCCTCCGCTACCTCTGCCAAAAGCCCGAGCACGCCCAGCGACACGCGGTACCGCGCATCCACCGTTTCGCCGGACAGCAGGAACGCCGCTCGCAGCGCGGCTGCCTGCGGCTCCGGCAGCCGCTCGATCCGATCGAACACCGGCCGCAGGATCTGATGCAACGCCGCGTAGGCGAGCTCTGACTCCACCTCGACGCCGAGACCGCGCAGGACGGCGAATCCGTCCGCCCGCTCGGCAGCATGCCCGAGCAGCGCCGACTTCCCGACCCCGGCCTCGCCGCGCACGACGAGCACCCCGCTGCGTCCTTCACGCGCGAGCGTGAGGAGCCGGTCGATGGTCGCCGTCTCAGCGTCGCGGCCCACGAGCATGTTTCGATGGTAGACCCCGGAGCGCCCAGGCGCCCTGACTCGAACGACCGCGGATTTGGCGAGCGCTGAACGAGGCTATCGAGGCTTTCGAACCCGCGACCGAGACGAGGGCGAACGGGCGCTCGAGCGAGGCGGCGCACGACGTTCCTGACCACCGAGTCATGCTCTTGCCCTAGCTGCGACAATCACCGTCGTGACCGCCCTCTACCGCACGTACCGGCCCCAAGATTTCGACGCGGTGGTCGGACAGGAGGCGGTCGTCCGGACGCTCAAGAACGCGATCGAGCGCGACCAGGTGCGGCAGGCGTACCTCTTCGCCGGGCCGCGCGGCACCGGCAAGACGTCGATGGCCCGCATCCTCGCGAAAGCGCTCAACTGTGCGCACGGCCCGACCACGACTCCCGACAACCAGTGCAACGCCTGTGTCGCCATCGCGCGCGGCACGTCGCTCGACGTGATCGAAATGGATGCCGCGTCGCAGCGCGGCATCGACGACATCCGCGAGATCCGGGAGCGCGTCGTGCTGCAGCCGGCCGAGGGCCGGTTCAAGGTCTACATCCTGGACGAAGCGCACCAGCTGACGGATGCCGCCTGGAACGCACTGCTGAAGCTGATCGAGGAGCCTCCTCCCCACCTCGTCTTCGTCTTCTGTACCACGGATCTGGCCAAGGTCTTGGAGACGGTGCGCTCCCGCTGCCAGACGTTCGTCTTCCAGCGGCCGCGGCTGCAGGAGCTCGTCGCGGTGCTGCGGCGCGTATGTGAAGGCGAGTCGATCGAGGCGCCCGATGCAGCGCTCGCACTGATCGCGCGAGGGGCACGTGGCTCGTTCCGGGATGCCGTCTCCACGCTCGACCAGCTCGCGGCGGCAACCCAGGGCACGATCTCCGTGCAGGACGTCCTGCAACTCGTCGGCGCCGTGGAGGAGGACACCTTGCTACGGCTGTGCGACGCGGTCGTCGACCGGGACACCGCAGGAGCGCTCACCTTCGTCGAGGAGCTCGCCGAGCAAGGACAGGATGTGGGCCGCCTCGTCATCGACCTGCTCGAGCACCTGCGTCACCTCTTGCTAGTCCAGCACCTCGGCCACGTGCCCGACTCGCTCCCCGTCACGGCCGAGACCCGTGAACGGCTACGCGAGCAGGCGAACCAGCTGCCGGAGCCGACCGTCGTGCGCCTGATCGACCTGCTCGCAGTCGCCGTCGACGACATGCGCCAGGGCGGCGATCCACGGCTTCCGCTCGAGCTCGCGCTCGTCAAGGTCACGCGCCCGCACGCCGACCTGTCGCGGCAGTCGCTGGCGCACCGGCTCGAGCTCCTCGAACAGCGGCCACATGCCGGGTCTCCCGCCGTGGAGGCGCGGGCCCCCTCCCCCGATCCCGCGTCCCCGGCGGGCCCGGCACCTCCCGAAGTCGACGTTTCACCGGCGACGCCGCCGCCGGACCTCGAGCTGGAACAGCTGCAGGACGCGTGGCAGCGCACGATCGTGGCGGCTGTGCGCGAGCAGTCGATCCCCGTCGCGACACTGCTCGGCGAGGCGCGCCCGGTCGGGCTCGAGGGCGAGACCCTCACGCTGGAGTTCGCGGCGGGCGCCGACTTCCACCGCCGCCAGGTCGAGGACCCGAAGAATCTCACGCTGCTGCGTGAGGCGCTCTATGCCGTCACCGGCCAGCGGCTCGCCGTAGCCACGTCGCTCGCCGCCGGCAGCGACGCCGTCGAGCCTGCAGCGGACGAGCCGCTCTCCGACGAAGCCGTGATCTCGCTGCTCAAGGACACCTTCGACGCCACTGAACTGGAGGACGCGTGAACCTGGACATCAACGCGCTGATGAAGCAGGCCCAGCAGATGCAGGAGCAGATGGCCAAGGCCCAGGAGGAAGCTGCCGCCCAGGTGTCCGAAGCCACGGCCGGCGGCGGCATGGTGACGGTGAAGGCGACCGGTGCAGGCGAGCTCCTCGAGATCCGGATCGACCCCAAGGCGATCGACCCGGAGGACCCGGAGATGCTTGCCGACCTGGTGCTCGCCGCTGCCAACGAGGCGCTCCGCTCGGCCAGCGAAGCGGTGGAGGCCAAGCTCAGGAGTCAGCTGCCCTTCGACCCGGGCGCGCTCGGACTCGGCGGCCTCGGCCGCTAGATCACCGCTCGAGGATTTCGCGCCTGATGGTCACCATGATCAGGCCATGACCCTGGTTACGCCGCCCGAATCGTGCGACGCAGTCGTGGTGGGCGCGGGCATCATCGGGCTCGCAACGGCACGGGAGCTCCTCGCTCGACGTCCGGGGCTCGATCTCGTCGTCCTGGAGAAGGAGGCGGACATCGGGTTGCACCAGACTTCCCACTCGAGCGGCGTCATCCACGCCGGGGTCTACTACGCGCCCGGCTCGTTGAAAGCGCGCCTGTGTGTCGAAGGCGCACGCCTCCTGTACGACTATTGCGAAGCGCGAGAGATCCCCGTTGCGCGCTGCGGTAAGGTAATCGTCGCGCGATCGAGATCCGAGCTCCCGCGCCTCGAGATGCTCGAGCAGCGGGCCGAGGCGAATGGGGTGTTGACGGAACGGCTTGCCGCCTCAGAGATCGCAGAGATCGAACCGTACGCACAGGGCGTCGGCGCGCTCCGCACGCCGGACACCGGCATCGTCGACTTCGCTCGCGTCGCTGACGCCTACCGAGACGACGTCGTTGGGGCGGGATCGCAAATCTTCACGCGGTGTGCCGTCGAGCGCATAGTCGACGACGGAGGAGGCACGGCAACCGTCGTGCACGCCCGGGGGGAGACCCGCGCGCGCACGGTCGTGACGTGCTCTGGGCTGTGGTCGGACCGTCTTGCCGTCGCCAGCGGTGCCGACCCGGATCCCAGAATCGTCCCTTTCCGGGGTGCCTACATGCGGTTGCGCCGGCCGGAGTTGTGCCGGACGCTGATCTACCCGGTCCCGGATCCAGGGCTTCCTTTTCTCGGCGTGCACCTGACACGCCGGATCGGCGGCGAAGTCGTCGTCGGGCCTACGGCTCTCATGGTCGCGGCTCGCGACGCCTATCGGCTCCGCACGATCCGCACCCGTGACGTACGCGACACGCTCACCTGGCCGGGTACCTATCGGCTCGCCCGACGATGGTGGCGCCACGGCGTAACCGAGATCTCTCATGCCGCAAGCCGTCGCGCCTATGCGCGCGCGGCGCGCAGCCTCGTTCCCGCAATCACGTCGGAGGATCTCGAGCCGGCGTTCGCCGGCATTCGCGCCCAGGCGCTCGATCGCTCCGGGTCACTCGTCGACGACTTCGTCGTCTCGCGGACGCGACGGGTGCTTCACGTGCGCAACGCACCTTCCCCCGCAGCGACCTCGTCCCTCGCGATTGCGCGCCAGATCGCCGACCAAGTGGCGCCGTGATCTTTGCGCGCAGAAGAGAGACGTGTGCTGCACGCGGTTGCAGAATCACCCGGCCGGAGGGGCCCGAGCCGGCGTGCGACGGCGGCGTCGCGCGACCTTGACCTGACGGTTGCGGTCGAGTCGGCAGTAATTGGTCACCCCCACCACCCGGGTGTTGTCGTCCGGCCCAGAACCGGTGACGCCGTCCTGGCGTCCCACAGCGGCGAGCGTGGCACCGCCGCCCTCAATCGATGGCCCGGTGCTCAACGGCGCGAAGGCTCCGAAGCCGGTGTCCGACAAGCCGACCAGGGCCGACGCCTCCCATGGCGCAGCGAAACGGAGCCATGTGGCGACCGATGGCACGCCGGCGGCGTTCACGAGGAAGAGCATGTACTGACCCGGAGGCGCGAGGTTCGCGTTCGCAGGAGCCTGCACGTTCAGCCCACCGGCCACCTTCGTGAACGACAGGGGAACGTAGCCCGGGTTCAGGTTGAACGCGTGCGTCACTGCGGGTTGCGGAATGAGCGCCACCTTGGTGATGCTGTCCGAGTCAGGCGTGGCGACGAAGAAGGTCTGCCCGTAGGTCGACTGGGTCGGAGCGCTCGAGACGGACGGCCTGGGCCCCTTAAAGAGGTACGGCGGCGAGAAGATCTCGAAGCGGTACTCCGGGACGCCGAACGTGTCGGGGTGCCCTCCGCCGCCGATCGCGATCCGCCCGTCCGGCAGAAGCAGGGCGATGGAGTGGTACAGGCGCGGGACGACGCCGCTCGACAGGGTCGTCCACGTCTCGGTCGTCGGATCCCACAGCTCCGCCGCCTTGACCGCGCTCGCCGGATCGAACACGTCGGAGTTCCGCGAGCCGCCGGTGACCAGCACCGTGCCGTCGGGGAGCACCGTCAGCTGGTGCTGCGTGCGCGGGAACGCCATCGAGGCGACCTGCCGCCATACCGGAGACGACTGGTTCATGTCGATGGCCCAGGCGTCCGCGTTCGAGTTTATGGGCGAGTAGTCGGGGTTTCGGGCCATCCCCGTCTTCAGGATCTTCCCGGGCAGATACATCACGGAGCTGCCGCCATCGCGGGTGGCGGTGTCCACCGGGCTCCAGGTTCCGGTGGTCAGGTCGAGCACCTGGCTGCTGGATCGGCTCCTCCGCTGTCGCCGCCGCGAACACCCGTCCGTCCGGGCAGCACGTACAGGTGTGGGTAGAGCGGCAGGCGCAGGCTGGCCGAGCTGAGGATGGACCAGGTGTTCGTGACAGGGTTGAAGATCTCCGGCAACGCGGCGATTCCGTTGTGCGTCGCCGTCTCGCTCGCACACTCCGGACAATCCGTCGCGCCAGAGACAGCGAGCATGCGCCCGTCCGGCAGCTTGACCAGAGACGGGTACCACCTTCGATACGTCATATCCTGGACATCCGTCCACGTGGACGTCGACGGGTTGAAGATCGTCGTGTTGGTGAGCCCCCAGTAACCGCCGGCATGACCTCCCGCGACGAGGATGCGGCCGTCGGGGAGCGGCGTGTGCGCCGAGCAGAAGAGATCTGCCGAGTCGTTGTACGGCACCTGGGTGAAGGTGTTCGAGACCGGATCCCATAGGCGCGGATTGGCGGCGCTGCTCGTGTCACTGTCGTATGCAAGCACCTTGCCGTTGGGCAGAAGGCTCGCGTGGATCGGGATGATCGGCCAAGTCGTGGGCGCGCTCCAGCTCCCGATCCGCGAAGGATCATTCGGGCCGGCGTTGGCGACCGTCACGACGACGGCAAAGGACGTCGTCTCCTGTCCGGCGCTGTCCCTCGCCACGGCGGAGAGCGCATGCGTCCCGTTGGCGGCGGTCGTCGAGTCCCAGGGCACCGAGAAGGGGGCCGACAGGTCCTCGGCGCCGAGCGGCGCGCCGTCCAGCAGGAACTGCACGCCGTAGACGCCGACGTTGTCGGCCGCGTTCGCGGTGACCGTGAGGGCGCCGGAGACGCTCCCCGGCGCGGGCGCCGTGACGCTGACGGTCGGAGGCGTGGGATCCGCGGGGTCCGGGACGTTCGTGAACTGCACCGGCGTCGCATCGGTTCCAACGATCGTCGAGTGATCCGACCGCACGAGCCATCCCTTGAGGGTGTGCGTGCCGACGTGGACGCCCGAGAAGGCGTAGCTCCCGTCGAGCGACAGGTCCATCTTCACGGGGTCCTGATCGATCTGGAAATGGACGTGGTCGACACCGGTCAGGTCACCCGCCGTCGTGTAGGCGATGTTCACCACGCCGCCGTTCACCGTCGCGCCGGCCGCCGGCGCCGTGATCACGAGCTTGGGGCCGTTCGCGGGGGGCCCGCCGACCGGCGTCGTCATGTCGGTCTGGATGTCCGTCGCCGTCAGCGCCCGGTTGTAGACGCGGACGTCGTCGATCCTCCCGACGAAGTACTCGCCGTACGGGTCGTTGCCGCCGATCGTGAGCGGGCTCGACGTCGGCGTGATCGAGCCCGTCTGGGTCACGCTCGAGACGAGGAGGCCGTTGACGTAGAGCCGGATCATCGAGCCGTCGTACGTCGCCGCGAGGTGGGTCCACGTGTTGACGGTGATCGCGCTGGGCGCGGCGGTCCAGTTGCCGTTCCCCCCGAACGTGCCGCCCGTTGCGGGCACGAGGCCGCCGGCCGACGAGCTCGCGTGCAGGAGGTACGAGTCCGTCTCCTTCTGGACGACCGTCCGCCACAGGCTCTGCGAGCTGGTCGGATACACCCAGGCCTCGAGCGTCATCGCCGACGTCAGATCGAGCGCATTCGAGTCCGGCACGCGCACGCGGGCGCCGCCGTTGAACTGGAGGGCGCTGCCGAACTTGCCGCTCGAGGTCCACGTCGCGCCCTCGATCGTGCCGGGGCCGGCCGACGCGGCGCTGTCCGCGACCGTGGAGCCGGTGCCCTCGTCGAAGGCGTACGCCGCGACCAATCCCGCCGACGGCGGCGGCGCCGGTGGTGGCGGGGGTGCTGGTGGTGGCGGAGGCGGGGGTGCTGGTGGTGGCGGAGGCGGGGGTGCTGGTGGTGGCGGAGGCGGGGGTGCTGGTGGTGGCGGAGGCGGGGGTGCTGGTGGTGGCGGAGGCGGGTGCTGGTGGTGGCGGAGGCGGGTGGTGGCGGAGGTGGTGGCGGAGGCGGAGGCGGAGCCGCTGCCGTGGTAGCAGTGGCGATCGCCGAGTACGGCCCCTTGTTCCCTGCCGCGTCGAGGGCACGCACCCGGTAGCGATAGGTCGTCGAAGGCTGGCGGCCCGTGTCCGACCACGAGGTCGCGGCGACCGTGGTGACGAGCGCGAAGCCCGAGCAGCCGGCGTTCGCGCAGCGCTCGATCTCGTATCCGGTCACCGCCCGATCGTCGGTCGCCGCGGTCCAGGAGAGGTCGATGCGGGTGCTGCTGACCGAGCTCGCTGTGAGCCCCGTCGGCGCCGTCGGCGGCGAGGTGTCCTGCGCGGGCGCCCCACCGACCGGCGTGGCCATGTCCGCCTGGATCTCGGTCGCGGTGAGCGCGCGGTTGTAGACCCGGACCTCGTCGATTCGTCCCTTGAAGTACTCGCCGTAGGGATTGTTGCCCCCGATCCAGAGAGGGCTCCCGCTTGGTGTGATGTTGCCCGTCTGCGCCGTGCTCGAAACCTGGACACCGTTCACGAACAGCCGGATCACCGACCCACCAAACGTTGCGGCCAGATGTGTCCAGGTGTTGACCTTCAGGGCGCTCGGTGCCGCAGTCCAGTTCGTCGCGCTGCCGAACGTCCCGCCCGCCGCAGGCCGCAGATTGCCCGCGGAGGAGCTTGCGTGCAGCAGATAGGAGTCCGTCTCCTTCTGGATGATCGTGCGCCATTGACCCTGCGTGCCCGTTGGGTAGACCCACGCCTCCAGCGTCATCGCCGACGTCAGATCGAGCGAGTTCGCGTCCGGCACGCGAACCCGGGCGTCTGAGCCGTTGAACTGCAAGGCACTCCCGAACTTCCCGCTCGACGTCCACGTGGCCTTCGTGATCGTGCCCGTGTTGCCGGCTCCCGAAGCGTCGTTCACGGTAGTGCCGGCGGCCTCTCCGAAACCGTATGCCGCGACGAGACCGGTCACCTGGGCACCGCCGCCCGATGCGCCAAGCCCAAGCAGGACGGCCACGAGGGCGACGGTGGCCACGGCGAGAATGCCGCGCGGCTGTTCCGCGCGCCGCCCGTTCACAGAGGACAAACCTCCCTAGGAGACCTCTCGCGAATCGTGCCCCTCCCCACTCGGCCCCAGCGATCGGCACTGCGCAGACGAGACGTCCGGACCGACTCAAGATATGGCGGGCTCGACGAACGCGTCAATGGCCGGCTGCGCAAATAGCGCGGTTTTCCGTCGGCGCCGACCGCTTCGGTCATGGGATGCGGATTTTCACATCCCCGGGATGGGCAGCACGTCCTCGGCAATGGCTAAACCGCCCCGCCAGTCCACCGAAGCTCGCTGTCGACCGCTCCCCGATCCAGGAGCTCCCGAATCCGCCGGAGACGCACGTAGCGTGACCCCTCGAACTGATCCGCGGACATGCCTTCGGCCCGGTAGGCGTCCACGAGCTCGCGAGCGCCTCTTCGCGCGTCCCATCCGAGGTGCAAGGTCGGAAAGGTGCGCTCGAGCTTCGAGAAGTCGACGCGGTACGAACGCGGGTCGGGCGAGGCGTCGGCGGCGATCTCGACCTCGCAGCCGGTGATCTCGGCGAGGAGCTCTGCAAGTTCACGAACACGATAGTTCTGCTTGCCGCTGCCGACGTTGAACGCCTCACCTGCGATTGACGACTGTGGTGCCTCGAGCATCGCAGCCGTCGCCAGAGCGACGTCCTGGACGTGGATGAGTGGACGCCACGAGAGCCCGTCGCTGAGGAGTCGTACTCGTCCGGTGCTCGTGGCCCACCCCGCGAGGTTGTTGAGCACGATGTCCAACCGAAGTCGGGATGAGATCCCGTACACCGTCGCATTCCTCATCGAGACCGGCGCGAAGTGGTCATCGGCGAGCTCGCGCAGCGCCTCTTCCGCGCGAACTTTCGACTCCGCGTACGCGGTCAGCGGCCGCAAAGGCGCGTCCTCGCCCAGCAGGTCGTCCTCGCTCGAGGCACCGTACATGCTGCAGCTCGAGGCGAACACAAAGCGGCTAACGCCTGCCTCCCGCGCCGCCCGGGCGAGCGAGACGGTGCCGTGGAGGTTGATGTCGAAAGTCAAGTCCGAGCTGAGATCGCCCAGCGGGTCGTTGGAGAGTGCAGCGAGGTGGACGACGGCATCGAAGCCGGCGAGTTGCTCAGGGCGCACGTCGCGCACATCTGCCGTGATGGACTCGACCGCAGCCGATGGCAATCCGAAGTCACAGTCTCGGTAGTAGTCGGTGTCGAGTCCTGTGACGTGGTGCCCGCGATCGCGAACGAGCGGCGCCAGCACCGAGCCGACGTATCCTCGATGACCGGTGACGAGGACTTTCACTGGAGCGCCACCACGAGCTTGCGACATGAGAAGGCCTCCGCGTAGCCGGTCGGCGAACGACCCTCCATTCCGCGCAGTCGCATGAGACCGCGAAAGACCTCGTCGTCGAACCAGTGTTTCCCGGATTGCGTCGAGAAGTGCGTGCGCAGCAGCTCGAGCTTCTCAGCTGCCACGTCCGGCTCGACGGGCACGAACACGTTCGGAGAGCCGAGGTCGCCGTCGAACTTCGGGATCTCGTACTCGAAGAGGAGATGGTCGCGAAACGTGTTCCAGGTCAACTCGCACAGCAGGCGGTGATCCTGGTGGAGATCGTGACGCGCATGTGTAAAGACCAACTGCGGCTCCACGGTGCGTTTGAGATCTTCGAACACGTCCTTGACGTCTGCGCCGACGTAGGGGAAGTAGCCGTCCCGAAATGCGTGCACCACGATATCGACCTCAGCAGCCGACGCGAGAAACGCTTCGGCACTCGCCCGAGCCTCGTCTCCACGCTCACGCTCTGCCGCAAAGACGACCCAGGTCACCGCAATGGACGCGGATCGCGTCAACGCCAGGAGGGTCGCCCCGCAGCCGATCTCGATGTCGTCCGAATGAGCGCCGAGCACGAGCACGCGCCGGACCGGCTCGCGGCCGTCCGCGAGAGATAGGGCGAGCATCAGCTCAACACGCTCGGAACGGCGTTCGGCAGGCTCGTCGGGCCAGTCGCAGCCCAAGGATCGTTCGCATCGGTCCCGCTCGTCTCCCGGGGGGTGCGTAGCCCCGGAGCTCGTGGGCTCTCGTCATCCATGCGGACGCCCAGGCCGGCGCAGCAGACGACGACCTTCGCGAGGCCTGTGCTCCAACGCGTCTCGGGACGACGCCGGGACCATCCTCCAAGTAATGGGTGTGCCGCCCTTCGTGTCAAGGCGAAACCGTGAGAGGGCTCGAGGGGAAGACGCGGAGTGAGCTCGAGCCGACGACGTTGGCACCAGCACCTGCACCCGTCCGAAACCGCCGCCCTCGGTCACCGATGACACCAGAACGGGGCCGTTCCTCAAGTCTTTACCTGCTAGCCCTTTTCAGACCCGCACGACACCACTAAGCTGCGGAGAAGTACGGGACCTTGGGGGAAGGACCGAAGGGGAAAACGGGGAAGCAACGCGGTCTGCGGCAGTCACCCGACGGGTGACAAACAGACGCGCGGACGAGCCACTGTAGGGGGAGAGGGATGGAAGCTCGCACGCACGAGGATCTTGTTGTCGGTTTCGATAACGGCTGGGAGGCGACGTCTTGGGAGGCCGTCTGGCCTGCCAACGCGGACCGCTCGGAGCGGACCGGGGCGCGCCGGGGCTGGCTCATGCGGCGAGCGCTCGTGGCGGCCGACCTCGCCGGCCTCATGATTGCGTTCGCGATCTCGCTGGTGCTGGTCAGTGCGAACAGCGCGGTGGGAGCGGTCAACGAGAGGCACGAGGTGCTGCTGTTCGGAGCGAGTCTGGGAGTGTGGATCCTGCTCGCGAAGCTCCAGGGCCTGTACGACCGCGATGAGGAGCGCACAGGCCATTCGACCGTCGACGACATCATCGGCGTCTTCCACGTTGTCACGATCGGCACCTGGGGATTCCTCGTGGGCGCCTACTTCACCGGTCTGGCGAATCCGCAGTTCGCGAAGCTCATTCTCTTCTGGGCCCTCGCAATCGTGCTGGTCCCCTCCACCCGCGCGCTGGCGCGCGTGCTGGCGCACCGCAGCGACGCGTACGTGCAGCGGGTCATCGTGGTCGGATCGGGTCAGGTTGGACGGCACGTCGCGATCAAGATGCTCAGTCATCCCGAGTACGGGCTCGACGTGATCGGTTTCGTCGACTCGGATCCGCCCGCGACGGAGCTGGGGCCTCGGTCCCTGGGGGAAGTGGAGGATCTGCCGCGGCTCGTTCAACAGTTCGACATCGACCGCGTGGTGATCGCCTTCTCGCTCGACACGCACGAGCGCATGCTCGAAGTGATTCGGACGCTCCAGGACCTCCAGGTTCAGGTAGACGTCGTGCCGCGCCTGTTCGAGGTGCTCGGCAGCAAGGTCCACATCCACTCCGTGGAGGGCGTTCCGCTGCTCTCCCTCACGCGGCCGTCCCTACCTCCGTCGGCAAGGATCATGAAGAGAACGTTCGACATCGTCGCCTCGGTGGCGAGCTTGATCGTGCTCGCGCCCCTCTTCCTGGTCGTCGGCGTGGCGATTCGGCTCGAGTCCCGGGGCCCGGTGTTCTTCCGCCAGTATCGAATCGGGGAGAACGACCAGCCGTTCCGCATCTTCAAGTTCCGGACGATGGTCGTGGACGCCGAGGGCCAGAAGGAGGACGTCGCACACCTGAACATGCACCGCAACGTCGACTCGAGGATGTTCAAGGTTCCGAACGACCCCCGTGTGACGAGGGTGGGAGGGCTCCTGCGACGGCTCTCGATCGACGAGCTCCCTCAGCTGATCAACGTCGTGCGAGGCGAGATGTCGCTGGTGGGGCCGCGGCCGCTCATCCCCGAGGAGGACTGCTACGTGACGGACTGGGCCCGCAAGCGCCTTTCGATCAGGCCGGGGATCACAGGGCTCTGGCAGGTACTGGGACGGAGCGACATTCCGTTCCAGGAGATGACCAAGCTCGACTACCTCTACGTCACGAACTGGTCGCTGAGCGAGGATCTCAGGTTGATCTTCCTCACGGTTCCGTCGCTAGTGCGGAAGCGGCGAGCGTTCTAGTACGTCTCTCAGTGCGACAGGAGCCAGTAGCGCTCGGTCTCCGGGAGGCCTTCCGGCGTGTCCAGCGGCCCGTACGGGGCGTAGAGGTGCGGCAACCTGGCTCCGGTACGCGCCGACCCGGCGTGCCTTCGCGGCGCGGTCGACGGTCAGCACGACCGGATCGGCCTGCAGGCGCCGCCCGGCCGCGACGCGGGCGACCTCGCGATCGGCCGCGGCGCCCCAGAGGTAGGGCACCTCCTCGTACAAGGCGCGCGTGACCGGCTCGACCCCGTCCAGCGCCTCGAGCACGGCGTCGCGGACGAACCGGTGGTCGCCGTGCACGATCGGCACGTCGCGCACCACCATCGACCGGTGCAGGCGCGCGAGAATCCGCCGCCCGAGGGGGCCGACGCTGCGCTTGATCCGGTCCCGGTGCGCGGACGTGGGCCGGCCGAGCGCGCCTTCGAGCAGCGCATGGCTCCGGCCGGCGCACGCGGGAACGACGATCGAACCCGGCCCGTGTCGCTCGTGCCACTCGAGCACCGCCGCGCGGATGGGAGCCGCGTCCGAGGAGGGGCGCGGCCCGTCGAGATGCTGGCTCTCGAGGAGCGGGAGGAGATGGAGGCGGTGCGGGGTGCCGGCGAGCGCCTCGCGCTCCTCGGCGCGGCGGGCCGCCGTGCTCGCCGACGAGTCCGGGAAGCCGCACAGGGCGTCCCAGTCGCCCTGCCGGGGCGGAGCGGGCTCGCCGGCGAAGACCGTCAACACGTCCAGCGGCTCCGAGCGGCCGAGGAGGCCCTCGCAGGACAGCGCGGCGTCGTCCATGTGCGGCGACACGAGGAGCACGGGGCCCGGCAGGAAGCTCACCGTCTGCCACCGGGACCGCGTGCAGGCGGCGTACGCCGCGGGTGGCATGATCGCCGCGTGAGCGCGAGACGCGGCCTCCCGTGACGACGGTCGGCGTCGCGTATCCGGGCGACCCCCTCGACCCGATGACCTGGTCGGGCTGGCCGGCGGGAATGGCGCGCGGGCTCACCGCCCTCGGCGTCGAGGTCCGTGGCGTCCGGGCGGAGGCGCCGCCGCCGCTCGACCGGATCGTGGGTGGGGCGCTCGCCCGTCCGCCGCCTTCCGGCCGCCTGGGACGGCAGCCTCCGGCGAAGCCTGTCCCGGGCTCACACCGCGGCGACGACGACGCCCACGATGGCCGTCGTCCGGGGCGCGGCCGGCCGGCGCAGCCTGCGCAGGGCGGGGCAGCTCGACGCCGTCGTGCAGATCGGAACCGGGTTCTCGCTCCGCCACAAGGGGCCGCTGGCGACGTTCGAGGACATCACGATCGTCCAGGCGCTGCCCTACCCCTATCCGGGCTGGGCCGAGCTGTCCCGGCGTGAGGTCGGCAGGAGGATCGACCGCCAGCGGCGCGTGTACGAGGAGGCGAACGTCTGCCTCGCGTCCACGCAGTGGGCGGCGAGCTCGATCGTCGCCGACTACGGGATCCCGCGAGAGAAGGTGCACGCGGTAGGAGTCGGCCGCAACTACGAGCCCGAGGCCGCGGCACGCGACTGGTGGCCGCCGCGCTACCTGTTCGTAGGGAAGGACTGGGAGGGGAAGAACGGCGCAGGGCTCCTGCGGGCATTCGCGCGGCTGCGCGAGCGGATCCCCGAGGCACGGCTGGACGTCGTCGGCGGGCACCCCCCTCTCGACGCCCCCGGCGTCGCGGGGCACGGCATCCTGCGCACCAGCGTGCCCGAGGAGCGCTGTCACGTCGAGCAGCTCTTCGCCGAGGCCACGTGCTTCGTGCTGCCCTCGCATTTCGAGGCGTCGCCCACCGTCTTCACCGAGGCAGCGGCGGCCGGCCTCCCGAGCATCGGCACCGACGTCGGCGGGTCGCCCGAGATGGTCGGCCCCGCCGGGCGCGTGGTGGAGCCCGGTGACGACGACGCGCTGACGGAGGCGATGGCCGACCTCGCGGATCCGGCCACCGCCGAGCGGCTCGGCGGCCTCGCGCTCGAGCGCTCCGCGCTCTACACGTGGCGCGCGGTGGCCGAGCGGACGATGCGCGCCCTGGCCCTCTCGGGCTACGACATCACCGGACATGCGGATTTTCTCTAGACCGGTCCCGTGGAGACGGATCGCGACTGGCTCGTGGCTCACGGAGTGAGAGGATATGGCCCCCGCCCCGGCGCGTTCACGACGTGGTGCGCATGCCCGTAGCGCGCGGCGAAGGGGGAACGTCCGGCGTCCGCCCGGAGCGTCGCCGCCCGTTCATGGGCCTGCCGCTCGACTGCCTGACGATGGCAGAGACACTGGCCGCCGTCGACGACGTCGTCGAGGCGCGGGTGCCCCGGCAGCACGTCGTGCTCAACGTCGGCAAGGTCGTGATGGCCGACCGTGACCCGAAGCTGGCCGCGATCATCCACGAGTGCGCGATCGTGAACGCCGACGGGGCGGGCGTCGTCTGGGGCGCGCGGTTCCTCGGCGTGCCCGTGCCGGAGCGGGTCACCGGCATCGACCTCTTCCTCGGGCTGGTGGAGCGGGCCGCCGAGCGCGGTTGGCGCCCGTTCTTCCTGGGCGCACGCCCCGAGGTCGTGTCGGAGGTCGTCGAGCGTGCGCGCGCCGCGAACCCCGGTCTCGTCGTCGCGGGGGCACGCGACGGATACTGGTCGGACGACGAGGACGCCGACGTGGTCGCCGAGATCCGCCGGTCCGGCGCCGACCTGCTGTTCGTCGCCATCACGAGCCCGAAGAAGGAGTACTGGCTCGCCCGCTGGATCGAGGAGCTGGGCGTCCCGTTCTCCATGGGCGTCGGCGGCGCCTTCGACGTCGTCGCCGGCGTGACGCGACGCGCGCCGCGTTGGACACAGCGCGTCGGGCTGGAGTGGCTCTTCCGGCTCGTCCAGGAGCCGCGCCGGATGTGGAAGCGGTACCTCGTAGGGAACAGCCGCTTCGCGGTGATGCTGGTCACGGCACGCATGCGACGCCTGCGCGCCGATCGCTCGTTGGCCTCTTCCGGCGACATCTAGCGATATCGCGGATCCGTCCCTACGCTGTGACGCATGGGTGCGGCGCCTCGGAAGGGGATGACGGGCGGACCGATCTGCCGGTTCTGCGGTGCGCTCCTGCGCCTTGACGCGTCGTCGACCTCGGGATGTCGCCGCTCTGCGAGAGCTTCCTCGACGCCGAGCAGGTGCGCGCAGACGGAGCCCTTCTATCCCGCTCCACGTCTTCGTGTGCGAGCGCTGCTACCTCGTGCAGCTCGAGGCGTTCGTCCCGCCGGAGGAGATCTTCACCGAGTACGCGTACTTCTCCGGCTTACTCGACCGCGTGGGTGGAGCACGCGCGGCAGTACGTCGAGATGATCCGAGCGCGGCTCGGCCTCGGGCCGGACGATCTCGTCGTCGAGCTCGGCTCGAACGACGGCTACCTGCTGCAGCACTTCGTCGGCACCGGGGTTCCGATCCTCGGGATCGACCCCGCGGCGAACGTCGCGCGCGGCCGCGGAGGAGCGCGGCGTGCCGACGCTCGTCGCGTTCTTCGGCCGCGAGACGGCGACGCGTCTCGTCGGCCGAGGGAAGCGCGCGAGCCTCATCGTCGGGCAACAACGTCCTCGCGCAGGTCCCCGATCTGAACGACTTCGTCGCCGGGCGTGAAGATCCTGCTCCGCGACGACGGCACGGCGACGTTCGAGTTCCCGCACCTCCTCCGGCTGCTCGACGGGCTCCAGTACGACACGATCTACCACGAGCACTTCTCCTACTTCTCGCTCGCGACGATCGTCGAGATCTTCCGCGCGCACGGGCTCGAGGTCTACGACGTCGAGGAGCTCTGGACGCACGGCGGCTCGCTCCGCGTCTACGCGCAGCACGCGCGGCGGTCCGCATCCGACGACGGAGGCCGTCGCCGGCCTCCTCGACGCGCGAGGCGCGAGGCGGGCCTGCGGCTCGCCGGAGCGCTACGCGCGCTTCGCGGACGACGTGCAGGAGTCGAAGCGGGCCCTCCTCGATCTCCTCATCGGCCTTCGCGCGCGACGGGAAGCAGCGTCGTCGGCTACGGCGCGCCCGGCAAGGGCAACACGCTCCTCAACTACTGCGGCATCCGCACCGACCTCCTCGACTACACCGTCGACCGCAACCCGTACAAGCACGGCCGGTTCACCCCGGGAACGCACATCCCGATCCACCCGCCGGAGCACATCGACGAGACGCAAGCCCGACTACGTGCTCGTCCTGCCGTGGAACCTCATCGACGAGATCTCGACGCAGCTCGCACTACGTGGCGGAGTGGGGCGCGAAGCTGATCGTCCCGATCCCGCGGGCCACGGGTCATCGAGCCCGGCGCGGGCGCGCTGGAGCGGCTCGCCGCGGCAGGTGCCGAGCGCGTGAAGGTCGTGATCTTCTGCGGCGGCCTCGGCGTCCGCATGGGCGAGGCGACGCAGCGGATCCCGAAGCCGATGATCAGCGTCGGGAGCCAGCCGATCCTCTGGCACATCATGAAGTGGTACGCGTCGTGGGGGCACGCCGACTTCATCCTCTGCCTCGGGTACCGGGCCGAGATCATCAAGGAGTACTTCCTCACCTACAACGAGGCGCTCGCCAACGACTTCGTGCTCTCGAACGGCGGCCGCGACGTCGAGCTGCTCGGCTCCGACATCTCGGACTGGCGGATCACCTTCGTCGACACGGGCAGCCAGTCGACGATCGGCGAGCGCCTGCACGGCCGTCGCGCCGCACCTCGGCGACGACGACTACGTTCCTCGCCACCTACGGCGACGGCGCTGACGGACGCGCCGCTCGACGACATGATCGCGACGCTCGAGCGGAGCGGGAAGACCGGGCTGTTCGTCTCGGTGCGCCCGCGGCTCAACTACCACGTCGTCGACGCGGACGGCGACGGGCGTCGTCACGTCGATCGAGAGCCTCACGCACGCCGACGTCCGGATCAACGGGGGCTTCTTCGTCTTCCGCCGCGACATCTTCGACGTCATCGAGCCCGGCGAGGAGCTCGTGGAGCAACCGTTCGGACGCCTGATCGAGCGTCGCGAGCTCCTGGCGTACCCGTACGACGGCTTCTGGGAGCCGATGGACACGATCAAGGACAAGCAGAGGCTCGACGCGCTCCTCGAGAGCGGACGCCCGCCCTGGCGGCGGGACACCGCGCCCCGGGATTGACTCCCGGACGCTCCTCGTGACCTCGCTCGTCTCCGCGGCCGTCGGTGCCGGTGGGCGCATGCACGCGCTTGCCACCCAGCTCTACCCCGTCTGCCGCAGCATCACGGGCGACGGGGTGCGGGCGACGCTGCGCCAGATCGGCGAGCGGATACCGCTCGACGATCCACGAGGTGCCGAGCGGCACCCAGGTGCTCGACTGGACGGTGCCCGACGAGTGGAACATCAAGGACGCCTTCGTCGCCGACCGCCGACGGCCGGCGCGTCGTCGACTTCCGCGAGTCGAACCTGCACGTCGTCAGCTACAGCGAGCCGGTGCAGGCCGAGATGGCGCTCGACGAGCTGAGGCCGCACCTGCACACGCATGCCGAGCACGCCGACTGGATTCCCTACCGCACGTCGTACTACACGCGGAGCTGGGGCTTCTGCCTGTCGCGGCGCAGCGCTCGACGAGCTCGCACGACGGCGCTCTACGAGGTCGTGATCGACAGCACGCATCGCCCAGGGTCGCTGACCTACGGCGAGTGCTTCCTGCCCGGCGAGCGGGAGCGACGAGGTGCTGCTGACGACGCCACGTGTGCCATCCCTCGCTGGCGAACGACAACCTGTCCGGGATCGCACTTGCTCACCGAGCTCGCAGGCGCGCTCGCCGAGCGGCCCGCGGCGCCTCTCGTACCGCTTCCTGTTCATCCCCGGCACGATCGGCTCGATCACGTGGCTCGCGCGCAACGAGGATCACCTGGCCAGCGTCGTCGGCAGGCCTCGTCCTCGCCTGCGTCGGGGACCCCGGGCCGCTCACGTACAAGCAGAGCCGCCGTGGCGACGCGCTCATCGACCGAGCCGCGGCGCACGTCGTCGGCGGAGCGGCTGGTGGCCGCGTGCTCGATTTCGTGCCCTGGGGCTGGGACGAGCGCCAGTTCAACTCTCCCGGATTCGATCTCCCCGTCGGCTGCCTCACCCGATCCCTCGAGAGCGAGTTCCCCGAGTACCACTCGTCGGCCGACGACCTCGATCTCATCCGGCCCGAGTCCCTCGAAGAATCGCTGCAGGCGGTGCTCGCAATCCTCGACGTGCTCGAGTCCGACCGCACCTACGTCAACCTCGCGCCCAGGGGCGAGCCACAGCTCGGCAAGCGGGGGCTCTACCGCGGGCTGGGCGGTCGCGGATCCCGGCACGGAGCAGCTCGCACTCCTCTGGGTGCTCAACCAGTCCGACGGCACGCACTCGCTGCTCGAGATCGCGAAGCGATCCGGGCTGGCGTTCGCCGATCTGGCCGGCGCAGCGCGAGCGCTTGTCGGAGGCAGGCTTGCTGGCCGAGCGGGACGCGCCCCAGCCGTGAGCCTCGCCGGGAAAGTCTGCGTCGTGACCGGGGCGAGCAGCGGCATCGGCCGGTCGCTCGCCCTCGCCTTCGCCCGGGATGGCGCACTCGTCTGGGCGATCGGGAGAAGCCGTGAGCGGCTCGCGAATCGCTCGCGGGCGACGCGAAGGCGCTCGGGCTCGCGTGTCGACGCCTGCTCGCCGACCTCGAGGAAGACGACGATCTCGCGTCCGCATGCCAGGAGATCCTCTCGCGGGAGGACGCCGCCGTCGACGTGCTCGTGCACAGCGCAGGGACGATCGCACGTGGGTCCGTCGAGGCGACGTCGGTTGACGAGCTCGACCGCCAGTTCCGTGTGAACCTTCGGGCGCCGTTCGTTCTCACCCGAGCGATGCTGCCGGCACTGAAGCGCGCAGCGGGACAGATCGTGTTCGTCGGCTCGAGTGCCGGGTACACGCCCTCCCCGGACGCCGCGCTGTACGCGGCCACGAAGCAGGGCCTGAAAGCGTTCGCCGACGGGCTCCGGCAGGAGGTGAACGCCGACGGCGTGCGCGTCGTCACCGTGAACCCAGGCCGGACCGCGACACCGATGCAGGAGGCTGTTCACGCGCACGAGGGGCGCCCGTACCGGCCGGAGCTGCTGATGCGCCCCGAGGACGTCGTCGACGTCGTGCTCGCCGTCCTGTCGCTCGGCCCGACCGCAGAGGTGACGGACGTCAGCATCCGGCCGATGAGGAAGCTCCCGGAGCCCTGACGGCGCCGCGCGACTGTCGTTCCTCTCGAAGCGGGACGTCAGCCTGCCGGTAACCCTCACCGCCGCACGCTGCGGGCCCATCGCCAACACGCTGTCGAAAAGCGACGCCAACTCGGCGGTGAGGCGGCGCCGCTCGTAGCGGGCGACGACCGCCCGATCGGGCGGCGGGAGTCGCCAGCCCTGTCGCGGGAGCGAGCGACCTCGTCTGCGATCAGGCCGTGCCATCCCCGGCGACGTCGCCGGGTTCGACCAGAAGCGCACCACCGGTCGCGGCGGAGGAGATCGCGGGCGTCGCCCTCCGGAACCGCGGCGAGTATTGGGCGACCCGACGCGAGGTACTCGTAGGTCTTGCCCGGCATGGACGCGGAGCGGACACCCGGTGGGGGCGTGTGCATCGGCAGGAACAGCAGATCCGCGGATCGCAGCAACGCGACGGCGTCCGCGTGCGACACGTAGCCGTGGACGACCACGCGAACGGAGGAGCGCGCCGCGAGCTCGCGGTCGCTCTCCGACAACGCTCCCGCGAGGTGCAGCTCCAGCGTCCCCGCGAGGGACGGCTGCTCGGCCGCGAGGCGGTCGAGCGCCTGGAGGAGGTACACCGGGGAGCGGGTGAGGATCTCGAGCTGTGCGGCGCCGCCGCCGAGCAGGCGCCGCGCGAGGGAGGTGTGCAGGTGGCGGCGCCCGAGGTCGCTCAGGAAGAGCCCCGTGTGCACGATGCGAAACGACGCGTCGTCGCGTTCGGCCGGCGGCGCGGCCGCGAAGTCGGCCTCGTCGAATCCGTTGGGGATCGTGACGACGGGCCGGTCGGCGAGCTCCGGGGAATCGCTCCAGCAGACGACGGCGTGCCTCGTCGGTGTTCATCACGATCGCCGCCGCCGCCGAGAGCGCGGATCGCATCCGCCGCGCGTCGCGGCGGCGATGGAGGGCGGTCGGGTAGACGGCGAGCTCGTCGATCGCCCAGGAGTCCCGGAGGTCGAGGACGAGCGGCTTGCCGCCGGCGGCGGCGACCTCGGCGGCGGCGGCGGCCGAGGAGAACGGGGGCATCGAGGCATAGACGACGTCCGCCGAGGCCTGCACGCCGCTCGCGCGGCGTGCACCACGCCCGCCGTCCACCAACGGTCGAACGCCGGCAGCGTCCCGAGCCATCGCTCCGCCCGTTCCTGCCAGCGGCCGGTGGACGCGGGCTCCGGACGACGACACCCGCACGATCTCCGTTCCCGCAGGGACCTCCTCGAGCAGGCGATCGTCCGCCTGCGTCCACTCCGACGGGCCGGGCGACGTCACGACGGTCGGAGGCATAGCCGTAGTCCGTCAGGTAGCGGACGAACTTCAGCGTCCGCTGCACGCCCGCGCCGCCGATCGGCGGGAAGTGGTACGCGATCGCCAGGACTCTCCTCATCGGCAGGGATCCGCGTCGGCGTCGATGTGCCGGACGACGCGCGCGGGCGCTCCGACGGCGACGCAGCGGGCAGGGACGCTCTCGAGCACGACCGCGTTGGCGCCGATCACGGCGCCCGGGCCGATCTGCACGCCCGGGCCGACGACGACGTTCTCGCCGAGCCAGGCGCCGTCGCCGATCTCGACCGGCGCGATGCGCGAGATGCCCTGGTCGAGCACGGCGCGCGCGGGGTCGTCGAACGCATGCGCGTGATCCGCGATGTACACGTTCCGCGCCAGCAGCACGCGCCTGCCCAGCCGCAGCGAGCGCACCGCCCGACAGGACGCAGTCCCCGACGATGCTCGTTCCGTCGCCGATCTCGATCACGACCCCCTCCGAGAACCCGTCGAGGACCTGGATCCAGGAGCCCGAGCCGATGAAGACGTCGTCGCCCACGGCGACGCGATGCTCCCCCTCGAGGCGGAACGGAGGGTTCAGCACGCTGCGCGTGCCGAACTCGGCGAAGGCGCCGGCCGAGGCGACGGACAGCCCCTTGGCGAATGCCCGCCCGCCGCCCCGGTACAGCGCGAGGAAGACCCGACCCAGGATGCGTCGCACGATCGAATGGTGGTCGGAGGACGGCGCGTTGCAAGCCCCTTCCCCCACACTCTCCTTTCCCTCGCGCAGGACGACGTCGACGAGCGAACGATCGGCGCTCGCGAACGCCGGCGCCTCCGAGCCTGCCCCTCTGCCCGGTCGCGCACACGTGGAGCCGCGAACCGCCGATTGGATGGGCAAGATAGCCGGGTTGCCGAGAACCGGCGACAGCCAGCCACTGCACGAGGGAGGCGAGCAGCCCACGCCGAGTCGCCAGCACGACGGTCAGCGGTGTCGCGAGGACACGGGCGCGGGTAGCGAGACGGACGCCGAGAAGGCACGGAGGCGCGCCAGGCGGCGGGCGAGAGCCCGGCCCGGGACGCTCGATCAGGTGGACATCGGCACGCGCATCGTCACCGGCACGAGCTGGAAGCTCGTGTCCCAGGTGGTCGGGATGGTGACGCGCGCGGCCGTCACGATCGTCCTCGCCCATCTCCTGACGCCGTTCGAGTTCGGCATCGTCGGGCTCGCCCTCGTGTTCGCGGCGCTCTTCATGGTCTTCGGGGACGTCGGCCTCGGCCCGGCGCTCGTGCAGCGGCGGACGCTCACGGAGGAGGACCGCTCCACGGTCTTCTGGACGTCGCTCGGCGTCGGCGCCCTGCTCGCGCTGGCAGGCGTCGCCGCCTCGCCGCTCGTCGCGGACTTCTTCGACGAGCCGGACGTGCCAGCCGATCTTCGCCGTCTTCTCCGTCTCCTTCCTGATCACGGCGGTCACGTCGACCCAGAGCGCGCTCATGGCCCGCGCGATGAACTTCCGCGTCCTCGAGCTCGCCCAGATGGCGGCCACCGTCGTCGGCGGGGTCACGGCCGTCGTGGTGGCGGTGATGGGCGGAGGCGCCTGGGCGATCGTCAGCCAGACGGTCGTGGCCGCCGCGGTGTTCTCGGTGCTGCTCTGGATCGCGAGCCCGTGGCGCCCGCATCTCGTCTTCTCGCGCAGCACCTCCGCGACCTCTTCGGGTTCTCGGCGGGCACGCTCGGCGCGAGCTTCCTGAAGTACCTCGAGCGCAACGTCGACAACCTGCTCATCGGCCGCTTCCTGGGGCCGACGGCGCTCGGGATCTACTCGCTCTCGTACAACCTGATGCTGTACCCGCTCACCCGGGTCGCGGACCCGATCCGGCAGGTGATGTTCCCCGCCTTCTCGCGGATGCAGGCCGAGCCGGAGAGGATCTTCTCGCTCTGGCTCCGTGGCACGCGCCTGCTCGCGGCCCTGATCGCTCCGGCGATGATCGGCCTCATCGTGGTGGCGCCGGACTTCGTGCCCGTGGTGCTCGGACAGCAGTGGACGGAGGCCGTCCCCGTCATCCGCGTCCTGGCATGGGTCGGCCTGATCCTCGTCCTCGAGAGCCTCAACGCGAGCATCCTGCTGGCGCGCGGCCGCAGCGGGCTGTTCTTCGCGTGGACGCTCGTGAGCCTGGCCGGGGCGCTGACGGCGTTCCTGATCGGCCTGCCGTGGGAGCTCGTCGGCGTCGCCCTCGCGTTTGCCGTCTCCACGACCGTCCTCTTCCCGATCTACGTCGCGATCACCGCGCGCGTCCTCGCGGTCTCCGCCTGGGGGTACTTCCGCAACCTGACGGGCGTGGCGACGGCCACGACGGTCATGCTGGCGACGACGCTCGCGGTCCAGTGGGCGTTGAGCACGGCGGAGCTGGGCGACGCGCTGCAGCTGTGCCTGGTCGTCCTCGTCGGCGCCGCGACGTACGTCCCGCTGTGCCTGTGGCGTGTGCCGGGGGTGCGCGTGGACGTGGGCCGGGTGGCCGCCGTCTTCACGCGGAAGCTCTCGGGGAGGCGGGACGGCCGGCGCCCTAGGCTGGCAGGCGACTCGACCGTCGACCCGTGATGCGCCCCGACTCGAGCAGCAGCCTGCAGGCGCGGACGATCACGCGCTCCGGCGAGCCGCCGAGCTCGCGCTCGAGACGCGCCAGCACCGGGATGTGGAACTCGCGGAAGGCGGGATCGCGCCAGGGCCTGAGCTTGACCGCCTGCTTGCCCATGAGCCAGGCGAAGTGGAGGACGCCGCTCCGCAGGCAGCCCGGATAGCGCTCGCCCAGGGCCTGCGGGCCGTACCGCACGAGCATCCGCAGGTACTCCGAGGCGTAGGTGAACGCACGCAGGCTGAACGGGGTGAGCGCGCCCTCGTGGCGCCGGGTGAAGGTGAGCACCTCGTGCACCCAGCCGAGGTCGGAGCGGCTGAGCACGGCGAAGCACGCCTCCGTGTCGAAGTGGAGGAAGGTCTCGTCGTAGAACCCACCCTGCACGCGGACGAACTCGGCGCGCACCAGGGTCGACGTCGGCGAGCCGGTGACGTACGGCCCGTCGGTGAGGTTCTGACGGCAGATCTCCTGCCCCGGGAACACCTCGCGGTCCGGCGAGAGCCCGACGAGGCCGATCTCCGACCCGTCCAGCCGGTACCCGCCCACGAGGCCGACCGAGGGATGTGCGACGGCCAGGGCGACCATGCGCTCGACGCAGGCCGGGGCGAGACGGTCGTCGGCGCCCAGCGGCTTGACGAAGGCGCTCTCGTCCGAGATCGCCGAGACCGCGCGGGTGAAGTTCCGGCGCACGTCGACGAACTCCTCGGCGCGGATGTAGCGGATCCGCGGCTCCGCGTCCGCGTACCGGCGAGCGATCGCCGGCGTCGCGTCGGTGCTGCAGTTGTCGAGGATCACGTACTCCCACCGTTCGTACGTCTGCGCCAGCACGCTCTCGATGCATTCCGCCAGGAACTGCTCGCCGTTGTACACGGGCGTGACGATGCTGACGAGCGGCGGGTCGGAAGGGATGGTCATCGGCCTGGAGGGATGACGTTGGCGCGAGGCAGCGGGACGCCGAGCGACGGCGCCGTCACGCGCCCCGGCTCTGGAGCGGCGGGAAGATCGCGTCGAGGTCGCTCTCCACCGCAGCGCGCGCCTCGCCCGCACGGATCTCGAGCCGCCGGGCGATCTCCTCGCGCCGCTGCAGGAGGTCGTCGACGCGCCGGGAGAGGTCGGCCGCGTCCGCGTTCTGCGCCCACACGACCCACTCCTCCTGACCGAACGTCCCGAGCACCTCCGCCATCTTCGGCTGGTCGACCACACCGAGCACGGGCCTGGCCCGGAGCAGCGAGAGCACGATGCCGTGGAAGCGGCCTGCGACCATGAGGTCGCAGCGGTCGATCTCGCGGATGAGCTCGGAGACGCCGGCGACCGGCGGTCGCTCGATCCGGTCGACCGCGACGCCAGTGCCGGAGAGCCGGGCCACGACGTCGTCGATCACTCGCGGGTCGGTCAGCACCTGCGTCGGCACGAAGTGGACCCGGTGACCCGGCGCGAGGAGCGACGCGACGAGCTCGGCCATGCACTCGACGTAGCGGCCGTAGCGGGCGTCGTCGCCGCCCGGCACGTATCGCGTGTCCTCGACCGGGTACAGCGTGACGCCGACGGTCGCACCGCCGGATTCCGTCGCGCCGCGCGGCGGGGGAAGCGGCGGGACCGGCAGCGAGAACGCGAGGTCGGGAACGACGCGCTCCGGCGACCGCACGCCGATCTCCTCCGCGAAGAAGCGCGATCCCTCGTCCCGAAACGAGCGGAACCCGGCGAGCGACATCGCGCGCCGGATGAGGGCCCTGCTCACCGGTGAGGACAGCGGTCCCAGCCCCACGCCGGCGAAGGCGACCTCGGCGCCGCTCCGGCGCGCGAGCTCCGCCCAGCGGAACACGAGGTACGGCTGGTTCCAGGGGCCGAGGAAGCTGTCCCCGAGCCCTCCCCCCGTGAACACGAGCAGATCCGACCCCGCGAGGGCACGCACGCCGGTGGGGACGAAGCGGCCCTCCTCGGCCAGGAAGCGTGCGAACCGAGCCGTGCGGACGCCGCGGCGGCCGACGGCGTAGAGCACGGCCGCGGCGCGCTCGTCGCGCGCCTCCAGCCCGCGCTTGATCCGCCACCACGCCTGCGCGCTTCCTTCCGTTGCCATTCCCGTGCGCGTCGACGTCGAGAAACGTGTCGAGTTCGACGTCCGCCGCACCGGGACGGGTCGCGATCGCCGTCACCCGGTGCCGCCGCCGTGTGTCCGACGGCGCGAAGGACAGCACCCGGACCTCACTCCGCGGCCGCCGGGCCCGGATCTGGTGGATCATGGCCTCGAGCGTGGCCTCGGTGCCGAGGTTGCCGTTGCCGTTGTTCCCGTAGAGGACGACGCACGGCGCCTCGAGCGACGAGGCGCGAAGGCTCGACGCACCCCGCGGCGCGACGGGCGGCTGCCGATACGGGACGGCGGCTCACGGGCGAGAGGTCAGTGCGGTCGGTCGATGCATGTCGAGAGAGTGGAGCACGGATTCACCGGTCGCGGTCGCACCCGCCCCGGGCCGGCGACGAGCGGCCGCGGAGCGGTGTTTACTACGAACATGTTCATCGGGTCCGCGCGCGGGCGCAAGACGTGCCCGATAGCGTCCGCGCTCGACCAGCTCGGGCCCCGGGGCGCTCGACGCCGCGCCGATCTCGCCTCGTCGTTGAGCATGCCCGACCGCCGGACGCCGTCCGTCGACGTGGTCGTCGTCGCGTACGAGAGCCGGGAGACGCTGCGCGGCTGCGTGGAGGGGCTCGCCGGCGAGGACGGCATCCACGTGATCGTCGTCGACAACGCGTCCTCGGACGGCGGCCTGGAGACGATCGCCGGGCTGTCCGCGACGTCCATCCAGAGCGAGCGCAACGGCGGCTTCGCGTACGGCTGCAACCTAGGCTGGCACGCGGGCGACGCTCCGGCCGTGCTCTTCCTGAATCCCGACGCGCGCATCGACCCGGCCTCGGTCCGCATCCTCGCCCAGGTGCTCGAACGGGACGCGTCCGTTGGCGCCGCCGCACCGCGGATCCTCCATGAGGACGGGTCGCTCGACCACTCCCTGCGCCGTTTCCCCCGCCTGCGTTCCACGTACGCGAAGGCGTTGTTCCTTCACCGCCTCGTCCCCCGCGCGCATTGGGTGGACGAAGTCGTCCGCGATCCGCGGCCCTACGAGCAGCCGGGCACCGCGGAGTGGGTGTCCGGCGCGTGCGTCATGGTTCGCCGTGAGGCGCTCGAGGCGATCGGCGGCTGGGACGAGGGCTTCTTCCTGTACAGCGAGGACACCGATCTCTGCCTGCGGCTTCGAGAGGCGGGCTTCCGCGTCGCCTACGAGCCGTCGGCGCGCTGCGTCCACATCGGAGGCGTGTCCGCGCCGCGTGCCGCGCTGACGCCGGTTCACGTCGCGAGCAGGCTGCGCTACACGGGGAAGCACCACGGCCGGCTCACCGCCGGCTCGAGCGCGTGGGTCTCGGCCTCGACGCAGTCACCCACGCCCTGGTCGGTCGAGGCGGCATGGCAGCCCGCCGCGGCCACCTCCGCGCTCTCGGCGTCCTCGCGTCTCCACGCGGCAACGCACCCGCGCACTCGGACTGACCTGGCGTTTCGCGCGCAACGATGCTTCCCGCGTCGACGGTCAAAGGCAGGGTTCGGGACGGGAGCGAGCTCTCCCCGAGCGACGTCGCCCGGGGAGCGCCGCCTCTGTCGTCTACGCCAGGCTGGTCGTCGGTGGAACGCCACGCGAAGCCGGGTCAACGCGGGTCGCGCTCCAGCCACGGCTGCCGTAGGTCATCCGTTCGTCCCGGCGCAAGTCACGCCGCTGATCTGGCATGTACCACCGAAGTCGCCGCTGTTGTCTCTGAACGTGATGTTGTTGCCGTAGGGCAAGCCACCGACGGAGATCGTGCGCCCGCGGGCGAACGTGTTCCCCTGCACGAGGATCCCGTTCACCGTGTAGATGCCCAGGTGGTAGTCGATGCCGCCGTTGATCGTATTCCGCAGCAACTGGACGTTCTTGGCCGCGTTGGCGACGTCACCTGAAACGCCGTTCCCGGGCGGCCATCGGTCGACCGAGACGCAGTAGATGCCGCACGGCCCCATCTGCGAGTCCTGGATCGTCACGTTGTCGGATCCCCAGATCGCGATCCCCTCCGTGTGCGACCCGTCCGGGTTTCGCAGCAGGTCGTGCCAGTTGTCCCGGGTGAACGTGATCGGCCCGCACGATCCGGGCCGGACGTAATTGTCGCTCGAGCTCGGGAAGACGCCGGTCGCCCAGTCGTGGCTGCCCATCTGGCCGACGTTGTACGGGCCGAAGTCCGAGTCCTCGACCGAGACCCGACAGGTTGCCCCCTGCATCGAAAAGCCGTTGTTGACGGCCGTGACGCCGGCCGGCTTGGTCGTATAGCCCTGGTCGATGAACCGCAGAACACCATCCTGCGCACCTGCCAGGGAGAAGCTGGAGACCGACAGGCCGTCGATGACGAAGTCGCGGATCCCCTGAAGTGCGAGCTCCCCGTTGACCTTCACCCCCAGCCGGTTCACGGCCGTGATCGTGACGGGCGCCGACCCGGCCGCCCTCGTGGACGGCGTCAGCGTGATCGGAGCCCCACACGCCGTCGGCGAGCTGGATCACCGCGCCGGGCTGGGCTGTCTTCCACGCCGCGTTCACGTCCGCGCCGGGCTGCAACGTCGTGCCGGACGTCGGCGGAGGAGGCGAAGGCGGAGGCGAGGCGGGCGGAGGCGAGGCGGGCGGAGGCGAGGCGGGCGGAGGCGAGGCGGGCGGCGGAGGCGGAGGCACAGGCACCACGCACGCCGTTGTCGCTGCGCCGGCGTTGGTGGCGAACGCCCGATCGGACGTGTTGCCGGCGGCGTCGAACGCCTCGAGCGCGAGGACGTACGTCGTGCCGCACGACAACCCACCGTACGTGTAGCTCGTGCTCGTCGTCGTGCCGACCTTCGCCCCGTTCAGCCAGAGGTTGTAGCCGGCCACACCGACGTTGTCGGTCGCTGCATTCCACGTCTGCGTCAGCGTCGTCCCGGTCTTGCCCGTCAGGGTCATGCCCTGGGGCACGGACGGGGGCTGCGTGTCCACGCAGGCGGCCGTCGACATCAGCACGGTCGCCTTCGACGACTCGTTGCCGGCGGCGTCGTACGCGCCGACCGCAAGCGTGTACATGTTCGCACACGAGAGGCCCGTGAACGTGTAGCTCGTGCCCGGCACGGTGCTGACCTTCGCTCCGTTCCGGTACAGCGAGTAACCGATCACGCCGACGTTGTCGGTCGACGACCGGCCAGCCGACCGAGATGCTCGTCTCGGTACGGCTCGACTGCGTCACGGAAGCAGGTTGCGTCGGCGGCTGCCCATCCGGGCAGGCCGCAGTCGCAGCGTTGACGCTCGCGGCAAGCGAGGCGTTGCCTGCCGCGTCGTAGGCCTCGACCGACAGCGCCGCGGTGCTCCCGCACGCCAATCCCGAGACGGTGTACGTCGTGCCGGCGGTGGAGCCGGCGACCGTCGAGCCGCGACGGACGCGATAGCCCGTCACGCCGACGTTGTCGGTGGAGAGCGACCAACCGAGCGTGATGCTCGTCGTCGTCACCGCCGTCACGGCGAAATTCGCCGGAGTCGACGGAGGCTGTGTGTCGCTCGGAGCCGGAGGCGGAGGCGATGGCGCGGTCGGCGACGCGCAGGGCGCCGTCTCGGCGCTGTCATTCGTCGCATACGCCCGATCCGATGTGTTCCCGGCCTTGTCGAACGCCTCGAGGGCGAGAGTGTAGGTCGTGCCGCACGTAAGGCCGCTGTACGTGTATGTCGTACCGGTGGTCTGGGCGACCTTGGCTCCGTCGAGCCACAGGTTGTAGCCGGACACGCCCACGTCATCCGTCGACGCGTTCCACGTCTGCGTCAGCGTCGCCGTCGTCGCGGCGGCCAGGGTCATGCCCTGCGGGACGGAGGGCGCAGTCACGTCGAGCGGTGGCGCCGTCGCACACGCACTCGTGGCGATGACGGCCGAGCGTCTCGCGGATCTGTTGCCGGCAGCGTCGAAGGCACCGACCTCGAACGTGTAGCCCGTCCCGCACACGAGCCCTGCCACCGTGTATGCGTTCTGTTGGGCGGTTCCGGCGGCGGCGCCGTTCCTCCAGACGTCGTAACCGGCGACCCCGGTGTCGTCGGACGATGGTCCCCAGCCGAGCGCGACGCTGGTCTTCGTGACCGCGGAGGGCGCGAGCGCACCAGGGGCGCTCGGTGGAGTCGTGTCAGAGCACGGGCTCGTGGAGACTATGAACTCGCTCCGGCCCGAGTGGTTACCGGCGGCGTCCGACGCCTCGACTGCGACGAAATATGTCGCCTTGCAGACGAGGCCCGTGAAGGTGTAGGTCGTCCCGGCGGCGTAACCAACCGCGACACCATCGCGATAGGCGTCGTAGCGCACGATGCCGACGTTGTCGGTCGAGGGATTCCACGAGATGGTGGCGCTCGTCGTGGTGCGGCCCACCTGGGCGACTCCGGCCGGCGCCGTCGGCGCCTGGGTGTCGGCACATGGGGAGGTGGCAGCGACGATCTCGATCGGCGCCGACCTCCCGAAGAGGTACGCCAGCTTGGTCACGCCCAGCGTGTGGCTGGTACCGCACTTCAGACCGGCGACCGTGTAGTAGGTGGACGACGTTCGGCCCACCTGTTTGCCGTTTTCGTAGACCTCGTAGTAACCCGACCACCGATCGGTCGAAGCGGCCCAGCGAATCGTGATGCTGCTCTGCGTCGAGCCGGCGACGGCGAGGCTCGCCGGCGGCGGCGGAGGCACGCGGCGCTTGGTCGCGGCGGTCTGACGGGAGATGGAAGCCTTGGGCTCCGCGGCTGTTCGCTTCGTGGCAGACGTCTGCTTCAGCAGGCCGAGGGCGACGGTGACGTCGCCCGAGGACCCGGCGGCACGCGCGGAACTGCTCGCCGCACTCGCGGCGAGCGGAGTTAGGATGGTCAAAAGAAGAACGACTGCTGCGGCAACGATGCGGGGCCCGACAACGCGGGAGAAGGGCTCATGAGTGCTGCTAGTCGTACTGGACGGCTGATTCGGTGCTTTCGAGTTCGGTCGGAGCACGGGGCTTACCTCCCGATGGCGGCGTTTGCAGGAGCGGCGCTTGCAGTTGTCGTCACGGTGCGGCGGCGCACCGACGCTGGTGCTCCATCGACCCCGGCCTCCGAACCCGACTCCCTCGTTTGGGGGCAGGCGAAGACGATTCCCCCGTTCGGGCGAATCGCAGATCGGGCTGCAGCGAAGCAGCCGACGGGTGCGCACAGGAACGAATTCACACCACAGTCGGTGACGGAAGATCCAGCCAGCTACCGGCGAGGTTTCGACGGCCCCAGGCGGCTGACCAAGACCCGGCGTCTCTTGGGGGGTAGAACGCGGGGCATCCTACACAGGCCGCCGGTCGGGTGCGACGGTTACCAGCAGACGCCTTCTCATGCCCCGACGAAACATCCCTGACTCGAGGGATCGTCCGGGTCGTCCCGGCCCTCGACACTCGAGGCGCCACGGAGACGCCCGTGGCGGCAGCACGGGCTTGAGCCGATCGCGTGGCGAGCCGATAGACGAGTCGAGGATGGGCAGCGACGCTCAAGAGGCCTCTCGCGCGACGGAACCGGCCTCTCTCCCGGCGATCTCCGGGCTCGGGCAGGTGATCGAGCTGCCGGTCCCCCGTGGTCCCGTGTCCCCGGAGCTCGCGCTCGTCGACCCAGTCCTCGAGCGCCTGGCCCGTGCTCGCCTACATGAGCCCGGCGCGTTCCAACCCGCGGTGAGGACCGGTGCCGCCTGGGTAGGTCAGGCGCGGCCAGGCGTCGCAACAGACGCTCGATCGTCCGCTCTCGGCCCTTCGAGCCCGAGGACAGGCGCCGGCCCAGCTGACGCGGCAGAGCTTTCGACCCGGGCCGAAGCGCTGACGGGCGCAGACGGTGCGCAGACCGCACCCCGTCGCCCGCGTTCGGGCCTGGGTGCTTCTCACGATGGTCTGCATCGCGGGAACGGTCGGCTGGACGCTCCTCACGGGGCAACCGACCCCGAGCCCGATCGAGCCGGGCCGTGGGACCGCCGCCCCCGGCTCAACGGCTGGATCGACAACCCAGAGCTCGAAGCCGGCCTCCTCCCCGCACCCTGCTCCGTCTCTCGCTGCTCGTGCGGCCGGCCCCGCGAAACGGAAGGCCAATCCTGCCGCTGTGTCCCAGCGTTCCCCCGCTCCGAGCCGGCCGGCGAGCCGCACGTTCGCCTGGCCGCCCGTGCCCGGCGCCCACGGCTACGAGGTGCAGATGTTCCGGGGGTCCCGGCGTGTCCTCGTCGTGAGGACGCGTCAACCGAGGCTGACCCTGGCCTCCACGTGGCGCTATGAGGGGCGCGCGACCGGCCTGGAGCGAGGCGCGTACCGGTGGTACGTCTGGTCCCTCGAAGCGTCGGGGCAGCCTGGCATCCGAACCACTCGTGCAGGCGACGTTCACCGTCCGACCAGGCGAGCGCTGACGCCGAGAGCCGGTCCGAAGGCTGCGCGCAGGCCCTGAGACCGCCGGCAGTGTGTGGTCGCCGGCCGTCCTCCGATACCGTGCCTTCTCGTCCGTGACGCGCGTCTGAAGCTCTGTCCACCGGCAGGTCGAGCGAACTCGAGGGCGAACTAACTTGCGCGCCCGCGGCACCGTTCCTACTATCAGGTAGTCGTCTCCGTGACCGGCGGGCGGCACCCACGACCGAGGGGGACGATGGATCTCAGGCTGTACGGAAGGACGCTGTGGCGCTACCGCGCCATCGTCGCGATCGGGCTCGTGCTCGGGTGCGCGCTGGCCGCGCTGTCGTTCGTGCGGGTGTCGGCGGATGGATCGCTGGTGCCACGACAGTCGGAGCTATGGGCCAGTTACTCGACGCTGTTCGTGACGCAGAACGGATTTCCCTGGGGACGCACCTCGATCCCGGTCGAGAGCGTCGCGAGTCCGCTGCCCGGGCAGCCGCCCACCACATTCGTGCCGGGCTACGCGGACCCCGATCGCTTCACGCAGCTCGCCACGCTCTACGTTCAGCTGATCAGAAGCGACCCGATCGTGTCGCGGGTGCTCCACGGCCGAGTGCTGGCGGAGGGAGAGTCGGTCGACGCCCAGACCGTCTTCGACCCGACCAGCAGGGCGCAGCTGCCGCTCGTCCGGATCATCGCCACGGGCACGTCGCCGCGGAACGCGGTTTCGCTCGTCAGTCGCATCACCACCGCGTTCAACGACTACCTGCAGGAGCAGCAGTCCAAGCAGCGGGATTCCCAAGGGCCAGCGGGTCGTGGTCGAGGTCATCAACGAGCCGGGCTACGTCACACCCGGGCGCGCTGAGCTCATCCAGGGACGCTCGCTGACGCGTCCGCTCGTGGTCCTGATCGCGTTCCTCATCGCCACGATCGCCCTCGCCTTCATCCTCGAGAACCTGCGCCAGAGCAAGACGGCGGCGCCGACGATGGGGCGCGGCGCCGCGCCGGAGCCGAGCCGGAGCGGGCCAGGCTGGTGGTCGGAGAGCCGCAGTCGCGCCGCTCCTAGCCGGCCGATGGACGCTCCCTACAGAAGCCTGCCGCGGCCGGCGCTGATCCTCCCCGGCGCGTACGCGATCCTCGCCGTCGCCGCCGCGCTCGCGCTCGACTCGGGCGCCGTGGTCGCCGCGGTCGGCGCCGTCGGTGCCGTGGGCTTCGTGATCATCGCCCCGCGCGGCGTCGTGTCGTGGCGCGTGCTGCTGGGGCTGATGCTGCTCGTGATCCTGTTCGTCCCCATCGGGCGCTACCGGCTTCCGGGCGCTCTCCCCTTCGAAATCGAGCCGTACCGCATCGCGATCGCGCTGCTCGTGGGCCTGATAATCGCCGCGCTGCTCGTCGACGGGCGCGTGACCATCAGGAAGACGGCCTTCGAGGCCCCGCTCATGCTCGTCATCTTCGCTGCAATGGGCTCCGTTGTCGCCAATCCGGGACGGGTGACGCCCTTGGGCTCGGAGGTGCTCAAGAGCCTCACGTTCCTCGCCAGCTTCGTCGTCTTCTTCTACATCTTCGTGTTCGTCGTGCGCGACCGCGTCACGGTCGACTCCCTCCTCTCCGTCCTGGTCGCCGGCGCCGCGGTGGTGGCCGGGCTCACGGTTGTCGAGTCGCGCACCGGATTCAACCCGTTCAACCATCTCGGCTTCGTCCCGGGCCTGACGCTGACGTCTCTGCCCGTCGTGCCCGACCGCGGTGGGCTGCTGCGCGCGTACGCCTCGGGGCAGCACCCGATCGCGATGGGCGCGGCGTTCGTGCTCGTGATCCCCATCGCGATCTACCTGGCGACGCGTCCGCAGCGGCCCCGGGACCGCACGTTCTGGATCGCGAGCGTGCTGCTCCTGCTCGTGGGAGCGCTAAGCCACGAACTCGAAGACGGCGGTCGTGATGCTGACCACGATGTGCCTCGTGTACCTGTGGATGCGGCCACGGGCGGCGCGCAGGTACCTGCTCGCCCTCTTCCCCGCCCTGCTCGTCGTGCACCTGGCGGTGCCCGGGGTGATGGGCTCGATTCGGTCGGACTTCTTCCCGAAGGAGGGCTTCGTGGCCCGCAACAGCCAGACCGGCAACGCGCGGTCGCAGGCGCGGCTCGCCGACGTCGGCCCAACCCTCGACGCAGTCTCGCGCACGCCGCTGCTCGGGCAGGGATACGGCACGAATGTCATCCGGCCCGGCGATCGCAACGCGTTGATCCTCGACGACCAGTGGCTCGGCATCCTCCTCGAGACGGGCATCGTGGGCACCGCTGCGTGGCTCTGGCTCTTGCTGCGCGCGATCGGCAGGTTCGGCCGGGCGGCGCGGGACGGCCCGCCCGACCGCGGCTGGCTCTTCGTCGGCTTGACGGCCTCGGTAACCTCCTTCGGCGTCAGCATGTTCACGTACGACACTCTGGCGTTCATCCAGGTGACCTTCATGCTCTTCGCGGTGTTGGCAATCGGTGCGGCAGCCATGGCGATCGACCCCGAGACGTGGGCGGCGTCCCGCCGGCTGCAGGTCGCGCGTCTGGCGGCGGGCCCGGCACTATGACGCTCCGCGATGCGACGAGGCCCGACGGCCGCGACGAGCCCGACGCGCCTCCGGAGAGGGACTTCCGGCGGGACGCGGTGCCGTGGCTGACGGACATCGTCTTCGGCTTCGTCGCCGGCAACATCCTCGTGATCGGCCTCGTGCAGTCCATGCCCTTGCCGGACCGCGTGCGCACGAGCGGTCTCGTGACGCTGGCCCTGGTCGTGCTGGGCGGCGTGCTCGGGATCGGGTTCATGCGCTTGATCAGGACCCGGGAGTGACCTGACCGGAGAGGTTCGGCCGGCCTTCCGTGGCCTCAGGACGAGCTGCGCCGGCCGAGCGCTTCACGCGCGCGCTCGGGCAGCCTCGTGACGCGCTGCTGCGAGCGGACGTATTCGAGCACACCGCGGTCGGCGCAACGCGGACGCCGGTGCAACGCCGACTCCGAGTATCCCCACACGCATGCCAGAGCGGCAGTGTCCCGGAACGACTGGAAAAGGGCACGCAGGACGAGGTAGGAAGGCCGGTAGCCGACGTAATGGGCCGTTCGGCCGGTCTCGAGCCAGCGCGCCGACCGTCCCTCGTCGCGCACGCCCTCCGCACGGTAGTGGCGAAACGGCAGGTCCAGGAGCGTCCTCGTCTCCCAGCCCCGGCTTCGCGCCTTGAACTCGTCGATGCCGTCCCAGCCGAGCCGCTCCTCGAGCGGGAGGAGCTGCTGCAGGCACGTCCAGCGGTACGCGCGCGTCGGCCCCCAGACGGTCGTGCCCGTGACATGCCGCTGGCGCCACTCGCCGTGCTCGAGCTCGTAGCACGTGCCGCTGGCGATGCCGAGCTGGGGGTCGTCGGCGAAGGCGTCGCAGGAGGCGTTCGAAGTAAGTCCGGGCTCGAGCTCGACGTCGGCGTCGAGGTTCACGACGAAGTCGGCCGGCTCGTCGAGCGCGCTCGAGCCCGGCGTGGAACGCGCGGACGATCGACGCGCCGCGCCCGGCGGCGCTCGGCGCGCCGGGCGCCTCGAGCAGCGCGGATCCAGGCGTGATCGCGTGCGAGCTCGCGCGACGAGCTGCGGCGGTCCCGTCGGTCGAGCCGTTGTCGACGACGATCCACCGCCGGGCGGAGCGTCTGGCCGGCGAGCGCCTGCGCGAGGCGCGGCAGGTTCTGCGGCCTCGTCGCGCGCAGGCGTGAGACCGCGTAGCGTGGGCGACGCCGGTGTCAGCCGCACCGCCGCCGCGAGCGGCCGGTGCGGCGCTGGTCGCGCGCGGCAGGTACGTCGACAGCCAGAGCTCGAGCATCAGGATCTGAGCAGCAGGACCCGGCCGTGGCCGCCGATCCGGATCCGGCGAGATGGTCGGTGACGAGCGTGCTCACCGCGCGCCGGGTCGATGAACTCCGCGTACCGGGCGCTCGGGGTCGAGGAGATAGTCGGCGATGGCCCCGCCGGCCTGTGCGCCGAACCACCCGTCCACGGCCGGGTTGAAGAAGCCGATCTTCGGCTTGTCGATGATCCGGTCCGGCACGAGGCCGCGCGCGGCCTGCTTGAGAACGTGCTTCGTCCGGAGCCTGCCGAACCTTGAGGTCGCGGCGGGATCGGTGGCGCAGAACTCGACGAACTCGTGGTCGAGGAACGGGAACGCGCACCTCGAGCGAGTGCGCCATCGACGCGCGGTCGAAGTAGTGGAGCATGTCGTCGGCGAGGCCGAGCTGCGCGTCGAGGTACAGCGCGCGCCGCCAGCGGATCGTCCGGCGATGCCGTTGCCGAGGCGACGATCTGCCGCGCGCCGGGCGGCGCCGCCGTCGAGCGCGCGCGAGCGGGCCGCGCACCAGTCGCGCTGCGTGACGGCGCGTCGATGGCGCCGCTCATCGCGACGAGCCGCTCGACGGGGTCCGCGCGCCGCGAGCGTCGCTGGCCGCCCGGCCGAACCGGCGCCGGGGACGCCCGGGTGCGAGCTGCTCGACGGCGCCCGAGCGGCCGCGGCACGAGCCGGCGCTCACGCGCCGACGAGCGCCGCCGCCCGGTGCTTGCGGTAGCCGCCGAGGAGCTCGTCGGCGCCCTGGCCGGAGAGCGCGACGGTGACGTGCCGGCGGGCGAGCTCGCACAGCGCGATGAAGCCGAGCGCCGAGAGGTCCGCGATCGGCTCGTCCAGGTGCCAGACGAGCTCCGCCAGGTCGACGTGCGCGTCGGCGAGCGAGAGCTCGAGCTCGTGGTGGTCGGTCGCCGAAGAGCTGCGCGACCGAGCGTGCGTCGGCGAGCTCGTTCCCGACGGCCGGTGCCCGCGAAGCCGACGGCGAACGTCGTGCACCGGCTCGCGACATCTGCTCGGCCATCAGCGCGACGATCAGGCTCGAGTCGAGTCCGCCGCGAGAGCATCGCCCCGAGCGGCACGTCGCTCATCAGCCGCAGCCGCACCGAGCTCCTCGAGCTCCTCGAGCAGCCGTTCCGCGTATTAGCGCCATCGCCCAGGCTCCGCGGTCCGGCGACGGCTCCGGATAGCTCCAGTACCGCTCGCTCCCGACGCTGCCGCGTCCTCGACGACGAGCACGTGTGCCGGGCAGGAGCTTGCGGACGCCCGCCAGCGGCGTTCCGGGCGCGGGGACGAACCCGAGCGTCGAGGTAGGCGTCGATCGCCTCGTAGTCGAGCGTCGCTGCCGATCAGGCCGCTCGCGAGCAGGCTCTTCAGCTCGGACCCGAAGACGACGAGGTCGCCGACCCGGGCGCAGTAGAGCGGCTTGATGCCCAGACGGTCGCGCGCGAGGACGAGCCTGCGCCGCCGTCCGTCCCAGACGGCGAGCGCCGAACATGCCGCGCAGCTTCCGCGGGAAGCCCGTTCCGTCGCGCTCGTAGAGGTGCGGCAGGACCTCGGTGTCGCAGCGGCTGCGCGAAGACGTGCCCGTCGGCCCGAAGCTGGCGCCGGAGATCGGCGTGGTTGTAGAGCTCGCCGTTCTGGACGGCCCAGACGCGCTCGTCCTCGCTGGCGAACGGCTGGTGGCCGCCCTCGACGTCGACGATGCTCAGCCGCCGCGCGCCGATCGCGACCCCGGGCTCCTCGAAGGTGCCGCGATCGTCCGGCCCTCGATGACTCATGACGTCCGTCATCCGGTCGAGCACGCCGCGCGAAAGCACGGGGCGAGGCTCCCCGCCGATCTGGACGACACCGCAGATGCCGCACATGCACTGAGAGTACTCACAGCGCGGCGTCCTCCACGGAAGCCTCCCCGCCCGCCCGGGCCGCGCCGCCGGGGCCCGGCGGCGGCGAGAACGGCCGGTCAGACGGCTGCGGCGATGCGCTCTTCGAGCCAGGTCTCGCCGCGGAAGTGGCGGTACTGCTCGGCGCGGAGCGCGGTCGGCGAGGCGTCCGGGCGGAAGCTCGACGTCGTCGTAGGTCAGGACCTCGTCGCGCGCGACGGCGCGAACGAGGCGGCAGCCCTCCACGAGCCCCTCGGGGAGGTAGCGCGCGGCGCTCATCTCGTCCGCGTTGACCGCCTCGCCGTAGGTCATGTACATCCCGTAGTCGTCGAGGACCTCGCCCTCGCGGAGGTCCCGCTTGGCCACGGCGCACACCTCGACGACCGGACCGCCGAGCGGCGGCGCGAGCGTGTCCCCGAACAGCGTCACGCGGGCGATCGCGTTGTGCGTCTCGAAGTGCGGCAGGTGGTACGGGATCCAGAAGGGGTACAGCGGGCCCGGGCCCCATCTTGTAGAGCTCGAGGTAGTGCCGCTGCTTCGGGTCCGTGTGCTCTGCGAGGCAGAAGACCTTGACCCCCGCCGGCCCGACCGTGTAGTCGACGATCCCGCCCAGCTCGCGGAGCTCGCTCCACGTCGTAGAGCGACGCGATGTCCATGATCGACCCGTCGAACTCGACGCCGCCCGACATCCCGCGCGAACGGACCACGAACCCGGTCGCGTTGGCGACGATCGCCTGCTCGAAGCTGACCTTCGAGCCGTCGGCGAACGACGTGACCATGGCGGGGTTCTGGCCCCACTTCTCCGCCCACGCCGCCTGCGTCGTCGGGTTCCGGTAGGGATCCTGCAGGCCCTTCACGTTGCCCATCACCCGCGGTATCAGGCCGAGGCCGCGGACCCACCGGACGAGGTTCATCTGGACGCCGGGCTCGTCGCCGTCGCAGGCGGAGAGCGCAACGCCGTGGCGACCCGCGTAGACCTGCAGGATCGGCCCGATCGTCGCGTCGAGCTCCGCGTTCATCAGCACGACCGGCTTCCCGTGGCGGAACGCCTCGAGGGCGACGGCCGCGCCGAACTCGACGGAGCCCGTGACCTCGACGAGCACGTCGACCTGCTCGGACCGACAGAGCAGCATCGGGTCGTCGGTGACGACGGGCCGGCCGTCGACGATGGCGTCCTCGACCTGGGCCTGGCTCGTGGCCGCGACCACGTCCTCGAGGCCCGCGTACGCGTACGCGTCCGACGCGCTGTCGAGCCGGCGGGCGTAGACGCCCACCATGGCCATGCCGGGGACGCTGTGGACGATCTGGTTCACGAGGCCGCGGCCCATGAACCCCGCGCCGATCATCGCCACGCGCACGGGGCGTCCGTGGGCGGCTCGCTGCCGCAGCGCGTTGTCGACGATGATCATCGGCTTCCCGCCTCGAGCGCGGACGGCGCGGACATCCGGGCCCGGAGCTCCGGCTCGATCTCCGAGAGGAGGGCCCAGCCGCCGTCCTTCGCGGAGATCTCGCCCACCGGCAGGGGCCACTCCAGGGCCAGACGCGGATCGTCGAAGCGGAGCCCTCCCTCGTCGCCGGGGCTGTAGAACTCGCCGACCTCGTAGCTCGTCTCGGTGTCGTCGGCCAGCACCTGGTAGCCGTGGGCGAACCGCTCGGGGACGTACAGGGCGCGGTGGTTGTCGGCCGTCAGCTCGACCGCCACGTGCTCGAGATACGTCGGGGCTCTCGGGGCGCAGGTCGACGATGACGTCGACGATCGCGCCCCTCGTGCACCGGACGAGCTTCGTCTCGGCCGCGGGTGGGAACTGGAAGTGCATGCCACGGAGAGTTCCTCGGTATCGGTTGAACGCGATGTTCGCTTGAGCGATGACGGGCTTCAGCCCGTGCTCCGCGAACTCGTTCTGACAGAACACGCGCGCGAAGAAGCCGCGGTTGTCCTCGCGTCGCTCGAGGTCGATCACGAACGCACCGCTGAGCTTCGTTTCCGAAAAGATCATCTCGCTCCTCGTGACGGCCGACGGTCGGCCCAGACGATAGTCGGGCGCGCCAAGCCACGCCGATAGAGTGGGTGCACGCCGGGCAGACGCCTTCTCCTTCCGCTTCTCGCCGTCGCGCTCGTCGTGCTCGCGACCGCGCACACGGCAACGCCCACGGACGGCGCGGCGCAACCACGCCGGCTCTTCGTCGGACCGGGCGGGTCGGACGGCGGCCCGTGTTCGCAGGCGTCGCCGTGCCGGAGCTTCGCCCGCGCCTACCGCGCGGCCGGGCCCGGAGACGTCGTCGAGCTGGCGGGCGGCACCTACCCCCCGCAGGAGATCCCGCTCGACCCGCGCAAGACCTCTCCGCAGGACGTCGTCTTCGAGCCCGCGCAGGGCGCCCGGGTCGAGGTGCTCACGCCCGCCGACCGAACACACGACGCGCTCGACATCTTCGGGAGGCACGTGGAGTTTCGGCGGCTGCGGATGGAGGCGTTCTACGTCCATCCGGGCGCGCGCGACGTCACGCTCCGTGGCATGGACGTGAGCCACTTCGCGATCATCTCGGCACGCGACGTGCGCGTGCTCGGGGGCGACGTGGGGCCGCAGCACAACTACTCGTCGTCGATCACCCCGCAATCCGAGCTCGATCCGCCCCCGCGCAACATCGTGCTCGACGGCGTCCGGTTCCACGACTACAGCCGCTCCCCCGGCGCAGCACGTGGAATGCCTCGCCGTCTGGTCGGTCGAGGGCTTCGTGCTGCGCAACTCGCGCTTCGAGCGCTGCTCGGTCTTCGACATCTTCCTGGCGAGCCTCTTCCACGACGTCACCGACCACGCGCTGATCGAGAACAACTTCTTCGACGAGGTCGTCCAGGGCCCGAACGGCGGCGGCCAGTCCGTGCGCATCGCCGCGACGAACACCGTCATCCGCTACAACAGCGTGCTCGGGCACGATCTTCGTCGACCCCGACTACAGCCGGAACGTGACGCTCCTCGGCAACGTCGGGACGCTGACGGGGAACGTGTGCGAGCCGGGCGTGACCCACCGGTACAACGTCTGGACGGCGTCGCGCTGCGATCCCACCGATCGGCGGGCCGCGGGCGGTTTCGTGCGATCCGAGATCGGCAACGCCGACCTGCACCTGCGCGCCGACTCCCCGGCCCGCGGGCGAGGCGACCCGGGCACCTACCCCAGACGCGACATCGACGGCGACCGCCGGCCGCTCGGCGACCGACCCGATGCGGGAGCGGACGAGCGCCCGTGACCGGGGCGACGGCAAGGAGGCCGGCGGGCGCCTCCGACGTCCGTTTCGGACGGTTACCCTCACGCACGTGCTCACGCCATCGGTCGAGAACCTCGTCGCGCAGCTGACGAAGCTGCCCGGCATCGGCACCCGTACCGCGCAGCGGCTCGCCTTTCACCTCCTCACCGCACCGGCCGGCGACGCGCTCGGGCTGGCCACCTCGATCGAGGAGGTGCGCGCACGCGTGCGTCTCTGCCGCACATGCGGCAACCTGACCGAGGAAGAGGAGTGCAGGATCTGCCTCGACCCGAGGCGGGATCGCGCGGTCGTCTGCGTCGTCGAGCACCCCGTGGACGTCGTCTCGCTCGAGCGCACCCACGAGTACCGCGGCCTGTACCACGTACTCGGCGGAGCGCTCTCGCCGCTCGACGGCGTCGAGCCGTCGGATCTCCGCATCGCCGGACTGCTGCGACGCATCGAGCTCGGGGGCATCACCGAGGTGGTGCTCGCGACGAACTCGACGATGACAGGAGAGGCGACCGCCGCCTATCTCGCTGACCGCCTCCGAGACCGCGTCACCGTGACGCGCCTGGCGAGCGGCCTCCCGGTCGGCGGCGACCTCGAGTACGCCGACGAGGTGACGCTCGGTCGGGCGCTCGCGGGTAGGCGACCCGCCTGACGGCGTGGGCGTTTGCCATCCAGCTACCCTCTGCGCGATGAGGACGACGACTCGGTGGCGGCTCGATGGCTAGCCCACGCATCGGCGTGGTCGGCGCCACGGGTGCGGTCGGCACGGTCACGCTCCAGCTGCTCGCGGAGCGCGGCTACGACGACGTGCGTGCCTTTGCGTCCGCTCGTTCGGCCGGCTCGCAGGTGCCCTACGGCGAGGAAGGACTCCTCGTCGAGGAGGCGACGCTCCGAGATGCTCGGCGCCGGGGACCTCGACCTCTGCCTGTTCTCCGTCGGGACGTCGGCAAGCCGCCAGCTCGTCCCGCCGGCGGCGGCGGGCGGCGCTGTGTGCGTGGACAAGTCGTCGGCCTACCGCCTCGTCGACGGCTACCCGCTCGTGGTGCCGGAGGTGAACGGCGGCCGCGCCGTCGAGGCTCTCGAACGCGATCGCATCGTCGCCAATCCGAACTGCTGCACCATCCCGCTCGCGTGCGTCCTGAAGCCGCTGCACGACGCCGCGGGACTGCGTCGCGTGCGCGTCGCCACGTACCAGTCGGTCTCGGGCGCAGGCGCGAAGCGGATGGAGGCGCTCCGCACCGAGTCGTCCGCGGAGCACGATCTCGTCATGGACTGGTCGTGGGAGGGTGACGAGTCGGACGAGGAAGCGAAGCTCCGCGCCGAGACGCGCAAGATCCTGGAGCTCCCGGACCTGCCGATCTCCGCGACCTGCGTGCGCGTGCCGGTGATGGTCGGCCACTCCGAGGCGGTCTGGGCTGAGTTCGACGAGCCGCTCGCACCGGAGCGGGCCCACGAGATCCTGCGCGAGGCGCCGAGCGTTCGCGTGCTCGAGCTGCCCGACGTTCCCGACGCCCGCGGCTGCGGCTGGCGAAGACGACGTTCTCGTCGGCCGCATTCGCCGCGATCCCGCAGGTGAGAACGGCCTTGCCCTCTACCTTTCGAGCGACAACCTGCGCAAGGGTGCGGCGCTCAACGCGATCCAGATCGCCGAGCTGCTGCTCTCGGCGGTCGGTCTCGCCCGCTAGGCCGGCGGGACAGGCGCCGGCGCGGGGGCGAACGCCTCCTGCACGACGCGGAGCACCTTCGCTCGCCGGCCCTCTTCGACAGGCGCGAGACCGCCGAGCTCGAGGCGGCACAACTCGACGCGACCCTGAGCGCGGAGGGTCGCGAAGCCGAAGTCCGCGAGGAAGTCCCGCGGAAACACCGTGCGATGGACGAGGAACCGCTCCTCCGCCGTCTCTCCCTCCCGGTAGCGGTACGCGAAGGCCTCGAGGGCTCGCGCGCCCTTGTCGCGCGCCTCCCCGATCGCGGCGAGCAGAAGCGACTGCTCGACGAACTCGGCGGCGCCCCCGGCGAGGTACGAGCAGGTGATCACCACGGCGTCGTCGGAGGGAGGCCCCGCGGGCAGGTCGTGGGCACGCGGGAAGAGATGAGACGGCCCGTACTGCATCGAGCCGAGCACGCGTCCGTCGTCGCCGTAGTAGACCGTGCCCCACTCACCCCAGTCGTCCTCCGCCTTGTCCACCCACCGCTCCTTGGAGGCGGTCTTGTTGCCCCGCGACTGCCACCACACGCAGTCGTGGCACACAGCGGGCGCAGACGGAAGCGTCGCGCGGGTGAGTCCGACGACGCGGGCGGGCACTACGAGACTGCCGGCGGAGTCGCGACCTCGTCGACGACGACGACCACGTCCGTCACCGCGAGCCCGCTCATCCGACCGAGGTAGTCCGCGACCCGCCGTTGCACGGCGACCCCGAGCTCCGAGACGTCGGTGCCCCACTCCACGGCGAGGTGGAGCTCGACGGCGAGCGAGCCATCCTGCTCGGTCACGCGTGCGCCGCGGTGGCGTGGCAACGGGCCGTCGACGAGACCGTGCACCCCCGCCACCTCCTGCGCAGCGTCGGCCGCGTAGCGCTGCGCGAGACCGACTGTCACGTGGAATCGAGTGAGTCTCCGGAAGTCGGTGCTCTTCCGGACGAGCGCCTCGCGAGTCCTACCTGAGGTCGACGACGCGCGCGAGCACAGCTCGGTCACCTCCGGCCGGGAGCAGAAGCGGAACGGGACGAACGTCGTCCCGAGGCCCGGCGAGACGTGCAGGACGCCGGACGGGTAGCGGTAGATCCCCGCGACCTCGGGCGCTCCCGGATGGGTGAGAGGCACCTTGCCGCCGGGAATCGGGATCGAGATCTGGCCGTCGTGCAGGTGGCCGGCGAGGATCAGGTCGAAGCTCGCCGGGAGGAGGCGCCGGGCGATGCCGGGAAAGTGGCAGAACAGGATGCGCAGGTCGGCGTGAGGGTCGGCCAGCTCGGCGGCGCGCAGCCCACGGTGCCGATAGCTGAGCGGGTCGAGGCCCACGAGCTGCACACGCCTGCCGCGGAGCTCGACCTCGACGGCCTCGTCGCGGAGGAGCACCGACTCTTCGCGGAGGTCGTCCAGCTCCGCGGCGCGCGAGAACGGGTCGCGCGTGACGGCGACGTCGTGATTCCCGAGCACGACGTACGGCGTGCCGAGGCGTCGCAAGAGCGCCCGGAACAGTGGCTCCCCGCGCGGGTGCGAGACGAGGTCGCCGGTGACGCACACGAGGTCGGGTTGCCGCTCGACGACCCAGTCCACCGCTCGCTCGGTTGCCACGCCGGCCGCGCGACGGCGCGACCGAGGTGGAAGTCGGAGAGGTGCGCGATCCGGAGGCCGTCCAGCGCGGCAGTCGAGACCTTGCAGCTCGACGTCGAGCACCCGACGGCGCAGCCAGCCGGCCTCGAACGCACCCCCAGCCGGCACCGACCGCGGCACCGGCGGCGAGCGCGCAGGCAACACGCCTCACGAGAAGCCTGGCGTAAGGCCACCAAGCGTGCGTCAGACGGACAGCTTCTCGAGCACGGGCTGCATCGAGACGACGTGGCGCTTGAACTTCAGCTCCGCGTCGGTCGAGCCCGGCGGCGACGCCGATCAGCTGCGAGAGGTGGAGGATCGGCATCTGGAAGTCCTTGCCCGTCTGCTTCTTCAGCTTCGACTGCCACGCGTCGAGCGAGAGGTGGCAGAGCGGGCACGGTGTCACGATCGCGTCGGCGCCGGCCTCCTTCGCCTGCTCGATCGGCTGGATCAGCTCGCCGAGCGCCGTGTCCTCGCGCGCCTGGATGATCGGGAAGCCGCAGCACTTGACCTTCGCCGGGTAGTCGATCGGCTCGCCGCCGCAGGCCTTGATGATCCGCTCGAGCGAGTCCGGCTTGTCGGGGTCGTCGAAGCCCATCAGCTTCGACGGGCGCAGGATCTGGCAGCCGTAGAACGGCGCGATCTTGAGCCCGCGCAGGCCCTTGTGCGCGACCTGCTTGCAGCGTCTCGAAGCTCTCGCCCGCGACGAGCCAGAGGAAGTGCATCACGTCGACGTTCGCCCTCGTAGCGCGGCACGCCGACCGACTCGAGGTTGTCGTTGACGCGCTCGCGGAGCGTCTCGTCGATCTGCAGCTGGTAGTTCGCCTGCCGCAGGTTGAGCGTGCAGACGTTGCAGACCGTCATCAGCGTGTCGCAGCCGGTCGCCTCGGCGTAGGCGAGGATGCGCGCGTTCAGGTGGAGGTAGTAGTCCGGCTCGGCCTCGTGGATGTCGCCGGCGCCGCAGCACGTGACCGCCTCGAGCTCGAGCAGCTCGTAGCCGACCTTGGGCGCCAGCGCCCGCGTCGAGATGTCGAGCTCCTTCGCCGACAGGGTGGCGAGACAGCCCTTGTAGTACGCGACCTGCTGCACGGGCTCGATCCTACTGACCTAAGTCTTCTCGGCTGACGCCGCAACCTGCTCGGGCTCGTCGTCGGGCAGATACGGGCGCGGCGCCGAGCCGGGTCGTCGTACGGATCGCGCTGACCGTCGGCCTCCGTCTCGCGGTGCTCCTCGACGCGGCCCGAGCGCCTTCTCGCCCTGGACGATGCCGAGGGCGCCGTCGCGGCCCTGCGCCTTGACGAGGTCGAAGAGCGCGCGCGACTCGCCCACCTCCGCCGCGACGTGCGGCGGGAACGGCGGCGGCACCTTGCCCTTGCGGCAGGAGCGACATGGCGAACTTGATCTCCTTGATCGACTTCACGACGCCCTGCGTCTTCGGCACGAGCTCGGTCTCGCGCAGCCAGCCGGTCGTCTTCGCGGAGGTGACGAACCACTTCGCGTGCCGCGCGCCCATGTCGCGGTCGATCCCGTTCTTCATCGCCTCGGCGCCGAGCTTCGCGATCGCGTCGCGCGGGTCGACGCCCTTCGGGCAGCGCTCGTTGCAGAAGTAGCAGCGCGTGCAGTCCCAGAGGCCGTGCTCCTCCGAGTAGCGCTCGAGCCGCTCGATCGTGGCGCCGTCGCGCGCGTCGCCGACGAAGCGCATCCCCTTGGCGAGCGCCGCCGGCCCGAGGAAGTCGGGGTCGGACTCCATCGAGTTGCACTCCGACACGCAGCAGCCGCAGTTGATGCAGAGCGACTCCTTGTGGATCACGTCCATGCGCTCGCTGCGGGACGATGTTCTCGCGCTCCTGCGCCTGGTCGTAGCGCGGCTGCAGGTACGGCTCGACGGCGCGCATCTTCTGCCCAGAAGGGCTCCATGTCGACGACGAGGTCCTTCACGATCGGCAGGTTCCCCATCGCCGAGATCACGGGCACGTGACCCGTCCGCGCGATGTCGTACATGCGCACCTTGCAGGCGAGCACGGCGCCGCCGTCCATCCGCATGCCGCACGAGCCGCAGATCATCATCCGGCAGCTCTTGCGGTACGCGAGCGAGCCGTCGTGGTGGTCCTTGACGATGTCGAGGCAGTCGAGCAGCGTCGCCTCCTCGGGCGCGTCGACCTCGTACTCGCGGAGCGCGCGGTCGCCGGTCGACGCGTCGTAGCGCCAGATCTTGAGGCCGACCTGCATCAGTACTTCCTCTCCATCGGCTCCCACTTCGTCATCCGGACCTCCTTCTACGAGAGCTCGGGGCCGTCACCGTTCCAGCGCGAGATCGAGTGCTGGAGGAAGCTCTCGTCGTCGCGGTCCGGGAAGTCGGACGGCCGCGAGTGAGCGCCGCGGCTCTCCTCGCGCGCGAGCCCGGCCTGCAGCATGCACCTCGGCGAGATCGAGCAGATAGCCGAGCTCGATCGCCTGCGTGAGGTCGCTGTTGAACACCGTCCCTTGTCCTCGATCACGACGCCGCGCTCGTAGCGCTCCCGCAGGCCCGCGATGATCCCGATCTGCGCCTCCATCCTGTCCGGATAGCGGAAGACGCCGAAGTTCTCGAGCATCGACTGGCCGAGCTCGTCCCGGATCGCCCACGGACGCTCGCCCTCACGTACGTCGAGCAGCCCCTGCACCCAGGTCTCGGCGTCGGCTGCGAGCAGCCTCGGCCCGGCCGTTCGACGAGCCGGCGCCGGCGAGCGCGTACTCGGCGGCCGCGCGGCCGGAGCGGCGGCCGAACGTGATCGTCTCCATCAGCGAGTTGCCGCCGAGCCGGTTCGCGCCGTGGACGGAGACGCAGGCGACCTCCCCGGCGGCGTAGAGCCCCTCGACCTCGGTCGCGCCCCACTCGTCGGTCTCGACGCCGCCCATGTGGTAGTGGGCGCCGGGCCGCACCGGAATCGGCGCGTAGATCGGGATCGACGCCGGCGTAGGTCATCGCGAGCTCGCGGGAGCCGGGAAGCTTCGTGAGGATCTTCTCCGGCCCGAGGTGGCGGAGGTCGAGCAGCACCGAGCCGTTGAGGCCACGTCCCGCCTCGATCTCCGTCGTCTCGGAGCGGGAGACGACGTCGCGCGACGCGAGCTCGAGCGCGTTCGGCGCGTAGCGCTTCATGAAGCGCTCGCCGTCCTTGTTGATCAGGTAGCCGCCCTCGCCACGGCACCCCTCCGTGATCAGGATCCCGCTCGGGTACATCGTCGTCGGGTGGAACTGCATGAACTCCATGTCCTTGAGCGGCAGCCCCGCGCGGAGTGCCATCGCCATCCCGTCGCCGGTGCAGGCGTACGCGTTCGTCGTGGCGCGGTAGAGCCGTCCACAGCCGCCCGTGGCGAGGATCACCGCCTTGCCGGTCGACGAGCGTGACGCCGCCGTTCATCAGGTCCCAGGAGATGACCCCGGTGCAGCGGCCGTCGTCGATCACGAGCCGGAAGGCGAAGAACTCCTCGTACACCTTCAGCCCCTCGGCCATCCGCTTCTGCAGCTGCTCGTAGAGCACCTGGATCAGCACGTGCCCCGTGATGTCGGCCGAGTACACGGTGCGGGGCGAGCCGGCGGCACCGAACGGGCGCTGGTCGAGGCGACCGTCATCCTTGCGCGAGAAGACGCAGCCCCAGTGCTCGAGCTGGTAGATGTCGCCGGGCGCCTCGGCCGTGAAGATCTCGATCGCGTCCTGGTCGCCGAGGTAGTCGGAGCCCTTGACCGTGTCGAACGCGTGCGTCTCGGGGCTGTCCTCCGCGCTGTTCCCGAGCGCGGCGTTGATGCCGCCCTCGGCCGCGCCGGAATGGCTGCGGGTCGGGTGCAACTTCGAGATCACGCCCACCTTCGCACCGGCGTCGTGCGCCTCGATGGCAGCGCGCATGCCGGCGCAACCGGCGCCGACGACCAGGACGTCGTGCTGGGCCTCCATCGATGTTGACGCTACCTGATCGACCGTGGCCCGGGACCCGGGAACGCGGAGGCGCGGATCCCGTTCCCCGCGAGATCCGCCGCCTCGTCTCCCCGCGTTCTGGCGCGCGCAGGCTCCCCCTGCTTCAGCGCGCGCCGGGGCCTCGGGGCGCTCGCCGCACGCGCCGGCGACGTCCGCCCCGAGCTCCTCGGCCCTGACTGCCCCCTCCTGCGAGTCCCGGTCCCCCGGGGACGACCGCGGACTGGCCGCCGCTGCCGCGATCGGTGAGGGAGGAGGCGGTCACGCCAGTCACGGTACGGGTTGCCGGCCCGGGGTCGCGTCCGGGCGCCGCCGTCCGGGTATACGGGATTCCCCCCGGTCTCGTAGAGTCGAGGCATGCTCGTCGGACGGGAGGCCGAGCGCGCACAGATCGGAGAGCTCCTGGCCGCCGCCCGGGAGGACGGCAGGAGCGGCGCGCTCGTCCTGCGCGGCGAAGCCGGGATCGGCAAGAGCGCGCTGTGCGACTGGGCTGCGGCTCACGCGCCAGGCGCGACCGTGCTCCGGGCCGGCGGCGTCGAGTCCGAGTCGCACCTCGCGTTCTCGGCGCTCTCCGACCTTCTCCGCCCCGTGGCCGACGTGATCCCCGAGATCCCCGAGCCACAGGCCGCCGCGCTCGCGGGCGCGCTCGCGATCGGCCCGCCCGTCGCCGGCGACCGGTTCACGATCTGCGCGGCGACGCTCTCCGCACTCGCGGTGGCGGCCGAGACGGCCCCGCTGCTGGCAGTGGTGGACGACGCGCACTGGGCCGACGGCTCGTCGATGGAGGCGCTGCTGTTCACCGCCCGCCGGCTGGACGCAGAGGGCGTGGTGCTGCTCTTCGCCGCCCGCGAGGGCGTCGCGACGCCGCTCGACGCAGCGGGTCTTCGCCGAGCTTCGCCTCGGCGGCGTCGGCCGAGGCCCGGCGATCGAGCTCCTCGCGCACCACGACGTGGTCCGAGCCGGTCGCGGCGGACCTCTGGGCGGCCACGGGCGGCAACCCGCTCGCGCTGCTCGAGCTGCCGTCGCTTCTGACGCCGGAGCAGCGGAGCGGCGGTGAGCCGCTGCCGACCCCGCTCCCCAGTGGACTCAGCGCCTATGCAGCACGAATCGACGACCTCTCGCTTCCCGCGCGACGTGCGCTCGCCGTCCTCGCCGCAGCCGATCCGGGCTCGCCCGACGTGCTCGCCGGGGCTCTGGGCGGCGCTCGGCCTCGCCGGCGAGCTCGAGGTTGCCGCATCCGCGGGAATCGTCACGATCGTCGACGGCCAGGCCGAGTTCCGCCATCCGCTGCTGCGCTCTGCCGCGTACAACGCCGCCTCGGCCGAGGAGCGCAGGGTCGCACACCGCGCGCTGGCCGACGCTGCGGCCGGCGACCAGACCGACGAGCGACGGGCATGGCACCGGGCCGCGGCGACGTCCGAACCGGACGAGAGCGTCGCCGCCGAGCTCGTCGAGGCCGCGCTGGTGGCCCGCCGCCGCGGCGCCCATGCGGCGGCGGCGAGCGCGTTCGAGCGTGCTGCCCGGTTGACCGCAGACGACGAGTCACGGGCGCGTCGGCTGCTCGATGCCGCCGACGACTACCGGCGCTCGAGCGGCAGCGAGTACGCGATCGTGCTGCTCGGCCAGGCGCTCGAGGCGACGCGCGACCCGCTGCTGCGGGCCGATGTGGAGCATCTCCACGGCGCGCTCGAGACCTGGCGCGGTGACCCGCTCGCGGCGCACGCGCTGCTCACCGCCGGGGCCGAGACGCTCGAGGAGCTCGACCCGCGCAAGGCGGCCCTGATGCTGGCCGACGCGTCGTGGCCCTGCTACCTCGGCGGCGACATCGCGCGAGGCGTCGCCACCGCCGGCCGGGCCTGCGCCGTCGCGGAGCGAGTGGACGGCCCGATCCAGGTGCTGACCGCGGTGATGCTCGCCCAAGGGCTGATCCTGCAGGGCGACACCGCTCGCGGGCGCGAGCTGCTCGACCGCGCGCGCCCGCTGCTCGAGCTGCCCGAGACGGTGCGGCGAGCACCCGAGCTCGTACAGGCCGCGGCTCATGTGTACATCTGGCTCGAGGAGTACGCGCTCGCGCGCCGCCTGCTCGGTCTCGTGGTCGACGCCGCCAGGGCAGAGAGCTCGCCCGGCGCGCTCCCGTACGCGCTGGCGATCACGTCCGAGCTGGAGTTCCGCACCGGCAACTGGGCCGCCGCCTACGCCACGGCCACCGAGTCGTTGCGTCTGGCCCAGGAGACCGGCCATGCGAACGGCCTCTCGTTCGGCCTCGTCGGGCTGGCACGCGTCGAAGCCGCGCAGGGGCGGGACCAGGACTGCCGCGCTCACGCCGCCCGGGCGATGGAGCTCGCGGCGTTCGGCGTGCGGGCCCTCGTCGTCTACGCGAGCTCCGTCCTCGGGCATCTCGAGCTTGCGCTCGGACACACGACGGCCGCGATCGAGCATCTCGAGCAGGTTTCGCGCGGCGTCGAGCGCCAGGGGATCGGGGAGCCCGCCGTCGTGCCGTGGGCGGCCGACCTCGTCGAGGCGCTGCTGCGGGCCGGCCGCAGCGACGACGCCGAGCGCGCCCTCGCGCAGCTGGAGCGGCAGGCGGCGGCGACGGGCGGCCGCTGGGCGCTGGCTGCTGCTGCTCGCTGCCGCGGCCTGATGGCGGCAGACGATCGGCTCGATGCCGCTTTCGCGACCGCGCTCGAGCTGCACGAGCGCACCGTCGGTCCGTTCGAGCGCGCCCGCACGCTCCTCTGCTACGGGGAGCGGCTCCGCCGGGCCCGCCGCCGCACCGATGCGCGGGAGCAGCTGCGTGCCGCGCTCGACGTCTTCGAGCGACTCGGCGCCTCGCCGTGGGCGGAGCGGGCTCGCACCGAGCTCGAGGCCACCGGCGAGCAGCTGCGACGGAGCGCGGAGCCCGTCTCGCAGCGGTTGACGCCGCAGGAGCTGCAGGTCGCGCTCGTGGTCGCCCGCGGCGCGACGAACCGCGAGGCCGGGTCGGCGCTGTTTCTGAGCCCGAAGACGATCGAGACGCACCTCGGCCGGATCTACCGCAAGCTCAGCGTGCGCTCCCGCACCGAGCTGGCCGCGTTCCTCGCTCGGGACGGGGCGCTGCGAGAAGCTGAGGCGGCGTAGCAACGCCGTCGACGAGGCGCCGACGGGGCAGCGCCGCAGAGCCGCCGATCGAGGGACGCCTGGCTCGGCGGCTCGGCCCCGCTACCCGGGCGGGGCCGAGCCGCTCCCTCCCCCACTCAGCGGCCGCTCGTGCGGCCGCGGAAAACGACGTCTGTCGTGACCCCGTCCGCCGTGAAGACGACCGTTGCCGTCCACGCTCCCTCGGCGGCGAGCCCGTCGTACGCACCGTCGCTCCCGGCGAGGCGCCAGGCGCCGCAGCCCCGGAGCACGCCGAGAGCGACCGGGCTGAGCTCGCCGCGGTAGACGAGCCAGAGCGAGCCGCGGATTCCCGTCAGCGTCGCGGCGCCGTCAACCTGAGCGTCGCCGCCGACCGGGAACCGCTCCACCGCGTGGACGATGCCCGCATCCTCGACGGCGCCGGACGCGACGAACGTGCCCGCAGACGCACCGCGTGAGGGCGCCCGCAAGTGCGCGGCGACGGTGACCTCAGTCGCGCCGTGGTGACCGTCCGGCGCACCCGGCGCCGGGCCAGGCCGCGCGGCCGACGCTCTCACAGGACGCCCGCCGGCTCTCGAGTCACGAAAATCCTCTGCCGTTGCATCACCCGAAGGGTCGGCTGCAACGATCAAGAACCGTTCAAGCCCTCGTACTTGACGCGTCCTCGCCGGCTGTCAAGCTGGATCCGGCGGTGGAGACGGGGCTCGACCTCAGGCTCCTCGGCCCGCTCGAGGCGCTCGCGCGGGGGGAGCCGGTTGTGCTTTCCGGGCGCAAACCGCGGGCGCTGGTCGCCGTGCTGGCGCTCGACGCGGGGCGCGTGGTCTCCGTCGACCGGCTCGTGGACGAGCTGTGGCCCGGCATGGCGCCCGCGACGGCAGGGCACGCGGTCAAGGTGTACGTGTCGCAGCTGCGCAAGACGCTCGGTACCGGCGCGATCGCCACCCGCGGCCCCGGCTACGCGCTCGAGCTCCACCCCGACCGAGTCGACGCGCACCGCTTCCGCTCGCTCCTCGAGGAGGGACGGGCGGTGCTCGGGGCGGGCGAGCCCGCCCGCGCGGGGCAGCTGCTGCGCGAGGCGCTCGCGCTCTGGCGGGGGCCTGCGCTCGTCGATTTCGCGTACGAGCCGTTCGCGCAGACGGCGATCGCCGAGCTGGAGGAGCTCCGACTCGCCGCGTTGGAGGAGCGGATCGAGGCTGATCTCGCGCTCGGGTTGCACGGGGAGCTCGTCGGCGAGCTGAAGGTCGTCGTCGCCTCCAACGCGACGCGTGAGCGAGTGTGGGGGCAGCTGATGCTCGCGCTCTATCGCGCCGGGCGGCAGGCCGACGCGCTCGCGTCGTACCGCGCTGCTCGAAAAGCGCTCGTGGAGGGCCTCGGCATCGAGCCGGGGCCGGAGCTGCGGGAGCTGGAGGCGGCGATCCTGCGCCAGGACCCGTCGTTGCTACCTCAGGATGCTCCCGCGGCGCCCCTTCGGACTCGGCGCCTGGTCACGATCCTGTCTGTCGACGTCGAGGTCGCGGGCGAGCTCGACGCCGAGCGCGAGCACGACGCGCTTGAGCGGGCGGGGATCACCGTCGTCACGGTGGCGGCGCGCTACGGCGCCTCCGCGCAACGGCCGGGCGACGGCTCCGTCGTGGCCGCCTTTGGCGTGCCGGTCGCGCACGAGGACGACCCTCTCCGCGCCGCGCGCAGCGCCCTCGACGTACGCGAGGCTGTCGCCTCTCTCGCGGCAGAGCTGGGCGTCGAGCTTGACTTCCGTACGGGGATCGAGACTGGCGAGATCGTCGCCGTCGGAGCGAAGGTCGAGGGAGGCCCGGTGAAGGCAGCGGCCCGGCTGCGCCAGTCGGCCGGACCGAGCGAGATCCGCGTCGGCGACGAGGCGGCCCGGGTGCTTGCTGATTCGGCCCGGTTCGACGGCGACCGGCTCGTCGAACTGGCCGCGGCGGCAGCACCGTTCGCGCGCCAGCTGGACGGACCGCTCGTTGGGCGCGCCAGCGAGCTGCGGGTGCTCAAGGGCGCGCTGCGCAAGGCGAAGACCGGCGGTACCCGCGCCGTCCTCGTCACGGGCACGGCAGGGATCGGGAAGTCGCGGCTCGCGCTCGAGCTCGGGAGAACCCGCGATGTGACGACGATCGTCGGCAAGTGCCCCGCGTACGGCGACGGGCTGACATATGCGCCGCTGCGTGCGCTCGTGGCTGAGGCCGCGGGCGGTACGGAGCGGGAGGCGCTCCTGCCGACGCTCGGCGCCGAGCCTGATGCGGACGCGATCGTGACCGCGCTCGCGGGCACGCTGGGGGAGGCCGACACACCCGTTCCCGCCGCCGAGGTGGCGTGGGCGTTCCGGCGGCTGTGCGAGACGCTCGCGCAGCCCCGGCCGCTCGTCGTCGTGGTCGACGACCTGCACTGGGCCGAGCAGACGTTCCTCGAGCTCGTCGAGCACCTCGTCGACCGTGCAGGCGACGCGCCCATCCTCGTGGTCGGGCTGGCGCGGGAGGAACTTCTGGAGGAGCGCCCGGCCTTCCTCGCCGAGCGCACGAACGCCGAGACGCTCGACCTCCCGGCCCTCTCGCGCGAGGAGACCGCGGCGCTGCTCGCCGGCCTCGGCGGCGGCGCTCTCCCGGCGGAGCAGCGCGCGCGCATCCTCGACACCGCCGAGGGCAACCCGCTCTACGTCGAGCAGCTGCTCGCCCTCGCCGCAGAGGGTGGGCTCGCGGGCGAGCGGCCGCTGCCGCACACCATCGAGTCGCTCCTCGCGACGCGGCTCGACCGGCTCGGCCCGGCGGAGCGCATGGTGCTCGGGCGCGGCGCCGTGGTCGGGCGCAGCTTCTCCGCGGAAGCGCTTACCGCCCTGCTCGTGCCCGAGGCGGTGCCGTCCGTCGAGCGCCACCTCGGCGAGCTCGTCGCGCGCGGCTTCCTGCGCGAGGACGGCGACGCCGGGTTCCGCTTCCGTCACGTGCTGCTGCAGGAGGCGGCGTACCGCGCGACGCCGAAGGCCGAGCGCGCCGAGCTGCACGAGCGCCACGCAGACCTGCTCGCGCAGGCGGACGAGCGGGACGAGCTCGTCGGCTACCACCTCGAGCAGGCGCACCGGTTGCGGACGGAGATCGGGCTCGCCGACCGGCGCACCGAGCGCCTCGCCGAGGACGCCGGCCGCCGACTGGGCGCAGCAGGCCGGCGAGCCGCTCAGCGCGGCGACGTGCACGCGACGCTCAATCTCGTCGGACGTGCAACCGCGTTGCTACCGAACCAGGAGATGGAGCGGCGAGAACTCCTGTGCGAGCTGGCGATTGCTCAGCGTGCGATCGGAGATGCCGAGCTGGCGGAAGAAACCTTGGACCACGCGGTCTGCCTGGCACAGGAGGCAGGCGATCGCCGGATCGAACTTCGGGCGACCATCGAGCGCTCCTATCTCCGACTTCTGCGGAGCGCGGAAGACGCCGCGGCACAGCTACTCCGACTGTCGGAAGCGGCTATCCCGGTGCTCGAAGCCGTGCGTGACAACCGGGCGCTTGGACGGGTTTGGCTGCTGAGCGGTTTCGTGCACGGAGGCGTCTACTGTCGCGAAGCGAGTCGAGTCGACGCCGCCAGACGAGCTCTCGGTCACTACCAACGCTCGGGATGGCCGACGGGGACCTGTCTCGGTGAGCTTGCAATCGCGCTTCACGACGGACCCGAGAACACGACGGCGGCGATTGCCCAACTTGAGCGCCTGCTCGCCACCGCCGTCACCGACCGGGCAGGCGAGGCGAACGTTCTCGTGTTCGTGGGAGGACTAGAGGCGATGCGAGGAAACGTCGAGCGTGGCCGAAGACTGGCCGAGAGCGCCCTTCGAACGTACGAGGATCTCGGTCACCTGACCGCGATCACGGCGTACTACGCACCCGTTCGCGCCTACATCGAGTCGCTCGAGGGCCGGACGGATGCCGCCGCGGAGGTCTTGCGCCGCGCGTGTCGTAGCCTCGAGCTGGCGAAGGACCTCAGCCATCTGTCCAGCCGCGCGGCCGAGCTCGCGACGGTCCTCGCTCTCGAGGGGCACCTCGGAGAAGCGGAAACCTGGATCGCCGTCGCCCGGAAATGCGGGTCGCCCGACGATCTGGCCACCGAGATCGAATGGCGTCGTGCGCAGGCGATTCTTTCGGCCCGCCGCGGCGACCACGACGCAGCCATCGCGCACGCCTGCGAGGCGACGGATTTCGCCGCAGCCACCGATCAGCTCAACCGGCAGGGGGCAGCGTTCGAGGCTCTCGGCGACGCGCTCGAGCGCTCCGGCCGTTCCGGGGAGGCGAAGGCAGCAAGAGAAACCGCGCGCGAGCGCTACGAGACGAAGGGCAACGTCCTCGCAGGCCTACGGGTCGAGTCGTCCGCAGCGAACGCGGCGTAGGGGTGAGCGGTCCGTTGAGCGATCCGCTCACCCCAGCGCGGCATCAGAAGCCAGTCGGGCCGCCACCGCTCGCCGAGGCGAGCAGGGGGAACGCGGCTGCGAGCAGACCGACCGCGAGCACCACCAGCGAGCGGTGCATGTGGGTGATCCGGCGCATCGTGTCCTCCTTTCCGGAGTTCGCTTGCGCCGGACGGTCGAAGGGGTCGCCAACCGCGCCCTCACCGGTGGCTCACCGTTTGCTAACGAGGAAGCGCCGCTCAGCCGGTCAGGCCGAGAGCGGCTTGCGTTTCAGAAACACCGATGCACGCGCCAATGCAGAGCGGCCGAAAGAGCTTGTGTTACCGAGACACAAGCTCAACGCGTCGCGATGCGCGGAACCTTGCTGGATCAGGCACGCGGGCCTGCGGCCGCGACGGCGTCGCCCGCTTCGGCCCGGAACTGCTCGAAGTTCTCGCGGAACATCGTCGCCAGCTCGGCGGCCTTGGCGTCGTAGGCTGCCGCGTCGCGCCAGGTGGAGCGCGGGTCGAGCAGCTTCGCGTCGACCCCCGGGCACGAGGTCGGCACGCAGAAGCCGAACGCCGGGTCGGCGAGGTACTCCACATCGTCGAGCGCACCCGAGAGCGCCGCGTGCAGGAGCGCGCGCGTGGCGGCGATCGGCATCCGCTCGCCCTCGCCGAACGGCCCTCCCGTCCAGCCTGTGTTGACGAGCCACACGGTGGAGCCGTGCGCATCGAGCTTCTCGCCGAGCATGCGCGCGTACACCGCGGGCGGCTGGGGCAGGAACGGGGCGCCGAAGCAGGTGGAGAAGGTCGGCTGCGGCTCGCTGACGCCGATCTCGGTTCCTGCGAGCTTCGCCGTGAAGCCGGAGAGGAAGTAGAAGAGCGCCTGGTCGCGCGTCAGCCGGGCCAACGGCGGCAAGATCCCGAACGCGTCGGCGGTGAGCATCACGACGGAGCGCGGGTGGCCCGCCATCTTCGCCGACAGCGCGTTCCCGATCTGCTCCAGCTTGTACGCGGCGCGGGTGTTCTCGGTGCGCGAGTCGTCGTCCAGGTCGAGCACGCCGCGCTCGTCCACCGTCACGTTCTCCAGCACCGTCCCGAACGTGCGAGTCGTCCTGTAGATCTCGGGCTCGGCCTCCTCGGACAGGCGGATCACCTTCGCGTAGCAGCCGCCCTCGACGTTGAAGACGCCGTTCGTCCCCCAGCCGTGCTCGTCGTCGCCGATCAGGGAGCGCGCGGGGTCGGCGGAGAGCGTCGTCTTGCCCGTGCCGGAGAGGCCGAAGAAGACCGCGACGTCGTCAGCGGGGCCGACGTTGGCCGAGCAGTGCATCGGGAAGACACCCTCGAGGGGCAGGCGGTCGTTCATCACCGTGAAGATTGACTTCTTGATCTCGCCTGCGTAGAAGGTGCCGCCGATCAGCACCTCGCCGCGCGACGGGTGGAGGACGACGAAGGTGCCGGAGCGCGTGCCATCGATGGCGGGATCCGCCTCCACCTCGGGCGCATGCAGCACTACGGTCGACGGCTCGAGCGCGGCGAGCTCCTCCTCGGTCGGCTCGATGAACATCGTCTTCGCGAAGAGGGCGTGGTACGGGCTCTCGGTGATCACGCGCACGCCGATCCGGTGCGCGGGGTCGGCGCCGGCGAAGGCGTCGACGACGTAGAGGGTGGGACGGGAGGAGAGGTAGTCGACGACCTTGCTGCGAAGCCCGTCGAAGCGGGCCTCGGGAAGCGGCCTGTTGACGGTGCCCCACCAGATCCGGTCCTTCGAGCCCGGCTCCTCGACCACGAACTTGTCCTGCGGCGAGCGACCCGTGAAGCGACCGGTGTCCACGACGAGCGGACCACCCTCGGCGAGCCGCCCGTGGCCGCGTTTGAGCGCGTCGGCGTAGAGCTGGGAGGTGGTCGGATTGAAGACGACTTCTCCGGACGGCTCGATTCCGTCCTCGTCCAAGCCCTCCCGCCCGGTCACGGTCGTGGCCATCGACGTGCCTCCTGGAATGTCACGGTGCCTCCTGAGCGCGACGCTGGGGCCGCGCGAACCGGCCCGTATGGTACGCATCCGCCGTGTCCCCCGGCGACGCCCACGACGCCGCGCTCGCTCGGCTGCAGCGCGAATGGGACGAGCTCGCGGAGACGGACGCGATGTGGGCGGTGCTCACCGACCCGAGCCGGAAGGGCGGTCTCTGGACGGTCGAGGAGTTTTTCGCGGCCGGCGAGGCGGAGATCGCGGCCGCGCTGGAGCGAGCCTCTGAGCTCGGGCGCCCGGCCCGGCTCGCACGCGCGCTCGACTTCGGCTGCGGGACAGGGCGGCTGACACGTGCGCTCTCGCTGCGATTCGACGACGTGATGGGCGTTGACGTCTCCGCGGAGATGGCGCGTCGGGCGCGAGAGCTGAACGCCGATCGGAAGAATGTCGAGTTCGTCGTCAACGCCGCGCCCGACCTCTCGCTCTTTCCCTCAGGCTCGTTCGACCTCGCGTACTCGAACATCGTGCTGCAGCATCTGCCCACGACCGATCTGGCCGCAACGTTCGCGCGGGAACTCCTGCGCGTGACGGCGCCTGACGGAATCGCGATCTTCCAAGCTCCGGACACGATTCCGCTCCACTACCGCCTGCAGCCGCTGCGGCGTGGGTATGCCGCGTTGCGCCGAGTCGGCGTGCCCGCGAAGGCGCTGATCCTGCGCACGCCGCTGCAGCCGATGCGCATGACGCCGCTGCCGCGGGAGAGGGTCGAGGCTCTGGTCTCAGCGGTCGACGCGACGCTGCTCGAGGTGCAACCGGACGGCGCGTTCGGCTTCCGCTACTACGTGAGCGGCGCCGCCAACTAGGACGGTGTCGGCACCGTTTCCGCGAGGTCGGCGTCGCGGAGGACGAGCGCCGAGTAGCGGCCTCCGCGCGCGAGCAGGTCGTCGTGCGTGCCGATCTCCACGACCTGGCCGCGGTCGAGAACGACGATCTGATCGGCGTCGCGCACGGTGGAGAGTCGGTGCGCGATGGCGATCGTCGTGCGGCCCTCAGCGAGGCGCTCGAGCGCCTCCTGCACGAGCCTCTCGGTCTGGGTGTCGAGCGCGGAGGTGGCTTCGTCGAGCACGAGGATCGGCGGGTTGCGCAGGATCGTGCGCGCGATCGCGATGCGCTGCTTCTCGCCGCCGGAGAAGCGGTAGCCGCGCTCGCCGACGACCGTGTCGTAGCCCTCGGGGAGCGAGGCGATCAGCTCGTGCACCTGCGCAGCCCGTGCGGCGTCCTCCACCTCCTCGTCGCTCGCGTCGGGCTTCGCGAAGCGCAGGTTCTCTCGCACCGAGGAGTGGAAGAGGTAGGTCTCCTGCGAGACGACGCCGACCGCGTCCGCGAGCGCCTCGAAGGTGAGGTCGCGGACATCCGTCCCGTCGATCGACACGGTCCCCTGCGTGGCGTCGTAGAGCCGCGCCACGAGGTAGCCGCACGTCGTCTTCCCCGAGCCGGTCTCCCCCACGAGCGCCGTCTTCGTGCCCGCCGGGACGGCGAACGAGACGTCCTGCAGCGTCCAGGCGTCGCTGTCGTAGCGGAACCACACCCCGTCGAACGTGACGTCTCCGCGCGGGCGGTCAAGCGTGCGCGTGCCTTCGACGATGTCCACGGGTTGGTCGAGGTAGTCGAAGATGCGGTCGAAGAGCGCGAGTGAGCTCTGCACCTCGACCTGGACTCCGAGCAGGCTGCCGATCGGGAAGAAGAGCCGCGCCTGCAGCGTCGTGAAGGCCACCAACGTGCCGATCGTGATCGACTCGCTGCCGCGCGAGATCGTCCAGCCCGCGAACCAGTAGACGAGCGCCGGCATCACGGCGAACGTCGTCTGGATCGCGGCCATCATCCAGCGCCCCGTCATCCGGCTCCGCACCTCGAGGTCGGCGAGGCGGTGCGACTCCGCCTCGAACCGCCCGGCGAGGTCGTCGGCCCGGCCCATCGTCTTGCCGAGCAGGATCCCCGAGACGGAGAGCGACTCCTGCACGATCGAGGAGACGTCGGCGAGCGACGCCTGCTTCTGGGCCGTCACCTTCTTGCGCTGCTCGCCCACGCGCTTCGTCAGCCACACGAACAGCGGCAGCAGCGCGAGCGCGAAGGCGGCGAGGCGCCAGTCGAGCAAGATCATGGCGACGACGGTCGCGATCACGGTGGTCACGTTCGACACGACGGAGGTTGCGGTCGAGGTGACGACGTTGTCGATGCCGCCGATGTCGTTCGCGATCCGGCTCTGCACCTCGCCCGTACGGGTGCGCGTGAAAAACGCAAGCGAGAGGCGCTGGAGGTGGCGATAGACGGCCGTGCGCAGGTCGTGCATCACAGCCTGGCCGACCCGGTTCGAGAGCAGCGTCTGCCAGACCCCGAGCGCTCCCGTGATGACCGGGATCGCGACCATGCCGGCCACGAGCCACGTCAGGAGAGCCATGTTCTCCTCGGGGATGGCGACGTCGAGCACGTCGCGGAGCAGGAACGGCGACACGACGCCGAGGCCTGCCGAGATCAGGATCAGGCCGTTGACGCCGAGCAGAGTCCGCCTGTATGGCTTGAAGAGGCGGACGATGCGGCGCAGGTTCGCCTTGCGCACTGCGGGATCGGACGGGCGCTGGGGCGCCTCGTCCGCGTTCATCAGCTCCCAGCGGCGTCCCGGCATCGATCAAGCTTGCCTGCTCGCGCGGACTCCGCGCCGTCCGGCCACCCGGCTAGAACCTCGGCGTGCGCGCGCGGGATCTCGGCATCGCGATCGGCACTGGCACGCCGGGCCCGCTGAACTCGATCACGGACGTGCCCGGCGTTCGGGTCGGGCTGACCACGCTCGTCGAAGGCATAGACGTTCGCACCGGCGTGACGGCGATCGTGCCGCCTGAGCTGCCGCTGTTCGCGGGCTGCCATCGCCTGAACGGGAACGGTGAGCTGACCGGGCTGGAGTTCGTCCGCGAGAACGGGCTCCTCACGACCCCGATCGCGATCACGAACACCCACTCGGTGGGCGTCGTCCGCGACGCGCTCGTCGCCGCGGGGCCTAGGAAGGTGCTCGACGGGTGGTCTCTTCCTGTCGTAGGCGAGACCTGGGACGGGTGGCTCAACGACATCGACGGCTTCCACGTCCAGGCGCCGCACGTCTTCGCCGCGCTCGAGGGGGCGACCCGGGATCCCGTGCCGGAGGGGAACGTGGGCGGGGGCACGGCGACGATCTGCCACGGCTTCAAAGGCGGCACGGGCACTGCGTCGCGTGTGCTCCCGCCGCAGGAGGGCGGCTTCACCGTCGGGGTCCTCGTGCAGGCGAACCACGGCGCCCGAGCGCGGCTGGCGATCGAAGGCGTGCCGGTGGGCCGGTTTGTCCCACACGAGGTGGTGCCCGACGCGTACCGCACGGAGCTCCCCGGCGGCACCGGGTCGATCATCGGCATCGTCGCCACGGACGCCCCGCTCCTCGCAGGCCAGTGCGACCGCCTGGCGCAGCGCGCCGCGCTCGGCATTGCGCGGGTGGGTGGTGCCGGCGAGGACTCGAGCGGCGACCTCTTCTTCTGCTTCGCCACCGGGAACCGCGCCCTCCAAGGCGGCGACCTCGCGGTGACGCTGACGATGCTGCGCCAGGAACGCATCACTCCGCTCTTCTACGCCGTGATCGAGGCGACCGAGGAGGCGATCGTCAACGCTCTCGTGGCGGCGGAGACGATGACCGGCTTCCGGGGGCACACCGCGCATGCCCTTCCGCACGACCTGCTGCTGCAGGCCATGGCAATCCGCAGCGCCTGACGCTGCGGCATCGCACGTGTGCCAGATGTGCGCCGATCGCTCCACACCTGCCCGCGAGGGACGTGTCCCAGGGACAGTCCCTGGGACACGTCCCTCGCAGACATGGAGATCGTGCCGAGATCGTGCCGATGTATCCCCAGGCTGGAGCTCGTGCCCCTCCGCCTGCTTGGAACGAAGCCGCACTGCCGGCAGACGCCGCTAGTCGATCCGGACGTGGGCCGGCGGGTCGAACGGGGCCCGCAGATCCTCGACGGCTGCCCGCACCTCGGCCGTCAGCTCGCGCGCCGCGCGGATCGTGGCCGGGGCCGGCAGCACGTCGAGTGGCTCGCCGATGAGAACGATCACGGACGGGAACCCGACCTTCGGCCGTACCGGCCGGAACACCTTCTCCGTGTTCACGAGCGCGACCGGCAACAACAGCGCGCCTGTCTGCAGCGCCAGCCGCGCCGCGCCGCGCAGCCAGGTCCGGCCGGGGCGAGGGATCGTCGTCCCCTGCGGGAACATTGCGAGCAGGTCCCCCGCGACGAGGCGCTCCTCCGCTGCGCTCATCGCCTCCCGGTCGCCACGCCCCCGGCCGATCGGTATACCGCCCGCCCGCTCGAGCGTCCAGCCGACCGCGGGGATCGACCACAGCTCCTCCTTGGCCACGAAATGCAGCTGACGCTCGAAGGCAGCCCCGAGGAAGAACGGGTCCGTCTGCGACTCGTGGTTCGCCACCACGATTCCCGGCCCGCTTGCCGGCACGTGCTCGTGCCCACGGACCCGAACGCGCCAGCCGGCACGGATCGCGGGCGCGAGGGTCGCCTGGAGCACCTCGTAGAGCTCCACGTCAGCGCATGAGCCCCGCTGTCGGGAACTCGGGCCACGTCTGGTCGAACGCGCACGTGAGCGCCAGCGGACGTCCCGGGAGGAGGCCGACGAGATCGTCCCGTCCCCAGTCACAGTAGGCGTAGGACTGACCAGGCCCCATCCGTGCGCACCGCGCGAGCTTCACGCCGAGCACAGCCGGCCGCACCGCGTCCTCGCGCACACACGGATCACCTTCACCGTCGCCGAACCGGTGGCTCAGGCTGTTCGGATCGCCCAGGCCGGCCTCTCCGAACCGCCGCACGCTCCGCGCTCGGAGCCTCACCGCCGGCCGGATCCACACCCGACGAACGGCCGTTGCGGTGAGACGGAGTGCGGCTGGCCCACAGCTTCAAAGCCTGCCAGTTGATCGACACAGATCACCTTCGCGATGCCCGTGCCGGCGACAGCTATCTTCATTGGACGTGATTCGATCCTTGGCCCCCCGAACGGACGACCGGATCGTGTCCGAGGTGGCCGAGGTGGCCGAGGCCGCAGTCGCCACCGTTCGCGAGCGCACGAGCCTCGGCAGCAGGCTCATCACGCTCGTCGCCGTGATGGTCCCGCCCGTGGGCCTCCTCTGCGCCGCCGGGCTGCTCTGGGGCGTCGCGCTGTCGTGGGTGGACGTCGTCCTGTTCGCCTCGCTGTACGTGCTCTGTGGGCTCGGCACCACGGTCGGTTTTCACCGGCTCTTCACTCACCGGAGCTTCGAGACGACATCGTGGCTGCGCGGCACGTTTGCCGTGCTCGGCTCGATGACGATCCAGGGGCCGGTTACGCAGTGGGTCACGGATCACCGCAAGCACCACGCGCTCTCCGACCAGGAGGGTGACCCGCACTCGCCGCATGCCGGCCACGGGGAGGGTCCCTGGGCGACGGCGAAGGGGTTCGCGCACGCCCATGTCGGGTGGCTCTTCCACACGAAAGGGATGGAGCGTGGAGAGCACTACGGCCGCGACCTGTACGACGACCGCGTCGTGCGGACGATCGACCGGCTCTACGTCGTCTGGGTCGCGCTCACGTTCGCGCTGCCGTTCGCGGTCGGGTACCTCGTCGGCGGCTTCAGTTGGCAGCTCGGATTCCAGGCGCTCGTCTGGGGCGGCCTCATCCGCATCTTCGTCTACCAGCATTCCACGTTCGCCGTGAACTCCGTCTGCCACATGTTCGGCGGCCGGTCCTACCGCTCGCGCGACGAAAGCCGGAACAACTGGGTCGTCGCGGCGCTCACGTTCGGCGAGGGCTGGCACAACAACCACCACGCGTTCCCGAGCTCGGCCCGCCACGGCCTCGACCGCGGGCAGCTCGACATCTCGTGGTGGACGATCCGTGGGCTCGAGAAGCTGCGGCTGGCCTGGAACGTGCGGCTGCCGGGGATCGCTCAGCGGGACCGCAGGCGAATCGCCGTGGCGTCCGCCGACGCCGACGCCTGAAACGCCTCGAGCCGCTCCGCGACGGCCTCCACCCAGGCACGCCAGCGCGGCAGTTTCGCGAGGCCGCCGAACGGCGACCGCAGCGCGCAACCGTGCAAGCCACGCGGGATCAGGGCGTAGCTCCCCTCCACCCCCAGCTGCTGCACCCGCTCGAAGCCCGCCCGGGAGTTGGCAGGGCTGACGCCGGGGATGCCGGGCAGGTAGCGGTCCCAGGCGCCGTGCAGCACGTCGAGCCGCTTGCCGTGCAGTCCTTCGAGAGGCAGCCGGTCCGGGATCCACGGCGCCAGACCGAGCACACCGTAAGCGTGGTCGTGTACTGCGACGCCGATCGAGACGGCACCTCCCATCGAGAAGCCGATGAGGAGCGCCGCACGGGTCGTACCGGCAGTGATGTCGAGCGCAGCGTTCGCATCGGCCATGCACGATGCGAGCGCGTTCCAGGTCTTCACCCGGTAGCGCAGCTCGGCGAAGAGGACCCCGGGGACACGGGGTGCGAGCTCGCGCGCCAGCAGCTCGCTCGTCGCGCTCCACGTGCCCGGCACCGCCCGTGCCGTGCCCCCGTTGGCGAGCACTGCCGCCAGCGGCGCGCCCTCGTTGCGGAGACGGGCCTCGGCGCCCGTCGGCAACGGGACGACCCTGGACGTCACGGCGCCTGCAGCTCCGGCTCGACGCGGCAGGCGCGGACGGCCTCGGCAACTGCATCGGCGCGTCCCCGGTAGCCGGTCTGGGTGCCGTGCACGCCGTCCGCCACGAGCCAGTCCGGGTGCTCGGCCAGCAGGCCGGCCCAGTCGACGAGACGAAGGTTCCCGGCGCGCTCCGCCTCCTCGGCGAGGACGTCGTTCAGGGCGGCGAACGATTCCCCGTCGACTGCCATGTTCACCCAGATCACGCAGCGGCGCGGACCGGCGATCGCGAGCGCCTCCCGCACCTGTCGCCGGAATCCGGCGGCATCGTCCGGTGAGTCGTTCGTGCCGAGACTGACGACCACGTGTGGCGCGAGTGCCTTGCCCTCGTCGCGGAGGACGTCGAGCCCGGCCGCGGTTTGGCGACCGACCTCGTTGCGATTCGTGATCGTCCAGCCCTCGAGCGCGGACGGCAGGTAGGGCTCGATACCGACGTTGAGCGAGTCCCCGACCAGGGTCACGGCACCCGTCGACTGCCCGTGCGGCGATCCCCCCTCACCCCGCGAGACCACGAGCGCCACCACCGCGACGGCGACGACGAGCGTGGCGAGCAGGAGGAGCGTGCGCATGAGCGAGGTGCAGGCGAGAGACTCAGCGGGGCGAATCCGAACGCGTGCAGACCGAAACCGCGATCGACCGCTTCCTCTCGAGCCCGACGCTGTCCGAGTCTACCCGCCGCGCGTACGCAGCGGACCTGCGCGACTTCTCACGCTGGCTCGCGACCGAGCGGATCCCGCTGGAGCGGATCGACGTCCGGATCCTCGCCGCGTACACCGCCGACCTCGGCCGCGCCAGGCGCGGGCTTTCGCCGGCGACCATCGCTCGACGTCTCGCCGCGGTGCGCTCCTTCCTGCGCTCGGCGCTCGGGCCCGCCCGCGTACCGGACGCGGGACTCTCGCCGCGCAGGCGGCGGCGCCTCCCGGATGCACCGAAGGTGACGGAGGTTGAGCAGCTGCTTGCCGGCCTGCCAGGCGAGGGGCCGCTCGCGCTGCGCAACCACGCCCTCGTCGAGCTTCTCTACTCGTGTGGGCTGCGCAGCGCGGAGGCGATCGGGCTGGACGTCGCCGATGTCGACTTCGAGCAGGAGGCCGTACGCGTCCGCGGCAAGGGCGGCAAGGAGCGCGTCGTCCCGCTCGGGGAGGAGGCCGCGCACCTCGTCGCGCTCTGGCTGCGTGACGGACGCCCGGAGCTGGCACGGGGCGCCGAGAACGCGCTGTTCCTTTCGGTGCGCGGTCGACGGCTCGACACGAGCACGCTGCGCCGCCTGGTGCGGAATCCGCACCGGCTACGGCACGCCTACGCCACCCATCTGCTCGAGGGAGGCGCCGACCTGCGCACGATCCAGGAGCTCCTCGGACATGCCTCACTCTCGACGACGCAGGTGTACAGCCACGTCGACGCCCGGCGCCTGCGCCGGGTCTACGATCGCTCCCATCCACGCTCGTGACGCAGGAGCGCGAGCAGGCCCGCCGAATCCGGTGGCGCCCGTGACGAGCCCCCACGATCCCGAGGTGGAGTCGTTCCTGCTGCTGCTCGCGGCACGAAGATCGCCGCGGACCGTGGACGCATACCGGCGCGATCTTGCGGCCTGCGGCGCCTTCCTGCGAGTCCCGGTCGGCGCCGCCACCGCGGGTGACCTCGAACGCTGGGTGGCGCAGATGCGCGCGAACGGCCTCGCCGCGACCACGATCGCGCGGCGGGTCGCCGCCGTGCGCTCCTACTACCGACAACAACTCCTGCTCGGCCTGCGCCCGGACAACCCGGCGGCCGAGCTCGCGCTGCCGCGACGGCGGCGCCCGCTGCCCCGGACCCTCTCCCCGGCCGAGACGGAGCGGTTGATCGACTCAGCTGTCGGCACGGCGCCGCGCGCGCTGCGCGACCGCGCGCTCGCGGAGCTCCTGTACGGCGCCGGCCTGCGCGTCTCGGAAGCGGTCGGCCTCCGTCGTGCAGCCGTCGACCTCGACGGACGCCTCGTGCGCGTCCTGGGCAAGGGCGACAAGGAGCGGATCGTGCCCCTGGGCCGCCCCGCGGCGGAGGCGCTCCGCCGCTACCTCGCCATGGGGCGCCCCCATCTCGACCGGCGCCACCGCCCCGACCTCTTTCTCAACGCCCGCGGCGGCGCGCTCACGCGGGCCGGTGCCTTTCTGATCCTGCGGCGACTGGCGGACCGCGCCGGTCTCGACCCGACGCGCGTCCATCCGCATCTCCTCCGGCACTCCTTCGCCACGCATCTGCTCGAGGGCGGTGCTGACCTGCGCAGCGTGCAGGAGATGCTCGGCCACGCGGACCTGACGACGACCGAGCGGTACACGCACGTCTCCGACCGGCGCCGCCGCGACACCTACTTCCGCGCGCACCCGCACGCCCGCCGGCACGAGCCGCACTCGTAGACGGATTTACCCAACAGCAACCGCTCCTTGGGCGGCGGCGGCGAGGCTGGCGACATGAGCCAGCCCGAGCTCGAGCCCAGGACTGTCGCCGCGACGCTCTTCGCGAGCCTGTTCGCCACCCAGGCGGCGCTCATCGCCGTCACCCCCACGCTCGCCGATCTGGCGCGCGACCTCGACGTCACGACCGCTGCCGCGGCGCAGCTGCGTACGGTCGCCGGCCTCACCGCCGCAGTCGTGGCGATGGGCACGGGCGCCCTGATGCAACGCTATGACCTCCGTGCGCTCCTGCTCGCCGGCCTGACGGCGCTGGGGCTGGGAGCGCTCGCAGGGGGCCTGGCACCCAGCTTCGCGTTCCTCGCGGCCGCCCACGTGCCGATCGGCGTCGGCATCGCCCTCGTGCTCGCCGCCGGTACGGCCGCCGTGGCCGAGTGGGCGCCGGCCGAGCACCGGAGCCGCGTGCTCTCCTGGGCCATCAGCGGCCCGCCGTCTGCGTGGATCCTGGGCATGCCGCTCCTCGGCTTCGTCGGCGAGGCGAGCTGGCGCCTCGGCTTCCTCACCCTCCCTCTCGCGGCTGCCGTCATCGCCGCGCTTGCCGTCCGGCGGGCTCCCGCGCGGCCGCCGGCCGCGGCACCCGGGGCGGGACTGCGTGCCGCCCTCGCCCATCCGGGCACCCGTAGGTGGGCGGCCGGCGAGCTGTTGGCCAACGGCGGCTGGTCGGGAACCCTGATCTTCGTCGGCGCGCTCCTGACCGAGAGCTACGACATGCAGGTCGGCGTGGCGGGTCTGCTGCTCGCCGGGATGGCAGTCGCCTACGTCGGCGGCACATTCGCCTTCCGCCGCTACGCCGAGCGGGACGGGCGCGCGCTCCTGGTGGGGCTCGCGCTCGCCCTCTCCGTCGTCGTGCTGATGCTCGAGGTAGTGCGGCCCGCGCCCACCGTGACGGCCGCGATCCTCGTCGTCTCCGCGTTCCTCGCGGGAGGCCGTGTCCTCCTCGGCAACGCGTTCGGCCTGCTGGCGGCACCGGGTCGCCGGGCGGCGCTGATGGGCGTTCGCTCTGCCACCACCCAGCTCGGATACTTCGTCGGCGCTGCGGTGGGCGGCCTGGCGTTGGCCACCGGCGGCTACCCAGGGCTCGGCGTCGCGCTCGGAGCGCTGTTCGCCGGCGCCGCCGCGGCGCTCGCCTGGCCGCGCACGGGTCGCGTCGTGGTCGCCGCCGACGCCGCGTGACCCTCATCTTCCGGGCGCAACCTGCCGATCTAGCGGGGGTGACCCTCGACCCGAATGCGGCAATCGGCGCCAGCCTGGCAATGGCCATCGGCTGGACGATGGTGTTCGCGAGCGCTCGGAAGCGGACGATCCACCTGCGGGGCGCCCAGCGGCGCAAGTGCCCGGCGTGCGGCCACCGCATCAGCGGCCGCGTGTGCGGCCGCCACTAGCCCGCGCTCCCGTCCGCCACCGCGACCGTCTCCGCCACCGTCTGCTCCGTCGCGCCGACGAGCGTGACGTGCCCGACCTTGCGGCCGGGGCGCGGCTCCTTGCCGTACAGGTGGACGTGCGCGCCGGGGAGCGCGAGCAGCCGCTCGAGCCGTGGAAGCCGCGCCGATCAGGTTCACCGTCGCAGCAGCGGCGCGCGCGGCCGTCGAGCCGAGCGGGAGACCGAGGATCGCGCGCAGGTGGTTCTCGAACTGGCTCGTCTCGGCGCCGTCGATCGTCCAGTGCCCCGTGTTGTGCACACGCGGCGCGAACTCGTTCGCCAGCAGGCGGCCTCCCGTCTCGAACAGCTCGACCGCGAGCACGCCCACGTAGTCGAGCTCGTCGAGCAGCGCCCGGGCGATCTCCTCCGCTTCGCCCTGGACGTCGCCGGCGGCTGGGACGCGCGAGACGCGGAGGATGCCGTCCCGGTGGACGTTCTCGGGCCACAGGCCAGAATCGCGTGTCGCGATCCCGGCTTCGCACCGCGACGATGGAGAGCTCCCGTTCGAACTCGACGAGCTCCTCGGCGAGCTCGTCGGCGCCGAGCAGCTCCGGCTCACGCACGAGACGCTGCCCTTTGCCGTCGTAGCCGAGCCGTCGCGTCTTCACGAGTGCCGGCAGGCCGGTCTCCTCGAGGGTGGTGCCGAAGCGGGCCGTCGGGATGCCAAGACGGCGGAAGAGCTCCTTCTCACGCAGCCGGTCCTGCCCCTCCTCCAAAGCCTCGACGGACCCGGCAGCGTGCGTAACCGCGCCGCCGAGTCGAGCGGCACGTTCTCGAACTCGAAGGTGACGGCCGCGGCACCGTCTCCGAGCCGGTCGAGCAGCGCTGGATCGTCGTACGGGCCGACGAGCAGCTCTCCGCATCCGACCGGCGCACGCATCCGGACTAGGGTCGAGGAAGCGGAAGCGCAACCCGAGCGGGATCCCTGCCAGCGCGAGCATCCGGCCGAGCTGCCCGCCGCCGATGCAGGCGACCAATGTCACGGCACTCGGCGAGCCTCGCAAGACACTGTTGCAAGGCCCAGTGGGCGGGCCGTCACGAGGCGGGGTCGGGCGCGTCGAGCACAGACTTGGTCTGCGCGTCCCGGAACGCGCGGAGTCGCTCGTGGATCGCGCGGTCCGAGCCGGCGAGGATCGCCGCCGCGAGCAGGGCCGCGTTGACCGCGCCGGCGCGTCCGATCGCCAGCGTGCCGACGGGCACCCCCGCCGGCATCTGCACGATCGAGAGGAGCGAGTCGACGCCCTTGAGCGTCTTCGACTCGACCGGTACGCCGAGCACCGGCAGCGTCGTCTTCGCCGCCGCCATGCCCGGGCAGGTGCGCCGCACCGCCCGCGCCGCGATCAGCACGCGCAGCCCGCGCTCCTCTGCGCCGGACGCGTACTCGAACAGGAAGTCGGGCGTGCGATGAGCCGAGACGACGCGCTGCTCGTACGAAACGCCGAGCGCGTCGAGCGTCTCCGCCGCGTGGCGCATCGTCTCCCAGTCGGAGCGGGACCCCATGATCAGGCCCACGAGCGGCGTGCCCACAGCGGCAGCCTACGACTTCGCGCGAGAGCGCTTGGTCAGGAGCAGCGCCACCGAGCGGGCCGTCTTGCGCACCTCGGCGTCGTCCTCCTCGTCGGCTGCGATCCCGTCGAGCAGCCGGATCGTGTCCTGGCCGGGCGTGCCGTTGCGGAAGCACAGCACCGCGAGCCGCCGCACCGCGAGGTTCGGATCGCGCGACGCGAGCTCGCGCAGCAGCGGCCGGTACTGGTTGACGTCGCCCGGGTGGTCGCGGGAGAGGGACTCGAGCGCGATCAGCGCCGCGCCGCGCACCGCAGGGCTCTCGTCGTCCAGCCCGCGACGCAGGAGCTCGAGCTTCTGGCGGAAGCGGAACTGGGCCAGGGCGCGGTAGGCGAGCGCCCGCCGGCGGTAGTCGGCGTCGCGCGCGGCGGCCTCGATCTCGTCGCCCCACTGCGTGCGCAGCGTGGCGAGCTCGCTCTCCTGTCCCTGGGTCGCGAGCTCGTCGGCGCGCGCCGCGGCCTCGGCGAGAGTCACTACCCCGCCAGTGCGGAAAGCGAACGGGCGCCCGGGCCGACGTACGGGCCGACGGTCGGACGAGGCGGCCGAGGCGCTTCTGCTCGAGGATGTGGGCAGACCACCCCGCGGTGCGGGAGCAGGCAAACATCGCCGGCGCGAGCGGCGGCGGGATGTCGGCCACGTCGAGCACGACGGCTGACCAGAACTCGACGTTCGTCGCCAGCACGCGATCCGGCCGCCGCGCGTGTAGCTCGGCGAGAGCAACGTTCTCGAGCTCCTCGGCGACCTCGAACCGCTTGGAGCCGAGCTCCTGCGCCGTCCGCCGCAGCAGGCGCGCGCGTGGATCCTCGGCGCGGTAGACACGATGCCCGAAGCCCATCAGCCGCTCGCCGCTGTCGAGCAGGTTCTTCACGTAGGCCTCGACGGAATCCGCGGCGGCCGCCGCATCGAGCATCGGCAGCACGCGCGCCGGGGCGCCACCGTGCAGCGGGCCCGAGAGCGCGCCGACGGCCGAGGAGAGCGCCGCGGCGCAGTCGGCGCCGGTCGAGGCCACGATCCGCGCGGTGAAGGTGGACGCGTTGAGCCCGTGCTCGGCCGTGCAGATCCAGTACGTGTCGAGCGCGGTCACGTGCCTGGGATCGGCCTCGCCGCGCCACTCGAGCAGGAAGCGCTCGGCGGCGATCTCGCCCCCTTCCACCACCGCGCGGTCGACCGGCCTCGTGTTGCCGTCGCCGAGACGCGCCGACTGCGCAGCGATGGAGAGCATCAAGGCGGAGATGCGTCGGAGGTCCTCGCGCGCCTCGTCGTCGGAGATGTCGATCAGCTTGTCGAGCGTCCAGTCCGCACCGAGGCGCGCCGTCACCGCCTGCAGGTCGGCCGGCGCGTCGCCTGTCAGGTCGGGTGCGGCGTACGGCTCCGCCGGCGGCAGCCCGGGCTCCGGCGACTCGTCCACGAGGAGGCCCCACACCTGCTCGAAGTGCACGTAGCCGACGAGCTCCTCGATGTCGACGCCGCGGTAGCGGAGCGCTCCACCGTCGCGATCGGGCTCCGCGATCTCCGTCTCGAAGGCCACGACGCCCTCGAGTCCCGGCTTGAAATCGCTCATCGCTCTCCGTTTCCTCTCGGCGCTAACCGTTTGCTGCCGAGGGACGGTACCTGAGCAGCGCTGCCGCAGCGCGCGCATAGAATCGGCCGCCGTATGGCTTACCGCGTCACCCTCGTTCCCGGGGACGGCACGGGCCCCGAGCTCACCGAGGCGACGCGTCGGGTGCTCGAGGCCACCGGTGTCGGCTTCGACTGGGACGTCCGCCAGGCGGGCGTCGACGTGATGGAGACGGCGGGCACACCCCTGCCCGAGGAGACGCTCGCCTCGATCAAGCAGAACGGCGTCGCGCTCAAGGGGCCGATCACGACGCCGATCGGCACCGGGTTTCGCTCCGTCAACGTCGCCCTGCGCCACGAGCTCGGGCTGTACGCCTGCGTGCGGCCCTGCAAGAGCTACGCCGGCGTCCGCTCGCGCTACGAGCGCGTCGACCTCGTCGTCGTGCGCGAAAACACCGAGGATCTTTACGCCGGCATCGAGTACGAGGCCGGGACGTCCGATGCCGCCAAGGTGATCGCGATGCTGAACGGGATGCAGGCGAGGCAGATCGCGCCGACCTCGGGCATCTCGGTGAAGCCGATCAGCCCCGAGGCCAGCGAGCGGATCATCCGCTTCGCCTTCGACTACGCGCGGGCGAACGGCCGCCGGCAGGTCGCCGTGGTGACGAAGGCCAACATCATGAAGTTCACGGATGGGCTCTTCCTGTCCGTCTTCCGCGACGTGGCGCCCGTCTACCCGGACGTCGAGCCGCGCGAGGTGCTCGTCGACGCGCTCTGCATGGGGCTCGTGCAACGGCCGGAGGAGTTCGACGTGCTCGTGCTGCCGAACCTCTACGGCGACATCGTGAGCGACCTCACCGCCGGACTGGTCGGCGGCCTTGGCGTCGCGCCCGGGGCGAACGTCGGCACCGAGGCCGCGGTCTTCGAGGCGACGCACGGTTCGGCGCCGAAGTACACGGGGCAGAACAAGGTCAACCCAACGGCGATGATCCTCTCGGGCAAGCTCATGCTGGAGCACCTCGGAGAGCGCGACGCGGCGCGGCGCCTCGAGGCCGCCGTCGCGAGCGTGATCGACGAGGGCGAGCGCGTGACCTACGACATGAAGCCGTCCCGCAACGATCCGACGGCGGTGGGGACCGCGGAGTATGCCGATGCAATCATCGAGAAGCTGCGGGAAGAGGCACCCGCCGACGTGCGCCAGACGAAAGGACAAACGTGAACGGCAGGAAGAAGGTGACGGTCGTGGGGGCCGGGAACGTCGGCGCCACCTGCGCGCAAGAGGTGGCGCGACGCGACTACGCCGACGTCGTCCTCGTCGACATCATCCCGAGCTTCCCGCAGGGGAAGGCGCTGGACATGAACCAGGCGGGCTCGGTGCTCGGCTACGAGCCGGCGATCGTCGGCACGAACGGCTACGACGAGACGGAGGGCTCCGACGTCGTCGTGATCACGGCCGGCAAGCCGCGCTCGCCCGGGATGAGCCGCGACGACCTCGTGAGCACGAACGAGGCGATCGTCGGCTCGGTCACGAAGGAGGTCGTGAAGCGCTCGCCGCGTGCGGTGATCGTGGTGGTGTCGAACCCGCTCGACGCGATGTGCCACGTCGCGCGGGCCGTCTCCAGGTTCCCGAAGGAGCGCGTGTTCGGGATGGCCGGCATCCTCGACACGGCGCGGTTCTCGGCCTTCATCGCCTGGGAGACGGGCGCGTCGGTGAAGGACGTGCAGGCGATGGTGCTCGGCGGGCACGGCGACCAGATGGTCCCGGTCGTCTCCGCCACCACGGTCGGCGGCGTACCGCTCGAACAGCTGGCGCCCAAGTCGCGGATCGCGAAGATGGTCGAGCGCACGCGTCAGGGCGGCGGCGAGATCGTCAACCTGCTCGGCACGTCGGCCTGGTACGCGCCCGGGGCGGCGGCGGCCCAGATGGTCGACTCCATTTGCCTCGACCAGAAGCGCGTCCTCCCCTGCACCGCGTACCTCGACGGCGAGTACGGCATCAAGGGGCTCTACATGGGCGTCCCGGTCAAGCTCGGCGCCGGGGGCATCGAGGAGATCGTGAGGCTCCGCCTCAGCGCCGAAGAGCGGAAGATGATGCGCGACTCCGCCGCAGCCGTCCGCGACGTGGTCCAGGTCCTGAGGCGGAGCTAGGCGACGAAAGAGATGGACCTCGGCCTCAGCGGCCGCACCGCGATCGTCTGCGGGGCGAGCTCGGGGATGGGTCTGGCGATCGCCGAGGCCCTCGCGGCCGAAGGCGCGAACGTGGCCATGTTCGGACGCCGCCGCGAGCTGCTCGAGCGTGAAGCGGACCGGATCGGAGCCCTCGCGGTGCCGGGCGACCTGACCGAGCCGCAGGCGCTCGAGACCCTGGTCGCCACGACAGTCGAGGCCTACGACGGGCGTCGACGTGCTCGTGCTCAACGGGGGCGGCCCGCCGCCGGGCCCCGCGCTCGCGATCACGGTCGAGCAGGTCGAGGAGGCCGTCGCGCTGCTGCTCCTGCCCCACGTGCGCCTCGTCGAGCTCTGCCTGCCGCACCTACGTGCGAGCGGGAGCGGGCGGATCGTCGCCATCGAATCGACGAGCGTGAAGGAGCCGATCGCCGAATCTCGCCCTCTCGAACGCCGTGCGGCCCGGGGTGGTGGGCTGGCTGCGCACACTCTCGCGCGAGCTCGGCCCGGACGCGATCACCGTGAACACGATCGCGCCCGGACGGATCGACACCGACCGCTTCCGCGCGGTGTGGCCGGACGGCCTCGCCGACGCGGATCGCGAGCTGATCGCGCTCCGTCGGGTCGGGACGGCGGCGGAGATCGCAGCGGTGGCGTGCTTCCTCGCCTCCGAGGCGGCGGCCTACGTCACCGGAACGACGATCGCCGTCGACGGCGGCCTCACCCGCGGCTTGTTCTAGTGGTGGCTCCAATGCGCCGTCTGCTCAGCCCCGGCCGCCTCCTGCTCGCCGCGGCAGGACTCGCCGTCACCGTCCTCTTGCTCGCCTGGGTGGCGCCGGCCGGCGACTACCTCTACGTGCCGAACGCGCCCAAGCCGCTCGACGGCAAGGTGGAGGTGGAGGGCGGCAAGACGCCGCCTCAGCCGGGGCAGATCCTCTACGTCGACGTCTCCGTCCGCCGGGCGACCTGGCTCGAGCGCCTGGTCCCGTTCTTGCGGCCGGACGGGTCGACGCTCGTGGCGAAGGACCTGGTCGTGCCGCCGGGCACCTCGTTCGACGACAGGCGGGATGAAGGCAGGGCACAGATGGACCGCTCGGAGCGCGTCGCCGCGGCGGTCGCGCTGCGTCAAGCCGGCTACAAGGTGCCCGCGTCTCCGCGCGGCGCCCGGGTCGAGGGCGTCGATCCCAGCGCCCCGGCTGCGAGTGTGCTCGAGGACGGGGACGTGATCGTGGCGGCGGCGGGACGCCCGGTGCGGACGCCCGCGCAACTGCGGGCAGCAGTCGGCACCGTCGAGCCCGGCGAGCGCATCCGTCTGCGCATCCGCCGGGACGGCGCCCCGAAGACAGTGGACGTCACAACGATCGAGGATCCAGCGGAGCCCGGCCGGCCCTTGATCGGGATTCGCGTCGGGCAGGAAGCGAAGATCGACCTGCCCGTGAAGGTGACAATCGACCTCGGCGACGTCGGCGGGCCGTCGGCCGGCCTCCCGTTCGCCCTCGACGTGCTCGAGCACCTCGGCACCGACGTCGACCGCGGTTACAACGTCGTCGCCACCGGCGAGATCGAGCTGGACGGGACGATCGTCCCCATTGGGGCCGTGAAGCAGAAAGCCGTCGGCGTGAGTGGTTCCGGAGCCGACGTCTTCCTCGTCCCTGGGGATAACGCGGCCGAGGCTCGCCGGTATGCAGGGAAGGTGCGTGTGATACCGGTGAACAGTTTTCAACAGGCGTTGCGCGAACTGCGAACACTTCCTCAAAAATAGCCGATTTGCAGGGATTTCGTCATTCATGAAAACACCGCTAATTGCGATGATTTCGTCAGGGCGAGCCTTGCGAGGTACCCGGGTCGTGACCAGAATCCCCCTGGCTGCACGGCCCAGAGCCGGAGCACCGGGGTCAATGAACAAATCAACTAGAGCATCCTGCAACGACTGCTACTTCCGTAACGCCGGGCTGTGCGCCCTCCCGGGGGACACGCCGTGCCCGACGTTCCGCGCCGCGACAGCCGGGTCGCTCGCCCCGCCGCCGCAGCCCAAGCTCGTCCTGCTCCCGTCGCCCGCCCTCGCCGCAGGTGCGGCGCCGGCCTACTAGAAGCTGATGTGAAAACGTGGCGCCGCGGCCGCGCAGCGGACGCCTTCAGGGATCTTCGCGCGACCGGGATCCGCGCGAGCGGATTCCGGTCTTGCGCTAGCCACTACACTCGCTGCCATGTCGACGCAGCACCCGGGCCCGTCGCCGCCCGAGCGCGCGGACTCGTCGGAGCTCGACGGCGTCACCGGCACCGTCCGCCGGCTCGGGGCCAAGCGGATCGTCTTCATCATCCTGGCGATCTACGCCGTCCTGCTCGCGCTCTTCAACATCGATTCCGTCGAGATCAACTTCGTCCTCTTCTCGACGCGGGCGTCCCTCTTCGTAGTGATCGTTCTCGCCGCCGCCGTCGGGTTTCTCGCCGGCTACCTGTTCGACAGCCTGCGCGAGCGGCGTCGGCGGACGTGAGCTGCTGCGCATGAGCGACAGCTCGATCGAGCGCACGCTCGAGACCTACCGTGCGACGCGCCGCGAGATCGAAGCTGGCGTGCTCTCGGTCGCGAGCTCCGTCGACGGACACCGCTTCACCCTGCAGGCCTCGCTCCACGACCTCGCGTTCGAGACCGGCGGATACGTGATCCTGGAAGACCGCGACCGGCTTCTTCTCGGGCAGGTGCTCTCCCTCGAGCTCGTCCACCACGATGGACCTGAGCTCGACATCGCGACGGGCGGCGAGACAGATCTGCGCGCCAATATCGTCGTGCGCAGCGCACGTGGCGAGGAGCCCAGCTACAGCTGTGAGGCGAGCAGCGCGACGCCCTCGGCGATGCGCTCGGGCGTCTCGTAGCTGAAGGCCAGACGGGCAGCTGTTGCGCCGCCGACCCCTCCCGGGAAGAAATCGCTGCCCCGAACGAAGGTGACGCCCACCTCGGTCGCGCGGCGCAGGAGGTCCGCCGAGTCAGCGCCGGGACCGAAGTCCACCCAGAGGAAGTACCCGCCCTCCGGCCTGCTCCAGACGACGCCGTCCGGCAGCTCGCGCTCGAGCGCCTGCGAGCATGGCGTCCTTGCGGGCGCGGAGGAGTCCGCGGATCCGCTCCAGGTTCGGTTCGAACCCGCCACGTGCGAACAGCTCGTGCACGACCGCCTGCGGGAGCAGCGGCGGCGAGATCGTCGTCGACACGGCCCGCTCGTCGAAGGCGGCGACGAGGTCCTCGGGGACGACGAACCAACCGACCCGGAGACCCGGCGCGACCGTCTTCGAGAACGACGAGGTGAACGTGACGCGCGCCCCGCCCTCGAGCTCGTGGAGGGACGGCGGCGAAGTGCCCTCGTAGCGGACGAGCCCGTACGGGTCGTCCTCGAGGACGTCGAAACCGTGCTCGGCGGCCAGCTCTGCAAGACGACGCCGGCGTTCCGCGCCGAGCGTGCGTCCGCTCGGGTTCTGGAAGGTAGGGATCGTGTACAGGAACGAGATCGGGCCTCCCCGGCGCACCTCTGCCTCCACCGCGTCGAGCTCGAGACCCTCGTCGTCCAGCGGGAGCGCCACCACCTCGGCGCCCTCGCGCGCGAGGATCTTGAGCGGCCGGTCGTACGTCGGCGCCTCGACGAGCACGCGGCCGGGCCGCCGCTCGAGCTGGAGCGCAGCGTAGTACGTGAACCCCTGCAGCCCGCCGACCGTGAGGAATACCTGCCCCGGCTCGACTCGGTGACGCTCTGCCAGCGTCTCGCGCAACGGTCCGTAGCCGCCGCCCGTCCCGTAGGCGAGGATCGTCTTGCCGTCCCGCTCGAGCGCGACCTGCGCGCAGTCGGAGACGAGCGCGGGGTCGAGGCACTCGGGGGACGGAGCGCCGCGGGCGAAGGAGATCGGTGCCATCGCCTTTGAGCCTACCGAGGTCGCGTCCGGGCAGTGACGAGTATCTGCTGCTACCCTCTGACTACGGGCAGCATCCGCCGCCCCGTGAGATCACAGCTTCTTTCGACTCTCCTCCGGACGGGCTCGAGGGCAGTAAAGGTCTCGAACCCCACAATCCAGGAGTCGAACCAGACACATGTCACAGCAGTCTTTCGCTGCGCTCGGGCTGAGCGCAGACGTCGTCGGCGCGCTCACCGCGCGCGGCATCGAAACCCCTTTTCAGATTCAGGAGCTCGTCATTCCGGCCGCCCTCCGCGGCGGTGACGTGCTCGCCAAGTCCCCCACCGGTTCGGGCAAGACGCTCGCGTTCACAGCGCCGATCGTGGAGCGCGTCCGGCGTGAAGCCGGCCGCCCCTCCGCGCTCGTGCTGGTGCCGACGCGCGAGCTCGCGGTGCAGGTGACCGAGGAGTTCGGGTCGCTGGCACGCTCGCGCGGCCTCTCCGTGGCCGCCGTCTACGGCGGCGTACCGCTGCGCGCCCAGGCCGACCGTGCCCGCAAGGCGCACGTGCTCGTCGCCACCCCCGGCCGTCTGCAGGATCTCGTCGACAGGCGGCTCGTGTCGCTCGACGCGGTCACGATCCTCGTCCTCGACGAGGCCGACCGCATGCTCGACATGGGCTTCAAGCCGCAGGTGGACAAGATCGTCCGCCGCCTGCCGGCGGAGCGCCAGACGATGTTCTTCTCCGCCACGCTCGACGGCGCCGTCGGCGAGCTCGCCCACGCGTACACGAGCTCCCCCGCGCGGTTCGAGGCCGAGCTTCACCACGAGCGCACGCCCGGCGAGATCGACCACCACTTCGTCCCGGTCACGCACGAGAACAAGGTGGAGAAGCTCGTCGAGCTGCTCGAGGCCGAGCGCGGCCTCGCTCTCGTCTTCGTGCGCACGAAGCGCGGCGCCGACCGGCTCGCCCAGCGGCTCGCGCGCCACGACGTGCACGCCGTTGCGATGCACGGCGACAAGACGCAGGCCGCCCGTGAGAGGGCGCTCGCCCGCTTCGAGTCGGGCAAGGTGACGACGCTGATCGCCACGGACGTCGCCGCCCGCGGCCTCGACCTCGACGACGTCACGCACGTGATCAACTTCGACCCGCCCGAGGACGAGAAGGCGTACACGCACCGCGTCGGCCGCACGGGTCGCGCCGGCCGCTCCGGCACCGGCGTCACGCTCGTGCTGCCCGACCAGCAGGGTGACGTCAGCCGGGTGGCCCGCCTGAACGGCCAGACCGAGAAGTTCGAGCGGACGGGCATGAAGGTCGCGGCGCCCCGGGTCGTCTACTCCTCCCGCCGCCGCAACTCCAAGTGGGGCAGCTCCCGGCCCCGCCGCAAGATCTGAGAACCGTCAAGGCGGAAGGGTTGTGGTCACGGGCGGCCGCCTTCAGGGATCTTCGCGCGGCCGGGCCGCAGAGCGGATCCCCACTGCGCCAGCACGGATCGCCGCGCGGCCGCCTTCAGGTCACGCGGTTGGGATCCGCGAGAGCGATCCCCAACCCTTGCGCCAGACAACGGAAGTTGCGGCCGCGGGCGGCCGCCTTCAGGGATCTTCGCGCGGCTTCGGATCCGCGAGAGCGGATCCCCCAACCCTTGCACCAGACAACGGAAGTTGCGGCCGCGGGCGGCCGCCTTCAGGGATCTTCGCGCGGCTGGGGATCCGCGAGAGCGGATCCCAAGCCTTGCGCCAGACAAATTCAGTCGAAGAAGGTGTCGTCGTGGCTGTAGGGCGGCACGCAGCAGCAGAGAAAGCGGGCGCCGTCGTCACCGGCCTCGATCCGGTGGCGGGCACCGGGAGGGATGAGGATCGCGTCGCCGGGCACGACCACGCGCTCGTCGCCGTCGATTTCCAGCAGGCCGCCGCCGGCGACGATGAGGTAGATCTCCTCGCTGCGCGCGTGGTAGTGGCGCTCGGTCGCCTGACCCGCGGCGAGCGTCGCCTCGGCGAGCGACTGCAGCGGCGTGTGGAGGTACTCGCGAATCGTCGAGCCGTCCTTCGTCGTGAAGGGCTCGAGGCTCGAATACGACACGACGTCCACTGTCAGTGGGCGAGGGTGACCTTGAGAAAGACGACGACGAGCCCGAACAGCGCGGTGATGGAGGCGATCACGAGAGTCCGCCAGGTGCTCATGCGTTCGCGCCGGGCGTAAACGACGCCCCACGCGAAGAGCGTGGCGACGGGAATCGACACGGCGAGCCAGACCGCGGTACCGCGCTCGAGAACATCGAGTGCGCCGAGGAGGATCGCGGCGAGCGGCAGGGTCGCCGCCTGCAGGAGGGGCCACTCGTCCTTGGAGACGGCGCGTACGGCCGAGACGCTCAGCTGTTGCTCCGTTCGCAGCGTCTCCCCCATCGTGTACGCGTAGACATGCGCCAGCCAGTAGACGACGGTCGTCGCGCCGACGAGCGCGGCCATCTTCCACAAGCCGAGGCGTTGGTCTCCCGCCGCGACCGTGACGACCGAGGCCACGAGCACCGAGCCGTAGACCGCTCCGCTGATGTTCGCGGTGGGGTTCAGAAACAGCCTGCGCAGCACCTCACACGTCTCCGACGCTGCGATCGGACATGCCCGTGGCGCGCATCTGTCGCGCAGCGTACCGCCGCCCAGCGTTGGCCATCACCCGGATCGTATGACGTACCTCGGCCTCCAGTGTGCAAGGATCGCCATCCTCGGACCTCTTCGAAACAAGGAGCACGCGTATGGTCGCAGCCGACTACCCGTTCCTCGACCTCCTCTGGACGATGATCCTGTTCTTCGCGTTCTTCATCTGGATCTGGCTCCTGATCACGGTGTTCGCGGACATCTTCCGCCGCCATGACATCGGGGGCTTCGCGAAGGCGTTGTGGATCATCTTCGTGATTCTCTTCTGGTACCTCGGCGTGCTCGTCTACATCATCGTCGAGCACAAGGGCATGGCCGAGCGCAACGCGAAGCAGATACAGGACTCGCAGCAGCAGTTCGACGACTACGTGCAGACCGTCGCTGCGAAGCAGAGCCCGACCGAGCAGATCGCGCGCGCGAAGGAGCTGCTCGACGCCGGCACGATCTCGCAAGCCGAGTTCGACTCGCTCAAGGCGAAGGCGCTCGCCTGAGCACTCTCCGGGCGAGGGGCGGCGCGGTGCGCTGCCCCTCCACCCGGGTGCTTCAAGTCAGACGAGGATGTCGGCCGCGTCGCGGACGACCGAGACGCCGCCGGCGACGATCCCGGCCACGAGCAGGAGCGGGACGACGACGCGGCCCACGGCCGGGATGCCGGCACGCAGGAGGCCGACCCTCCCCAACACGACGATGGCCGCCGCGACGGCGGCTGCGAGGGGGGCGATCACCAGTCCCGGCAGGCCGGGTAGCGCCAGCAGCGCGAGTCGGCCCGGGCACTCCCAGGGCCGGTACCGCGCGGCACGCTCGACCAGGGCGGCGACGATGCCCGCCGCGATCCCCGGCAGGAGCACGAAGCTCGCGATCGCGAACCACTTGGGATCGAGCAGCACGAAGTCGACCCCGTCCGTGTGCACGAACTGGCTGCCGCCGACCGCCGCCGAGAACACGCTCCAGAACAGGATGCGTCCCCGGCGCGGGAGCAGCTGGCGCAGCGCGGCGTACACCAGTCCGTTCACCGCGCCGAGGAGAGCCATCCCCGCATAGAGCCGGAGCGAGGGGCCGAGGTTGAAAGCACCGATCTCGAAGCCGTCGTCGGAGATGAGCCCGGACGGTGCGACGGGGCTGGCGAGGCGCAGGATGAGCATCACGATTCGCCCGCCGATCCCGCCGATCAGCGCCCCCGCGAGCGAACCCGCGACGAGGCCCACTGCCACCCACCACGCAGCGAGCCGCGCGTCCGCGCTGAGGGGCGGCAGCTGCGCGCTCCGCCCTCCAGTCTCGGCAGCGACGGTCGTCATGAATGGGAAGATATAGTCGCTTTCCGTCGGAGATGCAATGCTGGCTCTGTGCGCCGCAAGTCAGGCACGCTGATCCCGCTCGAGGTGGCGATCCTCGAAGCTACCTCCGCCCGCACGGGGCCAGTCCACGGTTTCGAGCTCGCCAAGGCGCTCGCCGACACCGCCGGCTCCCGCAGGCTCACGGCTCACGGGACGCTGTACAAGGCGCTCGGACGTCTCACCGAGGCAGGACTGCTCGAGAACGAGTGGGAGGACCCGGAGCTCGCGTTACGGGCGGGGCGCCCGCGGCGGCGCCTCTACCGCCTCACCGGCGCCGGTGAGAGGCGGCTGGTGGAGGCGAACGGCTGCCTCCCGCCCGCCCGTCCCTGGCTCCGAGGCCGGCATGACGGCGAGCTGCCTCGTGCTCTCCTGGACGGCGCTGTACACGCGAGGGCTCTCACCCGAGGCGCGAGCAGGGCGCCTGGCTGAGCTCGAGAGCGACCTGTGGGAGCACCGGCTCGCGTGCGGCAACGGTCTCGCCACGCAGGTCGCCGTGCTCTCCCGCTGTGCGCGCGGCATCCCGGCCGACCTCGCCTGGCGGCGCCGCGCCGGCCGTTCGCGGCCGACGATCGTCGGGCTGGCGCGGGGACTCGGCTGGTCGGCGTTCCTGCTCGGGGCAGCCTGGCTGCTCCTCTTCACAGGGCTCGGCGCGGCGCCGCTCGTCGGCCTCAACGAGCACCCGGACTGGGATCCCACGGAGGCCGACGCGTTCGCGCGCAGCTGCGCGGTGCTGTTCGCGGTGCTCGGCTGCGGGCTGACGATGTTGTCGCGGCTTCCCCGCTGTGGCGCCGCGCTGACGACGCTCGGGGCGCTGGCGACGGCCGCGTACTTCCTGTGGGGCGTCGTCGTCTTCGGTCCGGCCGCCCTTGCCGTCACGACGGGCGCGGTGCTGCTCGCGCGGCGCCGCTCATCGTCCACCTGACGTGTCCGCGCGTTCCGAAGCCTCGAGCTAGGCCCCCAACCGGGTCGCGCGACTGCGCGCCGACCGGCTCGAGCACCGTCTCGATGAGGCGTCCGGAGGAGAGCACGTGCTCCCGGGCGAGGACCTCACCGGCAAGCTCGGCCGTGAATTGGTGCGCCGGAGCGCGTGCCGAAGCGCGTCGAGGGCCGCGGCGCCGACAAACCGACCGACCTCGCGGTCCCGTGGGCCTGACGGCACGAGCCACGGGAGGCTACGCCCCGGGCGGACGTACGATCGCTCCGATGCCCTCGTCCGCTCCACCCGAGGGAGATCGTGATGAGTGAGCTTCCTGGTCGGACCGAGGTGCTGGTGGTGGGTGCGGGGCCGGTGGGGTTGGCGGTGGCTGCCTCGTTGGCCGGGCACGGCCATGACGTCACGGTGGTTGATCGGCAGGCGATAGGGGCGAATACCTCGCGCGCCGCTGTCGTGCACGCGCGGACGCTCGAGATGCTGGAGCGGATCGGCGTTTCGAAGCGACTGGCGGGGCTCGGTATCCAGGCTTCGCAGTTCAGCATCCGCGATGGGGATCGCGAGCTCGTGCCGGTCCGGTTCGACCGGCTCCCGACGGAGTATCCGTACACGCTGATGGTCCCGCAGAACATCACTGAGCAGGTCCTGCTCGACCGCCTCGAGGAACTCGGCGGCGGGGTCCACCGCCCGTACGTCGCCACCGGGGTGAGCCAGACCGCCGACGGCGCCGAGGTCACGCTGGACAGCGGCGACATGATCAAGGCCCAGTACGTCGTGGCGGCCGACGGCATGAACAGCAAGATCCGCGACCTGGCCGGGCTCGGGTACGACGGCAACGATGCGCTGTCGCTGTCCTTTACGCTGGCTGACGTCCGGGTGGAGGGCGGCCTGCCGGCGGACCAGGTGCTGCTGTTTTTCTCCACACCGGGCATGTTGGTCGTGGCGCCGCTCCCGGACGGGTCGTTCCGGCTCGTGGCCGAGGTCGACGATGCGCCGGAGCAGCCGGACGTCGCCTATGCGCAGCGACTGCTCGACACGCGGGGGCCGCGTCGTACGACGGTGAGGGTGACTGAAGTGATCTGGGGATCCAGGTTTCGGATCCACGAGCGGGTGGCGGACCAGTACCGGGCCGGGCGGGTACTGCTCGCCGGCGACGCCGCACATACGCACAGCCCGGCAGGTGGGCAAGGCATGAACCTCGGGCTGCGTGATGCGGTGACTCTCGGGGATGCGCTGTCGGTCGCGCTGCGGAAAGGTCGCGAGGACAAGCTCGACGAGTATGCGGCCGGCAGTCGTGCCGAGGCCCTGCATGTGGTCGCACTTGCCCACCGGCTCACCCGACTGGCCACTGCCCCGCCGGCGATTCGCCCGCTGCGCAATGTGGCGCTACGCCTCCTCGCACTGGTACCGGCCTTCCGCCGCCGCCTGGCCGAGCAACTCTCCGCCATCGGCCACCGCTGAGGCCAGATGGCGGAACAGTCGTCTGATCGCGACCGCAGTACAGATTGGGCTCCGAGGGCGGCGATCCCCGACTGACCCGATCAGACGCTTGCCACATCGGTGGAGCCGAGAGCCCAGACGGTCACCCAGCCACGACCACCACCTGGCGGCCAAGATCGGCGCAGCGGGGGACGGAACGCACGGATCTCGCACAGCACGCGCAGACGCTCCAGGCCGCATGCAGCCTAGTGATCCGCGAGGGCAGGGAGGTCCATTTTTGGGCCGATCGCAGGACGACGGCAAGGCGCGCCAGAGCGACGCTCGGTACCCTCGATGTCATGCCCTCGCCCGTGACCCGCAAACAACTCGTTGACGCGCTCGCCCAGAGCTCGCATGAGGTCTACGAGCGCCACTACCTCGCGGGCGACAAGCCCGAATCCGAGATGTTCACCAAAGTGAATGACCACGACAGGGATCGCGCACGAGCGTCCGTCAAGGTGCTCGAGGACCTTGGCGTCTGGTCGGACCCCGACAGCGGCTAACACGACCGCACCCGGGTGCCGTCGAAAGGTGCTCGACGCGATCAGCGCAACGAAATCCTCCGCCCGGATCAGCGGCCTCGAGTAACCCTCGATCACGACCACCGGCAGCTTCCTGAACACCGCATCCGCCGCACAACGTTCCAGCCCGAGCTCGCGAAGATGGCCGCGGGTCAGGAGCACGCCGGGGGGCGCGCGAGCAGCTCCGCCGCGGACGGCCGGCCGGTCACGCAGCCCTTCGACACGAACATACGATCGCCCCCATGATGCTCGCCGGTGTACCCCTCGCGGATCGGCTCACGCTCGATCTCGCCCGCCGGCTTCGGGCCGCAGGCCTCGACGGCACAGCCGCCAGCCTGGAGGACGCCTACGACCGCGAGGTCACGATCGTCGCGCTGACCATTCCGGACAGGGAGGCGATCTTCCGGGTCCTCGAGGATTGCCCGACCGAGCTCGGCGAACTGCGCGGCGTCCTCCTGCGCGAACACGTCTGGCGACAGACTCAAGGACTCGCGTAGGCCGGTCACGCCGCACGCGGCGGAATGCCCGCGCCCGTAGGGTGGACATCATGCAGATTCCAACAGATCCGGCAGAGCTTCAGTCGGAGCTGTATTTCTTCCGCCTCTACGCCGCCAAGGGCGGTGAGATCGCGACGTTCACGACCTCCATCGGGACATGGGAACCGGGTGGGGTTCTCAGGCTCCCCGATAGGCGCCGCTTCGAGATCTTGCGCGTCTCCCCGGTGGCGGGTGGCGACATCGACGGCCTCTTCGAGGTTGAAGAGATCGAGTAGCTCAGAACCTAGGACGAAAGGCTAGGACCCCATGCCCCTGATTAGCGGCGGACACCGCGTCCTCGCCCACTATCCTGACGACACCTCCAAGGTGCTCACCCTGTATGCCGTGCCAGTCGTCGGCCAAGTGATCGCGCACGGCTGGAGAGTCACGGCCGCAGAGCCAAGCGACGCCAACGTCGACGGTGTACGCGTCCGATTCGAGATCTCCGTCGATCGCGGCGCTGCTCCTATGTTCCCGCGGCCCGCACAAGGAGCAGCCATGGCGAACCTTGACTTGCTCGTCTATCGCGACTTCTCTGACACTTTCCACCCAGCGATACCGGCGATCGGGTCGCCGGCCGCACCGTGGCTCGGCGCTCAGTTCGACGGGCTGCATGTCGCAGCGATCTCGAAGCCGATCCACGAGGGACGCCTGGCAACGGTCGTGCTCGCCCAGGGCACGGACGGGATGCTGGAGGTACAGAATCGCCTCGACGGCTCGGCGTAAAGCGGACGAAACCGGGAGCATCACGCCGCACCTGCCTCGACGTCGAGCAGTGACCTTTCCCGAAACCCCGGAACCTGCTGAAAGGCCCCATATCTCGCGCTCCGCGTAGGCGTCATCGAGCTGCGAGACGGCGGTGAGCAGCTCGGACTTGCCTCCGCCGGGCGCAGATCTCGCATACCGGCGTGGAAGACCGCCATCGAACTCGAACCTGTGCCTTCTGCGAATGAGAGTAGACTGCATTTTGGAAACACCGAGCCAGTCGCGCTGACGGTCCAGTTTGTGCCCGTCGAGTCGCCAGCTTCTTCTTCCTCGTTGCGACCACGTCTCAGCCGAGTGGAGACAGCCGGTCGAAGGGAAGCCTTCGTGAGGTTGCTGCTCGTGCCCATGATCGAAGAGAGGAGCTCACAATGAGCGCAGTTCTTACCGAGGCCCTGACAGCGGATGCGATGGTCAAGATTGCCCGGGAGCAGGTGGATGCCTTCAACAGCGGCGACTGGGAGCGTTTGCGGGCGGGGCTCGCCTCCGACTCCCGTTACGACGAGTTCGGAACCGCGCGGAAGACCGACGGTCCGGAGAAGATCGTCGAGTTGTTCAAGGGTTGGAAGCAGGCGTTCCCGGACGCAGTCGGCACAGTCACGAGCTCCGTGGCCAGTGGTGACAAGGCGGCCCTGGAAGTGACGTGGAACGGTACGCACACCGGGCCGCTCGCGACCGCCGAGGGGACGATCCCGGCCTCGGGCAAGAGTCAGAAGACGCCGGCCGCGATGTTCTTCACGTTCGAGGGTGGCAAGATCAAGGAGAGCCACCAGTACTTCGACTCGATGACGCTCCTCAAGCAGATCGGCGCGCAGCCCAAGTAGCCGCCGCCGCGAGGAGAAACGGAAGGGGGGCGACCAGACGGTCGCCCCCTCCAAAACGGCAGGCGGGAGTGTGACGCGATCCCGAGTCAGAGTCGTTCGCGAGACGACATATCTGAACTACCTAGAGGATCAAGGTGGAAACGACCCGATTCGACCGAGTGGTGGCTGTGCATCCCGACGCGGGTATCGCAGCGGCGTCATCCGCGCTGGCGCGCAAGCAGCTCATGCGCTCACTCGACCGCGCAAACGAGGTGCGTAGCGCCCGGGCGACCCTGAAGAAAGAGCTCGCCTCCGGCCATGCGCAGATCGAGGATGTACTGGCGCAGCCGCCGGTGTTCGCGACGACCGCCAAGGTCTCCGATCTTCTGCTCGCAGTTCCCGGCTTCGGGCCGGTGCGAGCCACCCGCGCGCTCGCACGCTGCCAGATCCCACACAGGAAGACGGCGGCGGGCCTGAGCGAGCGGCAGCGTGATGCGCTGATCGCGCTGCTGCGACCAGAGGAACCCGAAACGATCGGGGGCCAACCGTAAGCAAGGATACAAACCGCGCCCGAACCCGCCCCCCAAAGCCGAAAATCCCCTCGCCCCACCCGAAAACGCATCAACTGAGGTACGCAAGGAAGCTCGTCAAGGGCTCGCCCACAAACTGCTGCGCGACCTACCTGGGCCAGCGGGCTCAAGGCGCCTTAGAACCCCGGTCAAATACGTAGCGCGGCTCACGCCACGACATCGTGAGCCCGCCCGCGTCCGACCCCTAAAGGGGGGGCACGCCCCCGGCCGAACGAAACACTGGCCGCCGGCTGATCGCCACTGAGTTACAGATCGGGCTCGGAGCAAGCGAATCCACGAGCCGGTGCGAGTTGAAGGACCCTGGGATTCTTGGAGGCTCCGAAGCCAGGCGTTGTCCTGGCGGAAGGAGATGCTCCGGCGATGGCGAGACCCAGGAAGTATCCCGATGAGTTGCGTGAGCGGGCGGTGCGGCTGGTGTTCGAGTCGGAGCGGCCGATCGCGCATGTCGCCCAGGATCTGGGCATCCACAAGGAGGCGCTGCGCCAGTGGGTGCGGCAGGCCGAAGCTGACAGCGGCCGCCGGCGCGATCTGCTGACGAGCGAGGAGCGTGAAGAGCTGAAGCGGCTGCGCAAGGAGAACTTCGAGTTGCGGCGGGCGAACGCGATCTTGAAGGACGCGTCTGTCTATTTCGCTCAGGAGCTCGACCCGACCCGGCGACGGTGACCCGCTACGTGGAGGAGCGGCGGGATGCCTTCGGGGTCGAGCCGATCTGCAAGGCGATCGGCGTGCCGGTGAGCACGCATTACGCGCGCAGGTCCCGGAAGCCGTCCCGGCGCGCGCTTGCCGACCGCGAGCTGATCAGGGAGATCCACGCTGCCCGCGAGGGTTACCGGCGTGTCTACGGGGTCCGCAAGACGTGGAAGCAGCTCAAGCGCCAGGGAGTCGAGGTCGGCCGCGACCGTGTCGCTCGTCTGATGCGCCAGGAAGGGCTTGAGGGCACGCGGCGCGGCAAGAAGCGGCGGACGACGGTTCCGGACGAGGCGGCGGTCGAGCGGGCCCGCGACCTGCTGCAGCGCGACTTCACGGCGACGCGGCCGAACGAGAAGTGGGTCGCCGACATCACGTATGTGAGGACCTGGAACGGCTTCGTCTACCTGGCCTTCATCCTCGACTGCTACAGCCGCATGATCGTCGGTTGGCAGCTCGCGACTCACCTCAGAACGGAGCTGGTGATGGACGCGCTCGAGATGGCCAACGGCCTGCGCCGGCCAACCGGCGGCCTGATCGCGCACACCGATCGCGGCTCGCAGTACACCAGCCTGGCCTACACCGACCGCCTCGACGAGCTCGGCGCCGCACCGTCGGTCGGCTCCCGCGGCGATGCCTACGACAACGCGATGGCCGAAGCGTGGGTCGCGACCTTCAAGACAGAGCTCGTCGACGGGCGCCGCTTCCCCAGCTACGAGCACGCCGAGCATGAGACGCTGCACTGGATCGGCTTCTACAACGAGCAGAGACTGCACGAAGAACTCGGCGACGTGCCGCCCGCCGAGTACGAACAGTTGAATATCAGAACAGACAACAAGGCAACGGTGGCGGCCACCTAACCGAGCCTCTCAGAAACCCAGGGCGCTTCAAGTAGCCGTCCGTCCCTCCGCGGGGCTGGGAGATCGAACTGTGTCCCAGGGCAGGACCATCTGAGCGACGATGGGCGGCGCACCCGGATGAGGGGGGACGGACGGGACGCATGACCGTCCCCTGTCCGTGTGAGCGAACCGGCATGACACACGTGTTCGGGGCACGACCTCGGGCGAACGAAACGGAGCCAACCGCCGGCGAGGATCGAGGGCGCGAGAGACAGATCGAGATCTGAGCCCGGGGATCTCGAGCTGACCCGATCAAGTCGTCCCTCCGTCACCCAGGCATGACCGGCTGAGCGACGACGGGCGGCGCAGTCCGGGGGTAACGGAACCATGGGGTCTCAAACGGACGCGCACACGCTCCAGGCCGCATACAGTCTGGTGATCGCGGGGGCACGGAGCCCTATTTTTGAGGACGGAAGGGACCGATGGTGGCGTCAAGACTTGAAGAGGAGGGGTGCGATGCCCGAAGAAGCGTCCGACCGAGTCGGAACTTCCATCTTGTTCGAAAACGATCGTATCCGCGTATGGGAGATGACACTTGACATTGGAGAAGGCTCCGGCTTCCACCAGCACATGAACGACTACGTGTTCGTCTATGTCACGCCATCTGAGATCGACTTCCGCGAACCCGGAAAGAAACCGGTCAGGTTGTCATGTGACGACGGATTCGTTCAGTACAATGTCGTCGGCCGGGCCGGAATGGCCCATGAGATCGCCAATGCTGGGAGCATGAAGCATCGACAGATCATTGTTGAGCTTCTCGGCGAAAGTGTGGCGGATGAGTCGCAGCCAGCAGAGCGGAACGACCGCATGCAGTAGGGGAGCGATTTACGCCAGCCAGCCTGCACCAACGCGCGCGTTAGACTACCAGATCGGAATGCTCTGTGATGCTCAGAGAGTCCCCGTGATTTGCGGTAGAAGTACGCGTTGGTCGCGAACGTGATCTCGCCGATCATTTGGCGTGAGTGTCCGCAAGCTCTAGATTTTCCGCTCGAGCAGGCATGGGCTATTCATTTGAAACACCCTGTTGTCGAGTGCCATACCGACATCGCCTTGGACGTCTACAGACGTCGGAGAGCGGACGAGGAGGCTCCCTATCGCGATGACTACTTATCGCGTCTGCGCGCTGGCGGCGTACGCGTGCAGTTCCTCATGGTTGGTGGCGACTTGCCCCATGACTTTGGCTGTCGCGGGGGCGCCGAGGCATGCGCCCGCGAGCTCATCGAGGATGTTCGTTCCGAAGGGCTTTGCGTTGTGGAAACGGCTGCCGACCTCAATGAGATGCGCGATGACATCTACTTCATCCTCCACTTTGAGGGTGCGTCTCCACTCCTTGGCGCGACTCCGATAGAGACATGGCACGCTTTGGGACTCCGTTCGGTGCAGCTCACATGGAATCACAGGAACGCTGCGGCCGACGGTGTTGAAGTCAAATCGCCACGCGGCCTGAGCCGGCTAGGGCGCGACTTGGTCGCCGCGTTCGACGAACTGGGGATCGTAGTCGACGTTTCGCATCTGGCCGAGCCGGGTTTCTGGGACGTGGTCGAACTCACTCAGGGACCGATCATCGCATCACATGCGAACGCTGCCGAGCTTTGTTCTCATCGTCGCAATCTGACCGACGGCCAAATCCGTGCTATCGCGGAGAGCGGTGGCGTAGTTGGCGTTTGTTTCATAGGCGAATTCATCGGGGCTGAGGCGACACTGGAGCGGCTGCTCGACCACGTCGACCACATCGCTTCTGTCGGAGGGATCGACTGTCTTGCGGTCGGTCCCGATTATGTCGCGTTTGCTCCAGACGTGATGCTGAAGCCTGGAACTAGACATCTTGGTCCGGAAGGGCTTCAGCGCGTCGAGACGTTCCCAGTCTTCACCGGCGGGTTGCTGAGTCGTGGCTACACCGAAGAGGAGGTGGCCAAAGTGATCGGTGGCAATGTTCTCCGCGTCCTCCGGTCAGTCCTCAAATAGGCTTTCACGCCTGGGCGTCGAGTTAGAATCGAAAAGCGGCGCCACACCCCGTCCGCGTGTCGTGCGCGTTGCCGTTGGGTCACGTTGGTACAAGTGGTGTAGCGATCTCTCTGCGGGGTAGGTCGGCCACCTGTGGGCTCCCGACTCGTCGGTTGACGTCCAAGTCGATCGACGGAAGGAGCACCACGATGGCCGAAGGCCAGTGCATGACGGTGCCGATGTCGTTGCCGACGTGCTGGCTGGCGAGGCGCGCGACTTTCTCCGCGAGGCGGTCGTGCTGGTCGCGCGAGAGCGGGCGGGTCGGCGTACTCCCCCTTGTTGCTCGAGCCGCGCCGGCGGAGCGAGTAGGCGATCGTCGCCGTCGTGCTGAAGGTGTACGTCAACGGCGTCCCCACGTGCAAGTTTGACCGGCTGGCGGAGCAGCTCGGTCTGCAGGGGATGACGAAGGACCGACCGCGTCTCGGCTCTCTGCCGCCTGCTGGACGATCAGCTGAGCGCCTTCCGCGAGCGCCCCTCGAGGGCGCCTACCCCTACCTCTGGTAAGACGCCAACGTGGTCCAGGGGGCATGCGGCCTAGTGATCTTGGCGGGCGCGGATGCTATTTGTTTGGGACCGAAGGCACGAGCATGGCTGAATTATCGGCGCACAGTCTCAGGCTGATGTCACGCGATAACAGAGAGCCCATCCGCTGTAAGCGCCGCGTCGATCAGGCAGTGGAACCACCCCGTTGCAGGCCTCTTGATTCTCGCGAAACTCGGCACCAAACCAATCAGTAAGCTGGTACAAGGAGCGAGATGTCGCTAGAGATCCGCCGCATCATCGACGAGCCTGACGCTCGGGCGTCGACCTCGGTGCGTATGCAGGCTGCTGCGTTCCTTGAGCGCATCCACATCTACCAGCCGATGCTCGCGGCATTCATCACCGTCGCCGATGACGTCTCGGGCGAGCAGGCGGCACGCGCGGACGCGGCGCGCGCGGACCGCGCAAGTGGGGCGCTCGATGGCATGGTCGTCGCCGTCAAGGATGATGTCGATGTCGCCGGGATGCGCTGCACCGTCGGCTCGCGCTTCTTCGCCGACCGTGTGCCGACGGCGGACGCGCTGATCGCTGCGCGCCTCCGCGCCGCAGGTGCCGTGATTATTGGAAAGACGAACATGCAGGAGTTCGCGTACGGAGCGACGACCCAAAACCCGCATTACGGCTCATGCCGGAACCCGTGGGACTTAGAGCGGATCCCAGGCGGCTCTAGCGGCGGCTCCGCCGTCGCCGTCGCCGCCGATCTCTGCATTGGCGCGATCGGCTCCGACGCGGGCGGCTCGGTGCGGATCCCGGCGGCATTGAACGGGATCTGCGGGTTTCGACCGACACTTGGCAGCGTCTCGAGCCGCGGCGCGTACACGCTTAGCCCCACAACCGAGGTGCTCGGCCCGATGGCGCGGTCCGTGTGCGACGTAGCACGCATCTTCGACGTCGTCAGCGGATATGATGAGCGCGATCCGCTGTCCATCGAGCACGCGCCGATGCGGACGCTCGCGACGCTGGACGACGGCCTCCGCGGCCTGGTCGTCGGCATCCCGCGGAGGTACTTCTTCGACGACACCGACAGCGGTGTTGCCTCGTGCGTGCAAGACGCGGCGGATACGCTCGCACGTGGCGGTGCCGAAGTGTGCGACGTTGAACTACCCGACCCGACTGACGTGGTCGCGGCCGTCGGGACTGTGCTCGCGGCAGAGGCGCTTGCCATCCACCGCGAGCGGCTGATGGAGCGACCGGAGCTCTTCGGCGATGACGTGGCCCGTCGCCTAAGGTTGGGCGAGGCGATCGCGGGTGTCGACTTTGCAGCCAGCCTGCAACGGATGCGCGAATGGCGCGTGGAGCTCGACGGCGCGCTTGCCGCGGCCGACGTCCTCTTAACGCCGACGGCGCGAACCATCGCTCCGCGGATCGACGACGTTGAAATGATCGCCACGACGACGCGGCTGAACCGGAACACCTGGCCGTTCAGTGTCGCGGGGACTCCCGGCCTCTCCGTCCCTTGCGGCTTCGCGCCAGAAGGCCTGCCGGTCGGCCTGCATATCGCGGCGCGACGCTGGCACGATGGCATGGTTCTACGCGTCGGCGCAGCCTACCAAGAGCTAACTGACTGGCACCGTCGCCGGTCACCAGCCCTCGATACGGCCGCTGAGCAAAGCACAACCGCGGTCCCAGCTTCGCGCTGATCATCGCGCTGCATGTCTCTGATCTTCATGGATCCGACCGCGGCAGCGTTCTCCGCCAAAGAACTGCGGCAGTTCGTTTCCTCCTAGACGGATCGCCCTCGCGCGTGGTCAGCCCACCTTTCTTCGACGACTAGGTGGAAGCAGGTCCTGCGTTGCAAATTGTGTCTGCCGGCGTTAGCAGATATCTGCAGGCGGGTCCCCAACCGTGCCGAGTCCTGGTCAACGTTCGCCCGTGAGGGATGAATGCGTAAAGCATGTCATCCGCTAGGAAACGTATGCATTACGCCTGCTGATAATCGTCTAGATTGATCAGCCCTAGAGCGACACCACGGCCGCCGCGATGGCATCACCGACTTCCTTGGTGCTAGCGGTGCCGCCTAGGTCGGGGGTGCGCTTACCGTTCTCGCATACGTGTTCAATTGCTTGCATCAGCCGCACAGCCGCCTCAGGCTCGCCCACGTGCTCGAGCATCAGGACGGAACTCCAGATCGCGGCGATTGGATTGGCAACGCCTTTACCCGCAATGTCTGGAGCTGAGCCGTGCACGGACTCGAAGAGGCCAGGCTCACTACTGCCAGGCGCGAGGTTGGCGCTTGCAGCCGTGCCCATGCCGCCTTGGATGGCAGCGGCGATGTCGGTAAGAATGTCAGCGAAGAGATTCGATGCGACGACAACATCGAGGGATCCGGGGTTGCTCACCATCCGGGCCGCGAGGGCGTCCACCAGCACGCGCTCAAGGCGGATACCGGGAAAATCAGCGTGCACCTCCTCCACCACCTCATCCCAGAGGACATAGCCGTAGCGGGAGGCGTTTGACTTCGTGGCGCTCGTCAACACACCTCTCCTCTGCACAGCAAGTTCAAACGCAAAGCGCACGACTCGCTCCACTCCGACTCGCGTGAAAACGCTCGTCTCGAGACCCACCTCAATCGGCAAGCCCCGATGGGAGCGACCGCCGATGCCCGCATACTCGCCCTCCGTGTTCTCCCTTACGATCACCATGTCGATCTCTGCAGCGGTGCGACCGGCAAGTGGCGTCGGAACCCCGGGCAACAAGCGCGCCGGACGCACATTCGCCCACAGATCCAACCTCTGACGGATTTCGAGGATCATCCCCCACAGGGAGACGTGGTCTGGAACCGACGGCCAGCCACATGCGCCCATCAACACCGCCTCGTGCGAGCGGGCGACCTCCTGCCAATCGTCGGCCATCATCTGCCCGTGCTGAGCGTAGAAATCCGCGCCCCACGGCAGATCCGTCCACGCGATGTTGAGCCCGAGCGCATCCACCGCCTTCCGCGCCTCCGGTATGACCTCCTTGCCGACGCCGTCACCCGGAAGAAGGGCAATGCGATGGGTCATCTCGTCCTCACGCAAGGATGCTGGTGGCCCCTCTCGCCAGCCTCGCCGTCGACGACAACAACCTTGACGGGGATCGGCTCCTGTTCCATGCCCATCTCCTTTCGCGGATGGCTACTCGCGGCTGCCCTGTCGCGGGCGAGATTGACCGGCCAGCGCGAGGTGGCGCTTAGCGAGAGCCTCTTCTACAGCGTTCCCTACCTCGGTGGTTGAGGCAGCGCCCCCGAGGTCCAAGGTCCGTGGGCCTTCCGACCCGAGAACATGTTTTATGGCTCCGATGATCGCCTCGGCTGCCTCGCCGTGTCCAAGCTCGTCGAGGAGAAGCGCGCCCGACCAGATCGCGCCGAGCGGGATCGCGATGCCCTTGCCGGCGATGTCAGGTGCGGAGCCGTGCGCAGGCTCGAACATTCCAGGGGCTGAGCCGGTCGGGTTGAGGTTGGCACTTGCGGCGAGTCCGATGCTTCCCTGAATCGCGGCGCCCAGGTCTGTCAGCACGTCGCCGAACAGGTTCGAAGCGAGGACGACATCGAACGTGTGCGGTCTTGTCACAAAGTAAGCGGCAGCGGCGTCCGCGTACACCTGCTCGACCACGACGTCGGGGAACTCGGACGCCACTGACTCGATCACCTCGTCCCAGAACACGAAGGTGTGGGCGAGCGCGTTCGACTTCGTGACGCTGGTGAGACGGTGCCTCCGACGCCGCGCCAGCTGGAACGCGGACGCGCGATGCGCTCGACCCCGACCCGCGTGAAGACCGCGGTCTGAACTGCCACCTCGCCCTCGGCGCTTCGATGAACCCTGCCGCCCGCGTCGAAGTACTCGCCTTCGGAGTTCTCCCGAACGCAGACGAAGTTGATGCCGCCGTCATCGAAGTCTCGCAACGGGCTCCGAACACCCGGGAAAAGCTCGATCGGCCTGAGGTTGACGAAGAGTTCGAGCTCTCGCCGGAGGCGGAGCTGCCCGCCGCCTGAGCTGACGTGATCTGGAACGCCGGGCGCGCCGATTGCACCGAGATAGATCGCATCGAACTCGCGCAGGAGCTCGCAGGCGTCGTCAGGGATGATCTGCCCGTGACGGAGGTGGTAGTCACAGCCCCAGGGGAATTCCGTGAACTCAAGGCGAAGGCGAGCATCCAGGCGGGACGCCGTCTCGAGCGCTCGTATCCCAACCGGAATCACCTCTTTGCCGACACCGTCGCCGGCTATGACCGCCACCCGGCGCGTCAGCATCAGGAGGTCGAGTGCCGCATCATCGACTCGATTACGTCGGGCGGATAGCGCTGGCTCCAGTACTCGGCGATCTCGAGGCCTGTCGCCCACCAAACATCGTCGAAGCTCCTCATGTAGTCGAGAAGTCTGTCGAACATCACCATTCGTCCAGCACGGCCGATCCACTGCGGGTGCAGTTGAATGACCATGCACCGACCGTAGTGACGGAAGGCATCAAAGTCTGCCTTCCACATTTCAAAGACCTCAAGCGGACTCTTCAGCAAGCCCATGTTCGGAAGCAGTGTGAAGAGGAACTGCGGTGCGTCGTCGATGCTCCAGTGCGTGGGAACCTCGAGCAGGCCAGTTGGCTCTCCATCGATCATCCACCAGTACGGGATATCGTCCGCCGAGCACTGGGCCTCGTAGAGAATCTCGTGCGAGAGAAGGATCTCCATCGTCGATGGACTCAGCTCTCCTCCGGCGGGTACGAAGCCGCGTACTTTCTGCCCGGAGAGATCCTCAAGGATTCGTAGCGCACGTTCAAATTCACGCTCCTCGACGCCTCGATCCCAGGCTCCGTCGTGCGTGCGACCGAGATCCGTGAGTGTGTGGCTGTAGTTGTGGTGACCGATCTCGTGGGCACCCGCAGAAATGGCCTTTACCATGTTCGGGTAGTTCTCAGCCGTCCAACCTGGAATGAAGAACGACCCGTTGATCTGGTGCTTACCGAGGACGTCGAGTACCCGCCAGACCGCCGTGCGCGGTCCGAACTCCCCGCTGGAGATGTAAACGAGTTTCTCCATGCCGAGCCCGCGCCAGACCGTCTGTCCATCTACATGGACATGGATGCTGACCGCGCAACGCGCCCCACCCGGCCACTCGACCGTATCGATCGTCCGCTCGTTTGTCGTCCGAAGAGTTTTCTGCACGTACGGCGGAAGCCAGTTCGCATTCGACACCTTGGGCGCTCCTCTCGTAAATGATCGAAGCTACGGCTACGGCTGGTTGGCGATGGGTAGGTTCGATCGTGCCGTGTCATCGCAGTCGTCGACGCGGATTACTCCGGCACGGGCCAGCTCGGCAAGTGTCGCGTCGTCAATCCCGAGCTCGCCCTGGAGGATCTCTCGGTTGTGTTCGCCGAGGCTGGGGCCAGCGTGACGAATCCGTCCCGGCGTGCCAAGCAAGCGCGGAATAACGTTCTGCATCTTGATCGGTCCGAGCTGTGGGTGCTCGACTACGGTGACGGTCTCACGGGCAAGGTACTGCGGATCGCGGACAATGTCCGCAATGGACATGACGGGTGCGATCGCCGCATCGTTTTCGGCGAACGCAGCGAGCACATCGTCGGCGTCCCTGGCAGCAATCCAGTCACCGATGATCACGTCAAGCTCTTCAGCGTGGGCGAGCCGGCCGGTGTTGTCGGCAAACCATTCCTCATGCACCAAGTCCTCTCTGCCGACGATCGCCATCACGCGCTCCGCAATCGGCTGAGCGGCCGCCGAGAGTGCCAGCCAACGTCCGTCTCTCGACCGGTACGTATTGCGCGGTGCTGTGAATGGCGCGCTGTTTCCCGTGCGGCTCTGGACAACCCCCAGCTGGTCGTAGACGAGTGCTTGCGGTCCAAGGACCCAAAACATTGGCTCGTAGATCGAAAGATCGATGACCTGCCCGCTCCCGCCTGGCTGGTCGCGCCACCAGAGCGCGAGCATCGTGGCGAAGGCGCCCGCGAGCGCTGCGATGCTGTCGGCGAGGGCGAGCGGGGGGAGTGTAGGCGGTCCGTCCGGCCAGCCGTTGATATAGGCGAAGCCGGAGATCGCCTCCGCCAGCGTCCCGAAGCCGGCCTGCCCGGAATAAGGCCCCGTCTGGCCGAACCCGGTGGTGCGCACGACGACCAGTCGAGGATTCGCCTCCAGAAGAACTTCTGGATCGAGGCCCCATCGCTCGAGTGTGCCCGGTCGGAAGTTCTCGATGAATACATCCGCGGTCGCAAGGAGTTGTCGCATGATGTCGCGTCCCCGGGTGTCCGAGATGTTGACGGTAATGGATCGCTTGTTGCGAGAGACGACGGCCCACCAGAGCGAGACATCGTCCTTCTTCCAGCCGAAGAGACGTAATGCGTCTCCTTTTGGATGCTCAACCTTGACAACATCGGCCCCGTAATCGCCAAGCAGCGAGCTAATGAGTGGCCCTGCGAACAGGGTCGCAGCATCGACCACGCGCAAGGTTCGAAGCGGGAGAGGTTCGCCCGCAGAGACACTCTCCCCCGCATCTGCGGTCATTGCAGCATCTCCTCGAAGATGCCGAAGAGCTCCTGCTTACTCTCGATGCCAATGCCGACGTGGCGTCCGATCTCGATACGCCCGTTGTTGACAACGGAATCGTCTCCGAATCCGCCGATCGGCTGGAACACACCCGGATAGGACTCGTTACCGCCCAGCTTGAGGCCGGCAACGACATGTAGACCGAATTGGTGGCCCCCGTGCGGGATGCAACACTGAGCAGACCAACCTGCCTCCGACAAATAGTCGATGAACCGCAGATACTCGACGAGCCCACCGCATAGCGCGGGATCCATCTGGATGACGTCGCGATCCGGCCGCAAGCCACCGTAGCGAAGGAGATTGCGCCCTTCCAGCCAGGAGAACAGGTTCTCCCCGGTGGCCAGGGGAGGGTCGTAACCCTGCGCGACATGTCCGAGCCCGGCGTAGTCGAGCGGGTCGCAAGGCTCCTCGTACCATCGGAGTCCGAGAGGCGCGAGCGCCTCCGCGTAGTCCGTTGCAGTCTTGGGGTCGAAGCGTCCATTCGCATCAACCGCTAGGTTGGCTCCGTCTTGTACGACCTCGAGTGCCGCCTCGACGCGACGCAGGTCGTCTGCGAGCGGAGCGGCACCGATCTTGATCTTCACCTCGCGGTAGCCCAGCTCCCGATAGCCATGAAGCTCATGCTTGAGTCCCTCGATATCTTTTCCAGGGTAGTAGTAGCCCCCGGCCGCATAAACGGATACATCCGTCTGGCATGTGCCGTCGCCGTAACGCTCCGCGATGAGTTGGCACAGCGGCTTCTCCTCGACCTTCGCCATCGCGTCGAACACGGCCATGTCCAGCGCGCTGACGGCTACTGACCGGTCACCGTGCCCACCCGGCTTCTCGTTGCGCATCGCCACAGCCCAGATCCTGGCCGGATCGAAGTTCACCCCTCCGTCATCCAGGAGACTGGCAGGCTCGGCGGCAAGTATCCGCGGGATCAGGCGCGAACGCAGGATCCCAGATGCGGAGTAGCGCCCGTTCGAATTGAAACCAAAGCCCACGACTCGCCGACCATCGCGCTCGGCGTCCGTAACAACCGCCACAAGCGATGTGTCCATCTCGGAGAAACGGATATACGCATTCTCGATCTCCGAACTGAGCGGGAGCGTGCGTTCATGAATCGCGACGATCCTCATCTGTGTGTGCTGCGATCCGTTGTGAGACGACTGCAGGCGGCCGGATGTCCTTCGCGACCCGCGGCTGTTCTCATTACCTCCGACACCCTTCGTTTCCTCTCATCTCCTCATACAGATTCTTGGCGCTCAAAGCTGAGAGTCCGGTTCTCCATATGGCTCGATGGGCGATCCTCGACATCGGCAGGGACGGGGAGTACCTTCTCCGCACTCGCCGTCGAGTTGGAGGAAAGCAGAGTTGCTCACCCGAGGCAAAACCACCTCGCGGACGGTAGCGAGATCGGGACACACGAGGGCGATACCCTTCGCCGCAGGAGGTGAACTTCCGTGACATCACGTGGAGCCGCTGAAGGCTCGAAGTCGGCGGTGCGCGACGAGCGCTGGGCATTCGACCTCATCGACCTGACGAGAGTGCTCGCCGAGCAGACCTCGTACGCGCTGCTCGGCGACATCGCTGCGGGCGAGGAGAACAAGCACTACTCCCAGATTTCCGTCACCTACGATCGCGAGTGGTCCACGAGCAATGGAACGCTGTGCCATCTGTCACTTCCAGATCACTTCGGAACACACATGGACGCACCGATCCACTGCTGGGAGCCCGGCGTATCGCTGGAGAGAGTCGACATCAGTCGCCTGATCGGCGAGGCGGTGTGCGTCGACCTTTACCGCGGTGACGTCGACTATGGCTACACAGCCGAAGACTTCGCGGCCGCGCGCCCGGAGATAGAGCCCGGCGACATCGTTCTCATCTATTCGGGCTATCGCGACGCGACAGAGACTGAACGGATCCGCCAGACCTATGTAACGATAGATGGCGCCGAATGGCTAGTTGAGCGAGGGGTGCACGCGATCGGGTGCGAGCCTGCCGGACTCGAGCACGTGCCCGACGGGCTCTTCAAGTACCACTGGTACGACAAGGACACGTCCAACCTGCCGTCATGGCCAGCACACCAAGTGCTCCTGAGCAACGACGTTTACATCATCGAAGGCCTCATAAATCTCGATCAGATCAAAGGCGAGCGCGTTCGTTTCGCCGCGCTTCCGCTTCCGATCGCGGGAGCAAGCGGCTGTCCCGTTCGGGCGGTGGCTTGGAGAGAGCGATGAGCATCGGAACCGCCCCCGTCGAAACGCCGCTCAACGAGCTCGAGACACGGGTTCTGGCCGACATCGAGGCCAACGAGCAGGGTCTCTTCGAGACGGTTCGCGATCTTGTCCGATTCCGAACGCCTAACCCGCCGGGCGGCAATGAAGGGCCGGCACAGGACTGGCTAGCTGCCCGGTTGGAGAAGATTGGTGCCGAAGTCGATCGATGGGATGTGTTGCCCCGTCGCCCGAACGTCATCGGCCTCGTTAGAGGTTCAGGGTCCGGACCCACCGTAGTCCTCAACGGGCACATTGACGTCTGCGAGGACCGGTTGCTGGAGGAATGGTCGAGCGATCCGTATGAACCTGTAGTCGACGGCCGCGACATGATCGGCCGCGGTGCGAGCGACATGAAGTCCGCCAGTGCGTCATTCCTCGTTGCGCTCGAGACCCTCAACAAGCACGGTGCGCGGCTACAGGGGGACGTCATCTTCCAAAGCGTGATCGGAGAGGAGGCCGGCGAACCCGGCACCCGAAGCGCGATCGACCGCGGGTATGGAGGGGATTTTGCCATCGTGGGGGAGTCGTCGCGGGGACGCGATCTGGTTCCGAGTATCGGCGTCATGAACTGCGCGATCACGATTGAGAGTCCGTACACGCTGCACCTGGTTGCGCGAAAGTTCACGACGAACGCTGGCGGTCAGCTCGAAGGAGCCAACTGCGTCGAGAAGATGGCATTGCGTATCATCCCCGCGCTCAGCGATCTGGAGCGACAGTGGGCGGTTTTCAAGACTCACGACTTCGTGCCGCCCGGTTCTTGCAACATCAACGTCTTCCGGATCGAAGGGGGAACGAACACGTTCATCCTCCCGGATCGCTGCGTCGCATATGTAACTGTGACGTACCTTCCGCACGAGCGGAAGGAAGACGTGATCGAGGAGGTCGAGCGCCAAGTCGCCTCCGCGGCCCGGTTGGATGACTGGCTAAGAAAACACCCTCCAAAGCTCGATTGGTGTCCCTCCTCCTATCCGATTGAGTTCGCTGCGGCAGACTTCGACACGGACTCCGAGCCCATACGACAACTATCGGATGCGATCCGCGTCGCAACCGAACAGGAGCCGCTGATGGGCGGTCGTGGCGGAATAACCGATGCCGGTTGGTTCCACGCCGCGGGAGTGCCCGCCGTCGTCTTCGGGCCAGGCGACGTCAACTACGCTCATCGAATCGACGAGCGTGTACATCTCGACGACGTACTCAACCACTGTAAGGCAGTGACGTTGTTTCTCATGCGGTACTGCGGTATCGCGCCCTGACTCGGTTAGAACTCGTCCCCAGTGGACTGGGGGGACCCGGCCTTCGGTCGCCCGTCTTGCCCGCGGGAACGACACGGGCCGTCTGGAGAAGGTAGGCACCTTCGGCTCGAGCGTGATTGTGCTCGATCTCGAGGACGCGGCCGCAGTCGCGGCCAGTGTCAAGACCGCAGCGTTTTCGCCCGACTCCGGGCAACCTACACGCCGGAAGAGATCGTCGAGCTCACCTGCACACTCGCGTTCGAAACCTTCCTGAGCTAGTTCCACCACGCGCGTCTTGTCGAGTCGCAGGGGCTCTGCCCGGTGGTTCCGCAACCTCTCGAGCCTTTCTAGCTTGGTTGCGATTGGGAGGACTCGGCCGCGATAGGTGTTCACCACCCTTGTCTGTTGGCTTCGTGTAGCCCGGCGCTTGTGGCAACTAGCGCGTTCGCGCCAGACGGCTCATGCGCAAGCGCTCCTGATCACCAACCATCGTTGAGTGCACTCGACGTCCGGTTCTGAGTCTGCAAGACTCGCCACACGAGTCGTACACCAATGAAGCCGGACGCTCCATGCCACTCCCTGCTTGCCTGGTAACCGAGCCTCCACGAGATCGCAATGAACATGAGGGGTCGACCGCGCCGTATCCCGCCACAGCGTGGCGAAGTGGCGAGACGCAGACTCAAAGCACCGTCCGTCGCGGTGCGGCGTGATCCGCGCGTCCTAGCGACCCTCGCGGTCAATGGTCCGTCCTCGCAGCTGGCGGACGTCAAACGGCAAAGAGAGGTCCTTGACAGATCGTTCTCGAGTGAGCACTTCCACCCACAAGGGATCGCGACAATCCAAGTCCGAGCGATGCCGCTTTGGGACCCGCCGCCCTGGACGACCCGTTGACCGTTCAGTCTGAAGTAGACGAACCCCGAACACCACCGACGCAGGCAGAAGCCGCCACGCTACGGCCGTATTGGAGTCGGCACGAGGTCGCTCGTCGGGCACTGCGAGGGCTCAGAGGCGTAAGCGGAATTTACGGTGCGCTGGCGATTCTCGTGATCATCGTCGCATTTCTCGAGCCGACGCTGATCTCCGAACGCGAGCTCACGCTCACGCTGCGCCAGGTGAGTGTCGTTGGTCTGCTCGCGGTTGGTCAGACAATTGTCATGCTAACAGGCGGAATTGACCTCTCGGTCGGGTCGGTTGTCGCTGTCGTCAACTGGGTTAGCGCCAGCGTGCTCGCGGGGAGCAACAGCCGCAACGTACAAGCGATCGCCCTGTGCCTCGGGATTGGGATCGGTGTGGGCCTGCTCAACGGCATCGGGATCGCGAAGTTCCGCGTCCCGCCGTTCGTGATGACGCTCGGCACGCTCTTCGCCGTCGTCGCAGCCGGCCAGTGGTACACGAATGGGGTTACAACCGGGGCCGCCAGCAAGTTCCTGATCCAGGTCGGCCAGGACTCTGTCGGCCCGATCCCCATCGCCTTTCTCGTCTTCGGTGGCGTCGCCTTGATCGCGCACTTGGCACTGGTCCTGACGCCCTACGGTCGGCGCGTGTACGCGATCGGGGCCAACGCCCGCGCTGCGCATCTCGCCGGTGTCAACACCGACCGCGTACTCATAGTCAGCTATGCACTCTCAGGTCTCACGGCAGGATTGGCCGGGCTCCTTCTGACGGGCTATATCGAGATGGGCGCGACGACATCGGGGCGCGGCACCGAACTCGAGGCCATCGCAGCTGTTGTGATTGGCGGCACGGCGCTCTCCGGCGGACGGGGGAGCGTAATCGCCTCGGTCGGCGGCGTGCTATTTCTTGGATTGCTGTTCAACCTTCTCGTCGTTCTGGATATCGAACAGTCCGGACGTCTGATCGTTCAAGGATCGGCCATTCTGATGGCTGGAGCAGTGTACTCTCGCGCATTGACGAGGAGGTGACTAGGCGACAGAACTCATCCTCGCAGGCACGCTCTAACATCGCCCAAGATCCTAATCTCTCGAGGCTTTCGAACGGAGGTATGTAATGAAACAATTTGTCGGTGAGCAAGGCGACCGCAGAGGGAGTTTCAGGTATGTTCTGATCGTCCTCGCAGTGCTGGGTGCCCTAACGTTCGTTGCTGCCGCCTACGCGGGCAACTCGCAGACGCCGGCCGACGCCGCCAACGCCCGCGCCAAGGTCGCAAGCACGTTGAAACAGCTGATTGCTCAGTCGAGTGCGCCGACCAAGTCTACGTTTGCCGCACTCAAGGACTCTCCATGCCGAAATCTCAAGACCAAGAAAACTGGTCTCGTTGTCGGCTACGCGTACGCCGGCCGCGGTAACACGTGGCAGGTCCAGAACGGCGACGGGGGGGCCTGGTACCTGCAGAATCACCCGGCCGTGTCGAAGGTCTACGCCACCGACGGGCAAGAAGATGCATCCAAGCAGATCTCAGATATCCAAAGCCTCATCTCCAAGAACGTCGACCTGATCATCGCGAATCCCGCTACCCTCGCGGTTAGTCCCGCCATTCAACAAGCATGCGCCCGCGGCATTCCGGTTATCACTTACGATCGGTTCGTCACACCCCAGACAAACATCACCGCGAGTATGTACGCAGATGAAGTTCAGGATGGTTACAACAGCGGCAAGGGTATCGTCGACACATTGAAGGGCAAGGGAAATGTGGTGATTCTCGGCGGAATCCCCGGCATTGGTGTCACCGAGGATCGTATCAAGGGCGCGAAGCTCGCTTTCAAGGAGGCACCTGGCATCAAGCTGCTCGCCACGGGATACAGCAATTACGACCCTGCCACGGGACGCAAGGTCACGGAACAATGGTTGACCAAGTACCCGCAGATCGACGCAATTTGGTCGGATTCCGGCGTGCAAGCCGTCGGCGCGATCCAAGCCTTGAAGGCCGCTGGTCGGCTCGATGACGTCAAGATGGTCGCTGGAGGACAGTTCAATAACTATCTCCGGCTCTGTGTCCAGGAGAAGATCCGATGCTATGGATCCACCATCTCCACTGACGTTGGAATCTTGGCGGCTCAACTCGGCATCGACATTCTTACGGGTAAGACGGCACTCCCAAAGAAGAATGTGATCGCACCGCTAATCGTGATTCCACCTGACAAGGTCAAGTCTGCTTACCGCGCTGATCTTCCTGACAGCTACTGGGCAACGGCGCTCCTGCCGAACGCATTGCTTAAGAAGATTTATAAGAAGTGATCGAATGACCTGCGGGGCTGACGTTGTGTCAGCCCCGCTTCTCTCGAATTGTTCGAGGCCAACAACGATATCGTTCTCGATCTTCGAGACGTGTCCAAATCCTTTGGGCCGGTTCGAGCACTTGACAGCGCCTCGTTGACGATCAGACGCGGAGAGGTTCACGGCATCGTCGGCCAGAACGGCGCCGGTAAGTCCACGCTGATGCAAATCCTTGCCGGAGTGTTTCCGCCGGACTCCGGAACTATCAGGCTCGATGGCGGGTCGATCGCGATGCGCGACCCGGATCACGCACGACGACTTGGAATCCGCATCATCTATCAGGAGCTGAATCTCATTCGGTTTCAGACGGTAGTCGAAAACATCTCGCTTGGCATTGAGCCCCGAACGCGTCTCGGCCTACTCGATAAGCGGGCGATGCGCAGACGAGCGATCTCAGTACTGAAACAGCTTGATCACGAGGCGCTTGTTGATAGAAGAGTGGACGAACTCGACGTCAGCGAGCAGCAAGTGGTCGAGATCGCAAAAGCTTTGGCTTTGGAGGCTCGACTCCTCATTTTGGACGAGCCGACCGCGGCTCTCGAATTGCACGATGTCGAGCGGCTTTTCAGGGTTTTGCGGCGTTTCAAGGAGCATGGCGGCACAGCGCTCTACGTCTCACACCGTCTAGACGAGTTGTTCGGACTTTGCGATCGAGTCACTGTGTTCCGCGATGGGCGTATCGTCGAGACGCTCGACACGGCAGCCACAAGTAAGCAAGAGATCATCCGGCTGATGATCGGTCGGCCGTTGCGCGAGATCTTCCCGGAGCGGGCTGCCGACGCGAAGGCTCAGGTTCTGCTCGAGGCCGACACGGTCAGCTCCGGCGTCCTGCGAGATGTGAGCTTTCAGGCAGGCGGTGGTCGCATTCTCGGCATCGTCGGCCTCGAGGGTTCGGGCATCCGCGAACTCGGAAGAGTGCTTGGGGGAGACCAACCCCTGACGGCAGGCGAGCTCCGACTTGAAGGACGCCGTCTTCGGCTGGGTACCCCGCGTCGTGCCTTGCGAGCCGGGATCGTCTACCTCAGCTCCGATCGAAAGAGCGAGGGAGTCTTCTCAATCCTCTCAGTGGCGCACAACATCGCGGTCGGAACACTCGACGAGCGGCGACGGCTCGGTTTCGTCAACCTTGTAGCCGAAGGGCAACTCGTTGCGGAGAGCATCGAAACGCTCAGCATCCGCACACCGAGCGCCACGCAGGAGATCCGCTTTCTGAGCGGCGGGAACCAGCAGAAGGCTCTGCTCGCCAGATGCCTCGCCGCGCATCCCCGCGTATTCGTCCTCGACGAACCGACGCGCGGCATCGACATCGGCGCGAAGGCAGAGATATATGTCCTTGTGCGTGGACTCGCAAACGCGGGTGCTGCCGTTGTGATCATCTCGACGGAACTGACCGAGATCCTCGGGATGAGCGACGATCTGCTCGTTCTGCGGGAGGGACTCGTCGCTGCGCGCCTCAACGCGGGAGCGGGCGAGAGCGAGGTGCTGAGCCATGTCCTCTAGTCGGCGAGCCAACCTACACATCGGCAATCGGCGGCTCGTACGGTGGTTCTCAGGACATTCCGACGTTGCCGTCGTCTACACGGTCCTTGTGCTCATGTTCATCTACGGGACGATCGGCGCACCGCAGTTTTCGACCGAGTTCAACCTCAAGAGCGCGCTGGCGGCAAGCGTCCCGCTCGCCCTTGTCGCTATCGGCCAGACCTTCGTTGTGATCACCGGCGGAATCGACCTCTCCGTGGGCTCGATGATGGGCCTGATTTCGATCGTCGGCGCCATGTATATGAACGGCGACGATGGACGAACGCTGCCAGGCATCCTGCTCTGCGTAGCGATCGGCGCCGGCCTCGGACTACTCAACGGCCTCGCAATCACCGTACTCCGTCTCCAGCCGATCGTTGCCACTCTGGGCACGCTCTCGATCATCCAGGGACTGGCGCTCCTCCGGAACAAGACACCCGGCGGATTGACTCCACCGGGCCTACAGGATCTCAGCTATGGCGACATCGGACCAATCCCGAAGTCCGTGCTCGTGCTAGCCGCCGGGTTCGCCGTCGGCTTCCTCATCCTTCGTGGGACACGATACGGAATGCAGCTGTACGCGCTCGGCGGAAGCGAACAAGCGGCGCGTCTCTCGGGTGTGCACACCGTCCGTCTAACGATCAGCGTCTACGTCCTCAGCGGAACATTCGCCGCACTCGCAGGTGTAATGCTCAGCGCGCGCCTCGCATTAGGCGACCCGGTCGCCGGTCAAGTCTTCCTCCTGACGTCGGTCGCGGCTGTTGCGATCGGCGGAACGAGTCTGTTCGGTGGACGCGGCGGCCTCGCGGGAACGTTCGCCGGTGTCATGATCCTGACGCTCCTCAACAACATACTGACGCTCCGGGACGTCGGCACGTACCCACAACAGGTCATCACTGGCTTGTTGATCATCGTTGTGGTCGCCCTCTACTCGGCCCAGGTGCCTCGAAGACGCCCACGTGCATGGCATCGCGAGGAGGGGCGCGACTCTGGCGTGGCGTGATAACGCAGCGCCCTTCGGCCGGAACGGCTATCTGTAGGAGATCGTGAGCCTTCTGCGACGACTAGATCACGTGGCGATTCTCGTCCGTAGCACCGAGGAGGCGCTTCGCTTCTACGAGGGACGTCTCGGACTCCGGTTCCACTCGAACGAGGAGATCCCCGTGCCGCATGCGCGGTTCACTTATCTCGATGCTGGCAACGCATTCGTTCAGCTTGTGGAGCCCCTCGATCCTGTTTCGCCACTTGGCACGTGGCTCGACGAACACGGCGAGGGTCTCCACCATGTTTGCTTCGCTGTAGACAACGTCGAGGAGGCGGTCAACTGGCTCAACGATCCTGGCGCCGCTGTCACCCTCGGCAGCGGCCGTGGGCGAGTGTCAAGCTTCGTGACTACCACGTCTAGCCATGGTGCGCGCATCGAATGCACCGAATTCGTGCGCGAGGTTGATGGGAGAGCGTGGGACAGCCGAGACAGGGGATTTGCGCTAGCGTGCCCGACAAACGAGTCGGTAACTTCGACTAGAGCCGAGCCGACGAGTGCGTCATGAGTTCACTTCCGTCCATCGACTCGATACACACCTGCCCACGACGTGATGTCGCAGATCGTCCTTTTACGCCTGCCGCGGTAGGGGCTCGACGATTGCTCTCGACGGGAGCGGTGCGGTGTCCACGGCTGGCTGTGGCGTCCCGATGAGCTGACCTCCAGGACATCGCTCCGCCTCGACGATTCGCCGTGGGTTGGTGATCCCGACTGCTCCCGCGATGCCGCCGGCCGCGACGAGCGTGCCGCAGATCAGGACGACCTGGTGGAAGGCCCGCACCGACTCTGTGTTGGCGGCGAACGTATCGCCGACGAGTGTGCTTGCGACAACGACGCCCACGACCGAAACGCCGACGAGCCCGGCCACGCGTGCGACGGCGTTGTTGATCGCGGAGGCGATGCCGGCGTCGTTCTCATCGGCGTCGGCAAGGACGGTTGCTGTGAGTGGGGCGACGGTCATCGAGAGACCGAGCGCGAAGACGAGCAGCGCCGGAAGCAGGTCGGCCACGTACGAGGGATGCATATCGACTCTGAGGAGGAGCAGGATTCCGGCAGCTGCGATCAACGGCCCGGCTCCCATGAAGAGGCGCGGCCCATGGCGATCCGCGAGCGCTCCGAAAAGGGCGTGAAAGCGCGAACATGATCAGCGTCACCGGCACTGTCGTCAGCCCGCTCTCAAGTGCCGTGTAGCCGGCCATCTGTTGCAGGTAGATGACCAGAAAGAAGAAGAGGATCGCCAGGCCCGCGTACATCGCCAGCGTCTCTGCGTTCCCCACCGCGAAGTTGCGCCGGGAGAGGAGCTCGAGCTTCAGCATCGGCTCCGCCGCGCGGCGCTCGTAGGCGAGGAAAAATGCGAACGCGACGGCACCGACGACGAGGGGCACGAAGATGACCGGGTTGCCCCAGCCGTAGTGAGGCTGCTCGATCAGCGCAAAGACGAACCCACCCAGCCCGAGAGCGCACAGACCGGCGCCGAGGAAGTCGACGCGGCGTTGCTTCACGCGCGTGCACAATCGACGATCAGGCCCTTGGGGGGCAGTGGGTTCGGTGCCATTCGGGAGTCCTTCCGTGGTGTTGTCAGTAGTGCAGAGAAATTCGGTGCGCGAGAACCCAGGCAAGTGATGAGCAAGCCCGTTCGGGGTATGGGCGCGCCGAGGGTGAAGTAAGCACGCAGCGGCCGTTCCCACAGGAGGTGTCCCAGCGACCCGCGCGCGTGCGCGGAGACCGAGCAGGAGCTCCTCGTTCCCATCGGCCTGCACGAGTGCCGCCACACGTTCGCCTCGCTGATGATCGCTGCAGAAGTGAATGCAAAGGCGCTCTCCACCTTCATGGGGCACTCATCGGTGAGCATCACGCTCGACCGCTACGGACACCTGATGAAGAGGGCCGAGGCCGAGGCTGCGGCGATGCTGAATGCCTACCTGGAGCTGGCGAACACGCCGGGCGCCTGGCGCAGCTGTGACCGTCGTCCTGCTCGCGGCGATCCTCGCCCTGCTGGTGATCGTCTACGACACGCGCGTGATCGTGGTGCTTGGGAAGGTGCTGCTGGTGGTCACGTTCGTGGCGGTCACGGCCGTGTGCACGCCGATTGCGGTGATGCTCCGCACCCGAAGGGAGTAAAGGGGCGAGGGAGACTCTGGAGGACGGGTGTGCTGCAAGGGGAGGGGGTGTCGTTCGCAGCATTGGCAGGACGCCACGACCGGCCCCTCCCTTTCGGGGTTTCCCCCTTATCTCGCTAAGGCTGGAAGACGGACCTTCCACGGGCCTGCCCCCTAAGAAAGGGTGCCCGCCATCCGACCGCACGAGCCTGCAACCGTCAAAATGGCCTCCAAGAGAGACCACCTCCTTGGGTTGCTCTTGCAGCAGCGGCAGGATACCGGGCGGGGACACGGCGGCACGGCAGGAGAGGCTGCCGCGTTCGGCAGCTATGTATCGGTTGTTCCCTCTGCGATCTGTCCGCCGTCGCCATAGGCGACCCAGTGGAGGCGGAGGCGTTCCCCGGACCACGGCTCCTCCTCCTGTGCGCCGGTGGGCGGATGGCAGCTGAGCAACAAGCATCCGAGCGTCTAGTCAAGTCCCGGGGCGTGGTGTAACTCGTCGGCTTGATCGTTGGCCGCTCACGCGGCGGTGAGCTCGTGGGCCTCCTCTCTGTGGTGGTCTTGTCTTTCTTGATCGATGACTGCTTCGAGCGAGTGGTTGCTGAGGTAGCGGCGACCGACGAGCCATTCGTCGTTCTGCTCGATCACGACGCTGGCTGCGAGCCGGATCAGTGAGCGGTCGTTGGGGAAGATGCCGACGACGTCGGTGCGGCGGCCGACCTCGCGGTTGACCCGCTCGACGGGATTCGTGGAGCGCAGCTTCGGCCGGTGGTCGGCCGGAAACGCGTAGAAGGCGAGCAGGTCGTCCTCGGCTTCTTCGAGCAGCTCGGCGATCTTCGGCAGCGGCTTTCGGAGTCGCTCGAGCGCGTCACCGACCATCTCGCGTGCGGCGTCGCCGTCGTCGGCGGTGAAGATCGGCCTGAGCAGCGCCGCGAGCATCGGCTGCTGCTCACGGCGGGCGTGCCCGAGCGCTTCGCGGAGGAAGTGCACGCTGCAGCGCTGCCAGGGACAGCCGAGCACCTGTGCGATCGCCTTCTTCAGCCCGGCGTGCGCGTCGGAGACGACCAGCTGTACTTCTACGAGGCCGCGCTCGACGAGTGAGCGCAGAAAGCTACGCCAGAACGCCTCGGTCCCGGCCTCGCCGACGTCGAGCCCGATCACCTCGCGGTAGCCGGACTCGTGCACGGCGTAGGCGAGCACGAGGCACTTGCGCACGACCCGGCCGCCGTCGCGGACCTTCTCGACTTTCGCGTCCAGCCACAGGTACGGATACGAGCCTTCGAGCGGGCGGTTGCGGAACGCGTCCACCTGCTCATCGAGACCGGCGCAGATCCGTGAGACCTCGCTCTTCGAGATCCGCAGCCCCAGCGACTCGACCACCTGGTCGACCTTCCGGGTCGACACGCCGGCGACGTACGCCTCCTGCACGACAGAGACCAGCGCCTGCTCCGAGCGTCGACGCGGCTCGAGGAAGCTCGGAAAGTACGAACCACGCCGCAGCTTGGGGATCGCCAGCTCGAGCTCGCCCGCGCGCGTCGCCCACGTCCGAGCCCGGTACCCGTTGCGATGTGTGAGCCGCTCCTCCGGCGCCCGCTCGCCTCGAGCGGCGCCGACCAGCTCGGACACCTCGACCTCCATCAACTGCTGCACGACCCAGGTCAACGACTCGCGCAAGAAGTCAAGCCCCTCCCCCTCAAGCAGGTAGCTGACGACCTGCTCAGCCGTCATCCTCTTCGTCTCGGCCATCGCGGTGACTCTCCTCTCGCCGTAGTCCTGGAAGACCCGACGAGTCTGAGCGCCGCGGTGGCCGGACCAACAACCGGCTCCGTCCGACACGCTCCTACACCACGCTACGGGACGTGACCGAGCGTCTCGTCTGCCTCGTCGTCAAAGAGGATCTGCACCGTGGTGATCTCGTGTCCGCCGGGTGGTGTGCCGAACCCTGACGGCTTCAGCATGAGCATTTCATGCCGTTCCGGCGAGAGTCGCCGACTCATGGCCTCCGAGATCGCAGCGGGGTCGCCCAGGTAGAACCTGGCGTCGATGTGTGGCCCCCGCGCGGCGACGTCGTGTACGTACTTCGCGCGGTACGCCGTCCGTCTGAACGGCTTGGTCGAGTTCCAGTCGAGATCACCCAAGTTCACGATCAACTGTCCGAGCTCCACCATGCGCACGGTCGGGTCGAGCGCATGGCGCACGTCGGTGCCGCTCGCATCGCTCATGTGCATGATCCTCGTCGGCAGTCCCCGCTTGGGCCGGTGATGGGTGATGTGGATGCTCTTCGTGTCCGTGATGCGCCCCATGCCGGACATCACGATCACCGCCGACCGCGTGGACTGCTCGAACTTGAGGATCTCGGTCTCGACGCCGTCACACGTGGCGGTGACGAAGTATCGAGTGCTGCCCGCCTGCATGCAGACGATGTTCGCAACCCATCCCGTCTTACGGGCGACGGAGGGCCAGTTGCGGGCCAGTGAGGGCCAGTATCAGGCGGTTCTCAGCGGTTCTGTGCGGTTCGGCGATGGTCGAGTGAGATCCCCGCAATCCCTTTACCCATGCCGCTTTCCGCATGAATGAAGCGATGCCCCCGGCATGAATCGAACATGCGCACGCGGCTTTGGGAAACCGCTGCGGCCCAGTAGCCGACGCACGATCGAGGCTCGACTCCGAGTCGTGAGAGGAAGCCCGTATAGGATCAATGTCTGGATCTATCTATCGACACCGCGGGGCGAGAGATGGCCCGGGTGCTCGACGTCGCCGTGGCGCTCGACGACACCTATCCGGCGGTGGTCGGGTGGATCGTCCGCCCGAGCGCCGCCCGTGGCTCGCTGTTTCTCCCACGCGACGAGATCTCGCGCGTGGTGGCGGGCCGGCTCTCGCTCCGTACGGCGCTCGGCGGCGGGCAGGTCGGGAGCGCGCTCCTCCTCCGCCGCGACGTTCTCGATGCGCAGATTGTCGACGTGCGCGAGCGCCGCATCGCCCGCGTCGGCGACGTCCATCTCGCCTGGGACGACGACCTGCTCCGCGTCGTCGCCGTCGACGTCGGGTGGCGCGCCATCCTCCACCGGCTCGGCCTGCGCAGGGTCGCGCGCCGCGTCGGCCACGACGCGATCGACTGGGCCTCCGTCCACCTGGCCTCCGCGCGCAATCAGCCCCTGCAGCTCTCCGCGCCCACGGCGGCCGTTCACCGTCTCGACGCCTCGGAGCTGGCCGAGTTGCTCGTCCGCCTGCCCACCGATCGGGGCGCAGAAGTGCTGGACACGGTCGAAGGCGCCCGAGCCGCCGCCGCGCTCGCCGCCGTGCATCCCGACCTGGGCGCCGACCTCGTCGAGGCGCTGCCGCTCGGCAGGGCCGGCGCGCTGCTGGCGCAGATGCCCGACGACGACGCGGCCGACGCCCTGGCCCAGGCGGACGACGACCGCCGGGCAGCGCTGCTCGACCGGATGCCGCCCACTCGGTCGGTATCGTTGCGACGTACCCTACGCGCGGACGGCCACGGGTAGCCGCGCCGCGCAGCCGGTACTGGCGGGTGCTGCGCGGGCATCCGGGCTGGGGACGGTGAGATGCGCACGCGGCTCGGCGCGCTCGCACTCGTCGTCGGTCCCGGCTTGCTCGCCGGGCTCTCCGACGACGACCCGCCGGGGATCACCACCTACTCGATCCTGGGGCGCGAGCTACGGGTACACGCTGCTCTGGGCGATCACCGTCTCCACGGTCGCGCTGGTCGTCTACCACGAGCTCGGCGCGCGGATGGGCATCGTCACGGGGCAGGGCGCGATGGGCCTCGTCCGCGAGCACTACGGAGTGCGCTGGGCCGCGCTCGGCCTGATCGCGCTGGTCGGCGCGAACCTCGGCACCCTCTGCGGGCAGTTCGCCGGCATCGCCGCCGCCCTCGGCCTCGCCGGGGTGCCGCGTGCGGCGGGCGTGCCTGCGGCTGCCTTGCTCGTCTCGGCGCTCGTCCTGCGCGGCTCGATCGCGCGCGTCGAGCACGTCCTGCTGCTGCTCAGCTCGGTCTTCGCCGCCTACGTCGCTGCGGCGATCCTGGCCGGCCCGGACTGGAGTGCGGCGGTGCGCGGGCTGGTCGTCCCCACGCCTCCAGGCTCCGCTGCCGCGGCGCTCGCCGTCGTGGCGACGATCGGCACCACGCTTGCGCCCTGGGGCCTCGCCTTCATCCAGTCGTACGTCGTCGACAAGCGGCTGCGGCCGCGTGACCTCGGCCTCGAGCGCATCGACGTGATCGTGGGCGCCGTGCTCACCGGCGTGATCGGGGCGTTCGTCGCCATCGCGTGCGCGGCCACCCTGCACGTGTCGGGAGTCGAGATCGGCGACGCACGCGACGCCGCGCAGGCGCTCGAGCCCCTCGCGGGCTCGTTGTCGGCCGCTTTGTTCGGCGTCGGGCTCCTCGGCTCGGGCCTGCTCGCCGTCTCCGTGCTCCCGCTCTCGACCGCGTACTCGATCACGGACGCGGCGGGGCTCGAGGCGCAGCTCGACGATCGCGTGCGCGACGCCCCGGTCTTCTACGGGACGTTCGCGGCGCTCGTCGCGGTCGCCGTCGTGATCGTGTGCCTTCCCGGCACCCCGCTCGTGCCGATCATCTTCCTGAGCCAGGCGCTCAACGCCGTCCTGCTGCTCCCGCTGATCATCTTCATGCGCCTGCTCGGCCGGGACTCAGAAGTAATGGGTACGTCGGTCATGGGGCGGGCGTCGTCGATCGCGACCCTGCTCACGATCGTGCTCGTCGCGGCGAGCATCGGGCTGACCGTCGTGCTCAGCCTCACGACGTAGCGCAACGACTTTCGGGCCGACTCGCGCTCGCAGGCGTCGCGGTGCCGGCCGTGCGTCAGTGGCGGCGGAGCTGTCGTGCTTCGTCGCGCGGCTGCGGCCCGTGTGGCAGTCTCGCCCCTGTGCGGGACCGCTTCGCAGCCCTCTACACCGCGGCGCTGACCGACGTGCTCGACGACCGCGGCCTCCGCGACCAGACGCTGCCACCCGAGATCCGCCCGCTCGCGGCCGGGAATGGCGGTCGTGGGGCAGGCCTTCACCGTCGAGGGCGCGCCGTCTCGGCACGACGACTGGGAAGCCGGACGATCCGCAAGACGCTCGCGATGCTCGGCAGCGTGCCCGCCGGCCACGTCGCCGTCTACGCCTCGCCACCTGGATCGCTCCGCCCACTTCGGCGAGCTGTCGGCGATCTCGCTCGCCTCCCGCGGCGTGGCCGGGTGCGTGATCGACGGCGGCTGCCGCGACACGCGCTTCATCGTGGACGAGGGCTACCCCGTCTTCACGCCGCTTCGTCACCCCCGAGGACTGGACGTGGCGCTGGGAGGTCACCGCCACGCAGGTGCCGATCACGATCGGCCGCGTGCGCATCGAGCCGGGCGACTGGATCGTCGGCGACGAGGACGGCGTCGTCGTCGTGCCGCAGGCGATCGCCGTCGACGTGCTCGACGCGGCCGAGGCGAAGGCCGGCACCGAGAACGAGATCCGCGACGCCGTGCGCGCCGGGATGCCCCCGCTCGAGGCGTACGAGCGCTACGGCACGTTCTAGGCGGGGGAACCCGTGGTTCCCCCACCGGCCCCCTCCTTCAGCGCACGGCACACTCAGCCGCGCTAGCGCTCCCGCCGGGCCGAGCCCGGCTCCGCGCACGAAAATGCCGGCCGGGAGGCCCACAGGCGCCGGCAATGTCGCGGCGAAAAGAAGGGGGCTCGTGGGGGAAACGCTGGTTTCCCCCACGCCAGTTCCCCCCGCTTACCAGACCGGGTCGCGCGATTGTGCGCCGACCGACTCGAGCACGGACTCGATCAGTCGGCCGGAGGAGAGCACGTGCTCGCGCGCGAGGATCCGCGCAGCCGCGGCGCTGCCGGCCTCGATCGCCTCCAGGATGGCGCGGTGCTGGAGGTCGTTCTTCGCGTACAGCTCGTCGAGCTCGGCCCGCGCGCTCCAGACCCGGTCGCCGATGAACGTGCGTCGCGCTCCCTTCGCGAGCCGCTCCACGAGCGGCATCGCGGCGGCGGCGTAGATCACGTCGTGGAACGCGTAGTTCGCCTGCATCCACTCCACGAAGAGTGACGAGTCGCGGGCCTCTCCGCGCCGGGCCTGGTCGCGCAGCTCGAGCGTGAGGTCGCCGAAGCGCCGCTCGGCCGCGTCGAGCGCGGCGAGGTCGTCCGTCGTCATGCGCGGCGTCGCCACCTCCGTGCAGAGTGCCTCCAGCTCCGCGCGCACGAGGTGCGCCTCGCGTAGCTCGCCCGGCGAGATCGAGCGCACGCGCACGCCGCGGTTCGGCTCGAACGAGACGAGCCCGAGCGCGGCGAGCCGGCGCAGCGCCTCGCGCACCGGCGTGCGGCTGACGTCGAACCGCTCGGACAGCTGCTCCTGGCGCAGAACCGTGCCCGGCGCGATCGCCCCGGCAACGATCTCGTCCTCGAGCACGCGGGCGATGTCGTCGGCCTTGGTGGTGAGCGTGGTCATCGAGATGCAGTGTAGGCGAGCACGCGCTGCGCATCCAGCATGATTTCTTGGGATCCGAAATATGGCCTTGTGACACGCTTGTGCGCCGTGATGGTCTCATGTAGGATCCGAATCTCGCAGGATCGGATCCGAAAGGAGCAGAATGCCCACTACCGCCGTCGAGCGCCCGTACACCCAGGAGGACGTCGCGCGCCTGCGGGGCTCGGTCGCGATCGAGCACACGCTCGCCCGGCTCGGCGCCGAGCGGCTGCGCGCCCTGCTGGAGAGCGAGGAGCTGGTCGCCGCGCTCGGCGCGCTGACCGGCGGTCAGGCGGTACAGATGGTCAGGGCCGGTCTCAAGGCGATCTACCTGTCCGGCTGGCAGGTGGCCGCAGACGCGAACCTCTCGGGGCACACGTACCCCGACCAGAGCCTCTATCCGGCGAACACGGGCCCCGCTCTCGCCAAGCGCATCAACTACGCGCTCCTGCGCGCCGACCAGATCGCGCACGCCGAGGGCGACGACTCGACGTACTGGCTGGCGCCGATCGTGGCCGACGCCGAGGCCGGGTTCGGCGGCCCGCTCAACGCGTTCGAGCTGATGAAGGCCTACATCGAGGCGGGCGTCGCCGCCGTTCACTTCGAGGACCAGCTCTCGTCGGAGAAGAAGTGCGGCCACCTGGGCGGCAAGGTGCTGGTGCCTACGTCGCAGTTCGTGCGAACGCTCGTGGCGGCTCGCCTCGCGGCCGACGTCGCCGCTGTTCCGACGCTGATCGTCGCCCGCACCGACGCGCTCTCGGCCACGCTGCTGACGAGCGACGTCGACGAGGACGACCAGGAGTTCTGCACCGGCGAGCGCACGCCGGAGGGCTTCTTCCGCGTTCGCGACGGCATCGAGGCGCCGATCGCGCGCGGGCTCGCCTATGCGCCGTACGCCGACCTCGTCTGGTTCGAGACCTCGACGCCGGACCTGGAGGAGGCGGAGCGCTTCGCCGCCGCCATCCACGAGCGCTACCCCGGCAAGCTGCTCGCGTACAACTGCTCGCCGTCGTTCAACTGGCGCAAGCACCTGGACGACGGCCAGATCGCGGGCTTCCAGCGCGACCTGGCGCGGATGGGCTACCGGTTCCAGTTCATCACGCTGGCGGGCTTCCACTCCCTCAACCTCTCGATGTTCGAGCTGGCGCGCGGGTACCGCGACGAGGCGATGACCGCGTACGTGCGGGTGCAGGAGCGGGAGTTCGAGCTCGAGGACGAGGGCTACACCGCAACCCGCCACCAGCGGGAAGTCGGGGCAGGGTACTTCGACCAGGTGATGGAGACGATCTCGGGAGGTGCCGCGTCGACGCTCGCGCTCCGCGGCTCGACCGAGCAGGAGCAGTTCGAGGAGGTGGCTGCATGAGCACGTACACGGCGACGATCCTGCACATCAAGACGCGCGGCTTCCGGGGGCAGCACTCGCTGGAGCGCTGCGAGGACCCCGGCTGCCGGGTCCACGACGACGGCCGCGCCGATTGCGGCCGCGTGGCCTGCCCGGCATGCGGCCTCGGCGGCTCCAACCTGTCCGAGCCGGACGCGCTCGAAGGGCTCGTCCGCTGCGACTGCGGCGAGATCTTCGGCGCCTGAGAGGAGGCGACGATGGGTGCGATCATGGATACCGTGAGGACGACGCTGGGGCGCCGCGGCACGTCGCCTGTCGCCCGGCCGGGCGACCAGCGCCCGGTCGTCGTGAGCCATGCCGAGAGCGCCGAGTGCACCTGTCCAGAGCACTGCGAGCGCGACCACGAAAGAGATTAGGCGCGCGGGGCGGGATCCGCTTCTCAGCGGATCCCGCCCCGCGCGAAGATCCCTGAAGCCGGGAACCTACGGTTCCCTGCGGATTCTCAGGATCCGCGTCAGCGGATCCAGCGCTTGCAAAAGAGAGAGCTGAGATGATCGGCCGATGACCGACACCGCCGACGTCCTCACCCCCGAAGCCACCGAGTTCCTCACGGAGCTGCAGCGCACATTCGCTCCCGCCCGCGAGGAGCTGCTCGCCCGGCGGGCCACTCGGGCCGCACGCCTGCGTGCCGGCGAGCTGCCGGCCTTCCTGCCCGAGACGACCGCCGTCCGCGAGGACGACTGGCGCGTCGTGCCGTTCCCCGACGAGATCGCCGACCGTCGCGTGGAGATCACTGGCCCGGTCGACCGCAAGATGGTGATCAACGCGCTCAACTCCGGGGCGAAGGTCTTCATGGCGGACTTCGAGGACGCCAACTCGCCCACCTGGGATAACTGCATCGCGGGGCAGCGCAACCTGACCGACGCGCTCGAGCGGACGATCTCGCTCGACACCGGGGGGAAGTCCTACCGGCTGAACGACGACGTGGCGGTGCTGTTCGTGCGCCCGCGCGGCTGGCATCTCGACGAGCAGCACTTCGAGGTCGACGGAGAGCCGATGTCCGGGAGCCTGTTCGACTTCGGGCTCTACTTCCTGCGCAACCACGGGCGCAACGGCCGCTACTACTACCTCCCGAAGCTCGAGTCGCACCTCGAGGCCCGACTGTGGAACGACGTCTTCGCGTGGTCGCAAGACCGGCTCGGTGTGCCTCGCGGGACGATCAAGGCGACCGTCCTGATCGAGACGATCCTCGCCGCGTTCGAGATGGACGAGATCCTGTACGAGCTCCGCGAGCACTCCGCCGGGCTCAACGCGGGTCGCTGGGACTACATCTTCAGCGTGATCAAGAAGCTCGGACATCGGCCCGAGTTCGTGCTGCCCGACCGCGCCGCGGTGACGATGGCCGTGCCCTTCATGCGCTCCTACTGCGAGCTGCTCGTGAAGACCTGCCACCGCCGGAGTGCGCACGCGATGGGCGGCATGGCAGCGTTCATCCCCTCCCGGCGCGACCCCGAGGTCAACGCAGTCGCGCTCGCCAAGGTGCGTGAGGACAAGGAGCGCGAAGCCTCCCAGGGCTTCGACGGGACGTGGGTCGCCCACCCGGACCTCGTCCCGGTGGCCAGAGAGGCGTTCGACGCCGTGCTCGGCGAGCACCCGAACCAGATCGAACGGCAGCGCGACGACGTCACCGTCGGGGGCGAGGAGCTGCTCGACGTCGCGGCCACACCGGGGGACGTGACGGAGGCGGGCCTGCGCAACAACGTCTCGGTCGGCATCCAGTACCTCGCCGCCTGGCTGGACGGCAACGGGGCGGTGGCCATCTTCAACCTGATGGAAGACGCTGCCACCGCGGAGATCTCGCGCTCCCAGATCTGGCAGTGGCTCCACCACGGCAGGATCTCGGCCGAGGACGTACGCCGCATCACAGGCGAGGAAGTGGAGAGGCTCGGCGACGGCTACGACGAGGCCCGCACGATCTTCGAGCAGATCGCCACCCAGCCCGAGTACGTCGAGTTCTTGACGCTGCCGGCCTACGAACGCCTCGTGGCGCACGAGCACACGGTGGCGTGAGCATCGCGGACGCCGCGCGCAGCTGGACGCCGGCACAGCCTTACCTCGACACCGCGAGCTACGGCCTCCCGCCGGCGAGCGCCTGGGAGGCGCTCCAGACGGCGCTCGCCGACTGGCGCGGCGGCCGGACGTCGTGGGAGGTCTGGGACGCGGAGATCGCGCGAGCCCGGGCGCTCTTCGGGCAGCTCGTGTCCGTCCCCGCCGAGCGTGTCGCCGTCGCGGCGACAGTGTCGGAGCTCGTGGGGCTCGTCGCCGCCTCGACGCCCCGGGGCGACGTGGTGTGCGCGGAAGGCGACTTCACGTCGCTGCTCTGGCCGTGGGCCGCACAGGGCTTCGAGCTCCGCTCGGTCCCGCTCGACCGAGTGGCGGAGGCCGTCGGGCCGGGCACCGCCGTCGTCGCGGTCAGCGCCGTGCAGTCCTCCACCGGGGCGCTCGTCGATCTGGACGCGGTCGCGGGGGCGGCGGCGGAGCATGGCGCGCTCTCGGTCGTCGACGCCACGCAGGCGTGCGGCTGGCTGCCGCTCGACGCCTCGCGCTTCGACGCCGTGGTGTGCGCCGGGTACAAATGGCTCTGCGCCCCGCGCGGCACCGCCTACCTCACGGTCGGCGAACGAGTCCTGGAGCGTACGACACCGCTGCATGCCGGCTGGTACGCGGGCGTGGAGCCGTACGGCTCCTACTACGGCCTCCCGCTGACGCTCGCGCCGAGCGCGCGCCGGTTGGACACCTCCCCGGCCTGGTTCTCGTGGGTCGGCGGCGCGCCGGCCCTGCAGGCGCTGCTCGACGCCGGTGTCGAGGAGATCCAGGCACACGATGTCGGGCTCGCGAACCGGTTTCGTGCCGGTCTGGGGCTGCCGCCGGGCGACTCGGCCATCGTCCCCGCCGCCGTGGCCGACGCCGGGCCGCGGCTCGAGCGGGCAGGCATCCGCGCGTCGACGCGCGCCGGCTCGGTACGCGCCTCGTTCCACCTCTACACGACCGCCGCCGACGTCGACGCCGCCCTCGACGCGCTCGTGGGCTGACACCGCCGACCGGCGGGATCCGTAGAAACCCGCCTGCAATCGGCGATTCCGCGGTTGGCCGAAGCCTCTCTCTGGGGCACGATCGGAGCAACTGCCTGGGAGGAGATTCGGCCATGGCCCGAAGCGATGTCGAGAGCGTGCTGGTCGCGGGCGGCGGCGTCGCCGCGTTGGAGGCCACGCTCGCGCTGCGCGAGCTGCTCGGCAGCCGCCTTCGGATCGAGCTCCTCGCCCCGGAGCCGCTGTTCTGGTACCGGCCGGTCGCGGTGGCCGAGCCGTTCGGCCTCGGCGAGGTGCGGCGCTTCGAGCTCTCCGCCTTCGCCGCGCGCACCGACGCCTCGTTCACGCTCGGCAGCCTCCGCGCGGTCGACGCCCAGCGACGAGAGGTGCGAACCGCAGCCGGAGCAACCATCCCGTACGACGCGCTGCTGCTCGCCTGCGGCGCCGTACCGACGCCCACGATCCCGGGCGCGCTGACGTTCCGCGGCCCGGCCGACGTCGCCGCGCTCAAGCACGTCCTCGAGGAGGCCGAGACGGGCCTCGTCAAGAGCCTGGCGTTCGTCGTGCCGCGCGGTGCAGCCTGGCAGCTTCCCGCCTACGAGCTCGCGCTGCTGTTCGCGACGCGGCTGCGGGCGCGCGGGGTCCGCGGTGTCGAGCTGGCGCTGGTGACGCCCGAGCCGGCGCCGCTCGAGCTGTTCGGCACTCCGGCCAGCCAGCTCGTGCGCGAGCTACTCGAAGAGCGGGACGTCGTCCTCCACACCGGCTGCTACGCGACCGAAGCCACCGGCGGCGAGCTCCGCCTCGTTCCAGACCGCTCCATCCCGGCCGGCCGGGTGGTCGCGCTGCCGCGCCTCGTCGGCCCTCGGCTCGACGGGGTGCCACAGACGGTCGACGGCTTCGTGCCCATCGATCCCCACTGCCACGTCCCGGGCGTGCAGCGGCTGTTCGCGGCGGGGGACGTCACCAGCTACCCCGTCAAGCAGGGTGGCATTGCCGCGCAGCAGGCACAGGCGGCGGCGGAGGCGATCGCGGCCCTGGTCGACACCGACATCGCGCCTCATCCGTTCAGGCCGGTGCTGCGCGGCCTCCTGCTGACCGGGGCGGCCCCGCGCTACCTCCGGAACGCGCCCGGCAGCGTGAAGGATCTGGCCTGGGCCAGTGAGACGCCGCTGTGGTGGCCGCCGACGAAGATCGTCGGCCGCCATCTCCCCCGCTTCCTCGCCGACACGGCCGGGGTCGAGCCCTGGTCGGAGCAGCCCGCCGACGCGGGAGTGCCTGTCGAGGTGGAGCTGGAGGTGCACGGCGTGGACCACGTCGTCGCGCGTCCCCGGCTTCCGGTGGAGGACCGCGAGCGACGCGGCGGCGAGAACGGGGACGCGCTTCTCAGCGCGCGTGACCTGATGTCGCCGCACCCGCTCGTGGTCGGGGGCGACGAGACGCTCTCCACCATCGCCGCAGCGATGATGGACGAGGACGTCGGCTCCGCGCTCGTGGCGGACAGCGGGAGACTTGTCGGCATTCTCACCTCGCGCGACCTGATCCGGGCGCTGGCCGCGGGCGCAGAGCCGGGGGTGACCCTGGTGCGGACGTGGATGACGGCGGAGCCCGTGGCCGTGGAGCCCGACACGCGGCTCGACGAGCTCGAGCGGCTGATGTCCGAGATCGGCGTCCATCACCTTCCGGTCGTCGACGAGGGACGGCCGATCGGCATCGTGGGCCTGCGAGACGTGACGCGCGCCTCTCGGCCTCACGCCCTCGGTCTCGGCTTCTGACCTCAGACGGTCTCGGGGATCATCTCGGTCGCGCCGCAGGGCACTCGACCGCGCAGATCCCGCAGCCCTTGCAGTAGTCGAGGTCGAAGGCGTACGGCTCGGCCGGGTCGTCGAGCTTGCGGACTGCGTTGTCAGGGCACACCCCGAAGCAGTTGTCGCACGAGAAGCAGTTGCCGCACGAGAAGCAGCGCCGCGCCTCGTACAACGCCGTCTCTCGTCGAGCCCCGACACCACCTCCTCGAAGGTCGAGCTGCGCCGGGCCCGGGCGAGGTGATGAATCCGAGGTCACCCTTCTTTCAACTCCGTACTTCGCCGCAGCCTCAGGGTGCGTCGGCCCCCGAGGCGGCCTCCTCCCGCTCGCGCAGCGCGTCCTCCCAGTCCTGCCACGACACGTCGTGCTCGGCCACGTAGGCGTGCACAGCTGCTCCCACGGTCGGGTAGAAGCGCTCGTGCCCGATCCGCTCGAACAAGCCGTAGCGGACGAGCTTGTCCTTCGTCGGTCCCTTCATCTCGGCGAACGCGAGCTCGACACCCATTCGCTCGAGCTGCTGGTCCAGCTCGACGAGGACGTCCGCGGCGGTGGAGTCGACGTCCGTGATCGGCTCGGCGGCGACGACGACGCGCCGGGCGGGCGGCTCCGCACCCGCAACCGCCTTCAGGAGGGATTCCCGGAAGGCGTCGGCGTTGGCGAAGAAGAGCGCGGCGTCGAAACGGTGCAGGACGAGACCTGGAACCTGGCGCCCTTCTGGATGGCGACGCAGATCGTGATACCCCTTCAGCCCGTCCACCCGACCGAGCACCGCGGTGTACGGGTGCCAGGCGCGCCAGAGCAGATCGAGCACCGAGAGCCCGACGGCGATCCCGATTCCGGGCAGGACGCCCACCAGGGCGACGCCGAGTGCCGCACTGAACGCCAGCGCGAACTCAGTGCGGTCGACGCGGAACAGCCAACGCAACGCCGGAACGTCGATCAAGCGAACGACGGAGGCGACGATCACGGCGGACAGCGTGGCGAGCGGCAGGTTCTGGAACAACCCCGTGGCGAGCACCAGCACGAGCCCCAGGCCCGCCGCGGCGACGACTCCGGCAAGCTGCGTGCGGGCGCCGGAGGCCTCTGCGACCGGGGTGCGCGACGAGCTGCTGGAGACCGGAAACCCCTGGAAGAGACCTGCCGCCGCGTTGGCCGCGCCGAGGGCGACGAGCTCCTGGTTCTGATCCACGCGGTCGCCGAGCTTGGCGGCGTAGCTGCGGGACAGCACGGACGTGTCGGCGAACGCGACGAGAGAGATCGCCAGCGCAGCGAGGACGAGCCCGCCGAGGTCACCGGCGGCGGGATCGGGTAGCGTCAGCGCCGGCAGGCCCTTCGGGATGACGCCCACTGTGGCGACCTCGCCCGTCAGACCAAGCCCGGACACGAGCGCGATGCCGACGACGACGGCGACCAGCGCGCCGGGCACGCGAGGAGCGAAGAGGCGGCACGCGAGGATCAGCGCGAGCGACCCGACGCCGACGAGCAACGTCGGCAGGTCGACGTCCGGAAAGGCCGACGCGAGATGCGCCAGGTCGCCCGGGAGACCCGCTGCCGATCCGCCGGCCCCGAGCATCCGTGGGACCTGGTCGGCGAGCACGACCGTCGCGATCCCGGCCAGGTAGCCGAGGCGCACGGGCTTCGACAGCAGGTCGGTGAGGAAGCCGAGCCGGGCGACGCCGCCGATGACGCAGAAGCCGCCGACCAGGAGGGCCAGGAGCGACGCGAGGGCGATCCGCTCGGCGGCGTCGTCGCCCGCGGTGGGGATGACCACCGCGGCGACGACGGGAGCCACCGCAGAATCGGGACCGAGGACGAGGATGCGGGACGGCCCGAAGATCGCGTAGGCGACGAGCGGGGTGATCGTGGCGTAGATGCCGACGACGGGAGGCAGCCCTGCGAGCTCCGCGTACGCCATCCCCTGTGGCACGAGGAGCGCGGTAAGGACGAGGCCCGCAGCCAGATCGTGGCCGAGCCACGCACGCCGGTAGCGCCGGGCGACGCCGACGCCAGGGACCACCCGCCGGATTCCGGCATCGGCTCGGGCACGGAGGCCGTCAGCGCGATCGAGGTACAACGTCCGCTCCTTCGCTGGTGAGGAGGTGGTGAGCCAATGGTGAGCCCCGCACGGGCGACCGGCATGGGTATCCGACCGCACGACTGCTGCGGCGAAAGCCACATGTGCCTCGGCGGGGATCGCGCGGCGATTGGATCAGACCTCGGCCTCCAGCCTGCGACGCAGGCGCCGATATACATGACGTGTTCTCCGCGTCTCGCATCGTCGCCGTCGTGCTCCTGGCCGCCGTTGCCCTGGGAACCTGGCGCCTCGTCATGCCCCAGGGGAAGAAGGCGCAGGACGCGCTCGCAGAGGAGGGCGTGGGCCTCGTGCGCCAGCCGGATGCGGCACGGCTGCAGGTGGCGGCGGTCAACCTCGAGCTGCAGCACCGCACGACCGGCCCGTACGCAGGCGCGGCGGTGCCGGCCGGCACCGTGGTCGCGCGGGCCGACACGGGCTCGTATTGCGTGCAGACGGCACCGCCGGGCACGGTCTTCCACCTCGTTGGACCGGGCGGCACGTCGGCAGTGGGCCCCTGCTCCTAAGCTACCCGTCCAGGAAGGCTCGCACCGCGTCGGCGCTGGCGTCGAAGTCGTCGAAGAGCACGCTGTGCCCGCCCGGCACCGTCGCCACCTCGATCGAACCGATCCTCGGCAGCGCCACCGGCAGCCACGACTGCGCGCCGAGGACGACGAGCACGTCCCGCAGCGGCATCGGCGTGGTGCGCGTGCTCATCTCGCTCCACGCGCAGATCGCGGCGAGCGGCGAGAAGCGCCAGCGGTAGCGCCCGTCGTCGCCGAGCTCCAGGTGCTGCTCCGCTTCCTCGTCCCAGAACGCCCGCGGCGTCGGAGACGTACGAACCGGTGGCGACCTTCGCCTCGATCGCCTCGTCCGGGCTGGCGAACGACGTGTCGGCGCGGAGAGACTCTGCCTGCTCGAGGCTCGTCGCCGGGTCGACGTACATCGCCGGGTCGAGCAGCACTGCCCGCTCCGACCCGCTCGGGCGCACGCGCCACGAGGTCGGCGACGAGCCGGCCGCCGAAGCTGTGCCCTATCCAGTGGGCGCGCTCGATCCCGTGCCCGTCTGCGGTGTCGAGGATGTCGGCGACGTGGGTGTCGATGTCCCAGGGCGGCTCCCAGCCGGAGCTCCCATGGCCGCGGAGGTCGACGCGAGACGATGTGGTAGCGGTCGACCAGCCGCTCCTCTGCCAGCCTGCGAAAGCGGCGGCCATGACCGGTGACGCCGTGGAGGCAGACGACCGGCGGCGCCGACGGGTCGCCCCAGGAGTAGGAGCTCAGCCGCACGTGAGGACGATCTTGCCGAAGTGATCGGGGCCCGCGAGTCGCTCGTGCGCCGCGACCGCGTCGGCAAGCGGGAAGACGGTGTCGAGCACCGGGCTCCAGGTGCCCTCCTCGAGCATCGCGAGCAGCCCGCGGAAGTCGTTCGGGCTCCCCATCGTCGTGCCCGAGCAGAGAGAGCCACTGGAGGTAGAGCGGCCGCACCTCGAGCGTCACCTCGGTTCCGCCCGTCGCCCCGAAGACGACCACGCGGCCGCCGCGGCAGACCGCCCGCAGCGACTCGGGCCAGGTCGAGCCGACCGAGTCGAGCACGAGCTCGACGCCGCGACCGTCGGTCAGCTCGCGCACCGCCTCCGCCCAGTCGCCCTCTGTGTAGAGCACACCGGTCTCCGCCCCGAGCACCACCGCCCGCTCGACCTTCGCCCGCGACGAGGAGGTGACGAGGACGCGCGCTCCGGCCTGGGCCGCGAGCTGGACGGCGAAGGTCGACACCCCGCTGCCGGCGCCGAGCACGAGCACCGTCTCCCCCGCCTTCAGGCCGCCCCGCTGGAAGAGCGCGCGGTACGCGGTGAGCGCGGCGAGCGGGAACGCCGCGGCCTCCTCCCAGGAGAGCCTGGCGGGCTTCGGATAGAGGTTCTCCTCTGGGACCGCGACCAGCTCGGCGTAGGTGCCGTCGCGCGGGCCGCCCAGGATCTGAAAGTCCGGCCCGGGCGCCGCCTCGCCCTGCCCCCACCAGAGCGAGGGCAGGATCACGACCTCTTCGCCCGTGTCGCGCCGCACCCCGGCACCGTCGGAACCGGGGATCAACGGCAGCGGGAAGGGATAGACGCCGCGGCTGACGAGCAGGTCGCGCCGGTTGAGGCCGGCGGTGCGCAGCTCGACCACGACCTCGCCCCCACCGGCGCTGGGGATCGGGCGCCTCCTCGTAGCGGAGCTCGCCGCCCTCGTGCACGCGAACGGCCTGCATCAGCCGCTCCGGAGCGACATGTACGGCTGCTCGCCCGACAGGTCCTCGACCGCGTAGCCGTCCTCGCCCACCGCCGGCGAGAGGATGGCGAGGATCTTCGCCGGCGCATCGTCGTCGTTGAAGGAAGCGTGCACGGCGGACTGCGGGGATCACGACGGCGTCGCCCGCCCGCAGCGTCGCGCGCTCCGTCTCGACCCACTGCTCGAGCTCGCCCTCGAGCACGTAGATCACCTCTTCCTGCCCCGGGTGCCGGTGGAAGTCGTGGCACTTGCCCGGGAGGAAGGTCGCCTCGATCGTGACGATCCCCTGCAGACCGTCCCGCGGCGAGCTGACCGGAGCGAAGATGCCCCACTCCAGCCGCTGTCGCTCGATCTCGGACGCGGGCTTGAACGCACCCATCAGGCTCCCCTCACCGGTATCGCCTTGAACCGCTTCATGTTCTCCGTCATCGCCACCTCGGTGGGCAGGCGCTCCATCGACGAGGCGCCGAAGAAGCCGACGACGCCGTCGGTGCGCTCCAGCACGTAGGCGGCGTCGTCCGGCTCGGCGATCGGGCCACCGTGGCAGAGGACGATGATCTCGGGGTTCACCCGCTTCGCGGCGTCGTGCCATCGCCTGGATCAGACCGCACGCAGTCGTCGAGCGTCTTCGCCGTCTCGGCGCCGATCGAGCCGCCCGTGGTCAGACCCATGTGCGGGACGAGCACGTCTGCGCCCGCCTCGGCCATCGCCACCGCGTCCTCCTCGCTGAAGACGTACGGCGCCGTGAGCAGGTCGAGCTCCCGCGCCTCCTTCGGATCATCTCCACCTCGAGCGCGTAGCCCATGCCGGTCTCCTCGAGGTTCTGGCGGAAGACGCCGTCGATCAGGCCGACGGTGGGGAAGTTCTGCACGCCGGTGAAGCCCATCCGCTCGAGCTCCCGTAGGAACACCGGCATCACGCGGAACGGATCGGTGCCGCAGACGCCGGCGAGCACCGGCGTGTCGCGGACGACCGGCAGCACCTCGCGCGCCATGTCGACGACGATCGCGTTCGCGTCGCCGTAGGGCATCAGCCCCGAGAGCGAGCCGCGGCCGCCCATCCGGAAGCGGCCGGAGTTGTAGATGATGATCAGGTCGGCGCCGCCCGCCTCCGCGCACTTGGCCGAGAGGCCCGTGCCGGCGCCGGCGCCGATGATCGGCCGCCCCGCGTCGATCTGTGCGCGCAGCCGGGCGAGAGCCTCGTCGCGCGTCATCTCGGGCCTCGTACCAGCTCGTGCAGGCGGTCGGCCATAGCCAGGGCGAACGCCGGGTCGTTGACGTCCGCGTCGACCTCGTGCACCTCGACCTTCGACGTGTCGATCTCCTCGCGCAGCGCCTGGAAGAGCGCCTCGTCCGCGGCCGCGTCGTGGAAGACCTGGCCCTCGACGGAGATCATGGAGACGCCGCGGAGCGGCACGAAGAGGACGGTTGGCCCCATGGCCGCGTTCAGCTTCCCGGCGATCAACCTGCCGAGCTCGGCGCACTCCTCGGGCGTCGTCCGCATCAGCGTCACCGTCGGGTTGTGGACATAGAGGTTCCGGTCGCGGAACCGCTCGGGCACCGTGTCCAGCGCGCCGAAGTTGACCATGTCGAGCGCGCCGAGCGAGACCACCTGCGGCACGCCCGCCGCGCCGGCCGACTCCAGCCGGTCGTCGACGGCCGGGAAGACGCCGCCGACCAGCGTGTCGCAGAGCTCGGTCGTCGTCACGTCCAGCGAGCCCACGATGAAGCCGGCCTTGATCAGCTCCTCCATCGAGCCGCCTCCCGCGCCGGTCTGGTGGAAGACGAGCACCTCGTAGCCGAGCTCCTCCAGCCGCTCGCGGGCCGTTGTCACCGCCGGCGTCGTGACGCCGAACATGGAGGCCACGAGCAGCGGCTTCTCGGCGCCGAGCGGCGGCACGGTGGCCTTGGCCATCCCGGCCAGGGCGCCGGCCGCATTCGCCAGGATCCGCGCCGAGATCAGGTTGATCCCGGAGATGTCGACGACCGAGTACATCATCGTCACGTCGACCTCGCCCACGTACGGGCGCGTGTCGCCCGAGGCGACGGTGGAGACCATCAGCTTCGGCACCCCCACCGGCAGCTGGCGCATGGCATGGGTGACGAGCGAGGAACCGCCCGAGCCGCCGAGACCGCCGATCACGTCCAGCTTCCCCTCGGCGTGCAGCCGCTTCACCACCTCCGCCGCTCCGCGCGCCATCGCCTCCACGGCCGCGCCGCGGTCGCCTGCGTCGGCCAGCGCCTGCACGTCGGCGTCCGCAGCCGCGGCGACCTCCTGCCGCGTCACATCCGGTGTGGCGAGCGGCTCACCGACGATTCCGGCGTCGACGAGGAGGACGTCGACGCCGTGCTCGCGCACCCGGTCGCGCAGGAACGCGTACTCGTGACCCTTCGTATCCAGTGTGCCGAGCAGGACGACGGTCGGCATGCGCGCCTCCCTTGCGTGGATGGACGCGATCCTACGCGGTGCCGGTGCGCGCTTCGAGCGGCTCGACGCCGAGGTAGCGCCGCTGGGCATCGGAGTCGCTCTCGAGCGCGGCAGCGGTCGTCTCGGCCGCGATCCGTCCCGAGATCATCACGAGCTGGCGTTCCGCGACCGCGGTGGCGACGCCGAGGTTCTGCTCGACGAGCAAGATCGCCATTCCCTCTGCGACGAGGGTGTGGCACGTCTCGATCACCTGGTGCTCCACAATCGTCGGCGCCAGCCCTTCCGACGGCTCGTCCATGATCAGCAGTGACGGGTTCGTGAGCAGGGCCCGCCCGATCGCGAGCATCTGCTGCTCGCCGCCCGACAGCTGCGTCGCGCTGATCCGCTTGCGCTCGGCCAGACGCGGGAAGAGCTCGTAGACGGCACCGACGGTCCAGCTGCGCCCGCCCGTCGCACCCTGCGGGGCGCGAATCATCCGCAGGTGCTCGTCGGTGGAGAGCGACTGGAAGAGCCGACGACCCTGCGGCACGTAGGCGACGCCCGCGCCCGCGATCTTGTACGAGGGCTTGCCGACGAGCTCCGTCCCGCGGAAGCGCACCGAGCCGCGGGCCGCGGGCGGCGCGATCCCCATGATGGCGTTGCAGAGCGTCGTCTTGCCCATGCCGTTGCGCCCGATCACGGCGATCGCCTCGGCGCCCATGGAGAACGAGACGCCTTCCAGCGCCTGCGCGCGCCCGTAGAAGGCATCGAGGCCGTCGACGACGAGGAGCGGCTGCGCCGCGCCCCCTTCACTCATTGTGGTAGCCGCTGCCGAGGTAGATGTCGTGCACGAGCTGGCTCGCGCGGATCTCGGTCGGCGTGCCCTCGACCACCTTCTCGCCGTCGTGCATCACGGTCACGTTCTGCGCGACGGTGAGCGCGACGTCCATGTCGTGCTCGATCAGGATCAGCGTGACGTCGGCCGGGAGAGCGAGCAGCAGCTCGGTCAGCTTCTCGCGCTCCCCGCGCGAGAGCCCCGATGCCGGCTCGTCGAGCATCATCACGCTCGGCTCCGTCACCATCGCCAGCCCCACCTCGAGCTGGCGCTGCTCCCCGTGCGAGAGGGAGCCAACGGGCACGGAGAGCTGGTGGTCGACCCAGACCTGGGCTGCAGCCGCGCGGGCGCGCTCGCCGGTACTCCGTGTCCTTCGACGTCCGCACCGGCCGGAGATGACCGCCCTGCCGGCCGACGATGGCCAGATAGAGGTTGTCCTCGACGGTGAGCCCGAGAAACAGCCTCGACTTCTGGTAGGTGCGGGAGAGGCCGAGCGACATGCGACGACGGGCCGGCGCGTTCGTCACGTCCTGCCCCATCAGCTCGATCGTCCCCGTCGTGGGCTGGAAGTCCCCGGCGATGACGTTGAAGAGCGTCGTCTTCCCGGCGCCGTTCGGTCCCAGGATCGCGCGGCGCTCGCCGTGCGCGACGTCGAGTTCGACATCGCGCACGGCCTGCACGCCGCCGAAGCGCCGGCCGACCCCCCGCAGGCGGAGGACCGGCTCGGCGTTCGGTTGCGTGGCGACTGCGGTCATGCCTACTTCGTGGGCGGTCCCTGGCTGGTAGTTGCCGACCCACGAAGGCGGCTTCTTCTTCACGCATGCCGGCTGAGACCGCGAGGGCGTCGGCGTCGACGTGGTGAAGAAGCCCGAGAACGACTGGGTCACGTTCGGGATCGTGCGGAGCGTCTTGTACTTCCCGGGCAGCGCGGTCAGCTGGATGAGGTAGTTGTTGCCGATCGCCTGCCGGTTCACGTCCAGCTTGGTGGGGCCTTCGGGCGTGGTGAAGCCCTTCGCGCCGATCGCGTTCAGCGCAGCCCGGAACTTCACCTGGTTGTCGGACAGGTCGCCCTTGACCACCTTGAGCGACTGGAGCACCGGCCAGGTGGCGTTCCAGTAGTTGGCCGAGAAGAGGCTCGCCGCGGCACCAGCGCCGAGCGAGGGGTAGTACTTCACGGCCTGGGCCACGTACTTCCTGTAGGCCGAGGCCTTCGAGTCGGGCGAGGTGTCGGTGCCGGTGACGCCGCCGACGACGCGGTCGCCGAGCTCATCGACGACGGTCGGATCGAGGGCGACCGAGCCGAAGAGGATCTTCTTCGCCAGGCTCCCGCTCTGGAGCTGCTCGTACTCCTTCACGAACGCCACAGTGCCGGTGCCGCCGACTGTGAGGAAGAACCCGTCGATGCCCGACTTCGGGATCTGCGCGATGTAGGACGAGTAGTCCTTCGTCCCGAGCGGCGGCCAGATCCGCTTGGTGACCTGCCCGCCGAGCGCGCAGAACTCGGCCACGAACCCCGCGTTCTGCGTGTACGGGAAGTCGTAGTCGTCGCCGATCGTGACCACTTTCCGCCACTTGAGCGTGTTGTAGGCGTAGTCGCCCATCCCGGCCATCCACTGGGCTCCGTCCGTGTTGAACCGGAAGAAGTTCGGCGACCGCACCTTGAGCGTCGTGTCCTGCGCGCCCGAGGTGCCGTTGACGAAGGTGTTGTTCGGCCGCTTCTTCGAGTAGTTCGCGATCGCGATCCCCTCCGAGCCCGAGAGCGGGCCGATCAGGATGTCGACCTTGACCTGCTCGATCAGACGGCGCGCCTCGGCCAGCGCGACGTCCGGTGTCGCGTCCGAGCAGCCCTTTACGAACTTGACCGGGTGCCCACCGATCGTGATGCCCTTGACGAAGTCGCTCGGCTTCTTGCTGACGGGCGTGCCGCCCTGCTCGATGCCGGCAATCGCGGCGCCAAGCAGCGTCGCCTCGTAGAACGGAGCGAACGGCCCCTTGCAGGTCGACATGACGCCGATCGTGATCGGCGAGCCCTGCGCGGTTGCGCCCCCACCCGTCCCGGCGGCGATCATCGCGACCGCTGCCACGACCGCGACGAGAGAAGCGGGCACCCACAAACGGCGGCCCCGCGTTCCCAGATATCTCATGAACATGTCCTCCAATGTGAGGTTGACATACGAGCCTGTACACCCTTCCTCGGCCAGTTGCGGCCGAAGAGCACGACGTCTGTCCGCCGCTCCTCCTTTCCCCGCCTCACCGGGACTCTTCGACCACCGGCAGCACGCTTTCCCGGGACGGTGGGCCCCGGACGAGTGCGCGTTCGGCGCGCCCGGTCAGCGACGTCCAGATGCCCATCAGGCCGCCGGGCGACAACAGGATGACGATGAGAAAGATGACACCGAACCACGTCTCGAAGCGCTCGACGCCGTTCAGGGACCCGCCGAGGATATCCACGTCTGCGGCCCACCGCTTGACGCAGTAGTCGACGAGCACGAAGGCGAAGGCCCCGAGCCACGCGCCTTCGAGCCACGCAGCCCGCCGACGACGGCGATCGCGAGCAGGTTGATCGTCCGGATCAGGTCGACCGAGCCCGGCGAGATCTGCGCCGTTGTACCAGACGCTGAAGATTCCCCCGATCGCGGCGACGAAGGCGCCGAACCCGAAGGCGAGCGTCCGGTGCAGCGCGACGTTGTAGCCGAGCGAGCGCATGCGAACGGAATCGTCCCGGATCCCCTGCATGGCGAAGCCGAACGGCGTCCGCACGACGTACCGCATGAGCGCGTACATCGCGGCTGCGGCGATCAGTGCCGAGTAGTACAGCCGCACGGGCTGGTCGAGCGGGTCGCCGACGAGGTCCGGAAGGGGCACCTGGTTGACGCCGCCGAAGCCGGAGAGGCTCTCCACCTGCGCGAAGAAGTAGTAGCTCATCACCCCGAGCGCGAGCGTCAGCATGAGAAAGTAGATGCCGGTCGAACGGCTCGCGATGGCACCGAAGACCAGTCCCACGATGGTGGCGACGACCACGCCGGCCACGGCGCCGCCCCAGGGGCCCCAGTTGTCGCCGAGGTCGAGCCCGAACAGCTCGTTCGTGAAGGGCGCCTCCGTCGGAGGCCACGAGATTGCCCATCGCGAAGCCGGCGATGCCGTACAGCGCCGTCTGCGCGAGCGAGACCATGCCCCGTAGCCGGAGAGGAAGATGAGGCTCGAGGCGGCGATGCCGAGCCAGAGCGACCCACGCCGACGTGCTGGTGAAGAAGTCGACGAGACAGCGGGAGCGTCGCGAGGACACGATCGCGATCCCCGCGGGAACCACGTGACGAGACGCCGCCGTGGTGATCATCGGCCGGCCGCCCGAAGAGGCCGTGCGGACGCAGCGCGAGGATCACGATCAGAGCAGCGCGAACGTGAGCACGATGGACAGAAGGTGTAGTCGTCGTTCCCGAAGACCAGGTAGGTCTGGGAGTACGACTCGCACCAGCCCGAGAAGCGAGCGCGCCGACGGCGGCTCCGACGAGGCTGCCCATGCCCCCGATGATGACGACGATCAGCGCCTTGAGCAGGAAGTCCTGGTCCTCCCCCGGCCCCAGCGCGACCATCGTCCCGCCGAACACGCCGCCGAGCCCGGCCAGCGCGGAGCCGATGAAGAACGTGGCGGCGAAGACGACCTGGATGTTGATGCCCATCGCGGAGACCATCGCCCGGTCGTCGACACCCGCGCGGACGATCATCCCGAAGCGCGTCATGCGGAACACGAGGAACATGACGATCGCGAGACCCACGGCCACCAGGAGGACGATCAGCCGGAACAGCGGGTACGAGAGCCCGTAGAGCGTCGATGTCGAAGCCGTGGTCGATCGACGCCGGCAGCTTGATGTCCTCGGCGATGCCGCCGAAGTGCGCCAGCATCTGGTCGGCGGCGATGATCGAGATCGCGATCGTGATCAGCGCCTGCCGGAGTTCCTGGCCCTGGTTCCAGCGCAGGAAGACCTGGTGGATCGAGAGGCCGATCGAGGCCACCGTGAGGCACGGCGAGCACGAGCGGGAGCAGCCACTCCCCAACGTGACCTCGCCGCCGCCGAAGCCGGAGGTCGAGCCCCGGCTGCTCCCGAGAAGTCCTCCTGGAGCGAGAAGGCGATGTAGCCGCCGAGCAGGTACAGCGAGCCGTACGCCATGTTGACGATGCGCATCAGCCCGAAGATGAGCGTGAAGCCGCTGGCGACGATGAAGTAGAGCCCGGCGATCGTGAGGCCGTTGAGCGTCACGACGATGAACTGCGGGAAGTCGCCGCTCGTCGAAAGGCCGTTGCCGAGGGCCTTGAAGGCGATCCAGACGACCCCGATGCCCAGCGCGAGACCGCCGATGCCGGCCCCGGCATGGTTTTGCAGGCCCCTGAGACTCACCGCGCCGCGAACCTACCAACCCGCCCGGGTGGTATCAACATCATCGATGATCGATCAGCACGCACTCGGCTACAGGTCCAGGGTCGTGTAGAACCAGCGCTCCCGGCTCTCGAGCCGCGGGATCGCGTCCTCGAGCGCATGACTCCGGAAGTGATCGGACGCCCAATGCGCGTCCGCGGCCTCCCGATCGTCGTAGATCTCGAACAGGAAGAAGACGTGCGGGTCATCGAGATCCCGGTTCGCCTGGTACAGGCGACACCCTGCCTCGGCGCGCGAGGGCGGCGCAAGCGCGCCCAGGCACCGCAGCACCTCGTCCGCTTCCCCGTTCTTTGCCACCCACCGAGCCGCCACTGCGAAGGCCATCACGTTCCTCCCTTTCTGCCGACAATGTTCCGGAGCACTCCGATTCCTGCCGCCTCGAGCTCGATCACGTCCCCCGGCCGGAGCCACCGGTCGAGCTCCATCCCGGAGCCGCCGGCGGCCGTCCCGGACCCGAGCACCTCGCCGGGGTACAGGGTCGTCGCCAGCGACGCGTACGCGATCAGATCGGCGAACGAGTGGTGCATGTTCGCCGTCGTGTCCCCGCCCCAGCGCTCGCCGTTCACACGCACCTCGAGGCTCACGTCCGAGACGTCCAGGTCGTCGGCGGTGACGATGCACGGACCGAGCACGTTGGAGCCGTCCCAGTCCTTCGCCTTGGCCGGGCCCATGCCGATCGGCAGCTCCCGCGACTGCACGTCTCGCGCCGAGAGGTCGTTCCAGAGCGTCCAGCCGAAGACGTGCTCCAGCGCTCGCTCCTTCGGAATGTCCTTTCCACCCGGGCCGATGACGCAGGCGAGCTCGAGCTCGTGGTCGAGCCGATCGGTGTACGCGGGCCAGGGAATCACGTCCTCCGGCCCGATCACGGTGTCCGGCAGGCCCTTGTAGTACGCGGGTACCTCGAACCACTCCGGCGCGATCTCCCGCCCGAGCCGCGGCATCACGTTCTCCAGGTGACCCTTGAAGGTGAGGAAGTCGCGGAGGCTGCGCGGCCGCAGAGGCGCCAGCAGACGCGCGTGCTCGACGGCTGTCCGGCGCGCGAGCGGCGCACCGGCCTCGATGAAGGCGACCATGTCACCGTCGAAGCCGACGTCGACCACGGCGCCGTCCTCGAGCAGGCCGACACGGGGGCCAGGACCGGCGTCGTAGGTGACGAGCTTCACCGGGAGACCGCCCGCACGGCATCCAGGATCTTGAGATACGAGCCGCAGCGGCAGAGGTTTCCGGCCAACGCCAGCCGGATCTCGCCATCGCCGGGGGAGGCATTCTCCTCGAGCAGCCGCTTGGCGGCCAGGACGAATCCCGGGGCACAGAAGCCGCACTGGAAGGCGCGCGCCTCGCTGAACGCGCGCTGCACGGGATGGTCTCCGCCCAGTCCTTCGACCGTCGTGATCGCTCGGCCTTCCACGCCTTTCGCCAGCAGCAGGCAACCCGACATCGGCTCGCCGTCCACGAGCACGGTGCAGGACCCGCAGACGCCGATGCCGCAGGTCTCGCGGACGGAGCTGAATCCTTCCCGTCGCAGGACCGGGAGCAGCATCTCGTCCGTGCGGGCGCCGACGTCGCGGGGCTCGCCGTTGACGGTCAGTCTCATGCCGTCGCCTTCTCCTCGGCGTGCACGACAACGGACTCGGCTGTGATCGGAAGCTCGCGCACGGCAATGCCCAGAGAAAGGAGCGCGTTGCCGATCGCCGCCGGGACCGGCGGCAGCGCGGTCTCGCCGAGCCCGTGGATCTCGGCTCCGTCCTTCTCGATCAGCTCGTGCGTCAGGCCAGCCGGCACGTCGGCGAACGTCGGCACGGCGTAGTCCGACAGATTCGCGTTCGCGACCTGGCCGTCGTCGAAGGCGATCGCCTCGTAGAGCGCCGTGCCGAGGCCCATGATCATCGAGCCCTCGTTCTGCAGCTCGGCCGCCGGGCGGTCGACGACGCGGCCGGCGTAGATCGCCGCATGCAGCCGCAACACCTCGAGCTTGCCGGTCTCGGCGTCGACGCGGAGCTCGCACGAGGCTGCGCCCTGGTGCCAGTGGTGCGACGCGATCCCTACACCCGTGTCCGGGTCGAGGCCGCCCTCGATCTCGATCGTCCCGTGTCCGCGCCGGCCGCCGCTCTGGCGCAGGTCGCGGACTGCCTCTCGCAACGCCTCGCCCATCACGTAGGTCGTCCGGCTGGACGTCGTTCGCGTGTCGTAGGGCACCACGTCGGTGTCCGGGATCGGGAACCGCACCCGATCGACGGAGACACCCAGCTGCTCGGCGGCGAGGGTGGAGATCGCCCGCCACGCGCCCTGGCCCATCTCCGTCGCCGCGCAGCGCAGCGTGTACGTGCCGTCGTCCCCCGTCTCCACCACGATCTCTGCCCGGCTCGGTGTCTGCATGCCCTTGAGCACGAGCGCCAGACCCTTGCCGCGCCTTCCCGCCTCCCAGTCGACCGCGCGCGCGGCGGCTTCCAGACACTCCGCGTACATGCAGTCGTGCATCACCTCGCCGGTCGCGTAGACGTCCCCGTCGCGAATGACGTTCCTCCGGCGGAGCTCGAGCGGGTCGATTCCGAGCCGCTCGGCCAGGACGTCCAACGCCAGCTCGCGCGCGAACGTCGACTGCATCTGGCCGTAACCACGGAACGCCCCGTTCGGGGGCAGGTTGGTGTAGACGCAGTCCGCGTCCACCCAGACGTCGCGGAGCCGGTACGGCCCGGGCGCGGCGTAGCCCATCTTCTGCGCCACGCCTGGGCCGGAATCGGCGTACGCGCCCGTGTCGGCCAAGCACCAGAATCTGCCCGCGACCAGGGTGCCATCGCTCGTCGCCCCGAGCTTCACCCTCACGACTGCCGGATGACGGTTCAGCGTCTGGAACTCCTCTGCGCGGTCGAGTACCGCCTTCACGGGTCGGCCGGCCTTGCGCGCGAGCGCCGCCACGATCCCCTCGAGCCGGACGAACGTCTTGCCGCCGAAGGAGCCTCCCATCGGCTCGCAGACGATCCGGACGTGCGCGGGATCGATCCCGAAGATGCGGCCGAGGTCGGAGCGCACGTTGAAGGGCGTCTGGGTGCCCGTCCACAGCTCGAGCGTGTCGCCGCGCCAGCGGGCGAGCGAGGCGTGCGGCTCCATGTGAGCATGCTGGGCGCTCGCGAGGCGGAACGTCTCGTCGACGACGACGTCGGCACCCGCCAACGCCGTCTCCGGGTCGCCCGACCGGATCCGGAAGCGGTGGCAGACGTTCGTCCCCGGCTGCGGGCGCAGCCCGAAGTAGGCGGCCTCGTTGGCGGAGACCTCCATCGCCGCGTGCACCAGCGCCGCCCCCGGCTCGGCGGCCTCGAGGACGTCGACCACCGCCGGCAGCTCCTCGTACTCGACCTCGACGAGCCGCAGCGCCGCTTCGGCCTCGCGGAGGGTCGGTGCGGCCACCGCCACCACGGGATCGCCGGCGTAGCGGGCGACGTCGACCGCGAGCACGGTCTCGTCCTGGATCTGCGGCCCGTAGCGCCCGAGGCCGCGGACGTCGTCGGGCGTCAGGACGACGACCCCGTCGGGCACCAGCGAGGCGTCCACGCGGCCGATGCGGGCGTGCGGATACGGACTGCGGAGGATCCGCGCGTGCAGCATGCCGGGCAGCTCCGCGTCCTGCGCGTACCTCGCGGATCCCGTCACCCGGGGGTCGCTCACGCGGCGATCTCCTCCAGGGCGCGCCGGACCTCGACGGCGATCACGCGCCGACGGTAGTCGGACGAGCCCCGCACGTCCGAGATCGGGTCGATCGCCTCCGCGTAGGCGTGGCCGACCTCATCCGGCTCGCCGCGGCACAGCTCCGGGAAGAACTGGGGACGCTCCGGCCACAGCCCCGACCACGACCCGCAGACGATCCGGGCGCCTGCACGCCGCGACGCCGACGCACGGACGGTCCTCGTGCGTGCGCGAGCGGAACTTGCGGTAGGTCGCACGGTGCGCTCCGCCTGGGACTCGCACCTCGACGATCAGCTCGTCGGGCTCGAGCGCGGTCGTGTAGTGGCCGAGGACGAGGTCCTCGAGCGCGATCTCCCGCACGCCGCGGACGGACCGTGCGACGACCCGCGCGCCGAGCGCCGTCAGCATCGCCGGTGGATCCGAGGCGTAGTCCGCGTCGGCGAGCACGCCGCCGACCGTCGCCTGGTTCCGTACGCGAACGGAGGCGACCAGCGCGAACGCACGCGCGAGCGCGGGCCAGCCCTCGCGCACGATCGACGACCGCTCCACGGCTCGGTGCGTGACCATGGCGCCGAGCCGCAGCTCGGCCTCCGCCTCGATCCGGTCGAGTCCCGGGACGCTCCGCAGCGAGAGGAACGTCGTCGGCCGCAGGAAGCCCTGGTTGATCAGGATCCCGACGAACGAGCCGCCGGCGACGACCGTCGCCTCGTCCCCGTAGCGGGCGCGAAGCGCGAGCGCCTCGTCGAGCGAGGTCGGCGCGAGCCACTCAGGCTGCACGGGCCACGGTCCGTTCGTAGAAGGGTCGCGCCAGCTCGCGCGCGCGCGCGAGCTCGATGCGCTCGAACATCCAGCGATGCTGGTCGAGGCCGCGGGCGAGGTCGCAGCGCCCCTGCGCCGCCCAGCGTGCCGGGAGGTCGACGTTGACCTCGAGGAACGAGATCGAGTCGGCCGCCTGGAGCAGGTCGGCGTCGGCGTCGCCGCCGACCTCGTGCAGGCGGATCAGCCGCTCCACCTCGAGGATGAGCGGCTCAGGCGCCGCCTCCGTCCGCAGCCAGTCACCGACGATGAGCGCGGAGCGGTCCGCGTGCGCGCGCCGGTAGTCCATGTTCGCCTCGGGAGGATTGGAGAGGTCCTCGACCGGCCCGCCCGGGAAGTGCCGTTCCATGTCGTGCGTCAGGGCGGCCAGGCGCAGCGCCGTGTGCGCCCCCGGATCCAGCACGCGCAGCCAGTGATCCGTCCGTCGGAGATGCTCCGCGTTCCAGTAGGGCTCGATCCAGGCGAGCGCGCTCTCGATCACAGCGTCGTCACCGGCCTCGACTGGAGGAGGTAGAGCTCGCCCTCCGCGATTGCCCACTCGATGTCCTGCGGGCAGCCGAAGCGCTCCTGCAGATCCCGGCCGAGGGCCGCGAGCTGCCTCAGCTCGTCGGGCGCCAGGACGCCGCCGTGCCGGAGGCGCTCCGTGTGGACGCCACCCTGCCGGTCGACGATGTAATGGTCGGGCGTCACGTGGCCCGACACGACCTGCTCGCCCAGACCGAAGACCGCCTCGACGAGCATCCGGTCCCGCCGATTCGCGACGGGGTCGACCGTGAAGAGCACGCCGGCCTTTTGGGGCTCGACCATCCGCTGCACGACGACCGCCATCGCGAGATCCTCGAGCGAGCCCTTCGCCGCGCGGTAGAAGAGCGCCCGCTCGCTGAAGAACGACGCCCAGCACTCCCGGACGAGTCGAGACGTCTCGGCCGCGCCGAGCACGTTCAGGAACGTGTCCTGCTGGCCGGCGAAGCTCGCCTCCTCGGAGTCCTCGGCGCACGCGGAGGAACGCACCGCGACGAGCCCACCCAGCCGCTCGTAGGCCGCCGAGATCTCCGCCTCGGGCGGCTCGGCCTCGCGGACGAGCTCCTGCGCCCGCGCGTGGTCGCCCGCGCGCGCGAGCCGCCGCAGCTCGACCGCGTCCAGCGACGCGCTCGAGGACGTCTGCGCGGACGGCAAAGCCCGGCGGCACGTTCAGGCCGGCCGCAGACATCCTCGCGAGGCTCGCTCCCTTGCCGCCGGTGACGCGCACGTCACGGCATGCCGCCTCCGCAAACCAGACGATCGCCGAGGGCTCAGTCATCGAGGATCGCGACCGCGCGCACAGGCGCCGCCGTCGTCCCGTTCCACTTGATCGGGAAGACGGACAGCTTGAAGCCGAAGGGCGGCAGCTGATCGAGGTTCATCATGTTCTCGATGTGCCAGTAGTCCTCCTCGTTCATCACGAGGTGAGCCTCCCAGAAGTGCTTCTGCTCGAACATCGCCCAGACCGGCGGGTCGAAGGTGATCGCGTCGCACCCCATCATCCGCACGCCCTTCGAGATCAGGTGCCGCGTCGCCTCGGCCGTCATGCCCGGATGGTCGGTGCGGTAGCGCTCCTCGGTGTTGTAGGCGCCCGCGCCCGTGTGGATGAGGACGATGTCGCGTTCCTTCAGCGTGTAGCCGATCCGCTCCAGCTCGGCGTCGATCTCGTCCGGGAAGATGCGCTCGCCCTTTTCCTTGCCCCGGAAGTCCAGCACGACGCCGTCGGAGAAGCAGTACTCGAGCGGGATGCCCTCCGGCCCGGGCGCACCGGGGCGGATGTGCTTCACGGCGTCGACGTGGGTCCCCACGTGATCGCTCTGCGTGACCATGTAGCTCGCGGTCAACGAGGTCGCACCGTACTCCGAGGCGCCGATCCGGTCGGCGAACTCGGTCCAGCTCTCGTACATCAGCAGGTAGGGAGGCGGCACACGCGGGAACGTGACCATCCCCATGTGGACGTCCATCGAGAGATCGATCAGGCGCGTCATGCGCGTGCCTCCTCAAATAGCCGGCCGAAGGTCTCGACATGCTCCCTGGCGGCTGCCGCCGCCTCGTCCGGATCGCCCCCTCGCAGAGCCTCGACGATCGGCTCGTGGAGCGCGGCGATCTCACGCAGGCCGAACCCCGACCCCGCGGTGAACAGCCGCAGGGTGGTGATCAGCGTCCGCACCTCGACCCCGAGCGAGCTCCACACCTCCAGGAAGATCGCGTTTTCCGTGGCCTCGACGATCGTCCGGTGGAAGGCCACGTCGTGGGTCACCTGCCCGTGCACGTCGCCCTTGTCCGCCGCGTGGTACATCGCCGCGAGCGCTCGCTCGAGTGGCTTCACCTTGCCGCCGAGACGGACCGCGGCCGCGCGTGCCGCACCCGCTTCGACCGCCGCGCGCACGGGGTAGATCTCGGTCAGCTCGTCGGTGGAGACGGCCCGGACCCGCGCGCCCACGAACGGCTCCGACTCCACGAGCCGGAGCGTCTCGAGGACGCGCAACGCCTCCCGCACGGGCCCCTGGCTCGTCCCCAGCTCCCGCGCGATGCGCGTCTCCACGATGCGCTCGCCTGGCCCGTACTCCCCGCTGAGGATGCGGGTGAGCAGGATCTCCTTGACCTGGTCGCGGAAGGCGGTGCGTGTGACGGCCATCCGCGACGCCTTACGGCTCGAAGCGCACCACGACGCCCGTGGAGCCGTTGACCCGGACCCGGTCCCCGGTGCGGATGCGGGCCGTCGCATCCGACGTCCCGACGACCGCCGGCAGACCGAACTCGCGTGCGACGACGGCCGGGTGCGACGCGACGCCGCCGGCGTCCGTGACCAGCCCGCCGATCTTCGTGAAGAGGACCACCCAGGCGGGATTGGTCATCTGGCAGACGAGGATCTCGCCGCTGCGAACCTGATCGAACTCGTCGAGCGAGGCCACCGTGCGCGCGCGTGCCCTCGACCACCCCCGGCGACCCGGGGAGGCCGTGGATCTCGTCGACGCTCTCCGACTGCTTGCGGTGGAACTTCTCCGGGAAGCCCCAGAGCGTGTAGTAGGGGAAGCCGAGCTGTGACTCCGTGGCCGTGCCGATCCATTCCGGCGGACGGACGGCGAACGAACGCTCTCGCTCGTCGCGCCGCCCGGAGGCGAGCGCGCGGGCGTCGACCGCCTCGGGATTCGCCAGCAGGACGCGGAGCTCGTTGTAGCGCAGGAAGATCACGTCCTCGGCGTCGTCGATCACGCCCGCGTCGACGAGCCTCCGGCCGATCGCCAGCAGCACGAGCCGGAGGTGCGCGTTCGTGGCCTGGTCGATGAAGAAGTGGTGGTCGGGGGTCAGCGGGTTCATCTGCAGCGAGAGCTCGAGCGCACGCTCGAGCGCGTCCCGGCCGGGACCCGCAGGCACGTCCTCGAGCAGCTCGCGCTGCGCTGCCTCGAGGTCGCTCCGCACGGCTTCGAGGCTCGACGGGTAGTCGTAGTCCGTCTCCAGGTAGCCGCGCAGCGCCTCCAGGATCGGAGCTGGGCTTTCGCGCCAGGTCGGGTAGACGAACTCGTGCGACCAGATCGCCTTGTTGCCGAACTCGAGCCGGTACGGGGACAGGCGCTCGTCGAGAAATCTCCGGCCCCGCTCGGAGGACTCGAGGGCCCTCACGACCTGCGCGGCGGTCTCGCCCCCGAACGCCGAGCGAAGCTCGTCGTCGGCCTTGATCTCCTCCTTCATGCGCCAGAGGGCCTCGATCGAGTCCCAGTTGCGATCGTCGACGGAGCTCTGCAGCCGGCCCACGAGCGCGGTGTCGACCGCGCCCTTGACCTCCTCGATCGTCGCGTTCAGGCCCATCGTCGCCGAGAACTGCGCGAAGTTCAGCATCCAGTGGATCTTCCAGTGCCGGTCGTGGATGTCGATCGCGTCCTCGAGCAGGACCGCGAGCTCGACGAGGGTCTCCGCCTCGGCGACGCGACGGTCGAGATACTCGAAGTTCCGCTCGATCTCGGGCCGCAGCCGGTCTCGCCACCAGTCGAGGAAGTTCCCGGCGTAGTGCGGCAGCACCCAGCCGAGGTAGGCGCCGATGCGGGCCGGATAGTCGGCGTCGCGAGGGACGCGGGCCACGTAGCGCGCCTGATACTCGGTCGACTCCACCCGGAGCCCGGGAGTGGCCGGAACCGCCGCATGGTAGACGTAGCCGTTGACGTTCTTGACGAGCCAGTCGCTGGCGAACGGAGTGCCGAAGCGCCGGAACATGTGGTCGCAGGTGAGCCACCAGCCGCCGATGTCGAAGAACATCGGCGACACGGGACTCGGACAGTGCAGGTCGTCGAAGATCCAGAAGAGGTCTGCCTCGCCGTCGTCCCATTCGATGGGGAAGGCATCGTCGCCGTGGAAGCTGGCGAGGATCTCTTCGGCGGCCGTCGCTCCGCTCTGACTCATCGTCGTCTCCTCCAACGCGCTCGACCCGCTACGGAGGCCAGCATCATAGATGATCGATGATCTTTCGAGCGACGATCTCTTGCTCGTTGGTCTCGGAGCACTCTCGCACACGGTGTTCAGACTGCGGCACGCGCGAGCGACGCGCGGCGGGCCGCTCGGGGCTCGACGCTTGACCCGGGCGGCAGCTTCGGCCTAGCCTCGGTCGTGACCCCGGAGAAAGCGGAGAACGCATGAGCGAGACAACGCGCGTCGTCGTCCCGTACGAGTCGATGGATCCGCTCGCGATCGGCGCCACGGACGACGAGTCGAAGAAGCACCGCGACACGCTCGAGGTCGACATTCCCACCTCGAACCTGCTCGGCGTGATCACCCCCGACGAGCCGGCTCCGGTTGGCGACCCGACCGAGGCCGCGCGGCAGGCGCTCGCCTCGCCGGTCGACGGGCCTCCGTTCGCCGACCTCCTCGCCGGCAAGGCCAGCGTCGCCGTCATCGTCGACAACCAGTTCAGACCGACCCCCTCCTCGAAGCTTGTGCCTGCCGTCTTCGACGCCATCGAGGCCGCGGGGGTTAGCGACGTCCGCGTCTGCTGTGCCAACGGGAAGGTCTTCCCGATGTCCGAGTCGGACATGGAGCAGAAGCTCGGCCGCGACAACCTCGCCCGCATGGAAACGAACGGCTGGCCGTTCCGCCAGAACGACCCGCAGAATCCGGACGCCTACGCCTTCGTCGGCGTGTCCTCCGGGGGCACACCCGTGTGGCTTCTGCACGAGGTCGCTTCCGCCGACGTGAAGATCACGATCGGTCAGGCGCAGGCGAACCACTGGGGCGCGGGCGGCGGCGGCAAGCTGATCCTGCCCGGCGTCGTCTCGGACGAGACGGTGGAGTCGAATCACTGCGCATTCGTCACATCGCCGCAGACGCACTACGGCGCCTACGTCGGCCCGATGCGCTCGGACATCGACGAGGTGGCCACGATGTGCGGCCTCGACTGCACGATGAACGTCCTGCTCGACACCCACGGCCGGGTGATCGACTGCGTCTTCGGCTCGCATCCAGAGGCGCATCGCGAGGCGATCCGCCGCTTCAACGCGATCTACGCCTACGACTCGTTCGTGCCGGAGCGCGGGCAGGCGGACATCGCCATCTGCGGCGTCTTCGCGCCCACCGACCACCTCTTCTTTCACACCGGCTGGGGCTGCATGTCCTCAGACCTCGTCGTCAAGGACGGCGGCACGATCATCTACACGAGCCCTTCGCCCGGGGTCTCGACGGCGATCGGCGACTTCCCCGGCCTCGCGCTGATGGATCTGATGACGCCGTACATGCCCGCGACGGCTGAGAACTACCAGCGAGTGCTGCGAGACATCCACGCGCGGGCGATCCAGATGTGGGCAGGCTGCATCTGGGTGCCGATCTACGAGGTGATGACCCGCAAGCACCTGACGCTGGTCACGCTCGAGGAGAACCTGGCGATGGCTGCCGACATCGGGCTGGACGCGACGACGTCGCTCGACGAGGCGCTCGCCGCCGCCTTCGAGCGCCACGGAGCCGGGGCGAAGGTCGTCGTGCTCCCGTTCGCGCGCTACCAGCTGCCACGCAATGCTGTGCGCATGGAGCGGAGGGACGCCCACGTCTTCGAGTACGCCGGCGCCGGTTGAGTGGCGCCCCGACCCCGACGCCTGAGGAGGAGCGGCGCCAGGGTGAGCGCCAGGACGTCGAAGAGGACGTAGCCGCTGGCAACGCCGCTGGGCGGATTCCCCTGCGCGAGCTCGAGGCCCGGCACCCTCGCCGCCCACGTCCATGTCCCGAGTGCGGTGCCGTAGAGCTCGAGAGCCGCCACCGCGAGGAAGACTCCCGCGTAGACCGGGTAGCGGAAGCGTGCGAGGACGACGGCCAGCACGGCGCAACCGATCAGGCCGGAGACGTCGAATCGGGGCAGCACCGTGACACCCGCTACGCCCCAGACCACGACGGCCGCGAGCGCCGTCCTCACGACCGCTCGCTCATGCCGGCGCACGCTGAGCGCGAGGCCGAACCCGCAGAGGTAGACGAGGCCGTGACCGGGCGGGACGAACGCCGGCAGGTTCCCGAGCCGGTAGTGGTAGACGCCCCACACGATGGAGCCGATCACCTCTGCCACGGTGGCCACGACCACGACGAGCGCCGCCTGGAAACGCACGACGGGCTCGAAGGCGAATGCCGCGGCGATCAGGACGACCAGCGTCACGAGGCCGAGGACGAGTTGCTGGCCGCGATCCGCGTAGTGGTCCGCGAGGAGCAGGCAGGCGAGATACGCGGCAATCGCCGCGGTCACCGCCGGGGTGGTCACAACTGGATTTCGCCGTCCCACGGACATCGCCGTTTCGTTCGTTCCCGTGCTTCGTTCGGATCCCTGCGCGACAATAGAGGAGTGAGCGCCGCCCGTTCGATACCAGGGCTCGCCGCCCGAGGAGTCCTTCCGGACGACGACGTCGGCCGCGAGATCCGCGGGTCGACGACGATCCTCGAACTCCTGCGCATGTACCCCGGCGGCGAGGCGGCCGCACTGATGTCACGCCTCCGGTTCCCGTGCGCGCACTGCGGCGGCGCCGTGCGCGAGCCGCTCACCCTCGCGGCGAAGAGGCACAAGCGCGACGCGCGCGCCGTGCTCGTCGCCTTCCGCGCGCTGCAGGGCGGCGGTCCCACGGACGCCGAGCTGGCTGCGGCCTGCGAGCGCCGCGCGGAGCGCTGGACGCGGTAGCGCTACTCCACGGGCTCGATGCGCCCCGTGGCGACGTCGTAGACGAAACCCGTCACGCCGTAGTCGCCGGGCAGCAGCGGCGTCTCGCGCAGGCGGCGAACGCTCGAGCCGACCCGCTCGTGCACGTCGGCGAACGGCTGGAAGTCGAGATGCTCGGCGTCCACCCCGCGCGTCTCACGAAGCGTGGTCCGTAGATCGTCGTTGGTGAACGTGAGCATGCCGCAGTCGGTGTGGCCGATGACGACGACCTCCTGCGTGCCGAGCAACGTGTGAGAGATGACGACGCTCCGCACTGCGTCATCCGTGGCCAGTCCGCCGGCGTTGCGGATCACGTGCGCGTCGCCTTCCTCGAGGCCCAGCGCCCTGGCCGGGTCGAGGCGAGCGTCCATGCAGGTCAGCACGGCGAAGCGCCGGCCAGGAGGCATGGGGAGATCGCCCTTCTCGAACGACGTGGCATAGGCCTGGTTCGCAGCGCGGATCTCGTCGACGGTGGACATCGCTCCCTCGCTTTCGTCGTTGAAGAATTGACGCTATACGAAGTGAAGTAACGGGCGCAAGGCGTAGATTTCCCCCGTGAGCGTCGCGACCGAGCGGGAGACGTGGGTCGGTCGCTCGGTCCTGCGGCTCGAGGACGACGCCCTGCTGCGCGGCGAGGGACGGTTCATCGACGACGTGGAGCCCGTGCCACGGGCGCGTCACGCCGCGATCGTGCGCTCACAGCTCCCCCATGCGCGCGTGTCGGTCGACCCGGCAGCCGCACTCGAGCTGCCGGGCGTCGTCGGCGTGCTCACGGGCGCGGACGTGGCCGAGCTGTCGCGGCCGTTCGCCGCCGGCATCGACTCAGGGGTGCCGTTCTACGCCGCGGCGATCGACACCGCGCGCTACGTCGGCGAGCCGCTCGCGGTCGTCGTCGCCCGCGACCGCTACCTCGCCGAGGACGCGGCCGAGCTCGTCGCCGTCGACTACGAGCCGCTCGAGCCCGTGCTCGACCCGAGCGCTGCGGCAGAGAGCGCCGCCTGCGTGCACGACCGGTCGTTCCACTACGGCGACGTGGACGACGCGCTCCAGCGCGCCGACCTCGTCGTGCGCGAGACGTTCCGCTTCCCCCGCTTCTCCTGCACTCCGGTCGAGTGCTACGGCGTCGTCTGCGACTGGCAGGAGGCGACGCAGACGCTCACCGCCTGGGCCAACTTCCAGGGGCCGTTCACGCTGCACGGCGTCGCGGCGGCGGCGCTCGGCCTGCGCGGCTCGCAGCTCCGGCTGCTGACGCCGCCCGACTCGGGCGGCTCGTTCGGGATCAAGTCCTCCGTGTTCACGTACGTCGTCCTGATCGGGCTCGCGGCGCGGAAGCTCGGCGTGCCCGTGCAGTGGATCGAGGACCGGCTCGAGCACCTCATCGGCAGCGCGGCGGCGACCGGCCGGCTGACGGAGCTCGAGGCCGGCTTCACCGCCGACGGCGAGCTGATCGCGCTTCGCTACGACGCGATCGAGGACGTCGGCGCATACGTGCGCGCACCGGAGCCGGCGACCCTGTACCGCATGCACGGCTCGCTCTCGGGCGCGTACCGCGTGCGCGACGTCGCCGTGCGCAACCGCGTCGTGCTCACGAACACGTTGCCGAGCGGTCTCAACCGCGGCTTCGGCGGACCGCAGCTCTACTTCGGCCTCGAGCGGACGATGGCGATCGCCGCCCGGCGCCTCGGGCTCGACCCGGCCGCGGTGGCGCGCCGCAACCTCGTGCCCGCGGAGGCGATGCCGTACCGGACGCCGTCGGGCGCGCTGTACGACTCGGGCGACTACGAGGCATGCCTGGAGGACGCGCTCGAGCTGGTCAGGTGGCCGGAGCGCAGGGCCGAGGTCGAGGCCGCCCGGGCGGAGGGTCGGCTCATGGGCGTGGGTCTGGCGTGCGTCGTCGAGCCGTCGATCTCGAACATGGGCTACATCACGCTCGCGCAGACGGCCGTCGAGCGGGCCGCGACGCTACCGAAGTCCGGCAACGCCGAAGGAGCGCTCGTCGTGATCGACCCACTCGGCGGGATCACGGTCCGGCTGGGGACGACGCCGCAGGGGCAGGGGCACCGCACGGTCGTCGCGCAGGTGGTCGCGGACGAGCTCGGCGTCGCACCCGGCGACGTGCGTGTGCTCTCCGAGATGGACACGGCCACAGTGCCGTGGACGGTCGCCTCCGGGAACTACTCGTCGCGCTTCTCGGGGGTCGCCGTGGGGGCGGTGCAGAAGGCCGCGCGACAGCTGGCCGACAAGCTCGAGGCGATCCGGGAACACGCCGGCGACCCGGAGCTGCCGCTGCGCCGGGTCGCCGGTATGGTGCACTGGAACCCCGAGGGCCTGCCGGAGGGGATGGAGCCCGGGCTCGCCGCGGTTGCGACCTGGGCGGCGCCGAACCTCGACCCCCCCGACGTCGAGGATCGCGTCGCCTCGTCGGGTGCGCACGGGTTCCTCGGCGACGTCTGCGTCGTCGAGGTCGAGCGCGAGACCGGTGAGGTGCGCGTGCTCGACTACGTCACCGTCCACGACGCGGGACGCCTGCTCAACCCGCTGCTCGCCGACGGCCAGGTGCTCGGCGGCTTTGCCCACGGCGCCGCGGCGGCGCTCTTCGAGCGACACGCGTGGGACGACTGGGGCAACCCGCTCACCGCCTCGTTCATGGACTACCTCGCACCCACCGCGCCCGATCTGCCGGTGCCGCGGATCGCGCACCGTTCCTCACCGTCTCCGTTCACCGCGCTTGGCGCGAAGGGGATCGGCGAGGGAAACACGATGAGCGCGCCCGTGGCGATCGCGAACGCTGTCGCCGACGCGCTCGGCCGCGACGACATCGAGCTGCCGCTGACGCCGCCGCGCGTGTGGGAGCTCGCTGGCCGACCTCGCGAACCGCCTGCGAAGGGACACCGTGAAGCCGGCGCCGTTTCGCTTCGTCGCGGCGCATTCGCTCGAGGAGGCGCTCGCGGCCCTGGCCGAGGGCGGCGACGACGCGAAGCCGATCGCCGGCGGGCAGAGCCTCGTGCCGGCCCTCAACATGCGGCTCGTCCGCCCGACGGTGCTGGTCGACCTCAACCGGGCCGGCCTCGACGGCATCACGCGCGAGAACGGGCACGTGCGGGTCGGTGCCACGACGCGGCAGACGGCGCTCGAGCACTCGGAGCTCGCGCCCCCGCTCGTCCGCGAGGCCCTCCCGTTCGTCGGTCACGTCGTGACGCGAAACCGCGGCACCGTCGGCGGCTCGATCGCGCACGCCGACGCGAGCGCCGAGCTGCCGCTCTGCCTCGTCGCGCTCGGCGGCACGGTCGTCGACAGACCGGCCGTGAGATCCCGGCCGCGGACTTCTTCGTCACGCACTACACGACGGTGCTCGAGCCGGGCGAGCTCGTCATCGAGACGCTCTGGCCGACTCGCAACGAGCCCGCCGCCTTCGAGGAGCTCGCGCTGCGAGCCGGCGACTACGCGCTCTCGGCGGTCGCCGTGCTGCGGCCAGACCGTCGCCATCGGAGCAGTGACCGACCGCCCGACCGTTCTCCCGGAGCTCACCGCCCTGCTCGCGAGCGCCGAGTCCGCCGACGAGCTCGCCCAGGAGGCGGGAGCGCTCGCGGCGAGCCTCGTCGACCCGCCGGGGCACGTCCACGCGACGCCCGCGTACCTGAAGCACATCACGGGCGTGCTCGTCGAGCGGGCGCTGCGGAGAGCATGGACGTCGAGCTGACGGTCAACGGCCGTCGTGTGACGGAGACGGTCGAGGACCGCCTGCTCCTCTCCGACTTCCTTCGTCACACGCTCGGGCTCACCGGCACGCACGTCGGCTGCGAGCACGGGGTCTGCGGAGCCTGCACAGTGCTCCTGGACGGCGTCTCCGTCCGCTCCTGCCTCGTCCTCGCCGTCCAGGCCGACGGAGCCCAGATCCGACACAGTCGAGAGCCTCGCCTCCGGACCATCGCTCACTCCGCTACAGGAGGCGTTCAAGCGCCACCACGCGCTGCAGTGCGGCTTCTGCACGCCCGGGATCCTGATCGCGGCCGCGGACCTCCTCTCGCGCGGAACGCCGAGCCGCGACCAGATCGTCGACCTGCTCTCCGGGCACCTCTGCCGCTGCACCGGCTACGGCCCCATCGTCGACGCGATCGAGGAGGCCGCCCGAGGATGAACCTCGCACAGTCGCTCCTCGCGGCCTGCGAGCGGCACCCGGAGCTGGAGGCCTTCCCCGGAATCCCGTACGGCGAGCTGCTGCCGCGCGTGCGCCGGATCGCCGGTGGGCTCGGCGTCGACCCCGGCGAACGCGTCGCGCTCGTACTCGACAACCGCCTCGAGACCGCGCTCCTCTACTGGGCGGCGCAGTGGGCCGGGGCCGTGGCCGTCCCGCTCTCGTGGCGACTCTCCGACGAGGAGCTCGACTACTGCGTCAGCGACTGCGGCGCCCGCGTCGTGCTCCGTGACGAGGACCCGCTCCCGGACGGAGCGGAGCATCCCGGCGCCCTCGACCGCGACGAGCGCGAGACCTCGCTCATGCTCTACACGTCGGGCACCACCGGGCGGCCGAAAGGGGTGCCGCGCTCCCACCGGGCGGACCGCGCCGGAGGCTGGTCGCAGGCACTGCAGCACGGGTACGCGTGGGGCGACCGCACGCTCGGCGTGATGCCGCTGTACCACACGATGGGCATCCACTCGCTGCTTGCGATGCATCTCGTCGGCGGCTGCTTCGTGCCGCAGGCGCGGTGGGACCCGGCCGAGGCGCTGCGGCTGATCGAGGAGCAGCGGATCACGTCCCTCTACCTCGCACCGACGCTGTTCCACGACCTCGTCACGCACCCGCGGCTCGGCGACCACGACGTCTCGTCGGTGCGGGCGCTCGGCTACGCAGGCGCGGCGATGACCTCGACGATGGTGCGGCGGTGCGCCGACGCGTTCGCTCCCGAGGTGTTCGTGAACCACTACGGCTCGACCGAGATCTACACGTTCTCGATCGGGCGCGACCAGCTCGGCAAGCCCGGCTGCGCGGGACGGCCGGCGGTGAACACGCGGCTGCAGCTGGAGCCCGGCGGCGAGATCTGCGTGCACCTCTCCTCGGACGAGGCGTTCTCCGGCTACTGGAACCGGCCCGACGCGGACGAGAAGGCGATCCGCGACGGCTGGTACCACACAGGCGACACGGGCCACCTCGACGACGACGGCGACCTCTGGATCGACGGCCGTGTGGACGACATGATCATCTCCGGCGGCGAGAACGTGCACCCGCTCGAGGTGGAGGACGTGCTCGCGACCCACCCAGGCGTGAGCGAAGTGGCGGTGATCGGCGCCCCCGACGACCGCTGGGGCCAGCGCGTCGTCGCCGTCGTCGTGGGCCGGGCCACGGACGCGGAGCTCGACGCCCACTGCCTCGCCTCCCCGCTGGCGCGCTTCAAGCGGCCGCGGGAGTACCGCCGCGTCGACGCCCTCCCGAAGAGCGCGTCGGGGAAGATCCTGCGACGAGTCCTGCGAGAGGAGTGCATGTGAGCGAGTTCGACGGCTTTCGCCTCGACCGCGACGACGAGCGCGGCGTGGCCACGATCACCCTGGACGTGCCGGGCAAGTTCAACCGCGTGTCGATGCTCGCCCGCGAGCAGCTGTCCGCGCTCTTCGCCGAGCTCGATGCCGACGACGGCGTCCGCTTCGTCGTGCTCCAGGGTGCCGGCGGCGCCTTCACGGCGGGAGGCGACATCGCCGGGTTCCTCGAGAGATCGCCCTGGACCGTCTCCCAGCTGGCGCGGAACGTGGCTGCACCGGAGCGCTGCTCCAAGCCGGTGATCGCGAAGCTGCAGGGCTACGTGTTCGGCGTCGGGCTCGAGCTCGCGCTCGCCTGCGACTTCCGAGTGGCGGCCGACGACGTCCAGCTGGGGCTGCCGGAGGCGACGATCGGGATGATCCCCGGCTCCGGCGGCACGCAGCGGCTCGTGCGCATGGTCGGGCTCGGCCGCGCGAAGGACATCGTCATGCGCGGTCGACGGGTGGGCGCGGAGGAAGCGTTCGCTCTCGGGCTCGTGGGGGAGGTCGTCTCGCCCGCAGAGCTGGATGCCGCCGCCGACGCGCTGCTCGCCGAGCTCGCGCACCACTCGCCGCTCGCGCTGCGGATGGCCAAGCGCGTGCTCAACGCCGCCTACGACGGCCCGCTGCACCTCGGTCTCGAGCTGGAAGGGCTCGCCTACGGCCTCCTACGACAGACGCACGACTTCCGCGAGGGCGTGGAGGCGTTCGTCGCGAAGCGGCAGCCCGAGTTCACGGGGGAGTGAGCGAGAGGCTGGAGCTCTAGTGGTGTCTCCGGGAAGTTCGGTGCTGTTTGGCCGAGCGAAAACCGAGCAGCGCTAGGACGCAGGGAGCCCCCATACCTGAAGGTATGGGGGCGACCGAGGACGACGCGATGCGAAGCGTTTGCAGCCGGCCAAGCGGTGCCGTGCTTCCCGGAGCCACCACTAGGACGCGCCGGCTACTACGAGCCGCGCTCCCAGGCGAGCCCTGCCGCCAGCACGATCTCGTCCCGGGGTGCGATCAGCTGCAGGTTCGCCGATCGCGAGGCCTGCCCAGCCGATCAGGTTCACCCAGCGCAGGAACGACGTCAGCGGCAGTCGCACGTCGAGCTCGTTCGCCTCCTCGGGCGGCAGGTCGACTGCGTAACACGGGCTGACGTACAGGTCGACGTCGGGTCGGTACGCGCGCCACTCCTCGATCGCGCGGTAGGCCGCCTCGACCTCCTCGGGGCGGGCGCGTTGCGCAGCCTCGAGCTTGGTCCGCATGATCGTGCCGTAGTCGTCGGCCCGGCTCGGGAACGTCTCCGCGTGCGACCGCGCGGCCTCGTGCAGGAACAGCGGCCACGTGTTGGCGGCCGCCGCCGGCATCACGGTCTCCACGACCCGGGCGCCGAGCCGCTGCAGGTCCCCCACCCACTCCTCCGCCGCGTCGCTCGACTCCGTCTCGCGGCCGTCGCCGAGGTACGGCGCGCTCCGCAGGACACCCACTGTGAGCCCGTCGAGGCGCGGCTCCGGCGCCGGCAGGCCGGTCAGCACCGACCACAGCGCTGCCACGTCGGCGACCGAGCGGGCCATGGGGCCGACGGTGTCGAAGGTCGGGCAAAGCGGGAAGATGCCGTCCAGCGGGATCCGGCCCCACTGCGGCTTGAGGCCGACGGTGCCGCACGCTGCCGACGGCAGGCGGATCGAGCAGCCGGTGTCGGTTCCGAGCGCCAGCTCGCACAGCCCCGCCGCGAGCCCCGCCGCGCTGCCGCTCGATGAGCCGCCCGTCGTCTTCCCCGGGTGAAGCGGGTTGTGGCACATCCCGTACCACGGGTTGTCGCCGAGCACGGCCCAGGCGAACTCGGGCAGGTGCGACTTTCCGACGACCACCGCCCCCGCGGCGAGCACGCGGTCGACGACGGTCGCGTTCCGCTCCGGCACGTGGTCGGCGTAGATCTTCGAGCCGTAGGTCGTGCGGATGCCCGCGGTGTCGATCAGATCCTTGACGAGGAGCGTCCGCCCGGCGAGCGGCCCCTCGGCGCCGCGCCGGAGCGGCTCGTCGAGCCACGTGATGGCGCAGTTGAACGGGTCCTCTCTCACGAGGGAATGAGCGCCACGCACTCGACCTCGATCTTCGCACCGGGAATCACGAGCGCCGACACCTCGACGAGCGTCGACGCCGGCCGTGTCTCGCCGAAGACCTCCTGGCGCACCGAGTTGATCGCGGGCCGGTCGTTCACGTCCGTGAGGTACAGCGTCACCTTGACCACGTCCGCGAAGGTGCACCCCGCGGCGGCGAGGACGTCCCGCATGTTCTCGAACACCCGTCGTGTCTGCGCGATCACGTCGTCACCACCCACGAGCGCCCGCCGCTCGTCCACCGGCACGATCCCGCTCACGAAGAGCAGCTCGCCGGCCTGGACGGCGTCGGTGAAGTGCGAGATCGGCTCGGCTTGGCCGGCGACCCTGTACTCACGGCGCGCGCTCACGTTCGCCGCCCCGCAGATCCCGGATCTGCAGGAGCAGATCCGGGATCGCGACAATCCCTGAAGCGGCCGCTGGCGCGGCCGGTTCCGGCGAGGGACGTAGCCCGCGAGGTCGACACCCGCGCCTCAGCCTGCGAAGTGCGCCTTGAGCGCGTCGAAGCCGCCCTGGAACACCTCGTTCGCGAAGAAGCCCGTCCAGTGGTCCTGCTTGTCGCGATCGCAGTCGAAATCCGTCCACCACTCGACGAACGCCCTGTCCCCGTCCGTGACGGGCGTCACGCGCAGGGTGGCCTTGTAGTTGTCGACGTCGAAGGGCGTCTTCTCGAAGTTGTAGGTGTAGGAGCGATCGGCGTCGGAGTGGCTGAGGAGGCGCTCGCGGATGTGTGTGCCGTCGGTGAGCGTGAAGCTGCGGACGCCGCCCACCTGGTCGCCGGCCTTCCCCTCCTCGATCTCGCTCGCGGCCACGAGGCCGCCGTGCCAGTCGGCGAGGCCGTTGAAGTCGCGGACGCGCGCCCAGACCTCGTCCGCTGGCGCGTCGATCACGGTGCTGGCGTACGAGATGGCCATGCGGCGGTGCCCTCCTGTGGATGGTGGTCGCCGCCAAGCCTACGACGACCGACACCGCCCGCGCAGATCTACCCCGAGGTGATCGCCGTGAGCGGCTTGTGCAGCCGCCGGAAGCTCGCGTCCGTCTTCTTTGCGCCGGTCGCACCGATCCAGCTCAGCACCACGTTGGCGCCGTAGCGTCGCTTGGCGAGCCAGTACGGCTCGCCGCGCAGGGTCGACCCCGGCTCCCAGTAGATGCTCCCGGCCCCTGGCGTACCAAGCTGGCCCGTGTGGACGTCGGCGAGGAGCGCGGTCACTTCCTTCTCCGCATCCGCGCCCGTGACGACGAAGACCGTGAACGTCCCGTACCGAGCCCGCGTGGAGATCGACGGCGCGCCGAGGTCGAGCGCGACGTAATGGCCCGGGAAGGACGCGCGCTTGTTCACGAGCAACTTGTCGCCGGTCAGCTGCTTGAAGCGCGAGACGACCTGCGAGGTCGTGGCGGCCGACCCGGCCGCGTGCGCTGCCGCAGCGAGGGCTGAAGCCGTGAGCGCGAGCGCGAGCAGGAGCAGGAGCCGCCGCATGCTCTCATCGTCATCCCCCACGCGGGGGAGGCAATCCCCCGGACGAGGGTCGGGCCCCTACGACGCGGCCGCGCGGATCTGTGTGATCGTCTGGCGCGGCGTGATCTGCTCCGGGTCGACGAGAAGATGGACGACCGCCGGCAGGCTCGCCGCGAACGCACGATCGAGTGCCAGCGCGACGTCCTCGGTGCGCTCGACCCGCTCGCCATGACCGCCGTAGGCCCGGGCGAGCGCGGCGAAGTCGGGATTGCGAAGGTCGGTGCCGCTCACGCGGCCGGGGTAATGGCGCTCCTGGTGCATGCGGATCGTCCCGTACATGCCGTTGTCGACGACGAGCACGAGCACCGCCGCGCCGTATTGCACCGCGGTCGCGAGCTCCTGACCGGACATCAGGAAGTCGCCGTCGCCGGCCACGCACACCACCCGTCGCTCGGGATGCACGAGCTTGGCGGCGACGGCGGCCGGCACGCCGTAGCCCATGGCGCCGCTCGTCGGCGCGAGCTGCGTGCCGTAGCGGCGGAACTCGTAGAAGCGGTGCGCCCAGACGGAGAAGTTCCCGGCGCCGTTCGTGATCACCGCGTTCTCGTCGAGACGATCCCTGAGCAGGGTCATGACCTCGCCCATGTCGACGCCGGCGCCGTGCGACTCGGGCTGACGCAGGTTGTCGAGGTAGTCGGCGTGTGCGGCGGCGGCGGTCCCCGTCCAGCGTCCCGGCACGAGCGGCCCGTGAGCGACGAGCGAATCGACGAAGCGTGGCCCGCTGGACACGACGCCGACCGTGGGCGCAAAGACGCGGCCGAGCTCGTCCGGGTCGGGATGGACGTGGACGAGGCGCTGCCGCGGGTTGGGGACGTCGACCAGCGTGTAGCCGCCGGTCTCGATGTCGCCGAGACGAGCGCCGATCACCAAGAGGGCGTCGGCGTCACGCGCGCGCGCGGCGAGCCGCGGATCGGGCCCCAGACCGAGATGCCCGGCATACGCGGGCGACGTGTTGTCGATGTGGTGCTGGCAGCGCCAGGCAGCCGCCACCGGAATCCCGCTCGCCTCGCACCACGCTGCGACCGCGTCGTGCGCTGCGGCCGTCCAGGGCTGGCCGCCCACGACCACGAGTGGACGCTCCGCGGCCGCCAGCACGTCGAGCGCACGAGCGACGTCGCTTTCGGTGGGCCCCGGTTCGGCCGGCGAGGTGGGCACGGCGTCCGGCACGTCAGCCTCCTCGGTGAGGACGTCCTCCGGCAGCGCCAGCACGACGGGGCCCGGACGGCCGGACGTCGCAACGCGAAACGCCCGCGCGACGAGCTCCGGGATACGCTCCGCCTGCTCGACCTGCGTGACCCACTTCGCGAGCGGGCCGAACATCTGCCGGTAGTCGACCTCCTGGAACGCCTCGCGCTCCAGCGCCGCCCGCTCGACCTGGCCGATCAGGAGCAGCATGGGCGTCGAGTCCTGGAACGCCGTGTGCACGCCCGTGGCGGCGTGGGTCGCGCCTGGGCCGCGGGTGACGATGCAGATTCCGGGACGCCCGGTCAGCTTGCCGTACGCCTCTGCCATGTTGGCTGCGCCGCCCTCGTGTCGGCAGATCACGAACCGGACCGGCGAGTCGAGCAGGGCGTCGAGCACGGCGAGATAGCTCTCGCCGGGGACGCCGAACGCGAGGTCTGCGCCGTGCACGGCGAGTTGGTCGACGAGGAGGCGCCCACCGCTCCGCGCGCTCACGACGGGAGGGTGATCCGGTGGTCGAAGTAGACCGTCGCGCGTTGGGCCTGGAGCCTGTTCTCGTCGGCCGGATCGACGTAACGGATCGTGCGCTTTCCCTCCCACTCCGCCGGAAGCACCATCGCGCGTACGAACGACGTCTCCTCGTGCGGCGACGCCTCGGCGATCACGGGGTCGGGCCCGGCTTCGAACCAGGCCCCTCCCGGGCCGTAGAACGTCGCGCGGCCTTCGCTCTTGATCTCCAGCTCTCCGCGCAGCAGGTAGCGGATGCCGGGGCCGGGGTGCGTGTGGGCGGGCGCGATGCCGCCGAGCGGGAAGTCGATGCGGTCGCAGCGCAGGATCCAGTCGGCAAACGGGTCGAGGCGAACGGAGCGCGAGAGCAGCGCGCCGTCGGCCTCTCCCTCTGCTTCGAGCTGCCAGACGAGTGCGTGTCCCTCGACCCGAGCGGCCCCGAAGTGTGCTGCGGCGGCGGCGACGTCGTACACGACGCGGTTCCCTCCCGCTGTCTCGGCGCCGGTCTGGAACTCGTAGAGCGTGAGCCTCAATGGAACGTCTGCCCGCCGTCGATCACGATCGTCTGCCCTGTGACGAACGCCGCCGTCGGCCCGGCCAGGTAGACGACCGCGCCGACGACGTCCTCGGGTTCCTGGTCGCGCTGGATCGTGCGCGCAGCGACCGACACGTCGCGCAGCTTCTCGATCACCTCGGGGTGCTCCTTCACACCCTCGGACATCGTGAATCCCGGCGCGACGCAGTTCACCCGGATCCCGGTCGGCCCGAGCTCCTTGGCGAGCGAGCGCGTGAAAGCGACGATCGCGCCCTTGCTCGTCACGTAGTGCAGGAGGAAAGGAACCCCGCGGAACGGCGTGCCCGAGGAGATGTTCACGATCGAGCCACCGCCGCGCTCGCGCATCACCGGCACGGCCGCGCGGCACGTGAGGAACATGGACGCGACGTTGACGTCCATCACCTGGCGCCACTCTTCGAGCGGGATCTCGGTGAACGGCCGCATCGCCAGGGAGGCGTAGAGGCCGGCGTTGTTGACGAGCACGTCGAGGGATCCGCAACGCTCGACCGTGTCGTCGACGAGGCGCTGCACGGCGGCTTGGTCGGCGACATCGGCCTCGATGCCGATGCCGTCCGGGTAGCGCGCGGCAGCCTCCTCGGCGTGGGCGAGATCGGCGACGACGATGCGAGCTCCCTCGCGGGCGAGCCCGCCGGCGATCGCTGCACCGATGCCCTGGGCGGCGCCGGTGACGAGCGCCACCTTTCCGTCGAGGGCCCCCATCAACGCAGAGGCGAGAACGACGTGGGGACGAGGATGCGGTTCTGCTGGGTGTGGATGAGCGGCTGGATCTTGGCGAGGAAGGCCTTCCAGTCCTCGCGTGCCTGCAGCACGGCGCGGCGCTCCTCGCGCTGGACCAGATCCTCGTAGCGCCACAGGTGCGTGTACGTGGAGAGTGCGCCGATGTCCACCGTGAAGGCGCCGACGAAACCGCCGAGCACCTCCTGCTGGATGGCGATCCCCTCGTCGGCGTAGAGCCGCACGAGCTCCGGCAGCTTGCCGGTGAAGACGTGGTAGTCGCGCTGCTCGAGGATCAATGTTTCTCGCCCCCTGCGGGGGCGAGAAACATAGGAGCAGCACCGCGTCGCGGCGAAGCCGCGGCCCACTGCCTTCTTCTGTGTTTGGGCGGGATCACGGAGCGATCCCGCCCAAACACATGTACTTGAGCTCGACCCAGTCGTCGACGCCGTAGCTCGACCCCTCGCGGCCGATGCCGGACTCCTTCACGCCGCCGAAGGGTGCCACCTCGGTGGAGATGAGCCCCGTGTTGACACCGACGATGCCGTACTCGAGCGCCTCGCCGACGCGCCACACCCGGCCGAGGTCGCGCGCGTAGAAGTAGGCGGCGAGGCCGTACGGGGTGTCGTTGGCGATGCGGATCGCCTCCTCCTCCGTCGAGAAACGGGCGATGCCGGCAACGGGGCCGAACGTCTCTTCGCTGCTCATGGCCATCTCCGCCGTGACGCCGGTGAGGATCGACGGCTGGAAGAACTGTCCCTCGATCCGCTCTCCGCCCGTGACGAGGTCGGCGCCGCCGGCGAGAGCGTCGGCGACGTGCCGCTCGACCTTGGCGATCGCGGGCTCGTCGATCAGCGGGCCGACGCTCGCGCCCTCGGCGAAGCCGTCGGCGACCTTGAGGCTCGTCACCGCCGCGGTGAAGGCGGCGAGAAAGTCGTCGTAGATGCCGTCCTGCACGAGCATCCGGTTGGCCGAGATGCATGTCTGACCGGAGTTGCGGAACTTGCAGACGATCGCGCCTGCGACGGAGGCCTCGAGGTCGGCGTCGTCGAAGACGATGAACGGTGCGTTACCGCCGAGCTCGAGCGAGACCTTCTTGAGCTGCGGCGCGCACTGGGCCATCAGGAGCTTGCCGACCTCGGTCGAGCCGGTGAAGCCGAGCTTGCGCACGATCGGGTTGGAGGTCAGCTCGCCGCCGATCAGCGGAGCGTCCTCGGCGTCTCCCGTGACGATCGAGAACACGCCCGGAGGCACCCCCGCTTCCTCGGCCAACACGGCGACCGCGAGCGCCGAGAGCGGCGTCTGCTCGGCCGGCTTGAGCACCATCGTGCACCCGACGGCGAGCGCCGGCGCGGACTTGCGGGTCGGCATCGCGGACGGGAAGTTCCACGGCGTGATCCCCGCGGTGACGCCGATCGGCTCCCGCGTGGCGACGATGCGCTTGTCCGGCCACGGCGTCGGGATCACGCTGCCGTCGAGGCGCTTCGCCTCCTCGCCGAACCACTCGTAGAACGAGGCCGCGTAGGCGATCTCGGCCTTCGCCTCGCCGAGCGGCTTGCCCTGCTCCGTGACGAGCAGTGCCGCCAGCTCGTCGTCGCGTTCCAGCATCAGGTCACTGAGGCGGCGCAGGATGCGGGCGCGCTCCTTGGCCGTCTTCGTGCGCCATTCCGGCAGAGCACGTTCGGCCGCCTCGATCGCGCGCCGCGTCTCGGCGGCGCCCAGGCGCGGCACCGCCGCCACGGTCTCGCCGGTCGCGGGGTTGAGCACCGCAAACGTCTCGCCCGAGTCGGCGTCCGTCCACCGTCCGTCGACGTAGGCCTGCGTGCGGAGCAGGTCGGACGTGAGCATGGCCATCGGCTCGATTATCGCGATCATCCGGCCGGGAGGGTGTGCCATAGTCACCGCGTGGAGCCGAGCTTCGTCTCACTCGACGAGCAGCGGGCGTTCGAGCTCGTCGCGGGGGTGACGGGTCGGCCGGTCTTCGGCTCGGGCGCGATGCTCAACCTGATCGAGTTCGCGCCGGGCTCGACGGTGCCGCCCCACAGCCACCCCCACGAGCAGCTCGGGATCGTGCTGCGCGGGATGCAGGCGCTCGTCGTCAACGGCGTCGCCCACGAGCTCGGGCCACTGGAGGCCTATGTTCTCCCGGGCGGCGTCGAGCACTCCGCGTACTGCGGGCCGGCGGGCGCGACGGTGCTCGATGTCTTCCAACCGGTGCGCGAGGACTACCGGGAGCGCTGGACCGCGGAGGGCTGACGGCGAACCGTCCCGCGCCGCGCGACGAACACTCGTCCGATGGCCCGCACGTCCGACACCCGCTCCTGCGTCGTCGTCCGCCCTCGGGCGAAGACGAACGGCCGCCAGGGGCTCGGCGTGTTCGCGGGGATCTCGGCCGAGAGCGCCGGAGCGACCCGTCTCTGCCTGCACCTCGTCACGATCCCGCCCGCACAGCGGGCGCGCGCGCACCGCCACGAGGGGCACGAGACGGCGATCTACGTCGTCAGCGGCCGTGCCGAGATGGCCTTCGGAGCCGAGCTCGAGGAGCGACTCGCCGTCGAGCGGGGCGACTTCCTCTTCATCCCGGCGGGCATGCCGCACCTGCCGTCGAACCCGAGCGAGACCGAGCCGTGTCTCGCGGTCGTGGCGCGCACCGATCCGAACGAGCAGGAGAGCGTCGAGCTGCTCCCGTGGCTGGAGACCGCGGAGAGCTAGACCGCGACCTCGCTCGAGGCGGCCCAGATGTTGATGTCGCTATCCGTCGCGAAGCGGTCGATCTCCGCCAGCTCCTCCGCCGTGAAGCCGAGACGGTCGAGGGCGGCGACGTTCGCCTCGAGCTGGGCCACGCTGCTCGCCCCGACGAGCGTCGAGGTCATTCGCGGATCGCGCAGGGTCCAGGCGAGCGCCATCTGGGCGAGCGTCTGACCACGGCGCGCAGCGATCTCGCCCAGTCCCCGAATCTTCTGGAGCGCCTCCTCGGTGAGCAGATCCGGCGAGAGCGACGCATCCCGGCTCGCCCGCGAGCCCTCGGGCACTCCGTGCAGGTACTTGTCCGTGAGCATCCCCTGCGCGAGCGGCGAGAAGCCGATGCAGCCGATGCCCTCGGCGCCGAGCACGTCGAGGAGCTCGGCCTCGATCCACCGGTTGAGGAGCGAGTACGACGGCTGATGAATGAGCAGCGGCGTGCCGAGCGCGCGCAGGATCCGCGCGGCCTCGACCGTGTGCCGCGCCGAGTACGAGGAGATGCCGACATACAGCGCCTTGCCCCGGCGGACGGCTGTGTCGAGCGCTCCCATCGTCTCCTCCAGCGGCGTCTCGGGATCGAACCGGTGCGAGTAGAAGATGTCGACGTACTCGAGGCCCATTCGCTGCAGGCTCTGGTCGAGACTGGCGAGGAGGTACTTGCGCGAGCCCAGGTCGCCGTACGGCCCCGGCCACATGTCGTAGCCCGCCTTGGTGGAGATCACGAGCTCGTCGCGGTACGGCGCGAGATCCTGTCGCAGTAGGCGCCCGAAGGTCTGCTCCGCCGAGCCGTACGGAGGGCCGTAGTTGTTCGCGAGGTCGAAGTGCGTGATCCCGAGCTCGAACGCGCGGCGCACGATCGCGCGGCTGGCGTCGAGTGGGCGGTCGTGCCCGAAGTTCTGCCAGAGGCCGAGCGACACCGCCGGCAGACACAGACCGCTGCGACCGCAGCGGTTGTAGGTCATCTGCTCGTAGCGGTCTGCGGCGGCGACGAAGGGCATCTGGCCCGTGAGTCATACCTGATCCGGCTGCTCGCGACGCAGCGTCAGAGGCCACAATGAGCCTGTGAGCACGCAGACGATCGAGGCGCCCGTCCGGGTCGAAGAGCCGGAGCAGGACGACTGGTACATCGACGACCGGCCGTGGATCGTGATCGTCTGGAACGACCCGATCAACCTTATGAGCTACGTCACGCTGGTGTTCCGCAAGCTCTTCGGCTACACCGAGGCGAAGGCCACGAAGCTGATGCTGCAGGTGCACGAGGAGGGCAAGGCCGTCGTCGCCTCGGGGACACGGGAGAAGTGCGAGCTCGACGTCTCCAAGCTCCACGCCCACGGCCTCTGGGCCACGATGCGCCAGGACGCCTGAGCGTGAGCTACCCTCCGCTGATGCCTGCCCAGGCTGACCCGCTGGAGACTGCCGAGCGCGTGTTCGAGGGGCGCGATCTCGCGTCGCTCGCACTGCTGCCGGCCGGCACCTCGCTCGACGTTCACGCCGCGCTCCTCGAGCTGCGGGACTCAGAGCTCGACTAGCACGGCAGCGTTGCGAGGGCACGGGATCCGGAGAGCCCGCGACGGTTCGTACCTCGTGCGGCTCGAGCCGACCGAGCGTCAGCTCTTGCAGGCGTTACCCGGCCAGCTCGGCGACGCGCTCGAAGACCGCGACCCGAGTCTGCGCCGTCTGTTCCCGCCCGCGTACGAGGGACGGGTCGACAACGTCGAGTACCGACAGCTCGTCGGCGAGAGCCTGCTGGAGGGGAAGCGGGCGGCGCTGCGTGCGCTCGCGGACACGGCGGACGCAGAGCGGCTCGACGAGCAGCAGCTGTCGGCGTGGCTCGGCGCGCTCGAGAGCCTGCGCCTGGTGCTCGGCACCCAGCTCGACGTGACCGAGGACACGTACGTCGGCGGCATCCATCCGGACGACCCGGACGCGCCGCGCCTGGCGCTCTACCACTGGCTCTCGTGGCTGCAGGAGGAGATCGTGCAGGCGCTCGCCGCCGGCCTGCGCTCAGGGCGCAGCGCATAGGGCGTGAACGGTGGCTTGTTGACAGACACACAGGCGTTGTCCCGGTCTGCCCGGCGCGCGTCACGGCAGGACGAGAACGCGCCCGGCCGCGCCCGCGAGTGAGGCCTCGACAGCTGCGTCAACCTCGTCGAGCGGGTAGGACGGGCCGACGAGCGGGGCGAGCTCCAGCCGGCCGGCGCGCACGTGGTCGAGCAGGAGAGGGAGCGCGACGGCCGGATCCTCGGAGCCGTACATCGTCCCGGTGAGCCGCTTCTCCCGGCGGACGAACTCGCCCGGGTCGAGGTCGAGCCGCAGTCCGGTGGCGGGGAGGCCGACGATCACGCACGTGCCGCCGCTGCGGGTGTAACGAAGCGCCGTCGCGCTCGTCGCCGGATCGCCCACGGCGTCGAAGCCGAAGTCGCAGCCATCCGGCACCAGGTCGTGCAAGGCCTCCTTCAGGTCGTCCGGTGCAACGGCGTGGGTCGCGCCGAGCGCAAGGGTCTGGGCACGTCTCCCCTCGAGAGGGTCGACCGCGACGATCAGCTCCGCACCGGCGATGCGCGCGCCCTGCACGACGAACTGGCCCACGCCGCCCGCGCCGACGACGACCACGGACGAGCCCGCCGTCACACCCGCCGCGAACAGCGCCGCGCCGACGCCCGTCAACGCGGCGCACCCGAGCAGAGCGGCCTCGTCGAACGGCACGCCGTCACCGAGCGGCAGGGCCACCTTCTCCGTCACGACGACGCGCTCTGCGAGACACCCCGTGGCCGTGCCCCGGTAGACCCTCTCGCCGCGCAACGACAGGCCCGTGGTGCCGTCGACGAGCGTGCCCGCGCCGATCGCGCGGTGGAGGGGGATGCACGCCGCCGGGCGCGCGCGACGGCAGTCGCTGCAGACGCCGCACGACGGCGCCCAGGAGAGGACGACGCGGTCGCCGGCCCTGACCGACGTGACCGCGTCCCCGACTGCCTCGACCACGCCGGCACCCTCGTGACCGAGCACCATCGGCGTCGGCCGCTGGAACTCACCCTTCACCTGGTGCAGGTCGGTGCCGCAGATGCCGACCGCCGCCATGCGCACCACGAGCTCGCCGGCGCGCGGTTCGTCCAGATCGAGCTCCTCGATCGTGAACGGCTTGCCGACCTCCCAGAAAACCCCCGCCCGCGTCCGCATGCGGCGACCCTACCCGGGCGGCGAGGGCCGTGGTGAGACAGGCCTTGTGTGCTTGGAACCCAAGGCCCGTCGACCACTCGTCCCCTGCCGGACGGAGGGCCTACGCGCCGAGTGCGGCCTTCACGCTCGCGCAGTCCGTCACCGTGGCGACGTTCTGCAACGCGTAGTTGATGGAGGCGTTGTGCCAGTCGGCGTTCATCGTCGAGCAGCCGTCCTCGGGCACCACCATCACGTAGCCCTTGTCGGCGCCGGTGCGCGAAGTGTGCTCGATGGACATGTTCGTCCAGGCGCCGGTGACGATCACCGTGTCGCGCCCCAGCCCTTCGAGGAGGTTCTCGAGTCGTGTCCCCTGCCAGGCCGACATGCGCATCTTCTCGACCACGAAGTCGCCCTCCTGCGCCTCGAGCCCGTCCGCGGGAGCGGCGCCCCACGACCCGCGCACGAGCGCGCCCGTGTCCTTGACGCCGTTGAAGAGCGGCGCGTTCAGCTTCAGGCCGGCCGAACCCTCCTCCACGACGTACCAGACGTGGATCACGGGCACGCCTTTGGCACGGCACGCGGCAGCGAGCTCGGCGACGTTCGCGACGACGTTCTGCTCCTTCGCGTGCGCGGGCGAGCCCGACTCGGCGAAGGCTCCGCCCTCGATGATCACGTCGTTTTGCAGGTCCTGGACGATCAGCGCCGTCCGCCTCGGATCCAGCTTCAGCTCGTCGTTCAACGTCTCCTCCTATGCCCTTCTTCGGGGATGGGTACGCCGGGCGTGCGATCGGTTTGTCGTCGATGGAAAGATCGGCCTCCCGCGCGCGGAGGCGAGACCGCGCTCTCGCCGCAGCGCACCCGCGATCCGCCATGGAGAGCCACAAAGGAGAGGGCTCGTGGGGGAACCATGGGGTTCCCCCACGCTATCCCATGTACGGCTCGCGGCGCGGGCCGACGAGCGTGCGGATCGTGTACAGCGAGGTTGTAGACGGCAGGAAGAGCGTGTGCCAGTCCGGTCCGCCCCATGTCAGGTTGCCGACGCCCTCGGGCACTTCGATCACGCCGAGCAGCTCTCCGGCGGCGGTGATCACCCAGACGCCGCCCGGACCGGTGACCCAGATGTTCCCGCGCTCGTCCGACTTCATCCCGTCCGGGATGCCCTTCTCGATCGTGCCGTCGCCCACGCCCTCGAAGAACCGACGCTTGTTCGACAGCGAGCCGTCGGCATTCACGTCCCAGACGTCGATGAACCCGGGCAGGTCGTTGATGTACAGCACCGATTCGTCGGGGGAGAAGCAGAGGCCGTTCGGCTGGTCGTAGTCCTCCCGACCGACGATGAGCTCGGGGGCGCCGCCACCCGGTGCGATGCGGTAGACGCCCTGGAAGCCCAGCTCGCGGTCGCGCTCGAGCCCGAAGACCGGCATGCGCCCGTACCACGGGTCGGAGAAATACACCGAGCCGTCGGAGCGGACGCAGACGTCGTTGGGCGAGTTGAGCTCCTGGCCCTCGAAGTGCGACGCCACCGTCACGCGGGTGCCGTCGGGGCGCTCGAGCACGAGCGAGCTGGTCACGTGCTCGCACACGAGCAAGTTCAGGTCGGCGTCGTAGGTCATCCCGTTGCACTTGTTCGACGGGTTCAGGACCTCGGTGACTGTCCCGTCGGGCGTGTACTTCCGCCGGATGTCGGCGGGCATGTCGGAGAACAGGAGGTAGTGGTCCCGCGGATGCCAGATCGGCCCCTCGGTGAACGTGAAGCCCGTCGCGACTCGCTCAACCACCGAGCCTTCCGCGACGAGCTCGTGGATCGCGTCCGACTTCGCATCGATACCCGGCACTGCATTCCCCTTTCCTCCGGAGTGTCGGCGCGACTCTAGATCACGACGGTCATCGAACGACGGGCCCTTGACTTCAAGTCGACTTGAGGTCGTAGCCTAGGACGTCCGCGACGTGATCGAGCTGTTGCGGCTCAACTACGACCGTTACGTCTCCCGGTTCGGCCTGCCGCCCGAGGCCACCGCAGCCTAGAGGAAGACCGCGACCACGAAAGCCGACACCGCCCCGCCCTCGACCAGAGAATCGCGGACTCGGGTACGCCGTCCAGCAAATCCGACCACGCGTGTCCCTGGTCGCAGGACAGTCGCCAGCCCCGCGCCGACGAGCAGCGATCCGGAGGTGAGCAGTCCCCACAGCGCAGCCTCGGCCACGCCGTGATCCTACGGTCGACTACGCTCGCGGCATCGCCGCGACAAACGACACAGTCGTGTTCATCCCCGCCTGGAACGAGGAGCAGAACCTGCCCGCGGTCCTCGACGAGCTCCGTGCCGGACTGCCCGGCGCCGATGTGCTGGTGATCGACGACGGCTCCACCGACCGCACCGCCGACGTCGCGCGCGAGCACGGGGCGGACGTCCGGAGCTTCGAGCTCAACCGCGGCCTGCGGGCGGGGATCGCGGAGGGGTATGCACAGGCGCGCGACCGCGGCTACGCCTTCTGCGGCCGTGTCGACGCCGACGGCCAGCACCCGGTGGACGAGCTGCGCCGCCTGCTCGAGCTCGTGCAGTCGGGTCAATGCGACGTCGCCGTCGGCTCGCGCTTCGCCACCGCCGACGGGTACCGCGACGAGCGCTACGAACCGACCGCGGCGCGCAGGTTCGGCATCGGCTTGCTGCAGAAGGCGATGCACCTGCGGCTCGGCCGCCGCTGGCACGACGCCACGAGCGGAATGGTCGCCGCGAACGCCAAGGCCTTCGCGGCGCTCGCCGAGCCCTACTCGAGCGGCGCGCCCGAGGTCGAGGCGCTGCTCCGGCTGCACGAGGACGGGCTGCGCGTGGAGGAAGTGCCGGTGCACATGCGTGAGCGCCAGGGTGGCGAGTCGAAGCTGCAGGGCTCGAAGGCGATCAAGCTCGTGGTGACGGTGATCGGGACGCTGCTCTTCTTCGGCTGGCTCCGCCGCCGGCGCACGTGACCATGTCCCGGCGCGTGATCGCGGTGCTCGGCTACTCGGATGGCCGGAGCCCCGGGCTGCACCCCGTCTGCGTGGCCCGCCTCGCCCGCGCCGCTGAGCTCTCCACGGCGGACGACGTGGTCGTCCTCTCCGGTTGGGCGCGCGGGGCGGACCACCAGTCGGAGGCGGAGCTGATGGCCGCTGCCTGGAGCGGCGCCGCCGCCGAGGTCGTGGTCGATCCGGTGGCGCGGACGACGGTCGAGAACGCCCACAACGCGCTCAACGACGTCTTCCGCGTCGGGGCGAAGGAGATCGTGGTCGTCACGTCGTCGTGGCACGCTCCGCGTGCCTGGGCGGCCTTTCGCTGGTTTCTGCGCTGGACCGGGATCGGCGTGCGTACCGCATCCCCTCCGGGCCGCTCGCTGCTGGCGGTGCTGCGAGAGCTCCCGCTGTGGCTCCTCCTGCCGTTCCAGCTCGGCCTGGCCGGCCGCCGCGGCTGGAAGATCTGATCACCCGTCGCGCTTCGGCGAGACAGGTTTAGAATCGACCCTGGGGTAGAACGACTCGTCCGAGCGTCACGTGACGTGCGCTCGAAGAGGAGAGGGGGATCGCATGACCCAAAGCTTCACGCCCGCCAGGCGCTGGCGGCTCGCGGCGCTGGTAGTCACCCTGATCGCCGCCGCCGCCGTCGTCGCAGCGGGAGCGGCAACCCAAGGCTCCACCGTCATCGCCCAAGGGCTTAGCGACCCGCGCGGCATCGCCACGGATCGCACCCAGGTCACCACGGTCCAGTCGCTGACCGGGGACCTGACGAACGTCGGCTCGGCCATCGAGCCGACCACCTTCGCGACGGTGCCCGGCGCCGTCGACGTCGCCCTGGGCGGGTTCCTCAACACGCAGGTCGTCACCGGCGGCGGCGGGCCTCCCGACGAAGGGGAGGGCGAGGCAGCGGCAGCGGGCACGGCAGAGGCCGGCACTCCGCCTCCAGCCAGTCTGTTGCGCGTGTTCTCGCATGGCCGGTTCACGGTGCTCGCCGACATCGGGGCGTACCAGAAGACCGATCCCGATCCGGACGACCAGGACGACTTCCCGGAGGAGTCGAACCCGAACGGGCTCGCGCTGCTCGGCAGGGGGTTCGGGACGCTCGTGTCGGACGCTGCCAACAACGACCTGCTGCTGGTGGGTCGCACCGGCTCGATCTCCACGGTCGCGCGGTTCAAGCGTGAGGTCGTGCCGTTCCCCGAGCTCGACAACCCGCCCCCGGAGTTCCCGCCTGCGGGAACGCCGCTGCCCGCGGAGCCGGTGCCGACCGCCGTGGCGGTCGGGCCGGACGGCGCGTGGTACGTCTCCGAGCTGAAGGGCTTCCCGTTCGCGCCCGGCACGTCCCGCATCTGGCGGATCGAGGCCGGGAGCCGGGACGCCGTCTGCGATCCGGAGGCCCCCAACACCGGTCCGTGCACGACGTTCGCGGAGGGCTTCACGGCGGTCATCGATCTCGCGTTCGGTGACGACGGCACGATGTACGTGCTCGAGATCGCCAAGGGAGGGCTTCTCGCCTTCGAGCTCGGCGGAGACCCGACCGGAGCGCTGTACGCGGTCAAGAACGGTCAGCGCACGGAGCTCGTCCCGGGCCAGCTCCTCGCCCCGGGCGGTGTCGCGGTCGCCAACGGCGGCACGCTGTTCGTGACGACTGGCACGGTGTTCGGGCCGGACGGCGGCACCGTCGTCCGGATCCCGACGCAGTAGGCAGAGAAAGCGTCGACTGGCGCGGGCCGGGAAACCGGCTCGCGTCAGTCGACCTCGACGTGGATCCGTTGCTTCGCCTCGCGCAGCGGGCCGCCGCTACGGCGAGCGCGCACGGCAAGGATCTCGGCCAGGATCGAGAGCGCCGTCTCCTCCTGCGTGTCCGCGCCGATGTCGAGACCGCACGGTCCCTGGATCCGCTCCAGCGCTTCGTCCGCGACGCCCGCCTCGAGCAGCCGCTCGCGGCGGCGCTCCTGGTTGCGGCGCGAGCCGAGCGCGCCGATGTAGAACGCCTCCGTCCCGAGCGCCGCGATCAGCGCGGGCTCGTCGAACTTGTCGTCGTGGGTGAGCACGACGATCGCCGTCTGGTGGTCCGGCGCCACGTCGGCGAGGGCGTCCTCCGGCCACTTCGGGATCAGCATGTCGGCGGACGGGATGCGCTCGGGCGTCAGAAACGTCGCGCGCGCGTCCGCCACGATCGCCGTCCACCCGAGGAGCTTCGCACCGCGCGCGAGGGATTCAGCGGTGTCCACGGCGCCGTAGACGACGAGGCGTGGAGGTGGCCCGTACCACTCCGCGAACACCTTCGTGCCGTCGACGTCGAGCAGGCGGTTGCGGCCGCGGCGGATCAGCTCGTCGAACTGCGCGAGCGCCCCCGCCGGCACGCCGTCGCCCATCGTCTCGCCGTGCTCGACGACGAGGGCCTTCCCCCCCACGCCGTCGCCCTCCACGACGGTGAAGAGGATGCCGCGCTGCCCCTCCGCGCGGAGCTCGGCGAGCCGGTGGACGAGACTCACTCCACCGGCTCCACGAAGACGTCGATCTCGCCGCCGCAGGGGAGGCCGACGCTCCAGGCGAGGTCGTCGGTGATGCCGTAGTGGAGGAGCTTCGGCTCGCCCGTGCGCATCACCTCCATCGCGTTCTCGAACACGTCGCTCTCGACGCACCCGCCGGAGACGGAGCCGCACATCTTCCCGGACTCGGACACGGCCAGGCTGGTGCCGACGGGCCTCGGCGCCGAGCGGCGGGTGGCGACGACGGTGGCCACGACGACCGTTTCGCCGGCTTCGCGCCAGGCGTCGACCTCGGGCAGGATCTCTTTCACGCTGCGTGCCTCCTCTCGATGCCGGCGAGCGCAGTCGCCAGCTCATCCAGACTCCTCAGATTATGGCCGGGCAGGAACCGGTCGACGAAAGGCAACGCCGCCCGCATGCCGCCGGCGAGGGGCTGGTACTCCGGGTTCCCCTTCAGCGGGTTGACCCACACGACCGCGTACGCCGCCCGCGAGAGCCGCGCCATCTCGCGGCCGACGAGCTCGGGGTCCTGCCGCTCCCAGCCGTCCGACACGATCACGACGACCGCTCCGCGCGAGAGCGCGCGGCGGCCCCAGACGTCGTTGAACTCCTTCAGCGAGGCGCCGATCCGCGTGCCGCTGCCCCAGTCCACGACCGCCTCGGTGCAGCGCTCGAGCGCCGCCTCGGGGTCGCGTGTGCCGAGGTCGGGGGTCAGCCGCGAGAGCCGCGTGCCGAAGGCGAACGCCTCCACTCCCCTCCCTGAGCCGACCGCGGCGTGGAGAAAGAGGAGCAAGGCACGCGAGTACGCATCCATCGAGCCGGACACGTCGCAGAGCACGACGAGCTTGCGCGGCACGTCCTTGCGGGCCCGATACGGGCGCTCGACGGCGTCGCCGCCCGTGCGCAGCGAGCTGCGAATCAGCCGCCGCATGTCGAGCACGTCCCCTCGCGGGTCGGGCTGGCGCCGCCGTGAGTGGCGCCGCGGGCGGCGGCGGGCGATCTCGGCGATCAGCCGGCGCACGCGGCGGAACTCGTCCGGCGTCATCTCCGAGAAGTCCTTCTCGCGCAGGAGCTCGTGCGCGGACGCTCCCAACTCCATCGGCTCGCCCTCCTGCTCCCGCTCGTCCTCTCCCGTGGCAGCCCGGTCGACGGGCGCCTCGCCGACCTTCATCTGCTGCGACACGTTCTGCTGCTGACGCATCGGCGGCAGCACCGGCGCGCGCAGAAACCACGCGAGGAAGGCCCGGTCGAAGAGATCGAGCTCGTCGTGCCGCGAGACGAGCGTCTGCCGCAACGAGAAGTAGACGTCTTCCTGCCGCGTCAGGTCGACGGCGTCGAGAGCTCGCAGGGCGTCGGCGACGCGGCCGGGACCGACCTCGAGGCCGACCTCACGCAACACGCGGCCGAACGTGACGACGTGCCGGACGAGGTGGTCGCCGGCCATCTACCTTGCGCCAGACCGGGATCCGCTCCCGCGGATCCCGGTCGCGCCGACCATCCCTGAAGGCGTCCGCTCACGCGACCGCTGGCACTTCGTCCTCATGTCGAGCCCCGGGTCAACGCGCCGGCGCGCGCCGCGTCGACGAGCCCGGCGAGCGTCTCGTCGCGGACCGTCTCGATGTCCTCGCGGTACTTGAGCACCGAGCCGAGCGTCTGCTCCACGACCTCGGCGTCGATCTCCTTGCGGCCGAGCGCGTTGAGCGCCATCGCCCAGTCGATCGTCTCCGCGACCCCGGGCGGCTTGGCGAGGTCGAGGCCACGCAGCTCGCGCACGAACGCAGCCGCCTCGGCGGCCAGCCGCTCGGGGATGCCGGGCACCCGGATCTTGACGATGTCGATCTCGCGCTCGATCGACGGGTGCCCGATCCAGTGGAAGAGCGCGCGCCGCTTGAGCGCGTCGTGGAGCTCCCGTGTGCGATTCGACGTCAGGATCACGGCCGGCCGCCGTCGCGCGCGGATCGTCCCGAGCTCGGGGATCGTGATCTGGAAGTCGGAGAGCACCTCCAGCAGGAAGGCCTCGAACTCCTCGTCGGCGCGGTCGATCTCGTCGATCAGGAGCACGACCTGCTCCTCGGAGTCGATCGCCTCGAGCAAGGGACGCCGGATCAGGAACTCGGGCCCGAACAGCTCGTCCTCGGAGACCGTGCCCTCCTGCGCGGCGCGGATGTGGAGCAGCTGGCGCGGGTAGTTCCACTCGTACACGGCGTGCGCGACGTCGAGCCCTTCGTAGCACTGCAGCCGGATCAGCCGTGCGCCGAGGGCCGTGGCGAGCGACTTCGCCGCCTCGGTCTTGCCGACGCCCGGCCTCGCCCTCGAGCAGGAGCGGCTTCTCGAGCGCGAGCGAGAGGAAGAGCGCCGTCGAGAGACCGCGGTCCGGCAGGTAGTCCGCGCCGCGGAGCGCGTCCTCCAGCTCGTCGATCGTACGGAACCCCACACGCAGAGCGTAGACGGAGAGTGCCAGCGGCCGCGGCCCGACGTTCGCTCACGTCAGACGCGAATCAACGGCCAGCCTCTACGCGGCGTCGCGGGCGAGCAGGTCGGTCGCGAGCTCGACCGACCGCCCGAGCGAGCCGCTGTCGGCGAGCGCGTTCAGCGTGCAGGAAGGATCGACGAGCTCGGCCAGGCTGGCCTCCAGGATCCGGAGCGCAACGAAGGTGAGCGGGTCGAACCCGATCCCGGCCTGGCGCAGCGCGACGCCGACGTGGAACGCCTCGCGGGCGAGCGCGTACTCCATCGAGGACAGCGCATGGCTGGTCGCGAGCTGGCGCTCCTGGCACGCGCGCAACTCGTCGAGCGGCTGCCATCCCGTATCCCCAGACCCGTTCACCATGTCCTCGCCAGTGAGACGACGGATTCGCCCCCGAGTCAGCATGCGATGCTCGAGGAATCGTCGCCTTGACCTGACGTGCCTACCGCCGTTTACTCGACTGGGCGGTCAAGCCAGCGGCGAAAGGAAGGACCCATGGCGTACGAGATCAAGCTTCTCGACCTGATCGACATCGAGCTCGAGTCGAGCTTCCTCGTGCTCGCCCGCAACATGGGGATCCGGACCCGTGTGAAGACGTGGGGGTTCCTGATCCTCGGCCCCGACACCGACCCGATCGTCGTGGACACCGGCGCGAGCCACCCCGAGATCATGGAGACGCTCGGGATGACGGGCATCGTGAGCAAGGAGATGACCATCCGTCGGCAGTTGGGGCTGCACGGCGTGAAGATCAACGACGTGCGCTGGGTGCTCCACACGCACCACCACATCGACCACGCCGGCCAGGACAGCCAGTTCGCGATGCGGCAGACCTTGATCACCAACCGTCGCGAGCTCGAGTACTCGGCCTCGGGGATCATGGGCGGCCAGTACCCGGCCGCGTACGTGAAGCATCACATCGACCGGCTGCACACGCCCGGCGCGATGCGGCTGCTCGACCTCGAGCTCTCGGGTCCCGACGAGATCGCGCCTGGCATCGTCTGCGAGGCGGCGGGCGGCCACACGGAGGGCTCGATGAACGTCCTGGTCGAGACCGCCGAGGGCACGGCCTGCATCTGCGGCGACGTGATCTACGACGTCCAGAACCAGATCGTCGACCCGATCTACCAGGTGCTCGATCGCGAGCCGCAGTCCACGGGCAACCAGGGCACCTCGAAACGGCAGGAGCGCGCGGCGATCAAGAAGGCGCTCAACTCCGGGACGTTCGTGCTGCCGGTCCACGACTATCCGGCACGCGTGGAGCACGGCCGCGTCGTCTCGCGCCTGATCGGCGGCTCCGTCCCCGGGCCGGAGCTCCCGGTGGAGCACCGCACCGTCGGCGAGACACGCAAGATGGGCCTCGGACGCGAGGAGTTCCGCGTTCCGGCGGCTGCTCCGTGACAGACTCCGCCGGGTGACGAGCGGGCATCTCGAGGCGGCCGGGGCGACGCCTGCCGGAGCGGGCGAGGTCAGCTACCTGGAGGCGATCCGGGCCGCGCTCGTCGACGCGATGCGCGAGGACGACCGAGTGTTCCTGCTCGGCGAGGACATCGGCGTCTTCGGAGGCGCCTTCGGCGTCACCGCCGGCCTGCTCGAGGAGTTCGGCGCCGATCGGGTGCTCGACACGCCGATCGCGGAGGAGGGCTTCGTCGGCGCGGCCGTCGGCGCGGCCTGGATGGGCGAGCGCCCCGTCGTCGAGCTGCAGTTCGCCGACTTCGTAACCTGTCCCTTCGACGTGATCGTCACCGTCGCCGCCAAGACGCATTGGCGCTCCGGACAGGCGATCCCGCTCGTGATCCGACTGCCGACGGGCGGCGGCGTCCGCGGCGGGCCGTTCCACGGCGGCTCGCCCGAGGGCTGGTTCGTCGGGCAGCCCGGGCTCAAGGTCGTGTGCCCCGGCACGGTGGACGACGCCTACGGGCTCCTCCGCGCCGCGATCGACGATCCCGACCCCGTGCTCTTCTTCGAGCACAAGGGGCTGTACCGGCGGCTGAAGGCGCCGCCACCGACGACCGGGCACCGGACACCGCTCGGGGTGGCCGCCGTCGCGCGCCCGGGATCGGACGCGACGGTCGTCACCTATGGGTCCGGGGTCGCGACCGCGCTCGCGGCCGTCGAGCGCCTCGGCGCCGAGATCGAGGTGCTCGACCTCCGCACCGTCTGGCCGCTCGACGCCGCGGCCGTGCTCGGCTCGCTGGAGAAGACCTCGCGCGTGCTCGTGCTCCAGGAGGCAGCTCGCTCCACCGGCGTCGCCGGCCTCGTGCTCTCCCTGCTCGCCCGCGAGGGCTTCGAGCTGCTCGACGCGCCGCCGGTGCTCCACGCGCCTCCCGACACGCCGGTGCCGTTCGCCCCCGAGCTCGAGGACGCATACCTCCCGTCCGTCGAATCGGCCGCCGACGAGCTGGAGCGACTGCTTGCCTACTGAGCCGTGCCTCGACGTCGCCCGCGTCCCCGGCGACACGCGGCTCGCGCTCTTCCGCCTCGTGCTCCTGCAGCGGCTGTTCGAGGAGCGCGCGCTCACGCTCTACCGACAGGGGCGCATCGCCGGCTCCTTCTACGACGGCCGCGGGCAGGAAGCGGTCGCCGCGGGGGCCGGACTAGCGCTGCGGCCGGACGATGTCGTGTGCCCGCTCAACCGCGAGCTGGCGACGCACTTCGCGAAGGGCGTCACGGTGGCTGAGGCGTTCCGCAACTTCCTCGGCCGCGGCGACTCTCCGACCTTCGGGCGCGACGGCAACATGCACTTCGGCGTGCCCTCGCGAGGCGTGTTCCCGCTCGTCTCCATGCTCGGCGACCTCGCGTCGGTCACCGTCGGCGCCGCGCTCGCGTTCCAGCGCCGCGCTGAGCCGCGTGTGGCGCTGACATTCCTGGGCGAGGGCGCATTCTCGGTCGGCGACACGCACGAGGCGTTCAACCTCGCGGGCGTGTGGCAGGTTCCGGCGGTGTTCGTGCTGCAACGAAACCACTTCTCCTACTCGACTCCTCTCGCACGGCAGATGGTGAACCCGATCCTCTCCGAGCGGATCTACGGCGGCTGGTCGATCCCGTGCGAGACGGTGGACGGGACGGACGCGGTCGTCACCTACGACGCGGTGCGTGCCGCCGTGGAGCGAGCGCGCTCGGGGTACGGGCCGCAGGCGGTCGAGGCGGTGACGCTGCGCCTCCACGGGCACGCGGCCCACGACGACGCACACTACGTGCCGCAGGAGCTCCGCGACGCGTTCGCCGCGAGAGACCCGGTCGACCGCCTGGCCGGACGTCTCGTCGCCGACGGCATCGCACCGGAGGACGTCGACGACCTACGCGAGACCGTCGCACGAGAGGTCGCCGATGGCCTCGCACAGGCGGAGGCGTCGCCGCCGCCCGACCCCGACACGCTCGAGGTCGGGGTCTGGGCGGCACCACCCGGACCCGCCTGAATGGGTCCTTCCGCAGGCACCGCTCACGGCATGACCGATAATCGATTCTTTCCTCCCGGCGCCGGGTTAGACTCGCGCTACCGCGGCTCGACTCAGCGAAGGACGGTCCATGACGCAACCGACGGAAGTGCTGATCCCCTCCACGCCGGACCAAGCGGCCTCGTTGTTCGGCGACGGCAACGGGGTGACGGTGATCGGGGGCGGCACGATCGTGCTGCCCGAGATCACGTACGGCAGACGCTCTCCCGGCAAGGTGCTGTTTCTGCACCGGGCGGGCCTGGGGGCGATCGTCTCGGCGGGCGAGAACGTCACGATCGGTGCCGCGGCTTCCGTCAACTCGTTGCTCGACCTTGGCGAGCCGCTCGCCTCGAGCGCGCTCAACCTCGCCGACTACGAGATCCGCGGTCAGGCCACCCTCGGAGGCAACCTTTGCGCGGGACAGGGCTCGGACGCGCCGCGGGGCGACCTGCAGGGACCGCTGATCGCCCTCGGCGCGCAGGTGCGCTCCACGGGCGCGGGTGGTGAGACGACGCAGCCGATCGAGGAGTTCCTCCCCGCGCGGGAGGGACGCCTCGTGCTCGACGTCTCGTACACGAAGCCCGTCGCGTCGGCGTGGGCCTGCCTCGAGCGGCCCCACACGCACGAGTACACGGCGATGGCCGTGAGCGCGTGCCGGCTTGCCGACGGCTCGGTGCGGATCGGCGCGACCGGCGTCGGCTCGCACGGGGTCCGGCTCACATCGGCCGAGGCCAAGGCGAACGACGTCGCGGCTGCGGGCGCGGCGGCGCTCGCCGACGTCCAGCTGACGGATGACGCGCTCGCGTCGGCCTGGTACCGCGAGCAGACCCTGCCGGTGCTCGTCCGCCGCGCCCTCACCCAACTCCAGGAGGCTGCATGAACCTCACGGTCAACGGGGTTTCACGCGGGGTGGAGAGCGGCCCGCTGACGTCGCTCCTCGACGTCCTGCGCGAGGAGCTGGGCATCACGAGCCCGAAGGCCGGTTGCGAGCAGGGCGGCTGCGGCGCGTGCACGGTGCTCGTCGGCGGCGAGCCGCGCCGCGCGTGTCTGATACCGGTCGCGGCGATCGACGGCGCGGCGGTGACGACCGTCGAGGGAATCGGCACGCCCGAGCGCCTGCACAAGCTGCAGGCGGCGTTCACGCACCACTACGCCGCGCAGTGCGGCTTCTGCACGTCGGGGATGATCATGGCCGCGCACGGCTACCTCGAGCGCGGCGGCACGGACGACAAGGGGCAGATCACGGAGGCGCTCGGCGGTCACGTCTGCCGCTGCACCGGCTACGTGAAGATCGTCGACGCCGTCGCGGCTGCAGCCCGCGGCCAGGAGTTCGACGTGAGCGTCACGGCCGAGGGCAAGTACACGACCATGCACAGCGGAGGTGACCAGTGAAAGCCGTCGGCGCACGCCTTCCCCGCTACGACGGGATCGGGCACGTCACGGGCAGGACGGTCTACGTCGACGACGTCCGCGTCCCCGGCATGCTCTGGGCGAAGGCGCTCCGCTCACCGCACCACCGGGCGAAGATCACGAAGCTCGACGCCAGGCCGGCCGAGCGGATCAAGGGGGTCCACGCGGTCGTGACCTGGCAGGACGTGCCGCTGCTCGAGTACGGGCATCTCGCCGCGCTCGGCATCCCGGCCGACGAGCCACTCCTGGCGAAGGACGAGGTGCGCTACCGGGGCCAGCCGATTGCCGTCGTCGCGGCCGACGACGCGGAGATCGCCCAGGCGGCGGCGGACGCCATCGACGTCGAGTTCTCCGAGCAGGAGCCGCTCTTGGACGTGCGCAAGGCGTTCGACCCGGATGCCCCCAGAATCCACCAGTGGGGCAACTGGTACCCGCACTTCGAGGCCGAGATGGACCGCCGGCAGATCCGCAAGGGCTCGATCGACAAGGCGTTCGAGCAGGCGGACGTGATCGTGCGGGGCGTCTACCGGCCCGCCGCGATCGAGCACGTGCCTCTCGAGACGCAGGTGTCCCTCGTCGTGCCCGAGGCCGACGGCCGGCTCACGATCTACTCCTGCACGCAGGCGCTCTACTTCTCGATGGGCGTGGTGGCCGCGCACCTGCAGCAGCCGCTGAACAAGTTCAAGTTCGTCGGCGGCACCGTCGGAGGCGGCTTCGGCGGCAAGGTGGACACGGCCTCCGAGACGATCTGCGCGCTGCTCGCGCTGAAGGCGGAACGGCCGGTGAAGTGGCGCTGGACGCGCGAGGAGGAGTTCCTGTGCTCCTCGACACGCGCGCCGTGGCACATGGAGATCGCCGACGCGGTGACGAAGGACGGCTGGATCCTCGGCCGCAAGATGCTGACGCTGCACGACTCGGGCGCCTATGCCCGGTTCTCGCCGTACGGCCTCACGAAGCATTCCTTCCACCACACCGGCGCCTACACGATCCCGAACCTCCATTTCGACGGGTACGTCGTGTTCACGAACCGGGTGCCGACCACGGCGATGCGCGGATTCGGGGTCACATCGGTCTCGTTCGCCACGGAGACCCACATGAGCCGCGTCGCAGCCGAGCTCGGGCTCGATCCGTTCGAGATCCGGCTCAAGAACGCGAACCGGATCGGCGACACATCGCCGAACGGCGTCGTCTACACCGATCCGTCGACGGTGTCGACGATCCAGGCGATCGCCGAGGCCTCCGGCCACGAGCTCTCGGCCGACCACAGGACGATGACCACCGCTCCACGCGAGGGCGAGCTCCTGCCCGAGCACCTCCTCGCCCAGCTCGGGAACCCGGAGGACCACTGACGTGGGGGAACCCACGGTTCCCCCACGGGCCCCGTCCTCGGGCACGCCACCGCCGACCGCGCGTGCGCTCCGGCGAGAGCGCGGTCTCGCCTCCGCGCGCGTGAGGCTGTTCTTCCATCCGCCGACGCACTTTTCGTCACGCTCTCCAGGAGACTGACTGATGGCAGTGCACAAGGGACGCGGCTTCTCCGCGATCGAGTACCCGACCGGCATGAACCAGAACGGCGACCCGTCGCAGGCGTGGATCAAGATCAAGCCGGACGGCCGGGTAGACGTCTTCGCCGGCACGTCGGACATCGGCAACGGGTCGAAGACGATCCAGTCGCAGATCGTGGCCGAGACGCTCGGCGTGCCGTACGACTGGGTCACGTACGACAACTCGAACACCGACTCGTCGCCCGTGTGCACGGGCACGTTCGCCTCGCGGGCCACGTTCGTGGCCGGGATGGCCGTGAAGAAGGCGGCCGAGAAGGCGCGGGAGAAGGTGCTGGAGATCGCGGGCAAGGAGCTCGAGATCGACCCCGCCGACCTGGAGATCGTGGACGGCGAGGTCGTCGCCAAGGGCGCCCCGCAGAAGAAGATCTCCGTCGCCGACGTCGCGGGCGCCGCGACCTGGGTCTACGGGGAGCTGATCACCGGCACCGGCGCGCAGCTGAAGCCCTACGCCGCGATCGTGGAACCGGAGACGGGCAAGGTCGACCTGCCGCCCCACTCGGCCATCTCGTACGCGGCGTGCTCGGCCGAGGTGGAGGTCGACGACGAGACCGGCGTCGTGAAGGTGACGCGCCTGACGTCGTGCTTCGACGTCGGCCGGGCGATCAACCCGACGCTCGTCGAGGGGCAGATCGAGGGCGGCGCCGTGCAGGGTCTCGGGCTGGGCGTGCTCGAGACCTGCTACCCGTACTACCCCTCGGCCGAGCACCGCGGCGGACAGTTCGGGTCCTACCTGGCGCCGAGCATGGAGGACCTGCCGGCCCTGGACACCGTGTTGATCGAGAACCCCTCCGCCGATGGACCCTACGGTGCCAAGGGCATCGGCGAGATGGCGAACAACCCGCAGCCCCCCGCGATCGCTTCCGCCGTGTTCGACGCCGTCGGCGTCTGGGTGACGGAGCTGCCGATCACACCGGAGCGGGTGCTGTCGGCGCTGCAGCGCAAGGCCACGGGCGCGGACCAGCCAAGGCGCGAGGGCAAGGTGGTCGCGTTCGACGCGGAGCTCTCCATCGATACGGTGGGCAACGGTCCCGTGACGCTGGAGGTGAGCGCCTGAGCGCCTTTCGCACCTGGAACGGCGTGGAGCGCTGGCCCCTCTTCCCGGGCGTGGAGGTCCACGCGATCGGTGGAGACCAGGTGCTCATGTGCCACGTCCGCTATGCGCCAGGCACGACCGTGCAGCGGCACAGCCACGAGGCCACCGAGCAGGTGATGTGGATCGTGGACGGCTCGATGACGATGACCGTCGACGGCGAGACGAAAGAACTGGTCGCCGGCGACACCGTCGTGGTCAACCGCGGCATCGAGCACGAGCTGCATTCGCCCGGCGGCGTCACTTTCGTGGAGGCGCTGGCCCCGGTCCCGCTCGACCACGTCCCCGACCGCGACCGCGATCTGGTCCTTGGCGACCTCGAGGGCTCGCTGCACGTCGAGCGCTGAACCGAGCTTCTCTTATCCGTGACCTGAGCCCCTTCGCCTGACCGCGCGGTCAGGGCCTGTGCGATGATCGCCGCGTGTGGCGCCTGAACACCGACGTGGTCGTCATCGGCGCCGGCATCGCCGGGCTGACGGCTGCCACTGAGCTCACCGCGGCAGGACAGGAGGTGGTCGTGCTCGAGGCGCGCGACCGGGTCGGCGGGCGCGTGCTCACGTCGAGCTGGGCGGCCAGCCGAACGAGCTCGGCGGACAGTGGCTCGCGCCGTACCAGACCGCCGCGCTCGACCTGTGCCAGGAGCTCGGCGTCGAGCTCTTCCACGCCTACCGCGACGGCGACAACGTCTATTGCCGGCGCCGGGGCGTCGACAACCTGTTCGAGCCCGACCTCTGCCTACACTCGCGCGTCGTCGGCGGCTCGCAGCTGATCCCGCTGCACCTGGCGGAGCGCCTCGGCGATCGCGTCCGGCTTCATAGATCTCGATGGGCAGCGTGATCAAGGTGCTCGCCGTCTACGACCACCCCTTCTGGCGAGAGGACGGGCTCTCCGGCGAGGGCTTCGCGCCCTACCAGCTCGTGCGCGAGGTCTACGACAACACGCCCCCCGGCCGGCGAGCCGGGCGTGCTCGTGACATGCACATGGAAGGGGCGATCCGCTCGGGCCGCGCAGCTGCCCTCGCGCTCCTCGAGACGCGCTGACGATTGCGCAGGATTCGGCCCGCACGGGACGCCGCAATGGACGTGGTCTAGCCTGAGATCGTGACTCCCGTCGTCGTCGCCGCGAACCCCTGGACGCAGTGGTCGCTCTCGCCGCTCGTGTTCCTGGGCGCCGCCGTCGCACTCGTCTTCTTCTTCCAGGGCTTCCACCGCCTGCGCTCGCGCGGGCGGCCCGACCTGGCGCCGTGGAGCAGGGCGGTGCTCTTCGTCACGGGCGTCGCGCTCACCGTGCTCGCGCTCGTGTCGCCGCTCGACACCGTGGGCGAGGACTACCTCCTCTTCCTGCACATGCTCCAGCACGTCGTGATCGCCGACCTCGGGATCGCGATCACCCTCGTCGCCGTGCGCGGCCCGTTGTCCGTGTTCTTCCTGCCGCGCGACCTGCTCGTCCCGCTCGCGCGCGTCGGCTGGGTGCGTCGCGCCTTCGCGTTCCTGCTCCGGCCCGCGGTGAGCTTCGCCGTCTGGGTCTCGATCGTCGTCGTCTGGCACTTGCCGCCGCTGTACGAGCTCGCGTTGCGCAGCCCGGTGGCCCACACCTTCGAGCACCTGGGCTTCGTCGCCGGCGGCCTGCTCGTCTGGACGCAGATCGTCGATCCCGACCGGTCACCACCGGCTCACGGTCGGGGAGCGGATCGGCTACGTCGCCCTCGTGTTCTGGACGGGCCAGGTACTCGCCTACGTGCTGGCGTTCGCGCCGAGCCCGCTTTACGCGGCCTACGCCGACCAGCCCGAGCGGCTCCTCGGGCTCTCCCCGCTCGCCGACCAGCGGCTCGCCGCCGTCGTGATGATGCTGGAGCAGACGATCGTGCTGGGGACGGCCTTCGCGCTGCTCTTCCGCGCGTATCGGCGCGCCGAGCGCCGCGCGGCACGGACGGCGCTCGGGCGACAGCCGGTCTGAGATGCCCTCACCCTGGTCGTTCACCTTCGAGCCGCTCTTCGCGGTGCTCGCCGCCGTCGCCGTGTGGCTGTACGTCCGGGCCTGGCTCGCCGCCGAACCGCGCCCGCCGCGCTGGCGCGCCTTCCTGTTCGGGACCGGCGTGGCGCTCGATCGTTCTCGCCCTCAACTCGCCCCTCGAGACGATCGCGGTCGAGTACCTCGTGCTCCTTCACCTGCTGCAGAACGTGATCGTCTCGGACTGGGCGCCCCCGCTCCTGATCCTCGGACTCACCCCCGCGATGCGCGCCGCGCTCTCCGGACGCCTGGGCGGCTGGTTCGTGGCACTGACGCGGCCCCCGGTGGCCCTCGCGATCTGGCTCGTCGGCTGGTACGCCATCCACCTGGCCCCGCTCTACGACGCGTTTCTCCGCACGCCGCTCTTGCTCAACCTCGAGCACGCGCTCCTGATCGCGATCGGGCTCCTCTTCTGGTGGCCGCTCCTGAGCGACTTCCCGCGAGCGGTGCCGACCCTCGGGCGGATCGCCTACGTCCTCGCCGCGTTCGTCGGCTCGGCATTCCTGGGGCTGGCCCTCACGTTCTCTCCGCCTGTCTACTCGCACTACGAGGAGCTGCCCAAGCGGCTCTGGGGGATCACCGCCGAGCAGGATCAAAACCTGGGTGGGATCCTGATGACGACGGAGCAGGCCCTGGTCTTCTTCGCCGCGCTCGTCTGGCTCCTGCTGCGGCTGCTCCGCGAGGAGGAGGAGGCCGAGCGCCGTCTGGCCGCCGAGCAGCGCGCCGCCGGCTTGCGCGAGCACTGAGCGGTGCGGGCGCGCTAGGCTCGCGGTAAGCGAGAGGGAGGAACAATGCCGGTCATCGAAGTCAAGCTCTATGACAAACGGGTCACGGACGAATCCGTGCCGAAGATCGTCGACGCTCTGACCACCGCGCTCGCGGAGTCGAGCGGCGCGGCGCCCGAGCACATCCAAGTCATCGTCCAGGGCGTCTCGCCCAAGCACTGGGGCGTCGCCGGCAAGGTGCAGGGCTGATTATCTGGCGGCAGCCCGGAATCCGCTCCCGCGGATTCCGGACGCGCAAAGATCCCTGAAGGCGTCCGCTTCGCGGCCGCCGGCGCCCCCTACGACACGGTGGCGAGCGCGAGCTCGACGGGTGCAGCGCCCGGCACGACCGCCTGCGTCTCACGCGCCTGGAGCAGCGTGGTGCGCACGATCAGCTTCGCGCGCGCGAAGTTGTCGAGCTCTGTCGGCACCGGGCCCACGCGGCGGCCGAGCGCGTAGCCGGCTGCGTTCCTTCCCATCGCGCCGTAGGACTCGAGCGAGTAGAGGGGCGACATGCCGAACAGCTCGAGGTTGTCGAGCGGCTGCAGGTCCGCGCGGTGGATCACCGCCGTCCCCTTCGACTGCAGGCCGACGCCGACGCCCGAGCCGGAGAGGAGCGCGGCGTCGTGCGCGATGAAAGCGACGTCCGCGACGCGTCGCACGCGCACCACACGGGGCGAGCCGCCCGCCTCGCGGATCCCGTCGCACACGGCGGCGAGGACCTCAGCGTGGGCCAGGCCGTTGATCGTCTCGCGGATCCCGTCGGCGAAGGCGGGACCGACGGCGACGACGACCTCGGCCGCATCGTCGCTCTTCTCCGCCACGCCGCGCTCCTCGAGCGAGCTTTGCAACAGAGTGTTGCTACGTCCGACGTCCGCCCCGACGTGTGCTGCGTCCTGCTCGTGTGGCAGCGACTGCAGCAACTTCCAGCGCTCGCCTTCCAGGCGATAGCCGGTGCCTGGGCCGAGGTACGTGTTCGGGTCGTTGACTGCGGAGCGGACGAGCCCGTCGGGATCGACGATCGCCGAGGTCTGGAGGTAGTCGGCCGCGATCCGCTGGCGCAGCATCCCGACCACCGCCTCGGCCTCCTCGGCGAACCCCGACCGGTCGAGCGCAAGAGCAACGTCGAGCGCAGAGACCTTCCGGGCGAGCAGCTCGTCGGCAGCCTCGACGTCGGCCGCGCGGTCGCGGTCGGGCATGTCGTGCGAGTCGTAGCAGTACGTGGCCGCCTCGACTTCCGCCTCGGTCACCGGCGGCAGCCCCAGCTCGGCATACACGGCCTGTACCGCCCGTGCGGCCCGCTCGCGCACCCGCAGGACCTCGTCCTCCCCGACGGGCTCCAGGCCCGCGTCGACCTGCCAGTCGCGCTGGAGCGTGAGCCACTCGTCGAGGTCGTCGGCGTCGTAGTTGCCACCGCCGAACGTGTTGTCGTGCCGCGGCATGACGGAGTAGCCCGATGTGACGAAGTCGGTCCCCGGCAGAAACTGCCCCATCAACTTCGCCGTCTTGCGGATCGCCGAATGAGAGGAGATGGCATCGTTGCCGGAGGCGACCTCGAGGTCGAGCCACGCGGCGAGCACGTTCTCGGCCAGGATCGCGCGGGTACCGCCGGGCACGGAGAGCACGAGCGCGACGCACGAGATGGAGCCGTTCTGCACGCCCTGCGACCCGGCCGCACGCACGACCGACACGCAGCGGGCCTCGAGGTAGAGCATCGACATTCCCTGCGCGTGGCCCATCAGCGCCTCGGAGCCGGTACCCGAGGTGAAGCGCACCTTCACGCCACGCGACGCGTACGCCGCGCCGAGGAACGACTTCGACCACGGTGTGTCGTCGCCGTCGACGAAGACGGGCTCGGTGCCGTAGACGGAGAGCGTCTCGGCGTAGGTGACGAGCCCGCGGATCGCGAGCTCGAGGTTGCGCCGCTCCTCGACCGCGCACTGCGTCATCACCCCCGGCCGCCCGGTCTGGGAGCCGACGAGGAGCGCGAGTGCGTTCAGCGGTGCGTAGCGCGCGACGCCCACGGTCGTCTCCAGCTCGTCGAAGCCCCGGCGTGCCGCCTCGGCCGCGTCGGCGGCGAGCAGCGCCGGGCTCTCCTTCAGGTTCGTCACGTGCGCCTGGTTGCCGGGGTCGCGTCGGGCGCGCAGCTTCTTGAGCGCGAACATCAGCTCGACCGGGTCGAGCAGCCCGAGGACACGCGCGAGCTTCGCGGGCGTCAGCCCGCGAGCGAGACGGACGAGCTCCTGGCGCGGGGCGTCGACGTCGACGAGCATTCGCGCCAGCCGCTCGTCGGGCAGCGCCATCGCCTCCGCCGCGATCTCGAGGTCGAGGCCGTGCGCGACGAGGAAGCGATCGATGACGTCGAAGTCGGCCGCGGCGCGACCGTCCAGGCGCGTGACGACGCCGTGCTCGACGACGAGCTCCGGCTCCGGGTCGTTCGGCCCGTCCGCGGCGACGAGGCCGAGCTCGGGCAGCGGCGAGACGAGTATCTCCCGCCGAAGCTCCTTCTCTGCGCGCGAGGCGAACCGGCCGGACCGCGGCACCTCAGGCGACAAGGCCGCGCTCCCGGTAGGCCGCCGCCGCCTCGCGCACGAACGCCGCCGTCTGCGCCGCGCCGTAGCCGTCGAGTCGCGCCGCCACGGCCTCCAGCCCGGCCGCGGTCGAACGGCCGGGCCGGAGCGCCGTGTAGACCTCGAGCAGCTCGTCGTCGGGCACGGCGGTCAACTCGGCGGCCCGCTCGAGGTTGTCCGCGAGCTGAGTGCGACCGCCGGCGCGCGCCACCTCGGCCTGCCGGCGGAGCGTCTCAGCGGTGGCCCGCAGATCGTCGGCCGCGAGGCGCCCGTCGCGTGCAGCGTCCAGGGTCACCTCGTCGAGCGGCACTCCGGACGGCGTCGAGACGAGGTCGGGGCGACGCGTCCCGAGCGGGTAGTCGGTGGCCGGGTCGAAGCCCATGCGGCAGAGGTTAGTGTCTTGCCGCATGACAAACGATGATCGATTCTCCGGTCGCGTCGCGATCGTCACCGGAGCCTCGAGCGGCATCGGCGCGGCGATGGCGCGGCGGCTCGCGGACGAGGGAGCGAAGGTCGCCTCCCTCGATCTCGCCGGCGACGCGCCGGAGGGCGTGCTCGCGATCGCCGGTGACGTCTCCGACTCGGTCGCACGTGAACGGCGCCGCTGGCACGGGTCGAGGCCGAGCTCGGCCCCGTCGACGTGCTCGTCTGCTCCGCCGGCGTCCCCGGCCGCTCGCTGCGCACGGTCGACGTCGAGCGACGACGAGTGGAGGCGCGTGCTCGCGATCAACGCCGACGGCGTGTTCTTCTGCAACCGCGCGGTCGCTCCCGGCGATGATCGAGCGCGGCTACGGGCGGATCGTCAACGTCGCCTCGATCGCCGGCAAGGAGGGCAACCCGATGGCCGCGGCCTACTCGGCCTCGAAGGCGGCGGTGATCGCGCTGACGAAGGCGATCGGCAAGGATGTGGCGCGAACGGGCGTTGTCGTCAACTGCATCGCGCCCGCGGTGATCGAGACGCCGATCCTGGAGGACCTCACGCAGGAGCACGTCGACTACATGGTCGAGCGGATCCCGATGGGCCGCATGGGCGAGCCCGACGAGGTGGCCGCGCTGATCGCCTGGCTCGCGAGCGAGGAGTGCTCGTTCTCCACGGGCGCGACGTACGACATCTCCGGCGGGAGGGCGGTCTACTGACCCGCCGGGTGCGCTTTCGCACACCGAACGGCGAGGTGCACGAGGGAGTCGTCGACGAGAGCGCCGAACCGGCGTGTGTGGCAGAGAGACACAACGGTCTCCGTGTGCCGCTCACCGACGCCGCGACGCTCGCGCTGCCCGAGCCATACGAGCTGCTGCGCCCGCTCGATCCGCCGGAGGTGTGGTGCGCCGGCGTCACCTACGAGCGCAGCCGCGACGCGCGCGTCGGGAGGCGACGGTGAAGGACGTCTACACGATGGTCTACGACGCCGACCGGCCCGAGCTGTTCCTCAAGGACGCAGCCTGCCGGCGCACCGTCGGGCCGGGCGAACCGCTCGGCGTCCGCGCCGACTCGACGTGGAACGTGCCCGAGCCCGAGATCGGCGTCGTGCTCGGCGACGACGGCTCGATCGTCGGCTACACGATCGGGAACGACGTCTCGTCGCGCGACATCGAGGGCGCGAACCCGCTCTACCTGCCCCAGGCGAAGGTCTATCGCCGGAGCGTGTGCGATCGGCCCGGCCGTGGTCGACGACGCTGGCCCGTTCGAGCTGACCATGCGCATCCTGACCGCACGACGGCGACGAAGCCTTCGTGGGCGAGACGTCGACGGCCCGCATGAAGCGCTCATTCGACGAGCTCGTCTCGTGGCTCGTGCGCGACAACCCGGTGCCCGCCGGTAGCGTGCTGCTCACCGGCACCGGTCTGGTGCCGCCCGACGACTTCACCCTGCTGCCCGGCATGTGCGTCGAGATCCACGTTCCCGAGATCGGCACCCTCGCCAATCCGGTCGCGCCCGCCGCCGAGCTGCTCGAAAGGAGCCCGCGATGACCGAGATCCTGACCGGCTCCCCGGCCAAGAACTACATCGGCGGCGAGTGGTGCGACGCCGCTTCCGGCGAGACGTACGAGAAGCGCAACCCGTGGCGCCCGGATCAGGTGACCGGCGTCTTCCCGGCCTCGAACGCCGACGACGCGCAGGCGGCGATCGAGGCGGCGCAGGCGGCGTTCCCCGGCTGGGCCGGGCTGCCCGCGCCGGCAGCGCGCCGCCGTCTTCCACAAGGCCGCCGACGCGATCGAGGCGCGCGTCGAGCGGATCGCGCTGGACATGACCGCGGAGATGGGCAAGCCGCTGCGCGAGGCGCGCCTGGAGGCCGCGCGCGCAGCCACGATCCTCCGCTTCTTCGCCGGCGAGGCCTAGCGCCCCGTCGGCGAGGTGTACGAGCCGTCGGTCGCGAACCAGACGCTCTACACCCTGCGGCGCCCGCTCGGGGTGGTCGGTCTGATCACGCCGTGGAACTTTCCCATCGCGATCCCGATCTGGAAGCTCGCCCCGGCACTGATCTACGGCAACACGGTCGTGCTCAAGCTCGGCTACGAGGCGCCGCGCACCGGTCTCCACGTGGCCGAGTGCTTCGCCGAGGCCGGGCTGCCGCCCGGCGTGCTCAACGTGCTCACCGGCGCAGGCTCGAAGGCGGGCGCCGAGCTCGTCTCGAACCCGGCCGTGCGCGCGCTCTCGTTCACCGGCTCGGTGGCCGTCGGGCGGAGCGGTGCGGAACGAGGCGACCGCGCGCAACTGCCGCGTGCAGCTCGAGCTCGGCGGCCACAACCCGCTGATCGTGATGGCCGACGCCGAGCTCGACCGCGCCGTGGAGGCGACGTTCGCGGGGGCGTTCTGGTCGGCCGGGCAGAAGTGCACGGCGACGCGGCGTATCTACGTCCACGACTCCGTGTACGACGCGTTCCGCGAGAGGCTGCTCGCCCGCGATCGCCGCCGGCAAGGTCGGCGACCCGGCGAACCCGGACACCGAGGTCGGGCCCGTCGTGAACGAGGGGCCGATGGACGAGATCCTGGCCGGCGATCGAGCGCGGCGGCTCCGAGGGCGGCACCGTGATCGCGGGCGGCGAGCGCGCCGACGACGAGGGCTACCTGATCGCGCCGACCGTCTTCGAGGGCGTCGCCGACGACGCGTACCTCTCGTGCGAGGAGGTGTTCGGCCCCGTCACCTCGCTGTACCGCTTCTCCACCCTCGACGAGGCGCTCGAGCGTGCCAACGCCGTGCCGTTCGGCCTGTCCGCCGCCGTCTTCACGCGCGACCTGCACGCGTGCAGCGGTTCGCGCAGCGAGCTGCAGGCCGGCATCCTGCACGTCAACTCGCAGACCGCAGGCGCCGACGTGCACGTCCCCTTCGGCGGGCTCAAGGGCTCCGCCTGGGGGCCGCACGAGCAGGGCCGCGCGGCGATCGAGTTCTACACGGAGACCGTCACCGTCTACCAGGACGCCCCGCTTGCCTGAGCGCGTGCTCGTCACCGGCGTGCTCGGCTGCCTCGGTGCCTGGGTCGCGCGCGCTCCTCGACGACGGTCATCACGTCGTCGGCTACGACCTCGGGGACGACACGCACCGGCTCGAGCTCGTGCTCGGAGAGGACGCGGAACGCGTCGAGCTCGTCGCAGGGGACGTCACCGAGCTCGAGCGCTCGGGCGCGCGCTCGACGAGCACGGCATCACACGCGTCGTCCACCTCGCGGCGCTGCAGGTGCCGTTCGTGCCGGGCGAACCCGGCGCTCGGCGCGCGCGTCAACGTCGTCGGCACGGTGAACGTGTTCGAGGCCGTGCGCGAGCGACTCGAGCGCATCGCCGGGGTCGTCTACGCGTCGTCGGCTGCGGTCTACGGCCCGGCCGACCCGTCGCCCGCGCCCGAGGCGGGCGGTGTCGGGCCGACGCACGCACTACGGCGTCTTCAAGCTCGCGAACGAGGGAGCCGCCCGCATCTACTGGGAGGACGAGCACGTGCCGTCGATCGGCGATCCGGCCGTACGTCGTGTACGGGCCCGGGCCGCGACCAGGGCCTGACGTCCGGGCCGACGCTGGCGATGGCGGCGGCGGCGCGCGGGGAGAGCTTCGTGATCGGCTACGGCGGCGTGGTGCAGTACGACTACGCCCCCGACGTCGGGCGCACGTTCGCCCTGGCGTGCGCCACCGTCACGAGGGGGCGGTCGTCGGGAACTTCCCGGGCGTGCCGCGCCGATCGAGGACGTCGTCGCCGCGATCGAGGCGGTCGCGCCGGGCGTCCGAGATCGCCTGGACCGAGATCACGCTGCCCTTCCCGGCGGAGCTCGAGGCCCGGGTCTCGACGCGAGGCTCGGTGGCGTGCCTCGCACGCCGCTCGCCGACGGCGTGGCCGCGACGGTCGAGCACTTCCGCCAGGCGGCGTGAAGCTCCTTCGCAACGGGGTCACGTCGAGCAGCGGCTGCACCGCTGGGTTCGACGTCGTGCGCGACGCGTAGCTACGTCGCCGGCCGCGGGCGGGTCCGCGGCAGCGCCGACACGGCCACGACAAGAGCAGCCGAGCAACCCGACGACGAGCCACAGCGGCCCGTCGAACGAGCCCGTCACGTCGCGGATCGCGCCGAGCAGGAAGGGTCACGTGGCGCCGATCGTGTAGCCGAGCCCGAGCATCATCGCGACGAGCGCGGCGACCCGCTCGGGCCGGTGCTCGAAGTCGAGCGGCAACGTCATCACGAGCGCGAACATGGCGCCCTGCGCGATGCCCGTCAGGAGCGCCCACCCGTACGCGAGGCCGGGCGCCGCGACGAGCCCGCAGGCGCCGGTCATGAAGACGAGGCTCATTCCGATCAGGAACGGCCGGCGGCCGCCATGGCGCTCCGAGAGCCACGGCACCACGAACGACGACGGGATCGCGGTCAGGTTCATCGTCGCGAGGAGCAGCCCTGCCTCCGCGTCCGTCCAGCCGCGCTCCGTATAGGCGTCGGGCAGCCAGGCGTTGAGGCCGTAGAAGGACATCGCCATCAGCGAGAAGATCGCCACCAGCAGCCACGCCTGGGGGCTGGACAAGGGCAGCCGCGGCATACGGAAGCGCGCGTCGACCGCGTTCCGCCCGGGCCGGATGAGCACGACCCACGCGACGAGCAGCCCGAGCGTGACGAGCGAGAACGTCGCGAGCGCCCAGCGCCAGCCGCCGAGCGCCGCTGCGAGCGGCACGGCGAGCGCGGCCGACACCGTCGAGCCGATCTGGATCCCGGTCGTGTAGACGCCGGTCGCGGTCGCGGCGCGGCCGGACAGGCGCTCCCGCACCGCGATCGGTGCCAGCGCGTTGCCGAGACCCATGCCGATGCCGACCGGGACCGTGAGCAGGACGACGAGCCACACGCCGGGAGCGATCGCCCGCAGGACGCCGAAGGCGCCGATCAGGCCGAGCGCGGCCGCGATCGAGACGCCCGTGCCGATCCTGCCCGCGAGGTAGCCGGCAACCGGCGCGAACAACCCCATGCAGAGCACGGGGATCGTGCCCAGGAGCCCGACGACGGCGTGCGAGGTGTCGAGATCGTCCTGGATCTCGGGGATCAGCGGCCCGACGCCGACGATCTGGGGCCGGAGGGCGAGCGAGGCGAGGAAAAGGGCGGCCAGCGCCGTGGCCGGCTTCGTCACCCGAGCGGTTCGAGATAGGTGCGGACGCGTTCCTCGAGCAGCGACAACGCCTCCCCGAAGAAGAGCTCCTGCACGTACGGCGCGTTCGTATGCGCTGCGAGCGCTTCCTCGTCGACGTAGCGCTCCCACAGGACGAAGACCTGCGGGTCGGCGGCGTCGCGGTGCACGTCGTACTGCAGGCACCCGGGCTCCGCGCGGGTTGGCTCGACGAGCTGACGCAGGATTGCCGCCACCCGCTCTGCCTCGCCCGCCTTCGCCACCCACCGCACGGACAGCGTCAGCGTCAAGGTCAGCCGGGCCGTCCGCTCATCGCGAGCTTCGCGAAATGCTCGACGTGCTTCCGCGACTCCCGACCCGCGCGTGCGCCGTCGCCGGCGCGCAGGGCATCGAGGATGGGGTCGTGCAGCTCGGCCGCCTCCTGTGGCTCGACCAGCGTCCCGTAGAGAGACAGGATGATCCGCCCCTCGACGCCGAGCGACTTCCAGCACTGGATCAGCGGGCCGTTGCCCGACGCCTCGACGACGAGGCGGTGGAAGGCGAAGTCGTGCTGCGTGAGGGCCTGCAGGTCGCCGCGTTGGCCCGCAGCCCGCATCGCGTCGACCTCGGCCTCGAGCGCGGACACGTCGCCGTCGAGCCGTTCGGCGGCGAGCTTCGCAGCGAGCTCCTCGAGCACCGCTCGCACCGGGTAGATCTCGACGAGCTCCTCGTCGCCGAACGACCGCACGCGGGCGCCGCGGAACGGCTCCGACTCGACGAGGCGCAGCAGCTCGAGGTCGCGCAGTGCCTCGCGCACGGGTGCCTGGCTCGTGCCGAGCTCCTGGGCGATACGCGTCTCGACGAGCCGGTCGCCCGGCTGCAGCTCCCCGCTCACGATCCGCTGCAGCAGCACGTCCTTCACCTGCTCGCGCAAGACCGTGCGGGAGATCGTGCTCATGACGGCTCGCCTCCGATCATCGATGATCGATTTGCGACGGTCAAGCCGGCCGGCGCTTGCCTGTGGATTCGGTGGCTACCGCGGCGTGGATTGCCGCCCGTGGCGGCGGCGAGCACGGAGATCACGGGCGAGAGGATGCGCTGTTGTTGGAGGATCAGGGAACCGTAGGTTCCCGGTCAGGGACTTCGCGCGGTCGGTAATCCGCGCGAGCGGATTACCGACCTTGCGCCACAACAGGATTCGTCATCTCGCCGACGCCGTCGATCTGGATCGTGACCGTGTCGCCGGGCTGGAGCAGCCGCTTCGGGTCGCGGAACACGCCCACGCCGGCCGGGGTGCCGGTGAGGATCAGGTCACCAGCCTCGAGCGTCGAGGTCTGCGACGCGTAGCTGATGATCTCGTCGATCCCGAAGATGAGGTTCGCCGTCGTCGAGTCCTGCAGCGTCTCGCCGGAGACGATCGCGCGGATGCCGAGCGCGTGCGGGTCCGGCACGTCCGCGGCGGGCACGAGCGGCCCGACCGGACAGAACGTGTCCGGCGACTTCCCCCGCGTCCACTGGCCGTCCGCGAACTGCAGGTCGCGCGCGGAGACGTCGTTCGCGACGACGTAGCCGGCGACCGCCTCGAGCGCGTTCTCCTTCGAGACGCCCTTCACGGTCCGCCCGATCACGACGCCGAGCTCCGCCTCGTAGTCGCACTTGCTCACGACGGACGGGATCACGATCGCGTCGCCCGGGCCGATCAGGGCGGTCGTGTACTTCGCGAAGAAGAGCGGAGCCTCGGGCAGCTCGACTCCCTGCTCCTCGGCGTGGTCCCTGTAGTTCAGGCCGACGCAGACGATCTTTCCGGGACGGTCGATGGGAATCATGGGCCCGATCCTACTGATCGATCATCGATTCTGCACGAGAGCCGGGGGTACACTCGCGCGCATGAGCCTCCCGCCCGCTCTGGTCGCCGAGCTGGAGGCTGCGGTCGGCACGGCACACGTGATCACGGAGCCGGAGCAGCTCCGCATCTACGACTGCGACGGGCTCACCGGTTGGCGCGCGATGCCGGCGTGCGTCGTCCTGCCGGCGTCGACCGAGGAGGTGCAGGCGGTCGTCCGCCTCTGCCCCCGCGAACGACTCCCGTTCGTGGCCCGCGGTGCCGGCACGGGACTGTCCGGCGGCGCGCTGCCGGTGGCGGAGGGGATCGTCGTCTCGGTCGCGCGCATGAACCGCATCCTCGAGGTCGACCTCGCCTCGCAGCGGGTCGTCGTCGAGCCCGGCGTCGCCAACCTCGACGTGACGCGAGCAGTGGCGCCGCACGGCTTCTTCTACGCTCCCGACCCGTCCAGCCAGCAGGTGTGCACGATCGGCGGCAACGTGGCGGAGAACTCCGGCGGCGCCCACTGCCTGAAGAACGGGTTCACGGTCCACCACGTCACCGGGCTCCGGATCGTGCTTCCGGACGGCGAGCTCGTCGAGCTCGGCGGCAAGGCGCTCGACGCGGACGGCTCCGACCTGCTCGGGCGTTCGTCGGCTCGGAGGGCACGCTCGGCATCGCGACCGAGATCACCCTGCGCATCGTGCGTGCCCCGGAGGCGGTGACGACCCAGCTTGCCGCGTTCCGCTCGATCGACGCCGCGGGCGAGGCGGTGTCCGCGATCGTGGCCGCGGGCATCCTGCCGGCGGCGATCGAGATGATGGACCGGCTCACGATCGACGCCGCCGAGCAGGCGTTCCATCCTGGCTATCCCGAGGGCGCGGAGTCGGTCCTGCTCGTCGAGCTCGACGGCGTCGGCGTGCAGGTCGACGAGGACGCCGCAGCGGTCGACCGCATCTGCCGGGCGTGCGGCGCGTTCGAGGTGCGGGTGGCGCGGGACGACGCCGAGCGCGCGCTCCTCTGGCTCGGGCGCAAGGGCGCCTTCCCGGCCGTGGGCCGGATCTCCCCGGACTACTACGTCCAGGACGGCGTCGTCCCGCGCACGAAGCTGCCCGCCGTGCTGCGCCGGATCGAGGAGCTCTCGCGCGAGCACGGGCTCCGCGTCGGGAACGTGTTCCACGCAGGCGACGGCAACCTGCACCCGCTCGTGCTCTACGACGCGCGTCGAAGGCCAGGTCGAGCGGGCGCAGGAGCTGGCGGAGGAGATCCTCGCCGCCTGTCTCGAGGCGGGCGGCGCGCTCACCGGCGAGCACGGCGTCGGCGTCGACAAGGCCTGCTCGATGCCGAAGATGTTCTCGGAGCGCGACCTCGACGTCTTCGAGCGGGTGCGCCGAGCCTTCGACCCGGACGGGATCGCCAACCCCGGCAAGGTGCTCCCGACGCCGCGCCTGTGCGGCGAGGTGCCCGGGCCGTACCGGCTGCATCCGCTGGAGAGGATCGGGCTTGCCGAGCGCTTCTAGCGTGGGGGAACCCATGGTTCCCCCACGAGCCCCCTCCTCGGGCGTGCATCCACAGATCGTGCGTGCGCTCCGGCGAGAGCGTCGTCTCGCCTCCGCGCGCGAGAGGCCGCTTCTCCTTCACGCTCGAGCGGAGCATCGTGTCGCGGCGTCCTGAGGTCGACGGTACCCAACAGGCTGGCCTGCCCCCAGTTCGACCGTCCACGCTCGCCGAGGCGGCCGAGCTGCTCGTGGCGGCAGGGGCCGAGGGACGCAGGGTGCGGATCGGCGAGGACCTCGAGACCGACGGGCTCGACCGCGTCCTCGAGCACGAGGCGGGCGACCTCACCTGCACCGTCGAGTCCGGAATCCGGCTCTCGGCGCTGCAGGAGGCGCTCGCCGCGCACGGACAGCGCCTCTCGCTCGATCCCCCCGGGGATCCGACGATCGGAGCCTGCCTCGCGGCGAACCTCTCTGGCCCGCTCCGTCACCGCTTCGGCTCGGTGCGCGATCTCGTGCTCGGCGTCACGCTCGTGCTCGCCGACGGCACGATCGCGAACGCGGGCGGCAAGGTCGTGAAGAACGTGGCGGGGTACGACCTGGGCAAGCTCGTCTGCGGCTCGCGCGGGCGGCTTGCGTTCATCGCACGCGTCTGCCTGCGCCTCCATCCCCTCCCGCCGGCGACGGGACGCTTGTCGCGGAGACGCGTGAGACGGCGGCTGTTGCGCGCGCGCTCGCCTCCTCTCAGCTGCAGCCGAGCGCCCTCGACGTGCTGCATCCGGGTCGCGTCGCCGTGCTCTTCGAGGGCGCCGAGCGGGCGGTCGCCGTCCAGCTCGAACAGGCAGAGCGGCTCGTCGGCGAGGCCGAGGCCGGCGGCGACGTGTGGGACGAAGCGCGCGAGCGGCAGGCGCGCGCGCGGGGGCGCACGCGCTTCGCACCCGGCGAGCTCGCCGACGCGCTGTCCGCTCTCGACGAGGCGGTCGTCCGCGTCGCTGCGGGAGTCGCCTATGTCCCGCACCTGGTCGGTGGCGACCCGTCAGCCGCCGAGCGCCGCCTCACGCGTGCCTTGAAGCAGCGCTCGACCCCGCCGGAGTGCTCCGCTGATGCTGCGCGAGTACACGGCCGACTGCGTCCACTGCGGCTTCTGCCTGCCGACGTGCCCGACCTACCTGCTGTGGAGCGAGGAGATGGACTCGCCGCGCGGCCGGATCCAGCTGATCGAGGCGCAGCTCGACGGCACCGTCGCGCTCAACCCCGCCGTCGTCGAGCACTTCGACCGCTGCCTCGGCTGCCTGGCGTGCGTGTCGAGCTGCCCCTCGGGAGTCCGCTACGACCAGCTGATCGAGGCGACGCGCCACGACGTCGAGACCGAGCACCGGCGGTCGCGCGGCGACCGCCTGCAGCGGCGCGTGGTGTTCGCGACGCTGCCGTATCCACGCCGGATGCGGTGGGCGCTCCGGCTCGCCCCGCTCGGGCGTGCGCTGCCGCTCGCCGGGCTGGGTACGTCCGATGATCGAGATCGCCGTCCCGTGGCGCTCGAGTCGCAGGCGCCCGCCGAGACCGCGGCCGAGGGTGCGACGCGCGGGCGCGTCGGCATTCTCACAGGTTGCGTGCAGTCGGTGGTGTTCGGCGACGTCAACGCAGCGACCGCACGCGTGCTCGCGGCGGACGGCTACGAGGTCGTTGCGCCCGCGCAGGGCTGCTGCGGCGCGCTCTCCGCTCATGCCGGCAGGGCCGACGAGGCGAGCGCTTCACCGGCCGGCTCCGATGAGGCGTTCGACGGCGTCGACACCGTGATCGTCAACACCTCCGGCTGCGGCTCGCACCTGAAGGAGCTTGGCCTCCCGGCGCTCGACGTCACCGAGGCGCTCGCCTCGGCCGAGCTGCCCGAGCTGCACCCGCTCGCGCTGACGGTCGCGTTCCAGGACTCGTGCCACCTGCGCCACGCGCAGCGGCTGCCGGTGTCGTGGCTGCCGGCGCTGCGCCGCATCCCGGGCCTGCCGGTCGTCGAGCCACCCGAGCAGGACATCTGCTGCGGCAGCGCCGGGATCTACAACATCACGCAGCCGGAGGCTGCCAGGCAGCTCGGCGACCGGAAGGCGGCCACGTCCTGGCGACCGATCCGGATGCCTACGCGAGCGCCAACCCGGGCTGCCTCGTGCAGGTGGCGCAGGCGCTCGGCCGGGCAGGAACCCCTCGCCCGGCCTTCCATCCGATCGAGCTCGTCGACGCCTCGATCCGCGGCGCCGATGCGGCGAGCCTGCTCGCGCAGGCCCGCGCCGCGTCACCTACGCGGACTACACGGCGAGCGGGCGCGCCCTCGGCTTCCTCGAGGACGTGATCCGCGAGGAGGTGCTGCCGCGCTACGCGAACACGCACACCGAGTCGTCGGGAACCGGCCTGCAGACGACCCGGCTGCGCGAGGACGCACGGGCGATCGTGCACGAGGCAGTCGGCGGCGACGAGGAGACGTGCGTGATCTTCTGCGGTTCGGGCGCCACCGGCGCGGTCGACAAGCTGATCGGCATCCTCGGCCTGCGCGTCCCGTCCGCGCTCGACGACCGTTACGGCCTGTCGACGCGGATCCCGGCCGAGGAGCGCCCGGTCGTCTTCGTCGGCCCGTTCGAGCACCACTCGAACGAGCTGCCGTGGCGCGAGTCGATCGCCGACGTCGTCGTCATCCCCGAGGACGCGGACGGCCACGTCGACCTCGCAGCGCTCGAGGCCGAGCTCGTACGCCACGCGGAGCGGCCGCTGAAGATCGGGTCGTTCTCCGCCGCCTCCAACGTGACCGGGATCCTCTCGAACACTGCGCCATCGCCGACCTGCTGCATCGCCACGGCGCCCTCTCGTTCTGGGACTTCGCCGCCGCCGCGCCGTACGTGCGAATCGAGATGGGGCCGATCTGCTCGAGCACCCGCTCGCCTACAAGGACGCGGTCTTCCTCAGCCCGCACAAGCTCGTCGGCGGGCCCGGCACCCCCGGCGTCCTCGCCGTGCGGCGCGAGCTGCTCGCGAACCGCGTGCCCGACGTGGTCGGAGGCGGAACGGTCGCCTACGTCGGGCCGAGCGGGCACCGCTACCTCGACGACCCGGTGCATCGCGAGGAGGGCGGCACGCCGGCGATCGTCGAGGCGATCCGCGCAGGGCTCGTCTTCCAGCTCAAGCAGGCCGTCGGCGTCGACGTCATCAACGCCCACGAGGAGGACTTCTGGCGCCGCGCCGTCGACCGCTGGACGCAGAACCCGAACCTCGGGATCCTCGGCAACCTCGAGGCCGAGCGGCTCTCGATCGTGTCGTTCGTCGTGCGCCGGCCGTCGGGGCGCTTTCTCCACCACAACTTCGTCGTCGCCGTGCTCAACGACCTGTTCGGCATCCAGGCCCGCGGCGGCTGCTCCTGCGCCGGCCCGTACGGGCACCGGCTGCTCGGCATCGACCTCGAGCGCTCACACGAGTTCGAGCGCGAGATCACCCGCGGCTGCGAGGGGATCAAGCCGGGCTGGACGCGCGTCTCGTTCAACTACTTCATCTCCGAAACGTGTTCGAGTACGTGGTCGACGCCGTCGACCTGGTGGCGACCCACGGCTGGCGCCTGCTCCCCGCCTACCGGTTCGATCCGATGACCGGGCTCTGGCGACACCGCGACGGCCCCGTCGAGCCTCCTTGCGCCTCACGGCGCTCTCCTACGACGCGGAGACCGGCGAGCTCGTCGTCCCGGATTCCCCACGACCGCGCGCCCGAGACGGCGCTCGCCGGGTATCTCGACGAGGCGCGTCGCATCTTCGCCGGCGCGAACGGCGGCGCCGACGCCGACGCGTGGGTCAGCGAGACTTCGAGCACCTGCGCTGGTTCGAGCTGCCGGCGTGCTGCCTGGCGTGAAACGTTTCACGCCGGCCGCAGCTCCTCGAGCCGGTCGACGCGCGCAAGCTGCGGGAACAGCCTCCCCCAGACCACTGCGATCGCGATCGTCACGACGCCGCCGATCACCACGGCCGGGACGGCTCCGACGAGCGCCGCTGCCACCCCTGACTCGAACGCACCGAGCTCGTTCGAGGCGCTGATGAACACCATCTCCACCGCGTTGACGCGGCCGAGCACCTCGTCCGGGGTGACGAACGGCAGGATCGTCTGCCGCAGCACGACACTGACCATGTCGACGGCGCCGCCGATGGCGAGCGCCAGCAGGGAGAGCCACATCGTCCGGGAGAGGCCGAAGACGACGATGCTGAGGCCGAACGCCGCCACCACCGCGAGCAGCGTCGGGCCGGCACGTCGCCGGATCGGCCAGCGCGACAGCGCGAGCGCCGCGACAAAGGCTCCCACGGCGGGAGCGCTCCGGAGCACGCCGAGCCCCGCCGGGCCGACGTGGAGGATGTCCTTCGCGAAGATCGGCAGGAGCGCCACGGCCCCGCCGAAGAGCACCGCGAAGAGATCGAGCGAGATCGCGCCGAAGAGCACCGGTGTGCGACGGATCAGGCGGACGCCCGCGAGCACGCTGTCGAGGCCGGGCGCGCCGACGAAGGCGGGTTCGCGACCGGCGCGGATTGCCAGCACGCAGCCGGTAGCCGCGAGCGAGAGCACGACGGCGACGGCGTAGACGAGCCAAGCTCGGACCGAGAACAAGAGGCCGCCGAGCGCCGGCCCGGCGACGACGGACAGCTGGAACCCGATCGACCGCTGGGCGATCGCGGTGGGGAGGATCTCCTGGGGTACGAGCGACGGCGTCAGCGCTCGTGCGGCAGGAGCCCAGAGCGCGCTCGCCACACCCATCAGGAACGCGAAGGCGAAGAACGGCCAGACGCGATCGGGCCCGGCGAGCGTAAAGGCAAGGAGGCCCGCCAGCATGGCCGCATCGAGAGCCTTGGCGGCGGTCATCAGAGTGCGCCGCGGCAGTCGGTCGGCAAGGTGCCCCACCGGCAGGGCGAGCAGCAGCAGCGGCAAGAACTCGGCCAGTCCGATGAGGCCGAGGTCGAGCGGATCGCCGGTCAGGGAGTAGACCTGCCAGCCGACCGCGACGGAAGCCATCGTGAAGGCGACGGCGTCGGCAACGGTTCCCGCCCAGTAGAGCGAGAAGTCTCGGTGCCGGAAGGCCGAGCCGCCGCCGGGGCGGCTCACGTGGCCTCGTGCTCTCCCGTGGGCGCCGGCACGGGCAGGAACTCGACCTCGAGCCGCTGGATCCGCGAGCCTTCGGTCTCGAGGACGGTGAACCGTAGGCCCGCGGTCTCGACCGTATCGCCCGGCGCGGCCGCGCGGCCCAGGTGGTCGAAGACGATGCCGGCGACCGTGTGGTAGTCCTCGTGCTCGATCGCCGTCCCGAACTGCTCGTTGAAGTCGTCGATCGGGAACGTGCCGTCGATGCGCACGGTCCGCTCGTCGATGCGCTCCACCGACTCGTCCGGGAGGTCGAACTCGTCCTCGATGTCGCCCACGATCTCCTCGAGCAAGTCCTCGAGCGTGACGATCCCCTGCATCGAGCCGTACTCGTCCACGACGACGGCCAGGTGCTGGTTCTGGCGGCGGAACTCGGCCAGCAACGCGCCGAGGTCCTTCGTCTTCGGCACGACGTAGGCCGGACGCAGGAGCTCCTCGAGCTGGACGTCGGCGATGCCGCGATCGTTCATCGCGGAGACGAGGTCGCGCACGTGGAGGATCCCCAGGATGTCGTCGAGCGACTCGCGGAAGACCGGATAGCGCGTATACGGCGAGTCGAGCACCGCCCGCAGCGCCTCCTCGGGAGGCATCTCGACGGAGATGCCGACCACGTCCGGACGGGGCACCATGACGTCCGACGCCTCCTTGTCGGCGAAATCGAACACCTTGTAGAGCATCTCCTGCTCCTCTTGCTCGATCTCGCCGTGCTGCTTCGAGGCGTCGAGCAGCATCTTCAGCTCGGCCTCCGACAGCGCGTGACCCTCGGTCGCCTTCGGGTCGAGACCCAGCGCGCGCTGCACGGCATCGCTGGACGACTTCAGGACCCAGACGACGGGCTTGAAGACGACGAAGAACGCACGCACCGGTGCCGAGACGCCGAGCGCGATGCGCTCGGAGTAGCTGAGCGCGATCCCCTTCGGCACGAGCTCGCCGATCACGACATGCATGAAGGTGATGATCCCGAAGGCGAGCAGCACCGCCAGCACCGTGGCGATCCACTCGTCGAAGAGGTGCGACAGCACCGGCTCGCCGAGCGCGCCGATGCCCAGCGAGGTCAGCGTCACGCCGAGCTGCATGGCGGCGATGAACCAGCCCGGATCGTTGGTCAGTCGCATTACTCCGCGGGCGCGCCGGTTGCCCTCCCCGGCGAGCTCCTTCATGCGTGTCTTGCGTACGGTGACGAGCGAGTACTCCGCCGCGACGAAGTAGCCGTTCAGCAGGATGAGAACGGCAACGGCGAGAAGCTCGAAAGCGATCGTCACGCCCCGTTCTCCGGGGCGCAGGTACTAGAGGGAAGCTCGTCCACTCACGCCGCAGTATAGGAAACGGCCCCGACGGCCTCGTGCCGGTGGGCGCGGCCCTCCTGGACGAGCCGTTCGAGGTGGGAGAGGGTCTCGGCGACCGCGAAGCGACGCGCTGCCGGCTTCAGGTCGGCGCCGAAGAGCGCGAACGACACGTCGTAGCCGGTGCGGGGCGCCCCGCCGAGCGCGGCCGCCGTGGCGTCGAGACGCTCTCGGTGGTGCGCGATCAGCTCGCGCGCCCGACCGACCGGATCCTCGATCGGGTCGCCGTGGCCCGGGAGCGCGAGCCGAGGCGCGAGCTCGATGGTGCGCTCGAGCGCGTCGAGGTAGTCACCGAGAGGGTCCGGCCGGCTGCGAGGCCAGAGACCGACAGTGGGCGAGATCCTGGCGAGCAGGTGGTCGGCTGCGACGAGCACGCCGTCCCTGAGCATCAGCAGCTGGCCGTCCGCATGACCGGGAGCGGCGACGAGCTCCCAGCCGTCCAGCTGGTCGCCGGCCTCGACGGCGATCGTGTCCCCGGCGAGCCGGATGAACGCCCGGTAGAAGGAGCCCTGCTCGAGCAGCTCCCGCGTCTCCCCCTCGGGCACACCGTTCGTGTGGAACCAGTCAGCCGTCACCTCGGCCCAGTCGACTCCACCCCAGACGAGCGTCGCCTGCTCGAGATCGAGTCCACCCTCGAAGATCGGCGCTCCCGTCAGCGCGACGACGTCCGCGGCCGCACCCAGGTGATCGGGGTGGAAGTGCGTGATGAACACGCGCGCCACCGGTCCCGGCAGCTCCTGCAGCTCTGCCTCCCAGCGCTCGGCCGCGTCGGGCAGCCCGAGTCCCGTGTCCACGAGCGTCCAGCCGTCGTCCCCGGGCAGGAGATACGCGTGCACGTGACCCGGACGGGTCGGCAGAGGGAGCGTGACGCGGCGAAAGCCGCCCGGTAGCTCGTCCACGGGGCAGAACGCTACAGGCCGTCTGCGGACGAGCGGCCCGGTCGCGCTTCTCGCGCGCCGGACGAGCTGAGGCCCGGCCGACTGGCGATCGGGGCGTTCCGCCGGTGGCGAACGTCCGTCCGAACGGGTACTTCGTACCATCTTGAGGCTTGATGTGGGTTAGGAGCACGTCCGGCTGGGGGTCTGCGCACGGCGCATCGCGGCCGGCTCGGTCGACACCAAGGCCACCAGCCTTGGCGCCGACCGCTCCGACCACGCTGCTTGGCGCAGACCCTCCCCGCACGCACCCCCAACCCACATCAAGCCTCCAGGCGCTCGTCGTCCGCAAGCGGCGCTTATCCATTCAATAAGCGATATTCATAGGCTCGCTGCTACCCTTGCCCCGTGGCACAGCCTGACCTGAGCGATCTCGTCGGCCCGGCCGATGTCGAGTCGCTGAGCGCACGGGAGGTCGTCGAGCTGATGGTCGAGCGCCTCCACCCCAACGTCGCGCTCGCGTGCTCCTTCCAGAAGGAGGAGGCCGTGCTCCTCGACCTGCTGCTCACCTCGGAGCCGCAGGCGCGGGTCTTCGCGCTCGACACGCACGTGCTCTTCCCCGAGACGTACGACGTCTGGCGGGAGGTCGAGAAGCGCTACGGCATCGCAGTCGAGGTCTACGAAGGGCCGTCGCTCGGCCGCCAGGCCGCGGTGCACGGCGACGCGCTGTGGGAACGCAACCCGAACCTCTGCTGCGCGATCCGCAAGGTGGCGCCGCTCGGAAGAGCGCTGGCCGGCCTCGACGGGTGGATCACCGGCGTTCGCAGGGATCAGTCAGCGAGCCGCGCCGACACGCCAAAGATCGGCTGGGACGAGCGGCACGACCTCTGGAAGGCGAGCCCGCTCGCCGACTGGTCGGACGACGACGTCTGGGCCTACGTCGGCGAGCACCGGCTGCCCGTGAACCCGCTGCACGGTCGGGGCTACGCCTCGATCGGGTGTACGCACTGCACGCAGCCCGGCGAGGGCCGCGAGGGGCGTTGGGCCGGTGGGGACAAAACCGAGTGCGGGCTCCACGCGTGAGCCGCACGGCGGACCGCCTCGTCCGGCTCTCGCACCTCGACGCACTCGAGGCGGAGGCGATCCACATCATGCGCGAGGTCGCGGCGGAGCTGGAGCGACCCGTCCTCCTCTTCTCGGGCGGCAAGGACTCGATCGTGCTGCTTCGTCTCGCGGAGAAGGCGTTCCGTCCCGGCCGCTTCCCGTTTCCGCTGCTGCACGTGGACACCGGGCACAACTTCCCCGAGGTGATCGCGTTCCGCAACCGCCGCGTGGCGGAGCTCAACGAGCGGCTCGTCGTCGCCTCCGTACAGGAGTCGATCGACCGCGGCCGCGTCGTCGAGCAGACCGGCCCGCGCGCGTCGCGCAACCAGCTGCAGACGACGACCCTGCTCGACGCGATGCAGGAGCACGGCTTCGACGCTGCGATCGGCGGCGCGCGCCGCGACGAGGAGCGGGCCCGCGCGAAGGAGCGGATCTTCTCGTTCCGCGACGACTTCGGGCAATGGGACCCGCGCGCGCAGCGACCGGAGCTCTGGAATCTCTACAACGGCCGCATCCGCAAGGGCGAGCAGGTGCGCGTCTTCCCCATCTCCAACTGGACCGAGCTCGACGTGTGGCAGTACGTCGCGCGCGAGCGGCTCGAGCTGCCGGTCATCTACTTCGCCCACGAGCGCGAGGTCTTCTCGCGCGACGGGATGCTCTACGCCGCGAGCGAGTTTGTCGCGCGCCTCGACGGCGAGGAGACGTTCACGGAGTCGGTGCGCTTCCGCACGGTCGGCGACATGTCCTGTACCGGCGGCGTGCGCTCGCAGGCGGCGACGATCGAGACGGTCGTAGCCGAGATCGCCTCCACCCGCATCACCGAGCGCGGCGAGACCCGCGCCGACGACCGAGTCTCCGAGGCAGCGATGGAGGACCGCAAGCGTGTCGGCTACTTCTAGCGTGGGGGAACCCGTGGTTCCCGCACGAACCCCCTCCTTCGGCACGCATGACGGAGCCGCTTCGGCGCTCCGGCGAGAGCGCGGTCTCGCCTCCGCGCGCGACAGGGGAGACGATCCATCGAGGATGGCTCGTCGAACCGCGATGCCATCGCCATGACCGAGCTCTCCGAACATCTCGTTCCTGCAGGCGCGGAATCCGAGCTCGTCCGCCTCGTCACGTGCGGCTCGGTCGACGACGGCAAGTCGACCCTCATCGGTCGGGTGCTCTACGACACGAAGCAGGTGTTCGTCGACCAGATGGAGCACATCGAGGAGACGAGCGAGCGCCGCGGCGATGGCTACGTCAACCTCGCTCTCCTCACCGACGGCCTGCGCGCCGAGCGCGAGCAGGGGATCACGATCGACGTCGCCTACCGCTCCTTCGTCACGCCGAGGCGCCGCTTCCAGCTCGCCGACGCGCCGGGGCACATCCAGTACACCCGCAACATGGTCACGGGTGCGTCGACCGCGGACGTGGCGATCGTGCTCGTCGACGCGCGCAAGGGCGTCGCCGAGCAGACGCGCCGCCACGCGTACATCGCGGCGACGCTCGGCATCCCGCACCTCGTCTTCTCCGTCAACAAGATGGACCTCGCCGACTACGAGGAGACCCGCTTCCGCGAGATCGAGGCCGAGCTGGCGGAGCTCGCGGAGCTGCTCGACGTCCGCGACGAAGTGGCGATTCCGATGTCCGCGCTGCACGGCGACAACGTCGTCGAGCCGACCGAGCGTATGGCCTGGTGGCACGGGTCGACGCTGCTCGAGCATCTCGAGACCGTCGAGATCGCCGGCGATCGCGACCTCGATCACCGCCGTTTCCCCGTGCAATGGGTGATCCGGCCGATGTCCGACGAGCACCACGACTACCGTGGCTACGCCGGGCAGGTGGCCGGCGGCTCGTGGCGCGCCGGGGACGAGGTCGTCGTCCTGCCGTCAGGGCTGCGCTCGCGCGTGGTGGCCGTCGAGACGGCCGACGGTGTGCTCGACACCGCCGTCCCCGGCCTGTCCGTCGTCGTCCGACTCGAGGACGATCTCGACGTCGGGCGCGGCGACATGCTCGCCGACCCGGCCGATCCACCTGTTGCGGCGCGCTCGTTGACGGCCCGCGTGTGCTGGATGAGCGAGACGGCCGGTGCAGGCCGGCGCGCGGCTCGGGATCAAGCACACCACGCGCTGGGCCCGTGCCGTCCTCGAGTCGGTGGAGTCGGTCGTCGACGTCCATACCCTCGCGGACGTCCCCGCGGACGGACTGCAGCTGAACGACATCGGCGTCGTCCGGCTGCGCCTGTCCGGCCCGCTGCTCGTCGACCCCTATGCGGCGAACCGCGCGGTAGGCGCGTTCGTCCTCGTCGACGAGGCGACGAACGACACGGTCGGCGCGGGCATGGTGCTCCACGCCGAGGCCTGAGCGCGCCGGAGCCCGGCCGAGCCGGGCCCCGAACTCCCCGTGGAAGGGAACTGGCGCAGAGCGGGAGTGGAGGCGGTCGCTCCGCGGGTGGATCCGCGTGCGGCGCGTGACCCGTGCGCCGTGCAGAGAACGTCGTCAAAAGCGGCGACACGGCACATGCCTCGACCGAGGGTCGGCGCGTCCCGAGTCGGGTTAGTCGAACGTATGTTCTATCATACGCACATGCGGGCCGAGTACCGCGAGGAGCCGTGCCGGAGCGCCCTGAACCGGGTCCAGGGCATGCCGTTCGCCTGGTCGCTGAACCCGTACACGGGCTGCGCCCACCGCTGCACGTTCTGTTATGTCCGCGGCTTCGAGGCCCGGGCGGATCGGCCCTGGGACGATCGCTATGGCCGCTCGATCCGCGTCAAGGTCAACGTCGCCGAGGTGCTCCGGCGCGAGCTCGCACGGCGGTCGTGGCGGCGCGAAGAGGTCGTCGTGGGAGCCGCCACCGACCCGTACCAGCCCGCGGAGGGCCGCTACCGTCTCACACGCGCGTGCCTCGTCGCCCTCGCCGACTCGCGGACGCCGTTCTCGATCATCACCCGCGGGCCGCTGATCTGGCGGGACGTCGACGTGCTGCAGGCTGCTTCCGTTCGCATCAAGGTCGGGATCTCGTTCTCCGTGCCCACCCTCGACGAGCGGGTCTGGCGCACCACCGAGCCCGGCACCGCCCCGCCGCAGCGGCGACTTGATGTGGTGCGACGCCTGGCCGACGCCGGCATCGACGTCGGCGTCGCCCTCGCCCCGCTCCTCCCGGGCATCTCCGACCGCCCGGAGCAACTCGGCGAGGTCGTGCGCGCCGCGCGTGACGCGGGCGCGCGCTCGATCTGGGCAGCGCTCCTCAACCTCAGGCAGGGCACCCGCGAGCACTTTCTCGAAGCGCTGGCACGAGACTGGCCCGAGCAGCTGCCGGTCTACGAGGAGCTGTACGCAGGGCGAACCTACCTACCCTCCACTGCCACCGAGCCAGCACTCCAGGAGGTGCGCCGTCTCGCCCGCGAGCATGCCGCACCGCGTCGCGCGCCGCTGCAACCGGCGCCCGAACCGGAACAGCTTGTGCTCGCCGTCACCCCCTCGCCGTAGAATCGCCCGCGTGGCAGACGCACCCGAGATCGCAGACGCACCCGAGATCACGGTCCTGCTCGCCGACGACCACGAGGTCGTGCGCGAGGGCCTGCGACTGTCGCTCCTCCGCTCCCCGCACATCCGCATCGTGGGGGAGGCACCCGACGGCCAGACGGCGGTCGCGCTCGCGGAACGTCGCCGCCCCGACGTCGTGATCATGGATCTCCGCATGCCGGAGATGGACGGCATCGAGGCGACGGAGGAGATCATGCGCGCCAACCCGGAAGCGCACGTGCTCATCTTCACCGCCTACAGCGAGCGAGCGCTCCTCACCCGCGGGTTGGAGTCCGGGGCCCGTGGCTACGTCCTCAAGGAGGCTCCGCACGAGGTGCTTCTGAAGGCGATCGAGCGCGTTGCCGGCGGCGACACCTACGTCGATCCGGCGCTCATTCCGTCACTGACGGTCGGCCGGGACGGCGGCAACCTCCTCACGGCCCGAGAGCGGGAGATCCTGCAGCTGCTCGCGGACGGGATGTCGAATGCCGACGTCGCCACCCAGCTCTTCATCAGCCAGGAGACCGTGAAGAGCCACGTACGCCACATCCTCGCGAAGCTCGAGGCCGAGACCCGCACCCAGGCGGTCGCGATCGCGCTGCGCGAGGCGATGATCGATTGACAGGTCCCGAGGTCGATCGAGCCCAACTCCGCGAGCGGCTGGTGGCGGAGCGGGACGAGCGACGACGGCTGGCGGAGCTGATCCACGACGGGCCCGTGCAGCACGTGGCCGCCATCGCACAGATGCTCGACGCCGCGCGGCTGGCGCTCGAGGCGGGCGACGTGGATGCCGCACGCGGCATCGTGGCGCGGGCGCTCGAGGTGGCGCACGACACGAGCGTCGACCTGCGCGACGTGGTCTCCGGTCTCGAGCCGGAGACGCTGCACGAGGCCGGCTTCGCCGCCGCCGTGCGCGAGCTCGCGGGGCGTGTCGCCGGGCGGCGCGAGGTGGCGCTCGAGCTCGAGGTCGAGGCAGCCGACCGGCTCGGAGAGAGCGCCCGCTCGGGTCTCTATCAGATCGTGCGCGAGTCGCTCGACCAGGCCCTGCGACGCGGACCGCCGAGCGCGGTGTGGGTGCGGCTGCACGAGACGCGCGGTGGCGGAGTCGAGCTGGAGATCGGAGACGACGGGTTGCGCGAGCGCCGCCGGGCGGTGCTCGACGGGCTGTCCGAACGGGCGGCCGAGCTCAACGGCACGTTCACGGCCGAGCGCACCGAGCACGGCACGACGATCCGCGTCACGCTGCCGCCCTCAGCCGCGCGGCTCTAATGCCTTGCACCACAGTGTTGCAAGGTCGGTGCGCGACACGACACGGCGGTGGACCGCGTTGGTAGGCTCGGCGCCGATGACGTACATCATCGCCGAGCCCTGCATCGACATCAAAGACCGCTCGTGCGTCGACGTCTGCCCGGTCGACTGCATCCACGAGTTCGACCGGATGCTGATCATCGACCCGGAGGAGTGCATCGACTGCGGCGCGTGCGAGCCGGAGTGCCCGGTGGAGGCGATCTTCCCGGAGGACGCGTTGCCCGACAAGTGGGAGCCGTTCGTGAGGATCAACTACGCCTTCCCGGACGGCGCGGACGCGATCAATCCACTGGTTGACGCGTACGCGACCGAGCACAACGTGCAGAACACCCCGCTCGACGAGCGGTAGCAACCTGCCGCGCACAGCCGGGCCCCCGTAGGAGGCCCGGCCCTGGTGCTCGCGTCGTGACGAGTTACGGCAGGACGACGCGCTTACGATGTCGAGCGGACATCGCGGCGACGCCGCCGAGCAGGATGAGGGCCAGTGCGGCGACCGCGCCGAGGGCCGCGTCGCCCCAGGCGAAACCGTCGTCGGACACGCCCGGCGGCGCCGGCTCGACGGCCACCAAGCCGGAGCCAAACAGCCCACGCTGATGAGCGTCGAGAGGAGCACTCGAGCGCTCGGCGCGGAGCCGGTTGACGGTCCGTTCGAACCAGTCCGGCGGGGCCACAACGGTCGACGACGCCGAAATCGAAGTGCCGGCCCGCTGATGAGCGTCGACGGCTGCGCCCTGGGTCTCGGCGAGGTGCCTGTTCACCGCCCGCTCGAACCAGTCGGGCGCAGGGCCGGGGCTCGCGAGCGCCCCGCTGGCGACGATCGCCGCTGCGGTCAGCGCCAGAACGAGCCCCACGATCGTCTGCCGGATGGAAAGTCTCATTGCCGCCTCCTCGAGTGCTGATCGCCCGCTGCGATCGACTGCGGCCAGGATTGGGCCAAGCGGTTGTGGCGCGGCTGTGGGTCGGTTACAACCGGTTGCGGCGAACCGATGAACTTCCGGATCCTGGGCCCTCTCGAGGTTGACGACAACGGACGCTCCGTGCCCCTGGGCGGAGCCCGGCAGCGGGCCCTGCTCGCCATCCTGCTCCTCCATCGCGGTGAGGTCGTCGTCGCCGACCGTCTGATCGAGGATCTGTACGACGGGGAGCCGCCGGTTACCGCCGCGAAGTCGCTCCAGGCTCATGTCTCCAGGCTGCGCAGAGCGCTCGCGCCTGCGCAGCGGCTCCACACGCATGGCAGCGGATATCTGCTGGAGGTCGGGCCTGACGAGGTGGACGCGGATCGCCTCGCACGGCTCCTCCGCGACGGGCGTCGCCAACTCGGCGGCGCAGATCCGGCGTCCGCCGCGACCTCCCTCAACGAGGCTCTCGCACTCTGGCGCGGCGCACCGCTCGCCGACGTCGCGTACGCGAGCTTTGCACAGGACGAGATCGCCCGGCTCGGCGAGCTCCGGCTCGAATGCCTCGAGGAGCGGCTGGAGGCCGACCTCGAGTTGGGGCGACATGCGGAGATCGTCGGCGAGCTGGAGCGGTTGGTCTCGGAGCACCCCCTCCGCGAGCGGATGCGCGGTCAGCTGATGCTGGCGCTCTACCGCTCCGGCAGGCAGGCGGAAGCGCTTGCCGCGTACCAGGACGGCCGCCGCGCCCTCGTCGACGAGCTCGGCATCGACCCGGGCCGGCCCCTGCAGGAGCTCGAGCGCGCGATCCTCAACCACGATCCAGGGCTCGACCCCGCTGTGCAGCCGAACAGTTCGCCGCAGACCGTTGCCGTAGGCCGACCGGCCGCGGGCATCTTCGTCGGCAGAGAGCGCGAGCTCTCCCTGCTCCAGGAGGCGCTCGCCGACGCGCGCTCCGGCCACGGCCGGCTGGTGCTGCTGAGCGGCGAGGCAGGTATCGGCAAGAGCCGCCTCGCCGACGAGCTCGCGAGCAGGGCGACTGATGTCGGTGCGCACGTCCTCTGGGGCCGTTGCTGGGAGGCGGGCGGGGCGCCCGCCTTCTGGCCCTGGGTGCAGGCCCTGCGGTCGTGGGTGCGTGGCCGTGAGCCGCGGACCCTGCGTGAAGAGCTCGGCGCAGGCGCTGCGGACGTCGCCCAGCTCCTACCCGAGTTGCGAGACGTCTTCCCGGACCTGCCCGAGCCGACGGCGCTCGACTCCGACGACGCCCGATTCCGGCTCTTCGACTCGACATCTGCCTTCCTGCGCCGCGCGGCGGCCGCAGAGCCACTCATCGTCGTGCTCGACGACCTGCACGCAGCCGATGCGTCATCCCTGCTCCTGCTCGAGTTCGTAGCGGCCGAGCTGGGTGACACGCGGCTGCTCGTCCTTGCCGCCTATCGCGATCCGGAGCTGGAGACAGGCGATCCGATCGCGACGGCGCTGGCCGACGTTGCGCGCCGGGCGAGCGTGCGCATCTCACTCGGCGGACTCGCGGAGGAGGATGTCGCCGCCTACATCGAGCTCAGCGCGGAGTCGGAGCCGTCGGCGCGCCTGGTGGCGGCAATCGCCCAGGAGACCGAGGGCAACCCGCTGTTCGTCGGCGAGATCGTTCGACTGCTCGCGACCGACGGCCGACTCGACGAGCCCACCGACGGAGCGTGGAGACCGGTGATTCCGGAGACGGTGAAGGAGGTCATCGGTCGCCGCCTGCAGCGCTTGTCGGGCGACTGCCGAGGGATCCTGGCGGTCGCCTCTGTCGTCGGCCGCGAGTTCCCGCTGGACGTCCTGGAGGCGCTCGGCGGACGCACACGCGGCGACGTGCTCGCCCTCGTCGACGAGGCGGTCACCGCACGGATCGTCGCCGACGTTCCCGGCTCGGCGAGCCGGATGCGCTTCACCCACGCGCTCGTCCGCGACACGCTCTACGAGACGGTTCCACCGACACAGCGACGCGAGCTTCACTGCAGAGCCGCCGAGGTGATCGAGGCGCTTGCCGGAGCCGACTCCTCCGCCCACCTCTCCGAGCTGGCCCATCACTGCTTTCAGGCACTGCCGGCGGTCGACGCGGGCACGGCCGTCGCGTACGCGAGGCGCGCCGGCGACCACGCCCGGGACCTCCTCGCGCACGAGGAGGCTGCAAGGCTCTACCAAAGCGCCCTACAGGCGCTCGAGCTCCTCTCCCCTCCGGACGCCGCCCTGCAGCGCGCCGTGCTCCTCTCGCTCGGCCAGGCGCTCTCGCGCGCCGGGGACACGCCGAGGGCGAAGGATGCGTTTCTGCGGGCTGCAGCGCTGGCCCGAGCGGCGGACAGCCCCGAAGATCTCGCTGCCGCAGCGCTCGGCTACGGCGGCAGAACGGTCTGGTCCCGACCCGCGAGGGATCGGCTCGTCGTGGCACTGCTCGAGGAGGCGCTCAGGGCGCTCGACGAGACGGACACTCCGCTACGGGCGCAGGTGCTCGCTCGCCTCGCCGGGGCGCAGCGCGACGAGTCAGACGCCGCTCGGCGTGTCGCAACGGGTCGGCTGGCAGTGGCGACGGCAAGGCGGAGCGGCGACCGTGAGGCGCTGTCGTACGCGCTCAGGGGGCTCTGCGCTGCACAACACGCAATTGGCGATCACGACCAGCGCCTCGCTGTCGCTGCAGAACTGCGTGAGGTCGCACGTACGGTCGAGGACAAGGAGGGAGAGTGCGAAGCACTCAGCGCCGAGATGCTCGTGCATGCCGAGCGCAACGCGTTCGACCTCTTTCGCGAGCGCATCGCCGCCTTCACTGCGCTCGCGGAGGAGTTGCGGCAGCCATCCCAGCGCTGGCTCCCTGCCGCAGCAAGCGCGATGCTGGCCCTACACGAGGGACGACTCGACGATGCGGAGAGGTTGGTTCCCGCCGCGCTCGAGCTCGGAGGCCGCGCGGAGGCGGTCCTGGCGGCTGCCGCGTACTCGATCCAGCTCTACCTCCTACGCCGGGAGCAGGGCAGGGCCGAGACGGCGCTGGAGCCGCTCGCGCGTGTCGCCGCCGAGAGCGTGGCGCGGCCGTTCTTCCGCTGTGCGCTTGCTGCACTTCACACCGATCTCGGGCGAATGGCCGAGGCCCGGCAGGTCTTCGAGGAACTCGCGCCGAATCGCTTCGGGATTGTTCCACGCGACAACGAATGGCTGCTCGCCGCCGCGTTCCTGATCGAAACGTGCAGGGCGCTCGACGACGTCACCCGCGCGACGCAGCTCTACGACGAGCTGCTGCCCCTCGCCGGACGGAGCACGGCGAACGTTCCCGAGGGGGATGCCGGCGCCATGGCGCGATATCTCGGGATCCTCGCCGGGATGCTCGACCGCGACGTCGACGCCATCGCGCACCTCCGAGCAGCGATCGAGATCGACGAGGCGACGGCCGGCCGGCCGTGGGTCGCGTACGCCAAGGCTGAGCTGGCTCAGGTGCTCGCCAGGCGCGACCAGGCCGACGAGGCGAACGCGCTGCGAAGCGAGGCATCGGGCTTCGCCGCCGAGCTTGGCTTGAGCCGACTCGCGGCACGAATCGACGCGCTGCCACCCTAGTGGTGGCTCCACTAGAAACGCACGCCTGTACTAACTCGCGCCGAAGGTCAACTCCTCCACGAGTTGAGGTGCGCGCTCCACGAGCGCGGACTTGACGATCACCTGATCGAAACCGGCCGCGTTCGCACGCTGGAGCCCCAACGTGTCCGTGTGGTTCGTGTAGCCGAGGATGGGCACGTCGGGCCAGGAGTCCGAGACGTCGTCGGGCTCCACGCGCGCGATGTCGCAGATCACGAGGTCGGGCGCGTGCGCGCTGTCGCTGGTCACCAAGTGGTGACCGGGAAGGAGCGCCTCGAGCTTGCCGCGGAAGAAGAGGTCGACGCCGACGAGCAACACCGTCGCCACGCCGCTGACGCTAGCACGGTGCCACGACATTGCAGACAGCAGCGCGGAATCTGCGCGGCTTGGATCCGCGCCGGCGGATCGCCAGCTAGCGCCACCTAGAGGCTTGATGTGGGTTGGGGGTGCGTTCGGGGAGGGTCTGCGCCAAGCAGCGTGGTCGGACGCGGTCGGCGCCAAGGCTGGTGGCCTTGGTGTCGACCGAGCCGGCCGCGATGCGCCGCGCGCAGACCCCCAGCCGGACGTGCTCCTAACCCACATCAAGCCTCTAGAAGAACGGCTCGATCCCGAGCCACTCCAGGAAGCGGTTGAGGTAGATGCGCAGGACGTAGAAGCGTCCGAAGAACAGCAGCAGCCCGAGCGCCACCATGATCGCCCCGCTGACGAACTGGATCGCCACGTAGTGGTCGCGCAGCCAGCGGAAGGCGCCCATCGCGCGGGTGAACAGCGCGCCCGCGAGCACGAACGGGATCGCCAGCCCGAGCGAGTACACGGCCAGGAGCAGGGCGCCCTCGAGCACCGTGCCACTGTTGCCCGCAAGGACGAGGATCGCCGCCAGCACCGGGCCGATGCACGGTGCGGCGCAGATCGCGAACGCGCCGCCGAGCAGCACGTTCGACCCGCGGCTCCGTGCACCCTGGAGCAGCTGCGTACCGAGCAGTCGCTCCGGCCACGGCAGCAGGCCCATGAACGCGAGACCGAACACGACCAGCACGAACCCCGCGATCTTCTCCAGCAGGAACTGGTCGGTGAAGAGGCTCCCGCCGACGAGCGCGGCTCCCACACCCAGCAGGACGAACACGGAGGTGAATCCCGCGACGAACGGGAGGCTCGCGACCACCACCCGTCTCGCGTTGCCGCGCTCGCCAAGCCGGTCTGCCTCCACCGCCGAGACCGCTGAGAGGTAGCCCGGGACGAGCGGGAGCACGCAGGGGGCGAGGAAGGAGACGAAACCGGCGGCCAGCGCGACGGGCACCTCGGCGAGACTGAGGGCCGCTAGGGCAGGCACGCCTCGCGCGTCCTCACCTCAGGCTCACGACTCGAAGCGCGCAAGCTCTTCGTCGACGCGCCGGTCGAGCTCCGGGTCGAGCGGCTCGTCGGGCACCGTGTCGCCGTCCGTCCGACGCCTCCAGGCCCACGCGGCACCGCCGAGCGCGAGCGCGCCGAGGGCGACCCCGCCGAGCGGCAGCAGCCACGCGAGCAGGTCGAAGCCCTTCTTCGGCGGCTCGGCGAGCACGGCCGGGCCAAACTGGGCGACGAGCTCGTCCTTGATCTCCTGCGCGCTCGCGCCGGCGGCGATGCGCTCGCGGATGATCTCCTTCATCCGCCGCGCGACCGGAGCGTCGGACTGGTCGAGCGTCGTCTTGCACGTAGGGCAGACGAGCTCCGCCTCGAGGTCCGCCGGGCGCGGCGCGGCGAGCACCGAGCCCGGCGAGACGCAGGCAGCGAGTGACACGAGGGCGGCGAGCAGGACGAGCTTGTGAGTCAACAACACAAGCTCGCGCCTGCTGCGTGCAGGTGACATCACGACCCGCTGCCGAGCGCCAGGGCGAGACCGCGCTCGAAGGACTCCCGGTTCCCGTTTTGCTCGATGTCCGCCCCGCCCGTGATCCGCTCGCCGACGAGCTTCCCGGTGCGGTCGACGAAGAACGTCTCGGGAACGCCCTTCACGCCCCACTTGCCGATCGTCGAGCCGCGGCCGTCGTAGACGACGGGGTAGGTGAGACCGAAACGCCGCATGAAGCGCCGGGCGTCCTTGTGGAAGTCGTTGTAGTCGATGCCGAGCACCACCAGCCCTCGCTTCCGGTAACGCTCGTACGTCTTCTGCAGGAACGCCGCCTCGTCGCGGCACGGCACGCACCACGAGGCCCAGAAGTTGACGACCACCGCCTTCCCCTCGAGCGCGGCCGGGAACGACAGGGTCTTGCCCGGCTGGTCGAGCCGCTCGAGCGAGAACGCCGGCGCCGGCGGCGTCTTGCCCTCGCCGAGCTCGGCCGCGGCGCCGCCGTCCGAGCCGGCGGCGACCTTCCAGACGAGGAGGCCGAGCAGCGCGGCGACGCCGGCGACCGCGAGCACCTGGCCGACAAGCCTGAGACGGCCGGCCATCAGGCCGCGACGATGAACACGGGCGTCCCCACCTCGACCCGCGCGAACAACCACTCCACCTGCGGGATCAGCATGCGGACGCAGCCGTGCGAGGCCGAGTAGCCGATCGACGCGGCATCGGGTGTGCCGTGGATACCCACGTACGGAGCCGAGATCCCCATCCAGCGCGTGCCGAGCGGGTTCCCAGGGCCTGGCGGGATGGGCTGCGCGCCGGCCGCCCACGCGGAATCCTGAGGCGGGTACCACCACGGGTTCCGCCACTTGTTGATGATCTCGTACTTGCCGAGGGGGGTCGGGTACGACGACTGCCCGGTCGCCACCCGGAACGACCGCTTGAGCTTCGCCCCCTTGTACAGCATGAGCTCCTTCGACTCGCGCCGGATCACGATCACCTCGGCGAGATCGGCCTCGGTGACCTTGGGCCGGACGTCGACGAACGGGAGCTCGATCGGATCATGGCTGTGGAGCTTCAGTGCGAGACGAATCTGTCGCAGCGCGACCGCCTCCTGGAGCCTGCGGCCCGGAACCGATTTCGTCGCGAACGGCTTCAGCTTGCGCAGGATCAGCCGCGCGTCGACGGGCTCGCGGCGCGTCTCCTTGCCGAGCTGCGCGAGGTATCGCTCGAGCCTGGTGGTCGGCACCTCGATCTTCAGCGGGACGACGAACCCGTCCTGCCGCACGCGGGTGGCGAGCTTCACCGCCGCACCCAGCCGGGCGGCCGCGCCGAGCTCTTGTGGCTCGACGCGCGTCCGCCGCGTCGCAGAGATCACGAGGGTGACGGGCTTGCGGAAGCGCGTCTCGACGAGCTCCCGGGCCTCCGCCGCCGTCAGCCCGCCCACGAGCACGCCGCCGATCGTCACGCCGGGCTGGATCAGCTTCGGCCCGAGCTTCCTCTTCGGCTTCGGCTTCACGGCGACCGGGGCCGTGGTCACGGGCGGGACCGTGGTGACCGGAGGGGCCGTGGTGACCGGAGGGGTCGTCGTCTCGGTGCCGGTCACGGGCGCGGTCGTCGTCCCGGTGGTGCCGTCATCTGCGCCAGCGACGGGGCTGGCGGCGAGCAGGACCGCGAAGAAAAGGCCTGCAATACCGCAGGCCACAACGAGTGCAACCAACCGACCGCCGCTCACGTCGAAAGCATAGCCACGGCGATCGACGGATCGTTCGTGATCACACCGTCGGCCCCTGCGGTCACGACACGCGTGAGCTCGTCGGGGTCGTCGACAGTCCAGGCCAGCACGGGCGCACCGATCGCGTGGGCCCGCTCGACCGCCGTCGGGGTGACCAGACGGTGCTGCAGCATCACGACGGTCGCGCCCGCCCGGGCGACGAGCCGCGGCAGGCGGTACGGGACGGACGCACGCATGATCGACAGCCCGAGGCCCACCACCGGCCACAGGCGCTGCCGGCGGGAGATGCCGAAGCGATCCTCGGGGTACGTGAACCCGATTCGAACGTGCGGGCTCGCGCGTGCGACGGCGTGCAGACGCGCCACGTGGAAGGCGCTGACGACGGTCCTCGGCGCGAGGCCGTGCCGATCGATCGCCAGGGCGAGCTCGTCCAGCCGCGTCTGCAGCTTGAGGTCGACGTGAAGACCGACGTGCGGCGCCTCGTCGGCGAAGAAGGCGAGCGCCTCGTCGAGGGTCGGCAGCTCCGGCGCGACCGCGCGCAGCTCGGCGAGCGACTTGTCGCGGACGCGCCCGCGCGCGACGCCGTGGCTGACCTCCTCGAGGTGATCGGAGTGGGCGAGTACGAGCGGCCCGCGCGGGAGGTCGAGGACGTCGAACTCGATCACGTCGACGCGCGCCGCGACCGCCGCGCGGAAGGAACGCAGCGTGTTCTCCGGCGCGAGCGCCGGCGCGCCCCGGTGCCCGATGAGAAGCGGCCGGCGGTCACGACGGCCGAGGTCGATCATCGTGGCTTCGTGGGGAGGGAGTCGACGTCCTCGGCGCGCCCTCCCTGCGCCGCGTAGCCGAGGATCATCCGATCCGTCGCCCACTCCACCGGAGCGCGGTCGTCCGTCCACGGCGACGCCGACGGGACGACCGGCACGGCGTCGTCTGCGAGCAACTCGCGCAACGGCGCGAGGTCGCGCGGACCCCGATCGAGCCGACGGGCGCGCTCGCCTTCGGTCAGCGGCGAGTCGAGGCCAAGGACGAACGTGTTGTAGCGCAGCACCGGCCACCGCAGAACCTGGGGCAGCTCCGTCGCCAGCGTCCCGGCGACGCCGTCGACGAGGCGATCGTCCCCGGGCACTGCGGCGACGTTGAGCGCGACCACCCCTCCGGACGCAAGCCGGGACCGGACGAGGTGGAAGAACTCCCGTGTGGCGAGGTAGAACGGCACGTACGGCTGCCGGTAGGCGTCGACCACTATCAGGTCGTAGTGGCGCTCGGAGCGGCGAAGAAACGGTCGCGCGTCCGCATCGTGTACCACGAGCCGCGGGTTGTCGCCGAGACCGAGCCACTTCCGGCCCACTCGCGTGACCACCGGGTCGATCTCGACGCCGTCGATCCGCGCGCCGGGGTAGTAGCGGCCGAGCGCGCGCGCCGTGGTGCCGCCCGCGTTCCCGAGGATCGCCACCTCGCGAAGCGGCCGCCCGAGCAGCGACGGCAGCGCGAGCGGCACGTCCCACTCCCCGCCCGTGAGCACCTCGCCCGCACGCCACACCGAGTGCACCACAACGCCTTCGTTGAGCTGCAGCACGCGACGCCCGTCCTCGCGCTCGAGCACCCGCACGTACTGATAGAGGGACTCCTCCTCCTGGAGCAACCCCTCCGAGCTCTTCACCGCCCCGGGCGGGATCGCGGCGAGCGCGAGCGACGCGCCAGCAACGAGCAGCGCACGGGGACCGGCCAGCAGCGCGGCAGCCGACCCGAGCAGTACGGCGATGCCGAGCAGCGTCCGCTGGGTGCCGAGCAGCGGGATCGTGACCAGCGCCGGCACGAACACGCCGACGAGCGAGCCTGCCGTCGACAGCGCATACAGGCGGCCGGCGACCGCGCCGGCCGTCTCGACGTCGGTGACGGCGAGGCGGATCGCGAACGGCGTGACCATGCCGAGGAGCACGACCGGCGGGGCGAAGAGGGCCAGGACGCCGACGAAGGAGCCGACCACCGTTCCGGCCGACGCCTCGTCGAGCCGCTCCACGGCAGCGTCGAGGAGCGGGCGCGCGACGAACGGGACGACTGCGACGAGCGCGGCAGCGGTAGCGACGATCCAGCCGAGCAGCCGTGGCTCCGGGCGGCGATCTGCGAGCCGCCCTCCAAGCCAGTACCCGAGCGAGAGCGCTGCGAGCACGACACCGATCAGGTTCGCCCAGACGACAGTCGACGAGCCGAAGTAGGGCGCGAGCAGCCGCGACGCGCAGATCTCGATCGCGAGCGAGCCCGCGCCGGCGAGGAAGACCAGCACGCTCAACCGACCGAGCGACACCGCCCCGGCCCCGGCGGCTGCCCGCATCCTGCCTGCGCCTCCTAGAGGCCGAAGAGCTGCTGGATCTCTCGCCAGAGGGTTACCGTCAGCCCCACGCCGGCAGCCACCAGCACGATCAGCACGACCCAGAAGCGCACGCCGGCGCGCTTCGTCCGCCGCCGATGCTCGACCCGTGCCCGCCGGCGCGCTCGGTGCAGCCTGTACGCCGACCGGACCGCGTCCGGATCGACGGGTGACGCCTCGTCGGGGGGCGCGTGCCCTGCCTGGTCGGCCACGAGGGAAGCATACGGCCGTGCAACCCGCCGGGGTGTCGCCCATACTGCGCTCGATGGCTAGCGAGACGTACGCGGACCGAGGCCTGCTCGGCCTCGGCGACCGTCTGGCGTTGCTCGCTGGAGTCGTGCTCACCGTCTCGGCGTTCACGGGCTGGTACACCGGCTCGGGTGAAGGCGTGACGATCTCCGTCACCGGCTGGAACGTCGGCACGATCGGGAAGCTGGTGTTCGCTCTCGGTGTCGTCGTCGTCGTGGTCGTCGCGCTCCGCGAGGCGGGAGTCCATCTTCCGCCCGAGCTGCCCGACAGCCTGATCATGATCGGTCTCGGCGCCGTCGCCACGATCCTCGTGCTCGTGCGCGTGATCTCCATCCCTGACGACTTCTTCTTCGCCGAGCGCGGGATCGGCATCTGGATCAGCCTGGTCTCGGCGCTCGGCGTGATCGTGGCCGGGCTGCTGCAGGCCTCCGAAGAGCTGTAGACGGCAGGAGTTTCCCGCACGGCGCGGCAGGCTCGCGCGCCAATATGTCTAGGGGCCGGCCGTCTGCTGCGGCAGCGGCTCGAGCGTGCGCTCGATCGTCTGCTCGCCCCCCGGCGAGGGTCGATCCTGGAGCGCCATGCCGAGTGCGACGCCGAGCGCGAACACGAGCACTGCCATCGCCGCCACGGCGGCGGCGCGCCGCCACCGCCTGCTGCGGCGAGGCCGTCGCGTGCGGCGGCGTGCGGCGGATTCGGCGTCGGTCACGGCTCGTAGTCGATCGCGCCGCGCGCGTACAGGTAGAAGGCGGCGTCGCCGACGAACGCCAGCGTGCGAGGCCAGCCGGGCCCGGGAGCCCGCTCTTCGACCGCCTCGCGCGCCCAGGCGTCGGCGCCGCTGTAGGTTCTGGCGAGCTCGGCAAGCGTGAAGGTGCTGCCCAACCGCTTGCGCAGCTCCTCCGTCACGACGTCGACCTGTCGCAGCAGGCGCTCGCGGGCCGCACCGTCCTCGGTCTCGGCGAGGAGGCGACGGTATCCGTCCTCCCAGTCGCGCCGGGCGCTCTCCACCTCCGTCTGCACGCAACGCCGATGCTAGACGAGCGACCAGGGAATGCCGTGGGCCGGTTGACGCCATCTCCGGTCACCTTGCTTAGAGGCAGCAGCGATCGGTCGGCCAGGGCTCGAGTGCCTCGGCCAGCACCGCGTCGCCGAGCCGGTAGCCCGGCCTCGCGAGCGCGTACGCGACGTGGGCGTGCAGGCACTTCAACCGAGCAGGGTGGCGCGAGCCGCCGATGCCCCACTCGAGCGACGTCCCTCCGTCATGCCCCGTCTTCCCGGCTGCGAGCCCGCGCCTGATCCGCCGCTGCTCGTCGGTCGCACGTGCGAGGTCGGCCGCGAGCTCGCGATCCGCCGCCACGATGGCGCTCCAGCGCTCCACCCCGCCGGCGGCCTCTAGCCGTGAGACGGCGGCCACGAGATGGCGGCACGTGAGGTAGTAGGTCGTCGGGAACGGCTCGCCGTCGGGGCCGTAGGCGTCCTGCTCGGTCACGGCCGGCGCGCCCCACGGGCAGCGGACGACGACGCGGCGGAACGCTCGCGGCTCGCGTCCGAGCTGTCGTGCGACTGCGCGACGATCGTCCATCGCCGTCACCTTAGAGAGCTACCGACGCAACGAGGCTTCGCGTCAGGAGCTCTTGGCGTTGGCACGCCGCCACGCCTTGATGCCCTTGACGATGAACAGCTGCTCTCCCGGGCGCACCAGTCCGATCCTGCGCGCTTCGCGCTCGAGAGCCCTCGTGCTGGTCGTGCGCTCGAGCCGCCGCTCCAGCCGCACCTTGTCCCCGCGCAGCTCCGCGACTTCGGCGCGCCGCTCCGCGAGCTGGTGCCGTGTGTCGAGGTAGGTCGAGAGTGGGCGATAGTAGAGGAACGCGGTCACGACGACGACGGCGACCGGAAGCACGACCCGCAGGCGTGGGCGGCGTCTCGCCCGTGCGCTGGCCCGCCGCGTGCGGCGCCGATCGGGCTCCCCGGTCTCCCCATTCACGTCGCGTGTTTCGGCGTGCCCGACCGCCTCCCTGCGCCGGCGTCGATCAGGCGATGTCGACCTTGATCCCGTCCGTCGAGCCGGGGATGTTGACGGCGGTGCCGCCGGTGATCACGACGCGGTCGCCGTGCTCGACGATGCCGCAGTCGCGGGCGGACGCGACCGAACGGGCCCAGAGGTCCTGGACGTCGTCCGTCTCGGGGATCTGGAGAGGTGTGATGCCCCACTCGATCGCCATGTGGCGGAGCGATTCGACCTTGTGCGTGAGCGCGACGATCGGCCGGCGCGGTCGGAGGCGGGCGACCGCCGAGGCCGTCCGACCGGTGACCGTCGGCACCAGCAGCGCCTTGGCGGAGAGCGACTCCGCGATGTCGCACGCCGCGTTCGACATCGCCTGGCCGATCGTCGGCTCGTCGCTCGCCTCGGGGATCTCGTGCCGGTAGCCGAGGCTGGGCTCGACCGCGAGCGCGATGTGATCCATCATCCGCACCGCTTCGACGGGGTACTCGCCGATCGCGGTCTCGCCGGAGAGCATCACCGCCGACGTGCCGTCGAGGACGGCGTTGGCGACGTCGGACGCCTCGGCGCGTGTCGGCTCGGGCGCGTGGATCATCGTCTCCAGCATCTGCGTCGCCGTGATCACCGGCTTCCCGCGCTCCAACGCGCGGGCGATGATCCGCTTCTGCAGGAGCGGCACGTCGGCCACGCCGATCTCGACACCGAGGTCGCCGCGCGCGACCATCACCGCGTGCGACTCGGCAAGGATCTCGTCGAGCGCGGCCACCGCCTCTGCCTTCTCGATCTTGGCAATCACCCACGCGTGCGAGCCGCGCGCCTCGATCAGCGTCCGCAGCGCGCGCACGTCGGAGGCCGAGCGCACGAACGAGAGCGCGACGTAGTCCACGCCCATGTCGAGCGCGAGCTCGAGATCGTCGAGGTCCTTGCGCGTGAGGGACGGGATCGGCAGCGGGACGCCCGGGAGGTTGACGCCCTTGTGCGAGCTCACCACACCCCCCACGACGACCTCGCAGCGGGCGCGACCGCGTTCGACCGCCGCCACGCGCAGCCGGACGTGGCCATCGTCGATGAGGATGTCGTTCCCCGGCTGCAGGACGGAGCCGAGAACCGCCGGGCTGACCGGCAGGTCGCCGTCGGCGCTGGCGTCCTCCCCCGCGATCACGACGTCCGAGCCCTTCTGGAGCGCCACGGGCTCCGGGAGATCGCCGACTCGGAGCTTCGGCCCTTGGAGGTCGGCGATGAGCGCGATCGGACGGCCGGCGGCCTCCTCCGCCTCGCGCACGCTGCGGGCGCGCTCGGCCGTCTCGTGGCCCGTGCCGTGGGACATGTTCAGGCGCGCCCCATCCATGCCCGCCTCGATCAGCGCGGCGAGGACCTCCGGGGACGACGACGCCGGTCCGATGGTGGCGACGATCTTGGTGCGACGTTGGTGTCCGCGCATGCGGAGCCAGCGTAGCGGTCGCCCTCCCGCGGCGCGGTGCGGCTCCGTCGCGTCGGTCTGCAGCCTGGCTCCGATCAGAAGCACACGCCTCGTCGCCTACCGGGCGACACGCGGGAACGCGCCCCAGCCCGGATAGACGGCCGAGTCGCCGAGTTGCTCCCCGATCCGCAGCAGCCGGTTGTACTTCGCCACGCGATCCGAGCGCGCCGGCGCGCCCGTCTTGATCTGACCGGCGTTCGTCGCCACCGCGAGATCGGCGATCGTGGCGTCCTCCGTCTCGCCGGACCTGTGCGAGATGATCGCCGCATATCCGCTCGTGCGGGCGAGCGCGATCGCGTCCAGCGTCTCGGTCAGCGTCCCGATCTGGTTGACCTTGATGAGGATGGCATTGCCGACGCGCTGCTCGATCCCCCGCCGCAGGAACTCCACGTTGGTCACGAAGAGGTCGTCACCGACGAGCTGTACCCGCGCCCCCAGGCGGTCGGTCAGCGTCTGCCAGCCGTGCCAGTCGTTCTCGGCGAGACCGTCCTCGATCGAGACGATCGGGAAGCGGTCGGCGAGATCGGCCCACAGATCGATCATCCCCGCTGCGTCGAGCGTGCCGCCCTGCCGCCGCAGCTCGTACACGCCGCCCTCGTAGAGCTCGCTCGTGGCCGGGTCGAGGGCGATGGCCACCTGGTCGCGATGCCCGGCGCGCTCCGCCGCTGCCAGAATCGCCTCGCACGCCGCAGCCGCGGTCGGCAGGTCGGGTGCGAAGCCGCCCTCGTCGCCGACGCTCGTGGACAGACCGCGCTCTGCGAGCAAGGCCTTGAGGTGCTGGTACGTCTCGGCGCCGATCCTGAGCGCCTCGTCGAAGCTCTCCGCGCCGGCCGGAACGAGCATGAACTCCTGGAAGTCGAGCGAGTTCTGCGCGTGGGCGCCACCGTTGATCACGTTCAGGAGCGGCACCGGCAGCACGTGCGCGTTAGTGCCGCCGAGCCAGCGGTAGAGCGGAACACCCGCTTCCTCGGCGGCCGCCTTGGCGGCGGCGAGCGAGGCCCCGAGGATGGCGTTCGCGCCCAGCCGGCTCCGGGTCGGCGTGCCGTCGAGCTCCACGAGCGTGGAGTCGAGCTCGCGTTGCTCCGAGGCGTCCAGGCCGAGAAGCGCATCCGCGATCTCCCCGTTGACGTGCGCCACCGCGCGCAGGACGCCCTTGCCGAGCCAGGCGGTACCGCCGTCGCGCAGCTCGACCGCCTCGTGCTCACCTGTGGAGGCGCCGGAAGGGACCGCCGCCGTGCCGAGCACCCCCGACTCGAGACCGACCTCGACCTCGACGGTCGGGTTGCCGCGCGAATCGAGGATCTGGCGGCCGTGCACGTGGATGATCGCTGACACGTCTTCGCCTCCGCTCGGGGAGCCGAAGACTAGAGACTGTCGCGCGCGCGCTCCTCGGGAACCGCGCGCAGAGACTCCTTCGCCCGGTCGTAGTACGCGTCCTGGCGCCCGAGCTCGAGCGACGCCCAGTCCTCTCCGTCCGAGGCCGCAAGGGCGGCGGCGCCCTCGACGCGCGTCACGAAGCGTCCTGTGGCTGTGCGGAGCGCCAGCTCGGGGTCGACGTTCGCCTTGCGGGCGAGGTTGACGATCGTGAAGAGCACGTCCCCGAGCTCCGCGAACACCGCAGCGTCCGGCTCGGTCTCTGGTGGAGGGGTTCCAGCACGGGACAGCTCCTCCGCGAGCTCCCCGATCTCCTCGGTTGCCTTCGCGAGCGGGCCGCGCAGATCCGGCCAGTCGTAGCCGACCGCGGCGGCGCGCCGCTGCACCTTCCGGGCGTGGAGGAGCGCTGGCAGCGACTCCGGCACGTCGTGGAAGACCCCTTCGCGACCCTCTTGCTCGGTCTTGAGCGCCTCCCACCGCTCTCGCACCCGCTCGGGCGTGCGCGCCTCTGCGTCACCGAACACGTGCGGATGGCGCCGCACGAGCTTCTCGTGCACCGCGACGGCGACGCGTTCGAGGTCGCCCGTGCCGCGCTCTTCGAGGAGGAGGGCGAGAAAGTACACCTGGAAGAGGAGATCGCCGAGCTCGTCGACGAGCTTGGGATCGTCCCCGGAGAACGCGGCGTCGGCGACTTCGTAGGCCTCCTCGACGGTGTGCGGGACGATCGTGCGAGCGGTCTGCTCGCGATCCCAGGCGCACTCCCGCCGCAGCAGCCGGGCGAGCTCCTGGAGGTCGAGGAGCGCCTGGCCGAGGGCCACCTAACCGGTCGTCTCGGTCGTCGTCGTCGTCGTCGGCGGGGCGTAGCCCTTGGCGTAGGAGATCTTGCCGTCGTACTTCTTCTCCACGTCCTTGGACCATTCGCCGATCACGTCGCTGCGCTTGGTATCGGCGAGCTGCGCCTCGATCTGCGTCTTGACGGTCGCGAGCGGCGTCGTCGAGGCCTTCTTGATCTCTCCGAGGGGCTGGATCAGGTGGTAGCCGAACTGCGTCTTGATCGGCTGCGAGAGCTCGTTCGTCTTGAGGGTGAACGACGCCTGCTCGAACGGCGGCACGGTCTGCCCCTTCGTGATCGTGAGCTTGCCGCCCGCGTCCTTCGAGCCGGGATCCTGCGAGTACTTCTTGGCGAGTGCGACGAAGTCTGCGCCGTTCTCTAGCTGTGCGCGGATGCTCATGGCCTCGCCCTTCGACTTCACGAGGATGTGACGCACCTCGCGGCTCTCGGGGACGCGGAACTGGGCCTTGTTCTCCTCGTAGTACTTCTTCACGTCGGCGTCGGCGACCTTGACGTCCTTGGTCAGCTTGTCGACGAGCTTCTGCGAGAGCAGTTGACCGCTGATGTCGTCCCGGACCTGGTTGAGGGTCAGACCCTGCTGCTTGACCGCCTGCTGGAACTTGTCCTCGCCGCCCAACTGCGTCTTCACCTGGTCGAGCCGCTCCTGGATCTCGGCGTCGGTCACGACGATCCCGAGTGCGGCGGCCTCCTTCTCGTTCTCGGTGCGGCGCACGAGGTACGTGACGATATTGTTCTGCACCGACTTGTACTCAGCGGTGCCGACCTTCGGAAACTCGCGCTTCTCGATCTCGGCCTGCTTCTTCGACCGGGCGATGTACTGGTCGAACTCGGCCTTGGAGACCTCGGTGCCGTCGACGACCGCGATCGAGTCGGCGCTCACCGCCTCGTCGTCGCCGCCACCACAGCCGGCGAGGCCCAGCGCAGCCAGTGCCAGTGCCAGCGCCAGGGCGAGAACGAGGGCGTACGTGCGCGCGCGAGTCATCTGCGATCCGAAGTTGTAGCCAAAGCTGCGTTAGCGGTGCGTTGCGTTCTGTTCGGATCCTGGTCGCAATCGGTTCGGTGTCAAGCCGCGACACGCGCCTGCAGGAGCGCGTCCGCGAGCTCGAGTGCCCCGCCCAGATCGTCTGCGCGGCGTGAGACCTCACGTTTGGCCGACGTGTACACCGCCGTGTCGGCGAGGCTGCGCAGCGAGCGGAGCTCATCCGAGCCGAGCGCAACCGGGCCGACTGTGGCCCGGCCGCCCCGGAAGACGAGGTAGTCGGCGCCGACGAGCGCCACCTTGAGCTTCGCCTGCTGGATCGCGAACAGGTTCTCGACCGGCTCCGGCAGAGGCCCGTAGCGGTCCTCGACTGCGAGTCGCAGCTCGCGCAACTCGTCCTCGGTCTCCACGAGTGCGAGCCGACGATGGAGATCGATCTTGAGTGCCTCGGAGGCAACGTACGTGGCCGGGACGTAGGCGTCCACACGGGCGTCGATCCGAACGGGCCGGACCAGCGGGCGGGCCTGCCCCGCGAGCTCCCCCACCGCCTCGTGCAGCATCTCGACGTAGAGCTCGAACCCGAGTGCCGCGACGTGGCCTGACTGTTCAGCCCCGAGCAAGTCGCCGGCGCCTCGGATCTCGAGGTCCCGCATGGCGATCTGGAAGCCCGCTCCCAGCTCCGTGTGGTCGGCGAGTGTGGCGAGTCGCGCACGCGCCTCCGGCGTCAGCTCACGCGCCTCGGGGTAGAAGAGGTAGGCGTGGGCGGTCACGTCCGAGCGGCCCACACGACCGCGAATCTGGTACAGCTGGGCCAGGCCCAGCTGGTCGGCCCGCTCGACGACGAGTGTGTTCGCCTGCGGGATGTCGAGGCCCGACTCGATGATCGTCGTCGAGACCAGGACGTCTGCGTTCCCCGCCAGGAAGGCATGCATCCGCTCCTCGAGCTCGCGCTCGCTCATCTGGCCATGGGCGACGAGCACCCGCAGCCGGGGGCAGAGCTGGCGCACCTTCTCCGCCGCCTCGTCGATCGTCTCGACGCGGTTGTGGAGATAGAACGACTGGCCGTCACGGGCGTGCTCTCGCTCGAGGGCCGTCCGGATCAGCTCCTCGTCGTACTCGCCCACCGTGGTGCGGATGGGCCGCCTGCCTTCGGGGGGCGTCTCGATGATCGAGATGTCGCGCAGCCCGGACAGCGACATGTGCAGGCTGCGCGGAATCGGCGTGGCGGACAGCGAGAGCACGTCGACCTCCAGGCGGAGCGCGCGCAGGAGCTCCTTCTGGGCCACTCCGAAGCGCTGCTCCTCGTCGAGCACGACGAGGCCCAACTCCTTCGGGATCACGTCGCGCGAGAGGACGCGGTGCGTACCGACGAGCACGTCGACCTTGCCCTCGGTGAAGTCACGGAGCACCTGTTTCACCTCTGGCGGCCGACGGAAGCGCGAGACCATCTCCACGCGCACCGGGAAGTCACGGTAGCGAGCGCGGAAGGTGTTCCAGTGCTGCTCGGCGAGGATCGTCGTGGGGCAGAGAACGAGCACCTGCTTCCCGTTGAGCACCACGGCGAAGGCCGCGCGGACGGCGACCTCGGTCTTGCCGAAGCCGACGTCGCCGCAGAGGAGCCGATCCATCGGCCGGCCTGACTCGAGGTCCTCCTTCACTGCTTCGATCGCGCGCCGCTGATCCTCCGTTTCGCGATACGGGAACGACGCTTCGAGCTGCTCGAGCCATTCGCCGTCGAGCTCGAACGCGATACCCTCGGCACGCTGCCGCTGCGCATAGAGCGAGAGCAGCTCGCCCGCGAGCTCGCGCACCGACTCGCGGACGCGCGCCTTCAGGTTCTGCCAGGCCTTGCCGCCGAGTTTCGAGAGCGTCGGGGCCTTCGCGTCCGCGCCGATGTAGCGCGAGAGCTTACCGAGCTGCTCGTGTGGCACGTAGAGACGATCCTCGCCACGAAAAGCGAGGAAGAGGTAGTCGCGGGTGACGCCGGCCACCTCTTTCGTCTCGAAGCCGAGCAGCTTCCCGACGCCGTGATCCTCGTGCACGACGTGATCCCCGACGCGCAGATCGGCGAACGACGCCAGCGCCCGCCCGAGGCGAGCGTCGTGGCGCGGCGGCTTCTTGCGGAAGACCTGTGCATCGGGTAGCAACGCGACGCCGAGGTCGCGCCAGACGAAGCCTCGGCGCGCGGGAGCGACGGCGAACTGGAGTGCAGGCTGGCGCGGGAGCGCACCGCCCGACTCGAGCAGTCCGGCGTCGACCTTGTGCACGAGCGACTGGTGGCGCAACGCGTCGCCTCGATGCGCGAACGCGACGACGACGCTGAGCCCCTGCCTCACCAGTGCTGCGAGCTCGTTCTCCGCCTCGGCGATCCCCCGGGCGGCGATCGCCGGCCGCTGTGCCTCGAATGCGAAGGCCTGTCCGCGCGGGAACGGATCGAGCTCCGTGACATCGTGCAACGGAATCGGCGGCAGTCCCTCCTCCTCCCAGACGCGGGCGACCTCGTCGGGCTGCCAGACGACGTCGGGAGACCGAGCGACGGGTGAGACGAGATCGTCGGTGAGGCGACCGACGGTCGGCTCATCCCAGTCCTCGCCGGGCAAGACCGGCTCGAGGGCGTCGCGGCGGCGCTCGGCGGCCGGATAGACCACCGCCTCGCTCACGGGCCGAAGGGCTCGCTGCGTGAACGGCGAGAACGCGCGTACCTGTTCGATCTCGTCACCGAAGAGCTCGATCCGCAACGGCTCGCGCCCCGTACTGGGGAACACGTCGACGATGCCGCCTCGGACGGCGAACTGGCCGCGCTCCTCAACCCGCTCGACGCGCTCGTAGCCAGCCTGGGCGAGGGCGCTCGCGAGACCGTCGACGCCGGGCTCTTGTCCGACGGCAAGCCGGATGACGGGAGGGCGCTCGCCGACGGGAGGCAGCCCTTCGGCAAGAGCGAGAGCCGAAGCGCACACCAGCCCGCCCCGTTCGAGCACGTCGAGGGCCCGCGCACGCTCGCCGACCAGGTGGGGCGGCGGCTCGAGACCGGAGGCGTGCGAGACCCCACGGCTCGGCAGGAGTGCGACACCGTCCCCTCCGACGAACCACGAGGCGCCTTCGGCCGCGTCGCGCGCGTCCGCGTCCTCGGGCAGGAGCACCAGGAGCGGTCCGCTCCCGTGCCGATGCATCGTCGCCAGGAAGAGGGGCAGCACTGGCTCGGAGAGTCGGGCGCGCGCCGGCAGCGTCTGCGTGAATGCCCTGAACCGCTCGCGTTCGGCGAGAGCGTCTACCAGGGGGAGGAGCGGCGAAGGGTCCATACGTCCGGCGGGGTCACGCCCCGCCGGGTCATCGTAGCCGCGCGTGTGTTGGCTGCAGAAGCGCTTCGCGAGGAGACGACCGCGGACGGGGCGGCGTCACGATCATCGCTGCGAGCGCGTTTCTCGTGGGGCACCCCATCCCACCACCCACTTTCTATTCTATCGTCCGCGTGGGCAACAGAGGGTGACGACTTCGTGCCGAATGAGCACCAACTTTCCCACAGAGCCGTCAGTTGAACTCGCGCTGTGCGCCGTCGAGCCCGTGAGAGGCGACGGACTCCACCGCATCGCTCGCCCTTCCGATCAGACCCTCGGCGTCGTCCTCCGGCGCGAAGGCGGACAGTACGTAGTCGGCGACCGGCCGCGGGTCGCCACGCCCAGGACGCCCGACCCCGATTCGAAGACGCGCGAACTCCGGTGAGCCGAGCGAACCTGCGATCGAACGGAGGCCGTTGTGGCCGGCGAGGCCCCCGCCGAGCCGTGCCTGGAGCCGCCCTGTGGGGAGGTCGACCTCGTCGTGCACGACCAGCAACCGCTCTAACGGGATCTTGAAGAACCGCGCCGCGGCCTGAATCGATCGTCCCGACTCGTTCATGTAGGTCTCGGGCTTCAGCAGCGCGACCCGCGCCTCACCGACGCGGATCTCGGCGAGCCGACCGTTGAACTTTCCCTTGAACGATCCGCCGTGCCTCCGGGCCAGCTCGTCGACGACCATCCAGCCTGCGTTGTGACGGTCCGCCGCGTGCTCCGCGCCCGGGTTGCCGAGACCCGCCACGAGCAGGTCGAGCGTCGAGGCGGACTCGCCCCGACGAAAGACGCGCACCGGCGGTTACTCCTCCGGCGCGCTCTCGGCGTCGCCCTCGCCGGCAGCCTGCTCCGCTGCCTCGGCACCCGGCTCGCCCTCACCCTCAACGGCCTCTTCCTCCTCGAGATCCATGCCGCGAGGCTGTGTGCATGTCGCGAGCACGGTCTGCGGATCGTCCAGGAAGGTGACGCCGTCGATGGGCTCCAGATCCTCGATGCGGAGGACGCCGCCGATGTCGAGATCGGTGACGTCGACTACGACGTGGTCCGGCACGTGCGTTGGGAGTGCCTCGATCCGCACGTCATAGCCGACGTGCTGAATCTGGCCGCCGGCACGAACTCCGATGGAGTCGCCGATCAGCTGCACGGACACGCTCGTCTGGATCGGCTGGTCGAGCCTCACCTCATGAAAGTCGACGTGCGTGACGTTCCCTCTGACGGGATGCTGCTGATGGTCCTTGAGAATCGCGTGGTGCGGGGTCGCACTCCCTTCGATCAGCACGTCGACGATCCCGTGGAGGCCAGACGGACCCGTCAGTGCGGCGCGCAGATCGCGCTCACCGATGAGGATCGCGCGGGCATCACCCTTGCCGTACAACACCCCAGGCACGAGGCCTTGCCGGCGCAGACGCCGCACGTTGCGCGAGCCACGCTCCGCAGCGCCACGCTCCTTGACCTCGAGTGTGATCCTGTCCCCGGACACGGCCGCGGATTGTAGCTGAGCGGCGTATGCCGTTCACCAGCGCTCGCCGGGAGCCGAACGTCGCCTCAGAACGGCCGTTAGGCGTGCTCTGGCCGATCGTAGAGAGTCGGGCCCCGAGACCCAACTGGAGACGTCTCGCTAAGCAGCTCCTGTCAGAAAAGCTGATTCTCGCCCGCAAAGATCGCCGAGACCGAGTCGTCGGAGAACACGTTGTGGATGGTCTCGGCGAGGATCGTCGAGACGGTCACGACGCGGACGTTGTCGGGCTGCTCGCGGCGGTCGAGCGGCACCGTGTCGGTGACTACGAGTTGATCGATCTCGCTCTCGGCGATCCGTGCCAACGCGGGGCCGTTGAAGAGCCCGTGAGTCGCGCAGGCGTACACCTTGAGCGCACCCGCCTCCTTCAGCGCAGCCGCTCCGGCGACGAGCGTTCCCGCCGTGTCCACGATGTCGTCGGTCATCACCGCGATCTTCCCGGCGACGTCGCCGATCACCTGCGTGACCTTCGCCTCGTTGTGGTCTGGGCGGACCTTGTTGAGGATCACGAGGTCGCCGCCGATCATCTCCGCGAACTTGCCGGCGAGCTTGGCACGGCCGGTGTCGGGCGAGACGGCAGCGAGCGGCGCTGCGAGATTGAGGTCGCGGACGTACTGCGCGAACATCGGTACCGCCGTCATGTGATCGACGGGGATCTTGAAGAAACCCTGCACCTGGCCGGCGTGCAGATCCATCGTCAGAACCCGGTCGACACCGGCGGTCTGCAAGAGGTCGGCCACGAGGCGGGCGGTGATCGGCTCGCGCGGGCGGGATTTCTTGTCCTGGCGCGCGTAGAAGTACCACGGGATCACCGCCGTGATCCGCTTCGCGGAGGCAAGCCGAGCCGCGTCGACCATGATCAGGAGCTCCATCAAGTGCGTGTCGAGGGGGTTCGACGCCGTTTGCACGATGAACATGTCCGCGCCGCGGATCGACTCCTCGTAGCGGCAATACGTCTCGCCGTTCGCGAACCGCTTGAGCTTCACGTTGCCGAGCTCGCAACCGAGCCGCTCCGCGATCTTCGCGGCGAGCTCCAGATTCGAGCTGCCGCTGACGAGCACGAGCCGCTTCTGCGGCGCCAGCCCGATGGCGCGACCTACCGGCATCGTCTCCGATGCCGGGAGGTGGCCGAGACCCGGCAGAGGCTGCTCAATCGTCCCGCTTTCCACCCCGCCCCTCCTTGTTCGTCTGCCGCGGCGGGAAGCCCGCGAGCGCGTTCTCGGGCACGTCGTCCGTGAGCACCGATCCGGCCGCCGTCCAAGCGTCGTCACCGACCGTCACCGGTGCCACGAACACAGTGTCCACACCGACCCTGACGTCGCGCCCGATCACCGTCCGCGCTTTCGCCCGCCCGACCTCGTGAGGGAGGTTGGCCGTGATCGAACCGGCACCTACATTCGTCCGGTCGCCGACTTCGGCGTCCCCCACATAGGACAGGTGTGGCACCTTGGCCCCCTCGCCGATCCGGGCGTTCTTGAGCTCCACGAACGACCCCGCCTTCGCGCTCGCCGCCAGCACCGTTCCGGGGCGAAGGTAACAGAACGGGCCAACGTGCGCTCCGGCGCCGACATCCGCGTCGACGACAACCGCGTGCGGGCCGATCTCGGCGCCCGTCGCGATCCGGCAGGCGCCACGCAGCACGGTGAACGGGTGCACGGTGGTGTCGGGCTCGAGCGTCACGAACGGCTCGATCCACGTCGTCGCAGGGTCAACGATCGTCACGCCCGCGAGCATGTGCGCGACGTTCACCCGGTCACGCAACCGCATCACGGCTGCCGCGAGCTCGACGCGCGTGTTCACCCCGGCAGTCTCGTCGGGGTCCTCTGCAACGTGGACCGCAACGCGATGACCGTGCTCGACGAGGTCTCGCACCGCGTCGGTCAGGTAGAGCTCGCCCTGCGCGTTGGCGGGCGTCAGCCGATCGAGAGCCGGCCAGACCAACTCGGCCCGGAAGACGTAGATGGAGGAGTTGGCCTCTCCGATCTCGAGGAGCTCCGGCGTCGCGTCGACCGCCTCGACGATCGCCTCGAGATCGCCGTCCGGCCCCCGGACGATGCGGCCGTAGCTGCGGATGTCGTCCGGCCTGAAGGAGAGAACGGTCGCCGCGGCCTCCCGGTCACGATGCGTGGCGAGGAGTTGCTCGAGGAGCGCGGACGTCAGCAACGGGGTGTCCCCTGACAGGACCAGCACCTCGTCCGAGGCCCCGACCGCCGAGCGCGCGGAGCGGACGGCGTCGCCCGTTCCGAGCGGGTGCTCCTGGACGGCGACCTCGATCCCTTGAAACGCGTCCGCCGTCCCGGGCGAGACGACCACCACGAGCGGCGCAGGCCCGAGCGGACGGGCCGCTTCCAGCACCCAGTCGACCATGCGCCGACCCAGGAGCGGATGCAGGTGCTTGGGCAGCGACGAGTGCATGCGCGTGCCATGGCCACCGGCCATCACCACGGCTGCGAGAGTTTGCTCGGTCATGAGAGGCGGGCTCCAGAGATGGCTGGGGCGCCAGGATTCGAACCTGGGATCACGGGACCAAAACCCGTTGCCTTACCACTTGGCCACGCCCCATCGGCATCGGGTACGCGAGTGTACCGGGGCTAGCGGTCCGTCAGCCGTACCAGCACGGCGCGCAGACCCACGTGCTCCCCGCCCGACGGAGCGCGGAAGCCACAGCGGCCGCGTCACGCCGGTCGTGGAAGAGTCCGTACACCGCCGGCCCGGCACCCGTGACGTCTGCGCGAAACGCGCCGCCGTCGAGCAGCGTCGCGGCGATGGGCGAGGACGCGAGGTCGTTTCCGGGAAGACGTCCGAGATCTCCCGATCCGCGCACGGCATCGAGGCCGTCGAGCAGCGCGGCACGCCTGGTGTGGTAGCCGGCCTCCCCGCCGCGAGCGTCGAAGCGGTCGTACACGGCCGCGGTCGATTCCTTGACGTCGCCGTCGGCAATGCAGAGCACGATCCAGTAGTCCTGCGGCAAGCCCTCGAGCGGACTCAGGGTCGAGCCGTCACCCGTGCCGAGCTGCGGGCCCTGGCGAAGGAAGAACGGGATGTCCGCCCCGAGACCCGTCGTGAGACCTTCGAGCTCGGCCGGGGCCAAGGGCGAAGGCAACAACATGTTCGCCAGCCGCAGGGCAGTCGCCGCGTCCGAGCTGCCGCCGCCGAGACCCGCCGCGACAGGGATGCGCTTCTCGATCCTGGCGGCGAAGCCGGCGGCCACACCCGCGGCCTCGGCGAGCTGCTCCAAGGCGTTGCGGACGAGCGTGTCCCGCTCGAAGCCCGCGATACTCAAGCTCGTCGACGGCTCGACGGAGATCCGGTCGGTCAGATCGATCCGCTGCAACACGGTGACGACGTCGTGGTTCCCGTCGGCACGTCGCGGCCCGACGACAAGCGAGAGGTTGACCTTGGCCGTGGCGAGAGCGCTAGGCACGAGACAGCACCGCCTCGAACGCCACGAAGTCCGCCGGCCCGAGCATCTCGGCGCGAATGTTCGGCGGCAGATCGAGGGTGGCCAGGGCGTTGACCGCCGCAACCCTTTCCGCGACCCCGGCGAGCGTCAGGGAGTTGGCGAGCGTCTTCCGCCGGTGGGCGAACGCCGCATCGACGACGCGTCTCACCTCCGGCATCCGAGCCGGTGGAGCGACACGCCGAAACGCGACGAGCGCGGACTCCACCCGAGGCGGCGGCCGGAAGACGTGCCGCGAGACGGCGTGGAACCCGGTGCGTTCGGCCAGGAGTTGGACGACGACCGAGACGGCGCCGTAGGCCTTCGTCCCGGGGACGGCGAAGAAGCGGTCGGCCACCTCGCGCTGCACCATCACGCACCAGCGCCCGATCCCAGGGACGCAGACGAGGGTCTCCATCACGATCGGCGTGGCGACGTTGTAGGGAAGGTTGGCGACCAGCGCTGCCGGCGGGGGCCGGAGCGACGCGAGATCGAGACGCAACGCGTCCCCCCAGTGAAGCGTGACGTTGTCGTGCCCTGCGAGCGCCTCGTGGAGATGCGGCTCCAGCGTGCGATCGAGCTCGACGGCGTGGACGCGGGCGACACGCTCTGCGAGATGGCGCGTGAGCACGCCCAGCCCCGGCCCGATCTCGAGCACCACCTCGTCGCGGCCGAGCTGCGCGAGTCGATCGATCACGCCGAGCAGGTTCGGATCGACAAGGAAGTGCTGGCCGAGCGCCTTCTTCGGCGCGACGCGGCTCATGCCAGGGCGAACGCAACGCGCGCGTTGGCGTCGATTGCCGCCTCCAAGGCAGCCGCGTCCTCGCCCCGGGCCGCGGCGAGCACCTCGAGGACGTGCACGACGTGGGCGGGCTCGTTGCGCCTACCCCGCATCGTCTGCGGGGCAAGGTATGGACTGTCGGTCTCGGCCAGGATCCAATCGATCGGAACCAGCGCTGCAGCCTCTCGGAGCGCCGCCGCCTTCGGGTACGTGACGTTGCCGGCAAAGGAGACGTAGTACTTCTTCTCGAGCGCCACGTCCAGCAGGCCGGGCGACGAGAAGCAGTGCAGGATCACCCTCCCGGTGAACGGCTCCAGCGCGGCGATCGTCTCGTCGTCCGCCTCACGGCTGTGAATCACGACGGGTAGATCGAGCTCCTCAGCGAGCGCCAGCTGGCGGTCCAGAAGGGCGCGCTGCTCGCCGATCGAGGCGAAGTCGTGGAAGCCGTCGAGCCCTGTCTCGCCGACCGCCACTGCTTTCGGGTGCGCGAGGAGCTCGCGCAGCTCGCCCACGCGTCCGGCTTCGGCCGAGGCCGCCTGATGCGGGTCGATCCCGAGGGCCGCGACGACGCCTGACTCCGCGTCGGCGATCGCGAGTGCGCGACGGCACGAGTCGATCCCGGTGCCGATCGTGACGATGAGGTCGACGCCCGCCTCGCGTGCGCGGGCGACGAGCGTGAAAGCCGGCTCGGCGCACGCGTCGAGGTGCGCGTGAGTGTCGGTCACGCCGCGGCGGACGCTTCCATCCGCGCGAGCTCGTCGGCGACGACGCTCTCCTCGTCGAGCTTCGCGAACAAGGGTTGCGGCACACGGAGCTCCTGCCCCGGCGGCAGCATGCTCGGCGTCCAGCGTCCGACCGCGTGGGCGTAGTCTCCGGTGAGCACGACGTGGCTCGAGCGCTCCTCGGCCACGGTCTCGAAGCGGAGCGGGCCCACGAGCCAGCCGTCGTGCCCCAGGAGCTCGTGCAGCTGCTGCGACGAGGTCGGGAGGTACGGCGCCAAGAGGATCTTGAGCGAGTCGACCGCCCGCAGCGCCACGTAGAGGATCGTGCCGCCGCGAGCCGGATCGGACTTCAGCGCCGCCCACGGCTCCTGCTCGGACACGTACTGGTTCGCGAGTCCGGCGAGGCGCATCACCTCCTGGAGCGCCTGCTTGAACCGAGCCTGCTCGATCAGTCCACCGACCACCTCGAAGCCCGCCGCGATCTCCCCGAGGAGCGCCTCGTCAGCGTCTGTCAGCTGGCCGGGCTCGGGGACGCGCCCGAAGTTCTTGTACGCGCTCTGCAGCGTGCGGTTGACGAGGTTGCCCCAGGTCCCGACGAGCTCCCCGTTCGTACGACGCACGAATTCGGACCAGGTGAAGTCCGTGTCTTGCGTCTCCGGGCCGGCGATCGAGAGGTAGTAGCGCAGCGCGTCGGCCTCGTATCGCTCGAGGAAGTCGTGCACGTAGATCCCCACGCCGCGACTGGCGGCGAACTTCTTGCCTTCCATCGTGAGGAACTCGCTGGAGACGACATTGTCTGGCAGCTGTAGCTCGCCGAGCCCTGCGCCGAACTCGCCGCCGACGCCGTAGCCGAGCAGCATGCTGGGCCAGATCACCGTGTGGAAGACGATGTTGTCCTTGCCCATGAAGTAGACGTGCTCGGCGTCGGGGTTCTGCCACCACTCGCGCCAGGCGTCCGGCGTGCCGCGGTTCTGGGCCCACTCCACGGCCGCCGACAGGTATCCGATCACCGCGTCGAACCAGACGTAGATGCGCTTGTCGGGGTTGTCCTCGTACCCCGGCACGGGGATCGGCACGCCCCAGTCGAGATCCCGGGTGATCGCCCGTGGCTTGAGCTCGCGCACGAAGTTGAGCGAGAAGCGGCGGACGTTCGCCCGCCAGCCCTGTCTGGACTCGAGCCACGCGGTCAGCGGCTCCTTGAACGCGTCCAGCTCGAGAAACAGGTGCTTCGTCTCCTCGAAGACCGGCGTCGACCCGTCGATCTTGGAGCGGGGGTGGATCAGGTCTTCGGGATCGAGCTGGTTCCCGCAGTTGTCACACTGATCTCCGCGCGCCTCGGGATAGCCGCAGATCGGGCACGTGCCCTCGATGTAGCGATCCGGGAGGGTGCGGCCCGTCGAGGCGGAGAACGCGCCGCGCGTCTCGCGCTCGACGACGAATCCCTTCTCATACAGCGTACGGAAGAGATCCTGGGTGACGCGGTAGTGGTTCTCGGTCGTCGTGCGGGTGAACAGATCGTACGAGAGACCGAGCCGGCGCAGGTCCTCGCGGATGAGCCGGTTGAACCGTTCGGCGGTCTCACGGGGCGACTCGCCCGACGCGTCGGCGGCCACCATCACCGGTGTGCCGTGCTCGTCGGTGCCGCTCACCATCAGGACGTCGTTGCCGCGCAGGCGGTGGTAGCGCGCGAACGTGTCCGAGGGCACCCCGAACCCCGCCACGTGACCAATGTGCCGGGGCCCACTCGCGTAGGGCCACGCAACCGCGACCAGGATCTTCCGCGGTGTTGAGCTGCTCGGCGTCTGCGCAGACATCGCGCTCCATCATACGAGTGGGTGCCGGGCCGTCCGGACGCCGTCGGACCGGTCGCATTGCGCTTCCGCCTGCACCGGCACAGAGGAGCGCTACGAGGGCCGAAGCCCCGATCAGGACCGCTCGCCAGGACAACTGCCGATCACTCCCTGCGGGCGCATGATCATCGACGACCGCAACCGACGGGGTCGGTGGAGACGCCTTTGATCCGACCGCGTGCGCATCGTGGAGCGTGCTCGCTGGAGCGGCCGGTGTGGCGTTCACCACGTGCTTCGTCCTTCGAGGTACCACGTGCCGTGCATGGCTCGCGTGCGTCGGTCGGGCGGGGGTCGCCCCGAGTGGAACCGCAGACGCGTGCTGCGCGTTCGGGCGATCCTCGCTGCTCACCGCTGACGGCTCCGTCCCCAGCGCCGGTCGAGTGGCGGCCGGCACCGCCTCGCGCGCTCGGGTGCTCGAGGAGGCACCGGCTGCGAGCCTCTCGGGCCTCTTCGGAGCTGCAAGGATCACCCTCGACGCCGACCCCGGCCCTGGCGCCGAACGGAGCGTCGGAAGCGGCGAAGAACGCGTCGCCGCGGCGGATGCAGTGATCTCCGTCGGCGCGGCGACCGTCGCCGTGGACGGCTCGAGCAGCTCCGCGTTTGGCGCGGGCTCGCCGCTCCCATCCGCTTCCACCGGGGCCGCCACGGGCTCTATCGGAGCGGGAGCGTCCGCGGGGGGCGCCTCGGGTGTCACCACAAGGGCTGGAGCGGGCGGTACGTCTTGGCGTGCCGGGAGCAGGCCGAGCGGATCCACGTAGCCGTTCGGATCCGACGCGACGCGCATGCCCAGATGCACGTAGGGGCGTGGCCATTCCGGCTCACCGCTCGCGCCCGCCCGACCCACCGCGGCTCCCTCGGCGACCGTGTCGCCGCGACCCACGTTGACCTCGCCGAGATGAGTAAGCGTGACGGCATACCCATCCGCGGTGAGGATCGTGATCGTGCGGCCGTGGGTCGGAACCGACCCGGCGAACGACACGGAGCCGGCGGCCGGCGCGAGAACCGCCTCGCCGTCGGCGCCCGCGACGTCGATCCCGCGGTGCTGGCCCGCCGCGTACGGATCGGCGCCCAACGCGAACGGGCGCAAGACCTCGCCACCGGTCGGCCAGGTCCAGGCCGCCGCGGATGGCGCGGCGACGAGCGCAGGCAAGAGCGCAGAGAAGAGCAGGAGACGCCGCATCGATCACTCCTTGTCGTCAGAATAGACAATGGCGATCGCAGCGTAGCGAGGAGAATGCTGGTTGTCAAATCCGGCTACAGAGAGGCGCGGTAGAGCAGGTTCCGCGGCACGCCGACCAGTGCGGCCACCGTGTCCACCGCGACACGGCGCGGTGTTCCGGCCTCGAGCAGCGTCTCGACCGCCCGCAGCGCTTCGTCGTCCCGCCCGCCCGGGGCGCCGCCGGCGCCGATCACGATCGTGATCTCTCCCTTCGGCGAGGTCGCGAAACGGGTCGCAAGCTCCGTTGCCGAGCCGCGCACGACTTCCTCGAAGCGCTTCGTCAGCTCTCGACAGACGGCGACCGGGCGTTCCGCATCCGCCGCCGCCAGGCTCGAGAGCGAGGCGGGAAGTCGCTGCGGCGACTCGAAAGCCACCGCCGGATGCGGCCAGCCGGCGAGCTCGCGCCAGAGAGCGTGCAACTCTGCCGCCCGACGGGGCAGCCAGCCGACGAATCGGTACTGCTCGCGGCCCAGACCGCTCACCACCAGAGCCGTCTCGACCGCCGACGGCCCGGGCAGCACCGTCACCGACACGCCGGCGTCGATCGCGGCCGTCACGAGTCGTGCCCCTGGATCGTTGACGCCGGGGAGGCCCGCATCGGAGACGAGCGCCATGCGCTCCCCGGCCGCGAGCCGGGGCACGAGCTCGGCCACCCGGCGCGCCTCGTTGTGCCGACGGTAGCTCGCGAGCGAGCGTGCTCGCATCCCGTGCCGGTCGAGCAGGATCTGCGTCCGCCGCGTGTCCTCGCACAGCACGACGTCGGCCTCGCGCAGCTCGGCGAGCACGCGGAGCGTCACGTCGTCGAGATTCCCGATCGGGGTGGCGCAGACCGCGAGCATCAGCGCACGCCGTCGAGCGCCTCGAACCCGACGAGCGCGGCACCGATCAGGCCCGCCTCGTCCCCCAGCTCGGCCTCCACGATCCGCAGCCGCGTGTCCGCCGGCTGGATCGCCTCGCGGCGCGCGGCCGCGAGCGCCGGCTCGAGCACGAGCTCGCCCGCCGCCGCGCCGAAGCCGCCGCCGACGACGACGACGTCGGGATCGAACACGTTCACGAGCGAGCCGATCGCCACACCGAGCAGATGACCGATGCGCGCGAGGGCTGCCACCGCTGCCGTGTCGCCTGCCCGCGCGCGGTCGACGAGGACGGGTGCGTCGGCCTCCTCGCCGTAGAGCTCGCGCGCGGCCCGGTCGGCTGCGAGACCGGAGGCGACCGCCTCGAGATGCCCGCGCCCATGGCAGTTCCCCTGACATGGCGGGCCGTCCGCGACGACGACCAGGTGGCCGAGCTCCGCCCACCCGCGGTAGAGCCGGTCGTCGAGCACGATGCCCCCGCCGACGCCCGTGCCGAGCGTCAGCATCACGACGTCGTCCGCGCCGCGACCGGCGCCGAGGCGCCACTCGGCGAGCGCGGCGGCGTTGGCGTCGTTCTCCACCCCCGCCGGCAGGCCGTAGCGCTCGTGCGCACTCGGGAAATGGACGTCGTGGAGAGGCAGGTTGGTGGCGCGCAGGGCGACGCCCGTACGACGGTCGATATTCAGCGGCACGCCGTACCCGATCGCGGCCGCGGCGCCGCCCGCCGCAGGTCCCGCACGACGACGGTCGACGGCGGCGAGCACCTCGTCCTGCGGACCCTCCGGCGTCGGTATCTCGACCGTGCGGCCGATCGACGCCGTCGCGCCCGACGACGCCGGCGAGGATCTTCGTCCCCCCGAGGTCGACCCCGATAACGCGTTCTTCATGCACGGCGCGGCTACGATAACCGCCCGAATGCCCGAACAAGAGAAGCCCTACCGCGTGTACAGGGGCGGGCGGGCGAAGGGCAGGGTCCCTCTCCAGCGTCACCAGCAGCCCAAGCCGTCGCGGGATGGCGACTCCCACGCCCGGCAGCCGGGACGCGGCGGAAGCGACGCTGGGGCCGGCGGGTCACCCTCACCCTCGTGCTCCTGCCTCCTCGCTGGTCGCCTGGCTCGTCGCCAGCTACCTCTCGTTCTCGCGCGGGATCTCGGACGCGAACGACCGCGTGCCCGAAGTCGTGCACGCTCAGCTCGCCGCAGCAGGACGGGATGCTCACGTCGACCCCCACGACGATCCTCGTGCTCGGCACCGACGGCGGCAGCGCGAGCGGCCGGGGGAGCCGCCGCTCCGACTCGATCATGCTCGATGCGCACCGACCCGCGAAAGCACCGGCTTGGCCTACCTCTCGATCCCTCGCGACCTCCGCGTGGAGATCCCCGGCTACGGCACCGCCAAGATCAACGCCGCCTTCCAGGTCGGCGGGCCGACGCTGACGCTGCAGACCGTGAAGGCGCTCACCGGCATCGACGTCAACCACGTCGCGTTCGTCGACTTCGACCGCTTCCAGGAGCTGATCGACGCGGTCGGCGGCATCGAGGTCACGGTGCCCCGGCCGATCCTCTCCAACCGCTTCGACTGCCCGTACGCGACGTCGAAGCGCTGCCGACGAATGGGACGGCTGGCGCTTCGAGCGCGGCCGGCAGCACATGGACGGTCGGCGCGCCCTGGTCTACTCGCGGATCCGCGAGAACCGGCTCGACCCGTCCGAGACCGACCTCGACCGCGCCCGCCGCCAGCAGCAGGTGATCCAGGCGACGGCGGACAAGCTCACGAGCGCTGGGCACCGCCGCTCAAGCTGCCGTTCATCGGCTGCGACATCGTCAAGCCGCTCGCGACCGACCTCAGCGCCGGTCAGGTGCTCCAGCTCGGCTGGGCGTACTTCCGCGCCGACCCGCAGAAGGCGCTCCACTGCCGGCTCGGCGGCGAGCCCGGCGACGCCGACGGCCAGTCCGTGATCTTCGGCTCGGAGGACAACGTCGCCACGGTGGCGATGTTCCTCGGGCGCTCGGCTCCGCTGCCGCCGCCGAAGGGGCTCCCGTATGCGCCCGGCTGCGTCGTCGGCGACCGCGAGCTGTGAGCTCCTGACGCCGAGATGCTCGTCTCTACGTCGAGAGCTCGATCGGACGTCAGTCGGCCGCGGCGGCCTTCTTGTCGCTCGAGCCCGAGTCCTTGGCGTGGACGTCTCCTTCTTGCTCGCTGTCCGACGCCGGCGCGTCCCCGTCCTTCGACGCCCTTCGCGACCGCCGCGCCCGTAGTCCGTGGAGTAGAAGCCGGATCCCTTGAAGTGCACCGCGACCGGGAACAGCACCTTCTCGACCGGGCTCTTGCCGCACGTCTCGCAGGACGCGACCGGTGGGTCGCTCATCCGCTGGAAGACCTCGAAGGTGTGCCCGTTCGGGCAACGGTACTCGTAGATCGGCATCGAGGCGCCAATCTACCAGCGAGAATGCGCTGCAATCGATGACGCAGAGCGCTGAAGCACCGCCGCTCGGACGGCCCAGAGCCCTCGGCGAGAGCGTTCCTCGGCGCGCACGGGCTCTGGATCTGGCTCGGAGTCGGGGCGATCGTCGCCCTCACGAGCGCCTTCCTCCTGCACCAGCTGACGGCCTGGCCGCCGCACGAGGACGAGACGCTCGCGCTCTTCGTCGGCCGCGACTCGCTCGCGGGGTCGTCGAGCACGTGACGCGCGAGCGCGGCGGGGCGCCGCTGCACTTCCTGCTCGCCTGGGGAGTCGCCCACCTCGGCGTCGGTCTCGGCGCGCTCCGGCTCGTCTCGGTCGTCTTCGCGCTCGGCAGCCTGCCGCTCGTCGCGCTCCTCGGCCGACGGCTCGCCGGCCGCCGCGACGGCGCTCGTCGCGACCGCGCTCGTCGCGGCGAGCTGGCTCTTCCTCTTCCACGGCGTCTACGCGCGCATGTACAGCCTCTTCCTCTTCCTCTCCGCGGCCTCTCTGCTGCTCCTGCTGCGCGCCCTCGACGGCCGCCGTCGCGATTGGGCCTGGTGGGCGACGGCGAGCCTGCTCGCCGTCGCGGCGCATCCCTACGGCGCGCTCGTGCTCGCCGCGCAGGGGCTCTTCGTGCTCGTCGCGCGGCGCGACCGGCTGCGCCGGCGGCGTACGCATTCGGCGCGGTGCTGCTGCTCGGGATCCCGTTCTGGCTCACGGACCTCGTGCTCGCCGGGCGCTTCGACGTCGGCGTCGGCGGCGGCGGCGAGACAGCTCGGCGGCCCGGTGCCGTCGCCACGTACCTCTGGCACACGGCCGGTGACTTCAGCGCCGGCTGGTGCGCCTGTGCTCGTCGTCGTGCTGCTGCTCGGCGCTGTCGGGCTCGAGCGCGCGTCGCGCGAGACGCAGCTGCTGGCGCTCGCGATCGTCGCCGTGCCGGTCGCGGCGTTCCTGCTCGCACGTGTCGGCGGCTCGACCTCCCCGGAGTCGCGACACCTCATCTTCGTGGTGCCGCTGTTCGCCGTCGTCGTGGCGATCGGGGCTCGGGCGCTCGCCGGCGTCGCACCGGTGGTCGCCGTCGCCGTGGTCGCCACGCTGCTCGTGGCCGAGGTCGCGCTGGGCGTGGCATCGCACCCCGCCCCTGTTCACTGGGAGCCGGACAAGCGTCAGGCCGCCCGCGCGCGAGGCGTCGACGTACCTCGCCGCCACCAGCCGGCCCGACGACCTGCTGTTCGGCTACGAGCCGCTCTTCCTCGGCGCCTGGGAGCGCGACGACCGCTTCGCGAGCGTCGTTCGTCCCGCGCGCCGACCCGCGTCTGGCTCTGCGGACGCTCGAACGGCAGCCGCAGCCGCTCGGGCGCGGCGTCTGGGTCCTCGACGCGAGCGACACCAACAACCTGCCCGCGCGCTCGAGATCGAGGCTCTCTCGCCCGAGCCGGCCGAGGCGTTCGTGACCCGGCGCTTCGGCCCGTTCCTCGTCATCCGCACGGCCGAACCGACCGGGACACCCGAGCGCTACCTGGAGCGCCGGTGCAGGTGGAGCGCACGGGCCGCGTGCTCGGTATCGGCGATCCCGACGTCAACCTGCAGACCGTCGTTCGGGCCCTGCATCTCCTCTCGGACCGCTGACGCCTTCTCCGCCCTCGCGCTCGAGCAGCTCCCGGTAGCACGGGGCGCTCTCGAACGCGGCCAGCCCAGCCGGCGTCTGCCGCTTGTGCCGCCGTCGGGCGCCCCGGCGCACTGCGGCGGCGACGGCCGACGCGCCGACCACCCCTCCGATCACGAAGGAGCGGATTCCCCGGCGGCTGCTGTCCCGGTGCATGCGAGGATCGTGCCATGCTCGTGTGCTCCTTCGGCGACCTCGTGCTCGACGTGATCGTGCGCCTGCGGCAACCGCTCCCGACGGGCGCCGACACGCCGTCGCAGATCACCCTTTCGGCGGGAGGGCAGGCGGCGAACGTGGCCGCGTGGGTCGCGGCGCTCGGCGGCCGGGCGCGGTGGTTGGGGAAGCGCGCGGACGACGACGCGGGCCGTCTGGCCGCGCGGCAGCTCGGCGGCTACGGGGTCGAGCTGGCAGGCCCCGTCGCGGAGGCGGGGAACGGCGTGGTCGTCTCGCTCGTCGGCACGGACGGGGAGCGTTCGATGTGCCCCGACCGCGGCGTCGCGACCGAGCTCCGCCCGAACGAGCTCGAGCAGGGCTGGCTCTCGGACTGCGACTGGCTGCACGTCTCGGGCTATGCGCTACTGCGCGATCCCGTCGCCGAGGCGGGGGTCGCGGCAGTAGCGCTCGCGCGCGAGGCCGGTGCGTCCGTCAGCGTGGATCTCTCCTCGTGGAGCGCGATCCGCGACCGGGGCCCGGACCGCTTTCGCTCGCAGCTCGAGGCGCTCGCGCCCGACGTGGTGTTCGCGAACGAGGACGAGGAGCGAGTGCTCGGCGGCGCGCTGCGAGACACGCGCTGGATCGTCAAGCACGGCGCGGAGGGCTGCTCCTTCGAGGGGGTGGAGTGGACGGCGATGGAGGTGGAGCGGGTCATCGACACGACCGGCGCCGGCGACGCGCTCGCGGCGGGCTGGTTCGTCGGCGGCCCGGCTCTCGCGCTCGAAGCCGCGGCGCGCTGCGTGCAGCAGCCGGGCTCGATGCCTTGATCCCCAGATCCGCCTCATGTCGCAGCTCGAGGCGGAGGCATCCCCATCCGGGCTCTACGCGGCGCCGTTCCACGTGTGAGGGCGCAGTGGTACGTTCGCGCCGGTGGAGCCGATCCGCTACCACGTCCTCGGCCCTCTCGAGGTGCTCGTCGGCGGACGTGCCGCGAAGCTCGGCGGCCCGCGCCAGCGTGCGGTGCTGGCGGCGCTGCTCACCCAGGCAGACACTGTCGTGCCCGCGAGTCGCCTCGTCGACGAGCTCTGGGGTGAGGATCCGCCGCCGACTGCCGCAAACCTGGTGCAGGGCTACGTCTCGCACCTGCGGAAGGCCCTCGGAAAGGACGCTATCGCGACGCACGGCACCGGCTACATCGTCCGTCTCGGCACCGCCACCTTCGACCTGCAGCAGTTCGAGCGCCTGGCACACGAGGGAAGCAATGCGCTCGCCGCGGGACACGCATCGATCGCCGTCGCACGCCTGGCCGAGGCGCTGGCGCTCTGGCGCGGCCCTGCGCTGGCAGACCTGACGAACGAACCGGGAATCCAGCCGCTCGCGGCGCGGCTCGACGAGCTTCGAGCACTCGCCCGCGAGCGACACGTCGAGGCCCAGCTGGCATGCGGTCGCTACGCCGAGACGGTGCAGGAGGCCGGCGCGCTCGTGCGGGACAACCCCTTGCGGGAGCGACCGCGCGGCCTGCTGATGCTGGCGCTCTACGGCAGCGGACGGCAGGTCGAGGCACTCGCGGAGTATCGCGCCGCACGGCAACTGCTCGTCGCGGAGCTCGGCATCGAGCCCGGGCCGTGGCTGCGGGAGCTCGAAGCGGCGATCCTGAGGCAGGATCCGGCACTCGGCGGAACGGGCTCCCCCACCCTGCAAGACGCGTCCGCTCCGATGCACTCGATCGTGGTCGCCCTCCTCGAAGTGACGGCCCTCGAGAGTCTGCTCGGGCTCGGCGCGCCGCTGGCACGTGACCCACCCCGCGAGCTGGTCGTCGTGCACACGGTGACGGATGCGACGGAGCTCGCCTCGGCCACGTCGCAGCTGCACGACTGCCGTGAGCGGCTGCGCGCGAGCGGCACGGAGGCGCGGGCGGCCGCGTTCACATCGGTCACCCCCGGAGCCGACCTCGCACGCCTGGCGGACGATCACGAGGTCGACCTGCTCCTCGTCGACGCCCCCGCCGGTCTGCTCGAGGACGCCCGACTGCTCACCCTCCTCGAGCGAGCGCCGTGCGATGTCGGCGTGCTCGTCGGGGACGAGCCGGGCGAAGGGCACATCCTGATTCCCTTCGCGGGCGCCGAGCACGACTGGGCGGCGGTCGAGCTCGGTGCCTGGCTGGCACGAAACCGTGGCTCTCCCCTCAAGCTCGCCGGCGCTGCGACGGGGATCGGCGGTGGCGATGCCAGCCGTCTGCTCGCCAGCGCGTCGCTCGCGATTCAGCGGGCACTCGGCGTCCCTACCGAGCCGGTGCTCGTCGATCCGGTGCCCGAGGCTCTCGTCGCGACGGCGCGGGAGGCCGCCGCGGTCGTGGTCGGGCTGACCGACCGCTGGCGTCGCGACGGGCTCGGCCGCGCCCGGACCGCGCTGGCGACGGCGGGAACGCCGACCGTGCTCGTCCGCCGCGGCCTCCGCCCCGGAGGTCTCGCCCCCCGGGAGAGCGAGACGCGCTACACCTGGACGATCGGTGTCGGCTAGCGGTCCCAGGCCGGCGGCGTCGCCCTGCGGCAGGGCTGACTCGATTTGCTCGGCGGCGGTGCGGAGGACAGTAGCCCGCTGTAGCCCTGCTCGACGTCGTGCACCGTTCGCACGGCGCGCGGTGGTTGGAACGTGCCCTTTGCGCCGGCCACGAACTGCACGATCGGGATGTCACGCACCGCCTGGCGGTTCGCGTCGAGGTGGACGATCCCCTCCGGGAGGCTGATCCGCATTCGCGCAAGCTCCTCGCGCAGCCGTCTCCGACCATCCGAGGTGTCGCCGGCAACACGGTCGATGGCAGTGAGGAGCGCGGTTGCTGCGTCGTTGTAGGCGAGAACCCAGGAAAGGCCGGCAAACCCGGCCGGGATCGACGGGAACGCCCGGTGGTACCGCGCCAGATAGTCCCGGAGCGCGGCAGACGGGTGCCCGGCGGGAAGCCACGAGGTCGACGTCACGCCGCCCAGCCGGAAGCCGAGCTTCTTCTGTACGTCGTAGTCCTCGACGTTCGGCGCCCACAGGACGAGCTGGCGGGCCGGGTGGTTCAGGTGCGGGAGCAGGTCACCGAGAACGGTGATCTGGTCGTCGAATGCCGTCAGGAAGGCCGCGACGCCGTCCGGCTTGCTCGCCAGTGCCCGCGAGACGACAGTCGGATCGGGCCGGTTCGCGTCCCGGAACGCACGCGCCACCACGCGCCCACCGAGCGCACAGAACTCGGCCACGAAGCCGGCGGTCGCCTGCCATCCCGACGGCTGGTCGGCCGTGAGGACCGCCGCCCGCCGCCAACCCAGTGTCCGGTAGGCGTACGCCCCCAGGCCCGCTACGAGTTGCGCGTGGTCGGGGGAAAAGCGGTAGAGGTTCGGGGCCGGCTTTCGCAGCGTGACCTCCTGCTCGTTCCAGAAGACGCTCACGAACGGAACGTCCGGGTAGAGCCGGGCGACCTCCCGACCGGCAACGCTGGCGCCCCCCACGATCGCATCGACCTTCTCCCGCTCGACGAGACGGCGAGCTTCCTCGATGAACACCGTGTGCTCGCCGCTCTCCATGCACCCCTGAACGAGCTCCACTTCCCTACCGCCCACGGTCACGGAAGTCACGCCGTCGGTCGGGGCCTTGCCCGCCAGCCGCGCTCCCCGTGCGAGGAACGGCAACTCCGCGCCGGAGAGCTGGGCATCCTGCAACCCCCGCAGCGGTCCCTGGCAGTCTGCGAGAACGCCGATCCGGATCGGGTCGCCGCCCCCTCCACATCCGAGCGCCGACAGGACGGCGAGAAGCGCGACGCCGGACGCGAACCAGCGGCTACCCCGCATCCGCTGCTACCCAGACACTGCCCCCGCCGTAGGCCACCTCGTGCGGAAGGCCGTCGACGTGGATCGTCGCCACGACCCGGCCCGACTCCGGATCGATGCGAGAGATGGTCCCAGAGAGCCCGTTCGCGACCCAGACGCCTCCCGCCCCGACGGCCACGCCGGCGGCGCCACGGCCCACCGGGATGATCTTCACGATCCTCCCGTCACTCGGATCGAGGCGGGCCACTGAGTCCTCGATCGAGCCTGTGATCCAGACTCCGCCCGCTCCGGCCGCGATCGATCGTGGCGTGACGGGGAGAGACGTCGTCGCCATGATGCGCCCGCTGCGCTCGGCGACCTTCCAGGCGCGTCGATCGACGGAGTCGCCGAGCACCCAGAGGGCACCCTCTCCGATCGCCATGTCCCTCAGCGGAATGCGAATGGTCTCTGCCGTGAGCGGCTTGCGGAAGGGAATGGCAACCTTTCTGAGAACCCTGAACTTCCCGTCGTCGGTCGACAGCCGCGTGATGTAAGGGCAGCCGGCAGCCCACAGAACACCGTCTCCGGCTGCAACCGAGCAGGCGAGGACGGGGACGCCGGCTTCGCGAATGCCGCTCGCGGCCGCGTAGCGCACCACCCTCCCGTCGTATGCCGTCTCGCCGTCACTCGCGACGTAGAGCTCGTTGCCGAGCGCCGTGACATCGCGAGGCTCACCGGTCGTCGTGAACTGCTGGAGCTCCCCGGTGGCCGGGTCGAGGCGCCAGAGCGAGCCGTCGCGGAGGCTCGCCGCCCACACCCGACCGCCGGCCACGATCACGCTGCCGAGGTGAGCGGAGACCGGATAGCTCGCAGCGACCGAGTTGGTAGTCGGATCGATACGAATGATCGAGCTGACCGGCGGGACGGCCGTCGCCTGGTCGCCCCGGCTCAGGATCAGTCCAGCTGCGACGAGTGCCGCGACGAGCAGCGCGGTGACGGCGGCAACGGCGAGGACGAGGCGCCGGCTGCCGCGCGGCGATGCGTCGAGATCGAACGCGCTCCGGGCGTCCTCGATCAGCTCGCGGCAGCTCGGATACCGCTCGGCCGGATCCTTGGCCAGCGCGCGCGCCAGAACCCGATCGATCGCGATCGGCAACGCGGAACGCCGCTCGCTGGCCGCAGGCACCGGAGCCTCGAGGTGCGCGTACAGAGCTGCGACGTCCGAGGTGCGGTCGTACGGAAGCGTCCCCGTCAGCGTTTCGAACAGCAGGCAGCCGAGCGCGTACTGGTCGGCACGGCCGTCGAGCACGTCGCCGCGGATCTGCTCGGGCGAGACGTAGTCGATCGTGCCGAGTCCGTGCCCGTCGGCGGGCCCGCTCTCGGAGGCCGTCTGGGTCAGGCCGAAATCGGCCAGGTAGCAATGCTCGCGCCCGTCCTGCTCATCGATCAGGACGTTGGACGGCTTGACGTCTCGATGCACGAGCCCGCGTCGGTGGGCGGCGTCGAGGGCATCGGCGACCTGCGCTGCGATCGCCACGGTGCGAGCCGGCTCGAGCACCCCTTCCCGACGGAGCAGTGCCTTCAGGTCCATTCCCTCGACGAAGCGCATGGCGATGAACAGGCGGCCGTCCTCCTCGCCCGTTTCGTAGATGGGGACGACGTTCGGATGGTCGAGAGCCGCGGCGAGGCGGGATTCGCGGAGCAGTCGCTCGCGAAAGCCCTCGTCGTCGGCGAGCGCCGGCAGCAGCAGCTTCAGCGCGACCGGGCGCTCGAGGCTGAGATCGACCGCTCGGTAGACCTCGCCCATCCCGCCGCGGCCGATCAGCTCGACGATCTCGTAGCCGGCGACATGCGTGCCGACGCGTTCGGCGCCCTGGGTCACGTTGCGATTGTCACGCATTGCCGACCGGAGCGGAAGTGAGGGCGACCGCGAAGGTGTCCGGACGGGCCGCAGCCCGCCCGGACCCTGCGCTCATCCGTTCGTGCCTCAGCCACACGTCGTCCGCAGCCCGGCCGACGCGATCGAGCGGGACTGTCCGCCCGTCGACTTCGTCGCCATGCCCGAAGGAATGGTCAAGACACCCCAGTAGCTCGTCGAGATGCTGCCGTCAGGCTGCGGCGTGTCCTTCATCACGATGACGCCGCGTGCCCCCTGGAAGTCCCCGGTCGCACCTGTCACCGGGTGGATGCACCCGCCGCTCTTGAAAGCGAACGTCTGCGGGTCGTACTGCTGCCAGGCGGCGAACTTGAAGAACATCGCCCCCTGCAGATCTGACGAGTCGCACCCGTCGTGGCCGCGATCGACACAACCCTGGAACGATTCGGTTCCCCAGGCCGTGAGGCGTCCCGTCTGCTCGTCGTAGCGGTAGTCGAGGCTCAGCGTCGTCCAGTCGCCGTTCAGCCCGCCGGTCATCGTGGCCAGCGTGTCGGTGACCGGCACCTGGCTTCCCGACACCGCGTAGATGCCCGCCGTGGCCGCCAGCGGCACCACCGCGAAGGCGGCGACAACCGCCGCGAAGACCGCAACTCGTCCACGGAGGCGGTTGACCCGCCCACTTCTGTTCTTGGACACCATGTTCTCCTCCCTGTGCAGGCACGGCCCAGTGCCGTGCCGTGGGGACAGTGCGGCACGTCGCTGGCCTTCCGCTGGAAACCCGCTGGAAGGTCTCTCGAGTTGGAGGACATGACGTCCAGACCGGGGGGAGCGGCCGACGGAGCGTAGAGATGGGTGCTGCTCCTAAGCGCCACGCAAGCTGAGCAGCAACCTCGAACCCCGGCGCCGGTACTCAGGTGACCGGCGCCGCGTGTGTCAGCTTACGCCGCGTGCGTGGGCGCGGTTACGCCCAGCCCAGCTGCTTCATGCTGATTCCATCGTTCCAGATCTTCGTCAAATGACGGATTCGATCGCCATCGAAATCCATGACGTACACGTAGTCGGCCTCCACCTTCTTTCCCGTCGGCGGCACCGGTCCGCCCTCGCCGGTGTGCGTTCCCCGGAATACGCCGTAGGCGGCCACGTTCTGCCGCGCGTCGTCGACCGCGAATGAGCGGATCTCGTAGCTGGCGTCTGGCACGGGTGTCAAGAGCCCCTTCATCCAGTCCGTGTAGCCCTGGACTGTCTCCACACCATCCAGTGCTCCAGTCTGAGACGAGAAAGTCGCGCCCGCGTGGCAGTAGTTTTGGCATACGCCCCAACCTTGGCCTGTTTCGCAGGCATCGAAGAACTGCTCGGCTGTATCTTTGATCGAACTCATCTCTACTCCTTTCGAACGTTGAACGTCGCCGCAGCGAGGAGAGAGGGCTTGGTCTCGCAGAGGCCACCACGGGTGCGGCTGCCTGGAGGCGCGTGGCGCGGCTCAGGACGTGAGCACACGACTCTCACACGCGGACCTCCCCAGGTCAACGCCGTCCTGAGAACGCTACGGCGCGGCACTTGACCCCGCGGCGGCTGCGCAGGTCGATCCGAGCGCTGCTTGCGCCCCGGGACGAGCTGCGGCACGTGGGAGTTCGTGGAGCTGACCGGGCGCGACGACGAGCCCGGACACGTCCCATAGAGTCGGCTCGTGGTCGAGTTGCTCGACGTCTCCGAGGAGGTTGGGGCTGCGCTCGCGGAGGAGCGTCCTGTCGTGGCGCTCGAGACGACGCTCGTCGCCCACGGGTTCCCCGCTCCCGCCGGCGTGGAGGTCGGGCGGGCGAGTGACGCCGCCGTACGCGCTGCGGGTGCCGTCCCGGCCACGGTCGGCGTGCTCGACGGGAGGATTCGCGTCGGCCTCGACGCCGCCGAGCTGGAGCGATTCACCCCCGAGGCGCGCAAGCTCGGGCCGCGCGACCTCGCCGTCTGCGCGGTGCAGCGCGCCGTGGGCGCCACCACCGTCGGCGGCACGCTGACGGTCGCGGCCGCCCTCGGCATCCGCTTCCTGGGCACCGGCGGCCTCGGCGGCGTCCACCGCGGCTTCCCGGCGCCTCCCGACATCTCGGCCGACCTCGGCGCCTGCGCGCGAATCCCTGCTGTCGTCGTCTCGTCGGGCGTGAAGTCGCTGCTCGACGTCCCCGCCACAGCGGAGGTGCTGGAGACGATCGGCGTGCCCGTCCTCGGCTGGCGCACCGACACGCTGCCGCTGTTCTACTCCGCCGACGGCGGGCCTGCGGTCTCGGCGCGCGTGGAGACGGCCGGGGAAGCCGCCCGCGTCGCCGACGCGCACTGGCGACTCGGCGGCAACACGCTCCTCGTGGGCCGACCGCCGGACGAGAGCCTGGACGTCGAGCCGCTGATCGCCGAGGCAATCGTCGCGGCGCACGAGCTCGGCGTCTCGGGCCAGGACGTGACGCCGTACGTCCTCTCCTTCCTCCACGAGCGCTCCGGCGGCCGCACGAGGACGGTGAACCGAAACCTGATCGTGGCCAACGCTGGCCTCGCCGGCGAGATCGCCGTCGCCTACGCCACGCTGTAGGAGGATGAGCGAGAGGCGCGAGCGTGCGTGGGTGGTCCTGGCGGTCGCGCTCGGAGCGGCGTCGGTCGTCTTCGCACTTTGGCGGCTGGGAGCCGGCACGGGGTCGAGCGCCTTCCTCGCGGCGATGGCCCTGATCGCGTTACCTCCCGCGCTGCTCGTCGCCTCCGTTGCAGGCCTACTCCTGCTCGTGACCCGGTGCCGGCGGGAACGACACGGCGGCACGCGGACGCTCCCGCTGCTCGGCTATGTCCTCGCGCTGTCGTGGACTGCGCTCGGCTGCCTCGCCGTGCTCGGCTTCGGACTGCCCCACGGATACGAGGGCTACTGCCACGACAGAGCGATAGCCGGCCTGAGCGCCGTCACCTTCGGCCCCGAGCTCGATCTCTGGCCGCCCGGTGCGACGTGCACATTCACGCTGCAGGACGGCTCGAGCGTGACACGGACGTATCGGACGGGCGTCGCCATCGCGCTGAGCGCCTGGCTCGCCGTGACCCTCGCCCTCCTCGTTAGCGTGCACGTCGTGCTGACCCGTATCTGGCGCTGGTGGCAGGCCGATCCGCTCGAGGCGAGCCGTTGAGCCTCTACGAGGCGGTCCGCGACCTGCCGCTCGTCGTCGACGGCTACGCGCTCGACGGCCGCGAGGTGCAGGCCCGCCCCGACTTCCTGCGCAAGACGACCGTCGTGCGGCTCCAGGGCGGCGGCGAGGAGGGGCTCGGCGAGGACGTCACCTACCACGGCGAGGAGCACGACGCCCAGCTCGCGCGCGGCCCGGTGCTCCCGCTCCCCGGGGAATGGTCGGTGCACACGTTCTCCGAGCACCTCTCGACGCAGCCGCTGTTCGAGCACGAGCCGCCGCAACACGCGTACCTCGACTACCGCCGCTGGGCCTTCGAGAGCGCCGCGCTCGACCTCGCGCTGCGCCAGGCGGGTCGGTCGCTCGGCGAGGCGGTGGGACGCGAGCCGCGCCCGATCTCGTTCGTCATCTCGATGGGGCTCGGCGAGCCTCCCTCCAGCGCGCGCGTCCACGCGTGGCTCGAGCTCTACCCCACGCTCCGCTTCAAGCTCGACGCGAACGCCCTCTGGACCGACGACTTCGTCGCGGAGCTCCGCGCGACCGGCGCCGTCGACTCCGTCGACTTCAAGGGCCAGTACCGCGGCACCGTCGTCGACACGCCGCCCGACGCCGCGCTCTACCGGCGCGTCGCCGACGTGCTGCCGGACGCGTGGCTGGAGGACCCGGCGCTGACGCCGGAGACGGAGGCCGTGCTCGCCGAGCACCGGGACCGCGTCACGTGGGATGCGATCATCCATTCCGTCGCCGACATCGAGGCGCTGCCGTGGCCGCCGCGCACGGTAAACGTCAAGCCCTCACGCTTCGGCTCGGTCGAGCGGCTGTTCGCGGCCTACGACTACTGCGCGCTGCACGGCATCGGCGCCTACGGCGGCGGCCAGTGGGAACTCGGCCCGGGGCGCGGCCAGATCCAGCTCCTCGCCGCGCTCTTCCATCCGGACACGCCGAACGACGTCGCGCCGCGCGACTTCAACCTCGAGCCGCGGCCGGGACTGCCGACGAGCCCGCTCGTCGTGACGCCGCGCGAGACCGGCTTCCTCGCGCTCCCATGACGGAGCTGGCGCGCGCAGCCGATCGGCTCGCAGAGCGCATCCAGGGGACGGTGCACCTGCCCGGCGACGCAGCCTACGACGTGGCGCGCACCTCCTTCAACGGGACGATCGACCGGCGGCCGGCGCTGGTCGCGCGCTGCGCGACCGCCGACGACGTGCGGCTTGCCGTCGAGTGCGCGCAGGCCCTCGACCTGCCGATCGCGGTCCGCGGCGGCGGCCACAGCGCCGCCGGGCACGGCATCGGCGAGGGGGCTCTGCAGATCGACCTCTCCCGGATGCGCGAGGTGGTCGTCGACGCCGACCGGCGGCGCGCCCGCGTCCAGGGCGGCGCGCTGTGGGACGACGTCGACCCCGCCACGCAGGCGGCCGGCCTTGCCGTACCGGGCGGCACGTACGGGGACACGGGCGTCGGCGGCCTCACCCTTGGCGGAGGGCTCGGCTGGCTGCTCGGCACGGCCGGGCTGACCTGCGACAACCTGGTCCGGGCAGAGCTGGTGACCGGGCTCGGCGAGGCGGTGGCTGCGGACGCCGACAGCGACCCGGAGCTCCTCTGGGCGCTGCGCGGAGGCGGCGGCAACTTCGGTGTCGTCACGTCGTTCGAGCTCGAGCTGCACGAGCGCGGCCCGATGTTCGGCGGCTACCTCTCATTCGGAGACGACCACCTCACGGACGTGCTGGACGCGGTGCGGGAGCTCGCGGCCACGGCCGGCGACGAGCTGGTGCTGATGCCCGTCATCGGCTCCGGCGAGGAGCTCGGGGGCGACGGCGAGACGTACTGCAAAGTCGGGCTTGCGTACGCCGGCCGGGCAGCGGCCGGCGAGCGCGCGATCTCCGCGCTGCGTGCCTGGCCACCGGCAGCCGCCTCACTCCGCGCGATGAGCTATCTCGAGGTGCAGGCGATGAACGGGCGGCTTCCGTTCGGGTTGCGTCACTACTGGAAAGGTCACTTCGTCCGCGCACTGGACGACAACGTCGTGGGGGCAGTGGCGCGGGCCGCCGAGACGGCGCAGGGGTTGAGCGGCCTCCTCCTCGAGGCGCTGACTGGCGTCGCCGCCCGGGCGCCCGCGGAGTCCGCGGCCTTCGGTCAGCGCGAGGCCTGCTGGAACGTGAGCGCGCTCGCGATCTGGGAGGACCCGGCCGACGACGAGAAGCAGATCGCCTGGGCGCGGGCGACGGCTACGGCGCTCGAGCCGAGCTCGCTGACCGGCGGGGGCTACGTCAACTACCTCCCGCCCGACGAGACGCCGGAGCGGGCGCTCGCGGCGTACGGGCCCGAGGGCTTCGAGCGCCTCGCCGAGGTGAAGCGGCGCACGGATCCGGAGAACCGGCTCCGCTTCAACCTCAACGTCCCGCCCGCAGTCGCGCTGCCCTGAGCCCGGGGGATCCGGCCGAGCCGGCTCCACCTGGCTCTCTAGGGTCGCGCGATCGCGTACACGTTCTGCATGTCGTGCTCGAGCCGCGCGAGCTCGACCGAGCCGAACCCGGCCTCGCCGAGCAGCTCCTCCGCCTTCTCGACGCCCCACATCGCGCCGAGCCCCTCGCCGCCCTGCGCGAGCGACACGGTCATGCAGTGCATGCACGAGATCGTGTACATGAACGGCCCCAGGGGGTGGTCGAGGTTGTCGTGGTGGTGCGTGTGCCCGTCGATGTCCTGCATCAGGTACACACCGCCGGGACGGAGCGCGCGCCTGATGCCGCGCAACATCGCGAGCGGCGCAGCCTGATCGTGGACGGCGTCGAACGTCGTCACGAGATCGAACGACTCGGGCTCGGCATCGCGGTCGAACGTCGTCAGGTCGCGCACTTCGAAGGCGGCGTTTCGCAGGCCGAGCTCGGCCGCCCGGGCGCGGGCCCAGCCGATCGCCTCCTCGCTGAGGTCGTAGCCGACGAAGGTGCTGCGCGGGAACGTCTCGGCGAGCTCGAGGATCGCCTTGCCGCGGCCGCAGCCGAGATCGGCGACGCGGATGCCCTCCTCCAGCCGCTCCGCAAGGTCGGGCACGAACGGCAGGATGTGGTCGACGAGACCGGCGAGCGTCGTCTGATCGCTCTCCTCGGCCATCGTCTCGTGAAAGCGGGCGAAGCGCTCGTACGGGACGCCGCCACCCTCGCGGAAGCACCGCACGATCTCGTCCTCCACCTGCCCCAGCACCGCCACCCACTGCGCGGTTACCGCGATGTTGTTCGGTGTCGCGGCCCGCGTCAGCCAGACGGCGTGCTCGGGCGGCAGCGCATAGGTGCCGGCCCCCGGATCCAGCTCGACCACGCCCGACACCGTCATCGCACCAAGCCACTCCCTCACGTAGCGCTCGCTCAACCGCGCCTTCGACGCCAGCTCGGCACTGGTCACGGCGCCGGCCTCGGCGAGGACGTCGAACAGCCCGGTGCGGTGGCCGATCGAGGTCATCAATGTGGTCGCGGCGCCGTTCAGCGCGCCCACCAACTGCTCGCCGAACGCTTCGGAGCGCTTCTCGTCGATCTGCGTCGTGCTCACGTTCCTCCACTCCTCCTTCGTTCTACACCGACTAGGAGATCATGGCGCGCGCGGAGGCCGAGAGCGATAACGAGGGCGCGTCGGACCATTGAGCCGACCAGGCCTACGCCTCGAGCGACGTGAGCAGCTCGTCCACAGCGACCAGCGGGAGGGTCTCGAACTTGACGCTCCCGCGGGCGCCGAGCTGGACGGAGAGCTTCATCACCGTGAGGTCGTCCGGCGCGTCGAGGACCGAGACGAAGTCGTACTCGCCGAGGCACGCCCACTGGTGCAGGACACGCGCGCCGAGCTCCTCGATGTCGCGATTGACCTCACGCAGGCGGGCTGGATTCGAGTTCAGCGTCTGGACGCCCTTCTCGGTGAGCGTCGTCAGCATCAGATACGTCGGCATCGCTCCTCCTTCCTCGTCGCGCGCAGCCTACTCCGCGCGTTCCGGGTCGTCGCCGGCGAAGGAGCGGGCTGCGGCGCGCAGGACCGTGTGACCAGTGCGGACCAGCGCCGCAGCCTCGCCGGCGTGAACTGCGGCGTCAGCCGTCGGTGGGGTCGGCCCCCGCCCGGGCCGGGCGACGGCGGCCGGGGCGCGCGGAGCCCACACGGGCCGTGAGATCGACGAAGACGAGGGCGGCGCCGAGGTACAGGATGGGGGAGACGACGAGGTCGGCGAGGAAGATCGACGTCCGGATGGTGTTGTCCGCCGTGCTCCGGAGCAGGAAGCCCATCGCCAGCCGCGTCAGGCCGAACAGGATCGCGAGCGTCGCCAGGCCCCCCAGGGCATGGATCAGGTCGGCGCGTGCGGCCTCGAGCGAGCGGCGGGCCGCGTCCAGCGGGCGGCGTCGCTCGATCACCGCTGCGGGGACGACCCAGCCGGCGAGGCCGAGCCAGGCGACCGCCGCGAGTGCGAACCAGGGGAAGAGAAACGCCGCCGGGAGGAACACGATCGTGCCCAGCGCCACAGCCGTGACCCACGGCCTGGTCTCGGGACGGCGGTCGGCCGCAAGCGCGCACCCGGCTGCGTAGGCGAGGGAGAGAAACGGCGCGGCCGCACACAGGACGAGGATCCGGGCCTCGAGCGAGTGATCCCGCGAGATCTGGTCGGCGACGGCGACGACGAGGCCGAGCGGCAGCGTGTGCCAGAAGCGCTTCCCGTACAGGCGCAACGCCTCGGCCACGTCCTGTCCGATCGTGCGGGTCTCGGGCGGGAGCGCGTCGGGCAGTGGCCCGGCGTGCCGCGGGTAGCGGGGGCGTTCCATCGCGCGAACCGTACCCGGGCGCTCGACGATCCCACTCAGTCCCCGCACAGCGAGAACGAGTTCCGCCCGAGCCTGCTGTCAAGCCTCCTCCGCATGCGTACTGCCGGCAGCCGCGAGAAGACAGGGCGGGGCTCGGCGAGCGAGGAGCTCGCCGAGTTCAAATCACCGCTCGTTGAGCCGGTGTGGCGCCGCCTCGGCGAGCGACGCCACGAGCACCGGCAGCGCCTGGGCCAATGCCGCGAGCGCGTCGTCGATCCGCCAGCGCGTGCGGTCTTTCTCGCCCAGCACGTTCGAGATCGCCCGCACCTCGATCGCGGGCACGCCGGCCAGGTCCGCGGAGCGAAGGACGGCGAAGCCCTCCATGGCCTCGACCCGCAGGCCTTGTGACACAGTGTTGCCAGGCCCCGATACCGCGGCGCTCGTCTCGATCGGCACGGCCGGCGCACCGGGTAGGGCACGGCGGGTCGCCTCGAGCAGCACGGGATCGGGTCGGACCGTCGTTACGAGCGGGATCGTCGCCTGGAGATCCCGGTAGACGGACTCCTCTCCGATCACGAGCTGGCCGGGCTCGAGCCCGTGCGCGCCCGCGAGGCCGACATGGAGCACCGCGGCAGCGGCGTCGAGCGCCAGCGCCCGCGCGGTGGCCGCCGCCGCCTCGACCGGACCGACGCCGCACGCGAGCCCGTCGAGCCCGCACAGCTCGCGCGCAGTCGCGGCCACGACGAGCACTGCGGTCACGGTCCTAGTCTCGCTGTTTCGAGGGTCTCGCGGCGCCGCCCCGTGACGGCGCCGCGACCCTGCCGTCAGCTCTTCTTCACGAGTGCGAGCTGCCCGCGAAGCTCGCCGGCTGCGTTCTTCGCCGTGTGCACGTTGACGTAGGCACCGCCGGTCTCGATCGCCTTGTTGACGGACTCGGCGATCGCCGCCGTGCCCGTCTGGCCGTTCTTGCAGGGACCGCACAGGGCCAGAATCACCGCGCCGGCCTTGCCCTTCTGGCCCTTGTGGATGTGCGCCGCTCCGACCTTCCCCGTGAGACCGCTGAAGGTGAGCTTCCACTTGAGCGTGATCTTGCTGCCCGACTCCACCACCGTCGCCGTAAACCCGCCCTTCGCGGCCGCCGGTACGCCTTTGGGCGCCGGCACCTCTTGCTTGGCGGTCATCGGCGCGCTGTAGCGGTACGTCTCGCTGTCCTCCGACGACTTTGTGTCGACGGCTCTCGTGGTCTCGGAGGCCGTCGTGCTCGAGGGGTCGTCGTAGTCGTACTGGGCGAGCGCAGCGGCAGCAAATCCGAGCCCGGTCAACACTGCGACCGCGAGCGGCGCGAGCGTTCTCTTCCGCATCCGTGAGCCTCCTGTCGGTTCCGACCATCTCTACGCAGCGGGCGGGCGATCGGATTCCTCCGATCGCCCGCTGCTGGGCCGCGTTTGTCGACGGCTTACGACTGGGCGACGCGCCCGTGCGTCCGCGCGACCATCGCGCCGAGACCGCCGAGCGCGACGAGCGCGAAGCCGAGGAGCACGCCGTAGACGACGTCGAGCCAGGCGATGCCAGTGTCGTCACCCGACGTGGTCGAGGTCGGGCTCGTCGCGGGCAGGTCGACCCGCCCGTGGCTGTCGGTGATCTGGGAGCCCGTGCTGATCGTGCCCTGTGAGGCGGCGTAGGCCTCCCACCGCTGACCGAGTGCCTCGATCGCCTGCGGCGTGTACCCGGCAGCCGTACCGGCCGACGGACCTATCCAGAGCACGTCTGCGCCCCCCGAACCCGTTCCGGCCTGCTGCCGGTCATGGCTGTCGGCCAGAACCGGGTCGGCCTGCGAGCGGATCACCGCACGCTCGAACCAGTCGGGCGCCGCACTGAACTGCCCGGACGAGGAGTCGGTGGACTTGGCCTGCTGTGCGGCGCGCACGCCACCGAGCTGCGGTGGCGCGGGACCCGCCTGGGCGGCCGAGCTGGCCACGAGGGCCACGACGACCGTGAGCACGCCGATCACGATCCAGTGATGACACATCCCGCGCATCAGATGCCTCCTTGTTGGTTGGGAGACGCGGTCTGTGCGCAGCCTCGACCGGCCGGGCAGACGGCCGGTCGACGCCGGGTATACGCGCCGGCGACGCGGCTGCCGAGTCGCCCGGATCCCGCTCCCATCCGACGTTCGCGGCCGAGCGATCACGCTTCGTCCGCTTCGTGCTCTTTGACACCGACGTAGGAGGGCAGCCGCGAGGAGAGCACCGCTCGCGGCAACGATGGATGGCTGTTACCGACGCCCGACCAACACCAGATTCACTCCGGCAGCGGCACGCGGGCGCGCGCCTCCCGGACGGCCAATCCTGCTGCCACCGCCACGCCGAGCCCGAGCGCAGCGCTGATCGCAAGGTGCCACCACTCGAGCCCAGAGCCTCCGACGAACCTGGCCGAAAGCGACGGACGTCCGTACTCGGCGACGTGATCCGCAGGCGGGATGCCGTCCATCGGTGGCGTCCATGCTGTTGCTGCAGGATCGTCGCTCGTCGCCGCTGCGACCGGTACCGCCGCCAGGACTGCGATCGCGCAGATCACGCCGACCACGATCTTGACCGACATCTCTCTTCTCCCCTCTCGTCTTGGGCGATCTCGGAACGCCCTGATCCGAAGCTAGGGAGAGGCCGACAGCGCCGCAGCGGGGGCCCCACCCGACTCTCGAGCCAGCACTACTCGGAAATGGGACGGGCGAGCGCCTTCGCCAACTCGTGCCGGGAGTGGATCCCGAGCTTGGCGTAGACGCGTGAAAGGTGGCCTTCGACCGTCCGCTCGGAGAGGAACAGCAGCGATGCAACCTCGCGGTTCGGCCGTCCGTCGGCGACGAGCAATGCGGTGCGCTCCTCGATCGGCGTGAGGCGGTCCTTGGCGGGTGCGCGTCCGCTGATTCGCCCGAGCTCCTGGTAGGCCCGTCCAGCCCACACGCCGGCACCGACGCGCTCGAACTCCACGAGCGCATGCGTCAGCGTCTCGCGGGCGTCGCGCTTGCGATTCGCGCGCCGCAAGGTCGCACCAAGCGCCAGCAGCGTCCGCGCCCGATCGACCGGCATGGGCAAGTGCTCATGCTGGGTGAGCGCCCGCCCGAGATGCGCCCGCGCTCGTTCGAGGTCGCCCTCCTCCGCCGCGAGGAGTCCGCGGCAGCGCTCGACGTTGGCGAGCGCGGAGCGGCGTCCCAGCCGCCGGGCATTGGCCTCGTACCAGTCGAGGATCTCCGCCGCTTCCTGCCCTGTCGCGACGAGTGCTTCGACCGCGTCGGTCACGAAGCGGGCCGCGCCCGGCTCGGCGACGCCCTCAGCCTGGGCGAGGCGGACCAAGGGGACGAGGTGGCCCGCGGCGTCCTCCGGCTGACCGAGCGCGAGCGCTCCGAGGCCGAGCGCCCACCGCGCCAAGACCTCCGCGGGTCTGCCAGCCGTCCGCCGCCCGAGCTCGACGGCGCGCTCGGCGTCCGACCGCGAAGCCTCGTCAGGGTCGGTGTTTGCAGCCACGAAGCCCCGCAAAGCGAGGAGGTACGCGACCATGGTTCCCTGCCCGGTCTGCTCCGCGAGCTCGAGACCTTCAGCGGCATGGCGCGCAGCGGCGCCGAAGTCGGCGAGCAGACAGGCGGCCTGCCCGAGCAGAACGAGCAGGTAAGGCTCCACGCTCTCGTCACCACCCAATCGCTGCGCGCGGTCGAGGTGTTCCTCGAACGTGGCGATCGCCCGCCGGGGCTCGTCCCACCACATCCAGCACACCGCGGCCGCAGCCCCTGCCTGGAACGGGAGTTGCGCCCGGCCGTCGGTCGCCTGCTGTGAGCGAACCTCGGTGAGCGTGGCCCTTGCCTCGGCGCGCCCGTTCAGCGCCTCGGCGAGAAGCTGGAATCCGAGCGCCTCGAGGAACGCGTCGCCCGCGCCGCTGCGTCGAAGCTCGACCGCAGCTCGCGCGTGCGAGACCGCCTCCTCCAGACGCTCGCGCAGGCGGTAGGAGCAGGATGCGACACCTTGGTGCGCCTCTGCCAAGACCTTCGTATCGTCGTCTGCTTCCGCAAGGGCCTGCTCGAACAGCGCCCTCGCCGCCCGGAGATCGTCGTCGAGAGAGCGTACCCAACCGAGCAGGACAAGAGCACGGGCCCGCTCCACGCCTGCAGGGACGGACGTGAGGTCATCGAGCAGCGCCCTCGCGCGCGTCCCGTTGCCTGACTCAAAGTGGTATCTCGCCGCCGCCAGGAGGCGATGATGGCGCGCGGCGACCGAGCTCGTCGGCGTCAGCCCAGCTGCCTGCTCGCAGAGCTGGGCGGCAGCCGCTGCTGCTCCGCGAGAGCGGGCACGATGCGCGGCCTCGTCGAGCGCGTTCGCGACGGCGGCGTCTGGCCCGTCGGCGGCTAGCGCCAAATGGCGGGCTCGCTCTTCCGGCTCCTCGACCAGGTCGGCGAGGCGGCTGTGGAGTTCTCGGCGGGTCGCGGCATCGGCAGCGCCGTATGCGCCCGAGGCGAGCAGCGGATGCGCGAAGCGGATGCGGTCGCCGTCCACCTCGAGCACGTGGGCGGCGAACGCCGGAGCGAGGACGTCGTCGCCCCCACCGGCGGCGAGGGCGAGCTCGAGCGCGGGCTGCGTCAACGCCGCGATCGCGCTCACCGCCGCGACGGTTCGTTCTGGCAGCGTCGCGAGGCGGTCCTGCACAAGCTCCGCGAGGGTGGCCGGGACGGGCAGCCTCTCACCAGGCTTGCGGACAGCGCCCTCCCGCTGGAGGGCCCGCCCAAGCTCCAAGGCGAAGAACGGGTTCCCACCTGCCGTGTCGGCCACCTCCCTCATCACCGGCAGGGGCAGGGACAGGCCGAGCCGGGCGCGGAGTACCAGATGGAGGGCGCCAGAATCGAGCGGCTCGACGACGAGACGCGTGAGCCCGCCGTCGGCAAGCGCCCTCTCGAGTCCCAGCGGCGCCCCGCCATCAGCCTCTGCTCGGAGCGTGACGAGCAGCCCGATCGGAGCGTCGCGTATTCGCCGCACGGCGTACGCGAGCACAGAGCCCGAGTCTGCGTCCAGCCACTGGACGTCGTCGACGGAAAGGAGCACTGGCCGCTCGGCGGCCAGCGCGCGTACGGCGTTCAGAAAGGCGACGGCAAGGGTGCGGCGGTCGGGCGGGCCAACGGCCTCGCCAAGCAAGAGCGCCGCCTCCAGCGCCCGTCGCTGCGCCTCGGACAGCGGGGCAAGCGCCTCCTCGCGGACGCCCTCCAGCAGGTCGCCGACCGCCGCGAGCGGCAGCGTGGTCTCGCTCTCGGCAGGCCGGGCCTCGAGTACGAGGAGATCGCGGTCGCGGGCGAACGCGAGCGCTGCGCCCCAAAGCGTCGTCTTCCCAATCCCGGCTTCGCCCTCGATCACGACCGCGACCGAGCCCTCTGGGACACGATCCAGAAAGCCCTCCAGCGTGCGCAGCTCAGCGGCGCGGCCGACGATCTCGACGGGCATGGTGCTCCTCACGATGCCACCGGATGGCGATCGTAACGAGCCGGCGATTCAGGGCTACGAGGCCGCGGCGGGCTCCCGTTCGCTCGCGAGCGGCTCGTCCGCGTGCTCGTCCTGCTTGGCAAAGCGGATCTCGCCGCGGTCGGCGTAGGCCCGCACCGTGTCACCCGCGGCGAAATGCCCCTCGAGCAGCTCGAGCGCGAGCGGGTTCTCGAGCAGTCGCTGGATCGCGCGCTTCAGCGGCCGGGCCCCGAACTGGGGATCCCAGCCGGCCTCGGCGATCAGCTCCACGGCGCCGTCCGTCAGCTCCAGCGTGATCTCGCGCTCCGCGAGGCGCGCCCGCAGGCGCTCCAGCTGTAGCTCCACGATCGCCGCGATCTGCTCGCGCGTGAGCGACTCGAACGTGACGATCTCGTCGATCCGGTTCACGAACTCGGGCCGGAAGTGCTCGAGCAGCTGCTCCTGCGAGCGGATGTTGGAGGTCATGATCACGACGGTGTTGCGGAAGTCGACCGTGCGGCCCTGCGAGTCCGTGAGCCGCCCGTCGTCGAGCAGCTGCAGGAGGACGTTGAAGACGTCCGGGTGCGCCTTCTCGATCTCGTCGAGGAGGATCACGCAGTACGGCCGCCGCCGGACCGCCTCGGTCAGCTGCCCGCCCTCGTCGTACCCCACGTAGCCGGGCGGCGCGCCCACGAGCCGCGAGACGGAGTGCTTCTCCATGTACTCGGACATGTCCAGCCGCACCATCGCGCGCTCGTCGTCGAACATGAACTCCGCGAGCGCCCGCGCGAGCTCCGTCTTGCCGACGCCGGTGGGGCCGAGGAAGACGAACGAGCCGATCGGCCGGTTCGGGTCCTGCAGGCCGGAGCGGGCGCGCCGCAGCGCATTGGAGACCGCGTCGATCGCCGCGTCCTGCCCCACCACCCGCTGGTGGAGGCGCTCCTCCATGTGCACGAGCTTCTCCACCTCGCCCTCCAGCAGGCGATCGACGGGGATGCCCGTCCAGGCGGCGACGACCGCGGCCACGTCGTCCTCGTCCACCTCCTCCTTCACCATGGATTCCGGCTCCGCCGCCGAATCTCCAGAAGCTCCTTCTCCAGAGCTGGCAGCTCGCCGTAGCGGATCTCGGCCACACGTTGGAGGTCGCCCTGCCGCTCCGCGCGTTCCGCCTCCATCTTCAGCTCGTCGATGCGCTTCGTGATCTCCTTGACACGGTCGAGACGTCTTTCTCTCTCGCCCAGCGCGCAGCGAGCTCGTCGCGACGGCTCTTGGCCTCGGCCAGCTCCCGCTCGACCGGACCGCGCAGCAGGTTCTCCTTGCCATCGCCGCGAGCTCGATCTCCAGCTGGCGCACGCGCCGCTCCGCTTCGTCCAGCTCGACGGGCGAGGAGTCGATCTCCATGCGCAGCCGCGACGCCGCCTCGTCGACGAGGTCGATCGCCTTGTCGGGCAGGAAGCGGTCGGTGATGTAGCGCTCGGAGAGGATCGCGGCCGCCGTGAGCGCCGCGTCGCGGATGCGGACGCCGTGGTGCGCCTCGTAGCGTTCCTTCAGGCCGCGCAGGATGGCGATCGTGTCGGCCACCGACGGCTCGCCGACGAACACGGGCTGGAAGCGCCGCTCGAGTGCGGCGTCCTTCTCGATGTGCTTGCGGTACTCGTCGAGCGTTGTCGCGCCGACGGCGCGCAGCTCGCCGCGCGCGAGCATCGGCTTGAGCAGGTTGCCCGCCGACACGGCGCCCTCGGCGGCCCCCGCGCCGACGATCGTGTGCAGCTCGTCGATGAAGAGGACGATCTCGCCCTCGGAGGCGGTGATCTCCTGCAGCACGGCCTTGAGCCTCTCCTCGAACTCACCGCGGTACTTCGCGCCGGCGATCAGCGCGCCGACGTCGAGCGCCCAGACGCGCTTGCCCTTCAGTCCTTCCGGGACGTCGCCCGCGACGATGCGCTGGGCGAGGCCCTCGGCGATCGCGGTCTTGCCGACGCCGGGCTCGCCGATCAGGACGGGGTTGTTCTTCGTCCGCCGCGAGAGCACCTGGATCGTGCGGCGGATCTCCTCGTCCCGCCCGATCACCGGGTCGAGCTTCCCGGCCTCGGCCAGGGCGGTGAGGTCGCGGCCGTACTTCTCCAGGGCTTGATAGCTGCCCTCGGGATCCTGGCTCGTGACGCGTTGCCCGCCGCGAACATCCTTGAGCGCGGCGAGAAGCGCCTCGTCGGACACGAGGTCGAGCGCGAGCAACAGGTGCTCGACCGACACGTACTCGTCCTCGAGCTTCTTCGCCCAGTCGAACGCGGCGTCGAGGACGCGCCGGAAGGCCGCGGAGGCCTGCGGCTGAGCGCCGCTGCCGGAGACGCTGGGCTGCTGGTGCAGCCGGGCCTCCGACTCGGCGCGGATCGAGTCGGGGTCGGCGGCGGCGCGCTCGAGGAGCGTCCGCGGCAGCTCCTGCTCGAGCAGCGCCACCGTGAGGTGATCCGGCGCGAGCTCCGGGTTGCCCAGGCGGCGCGCCAGCTCCTGCGCGCCCGCCACGGCCTCCCCGCTCTTGATCGTCAGCTTGTTGAAATCCATCGTTCGTTCACTCCTTCAAGACCTGGCAACGCCGTGTTGCAAGGCCGTTCTCACTGTCGGGTGGCCGGCGCCTGCGGGTGCTGGTAGAGGACGACGTCCCGGCGGTACTGCCTGTGGGTCTCGCGGATCTCGTGGCGCAACCGCGCCTCCAGCTCCTCCATGCGGGCGCGCACCCGGCGCAGCTCGTCCTCGAGACGGAGAACGTGCTCGACGCCCGCGTGGTTGAGCCCGAGCTCGGTCGTCAGGCGCTGGATCAGCTTCAGCCGCGCCACGTCGAGCTCCGAGTAGAGGCGCGTTCCGCCCGGCGTGCGCGCAGGACGCACGAGCCCCTTCGCCTCGTACAGCCGCAACGTCTGCGGGTGCATGCCGACGAGCTCGGCGGCGACGGAGATCATGAACCGCGGCCGGTCGGGCATCAGTGCCCTCCAGGTCAGGCGGCCACATTCCTGGCACGCGAGGAGCAACCCAGGCTGGGACGCACGAAGCCTCGCTGGCAAGAGATATCGGGGCCACTGAGGACGACGCCTGGCACCGCTCATCGAGCGCCCGGAACCCTGAGGGCATGGCCTGAAGGGGCACGACTACGCCTCGACCTGCTCGAACCGCTCGCGTGGCTGCTCGCGGGACGCCTTCTGGTACTCCTCGAGCGCCTCGTTCTCCGCCTTCGTCAGCTTCTGCGGCACCGTCACCTTCACGCGTGCGAGCACGTCGCCGCGACCGCCGCCCTTCAGCTTCGGCGCTCCGCGTCCCTTGACGCGGAGCAGCTTGCCGCTCTCGGTGCCGGCCGGGATCTTCAGTGCCACCGGGCCCTCGGGCGTCGGGATCTGCACGGTCGCGCCGAGCGTCGCCTCCGGGTACGTGACCGGAACGTCGAGCAGGAGATCGGCCCCGCGCCGCTCGTACAGCGGCGACGGCTCGACGTCCACGCGGACGAAGAGGTCGCCCGCGGGCCCGCCGTTCCGCCCCGGCTCGCCCTTGCCCTTGAGCCTCACCTTCGTCCCGTCCCTCGCGCCGGCGGGGATCTTCACCGCGTACCGCCTCGTCACGCGCTCGCGGCCGGTGCCGCGGCACGTCTTGCACGGCTTCTCGACGATCACGCCGTTGCCGCGACAGCGCGGGCACGGCTGCGAGAGCGCGAACAGCCCGTGGTTGTCCGAGATGACGCCGGAGCCGTTGCAGTGCGGGCAGGTGCGCGGCGCGGTGCCCGGCTCGGCGCCGGTGCCGCCGCAGACGTGACACGCCGTCTCGACCTCGACCGGCACGCGCACCTGGACTCCCTCGAGGGCATCCTCGAACGAGATCCGAACGGGCGTCTCGAGATCGTGCCCCCGCTCCGGGCGCGGCTGCTGGGCCCGCCGGTTGCCGCGGCCGAAGAGGCCGCCGAACTGGCCGAAGAGGTCGCCGAGATCGCCGAGATCGACGTTCGTCCAGCCGCCCGCCTGACCGGAGCCCGGCCCGAAGCCGCGTGGCCCGTTCTGGCCGAAGCGGTCGTACTGCTTGCGCTTCTCGGCGTCCGAGAGCAGGTCGTACGCGCCCTGGACCTCCTTGAAGCGCTCCTCGGCCTGCTCGTCGCCGGGGTTGCGGTCCGGGTGGAGCTCGCGCGCGAGCTTCCTGTACGCCTTCTTGATCTCGTCGTCGGAGGCCTTCTTGTCGACGCCGAGGACCTCGTAGGGATCGCGCATCTGCGGGTTACTCCGCGACGATCACGCGCGCCGGCCGCAGCACCGTGTCGCCGAGGCGGTAGCCCTTCTGCACGACCTGGAGCACCGAGCCGCTCTCGGCCCCTTCGGCCGGCTGCGCGAGCAGCGCCTCGTGGACGTGCGGGTCGAAGGCGCCCTCGGCCTCGATCTCCTGCGAGACCCTCGCTCTTGAGCGTGGCGAGGAGGGAGTCGCGCGTCAGCCGCACGCCCTCGATCACCTTGGCCTCCTCGTGCTGCTCCGCGGCGTCGAGCGCGCGCTCGAGGTCGTCGAGCACGGGCAGGAGCTTGGCGATCAGGCGCTCGCCGGCACGCAGCGCGAGACCCTCCTGCTCGCGCAGGGCGCGCTTCCGGTAGTTGTCGAAGTCGGCGGCCAGCCGCCGGAGGTCGGCGAGGTACTCGTCCCGCTGCGCCTCCGCGTCGGCCAGACGGGCGGCGAGGTCCTCAGGACCTCGCCGCCGTCCTCCTCGACGTCGTCCAGCCGTCGTGTTCAGGACCTCGTCCGTCACGACGTCTTCGCCGCCTCGTCCTCGTCGATCACCTCGTAGTCGGCGTCCTCGACGACCTCGTCGTCGGCGGACGAGCCGCCGTTGCCGCCGCCTGCAGCGCCGGCCGAGGCGCCCGGCTGTGCACTCGACTGGGCCTGCGCGTAGAGCGCCTGGGCGAGCGGCTGCGCGGCCTGCTGCAGCGCGTCCGTCTTGGCGCGGATGTCGTTCAGGTCGCGAGCCCTCGACCACCTGCTTGAGCTCCATGATCCGGCCTTCGATCGTGGCGGCCTCGGCCGCGTCGATCGTGTCGCGGTGCTCGGCCAGCGACTTCTCGGTCTGGTAGGCGAGCGTCTCGCCGAGGTTCCGCGCGTCGGCGAGCTCGCGCAGCTTGTGCGCCTCCTCGGCGTGCGCCTCGGCGTCCTTCACCATCCGCTGCACCTCGTCCTCGGACAGGCCCGAGCCGCCCTCGATCTTGATCTGCTGCTCGTTGCCGGTGCCGAGGTCCTTGGCGGTGACGTGGATGATCCCGTTCGCGTCGATGTCGAACGAGACCTCGACCTGCGGCAGGCCGCGCGGCGCCGGCGGGATGCCGACGAGCTGGAACTTGCCGAGCGTCTTGTTGAAGCCGGCCATCTCGGACTCGCCCTGCAGGACGTGGATCTCGACCGACGGCTGGTTGTCCTCGGCCGTCGTGAAGGTCTCCGCCTTGCGGGTCGGGATCGTCGTGTTGCGCTCGATCAGCTTCGTGAACACGCCGCCCTTGGTCTCGATGCCGAGCGACAGCGGGGTCACGTCGAGCAGGAGCACGTCCTTGACCTCGCCCTTGAGCACGCCGGCCTGGATCGCGGCGCCGACGGCGACGACCTCGTCCGGGTTGACGCCCTTGTGCGGCTCCTTGCCGACGCAGCTCCTTCACCTTCTCCTGCACGGCGGGCATGCGGGTCATGCCGCCGACGAGGACGACGTGGTCGATCGCCGCGGCGTCGAGGCCGGCGTCCGCGAGCGCCTGCTTGGTCGGGCCGACGGTCCGCTCGAGCAGCGCGTGCGTGAGCTCGTTCAGCTTGGCGCGCGTCAGCTGCAGGTCGAGGTGCTTCGGGCCCTCGGGGGTGGCGGTGATGAAGGGCAGGTTGATCTGTGTCGTCATCGTCGACGACAGCTCGATCTTCGCCTTCTCCGCCGCCTCGTAGAGGCGCTGCAGCGCCATCTGGTCCTGCCCCAGGTCGATGCCCTGGTCGCGCTTGAACTCGGCGATCATCCAGTCGACGATCGCCTTGTCGAAGTTGTCGCCGCCGAGGTGGTTGTCGCCGTTCGTCGACTTCACCTCGAAGACGCCGTCGCCGAGCTCGAGCACGGACACGTCGAACGTGCCGCCGCCGAGGTCGAAGACGAGGATCGTCTGGTCGGCGCCCTCCTTGTCGAGCCCGTAGGCGAGCGCGGCCGCGGTCGGCTCGTTGATGATGCGCAGGACGTTGAGGCCGGCGATCTTGCCGGCGTCCTTCGTCGCCTCGCGCTGCGCGTTGTTGAAGTACGCGGGGACGGTGACGACGGCGTCCGTGACCGGCTCGCCGAGGAACGCCTCCGCGTCCGTCTTCAGCTTCTGCAGGATCATCGCGCTGATCTCCGGCGGCGCGAACTCCTTGCCGTCCGCCTTCACGCGCGCGTCGCCGTTCTCGCCCTGGACGACCTCGTACGGGACGATCGTCATCTCCTCGGAGACCTCGTCCCACTTGCGGCCCATGAAGCGCTTGATCGAGAAGATCGTGTTCTGGGGGTTCGTCACCTGCTGGCGCCGCGCGGGCGCTCCGACGAGCCGCTGGCCGTCCTTCGTGAACGCGACGACGGACGGCGTCGTGCGTCCGCCCTCCGCGTTCGGGATCACCGTGGGCTCGCCGCCCTCGAGCACGGCCATACAGGAGTTGGTCGTGCCGAGGTCGATACCGATCGTCTTCGCCATGATTCGGGAGCTGCTCCTTCCTTGAGTCTTACAGACTTAGATAAATCTAAGTCGGAATATAGCAGATCAGGAAGGCGGCATCCAAGAGAGAAGACGCGCAGCGGCGCGCACGGCGGCGGTCCGCGTGTGCACGCCGAGCTTGGCGTACGCGTTCTCGAGGTGGCGACGCACCGTGCCGCCGGCGATGCACAGCTCGTCGGCGATCTGGGCGTTCGTCTTGCCCTCTGCGACGAGGTCGAGGATCTCGCGTTCGCGGGCCGTCCACCGGCGCGTCACGGGTTGCTCCTCGAGCACCAGCACGTCGCCCACCGCACGCACGACGAGCGTCTGCCTGCCGGCGGCGACCACGAACGGCTCGCGGCGCATCGAGCGCAGCCAGGCCCTCACGGGGCGTGGTAGAGAACCGTCCGCACACCCGAAGTAGCGCTCGAACAGCTCCTGCGCGTGATCGCTGGCGTACGCCCAGCGGCTGGAGCCGTCGAGCAGGACGACTGCGCCGATGCGCGCCTCGACGAGACGGGCCAGCCGATCGAGGTGCCCTTGGGCCTCCGCCAGCTCTTCCCGCACGGCGAGGTAGGGACGGAGCGGTTCCATCTCGTGTCCGAAGATACGACAAACGTCACATGGACTCAACGCGCAGCGTGCGGAATCGTGACGTCAAAGGTTGACAGAGGGTGCTCGTCGCGCTCGTAGCTGTTGCCGGTCTGAAACGGATCTGAAACGGGCCGGATCGACTATCGGACTCGACCTATCGAGCGAAAGGGGAGGAGCGAGATGCCCACGCGAGATCCAACACCGCGCCGCGGTGCTCGTCACGGAGAGCCGCGAGGTCTTCGAGCCGCGGCGACGACCAGTCCCCCGAGAACGGTCGGTTTGACCCGTCTCACCAAACGGGCGCTCGTCGTGTGCGCCGCACTCGCCGCACTCTTGACGATGCCCGCCGTCGCACGCGCCGACGTCGTGGGGGACTGGAACCTGATCGCGCAGAACGCGACGATCCCACTCAGGCCCACTGCGCACGGGGAGAGCCGCGGCATGGCGATGGTCGAGGGCGCGGTCTACGACGCGGTCAACGCGATCGACCGCGGCCACCAGCCGTACCTGCTGGACGTCCACGCCGTCGGCGCCCAGCCCTGGGCCTCGCAGGACGCCGCCGTCGCGACAGCTGCCCACCACGTGCTGGTCAAGATCGCGCCTGCACCAGCATACGACGCTCGACGACGCCTACACCGCGACCCTCGACGGCATTGCCGACGGCCCGATCCAGGACGAAGGCGTACGCGCCGGCGCGGCCGCCGCCGACGCGATGCTCGCGTTCCGGAAGGACGACGGGTTCCTGGCAGCGTTCGACTTCAGCGTCGTGATCGGTCCAGATGCCGGTGACTGGCGGCCCGTCACACCAACGGCGCTCGATCCGGACCCGTGGGTCGGCAACCTGAAGCCGTTCTTGATCGACAGCCCGTCGCAGTTCCGCTCGGAAGGGCCGAACGAGCTGACCAGCGCCGCCTACGCGAAGGACTTCGCCGAGGTGAAGGAGGTCGGGGCGCTGAACAGCACGACCCGAACAGCAGACCAGACGGCGGCAGCCGTCTTCTGGCAGTTTCCACCGATCGCGCTCTGGAACCCGCTCGCCCGGGACCTCGCCGGCCGGTACGACCTCGATACGGCCGACCAGGCCCGCCTCTACGCCTCGATCAACCTCGCCGCCGCCGACGGCGCCATCAGCTGCTGGAACGACAAGTACTACTGGAACTTCTGGCGGCCGAGGGCCGCGATCCGAGAGGCCGACACCGACGGCAATCCCGCGACCGTCGGCTGACCCGACCTGGGAGTCCCTCTTCGCCCCGGCGACAGCGACAGCGCCACCGCTCGCCACGCCGCCGTTCCCCGACCACCCGTCGGGTCACGGCTGCCTGACTGGGGCCGTCCTCAACACGATGGCCGACTTCTTCGGCACCGACAAGGTCGAGTTCGACGTCGTCTCCGGACGTTCCCTCAACGGCGTGCCGATCCCTCCGAGACACTTCGAGCGCTTCTCCGACGCGATCAAGGAGGTCGTCGACGCGCGCGTCTGGGGCGGGATCCACTTCCGCACCGCCGACGAGCAGGGCGCGGAGATCGGGAAGAAGGTCGCCCACTGGCTGGACAAGCACTACTTCCAACCCGTGAGGTGCAAGTCCTTCTCCCTCTCCTCGAAGTGCAAGCATGCGTTCCCTCCTGCGAAGTGCGAGGACGTTCTCCCGCGCGTGAACTGGGAGGACCTCTTCCCCTTCGTGAACTGGGAGGACCTCTTCCCCTTCGTGAACTGGGAACACTTCTTCCCACCCTTCAAGTGCAAGGACGACGTCGGACCGTGAGCTGACGGTGGCTACCTGGGACAGCCTCGACGGGGGCTGTCCCAGGAGCCGCGGGAGCCCGAGTCAGCGGGACACGCCGATCAGGATCCCGCCGGACACGACCAGGGCCGCTCCGAGAACGAGCCGCGCACCGACCCGCTCGGTGCGGTGCAGGAGCAGGGCCGAGAACGCCACGCCGAACAGCGACTCCATGCCGACGATCGGCGCCACGACCGAGACGCTCGAGCGATAGAAGGCCTCGAACAGCGCCACGTACGAGAGGCCGACGAAGGCGCCGGGCAGGAGCCAGCGGGCGGTGACGGCGACCGGCCAGCGCCATCGATGGCCGCGGAGCAGCACGAACGTCGACGTGACGACGATCCCCGCTGCGAGCATCGTGGCGCCGCCCGTCATCGAGGGCACGTCGCCGTCGAGGGAGAACTGCCGCACGAGGTTGTCGCGGAACGCGAAGAGCGCCGCGCCCACGAGCGCGTAGACGATCCCGAGCCGGCGCACGTGCGAAGGGCGGTCCGCCTCTCCCGCGAGGGCCAGGCCGCCACCGACGATGAGCAGTGCACCGGCCACGACGACCGGGCCGGGGCGCTCCCCAAACACCACCACGGCGAGCACCACGGCGAAGAGCGGCGCGATCCCGAACGCCACCGACGCCCTGGACGAGCCGGCCTCGCGGATGCCGAGGGTGATGAAGAGCTGCGAGATGCCGGGCGCGATCGCGCCGGCCAGCAGGAAGGGAAGAAGGCCGTCGAGAGTCGCACCTCCCTGGATCGCGGCGGCGGCGGCGAGCACGCCGAACGTCGCCACCTGCATGAAGAGCGCCCCCACCGCCGCGGCGGGCACGGCCGGCTGCAGCATGGCGAACCGCACGGCCACGGGCATGGCGCCGAACAATGCAGCGGAGACGAGCGCCAGCAGGACGGCGTCCACGTCAGGCCCGCGCCCGGGCGGGCACGAGCCGTCGCAGCGCGCTCGCCGCGGCGGGCTCGGCGACGACGATCCCGGCGAGCATCACGGCACACCCCGCCGCGCCGGCCGGCCCGAGGCGCTCTTCCGCCAGCCACACGCCGAAGAAGCGCGGCGAACGGCGCCTCGAGCGTGAACACGAGCGCAGCCCGGGCAGCGGTCGTGCGCGACTGCACCCACGTCGCGACGAGGTACCCGAGCGCGCCGGCAAAGACTCCCGTGACCACGAGTGCGCTCCAGACGGTCCAGCCGCTTGGCGCCTCGAGCTGACCCGTCGCGGCCGCGATGGCGGCGAAGCCGAGGCAGCACACCGCCATCTGCAGAAAGGTCAGCGCGCGCGAGTCGTAGCGGGGAGCGAAGCGCTCCATCGACGCGATCTGCAGCGACTGCGCAAACGCGTTGCCGAGCACGAGCGCGTTGCCGACGGCAGAGCCGCCGGGTGCGCCGTTCAGGAGCAGCAGGCCGACCACGGACAGCGCGACTCCGAGCCAGAGGACGCGAGGCACCGGGGTGCCGAAGAGCGCGAGTGCCAGCAGCGGCGTGAAGACGACGTACAGCCCGGTGATGAAGCCGGTGCTGGAGACGGTCGTCAGCTCGAGCCCTGCCGTCTGCAGGCCGTAGGCCGCGGCAAGGAGCACGCCCGCGCCGCAGCCGGCGAGGAGCCCCGCCCGCGGCATCGTCCGCAGGGGCCGCCAGGCGAACGGGGCGAGCACTGCGGTGGAGATGGCGAAGCGAACGGCGAGGAAGGCGAACAGCGGGTAGAGGCCGATCGCCTTCTGCACGGGCACGAACGTGTAGCCCCAGACCGCCGTGACAGCGACCAGCGCGACGAGTGGCGCGGACGAGCGGCGGCGCATCCGGGCAACCTACTCGGGTGGGTCAGCCCGTCCGCGCTACCGCACGCCGTGCCGCCGTGAGCCAGCGTCTGCGGATCAGCGCCGAGAACGGGCCCACGACGAGCCAGTAGCGGCGGTACCTCCGTCGCGCAGCCTCGTCCGAGGCGGCGATGCGCGTCTCGGTCGAGAGCCGACACCCGCTCGAGGTCTCCAGCAACCGGAAGAGCGCGCGCACGATGGGATCCGGAGCGACCGGCAGCGCGAGGACGGCGGCGAGGGCACGCTCGGGCGCACAGCCCAGCTCCACGGCGTGCGCCTCGCGCCAGTCGAACTCCGGCAGTACGGCGTCGAGCGCTCTCATCGCCTGGCAACACGGTGTCGCCAGGCGGACGGAGAGCACACCGCCGCGAGTACGCTCTCTCTGTGGCGACGATCGATACCTTCGGACGGCCGCTCCACGACCTGCGCATCTCGGTCACCGACCGCTGCAACTTCCGCTGCGTCTACTGCATGCCGAAGGAGGTCTTCGGTCACGGCTACCGTTTCATGGATCGCAAGGAGCTCCTCAGCTTCGAGGAGATCGAGCGGGTGGCGCGTGCGTTCGTCCACCACGGCGTGGAGAAGATCCGCATCACCGGCGGCGAGCCGCTGCTGCGTCGCGACCTCGAGCGCCTCGTCGAGCGCCTGGCCGACATCGGCGACCTCGACCTGACGCTGACGACGAACGGCGCGATCCTCCCCGCCAAGGCAGAGGTGCTCGCCCGCGCAGGGCCTGGGAAGGGTGACGGTGAGCCTCGACTCGCTCGACGACGCCACCTTCCGCGCGATGAACGACGTCGACTTCCCCGTACAACGGGTGCTCGACGGCATCGAGGCCGCGCGGGAGGCGGGGCTTCCGGTGAAGGTGAACGCGGTCGTCAAGCGAGGCGTGAACGAGGACGACGTGCTCGAGCTGGCGCGCTTCTTCCAGGGCACGGGCGTGATCCTGCGCTTCATCGAGTACATGGACGTGGGGGCGACGAACGGCTGGCGCCTGGACGACGTGGTGCCGGCCGCGGAGATCGTGGCCGCGATCAACGCGGAGCTGCCGCTCGAGCCCACGGAGGCCAACTACCGCGGCGAGGTCGCGCGCCGCTACCGCTACCGCGACGGATCGGGCGAGATCGGCGTGATCGCGTCGGTCACGCGGCCGTTCTGCGGGGAGTGCAGCCGGGCGCGGATCTCCGCCGAAGGGAAGCTCTACACCTGCCTCTTCGCCGTCCGCGGCACCGACCTGCGTGCGCTCGTCCGCTCGGGGGCGACCGACGAGGAGCTGCGCGCTGCGATCGGGGCGGTCTGGTCGCGCCGCACCGACCGCTACTCGGAGCTCCGCACCGCGCAGACCGCGGAGCTGCCGAAGGTCGAGATGTCGTACATCGGCGGGTAAACCCGCAGCCCGGATCGGCGCCGTTGCCGATGGCACGTACCCCGAGCGGCCGTACGATGTCGGCATGGCCGATCTCCAGACGACGTACCTCGGGCTCCGGCTCGAGAACCCTCTCGTCGCGTCCGCGTCGCCGCTCACGGGCGAGCTCGCGTCGTTGCGCGCGCTGGTCGAGGCCGGCGCCGCTGCGGTCGTCCTCCCGTCGCTCTTCGAGGAGGAGCTCACGCACGGTGCCGAGTCGTCGACGACGGCGCTCTGGCACGCGGGAGACGAGCCGGGCGAGGCCGCCGCCTACATGGAGCGCGTCGACACGGAGCACGCCGAGTCGTACCTCGGCCTCGTGCGCGACGCGAAGCGGGAGCTGGACGTCCCGGTGATCGCCAGCCTCAACGGCTCCACGCCGGGGGGCTGGACGCGGTACGCGGAGATCCTGCAGCAGGCAGGCGCGGACGCGATCGAGCTCAACGTCTACAGCGTCGAAAGCGACGTGAGCACATCGAGCACCAACGCCGAAGACCGCCTCCTGAGGCTCGCCGCTGCAGTTCGCACAGTCGTCTCGGTTCCCGTCTCCGTCAAGCTGAGCCCGTTCTACACGACGTTCGCGAACATCGCCCACCGGCTCGCCAGCGAGAACGTCGACGGCCTCGTGCTCTTCAACCGGTTTCTCCAGCCCGAAATCGACATCGAGACGCTCGAGGTGCGCCCGGAGCTACGGCTCTCCACCGGCGACGAGCTCCTGCTGCGGCTGCGCTGGATCGCGCTGCTCCGCGACCGTGTCGACACGAGCCTCGCTGCCACCGGGGGCGTGGCCACCGGAGAAGACGTGATCAAGGCGATCCTCGCCGGAGCCGACGTGGTGATGGTCGCCTCCGCGCTGATCCGCCACGGCGCCGGCTATCTCAGCCGGCTGAGGGACGACCTCGACGAGTGGCTGGAGAACCGCGGTGAGCCGTCGGTATCAACCGTCCGTGGCCGCCTGAGCCAGATCGCGTGTGGCAACCCGCGGGCCTTCGAGCGCGCCCAGTACGTCAAGGTCGTGTCCGGCCAGGCGTAGGCGGTCAGGCCCAGCCCATCGGCTCGTAGCCGGAGTCTCTCGGTGCGGACACGATCAGCACCCTCGCCGCCGTGTCGCCGTCGTTTCGCACCGTGCGCCTGATGCTCGGGTCGAAGCGCGCCCACGTCCCCGCCGGCGCGGCGCGATCCTCACCGTCCACGACCAGGGTCGGGTTCCCGTCGAGGACGAAGAACACCTCTTCCTGATCCCGCTCGGTCTCGTCGTGCTCCGGGATCGACCCGCCCGGCGGCAACTCCACCATGTTGATGCCGAACGACTCGACGCCGAGTGAGCGCCGCACCAGCACCCAGATGTCGTAGTCGCGCTCGAGCTCGTCGTCGCGTTTGATCGTCACGCTTGCTGCCATCGGGCTCCCTCTCCGCAGGTTGAAGCGCATGCTCGCAAACTGCGCGCGTTCGTGCGTTCGGACACGATCGAGGGAAGCAGCGCGGCGCGCTAGAATTCACGGTTCGTGGCTGCGTACGCCGAGTCCCGACGCCGCCGGCTCCCTCGCGGCTGGAAGCATCTGGCGCTCCAGTTCGTGTTCTGGATCGGCTTCTACGTCGTGTACCAGATGGTGCGCGGCGTCGCCGACCGCAACCCGCTGTCGGCATTCTGGAACGGGTTCCAGGTGATCGACCTAGAGCGCCGGATCGGGACGCTCTTCGAGCCGACGGTGCAGAGCGTCGTCGACTCGTCCTCGCTGCTGGTCGCCGCGACCTCGTACACGTACTGGCTCTCGCAGTTCGCTGTCGTTGGCGCGTCGCTGCTCTGGATCTACTTCCGCCACCACGACCGCTTCGCACGCTTTCGGAACTGGCTGATCGCCGCGAACCTCGTCGGCCTGCTCTGCTACGTGCTCGTCCCGACCGCGCCACCCCGGATGTTCCCCGAGTGGGGCTTCGTGGACACGCTCGCCGAGCACGCGTCGGTCAACCACGAGAGCGGGCTGATCGCGTTCGCCGCGAACCCCTACGCCGCGATGCCGAGCCTGCACGCCATGGATGCGTTCATCGTCGGCGTCGTGATGGCCACGGCCTGCCGGACGTGGTGGATGCGCACGATCTGGCTGCTCTGGCCCGCCTGGGTCGGGTTCGCGGTGATCGGCACCGGGAATCACTACTGGCTCGACGTCGTGGCCGGCGTGGCCATCGCGATCCCGACCGGCGCCGTCGTCTACCGCCGCTACCCCCGGATTCGCCGCCGCCGCACCGCCGAGGCATGACCGCCGGCAACGGCGGCGAACCACGCGCCAACCAGCTCGACCGCGTCAAGCAGGAGTACACCCAGGCCGCGCGGGAGATCCTGCAGCGGTCGATGCGCGGCGTCGCGAAGACGAAGCTGACGCCGGACATGCTCACCCTCGTCGGGGTGTCGCTCTGCATCGCCGGTGCGATCCTCGTTGGCTTCGAGGAGCGGAACGAGTACCTCTTCTTCTGGCTCGGCGGCGTGCTCTTCGTCGTCGGCTCCGTCGCCGACATCCTCGACGGCGCGCTGGCACGGGCGGCGAGCAAGGGGACGGTGTTCGGCGCGTTCCTCGACTCGACCTTCGACCGCCTCGGGGAAGCGGCGATGCTGGCGGCGATCGGGCTCGTGTTCATGCGGGACGGCAACGAGGTCGCGCTCGTCGCCGCCTTCGCGGCCGTGATCGGCTCGTTCCTCGTCAGCTATACGCGAGCGAAAGCCGAGGCGCTCGGCCTGCGGGGCGACGTCGGCTTCGGCTCGCGCGTGGAGCGCGTGGTACTGATCTCCGTGGCGCTCGGTCTCGCGCCCTGGGGATGGCTGCAGTGGCCGATCTACCTCCTCGCGGCCATGGCCTGGCTGACTGTCGGGCAGCGGATCCTCTTCGTCCGGCGCCAGCTGCGCGAGCTGGCAGAGGCCTCCGCGTAGAGATCCGATCCCTCGGCGAGCCGGCCACTGCCGTGACCTAAACCCCCCGGTGAGGCAGGCGCGGCGGCTGGCGGGTGGCCGCCTCCCCAAACCGGACTCGAGCTGATCCGTCTCGACGCAGGCGCCCGCTCGGCCTGATCGTGTCGCACACCTGATCGAGAGCGTCGGCTACACTGATAGCACTTTGACTGCTAGCACTTCTCGAAGGCAGAGCGTCCTCGTAAGGGCGCCCTCCTCCCTAAAGGAGGCACTTGTCCGCGAGACAGCCCGCCGTGGCGTCTCGCTCAACGACGTCGCCGTTGGACTCCTCGCCGATCACCTCAACGTCCCCTACCGCCCCACCGGCCGCAAGAGCGCCCTCCCGGGCTCGAGCCCCGTCATCCTCCTGCGCATGCCGCGGGAGCTGAAGGACGTCCTCGAGGATGAGGCGCGACGCTCGGGCCAGACCGTCAACGACGTCGTGCTGCGCGCGCTCGCACACAAGCTCGACGTCCCCTTTGCCAGCAACAGACGAAAGGATCCAATGGCCTCCACGAACGGCTCCCCGAACGGCAAGGCCCGTTCGAAGGACAAGGTGCGCGTCGCCATCATCGGCGTCGGCAACTGCTCCAACTCGCTCCTGCAGGGGCTCGAGTACTACAAGGACGCGACGTCGGAGGACACCGTCCCCGGCCTCATGCACGTCGACCTCGGCGGGTACCACATCTCGGACATCGAGGTTCGTGGCCGCGTTCGACGTCGTCAAGGGCAAGGTCGGCGTCGACCTCGCCGACGCGATGTGGGCGCATCCGAACGACACGATCAAGTTCGCAGACGTGCCGAAGACCGGGGTCAAGGTCTCGCGCGGCATGACGCACGACGGCATCGGCAAGTACCTGTCGCAGATCGTCGAGAAGGCGCCTGGCCCGACGGAGGACGTGGTCGGCATTCTCGGAGAGACCGGTGCGGACGTCGTCGTCAACTACCTCCCCGTCGGCTCCGAGGAGGCGACGAAGTGGTACGCGGAGCAGATCCTCCGGGCCGGCGTGGCGATGGTGAACTGCATGCCCGTCTTCATTGCGCGCGAGCCGTACTGGCAGAAGCGCTTCGAGGAAGCCGGCGTGCCGATCATCGGCGACGACATCAAGTCGCAGGTCGGCGCCACGATCACGCACCGCGTGCTGACGACGCTCTTCGGCGACCGCGGTGTGCACCTCGACCGCACGATGCAGCTCAACGTCGGCGGCAACTCCGACTTCCTCAACATGCTCGAGCGGGACCGCCTGGAGTCGAAGAAGATCTCCAAGACGAACGCCGTCACCTCGATGCTCGACTACGACATCGGCGAGGACAACGTCCACGTCGGCCCGTCGGACTACGTGCCGTGGCTGACCGACCGCAAGTGGGCCTACATCCGGATGGAGGGCTCCGCGTTCGGCGACGTGCCGCTCAACGCCGAGCTCAAGCTCGAGGTGTGGGACTCACCCAACTCGGCCGGCATCGTGATCGACGCCGTCCGCTTGGCCAAGCTCGCCCTCAACAACGGGCTTGTGGGCGCGCTCGAAGCGCCGAGCTCGTACCTGATGAAGTCGCCGCCGAAGCAGATCCGCGACGACGAGTCGCGCGAGCTCGTCGAGCGCTTCATCACGCAGAACGCCCTCAAGAAGACGAAGGCGACCGCCAAAGCGTGAGCCGCGTCCGGCTGAGCCGGATCCTCTGGATCGGGGCGGCGGCGCTCCTCGTCGCCGCCGCCCTGGTCGCCATCGCCGCGCTCCTCCGCGGCTCGTTCTCGGACACCGACGGCAAGATCCTCGCGACGCTCGGCGCGACGTTCCTTTGCGGCTCGACGGGGCTGGCCGGGCTGGCGTTGGCAGAGAGACGGCCCCGCCTCGGGCTGCCCGTCGCGGTGCTGGCACCGCTCGAGCTCGCGCTCGTCGCGTGGTGGATCTGGAGCGGCGGCGAGGACGACATCGTGACGCGCATCGGGCTCAGCACGCTGCTCGTGACGATCGTCCAGCTGGCGATCACCACGCAGTTGCTGCTCCTCAGGAACGCGCGGCTCGTCTGGCTCGTCGGTGCGACCGGGCTCGTGGCCGGTGCGGCTGTCGCCCTGACGGTGGCCGCCATCTGGACGGAGCCCGACAGCTCGGCCTTCGCCAAGCTCGTCGCGGTGCTCTGGATCCTGTCCGGGCTCGGTTGGTTCCTGCTCCCCGTCCTACAGCGCTACACCGCTGCAGGGGAGGCGGAGCGTGGAGAACGCGTGCTCGCGACGCTGGGGGACGTCGAGCTGGTGGCGATCCGGGGCGCGGCGGCCGGAGTTCCGGTCGAGGTGCGTCTCGCGCCCGGCGAGCGACTCGTCCTCCGGCAGCGCAGCGGCGCCTGAGCGCCGCTACCGGGCGCGCGGCGCAGCGTCGTCGGCGACGAAGCCAAGGCGCCTGTGCGACGCGTCGCAGAACGGCTTGGTCTCGGAGTGTCCGCAGCGGCAGAGCGCAACCGCGGTTCCGGGCGGGAGCTCGAACGGCACCCCTTCGGCGTCCAGCAACGTGATCGGCCCGACCACCTTGTAGGGCCCGTTCGCGCGCACGTCGATCGTAACGTCGGTCATCGCCTGACTGTAATCGTCCCCCGCACTACACTCGCCGTGCCCGTGCGCATCTGTTTCGTCACGCCGTTCGCTTGGTCGCAATCGCATGACGTGAACGATCACGTGGCCGGCGCGGCGACAGCGCTCCGCCGGCGAGGGCACGAGGTGACGGTGATCGCGCCTTCAACCCGTACCGCCGACCTCCTCGCCGGACGGCGTGCGCTTCAGCGCGGCACAACCCCGGAGCTCCTGGCGATCGGGCCGGCCGTCCCGATCTCGCGCCGCAGCCAGCTCGGGGTCCCTGTCGGCGTGCGTGCGAACCTGACGCTCGCGTTGCGTCAGGGAGCGTTCGACGTCCTGCACGGCGTCGAGCCGGGGCTGCCGAGCATCTCCTACCTCGCGCTCTTCGAGGCGGACACGCTCACGGCCGCGACGTTCATCTCGCCCGACCGGCTCGCGTACCCGGCGCGGCGGGCACAGCGCGACCGCTTCCGGACGCGTGTCGACGCGCTGCTCGCGACGTCCGCCCCGACGGCCGAGGCCGCGGCCGTCCGGTTCCCCGGCGAGTACCGCGTCGTGCCCGAGGGGGTCGACACCCTGCTCTTCCGCCCGGGCGCGAAGCAGAAGCTGATCGTGGTCGAGCTGGAGGCGGCGAGCAGGCACGTGACGCGGGCCGCGTTCCGTGCGCTGGACGATACGGACGGAGACTGGTCGCTGCTTCTGCTGCACACCAAGCCGCTGGGCGTCCGTCCGGCGATCCCGGCCCGCCTGCGCCGGAGGGTGCACGTCCGCGCCGCACGTACCGCCGAGCAGCGCGCGGCCGCGCTCGCCGAGGCCTCGATCTTCGTCCCTGCCGCCGGTGGGATGCCTCGCCTCGCGCTCGAAGCGGCCGCCGCAGGCGCGGCGGTCGCCGAGCCGCCGGGCCGGGCAGAGCAGCCCGAGCTCGTGACCGCGGCCGTGGCCCGCCTGGCCGAGGACGACGGCCATCGTGCGCGAGTAGCGGCGACCGGCCGGGCACGTGCCAGGACCGAGAGCTTCGACCGGGTGGCCGAGGAGCTGGAGCGCGTCTACCGCGGCCTCCACGGCAAGCCACGCCCCGCGCGGGCCGAGGCCGACCCGCTGGCCGACCGCGACGTGATCGTGGTCGATCTCCACATGCACACGCGGTGGTCGCACGACTGCTCGATCGAACCGGGCGAGCTGATCGACCACGCCGAGTCCATCGGGCTGGGGGGCATCGCGGTCACCGACCACAACGTCTTCGGGGGAGCGCTCGAGACCGCGGAGCTGGCCGAGGATCGAGAGCTCGTCGTGATCCCGGGCGAGGAGGTGAAGACGGACGGCCAGGGCGAGGTGATCGGCCTGTTTCTCGAGCAGGAGATCCCGCGTGGCCTGTCCTTCGGGGACACGATCGCGGCGATCCGCGAGCAGGGCGGCGTCGTCTACCTTCCCCATCCTTTCGACCGCCTGCATGCGATCCCGGATCCGGCGACGCTCCACCACCACCTCGGCGACATCGACGTCTTCGAGGTGTACAACGCCCGCCTCCTGCGGGAGACCTTCAACGACGAAGCGTTGCGCTTCGCACGCAAATACCGGTTGCTGCAGGGGGCCGGGTCGGACGCGCACGTGCTCCAGGGCGTCGGTACCGGGGCCTTGCGAATGCGCCGGTTCGACGGGCCGCAGGAATTCCTGCTCTCGCTCCGCACGGCCGAGATCTTGCGCCGCCCGAAGTCGCTCGCCTATCTGCAGTCGCTCAAATGGGTGGCGCAGGTCAAGGAGAAGGTTCGCTAGCGGAGAAGGTCTCCGGGTCCCGTGTCCGCCGTGCCGACCGACGAGATCTACGAGCGCTACCTGCGGAAAGCGATCACCGAGGTCAACGAGCTCGGGGATGAGCTGGCGAGCCGCGGGGACGAGCTGCACGTGCCCGTCCTCGGCTCGGGGCACCCGCTCGCCGACGTGTTCCTGCTCAAGTACGCGCCGCAGCCGAGTGAGATCCACGAGGGCGTCGCGTTCTTCGGGCGGGCAGGACAGGCGGTGCTGAAGTCCCTCCAGCGTCTGCACGTCGACCCGCTTGCGGTGTACGGGACGAACTGCCTCAAGTTCGGAACCGAAGACGCGGGCGACGCCGCCGGGTGGCTGACCCGCGAGCTGCACATCGTGCAGCCGAAGCTGCTCGTGGCGATGGGCGAGCGAACGGTCGCGTTCGTGAACGACCTGCGCTTCCCCCTCTCCGACCCGCTCGACCCGACGAGCCTCGGCACCGTCCAGCGCTTCACACCGACGATCGGGGCACTCGTCACCCCCGGGATCGACGAGTCCCTCGACGAGCAGGACGCCAAGACGCGCTTCTGGAACGCCTTCCAGGCGCTCGGCCCGTGGTGGGCGGAGCTGCCCCCGTACTGACGCCACGTCGCTGGCTCGCGCTCGGCGCGCTGCTCGCGGCGCTCGCCTGCTGGGATGCGTTGGCCGGCGGGCTCCCGGACCTCGGCACGTGGGGCGATGTGGCCGTCGTCACGTGCGTTCTCATCCCGGCGACGTTCGCGACCACCTGGCTGCTGCTCCCACTGGCGCGGGCACGGGGTCTGCTCGCGATCGCTGCCGCGCTCGGCGTGCTGGCCTTGCTGCTCGACCTCGCGGGCGCCGATGCGCTCTTCAACGTGACCAAGCTCGTCGCCTACACGCTCGTCGGGTTCTTCTTCCTCGAGCTGTTCCAGGAGCTGTCATGGGTCGTGCTCGTCGCCGTACTGATCCCGTGGGTGGACGCGCTGTCGGTCTGGCGCGGTCCGACCAAGGTCGTGGTCGAGGAGAAGCCGGGCCTCTTCGACCACATCGCGATCGCCTTCCGGCTTCCGGGGGAGGACGCGGGGGCGGCACTCGGCCCGCCGGACCTGCTCTTTTTCGCGCTCTTCCTCTCCTCGGCGGCCCGCTTCGGGCTGCGCGTCGGCTGGACATGGCTCCTGATGACGGCGTTGATCGGCCTGACGGTCGTGCTCACGGTCGCGCTCGATCTCAACGGCCTGCCGGCCCTGCCGGCGATTGCCCTCGGTTTCCTGCTCGCGAACGCCGACCTGCTGTGGCGTGCTCTCAGGAGACCCGCACCGCGCACGGAGTGACGCCGCGGAATCGTGCTCACACCGACGTCGGGGCGATCACGCCGGGCGCAATTCGCGTCCGCCGCCGAGAGCGAGCGCTGCGCCAACGAGGGCCAGGTGCGTGAAGGCCTGCGGGAAGTTGCCGAGCTGTCGGCGGCTGTGAGGGTCATACTCCTCCGCGAGCAAGCCGACGTCGTTCCGCAGGTCGAGGAGCCGCTCGAAGAGCTCGCGTGCCTCGTCCAGCTCACCCTGCAAGACGAGCACCTCGACGAGCCAGAACGAGCACGGGAGAAACACGCCCTCGCTCTCCGGCAGGCCGTCGACACTGCCGTCGTCGTGAGACCGGTAGCGAAGCACGAGCCCGTCGAGCGTCAACTCGTCTCGGATCGCCTGCACCGTTGAGGCGAAACGTTCGTCAGTAGCCGGCAGGAATCCGACGAGCGGCATCACGAGGACGCTGGCATCGAGCTCGTCCGAGCCATACGACTGCACGTAGGCGCCCTTGGCCTCGTTCCACGCGTGCGTCAGTATCTCGGCGCGGATCTCTGCTCGCAGCGCGCGCCAACGATCGACCGGCCCGTCGCGGCCGAACTCTTCATGCGCTCGCACGGCCCGGTCGAATGCCACCCAGGCCATGACCTTCGAGTGCGTGAAGTGCCGGTTCGGCCCGCGGACCTCCCAGATCCCAGCGTCCCTCTGGCGCCAGCCCTCCTCCAGCCATTCGAGGAGCTTGGTCACCAGCGACCAGATGTTGTCGTCCGGCGGCGCTCCGTGCACCCGAGCCTGGTACAGGGCATCGAGCACTTCGCCGTAGACGTCGAGCTGTAGCTGCTGCGAGGCGGCGTTCCCCACCCGCACCGGGCTCGATTGCTCGTAGCCGGGAAGCCAGTCGAGCTCGTACTCGTCCAGGCGCCGCTCGCCGCCGATCCCGTACACGATCTGGACGTCTGCGGGACTGCCGGCGATCGCCCGCAGCAACCACTGCCGCCACGCGACGGCCTCGTCGCTGTAGCCGGCCTTCAGCATGGCCGTCAACGTGAGCGTCGCATCACGGAGCCAGCAGAACCGGTAGTCCCAGTTGCGGGGGCCTCCGATCCGCTCCGGCAGAGACGTCGTCGGGGCCGCAACGATGCCGCCTGTCGGAGCGTAGGTGAGCGCCTTGAGGAGCAGCAACGATTGGTGGATCTCCTCGTGATAGTCGCCGCGATGGCCGCAGGACCCCGCCCAGTCGAGCCAGTAGGACTCGGTGTCCCGCAAGGCCAGCTCGGCGTCGATCTCCTCCGGCACCGGCTCGTGGGAGGGGAACCACGTGAGGACGAACGGAATCCGCTCGCCCTGGGCGAGTGTGAACTCGGAGACCGTGGTCATGTCCTCGCCGTGCACGTCGACAGGGGTGCGGAAACAGAGGGCGTCAGGTCCAGCGATGGCGAGGCGGGCGTGCTCGACGCGGCGCACCCACGGAATGACCTTGCCGTAGTCGAAACGGATCGCGAGCTCGGATCGCATCCGCACCTCGCCCTCGAGTCCTTCGACGATTCGCACGATGTCGGGGGCGTGGCCGCGCGGCGGCATGAAATCGATCGCCCGCAGGACGCCGTCGTCCGTTTCGAAGACCGACTCGAGGATCAGCGTGTCGTGCCGATAACGACGCGTCGAGACCCCAGAGCCCGACACAGGAGCGAGGAGCCAGCGCCCATGGTCGGCCTCGCCGAGCAGGGCGGCGAAGCAGGCCGGAGAGTCGAAGCGCGGGAAGCAGCACCAGTCGATCGACCCCTCGCGGCTCACGAGCGCGGCGGTCTGGAGGTCGCCGATCAGCGCGTAGTCCTCGATCCTCGGCACCGGCGGATCGTACGAGACCGGCAACCTGGCGAGGTCCGGGATGTGCCGCGCGAAGAACTCCTCGCCGGCGATCTCGCTAGCCGGGCAGTCGACGTTCGAGCAGGCTCACCGACTCGATGTGCGGCGTGTGGGGGAACATGTCGACCGGCGTGCAGCGCAAGAGCTCGTAGCCCCACTCCTCTCGGAGTGTCTTCAGGTCGCCGGCCAGCGTGGTCGGGTTGCAGGAGACGTAGACGATGCGTGGTGCCTCGAGGCGCGCCAGCCGGCGCAGCGCCTTCCCGGCCAGGCCCGCGCGCGGCGGATCGACGACGACGACGTCGGGCGGGCCGGCGCGTTCCCGTAGCTCCTCGAGCGCGAGCGAGACGTTGGCCGCGAAGAACGAGGCATTCCCGATCCCGTTCAGGTCGGCGTTCTCGATCGCGCACGCGACGGCTTCCTCGGAGATCTCGACACCCCACACGGATCCCGCCGACGCCGCGAGCGAGAGCCCGATCGTGCCGGTCCCGCAGTAGAGGTCGTAGACCGTCTCCGTGCCGGTCAGGCTCGCGGCGTCGCAGGCGAGGCCGTAGAGCCGCTCGGCCATCTCGGTGTTGGTCTGCAGGAACGCGCTCGGCCGGATCCGAAAGCGCAGGCCGAGGAGCTCCTCCTCGATCGCCTCCTCGCCCCACAGCAGCCGCGTGGGCAGGCTCGTCACCTCGGCAGGGGAGTCGTTGACGGCCCAGTGGATCGAGCGCACCTCCGGGAAGCGCGTCAGCACCTCGATCAGGTAGTCGGCGTCGAAGCGCTCGCCGGGCGCGGTGACGAGCTGCACGAGCACCTGCCCGGTGTGGCGCCCCTCGCGTACGACGAGGTGGCGCAGGTAGCCGGATTGCGTGTTCTGGTCGTACGCGTCGAGCTCCTCCTCGCGTGCCCAGTCGCGTACTGCGGCGCGAATGTCGTCGCCGAGCGGGGTCGTCAGCAGGCACGTGTCGATCGGCAGCACCTCGTCCCAGCGGCCCGCGCGGTGAAAGCCGAGCGCCGGCCCTTCGTCCGTGTGCGTGAAGGAGTATTCGACCTTGTTGCGGTAATGGAACTGGGCGACCGCGGGGACGATCGGCTCAAGCGGCGGCTCGGCGATCCGCGCGAGGCGGACGAGCGCGTCGCGCACCTGTCCCTCCTTCGCCGCCACCTGCCGCTCGTACGCGTAGTCCTGGAAACGGCAGCCGCCGCAGGCGCCGAAGTGCGGGCACGGGGCCGGCACGCGGTCCCGGCTCGGGGCGAGCACCTCCTCGGCGGTCGCCTCGGCGAACCCGCGCTTGACCTTCGTCACCCGCGCCCTGACGGTGTCGCCGGGCAGCCCGCGGCGCACGAAGACGACGAAGCCGTTGAGCCGCGCGACGCCGTTCCCGCCGTAGGCGAGGGAATCGACGTGGAGCTCGAGCTCCTCACCGCTGCGAACGGGGGCGGCCATCGCCCCACCGTAGCGCGTCAGGTGATGTCGGCACGCTCGGTGCGCGTGACGCCGAGCGTGAACACGCCGACGATCCAGGCGAGGGCGACGAGCGCGCCGAGCCACGGCTGCAGGCCGTCGTCGATGCTGCCGTCGAGTGCCGACAGGGCCCGACCGGGCAGCAGATCGGCGATGCCCTCGGCGTCGAGCACGCCGAAGAGCACGACGACCAGCGTCTCGACGACGAGGATCCAGAGGATGACGCCGACGACGCCCGCCACCTGGTTGTGCACGAGCACGCCGACGGCGGCGCCGAACGCACCGTAGAACGCGCCGGCCAGGAGCACGCGCCCCGAACGTCCGAGCGTGTCGGAGCCGAGCTGCAACGGCACGTCGAGCAGCGACAGCCACGGGACGGCAACGACAGCCACGACCACGAGGGCGAGGAGGGTGAGCACGCCGCCGACCACCAGGCCCGTCACCGCCTTCGCGCCCAGCAACCTCCGACGCACGGGCGTCGTCAGGAACGCGGGCGTGATCGTCCCATGCCGCCACTCGGTCGTGACGAGCGTCACCCCCAGCATGAGGGCCACGACGTTGGCCCAACCCGCGATCGAGACGAGGTCCAGCTGCCAGCCGACACGCCCACGCTCGGCGTCCGGCGCCGACGCGATCGTGCCTGCGACGGAGACGCCGGTCAGCGCCACAGTCACGAGCACGAACGCGAACCGAGCACGCGTCGTGCGCAGCTTCAGGAGCTCGGCCGCGAGCAGTCCGCTCACGTTCCTGCCTCGTCGCCGTTCGTCAGCTGCAGAAAGACGTCTTCGAGCGACGCCCGCGCGGCAGTGAGCTCGTGCAGCACGACCCCGTTGGCGGCGGCGATCTCGCCGATGCGGTCGGTCGGTGCGTCGACCGCCAGCTCGTCGTCCGCGACTGCGCTGCCCTGCAGGCCGGCCGCGAGCAACAGCTCGAGCAGCCGTGGTGCGTCGGGGCTGCGCACCCGGGAGGCCGCGGATGCCATCGCCTCCACGTCGGCCATCGTCGCCTGTTGCACGAGGCGCCCTTGGTCGATGATCACGACCCGATCGACCGTCTGCGCCACCTCGGCGAGGACGTGGCTCGAGACGAGCACCGTCCTGCCCTCGGCCGCCAGCGAGCGCAGGAAGTCGCGCAGCCAGCGGATGCCCTGCGGGTCGAGCCCGTTCGCCGGCTCGTCGAGCACGAGCGCCTCCGGGTCGCCGAGGAGCGCAGCCGCGAGCCCGAGCCGCTGCCGCATGCCGAGCGAGTAGCCGCCAGCACGGCGGTGGGCCGCACCCGTCAACTCGACGAGTGACAGCACGTCGTCGACCCGCGTGCGCGGGATGCCGGCCGCGGTGGCGAGCACGCGGAGATGGTTCCTGCCTGAGCGTCCCGGGTGCACGTCGGACGCCTCCAGCACCGCACCGACTCGCTCCAACGGTCGGTCGAGGTTCCGGTAGGGCTTACCGAACACCGTTGCCGATCCCGCGTCCGCCCGGACGAGGCCGAGAATCGCACGCAGCGTGGTCGACTTGCCCGCGCCGTTCGGCCCGAGGAACCCGGTGACCGAGCCGGGCTCGACGCGGAACGAGAGGCTGTCGACCGCGAGCGTCTTGCCGTAGCGCTTGGTGAGGCTCGAGACCTCGATCACCGCAGCACGGACACGTAGACCGAGCGCTCGCGGGGACCGTCGAACTCGCAGAAGAAGACGCCCTGCCAGGTGCCAAGCGCGAGCGAGCCGTCGTCGCGCAGCGGAATCAGCACGCTCGGCCCCATAAAGGCGGCACGGATGTGCGTGGGCGCGTTCTCCTCGCCTTCCTCGACGTGCTGCCAGGGCCACTCCGCGGGAACGACGCGCTCGAGCGCCGCCTCGAAGTCGCGGGCCACCATCGGGTCGGCGTGCTCGTTGATGGTCACTCCCGCGGTCGTGTGCGGCACGTAGACGAGCACCGCCGCCCCGTGCTGCCCCGCCGCTGCGTCACGCACCTGCGGGGTGATGTCCACGAGCTGGCTCTGCCGCTCGGTGCGGAGCCGGAGCTCGCGCACGCCTTAGAGCGCGCCGCCGGCTGCGGGCGGGGCGCCCTGCTCGAGCTGAGTCGCGCCGCCCGATTCGCGCGCGAGATAGTCCTCCACGAAGAGGACGTTGTCGCCCGCGTGGTGGACGATGTCGAGCAGCGACGTCATCGACGAGACCTCCTCCCGCTGCTCCTGCAGGAACCAGTGCAGGAACTGCTCGGCGACGAGGTCGCCCTGCTTCCGCGCCAGCTTGACGAGGTCCTCGATCTGCGACGTGACGCGTTTCTCCTGCTCGAGCGCGAGCTCGACGGGCGCCGCGACCGTCTTGAACTCGGTCACCGGCGCGCCGACACCCGGAATGGTCACTTTCGCACCGGCGTCGAGCAGGAACTGCACCATCATCATCGCGTGATTCCGCTCCTCGACGGCCTGGCGGTGAAAATGCGCGGCGAGTCGTGGGAGCGTGATGTCTTCGTAGTGGACGGCGATCGCGATGTACTGCTGCGACGCGCCGAACTCGAAGCCGATCTGGCCGTTGAGCGCCTCGGAGAATCGGGACATGAGTCTGATCCTAACCGCGCCGCTGCAGGCACTCGTCGAGGTTCTCGCTCTCCCGCACCCGTGCGATCGCGGGACGGGCGCCGACGCGCTGGAAGTGCGCGGCGACCGCGCGGCCCCCGAACGGCGTTCCCTCCGGCAGGTAGCTCGCCCAGCCGGTCAGCATGTAGACGTAGGAGTCGACGACCGAGTACGCGTCGCGCAGGCACCAGACGCGCCCGGCGAGCTCACGCTCGAGGTACTCGCCGCAACGCCGGTACGCCTCGAGCGAGCGCCGGCGCACGCCGTCGTACCCGGACTCCTCGTCGGTGAAGTGACGCGGCACGAAATAGCCGTGCAGAGCGGGATGTAGGGTGTTCGCCGTCCACACGATCCAGCGGTAAAGGTCGGTCCGGGCGGGCGTCCCCACCGTCGGCGCCAGCCCCGCCTGTGGGAACGTGTCCGCCACCCAGAGCAGGATCGCACCCGTCTCGTACAGCCTTGCCTCGCCCGCGCGCAGCGCCGGCACCTTCCCGACAGGGGTGACGTCGCGAAACCCGGCGTCGGTGCGGTCCTGGCGGTCGACGAGCACGAGCTCGTAGTCCGCCGCTGCCTCCTCCAGGGCGCAGTGCGCGGCGAACGACGAGCTGCCGGGGATGTGGAACAGCTCGATCACGGCCTTGAGGGTAACGGGCAGTAGCATCGCGTCGTGGCGGGCATCCCCCAGTCGCTCAAGGGCAGAAGCCTGACCCGGGTCGGCGACTGGTCGCCGGAGGAGCTCGTGCTCGCCCTCGACCTCGCCGACGAGCTGAAGCTCGAGCGGGCCCGCCGCAAGGAGCTCCGCGTCCTTCCCGGACGCACCCTCGGCCTCGTGTTTCGCAAGCCGTCCACACGGACACGGGTCAGCTCGGAGGTCGGGATCGCCGAGCTCGGCGGCATGGGCCTCTACGTGCCAGCTGCGGACCTGCAGCTCTCGCGGGGCGAGAGCACGCGCGACACCGCACTCGTGCTCTCGCGCTTCCTCAGCGCGCTGATGATCCGCACCTTCGAGCAGGCCGAGGTGGAGGAGTTCGCGGAGCACGCCACGATCCCCGTGATCAACGCGCTCACCGACGAGGCGCATCCGCTGCAGGCATTCGCCGACGCGATGACGATTCGCGAGCAGTTCGGCCGCCTCGAGGGAATCCGGCTCGCCTACTTCGGAGACGGAAACAACGTCTGCCACTCGTTGCTCCGAATCGCGGGCCGCCTGGGGATGGACGTCGTGGCAGCCACGCCGCCCGGGTACGAGCCCGCCGACCGAGTGGTCGCCGCCTCGGCCCGCGACGCCGAGCGAAACGGCGGAAGCGTCGAGATCACGAACGACCCCGAGGCGGCCGCCACCGGGGCGCAGGTTCTCTACACCGACGTGTGGACGAGCATGGGCCAGGACGCGGAGCGCGAGCAGCGCCTTCGCGATCTGACGCCGTACCGGCTCGACGCCGGCAAGCTCGAGCTCGCCGATCCCGACGCGGTCGTGCTCCACTGCCTTCCTGCCCACGTCGGCGAGGAGATCACGGAGGACCTGCTCTACGGCCCTCGCTCGCTCGTGTGGGAACAGGCGGAGAATCGATTGCACACCCAGAAGGCCGTGATGGCCCTCGTCATCCGCTGATGGAGTTCGACGAGGCCGTTCGCCGCGCGCTCGACTCGCTGCCGCCCGGCCTCGCCGCCGAGCTGCGCAACATCGCCGTGGTCGTCGAGGACGAGGATCCGGATGATCCGGATCTGTACGGCCTGTTCGACGGTGTCCCGCGCACGGAGGCCGGAGACGACGCCGGCCACCTACCCGGGAAGATCACGATCTATCGCCTCCCGCTCGAGGACGACTTCCCCGACCCCGACGAGCTCGTGCGCGAGATTCGAGTCACCGTGCTGCACGAGATCGGGCACTACTTCGGGCTGGACGAGGATCGCCTCGCGGAGCTCGGCTTCGAGTGACGGCGGCGCTCGAAGTCGTCCTCTGGGTCGCGCTCGGGGTCGGGGCGACGGCGATCGGTGTCTTCCTGTTCACGCGCTGGTGACCGTCTGGCCAACCACACTTGTCCGGGGAATGTCCATCGGGCTAGATTCGTTTTGGTGGACATGACGACCATGACCAGGATCCACACCGAGATCGAGGAGCTCTCCGCACGGAGAGCCGATCTGTGGCACCGGCTCTCACAGGGTCGCGACCCATCGGTCCTGGAGGAGCTGAAGGAGCTCGACAGCCGGCTCACCGCGCTCTGGGAGGAGCACCGCCAGGAGCGCGCCCGCATCCGCTGGGGCGAGCGAGAGGAGATCGTGAGGCGCGCGCGGGCAGAAGAGCGGCTCGAACGCGCGGCGTAGAGCCAAGACATTCCGCGGGCGCGGCAGGGAGAGCTGCGCCCTCGCCGTAAGATGGCTTCGTGGCGTTTGGACGGAAGCGCGATGGCGCCGGCTCGCTCGATGAGGAGCGAGATCGGCTACGCCTGCAACGCGCCGAGCTCGAGGCGCTGAAGCGCGAGCTGGCGGAGCGGATCGCCTCCGTGCGCGAGCGTGAGGCGGAGCTGCGCGCCGTGATCGCCAACGGCCACGGCACGGGCGAGGGCGTGCCGCTCGGCCTGCTTCCCGCCGCCGCAGCCCCGGACTCCGCACGGCTCCAGCAGCGTACGGCAGAGCTGGCAGCGCGCGAACAGGCCGTCGCCGCCCGCGAGCGGGCGCTGGCGGCAGGCGAGGACACCGCGTCGACGGCGCGCGTGACCGGCGCAGAGCTCGACCGCCGAGCGGCCGAGCTCGACGCGCGCGAGGCGGAGTTCGAGCGCAGGCGACTCCAGTCACCGGCCGAGCGCGACGCCGACCGGCTGGCCGTGATCGAAACACGCCTCGGCGAGATCAGGGAGGCCGAGAAGGCGTTCCTCCGCACCCAGCAGGAACTGGCCACCAGGAGCGAGGCAGTCGCCGCCCGCGAGCGGCTCCTCGCCCAGCGCGAGCGCGAGCTCGACGAGCGCGAGGACGGCTGGGGTGCCCCCGATCTCGGCGAGCTCGAGACCCGGCTGCGGCGGCTCGAGACACGCCCGCCGACAGCCGCCGGTCAGCCGCCGGGGTTCAGCGGCGGCTTTCGCAAGCTCCAGCAGCAGGGCACACGGCCGAAGCCGGATCAGTGATCGCGCAGTAGGCCGCGCCGTTCCCAGGGTCAGACAGCGGCCGGCTTCAGGGGTCTTGCCGCTCCCCGGCCGCGAAAACGGACGGCTTCAGGGGTTTTGCGCGCTCGCGATCCGTGCGAGCGGATCGGGAGCCCGCGCTGACAATCTAGGGATCTTCGCTCCCCGGCCGCGACAGCGGCCGGCTTCAGGTTTTTGCGCGCTCGCGATCCGCGCGAGCGGATCGCGAGCCTGCGCTGTTGGCTCAGGGCTTGGCGACGATGGGCTGGGGGAACGCCGCCCAGCCAAGCTCGGCGAGGCCCGCGAGGCTCGAGGCCTGCACGCCGGCCTCGGACACGGTGTAGACGGCGCCCCGGATCACGAGCGAGCGCCTGATCGGCACGGCGCCGAGCGCGCTCGGGTGCGAGATCTTGCCGACGCGTTCGATGCCGCGCGTGCGGCCGACCGTGAAGCCGAGCGCGCCCGAGAACTGCTCTCCCACCCCGTTCTCGTCCGGGAAGGCCTGGAGCGGGATCACTGCGAGCCGCGTGGCGGGCCAGTAGAGGAAGGCGTGGTGGTCGTACTCGGCCTCCGAGTAGCTGCGGCCGAGCGTGACGTGATGCAGCCGCGTGGGCTGGCGCAGGTTCGAGACGTCGAAGATCGAAAGCTGGGTGCCGACCACGCGCCCCTCATCCGTCGCGTCTTGCCCGACGCCGAGGATCACGTCCTCGCCGATCGGGTGCAGGTATGACGAGAAGCCCGGGATCTTGAGCTCACCGAGGACCGCCGGTCGCGAGGGGTTCGAGAGATCCAGCGTGTAGAGCGGGTCGACCTGCCGGAACGTGACGACGTAGCCAGTGTCGCCCATGAAGCGCACGGCGTAGATGCGTTCGCCGCGACCGAGCTCCCCGACGCGTCCAACGGCGGTGAGCTTGCCCGCCTCCTCGCGCAGCACGGTGACGAAGCTCTCGCTCTCCCGCCGCGAGCCCGGGTTCCACCAGGTCGGGGTGTCGGTGCTCGCCACGCGCAGCACCCCCTCGTGCTCCGAGAGCGACCACTGGTTGAGCAGGATCCCCGTCACCTGGCCGCTCGCGCGGTACTGGGTCCGTGCCGGATCGCTGATGTCGAACTTGTGGATCGCCGTCGTGACCCCGTCGGCAACCTCCCCCGCGCTCTGCTCCACCGGCCGGTCGGCCCAGCGCTCGGTCGCCACGTAGAGGCTCTGCGGCGAGGCGTAGACGATGCGGCCGTCAGCCACGATCGCGTCCGAGTCGACGGGCTCGAGACCCTGGTCGAGGTCGATCGTGAGCACGGTGAGGAGGCCGAGGCCCGAGAACGACACGGGCCGCCGCACGTTGCGGCACTGGACGAGGGCGCGCGATTCCTTCGTCTGGCGCCGCTTGTCCGTCAGCTTGTAGCCGGGCAGCCAGGCCTGCAGGCCCGAGGAGGCGACGACAGCACGGTTGCGTGCGGTCGCCTCGGCGGTCGTCGTCGTGCCGCCCGGATCCTGCGGCACCGGGAACGGCAGCGCCTGCGGCAGCGGCGAGCTGATGACCACGCGGGCCGTGCCACCGGTCAGCCGGGCGCTCACGTAGCCGCCGTCGAGCTCCAGCGTGCGCACGATCCGCAACGAGCCGGTGTCGCTCACGTCGATCTCGGTGAGCGTCGAGCCCATCGGCCCGGGTGCGATCATCGACATCCGTGCCGCGCCTGGCAGCGGCTCGATCCAGCCGCCGCCGCGCGAGAGGACGAGCAGCCGGTTGCCGCGCAGCAGCAGCTCGTGATCCCAACCGTTCGGCAGCCGCAGCGAGTCGGCGAGCCGAGGACGTCCGGAGCGCACGTCGACGGCGCGCAGCATGGAGCCGTTGACCGCGAAGATGCGCTCGCCGTCGGTCTTGACGAGATCCGGCTCGTCGATGCCTTCCTCCTGCACGTTGGTCGTGGAGTAGTCGACACCCGCCGTGGCCCCGCCTGACTTCGCGCCCTCTGACGCCACGGGTGCGGCAACTGCGCCACGACCGACCGCGACGACGGAGGCGCCGAGCCCCCACGGCCCGACGAGCGGCGCCGCCTGCCGCTTGAGGTAGCCGAGCAGCTCGCCGCAGGAGCCGAACGCCTGCAGGCGGTTGTTCTTCGCCTTCGCGGCCTCGCTCGAGCCAGTACCGGCGACGAGAGCCAGGGCCAGCAGGGCGGCGAGCGCGGCGAATGACGTCGACTTTCTCATTCTTCTCTCGTTATACGCCGCGGGCGGGCCGGATGTCACACCCCGAAGAGGTGACCGGCGGTACCAACGACGGGCCTGCGCCTCGCCGGCGAGAAGACTGGCCGACGGCGCGTATCCATCGGTACCCTCCGAACCGCAGGGGGCGTTAGCTCAGCTGGGAGAGCGCCGGCTTTGCAAGCCGGAGGTCACCGGTTCGATCCCGGTACGCTCCATCGGAGGAAAGCCCTGCTCAGACGGGGCTTTCGTCTTCCGGTGGGTGGGTGAAATCTTCACTGAAGCGTCTCCTTGGAACGGTTTTGGAACGGTGAGCGAGGAGAAGGTGCAGGCCGCCGACGGCTGCGACGTGCAACGCGGCGCGCGCTCGAGCGGCTCGAGGCGCGGATGAAGGAACTTGGTCTCGCCGCTGGTAGGCCGGTGGCGCGGCGTGGGGCGAAGCTCGAGCGGTATCTGGACGCTGTCTACGCGTCGAGCGACGAGTCTTGAGCGGGCGGGTTGTCTTCGAGGTTGCGGTGCAGGGTGATCCGCAGGTGGTCGAGGTCTGGCGACAGTCTTCGGTCGGAGATTTCCAGGCGCTGGATCGCCCAGCGGAGTGCGCTTGCTCGGTCGCGGTCGAGCGGGACCTGGTGCTCTGCACCGTCGATCATCGTGGAGAGGCCGTCGGCGAGTTCGGCTGCGACGGGGTGTTCTGCTGCTTCGGCTCGGAGTTCGGGGATCACGCGGCGGATGTCGGCGTGGAACAGCCCGGCCTCGCGGTTACCGAAGTGGAAGATGATCGGGAGGCACGCGCCGCAGACAAGGCTGCCGTTCTCGTCGGCTGCCACTTGCCAGCAGGTGTTGTTGACCTCGAGTTGGCTTCCGATTTCGAGGTCGGTGTCGCCGCTGTCGTAATAGACGTGCTCGCGTTCGCCTTCGCCGTGGGCGAGGATCAGGTCGTAGGCGGGCACGCCCGCGAGGATAGCCGGGGGTCGGTGGGATAAGTAGCGGCCGCGGTGTAGCCCGGCGTGTCGGTTGGAGGCCTCGCGACGATCGGCAGCTGATCGGGTTTCCGATGTGGCCGAAGCCTCCGCGAGCCGCTGATCCTCGATGTCGGGCACGGATCCGTACGGTACGTCGACGGTTCGAATTTCGTATGGGCCTTTTCGGCCTTTTTGGCATCAGTGATTTGGCTCAACCATGCGGTTTCTTGGTACGGGAAAGTACGGGTGGGCGCAAACGGTGATGCACGGGTGATGCACGGAATGCACCCCGCCCCGGTCACCTCGCGGCGCTGAGTCGCTCCTCGACCTCGGCGAAGCCGCCGTCCCATTGGCCGTCGATCTCGTCGTCGAGCGGCCAGGTGCGACCGCCTGGCGGGACCCGTCTATTTCTTCCCCCGTGCCGCGAGTCTCCCATCGTGACGCGCACCCAGTCCGTGTAGCGGATCCTCATGCGCCGGTAGAGGAACGTAACGATCGAGATCCCGTGGCCCTGCTCGTAGCGAACGGCGTAGCGGACGCCGACCTCCAGCAGGAAGTCGGCGAGATCGTCGAACCGGTCCTCGTCGAGGAACGCGCCGTGTCGTCGGAGCGCATCGTTGGCCGCCTTGCGCGACAGCTTGATGAGCGCCTCGCCGCTGAATCCGTGCTCCTCGAGCGCCTCGGCCGCGGTCTGCACGGCGTGCCTATCGTCGGGCGTCAACCTGAGATGATCGCGCTAGCCTGAGCCGGCTCATGCGTCGTCCGCTACTCGCCGCCCTCGCCATCGCCGTGGTTGCGCTGTGCGGATGCGGGGGTGACTCACACGATCTCTCCGGCCTCGCGGCAGAGAAGCTCTCGAAGGACATCGATACGCAACAGCTGTGGTCGCTTCGTATGCCCCGCAGCTCGACGCGAACCAGTGAACCGAGCTGCACAGAGAACCCGGTCCAGCCCTCACCCGATTCGATCTCGTGTCTCTGCAAGGTCGACCTCTTGGTTGGCGTTACTGAAACGACCGCAACGGTCGAAGTCGTCTGTAACCCCGACAACCGACTCTGCGCCGTTTTCCCGAGGTAGCCCGCGGCCGCGACCGTTTTTGCGCGGGGGCGTGGCGGTCGCTCTCGGCGAGAAGCCGATCATCGCCGTCTGACTCCTCCGGCTGGGTTACGAGACGGGCCTCCCCGCGGGGCCCGTCTCCGTCTAGGCCGATAGGCGCGATCGCGATGGCCCAGGGCATAGGGGGAGGGGATCGTGTCGTGATGCGCGACCTCCACGACCCCTCAGCCGTCGGGAATATCTCCCCCCGATAGGCAGTGGCGGTCGTGAACACGCCCAGGAGACCGCGGAAGACGGTGGCTCGAGGCTACGGGCAGGTTCATCGTGCTGATCGTCAGCGCTGGAAGAAGCAGGTCGTCCTAGGGGTCGTCCCGTGCCGTAGGTGCGGGGAGTTGATCCGCCCGGACGAGCCCTGGGATCTCGGCCACGACGACCTCGACCGGACGCTCCCTCGAGCGCCAGAGCACCGCCGCTGCAACAGGGCGACGAGGGCGCATGCGGCGAAGCGGCGGAAGTCGAAGAACGGGCTGTACGACTCGCGGGTCCGGAGCAGGGTCTGGTAACGGCGCCGGTCTAGAAGCCGACTAGTCCGCGAGCGCGTGTCTTGCCTTTGCGGGGCATGAGCTGCGACCCCCAGCTTGCAAATTCTGATGTTGTCGCTCACCGAGGCCCGACGAGCTGCTCGCTCGGCTCTTCGATCGCTTTCACGTTGGGGTAGCTCACCTCTGTCGGCTTTCCAGCTGCGATTCGAAGCAGCGCCCAGACGTTCCGCCGGGTCAGCGTCACCGCTCCGCCCGCGGGTGAAACGCCGCCCGCTTGTCGTGGGACGCGCACGCGCAGCGCGCCCGGCAACGAAACGAAGACCAGCGGTGGCGAGAGCAAGAGCGCCTCACCGTCCAGACCGACTGCAACCGGTTCGTTCGCGCGGACTTCGAACGCGATCGACGACCACTCGAGAACGCCCCGAAACCGTCGGTGTTGACCGATCGTGCCGAGGGTCACGAGCTTCGCGACCGCCGCGGCCCCTTGGATCCTTGTCGCAAAGATGCCGAGGTGTCCGCTGTCTAGACGGGGGCGTGTGCCGGCCCCTCGGAGCCGCCGGAGCTGGTAGGGATTGTTCGAGACGATCACGAGGGACGCGTTGGCCCAGTCCTTGGCGTGCGGCGCGTCGAACCGGAGGTCGATGTCGGTTGCATCCGGTCCCAGCATCTCTGGGAGCATCCGCTTCCATGTCCCGAGTTTCGCATCGCGGTAGGCGTCTGACTGGACGACGCGCGCGTACACGCCGAGTGACGCGTTGTTCACGAAGACGCGCTCGTTCACCGACGCTAGATCGATGCGGCGCTCGACCCCGTCGGTGAAAGCATCGAGCGCTCCAACGACGTTGCTGCGGTCGAGTCCGAGGTCGAGGGCGAAGTGGTTGCGAGTCCCGGCGGGCACGCAGACGTGGGCGACATCGTGCTCCATCGCGACGGACGCGACCAACGCCTGCGAACCATCCCCCCCAGCCATCCCGATGACGTCGGCGCCACGCTCGACAGCCTGCTTGGTTAGCTCGCGGAGGTCGTCCCCCGGCGAGAGCACTACCGGCTCGATGCGCCGGTTCCTCGCTTCCTGCGGAAGGTTGAAGAGTTCGGCCTTGCCTCCGCCGGAACGTGGATTGATGATCAGCACGCCTCGGCGAGCCGGCTTCACGTGTTGGGCATGCCTGTGGGGCGTACGGACGGTGGCGCGGTGGTTGCGCACGGAATATCGCGCCGCGACGCCGAAGAGCGCGAGCAAGCCGGCCAAGACGACCAGCATGTACTTCTGGTCGTAGGCGTAGGCCGACAGCTGGACGACCGCGATGAGGCCGAGAGGGACAACGAGCAGTCGGACGAGGCCACGTCTGGTCACGACGAGCCACGCGGAGAAGGCGATGAGAAAGACGGCGACGAACGAGACCACCGGCCCGACAGGGTTGTTCGCCACCATCGAGAGCGCGAACCAGATCAGGAGAACCGCGACGGCCAGGGCACCGACAGCGGCAAGTTGCGCTCGGCGATGCGGACTGACGCTTGGTTGGATCACCGTTGCACCTGAGCGGCGTCGATCGGGCGCCGTACGCACGGCCATTCGGCTCGGACATCGGGCGTCCCCTGGAGCGACAGGCGCCACCCCTTGAGTAGGTCGTGGACCTGTGCCGCCCCGATCAGCGGATTGACGGGAAGCGGGAGATGGACGGGAGAGAGGACGAATGGGCGGGTCTGCGAGCCTCCCAACCCACCGTGGAACGAGATCAGCTCTTCGAAGGCGCAGCCTTCGTCGACCTGGGAGTCGTAGAAGCTGTTGGCGTAGAGGTCCGGCGCGTGGTCGAACCCGCTTGCGCGTACGAGGTGGCGCGTCGCATTGAGCGAAAACGGTCGCAGAGGGTCGTCGCCTTCCACGCGCTCGTCTCGCAGATATCGCGTCCCGCGCGGCCCGAGTGCCACAGGCCCGTGTGTGGACGAGTCAGCGAGCACGAACCCCACGTGCGGGTGACTGCGGAGAGCCGGCACCAGTCGAGGGTGACGGAGCTCTATCTCCTCGAGCGTCAGGCGCCGTGGCTCTTCCATCAGGTAGATCAGCGCGAGGTTGCCGGAGCCGAGCACGACGACGGACCCGTCGTCGACGCGCTTCCCGGGACTCTTCGTTCTTCGCGCGCTTCGGTCGCGCGCTTCCTCGAGCGCGAGTCCGACGGTGGTGTCGTTCTCGTCGCCGCCGAAAAAGGTTTGCAAAGATCGAGATTCGACCGAGCGACGAACCAACTCGTCAAAGGCGTACCCGTTGCGCTGCTTGAACGTCGCTCCCTGGGTCTGCCCGTGATCCGAGAGGACGACGATTTCGTACGGGCGCGGCGTATGAAGCCCGGCGCGTGCGATGCGTCCGACTAGCTTGTCGACCTTTCGGAGGGCCTCGAGCGTGTCCTGGCGTTCGAGTCCCGAATGGTGCGCGACCTCGTCGTAGCTGGAGAACGTGGCGTAGACGGCGGGTCGGCCGCGCAGCATGTCCGAGATCACCGAGAACGCGATGAGGTCGCGAACGAGCACGCACATCCCGGCGCGCAGGACGGGATAGATCCCCCCGCGGTGTCCGCGGGGCTGCACGTCGCGCCGTCGCTGGCGCGCTGCAGCCCACAACTCGAGCACGATCTCTCCCAGGAACAGCACCGATGCTCGGGTGACGTTGTGTGCATTGGCAAAGAAGGCGCGATAGCCGGGATTGGCTCGTCGCTCGGCGTCGATCCGGCTGACCGTGAGGATTACCTCCGTCGCGCCGCCGGAGAGGAGGTTGCCCCGGCTCGTTCCGCCGTGGGCGAGCAGACCCGACCCGGTCGAGTGACGGCGCTCGATCTCCTTGCAGTCGTCGGGCGTCGAGCAGGTCATCATCCTGCCGGTCTCCTTCTCGATCCAGCGGAAGGCGGGGATGTCGTCGTTCGAGCCCAGCAGGATCCCCGCCTGGCTTGCCCCGGTCTGGGACGAGAGGTCGGTCTCCCACTCGACGAGTGTGTGCGTGCCGGCGGCGAGCCAGCGCGCCATCTCCGGCGTGTGCCCGTCGCGGATCGCTCTCTGGAGCACGGGGAACGCGAGGCCGTCGATTTCGACGAAGACGATGCCTGGCGTGTCGGTCCGCACCTGCTCTCCCGAACGGCGGGCCATCCGCTCGATCACGCGCAGGGAATACGCATCGTCATTGTTGACGCCGAGGGCGATCTGGAACGCGAGCGTTGCGGCGGCGGCGGCGAGGGCGCCCGCGAGCGCCCACCCGAACGAGTCGATCGTGATCGAGTCGGCCACCGCGTCTGCGGCGATCCACAAGAGTGCGGCGTCCAGCACCAAGACGAGCAGAAAGCCGCTGACGAGTGTGAACGGGAGCCGGACTCGAGCCATCGCAGGCACAACCAGCGCGTTCGCGATCGAGATGACCGCCACGACGCCAAACGCTCCCGGGACACCGTCGACCCGCAGTCCGGGCAGCAGAACTGTCGCCGCGAGCAGTCCGGCAACCGCGAGCAGCCAGCCGACGAGCACGCGTCGAATTCGAAGGCGAGGGCGACGAGCGACCCATGCATGCGGCTCCCCGACCGAGACGGGAAGGCCCTCCGCGGTGGGGACTCCGCCGCTGCTCACCGTGCCGCGGTCACCTTGCGCTGGCGCCGGTCGGCGTCGGCGGTCACGTGGAGGAAGCTCGCAAACGGCTTCTCGGCGAGCGCGGCGCCTGGTCGGCGCCTCAGCGAATGACCACCGAGGCTCCAGAGGGTCAGGATGATCGCGCTACCCGTCGCACCCATCGTGTCCCAGATCAGATCGGTTGCAGTATCGGTTGCGCTGCCGACGAGGTTGGCTCCCGCCCATTCGTCGAGCGACCACTCGATGATCTCCCACCCGGCCCCGATTGCCATCCCCAGCGCCACCGCCGTGAGGAAGAAGCCGAATTTCTGGTGCACCTGCTTGAGATCGCTCAGCTCAGGTAGGACGCCCAGGCGAACGAGCAGGAGATAGATCATTCCCGTCACGAGCAGCGGCACCGTGAAGTGCACGACGTTGTCGTATGACTTCCACGAGTCGTACACGCCCAGGACCTCGCCCCACGCGATCAAGACCATGACGACGATCAGGCTGAAGTCGTAGAAGCGGGGGAGGCTGGCGATGCGGGCAACTACAAGCACGATCGAAGCGGCGACGACGACCGTCACCGGCCGTCCCGCGAGCCCCCAGGCGATTGCGCCCGCAATGAAGACGATGCGGGCAACGTCGAGCGGATCACGAACGAGACGTGACCAGTCGCCCAGGACCACCTTCTGCCACGTCAGGCCCCTCGGCGCCTGGTGTGCCGGAGGAGCGATCGCTCCAGACATCTCTCGGCCTCCTCTCCTTTGTCCTTGGTGGACATACGCGAGCCTGCTCCTCCGATAAAGCGGCGACATCGGTTGACACCCTGATTCGCACCCTGAATTCCGCGACGCCCGTTTTTGGGGGGGTGGACGTGCGGACGATTTCAAAGGGCGGGAATCGGCTGCGCTGCACCGTCTCCCGTTGTGCTCACCCGGAGACGTCAAGCGTCTGGCAGTGTCGAACCCCAAGGTGTCGGTCGTTCGACGCGGGCGCCGCTTCGGCAAGCCACGCTTGCGTCCTCAGTGCGTGCTTCGTTGTTCCGTCTCGCGCGCCCTTAGGCGATCGTCCACGATCAGGCCCAAGAGGAACGCACACGCGGCGCCAGAGCGCCGATCCCCACCACTTGCCCTCGACCAGCGCGCGACCCGGACGCGGGGAACCCCCGACGGTCGGAGTGGGGCACGTCCCGGGCTTGGGCCCGAAGAGTTCACGCGACCGCCACCTTTGCCGCGATGATCAGTAGGCCGACGCACGCGTTCACGCTCGCAGTTCCTACGACGCCCGCGTACCCGTAGCCCTCTCGGCGTGCGAAGAGGACGCCCCAGCCGACCAGCGCCGCTACGCCGACCAGCCAGGCGAGGTTCAGCGCTTGTCCGTCGGTCAGCACTCCCACAGCGCCAAGGAAGAGCGGAACCGCAAGAGGGAGAGCTGCCTGGAGGAGAGGCCGCTCGCGGGCTACGACGCGAACGATGTCCTCGCGGTTCATGCGGTAATGGCCCTGGATGCGGCCGGCAAGGAGGTCCGCGTACGCGTGAGCGAGCCAGAAGAAGGTCCCGGTCGCCAAGAGGAGCCAGAGCGCGCGGGCGGGCGAGACCGTGTCGGCCTCGTCCAGTCCGGCCACGAGGGCGGTCGCGACGATTGCGCCTTCGATCGTGCCGACGAGGTTGGACGCCCGTCGGCCGACGAGCCGGCTTGGCAGGCGCCGATCCGCCATCCGGCCCACTACGGACCGGGGAGTGGTCGTATCGGCGCCAGCCACGTCCGTCAGCCAGTGCTCGGACCCGGTCGAGCCGCGTTCCATGCAGAGTTCAGGCCGCTCTGCATGTAACCGACCAGCGCCGGGGAGAAAACGAGGACGAGCACGAAGCCGAGCCAGCCGTTGATCGGTGTCTGTCCGTGGAGACGTTGCGCCGCCTGAATGCGCTTGAACGTGGTGACGGTCGTCCAGATCGCAGGTACGACGATCAGCGCCCCCGGGAAGAGAGCCAACGTCGACTTCACCGGGTCGTCGCCCAGGTCTCCGACGCCGCGTGCACGGCCGTAGTCCGCGAGTTCGCGGTTGGCGCTGTACCACCAGTAGATCTGGTAGATCCCGAGCGTGATGATGGTGTAGATCACGACCAGGATGGGGTTGCGAAGCTTCGCGAC